>JAXLQT010000038.1:0-63193 GCA_046331505.1 Acidobacteriota bacterium
GCGTATGGGTCGCGCGCCACCTGCCGGACCTCGGCCGCGGGAAACACCGGCAGGACGCGGCTCCTGACCGACTCCACCTTCGATCGCACCTGGTCGAGATCGGCGGTGAGCCGGAAGCGGCCGTCGTCCTCCACCTGGACGCAGAGGATCTCCCCGGCGAAGAGCAGCTCGCCGGGCGGATCGGCGAGGGTCTCCGGCGCGAAAGACATCGCGAGCTTGCGCGACGCCTCCTTCATCGACCGCTCGGCGTCCGGCTTCGCCAGGTGCTCCGCGAGGACGAGCTCGTACCAGACCTCGGGCTCCTCCGCCAGCACCGGAAGCGCGCTCATCGCAAGGAGGAAAAGGACGACGCGCGTCATCGTCGCCATCCTACACGCCCGTGCCGGCCGCGATCCGGCTCGCGAGACCGCGCGCCGCCGAGCGGAGCATCGCCCAGAACCGATCGTCGGCGGCGACCCGCTCCAGGCTCGCGATCGCCGGCACGGACAGGTCGGGTGCCGCGGCGAAGAGATCCGTCGACGCGTCCGAAAGGAGCCCCGCGAGCCAGTCGTAGTAGCCGACCTCGAGCAGCGTGGCGTCGTCGTCGAGCACGGAGAGGAGCGCGGCGACGGCCGCGTCGGCGCCGCCGAACACGTCCTGCGCCCCGGCCAGATCGAGCCGGTAGCGCGGATCCCGCTCGCCGCGCGCCCGCGCCGATCGGTAGAGTGCCCACGCCGCCGCCAGGCGCGCCTTGCTCCCGAGCGGCGAGAAGGCGGCGCGCGTCATCGCGCGATCGATCCTGCGCGCCACGTCGCCGGTCGACGGTACGTCGGCGACTTGTCCCCCGCCGGTTGACCGTAGGGCGGGGGCTTGTCCCCCGCCGGTAGACGCAAGCTCCTCGGCCAGGGCAAGCATGCCGCAGAGCCGATCCTCGTCGGATGCTCGCTCGAGCAGATCCGCGACCGCATCGGCCGGAACGCGTGCCGCCCGGACCGCGTCGCGCAGCGCGTCCGCCGTCCACGGCAGCGCGAACAGGCACGCGTCGTGGATGCCGCGCAGCACGGCGGCCCCGACGGGCATCCCGCCGGCGCGCAGGAGGGCGTTGAGCACGCGGCCATCTCTCGCGCGCGCGGCCACGGCGATCACGCGATCGGCGCTCGCCTCGTCGAGGAGCGGCGCGAGCTTCCAGGCGGCGGACTCGCGGCTGCCCTCGTCACCTCGCTCCAGCGCCCGGAGCACCGGTCCGAAGAGACCAGGCGGCAGCTCGTCGGGAAGCCGGCGCAGCACCTCGTGCCGGAAGAGCTCCGGCCCCTCGTCGAGGAAGCGCGCGACGCGCGCGTCGCCTTTTGCCGCCAGATCGAACGCCGCAACGGCGCGCGCCTGCTCGTCTTCGTGATCGAGGAAGCCGGCGATCGCGGTGGAAGCCGAGCTCGCGACCGCGGCCTCGAGCGCCAGCATGCCGTCGGTCGACGCGAGCGCCGCCGACAGGTCGACGCCCTCCGCTCCGGAACGCGCGAGGACCGCGCTCCTCCAGGCAGCGGCGGGTGCCGGAAGGTCGATGCCTTCCAGCGCCGAGGCCATCGCGCGCGCGTCGACCTCGTAGCAGAACGGCTGGAGGCGCGTGCGCGGATCGCAGAGGACGAGCGCGGCCTCCGCGGCGATCTCGGGATCTGGGGCGCCGAGTGCCCCGAGCGCGGCGCGGAACGTCTCGCGCGCCGGCCCCTCGCGCCGCAGCGCGTGGAGAGCGGCGAGCGTCGCGTGGAGCGGCAGCGCCGCGGGATCGCCGAGCGCTTCCAGCCCGCCGGCGGGCAGAGGCAGCCTCGGGAAGAGCTCCGCCTCGAGCCGCGCGGCATGTCCCCCGAGCACGAGACCTTCGTCGAGACGCGCGACCGCATCCACGCAGCGCAGGACGACGGCGTGCTGAGCCTCGAACCGGCGCGTCAGGTCGCCGGCGAGATCCGGGTCGAGCTCGAGGACACGCCGCGCGAGATCGAAGCTGTCGACCCCCCCGGCACGAAGCATGCGCGCCGCGCCGTAGAGATGGCGCGGGACGAGCGGGGCTCCGCAGGCCCGGCAGAACTTGCCCTCGGGCGTCGCCACCGTACACGCGGCGCACCGCGTCTCCGCCCGCGCCGCGCCGCCGCAGCTCGTGCAGAGGTCGCCGGCCTTCCAGTCGCGAGGCTGCGGCGCGCCGCAGCGCTCGCAGGTTGCCCTCAACGCGCGGCGCCCCTGGCTACCTTCGGCGTACGCGACCCCAGAGCGCGTCCTTGTCCGCGGCGGTCATCGCGCGAAGGCGGCGCGGGATCTCGTCCTTGGGCAACCCGTCGCGCTTCAGGAGCACCGCGAGCTCGAGCTCGCCCGTCGGCACCAGCTCCGCTCCGCACGCGCGGCAGTAGCTCCCCGGACCCGAGGCGGAGCACCAGAAGCAGACGAAGACCGGCTCCGCCTGCTTTCCGCAGGCGGTGCAGAGATCGCCGCTCTTGTAGTCCTTGGGCTGGCGGCTCCGGCAGTGGACGCAGTAGACGACGTCCGACGACTCCACGACGAGCGGGCCCGCCTTGCCGAGGGCCCACTCCATCACCTTCGCGGCCACCGCCGCGGAGGCGCCCGAGAGCTCCGCCAGCGTCGCCGCGTCGCCCACGGTGGCGAAGTCCGCGCGGCTCCGGATCCCGGCGGCGGCCATCTTCTTGATCTGCGCCGCGGTCACGCCCTTCGCCTTCAGGATGTTCTCTTCGAGCACGGACATCGTCTTGGCCATCGACGGCCTCCTCGCCGGAATCATCGCACAGCCTTCGCGGGACTCCAGGAGCGGTACTTGACCAGGGTCCACGCCGCGATCGCGGCGTCGCGCCACCGGATCTTCTTTCCCTGAGCCACCGTGCGCGCCTCGTAGCGGATGGGCACCTCGACGATCCTCTCGCCCGCGCGGAGGAGCTTCGCCGTGACCTCCGGGCAGAACTCGAAGCCCCGGCACTCGAGGGGGATGCCCTTGAGGAGCTTCGCGTCGAAGACCTTGTAGGCGGTGGCCTCGTCGGTGATCGGGAAGCCATAGATGACGCGCACCAGGAGCGCCAGGATGCGGTTCGCGAGCCAGTACTTTGCCTCCATGCCCCGGATCGATCCGAGGAAGCGCGAGCCGTAGACGACGCGTGCCTGGCCCGATGCGATCGGCGCGAGCAGCTTCGGGTAGTCGTCCGGGTCGTACTCCATGTCCGCGTCCTGGACGAGCACGACGTCCCCGCGCGCGCGCTCGATCCCGATGCGGAGCGCGCTCCCCTTTCCGGCGTTGGTGGCCGAGCGATGGATCTGCACGTCGGCCCGGTGGGCGAAGCGCTGGAGCCGCTCCCAGGTCCGGTCGACGGAGCCGTCGTCCACGACGACGACCTCCCGGTCGAAGCCCGGGAGCAACGGGGCCGCGAGCACCCTCTCGATCACGCCCTCGATCGACTCGTGCTCGTTGTAGGCCGGGATGACGACGGACACCGTGGGCATCAGCCGCCGTCCCGGTCCTCGCGAAGGGCGTCGAGCTCCATCGCGGGGCGTTTCCACTCGGGGATGCGCCCCTGGAGCGCGCCGAGGATCCGCTCGGCATCCGCGCGACGACCCAGGTCGAGGGCGGCCCGCGCCCGCGCGAGATCGGCGGTGAAGGGATCGACGAGCACCGCCAGGAGCGCCGTCGCCTGGCGCGCCGCGTCTTCGCCGCCGAGGGCCTCCCGCAGCGCGAGAACGCCGGCATCGCCTGGCGCCTCGACTTCGGCGCGGGCGAGGGCAGCGCGCGCTTCCTCGGAACGTCCCAGGTGAAGGAGAGCGCGCGCGTGGTGGTAGGCGACCGAGCCCGCCGTGAGGCTGCCGCGGTAGGGACGGTATCCGCCGGCCTCGAGCCCGGCGAGCACGAGCTCGGCATCCGTCCAGTACGACGCGGCGAGGAGCGCGACCGCGAGGTCGAACCCGCGCTCGGGCTCGTCCGCGCGCGCGAGCTGGATAGCGCCGCGTCGGCGAGCACCCGGCGGGAAGCAGCGTCGCGTCCGGCGTCTGCCAGGTCGCCGACAGCGCCGCGTGCGTGAAGGCGCCGACCCGATCGCCCGCGGCAGCGGCGCGCTCGCTCTCCCTCTGCTCCGCGAGCGCGCTCTCCGCGGCGTCCCACGATCGCCGGTCCTCGCGCTGCGCCGCGCCGTCGATCGCCGTCGCGGCCATCGCCGCGATCGCGACCGCGAGCCCGACGGCCCCGAGCGCCGCGCGTCCGTCCCGGAGGCAGCGGGCGATCTCGACGATGCCCGCCGCGCCCAGCACCGAGAGCGGCGTCACGAGGGGTTTCGCTGCCGCGCGATGACGTAGAACGCGATGGGCACGGCTGCGAGACACACCGCGTCGACCAGCGTGGCGATGCGGGCGGGCGGCGCCGGCAGAGCCACGCGCCCGCGAGCGCGCAGGAGAAGATCGTCCCGAACGGAACGAGCGGGTAGCGCTCGAGCTCGATCCACTTGCGGCGCTGGGTGGCGAGATCGAAGACCTCGTGGTTTCCCGCGAGCACGGCGGCGCGGGACGCGACGAGCCACGACGCGCGGCGCGGGAACGCCTTCGCGAAGGCGACCGAGCGCGAGGTCCAGAAGCGGTTCGTGGCGCGCGGCTCGCGCGGCCCGCCCGTGGCGCGCGCCGCGACGATCTCGTAGGCGACGTGGAGCGCATCCGGCTCGGAGAGGGTCGCCTCGACGTCCTTCACGATCCGCGGCTCCGCCTCGCCGCACGGGCTCGCGGACGGGTTCATCCCCTCGTAGAAGACCGTGCCCGGGTTCATCACCAGGACGCTTCCGGTCAACGCGCGGTTCCACGCCGCGATGCCGAGCACGGGTATCTCCGCCCCGCGGCGAGCGCGAGCGGGAACGCGCGCCGCGCGTGCGAGGCCCCGCCGCCATCCTTGATCGACCGGAAGCACGCGAGGCCGGCGAGCGGAAGCACGGCGACCGGCCGGAGGATCACCGCCGCCCCGGAGAAGAGCCCGGCCGCGAAGAGGCGTCTCGATCCGCGGGGCCCCACGACGAGCGCCAGAGCGGCGCTCTCGGCGAGGAGGATCGCCGACTCCGGCTCGAGCTCCGCGGCGTTCACGAGCGCCGTGCGGCTCGCGAGGACGAACGCCGCGAGGGCCGCCGCCGGGCGACCGCCGATGCGGTGCGCGACCGATGCGGCGCCAAGCGCCGCGGCGCCCGACATCGCGACCTGAGCGCCACGATGCTCCCCGGCTCGAGTCCGAGCTTGCGGAGCGCCACCATCAGCGCGAGATAACCGGGGCTCAGGTCTCCGAGGCGCGCGCGCGGAACGTCCCCCGCGAGGACGCGATCGGCGAAGTAAGGGTACTTCGCGAAGCTGCCCCGGTCGGCAAGCGACCGTAACAGCGCGAGCTCGAGGCCTGTCACGAGAGCGACCGCGGCGATCGTCGCGATCCAGAAGCGCCTGTCTCCGGAACGGGCGTCCGTCAAGCTCTCGCGGCGCCAGACGCCATTGTTGGATGATAACTTGCCGTCGTGGGCAGGATCCCCGCGTGGCTGGCCGTCCTCGCCGGCACGGCAGCGGCCGTCGCGTCGATCGTCCTGATGCCCCCGGTGGCGGCCGTCGCGCGGAGCGTGGAACCGCTCCTGATCGCGGCGGTCGTCGTGCTCTCGTGGATCGGGCTCGGCCTGCCGATCGCCTCGCGCCTGTCGAGCGATCGGTTGCAGCGGACGCTCGCCGCCCTCGCGATCGGGATCGGCGAGACCGGGACGTTCGCCTTCGTGCTCGGCATCGCCGGCTCCTTCTCGATCGCCGCCTTCGTCGCCTGGCACGCGGCCGGGCTCCTGCTCCTGGCGATCCTCGGTCGAAAGGCGCTCCCCGACGCCCTGCCCTCCCTGGATCCCTGGAACGCGTGGGGCGCGGCGGTGATCCTGCTCTTCGTGGCGGTGCTCGTCCCGTTCGTGGCGGCCCCCGAGGCCTCGACCGATGCTCTCGGTTACCACCTGCTCATCCCGAGGATCTACCTGGAGCACGGCCGCATCGACCGCCTCCCCGACTTCGTCGAGTCGGACTACCCGTGCCTCGCCGAGTACGCCTACCTGCCGGTGCTCGCCCTCTGGGGCGACGAGATCGTCTGCAAGGGCATCCACTTCCTCGTGGGCCTGGGCGCCCTCGCCGCCGCGGGGCTCATCGCGCGAAAGGTCAGCCCGGGCGCACCGGTACTGCTACCGGCGGCGCTCGCGATCTCGATGCCTGTCGCGGCGATCCACATGGGGTGGGCGTGGAACGACTTCTTCTTCGTCCTCGACCTGCTGCTCGCGATCGCCTTCCTCGCCGATCACGAAGCGTCGGCGGCGCGCTCCGCCACGCCGTGCCTCGCGGCCGGCGCGATGTTCGGCCTCGCGACCTTCACCAAGTACACGTTCCTCCTCTACGGAGTCGCCCTCGCTCCGCTCCTCGCCTGGGCGATCCTCGGCCGCGGCTGGCGCGCGCGCCACGCCCTCGCCTTCGCGGCGGCGGCCCTCCCGATCGCGGCACTCTGGACCGTCAAGAACTGGGCCTTCACGGGGAACCCGCTCTACCCGTTCGCCAATGGCATCTTCCACAGTCCCTACTGGTCCGACACCTGCGCCGCCTTCTTCAGGGACGCGAACGTCCGGTGGGAGATGCCGCGCTTCACCTGGGTCCACTACGCCCTGTTCCCCGTGACGATCCCGCTATTGCACCCCCTCGTCGAGAACCAGACGGGCGTGATGCCGATCCTCGTGCTCCCGTTCCTCTTCAGGCGTCTCCGGAGCGCCGCGGGAGGCTTCGTCAGGACCTTCGCGCTCCTCGTGGCGATCGCGTGGGCGGTGATGTTCCATGCGAAGTCGCGATCCCTTCTCGCCCTCTCGTTCGTCGCGTTCGCCGCGGCGGCCGCCGCGATCCACGAGGCCCCCGCGGTCCAGGGGCGGTTGCGCGCGATCCTCATCGGTCTCATGACGGCCGTGGTGATGCTGAGCCTGTCCATGACCGTGCTCGTGACGCTTCACCTCTTCGACCCGATGGCACACTTCTTCGGCCGCGAGGATCGCGCGCACTACCTCGCGCGCATGGCGCTCGCGCAGAAGGCCTTCGACTACCTGAACTCCCGGAGCGACGTCGGGAAGGTCGCGGTGATCGGCATCCACGAGCCCTACTACCTCGAGAAGCCCTACGTCTTCTCGAGCTTCGGCGACACACCGGTCGCCCAGACCCTCGCCCGAGGCGCGACGTCCGCCGGCCAGATCGGGCAGCACATGCGCGATGCGGGGTTCACGCACGTCGTGCTCCTCGTGGGAGCGTTCGACGATCCCGACCGGCGCGCGCTCTACTCGTGGACCCCCGAGGAGCGGGCGCGCTTCGAGGAGCTCTTGCGGGATTGCGCGGTCGTGCAGTCCGCCGACGGCATCGAAGTCCTCCGGCTCCCCAGGCCCCAAGGTCCAACGCCGTGAGTCCGTCGGCATTGGCGACCGGCCCGGGCCTCAGGCCGAAAGCAATGCGTCGAGGGCTCGAATGGCGCGGGGACCGAGGTACTGGCCGAGGGCGGACGCGACGCCGTGGAGCGCCGCACGCGCGACGTCTCCACGAGCCCGACCGGGATCGCTCTTGACCTGCGACACGTGGCCGCGCACGGCCGCCGGGATCCCGCGGGCCAGCGAGCGGGCATCGGGCACGAGGCGGAGGCCGAAGAGGGCGTGGAGCGTCCGGTGGCACGCGTAGGCGCGACGGAGCTCGTGGAGAGCTCCGCGGTCGTGGCTGTGGATCACCGCGGAGGCAGGCGCATAGACGATGCGGTGGCCCGCGAGCATGACGCGGCGCGCCCACTCGAGGTCCTCGCCGAAGCGCGCCGCGGCGAGGGGTGGTCGCGCCAGGCGCTCTTCCTCACCGCCGAGGCCACGTCGTCGAAGGTGGCGGCGCGCAGGCGCTCGGCGGGGGCCATCGCCTCCCAGCTCTCGTGGGAGAGCTCCTGGACGCGCCGCTCAGGCGACGAGGCGGCGTAGGCTTCGAAGGGGACGCGGACGAACGCCGGATGCTCGGGCCTCGGAATCTGGCGGGAGTAGGCTCCCGCCGCCCGGGGCTCCGAGTCGAGGGCCGCGACGAGCCCGGCGAGCCACCGCTCGGACGCGGGCAGCGCGTCCTGCACGAGCAGCGCGACGATCTCGCCCTCGGCCATGCCGATGCCGAAGTTGCGCGTGAGACCGTGATCGAACGCCGCGCGCGGGACCTTGAGCACGCGCACGGGCAGGGACGCGAGCGCCTCGAGCGTGCCGTCTCTGGATCCCGAGTCGACGACGATCACCTCGAAGGGCTCCGCCCGCTGGTCGAGCACCGCCGCGATGACGCGGAGGAAGAGCGGGCCGCCGTCGAGCGTCGGTATGACCACGGAGACGCGGCGCGTCATGCGATGGCCGCCTCCCGTTGCCTCACGAGCCGCTGGTAGACCGCGAGGATCGCGTGGCGCTCCTCCTCGCACGTCGGGATGGGCGGCGCGCCCGCGACGAGCCTGGCGCGGAGATCCAGATCGTCGCGGAGCCGCGCGATGGCGACGGCCAGCGCTTGCGGATCCCCCGGCGGCACGAGGAGCCCGCCGCCCTCCTGGAGCGTCTCGGCCATGCCGCCGATCCCGCTCGCGATCGCGGGGATGCCGCTCGCCAGGGCCTCGCGCAGGACGAGCGGGGCGTTCTCGTACCAGAGCGACGGCATCACGACGGCATCGAGCGATCCGAAGACCCCGGCGGCACGCTCCCTCGGAAACGGTCCATGGAAGACGATGCGCTCGTCGCTCCCCGCGAGCTCGCGGAGCTGCGCGGCGTAGGCCGGGTCCGCGGTATCGTCTCCGTGGAGGTGGAGCACGGTGCGCCTGCCGGAAGGCAGTGCCTCGACCGCCTGGATCGCGACGTGGGCGCCCTTCTTCGGCGCAATCGATCCGATGTAGCCAAGATGGAAAGCCCCGTCATCGGCGCGGGAACGCGCCTCGGGCGCGATCCGATCGACCCCATGGGGGAGCACCTCGATCCGCGACTCCGGGTAGCCCTGCGCGACGAACAGCTCCTTCAGGAACCGCGACGGCGAGAGAGCCAAAGCGACCCCGTCGAACGCCTCGCGCAGGAGCCGCGGGCGCTCCTCGACGACGCGGTACCTGGCGTCGTCCGACGGCTCCGCGAGCTCTTCGATTGCCCGGTCAGATGACGCGGATGACGCGGCACGGCCGGGCATGACGCCGAAGTAGGCGGAGTAGCCGTCCCGCGTCATGCACCTCTGGCACACGCCGGGCTCGGGCCCCCGGCAGAGCGTCCCGTCGTGACGCAGGAGCTGGACGGTCGGACACAGGAGCCAGAAGTCCGTGAGCGTGAAGACCACCGGCGCGCCGTGGTCCGCCGCCGCGCGGATCGCCGCCGCCGAGAGGTAGGCGGCGTGCGTCACGTGCACGACGTCGGGCCGCCAGGCCGCGAGGGCCGCCGCGACGAAGGGTCGCAGGGTCGGGTTGTGCATCTCCCACAGGAAGGGGTTGGGGGCGAGACGGGGATCGAAGAAGAGCCGGCGCACGATGACGCGCCCCCGCCGCTCGTCCTGGTGACCGAAGCGCCTGCGCCTGCGGTCGTGGCTGACCGTCAGCACGTACACCTCGTGGCCCGCCTCCGCCATGCCGCGCGCCAGGCGCTCGGTGTGCACCTCCGTACCCGCCTCCTTCTCGGGAGGATACTGGTGCACGAGGTAGGCGATCCTCACCCGCCGCCTCCGCGAAGCCGGCGCAACAGCCGGTTCGGGATCGATGCCGACACGCGCTCCAGGATGCCGGACAGGTTCTCGGCGTGGACGCGCAGCGCCTCGATCCGATCGCGCGCCGCGCGGAGCTCCGCCTCCCTCTCGCCGAGGGCGGCCTCCCTCTCGCCGAGGGCGGCCTCGATCTCCCGGCGCCTCCCCTCGGTGGACTGGAGCGCCGCGTCCCGATCGCGGATGACGTCCTCGGCGCGGGCGCGATCGAGTCCCATCTCCTCGACGCGCCGATCGAGCTCGCGGATCTTCAGCTCCAGGTCGCGCGCGTAGCCCTCGAGGCGCGCATACTCCGCGCGCGTCGCGACCAGCTCGCCGGCGCGCGACGCGATCGCCGCGTCCCGCGAGGAGATCTCCTCGTCCCGGCGCGCCTTCTCTGCGGCCAGCTCCTCCTCCAGCCGCCGCGCGTAGGTCGCGCGCTCCGCGCGATCGGTGTCGAGGTCCTCGATGTGGGACGCCTGGGTGCGCGCGTGCCCCTCGAGACGCTCCCGCTCTCGGCGAAGCGCCGCGGTCTCTCCGGCCTCCCGCGCGAGCTCGGAGGTCAGGTGCGCGATCTGACGCAACAGCAGGGCCGCGTCGGAGACCGGCCGTAGACCGAGACGGCGCCGGAGCTCCGTCACGAGGGAGGCGACGTCCCCGGCGCCCGGCGGACGCGCGCCCTCCTCGTCCGCGAGCGGCGCGAGCTTGTCGGCCGCGGACGGCTCGGTCTTGTCGCCCACGAGGATCGTGCGGTAAGACGGTCCGCTGCACGCGATCGTGGACCCCCGGTTGTAGAGGCGCCACGCCGCGGGCACGAGGCCGGCAAGCCCCTCGTCTGCGAGCCCGAGAAGCGAGAGCGTCATCATCGGCACCCACGCTCCGAGCGGTCCGTTGCCGCGCGTCGCGACGCTGCGGCAGGCGGTCGCGAGCGCTCCCGAGACGGCGCCGAGATCCGGAAGGCCCAGCGCGAGGTGCTCCTCGAGGTAGGGATAGGAGATGCCCGCCGGCGCGAGCGCCTCCCGCACGTCGGCTTCCGCGCGGAGGACGGCGGGATCGTGAAACGGCGACGCGATGACGACGGTCCGCGAGGCCACCCGAAGGAGCTCGTCGACGAACGCCGTCCGCTTCGCGGGCGACACGTGCTCGAGCGCATCGCACGCGATCGCCGCATCGAAGGTCCCCGAGCGAAACGGGAGCGCCGCTCCATCGCCTCTCGCCGCCCGCGGCGCGAACGGAGCGACGGTGCGGTTCAGCACCGTGATCGCCGCCCCCTCGAGGAAGTCCTCGAGCAGCCCCGGCTCGCCCCCGACGTCGAGCACGCGCGCGCCACGCGGCAGCAATCGCTCGAGGATCGCGCCGACGGCGCGATAACGCTCGAACTGGTCGAAGGGACGATCGTAGGCCGCCGCCCGGAGCTTCATGCCTTCGGCGCGAGAACGTACAGGAGGTCGCGCGGCGCGAGCTTCGGCCCGGAGGCGCCGTCCGCGGCGACGACCCGAAAGCCTGCCGCATCGGCGAGGCGGCGCGCGATGGGATCGGTCATCCAGCGAAGGCGGGAGAACCACTTCGCTCGCCCGAGGCTCTGGGGCGCCTCGCGCTGGAACTGCGCGAACCCCTCGGCGGAAAGGAAATCCGCCATGTGGACGACGGCGCGCCCGTCCGGCCGGAGGACGCGCCGCGTCTCGTTCAGGTAGCGCCATGCGTCCTCGAGGTCGAGGTGGACGTAGACGTCGAACGCCCAGACGAAATCGAAGGAGGCGTCGGCAAGGGGCCCGAAGCCCGTACCGTCGAGCTTCACCGCCCGCACGCGATCTCCGAGAAGCGCCGCGGTCCTGGTGAGCATCTCCGAGGACACGTCGGCAACGGCGAGCGCTCCGCACCGGGCGGCGATCCGGCGGCTCCACTTCCCGCCTCCGGGTCCGATCTCGAGCGCGTCGCTCCCGGGCCTCGCGAACGGCTCGCCGAACGCGGTCCAGATCGCGCTGCACTGCTCGGGGGTGAACCACTCGTCTCCGAGCACCTCCGCCGGTGCGCCGCTCCAGCCGCGGCTATAGGCATCCCAGCCCTCCTCGGCATCCGAGGTGGGCGTCACGCGGCCGGCGCCCGTTCCTTCGAAGATCCGCGACGATTGCACGTCGTCTGCACGCATCGCTCCTACGCTCCAGCATCGCACGAAAGGAGTACCCCCCATGCCTCTCCGGAGATTCCTCCCCGTCCTCGCCGTCCTCGCCGTCATCGTCGCCGCCTGCGGGATGCCCGCCCCCGACACTCCCCTCGGGATCGCCGCGGACTCGGGCGATGCACGCTCCGTCAACGAGCTCCTCGCGAAAGGCGCCGATCCGAACGGCATGACGAGCTTCGGCCTCACGCCGCTCGTGATCGCGTCGCGCAAGGGCCACGACGACGTCGTCCGCGCGCTGATCGCCGGAGGCGCCCGCATCGACCAGGTCGACGCCCCTCCCACGCGCGAGGGCTGGACCCCGCTGATGAACGCGGTTCACAAGAACCAGGCAAGGGTGTGCAAGACGCTCATCGACGCCGGCGCCAATGTCAACCTGAAGACCGCGGGAGGGAACTCCGCGCTCCGCCTCGCCGGATCGGCGCAGGACCTGATCCAGCTCCTGACGAGCGCCGGCGCCAGCTAGGGACGATCGTCGAGCTCGTACGCCGTCACCTACCCATGGGCTCTTGTAGGGCGGGGGCTTGTCCCCCGCCGGTTCGTACGTACGACCAGATCGACCGCGCCTGTTGCAACAGCCTGTACCTAGAGGATCCCCGCGTAGGCGCGCTTCCCATGAAGGACCCGATAGACACGAACCTCGCTCCGGACGACCCTGGAGAAGACGAGGTGACTTCCTAGGAGGAGGAAGCGGAAGCCGAGGCTTCTGAGCCTCGCGTCTCTGGGGATGGCCCCTCGCAGCGGAAGCGCCGAGAGGGACTCGATGGAGTCGACAAGCTGGTCCACCACCCGATCGGCCACCTCGGGCGCGTCCCGCGCTATGTACTGCTGGATCTCGAGGAGGTCTCTCCGCGCCCGCCGCAGGATGCGGACGCGCTCGCTCATCGGCGGAAAAGCTTGCGCATCGCCCTGACGCCGATGCCCTTGTCGCCGGAACGGACGTCCGCTTCGGCCTCGTCAAGAAGGCGGTAGAGCTCGAAGCGTGCGCGCTCGCGTTCGTAGGCGGCGACACTCATGACGACGAGATCGTCCCGCCCGTTCTTCGTGATGAAGACCGGATCGCCAGATTCGTGGCAGATCCGTGAGATCTCGTTCGCCCTGTTCCGTAAGTCGGAGATGGGTCGAATCGTCGGCATCACGCCCACCTCGTGGTCAACATATCAAGATCTTGATATCGGATCCGGCGCGCCCCTACGACTCGTACAGCGCCCGGACCTCGGCGTCGGCGCGGCGAAGGCGGAGGGCGAGAGCGCGCGCGAGGCGCGCGAAGAGGCGGGAGCTCCCGGCGGGATGGTCGCGGAACGCCGCGTCGATCCGCTCCCGCGAGATCACGTAGAGCTCCGTGGCGCTGGTGGCGATGGCATCCGCCGAGCGCTTGCCGCGATCGAGGAACGCGAGCTCGCCGAAGAAGTCGCCGCGGCCGAAGGACGCGAGGTTGTGGTGAGTTCCACCCTCGAGCGGCAGCACGATCCGCACGACGCCGCGGCGGATGAGGTAGAGCTCGTCGCCCGCGTCGCCGCACCGGAAGATCGTCTGGCCCGCGTCGATGGCGCGCTCCTCGGCGCAGGCCGCGAGCGGCTCGAGGGTCTCCTTCGGATCGAGCCCCTTGAGGAGGTCGATCTCGGAAAGCGCGAGCGGCCCGTCCTCGGCGACGGCGGAGGGACGCGCCTCGGCGAGGATCCGATCCTCCACCCATTGGAGCGCGTCGTCGAGCGTCTCGAGCCTGAGCACGCTGTGCTCCGGGCGGGTGACGCCGACCTCCGAGAAGTAGGCGCGCAGGTCCTGGCCGGTGGGGAGCGACGGCGGCACGCGGCTGAAGATCAGGAAGCCCCCACGCTCCGCGAGCGCCGACTCGAATCCTTCGAGCATGTGCGCCGCCGTGAAGTCGACCGACTGCACGCGCCTCATGTCCAGGATGAGGTAGCGGCACCGCGCGAGGTCCGGCTCGAGCTCGGAGATCATCTGATCCACCGTCCCGAAGAAGAGGCTCCCCTGGAGCTCGCAGACCGTCGTGAGCGCGCCGTTCTTCTCGAGGATCTCGCGGTCGGCCGGCAACCGCCGCTGCTTGGACGAGAGGTGCGTCCCGGAGACCTTCCGTCGGATCACCGACCCGCGCGCCTGCTCGCGGATGAAGAGGATGATCGCCAGCGCGAGCCCGGTCGCGGACGCGGCGATCAGGTTGCCGCGCACCGCCACGACGACGACCGCCATGATGACCGCGAAGTCGAGCGCGGTCGAGCGCCGCCGGAGCAGGCGGAAGCTCCGCCAGTCGAACATGCGCGCCGCGACCACCACGAGGATGCCGCCGAGCGCCGCCCTCGGCACCCAGGCGATGAGGCCGCCCCCGATCGCGTAGGCCGCCAGGACGAAGAGGCCCTCGATCGATCCCGACAGGCGCGTGCGGCCGCCGCTACTGAGGTTGACGAGCGTCGCGCCCATCGTCCCCGCGCCCGGCATCCCTCCGGCGAGAGCGGAGACGAAGTTGCCCGTTCCCTGGGCGAGGAGCTCGCGGTTGCTGTCGTGGCGGCTCCTGGTCAGAGCGTCCACCACCACGCACGTCTTCAGGGTGTCGATCGACAGGAGCACCGAGAGGGTGAGCGCGGGCACCAGAAGAGCGCGGAGATCGGCCGAGCGGAGGTCGCCGAGTGCCGCCCACTGCCCGGCGAGCGAGGAGAGGATCCCGCCCCCGCCGCCGCCGACGGGCCCGATGAGGAGCTTGCAATGGGCGGGGTCGAGGAGATCGGGCCTCGAGATCCCGAGCGCGAGGTGCGTCGCGACGCCGGCGGCGAGCCCGACGATCGTCGCCGGCACCGCGCGAGTCAACCGCGGCGCGAACAGCACCCCGGCGATGGTCACCGCTGCCACGACGAGCGCCGGCGCCTGCCACGTGCGCGGCGCCACGAGGGCCGCGCGCAGCGCCAGATCCTTCCCGACGCCGAGGAGCGCGGGGAGCTGCCCGATCACGATCAGCGCGCCCACGCCGCTCAGATACCCCGCGACGACCGGGTAGGGAATGTACTTGATGAGGCGCCCGCCTCCGAGGAGGCCGTAGAGGGCCTGGAGCGTTCCCGCCGCGATCGCCAGCACGGTCAGGAGCACGATGACCCGCGCGGGATCGACACCGCCAGGTCTTCGCGCCGCCAGCTCGGCGGCGAGGGCGCCGAGGACCGCGGCCGCCGGAGCGCACGGCGCGGAGATCAACCTCGGCGCGCCACCGAGGAGCGGCGCCACGATCCCGAGCGCGATGGCGCCCAGCACACCGGCGCGCGCTCCGAAACCGACATAGGCGGCGCCCAGGGTCGCGTACACGGCGACGCCGTAAGCAATCGACGACGGGAGCGCCACGAGGCCGGAGGCAACCCCGCCCCAGGCCTCGCTGGCGACGCCTCGACCGGGAGTGGAACGATCGGCCCCGCTCTCCACGATCAGCTGCGCGGGCAGGCTACAGAGCCCGTTGCAGCCCCTTGACGATGGTCTTCACGATCTGGACGCGGGCGAACCGCTTGTCGTCCCCCGCGACGATGGTCCAGGGCGCGTGCTCGGTCGAGGTGCGCGCGATCATGTCCTCGACGGCGCTCTCGTAGGGCTTCCACTTCTCGCGGTTCCGCCAGTCCTCGTCGGTGATCTTGTACCGCTTGTAGGCGATCCGCTTGCGCTCCTCGAACCGCCGGAGCTGCTCCTCCGGGCTCAGGTGGATCCAGAGCTTCACGACGATGACGCCGCCCTCCGCGAGCTGCGCCTCGAAGTCGTTGATCTCCCCGTAGGCCCGCCCCCACGCGGCCGGGCTCGCGAAGCCCTCGACGCGCTCGACCAGGACGCGGCCGTACCAGGATCGATCGAAGATCACCGCACGCCCGGCGCGCGGCACGTGGCGCCAGAAGCGCCAGAGGTAGTGGTGGGCGAGCTCCTCGTCGGTCGGGGCGGCGACGCCCACGACCCGGTAGAGCCTGGGGTCGAGCGCCTGCGTCACGCGGCGGATGGCGCTGCCCTTCCCCGCCGCATCCCAGCCCTCGAAGACGATCACCATCGAGCGGCGACGGTGCCACGCCTTCCACGCGAGGCGAGACAGCCGTTCCTGGTGCTTGCCGAGGGCCGCCGCATACTCGGAGGCGGCCAGCTTTCGCGCGAGGTCGACCCGATCGAGCGCGCCGCGCGAGCCTGCGCGGGCCGCCGGGACCGGCACCTTCCGGGGCTTCGCGTCACGCGCGTCGATGCGCGCGCGCAGCGACCGGAGGAGGATCCGCCCCACCTCGAGCTCTCGGTGCCTCCGGTCCGTCGCGTCGATCGGGTGCCACGGCGCCCGCGGGTCGTGGGTACGCGCGAGGGCCTGCTCCGAGACCCGGCGAAAACGATCGTAGAGGTCGAAGTGCTTCCAGTCCGTGGGCGTGATGCGCCCGCTCCGCTCGAGCTTCTCGAGGGCCCGCCGCTGCGCGCTCCTCGGCAGGTGCATCCAGAGCTTCACGAGGAGCGCCCCGTCGTCGACGAGCATCCTCTCGAAGGCGACGATGCGATCGAGCGACGCCGCGAGCTGCCTCCCCCTCGTCTCCCCGTAGACCCTGCGAACGATGGGGTCGCTGTACCAGGAGCCAAAGAAGATGCCGATCCGCCCGCGCCCGGGCATCGCGCGCCAGAAGCGCCAGTAGGGCGGCCGCTCCGTCTCCTCGGCGCTCGCGCGCCAGAATGCGTGCGTCTCCACGCCGCGCGGATCGAGCCACTCGTTCAGCCGGTGGACGAGCTCGCCCTTGCCCGCCCCGTCGGCGCCGGAGACGATCACGATCACCGGGAACTTCTCGTCCCGAAGCTCGAAGTGGGCGGCCAGGAGATCGGAGCGGAGCTTCGGCAGCGCCGCCTCGTACGCGCGCTTGCCGACCCGATGACCGAGCTCCGCCCGCTCGAGCATCAGGAGAGGTCCCGCACCGCGGCGAGGCAGCGCGCCACGACCTCGCCGATGGCGCCCTCGCCGTCGATCTCGCGCAGGAGGCCCGCGGCTCGGTAGTACGCCGCGACCGGCTCGGTCGCCGAGTGGAACGTGCGCAGGCGCTCGCGCACGGTCTCGGGACGGTCGTCGTCGCGCACGGACAGCGGCCCGCCACAGGTGTCGCACACGTCAGCCGCTCGCGGGGGCTTGTGCTCGTCGTGAAAGGACGCCTGGCATCGCCGGCAGATCAGACGTCCCGACAGGCGCGCGACGATCGCGTCGTCCGGGACCATGATGAAGAGGACGGCCCGGATGCTCCGCGCGCGAGAGGCCTCGAGCACACCGAGCATCTCGGCCTGGGGAAGCGTACGCGGGAACCCGTCGAGGATGAAACCCCGCGCCACGTCGGGCCGCGCCAGCCGTTCCTCGAGCATCGCCTCGGTCACCTCGTCGGGCACGAGCCCCCCGCGGTCCATGTAGGGCTTGGCGAGGAGCCCGAGCTCGGTCCCCCGGCCCGCGTGATCGCGGAAGAGATCGCCGGTCGCGACGTGCGGCAGCTCGAGCGCGCGGCAGAGCTCCTCTGCCTGCGTCCCCTTGCCCGATCCGGGCCCGCCGAGGATCACGAGGTCGAGCGTCATCGTCCCATGTTAGTGCGCGTCGCGGCGACGGGCTCGAGGCCGGCGTCACGGACCGCGCGCGCCACGTCGTCGAAGGAGCGATGGTCCGAGATCGCGAACTGGCCCGCGCGCTCCGGCGCGCCGTAGCCCCCCGGGGCCGTCGAGACGCCGGCGCTCAGCTTGGTGGCCCCGAGCCTCATGAGCGCGTCGCGGATCGCGGGAGCCTCGCGCGTGGTGATCGAGACGTGGGCACGGGGAAACGTCGTGCGCAGGTACAGCACCGCGCGCGCGAACACCGCGTCGCCGACCGGCGCGGGAGTCGCAAACGACGGCCCGAGCTCGACGTCCTGGATCCTCGGAAGCGAGAACCCGATCCCCAGCGCGGGGAACGTCCTCCGGAGCAGGGCCGCGTGCGACGCGAGCGCGGCGAGGTCCTCGGAGAGAGGCGCGAGGCCGAGGAGGATGCCCAGGCCCACGCTCTCGAAGCCCGCCTCCGCCGCGCGGTGCGCGGTGGCGAGACGGAACGCCATGTCGCGCTTCGGTCCGGGACCGTGGACCGCCGCGTAGACCCCGGGGTCGTAGGTCTCTTGGTAGATGTGATACGCCGACGCGCCGGCATCGCGCAGGCGCGCGAGCTGGTCCTGCAGGAGCGCTCCGAGGTTGAGGTTGATCGTGCGGATCGCGGTGGCGCCCCGGATCGCCGTCACGACGTCCGCGACGTACGCGACGAAGCGGTCGGTCGGGATCTCTCCGGTCACGAGGTCGATCGTGCGGTGGCCTCGGCTCTCGAGGACCCTGGCCTCGGAGATCGCTTCGTCCAGAGACAGCTTCCTGCGCGGGATGCGCAGGCTCTTGCGGAAGCCGCAGTAGGCGCAGTCGTTGAGGCAGGCGCTCGAGAGATAGAGCGGTGCGTAGAGGACCACCTCTCCCGAGAACCCCCGGGCGGACGCAAGGACGGCGGGCCGGGGCTCGGCGAGCGCGGCGAGCGGCGTCGCGAGTGAGCGCGCGACCGACGCGACGCGGCGACGGGCGCCAGACCGAATGCGCGCCGCGAGCGTTCCGCGCCGAGGGCGCTGGATAGCCTCCTCGCCTCGAGATCGCACGCGGCCGCCGTCACAGAAGCCGGTCACGTGATCGACGATGGCGTCGATATCCGGCCGCTCCAGCCCGTCGAAGTGGATCCCGCGATGCACACCACCGTCGTCCGCGCGGCGGCGCACAGGCGGTGCGCGGCGTGCATCGCCAGATCGCTCTCGCGATGCCCGGCGACCTCGAGAAGCCGCGTGGTCGCGCGCCGGCCGTCCCAGCAGGCGAGGGTCACCGCTCCGACGTGCGATCGTCCTCCATCGATGCGGCACACGAGATCGGCTCCGACCTTCTCGATCCTCAGGGCCACATCACGGACTCGCCCGGTCATGGAATCGGCCTGGCCATCGGAGATAGCCAAGCAGATTCCGTGCCGTCAACGAGGAAGTCGGACGCGCGCGGTTGGCGCCGTTGCTGCATGTCCGACGAGACATGGACCCCATCACTCCTGCGACCACCATCGCCGAGCTGCTTCTGTCCCGCCCGGAGGCGCGCGACGCGCTTCGCGCGCGCGGCATCGACACCTGCTGCGGAGGCGCGCTGTCGCTCGGCGACGCCGCGGAGCTGCGCGGCATCGACCTCGCGGAGCTCCTGGCGGCGGTCGCTCCGGCCGTTTCCATCGGCGCCGGCGACTCGGTCCGCGCCGTGCTCGCACGCTACCCCGGCACGGTCCGTGTCTTCGAGAAGCACGGACTCACGGGATGCGGCGGATCGGCCGGCCCCGACGAGAGGATCGATCTCTTCGCGATCGTCCATCACATCGACGTGACGGCGCTGCTCGCGGAGCTCAACGACGCCGCGTTGCGGCCCGTCGAACCCGCCGCAGCCGTGCCATCCGCACCGCCGCCCGATGTCTTCCGCCCCTTCATCGCGGCCGCGCTCTGGTCCACGCTCACGCTGGGCGCCACCTTCGGCGCCTACAACCTCCTGGCGATCCACCTCGCGCTCGGGGTCGTCCCGCCCGCCCACACGTGGGCGCACGCGGGCGCCCAGCTCTGGGGATTCGTGCTGCTCTTCGTCATGGGAGTCTCCTACCACGCCCTGCCTCGCTTCCTCGGCACGGAGCTCGCGAGGCCTGCGATCGCGCGCGCGACCTTCCACCTCGCGCTCTCTGGCCTCGTGCTCACGACGTACGGCCGGTTCGGGAGCTTCCTGCCCATGACCGCCGGGTCGTTCCTCTTCGGCGCGTCGCTCCAGCTCCTGGCGGTCCTTGGATGGGCGTCGCTGCTCTTCGCGACGTGGCGCCGCGCGCACACGAAGCCCGAGCCGTTCCAGCGATTCCTCGCCGCGGGCACGCTCTGGTGGCTCGTCGCGGCGATCCTCCTCTTCGCGAGCGCGGTGGGCGCGTTCGCGGGCGGCGATGCCGACCTCGCTGCCGCGTGGAACCAGTCCATCTACGCCGCCGTCCTCTTCGGCGGTGTGCTGTCGTGGATCGCGGGCATGTTCCTTCGCGTCGGCCCCGTGTTCCTCGAGCTCGGAAGGACGCGCGACCGCCTGGTGACGCTCTCTCTGACCCTCATCCAGATCGGAGCGACGCTCGGCACCTTCGGCCTCGCGACGGCGCGGGCCCGCATCGCAGACCTCGGGCTCATCGCCACCGCCCTCGCCGTCGCTTCGTTCGCCGCCGCGGTGCGGCCCTGGAGCGGCGGCCCGTCCCGGCTGCCTGGCGCCGATCCCGCGTTCCGCCCGATGATCCGCGCATCCTTCGGCTTCGCCCTCCTCTTCGCGGCGCTCGGCTCCTGGTACGGGATCGTCGACGCTGCGAACGGATCCGGCGAGCGGCTCCTCTACGACGGAGCGCGCCACGCCTTCGCGCTCGGCTTCGTCACACTGATGATCTTCGCGATGGCGGGCCGCATCCTCCCGGTCTTTGCCGGCGCCGAGCTCCGCCACCGCGCGGCCTACGGCCTCGGCGGCACGCTCATCGCGATCGGCGTCCTGATGCGCGAGGCGCAGGTGCTCGTCGTGGTCCTCAAGGATGCCCGGCTCATGAACGTCTCCGGCGTGTCGGGCGTGGTCGCGGCGCTCGGCGTCGCTCTCGCGTCGATCTCGCTCCTCGCCACGCTGCGAGCGTCGGCCCGCGCGACGCGCGAGCCGGCCGTCCCCGCGCACACGCTGCCGATCGACCCGGGTACCAACGTCGCGGCCCTGGTCGCGTCCCACCCCGAGGCGCTCCCGATCCTGATCGAGGCGGGTTTCACGCCCCTTGCGAATCCCGTCCTCCGCCGGACCCTCGCGCGCGGTGACCCTCGGCCAGGCGGGGCGCATGCACGCCATCGACGTCGACGCCATCCTGCGCCGGGTCCGCGCCGCGTGCCCGCAGCTCCACGCCACGCCGTGATCGATCCCGGCGCATCCGCTCCCGCGATCGAGCTCTCCGATCCCCTCGCGGAGCTCCTCGGCGCCCTCCCGGCCGGCGGTACGTTCCGGTATGGCTACGAGGACGCGGTGAAGCTCTCGGGCCACTCCTGCCCGACGGTGGCCGGGGCGTACCTCATGACCCTCGCCGCGCTGCGCCGCCTCTACGGCGATGCGACACCGGTCCGCGGGCAGATCGAGGTCACGATGGGCGGAGCCCCCGACGACGGATCGGCCGGCCCGATGGCGCAGGTCATCGCGATGGTGACGGGCGCCGCGCCCGAGACGGGCTTCGCCGGGCTGATGGGACGCCACAAGCGGCGGGGCCTCATGACCTTCGATCCGAAGCTCGAACGGAAGATCCGTTTCCGGCGCGCGGACACGGGCGCGTCGGTGGACGTCTCGTACGATCCGGCGGGGATCCCGTTCTCCTCGGAGCTCGGCCCACTCATGACCGCCGCTCTCCTGGGCCGCGCCAACGCCGCCGATCGCGAGCGCCTCGCCGATCTGTGGCAGGCACGCGTCGCGCAGATCCTCGCCTCGGCCGACAAGGTCGTCTCGCTCTCATCGACGACGTGACGGCGGCCGACACCCGTGACAGGCTGTCATCCGTCGTGACAGGCTGACGCCAGGGACCTCGCGCCGAGCCCTCCGGGAGCGGCCCGCCGCATCGCCTACAATCCCGCTCCGTCGAAAGGGTGAAGGCGCCGAAGAAGTGACTCGCGCGGGACGGAGGCTCGCCGGGCGCAGCCGCCCGACGCCCGCGTTCCCGCCGTAGGCCCCCGGAGAACGGCGCCCTGAGATCGAACGCCTGTCGGCGTCCCTCGACGCCGGCAGCGCGATCCTCGGATCACGGTCGGGCCGGCGCACGGCTCCCTCGGTTAGGATCTTCGGCCCATGTCGCACCGCCGGAGATCCCGCGCACTCTCGATCCTCGCGCTCCTCATCGCCTCGCCGCTCGCTTCCGGGAAAGACATCCCTCTCCCGGAGAAGCCGATGAAGGAGAAGGAGCTGCCGCCCAGGTACCAGAAGTGGTTGGACGAGGATGTCCTCTACATCATCACCGATCGCGAACGGGACGTCTTCCTCCGGCTCCGGACGGACGAGCTTCGCGAGCTCTTCATCCAGGACTTCTGGAGCCGCCGCGATCCGGTGCCCTCGACCCCGGAGAACGAGTACAAGATCGAGCACGAGAAGCGCGTCGCCTACTGCAGGGAGTATTACAAGGTGCTCCGGCAGGATCGGTCGTGCGTCTACATCACCATGGGACCGCCGGCCAAGGTGAACCCCTACGTCAACTCGTCGGACTGGTGGCCCATGGAGGTCTGGGAGTACGAGAACACCGGCATCCCCGATCTGCCGACCCGCTTCACGCTGCTCTTCTTCAAGCCCGGGGTGGCGGGGTTCTTCCGTCTCTGGAGTCCGACCGTGGACGGAGTGAAGTCGCTTCGTACGGTCTCGCCCGCGTCGCCCGCGATGGATCAGAAGAACTTCAACCCGGGCCGCTACCTCCCCAACATCATTGCCGAGGCGATCCGGGGGCTCGCGCCGGGCATCGGGCCCTTTGCCTCCGAACGGATCCTGGCGGAGGTCCAGAAACCTCCGCGGGTCGATCTGACGGGCGTGGAGCGGATCCTGACGGGATCGGTCGAAACGGCGCTCTCCTACGGCATCCTCCCGATGAAGGCGATGGCGAAGTGGTACTACGGAAGCGACGCGCTTCGCCGCGAGGTGAACGTGGCGATCGAGATCCCGCCGTCGGAAGTGTCGTTCCGCGCTTACAAGGGGAAGAAGTTCTTCGGATTCTTCGTCGCGGGCCAGGTGCGCGAGGCCGGCCCGAAGGCGACGGGGCCGATCGTGGCCGAGTGGTCGGGCAACGTCGACGTCTCCCTGAGCGACGAAGAGGCGGAGAAGACCGCCGGCTTCCCGTTCCTCTACAGCTACCGGTTGCGGCTCCTGCCGGGGAGCTACACCCTGAACCTCGTCGCGCGCGACGACTCCTCGCAGAAGCTCGGGATCGTCGACATCCCGATCGCCATCCCGGAAGCCGCCGGCTCGCCCACGCTCTCGGACGTCGTGTTCGCGCACAAGCTCTCCCGCCTGGCCGACGCCTCCGGCAACATCTACGCGCCTTTCGTCTTCGACGATCAGGTCGAGATGGTGCCGAACGTGGACCAGGCGCTCAGCAGCCAGTCTCCCGCGACGCTCTTCGTGCAGATCCATCACGTCGAGAAGGAGAGCGACGCGATGAAGCTCCGTTACCGGATCGAGTCCTCCGGCAAGACGGTGAAGGACGAGGCCGAGGCGCTCGCGGTGGGCAGGCAGAACGCGCTCGGCGTCCAGTCCGTCTTGAAGCAGCTCTCGCTGCGCGACGTGCCGGCCGGAAGCTACGACGTGCTCGTCGATCTCGAGACCGCTCCACCCAGCGGATCGCCCGCGAAGATCGCATCGGCGCGAACGAAGGTCACGATCTCCCCGTCGCCGAGCCAGCCGGGGCGGCTTCTCGCGAGGAGCTTCGAGAACGCCGACCCGGCGAGGGCCGCCAACAGCGCCGGCATGCAGCTCCTGGCGCGCGGGAAGGTCCAGGACGCAAAGGAGCAGTTCAGACTGGCGCTCGGCTACGAGCCCGACATGACGGCGGCGAAGGTGAACCTCGCGCGCGCCATGGTGGTCTCCGGCGACTACGACGGCGCGAGGAACGCGATCGTCGAGTTGCCTTCGACCGCCGTCGACTCCCAGGCGCTGATGGTCCTCGGGCTCGCGTACGCGGGGCTCGGCGACCCCGCCGAGGCCGCGCGCAACTACGAGAAGGCGATCGCCTCCGGCGGCGAGACCCCGGAGGCGCTCAACGCGCTCGCGGAGGCGCTCGCGGGTTCCGGCGACAAGGAAGGGGCAAAGGCGAAGGCCCGACGGTCGCTCGAGATCCAGCCGGACCAGCCGCTCGTGAAGAAGTTCCTCGCGGGGCTTGACTAGGAGCCCGCGCCCACGAACCGGCGGGGGACAAGCCCCCGCCCTACGGAGCATCCTCGCTTCACGAACCGGCGGGGGACAAGCCCCCGCCCTACGGACATCCTCGCTTCACGAACCGGCGAGGGACAAGCCCCCGCCCTACCAGCATCCTCGCTTCACGAACCGGCGGGGGACGAGCTCACGAGCCGCATGTGAGGACCCGGTGGATCGATCGACGGAGGGCGACGATCGCGGCCACGCTACCGTTGCTGGTGCTCTCGGCCTGCAACCACTCCACGCCGCCAGAGGCGCCGCCGCCCAAGCCGAGGAACGTGCTGCTCGTGTCGATCGACACGCTGCGCGCGGACCGGATCGGCCGCACGCCGAGCCTCACGCCGGCCATCGACGCTCTCGCGGCGCGCGGCGTGCTCTACGAGCAAGCGCGGTCGTCGGTGCCTCTGACGCTGCCGTCGCACTCGGTCCTCCTCACCGGGCTCTACCCCTTCGATCTGGGGGTGCGGGACAACGGCACGTTCCGGCTCGACGCGCGCTTCGAGACGCTCGCCGAGATCCTGTCGGCGCGCGGTTATCGCACGGGCGCGGTCGTCGGAGCCTACGTCCTCAATCACCGCTTCGGCCTCGCGCAGGGGTTCGATCGCTACGACGACGCGATCCCCGAGTCCGGCCAGGTACTCCTCACGCCCGAGCGGCGCGCCGCCGACGTCGTGGATCGCGCCAAGGCCTGGATCTCCGAGGACGCGACGCGCCCGTTCTTCGCCTTCGTCCACATCTTCGATCCGCACGCCGCCTATGCGGCGCCGGAGCCGTGGAAGTCGCGCATCGCCGATCCCTACGACGCCGAGGTGGCCTACGCCGACTCCGCGCTCGGCGACCTCCTGAGCTTCCTCGACGGACGCGGGCTGCGCGACAGCACCATCGTCGTCCTGGTCTCCGATCACGGCGAGTCGCTCGGCGAGCACGGCGAGCGGACGCACGGCCTCTTTCTCTACGATGCGACGTTGCGCGTGCCGCTGGTGATCGCCGCGCCCGGACTCGTCCTTCCGGGTGCGCGGTTCGCGGGGCAGGCACGGCTCGTCGACGTGGTGCCGACCGTGCTCTCGCTCCTCGCACTGCCTGCGAAGCCCGGCTTGCGGGGGCGATCGCTCTGGCCGCTGCCGGTCGACGGGGCGGCCGACTGCACGTACGCCGAGACGCTCTTCCCCTTCTACAACCTGGACTGGAGCGGGTCCCAGGCGCTCGTGCGCGCGCGCCGCAAGTACATCCTCTCCGCACGCCCCGAGGTCTACGACCTCGGCTCCGACCCGGGCGAGAAGGCGCCGCATGACCCGGCCTCGACCGACGACGCGATGCGCGGCGATCTCGTCTCCCTCGCGGGGACGGACGTGGCGATCGCGGACAACGTGGGGCCCGAGGTGCGCGAGAAGCTCCGGAGCCTTGGCTACCTCGGAGGGACCGGCCGGAGCTCGGCCGGAAGCGACCGGCTCGCCCTTCCCGATCCGAAGGACCGCATCGCGACGTTCGCGACGTACGACGACGCGATCGTGAAGCTCCACGCCGGCGACAACGCGGGAGGGATGACGCTTCTCGAGGACATCCTGAAGGACGACCCCCGTAGCGTCATGGCGCTCTCGTTCCTCGGGGCCGCAGCCTTCGAGGCGAAGGACCTCGCGCGATCCGAATCCGCGTACCGAAGTGCGCTGGCGCAGGCCCCGGACCGCGCCGACCTCCATGCGGAGCTTGCCCGCACGCTCGCCTCCGGAGACCGGCCCGACGACGCGATGTCCGAGGTCGATCGCGCGATCGCGCTCGATGCGGGAAGCGCGATGGCGCTCTCGGTGAAGGCCGAGATCCTCGCGAAGCGAGGGGACCTCGCCGGCGCGCGGACGATCCTCGCGGCAGCGCGCGAGAAAGACGACGAGAGCACCGCGATCGCGGCGGCTTCGCCGAGATCGCCCTCAAGCTCGGCGACGACGTCGGGGCGCGCAAGCTCGCGAGCAGTTCCGCCCGCAATCCGGCCGATGCCCGCTGGCCCTCCGAGGCATCCCTGAAGGCACGGGCCCACGACGCCGCCGGCGCGTGCCGACTTCGAGAAGGCGCTCGCGATCGCGCCAGATTCCCCACCAGACCCTCGTGGCCCTCGCGACGTCGGAAACCCAGACCGGCGACCTCGCGCGCCTGCTCGCCCTTCGGGCGGCGGCTCAAGCTCGCCGCGACCCCGCAGGGTCCCTGCGCCTACGCGTTCGCGCTGCTGCAGTCCGGAGCGCGCCGACGAGCGAGCTGAGCTCGAAGCGTCACTCGCGATCCGGCCCGATCAGCCTCAGGTCAAGGAGCTGCTGGCGCGCATCGACGCGGCACCGTGAGTAGAATCCCACGACGAGGAGGCGTTCCATCTTCATGACGACACGCAACACGGTCCTCTCGACACTCGGCGCCGCATCGGTCCTTGTCCTGCTCCTCGCGCGGCCGGCGGCGACGCAGGAGCCACCGCGGCCCAAGAACCTGAAGGTGCTCCGCGCGGACATCCCCCAGCCGGAGCTCGCCGCGATCATGAAGTCTCAGGCGAAGGCGCTCGGCGTCAAGTGCGACTTCTGCCACGTCCAGGGCGACGCGAGCAAGGACGACAAGCCGAAGAAGATGCGCGCGAGAGAGATGATGAAGATGACGATGGACCTGAACGCCACCACGTTCAAGGACACGAAGGAGAAGGTCGAGTGCTGGACGTGCCACCGAGGAAGGAAGAGCCCGACCTCAAGCCGCCCGACGTCCCGGCGCCGTAGCCTCCGCGCGCCCGGCGCCGCGGCGCGCTCTTCGTATCGATAGGCGCTGGCGCTCCCGCTACTGGCCACCCGGAGCCTCCCGCCGCACTCTCCCTTGACGCGAGCGCCGTCTCCGTCTCCTTCTCCGCCGCCAACGACGCGGAGCCCGACGGCGCGGGTTTCCGGTCCACCGGCCCCGATCCCGGGGTCACGGCGCTCCTCCCGCGCCCTCGCCGCCCCGAAGGACACCGCTATCGAGATCGTCGCGCGCGTCGCGACGCCGCGCCGAGCTCTCGGTCGCCGCGGCTCTTCGCGATGTCGGTCGCGCTGCCGGAGTTCACGGAGGGGCTCTCGTGCAAGCTGACGGTCGCCGCCGAGCGGACGCTGGCACCGCTACCTCCCGTGCCCCTCGCGTTCGCGGCGCCGCGCAATATCACCGCGCTCCGGCTCGACCCCTTCGACGGGGAGGGAACGATCGAGCTCGGCCGCTGTCTCATCGGTACGGTGAAGCCGACGGATCGCGATCCCTCTTCCCGCGACTTCCCGCGCCGAGGCCATCGACATCGATTGGCTTCCCGGGCCGGGGCTCGCGGCCGCGGGGTGGACGGTACAGTGCGCGAGGCCGACGCCTACCTTCTCTCACCGGAGTGGGTCGTCGTCGACGCCGGGCGCACGACCATCTGCGAGATCAAGGGAGCGAGCTCGCTGCCTGGCGGCAAGGGTTCCGCGCCGGCGCGCCTGTGCTTCGCCCACGATTCCGCGGCCGCGCAGTCCGGATGCGTCTCCGTGCCGCCGCTCACGACCGCCGGCACGACCCACTACGTGAACATGCTCTTCGTCCCTGGCTGGCAGGGAACCATCCGGCGGCTCACGCTGGAGCCGTTCGCCGGCAGGGCCCACCGGGTCGAGGGTCCAGATCGACTGGGTGAAGACGGTGCCGCTCAACGCCGGCCCGATGACCAGCTTCTTCGCGCGCCACGCCGACTTCCTGGCGCGCCACAACCCGACGCGCATGATCATCATGTTCTTGCTCGGCCTCGGCGCTGCGCTCTTCCTCGTCACGGCGGCCATCGAGAGGTTCGCGCCGGACCGAGGCCCCGAGCCCGCACGCGGTCCGAGGGCTCTGCTCGAGGTTCTGTCCGTCGCCTCCCTCCTTGCCGCGATCGTCCTCCTGGCCGTCTTCCCCTTCGAGGCCTACCCTCTCCTCTCGGGGACCTTCCTCCACACGCGGCTCGACCTCCCCGCCGCGCTCGTGATCTTCTCGTTCGTGCTGGGGGCGACGCGCCGGATCCTCTATGGCCGCGCCTCGGACGCCGTGTCGGCGATCGAGCGTCCCGTCGCGATCCTCGTCGTGGTGCTCGCGCTCGGAAGCATCCTCGCCGCGGATCGCGCCATGAGCCTGGCGAACCTCGAGCGGTACTTCCTCTGCTACGCGGCGGCGCTCCTGGCTGGCGCCTGGTGCCCGATGGGGCCGCGCCTCTTCAAGACGTCCCTCGCGACCGTGCTCGCCGCGCTCGGGTTCGTCGCGGCGGTCGGCCTCGTGGAGGCCGCCGGGTGGAAGGACTTCCTCTATGGCGCCTACTTCCGGGCGTTCACGCCACTCTTCTACCACGCGAACCTGCGACCCAAGCCCTTCTCCACGCTCGGCCACTACATGGCGCTCGCGAGCTACCTCCTCGCGCTCATGCCGATCGCGCTCTACGCCGCCATCCGATCCGAGGGCCCGCTCAAGCTCCTCGGTCGGGTGGTCTCGGCTCTCTCGTTCGCGTGCATCCTGCTCACCATGAGCCGCGGCGCCTACCTGGCCTTCGCCGCGGCACTGCCGTTCCTGTGGCGGCTCTCCGCCGCGAACCGCCGCAGGATCGTCGCGGCCGCCGCCGTCATCGCGCTCCTGTGCGGCGGCCTCATGGTCGCGCGGCGCCCACGCGGGCGCGTCGCACCGTTCGACACGCACGGCATCCAGGACAACGAGCTCGGCAAGCCCTACATCTGGAACGCGGCGGAAGCGAAGTCGATCTTCATATCGCAGCGCATACTTGGCATCCGGATCGCATGCGGGATCCTCGCGCGCCATCCCATCCTCGGAGCCGGCCTCGGACAGTTTCGCGCCCTGTACGACGTGTTCCTCCCGGAGGGCGTGCACAATCGCAACCCCATCTGGTCGACCGCCGACGACGCCTACATGACGCTGCTGGCGGAGGCGGGCATCCTCGGCCTGGGCGCGCTCCTCCTCCTCGTCGCCGGGCTCCTGCGGTTCTTCTGGCTCATCGCGACGCGACGCGCCGACGGCGACGACGGGCCGCTCGCCATGGCGATGATGGCGTCGAGCGTGGGGTTCTTCGCCCACCTTCTCGTTTACGACGGCTTCTACTGGTACACGGCGCCACTGTGTGCGTTCACGACCATGGGACTGTTCAGCTCGGCGTTGATCGAGATGGGCGAGGTGCGCCGCCGCGGGTCGGCCGGGGCTTGCCCGTGACCGATCGCTACGTCCCGGCTCTCGCGTTCCGCTCCCTGACGAGGCTCTACGATCCCGTCATACGCGCGGCTCTTCCCGAGGCGCGCTTCAAGGAGCTGCTGATCGACGCCGCACGCATCGCGCCCGGGCACCGCGTGCTCGACGTCGGCTGCGGGACGGGAACGCTCGCCCTGATGATCCGGCGCGCGTGTCCCGGGGCGACCGTCGTGGGGATCGACGGTGACGGGGAGATCCTCGCGATCGCTTCGGGCAAGACGTCGGGCCACGTGGCCCTCTGTCGCGCGCTGGCCCACGCCCTTCCCTTCGCGCGGGGGACCTTCGACCGCGTGGTCTCGAGCCTCGTCTTCCACCACCTCGCGCCCGATCGGAAGCGCGACGCGCTGGCCGCGATCTTCGGGGCGTGCAAGCCCGGCGGCGAGCTCCACATCGCAGACTGGGGCCGCGCGCAGAACGTGCTCATGCGCGCGGCCTACCTCACCGTGCAGGTCTTCGACGGGTTCGCGAGCACGGCCGAGAACGTCGCGGGGAAGATCCCCTCCCTCTGCGAGGCCGCGGGATTCCGGGAAGTGGCGGAGACGCACCGCCGGATGACGGCGTTCGGGACGCTCTCGCTCTATCGAGCCGTCCGGCCGTGAGGCACGCACGAAGCTCCGGCGGTAGGATGCGCCGGCAGGGCGTCCTCATGGTGGTGACATCGCAGGCTCGCATCGCTCTTCTCGGAGTCGCCGTCGTTCTCGCGACGGACGGCTGCTCCGACACCAGCGCGACCAAGGTTGCATCGAGCTCGAGAGCGAGACCGCGCCTCATCGAGCAGCCGGAACCCGCGAGCTCGCCGGCCGCCACGCCAGGGACCCCGATCCCCGCGCTGCCGCAGGCGCCGCCGTTCGACGCCGCGAGCGCTCCGATGCCGGGAGGACCGCAGACGGTCGTCGAGGGCGTCAGCCTGCGCATCGCCAAGTTCCAACGCGGGGGCGAGCCGATGACCCTCTGGATCTACGAGCCCGACCCGCTCCCGGAGAGGAAGCTCCCGTGCGTCCTCGTCGCTCCGGCCGGCACACCCCTCGTCTATGGCAACGAGCTCGGCAAGGGCGACATGGTGGAGCACGTCCCCTACGCCGAGCGTGGCTACGCCGTCGTCGCCTACAGCCTCGACGGCCCCGTCGCCAGGGGCGCGCCCGACAGTGTGTTCGACGTCGGTGCACGCAAGTTCCTCGCGGCCGAGCTCGGCGTCGCCAACGCGCGAGCAGCCATCGACTACATCGCCGCGCAGCTCCCGGAGATCGATCCCGCGCGGATCGCGGTCGCCGGTCACAGCTCCGCGGCGACGCTCGCGCTCCAGGTCGCGGAGAACGAGCCTCGCGTGAAGGCGGCGATCGCCTACGCCCCTGTCGTCGACCTCATGTCGCGCTTCAAGCCCGAGGACCTCGAGGCCCTCGCGATCCCGGGTCTCGGCGACGCCCTGAAGCGCATGTCGCCGGACGCCGGGATCTCGAAGCTCCAGTGCCCGACGTTCCTCTTCCACGCGGACGACGACACGAACGTGAAGTCCGAGGAGCTTGCCGGATTCGTCGAGAAGCTGAAGTCCCTCAACACGCGGGCCGTGTACGAGACCGTCGAGGAGGGCGAGCACTACGACTCGATGATCGAGCAGGGCATCCCGAAGGCGCTTGCGTGGCTCAAGTCACTGCCCGAGATCAATCCGCCGGCGGCACGGTCATGACAGTGCGCCGCTCGCTCGTCGCACTTGCCGCCGCGCTCCTGATCTCGGGGCCCGTGCTCGCGGACGAGCCGCCGGACGAGCAGGCGGTCGTCGAGGTCCTTAAGCTCATGCGCGAGATGGCCAGCCTCGATCCGTCCGACACGACCGGCATCGTGAAGATCCAGAACAGGGTCAACAGGGTGCTCCAGGAGGCGACGGACCTCGATCCGAGCAAGGATCCCGCAGCCTACAAGGCACGCACGGAACCCATCCGCGCCGAGGCCGCGCGCCGCTTCAAGGCCGAGCTCGAGGACAAGCCCGTCATGAGCGACATGCCGCGTCTCGCCACGACGCGAACGAGGCTGCGCACGATCTTCGTGGCGCTCCACGCGTACTACGCCGAGTACGGCAAGCTCCCGCCCGACATCGGGCCCATCATCGCGGCGGGCGGCCTCGAAGAAGAGACGCTCGAGGACGGCTGGCACCACTCGATCCTCTACCGCCCCGCTCCCGGCGGCGAGCTCCGCTTCGAGCTCGTGGCTCCCGGCCAGGACGGAAAGCCCGACACGCCCGACGACGAGACACTGTCGGCGCCATAGGACGTGGAGCGCGGCACACGCCCACGGGCGCTCGTGGCGATCGCGATCCTCGCGTTCGCCGTTCGCGCCGCCGCCATCGCGAGGGGAGGCGCGCGCGGAGACGAGTTCGGGGACGCGTCCGACTACATCGATCACGCGCGGCGGCTGTGCGACACCGGCACCTATCCCGCCATGGGAGGCCGCGCCATCTTCCGCCCGCCGGGATTCCCGTTCTTCATCGCGGCAGTCACCGGCTGCCACCCGGATCGCGTTCTCGCCATCGAGATCGCGCTCGCGCTCGCCGACAGTGTCACGGTGATCGTCATCGCGTTCCTCGCGGGCGCCATCGCGGGGACCGACCGCCCCTCGTGGCTCGCGGCGCTGCTCGCGGCTCTGCACCCGCTCTTCGTCTTCTCGACGTCGACCGTCGCGACGGAGAGCCTCTTCATGCTTCTCCTCACCCTGCCCACCTGGCTCCTCCTCCGCGCATTCAGGGCTCCGCGCTCGGCGTCGCTCGGGGTCGCGGGCTTTCTCGCCGGGCTCGCCGCGCTCACGCGACCCTCGGCGCTCGCCGTCATCCCCTTCTGGGCCGTCGCCCTCGCGCTACGCCGCCGCGAGCTTCGCGCGCCGCTCCTCCTCGCCGTGGGCGCCACGCTGGCCGTCGGTCCCTGGACGCTACGGAACTACCTCGCGTTCGGCGAGGTCATCGTCGTCAACGACGGCGCGGCCCACACGATGTGGGTCTCGTCGCACCCGCTCATGTGCCGCCTCTCCGCGACCTCGGACCGCGCGGAGTTCGCGCGCCTCTCGGCGGACCTCCAGCGCGAGGTCCTCCGCACGGCCAAGGCCGTTGCCGCTCGCGCCCCGACCCCAGGCGACCGCCGCCGCGAATGGCGCCGCCTCTTCCAGGAGAGCGTGCGCTCCGATCCCGGCGCCTATGCCATCTGCACCCTCCACCGCATGCTGCGATACGTCCGCCCCTACCTCGACCCCCGCGCCCACAGCCGCCCCGCCGTCCTCGGAAGCGCGCTCCTCATCGGCGGCCTCTACGTCTTCGGCGCGCTGGGACTTTGCGCGCTCTGGCGCCTCGACCGCGGCGTCGCCATCTTCATCGCCCTCTACTTCCTCCTCGGCTTCCTCATCCATGCCCCCTTCCACGTCGTCATGCGCTACCGCATCCCCTACACCGACCCCCTCCTCATCTCCCTCGCCGTCACGGCGCTCAAAGGGATGCCGAGACGCTTTGCAGTCCTGAGGACGTTCGCCGCGTATTCGGGGTAGATGGCGGTCGCATGCTCCTCCGTGAGGATCGCGGCCGCCTCGTCGCGACGCCCCTCGTGAACGAGGACTGCCGCCACCGCGAGCTCGGCCTTCGGCGAGAAGTGGACGTTGGCGAGATAGCGAGGCCGACGCTCCAGCGGAGCCCCCGCTCGCTTGAGTGCCGCCATGTACTGGAAGAACCCGGAGCTCGCGATCTGCCCGCTCCTGAGCGGGAAGTCACGGTTGAGGCGCGCGATCGTCGCGCTGTCGAGCTTGTTGTCGCGCCACGACTCCAGGAGGGCTGCCCGTGATCCAAACAGCGCAAAGAAGCGCGGCCCGGGATTCTCGAGCACGCAAGGGACGAGCTCTTCCAGGAGCAGATCGACGTGCTCCTCGACGGGCAGCCAGCGGTCGACGTTCTCGTTCCGGTTCATCATGGGTCGGATGGAGACCGCTCCCGGCCAGTCGATCGTGTGCTCCACCTCGGGAAACGTCACCGCGAGATCGAGCGTGAACTCGCCTCGCCCGGAGCGAAGCCCCCCGAGGCTCGCCAAGTGCACGACGCCGTCTGGCATCGGGCGCAAGAACCTCCGCCCGTGACGGGCAAACCCTTCGGGCCGCAGCCGCTCGCCGAACCGGATGGCGATCACGTCGAGCCGCCTCGACCTCTCGCTCCGCATCGCCCACCGATCCTACGTGACGGCTCGAGTCCTCGGCTCCATCATGGAACAGCCGAGAGCCCTGGCTCGAGGCTGGGTCCTTGGCCCCGGTGGCCGTGCGGGAACTGGCGGCATCGCCAGTCCGCTACTCGCCGTCGCCGTAGAGGCCGCGAACGAGGTCGTCCTCGAGCCGCCCAGGCGCCGCGTCACGTCCATTCAACGAGAACCGGCAGCGACGCTTGCGACGAGTTCCCATCAACTACCTGGTCGACATCTGCAGCGGCTACCGTAGGCCCGCCGCGACTTTCCCGCTGACAGCGAGCACCCGTGGCGTCGAGCCATGGGCGCGCGCCCCTGCCCGGTAGTGACGGCGCGCGACCTCGCTCGGCTGGAACGGCCGTGACGCAGCCAGCCGTCCCGCAGGAGCCAGGTGCCCGGCGCAACCACCGGAGCGCCCTGCGGCGGGGCGGACACTCCCGACATCCCGCTCCAGCCGTGGAAGTACCGTCCCGAGGAGCACGGATCGATCCCGCGACCCGGCACCCGTCCCGCCGCTACCTCGTGCTTCGAGCCGTGGCTCGAGCCCCTGCGTCAGGCCCGCTCGGGAACGAGGATCTCGTCCGCATGCTCGCGCGCATACGCCAGAAGGGCTCGGTCGCACCGGGGCCAGTCCGCCGACTTCCACGCCGCGACGTCGAGCTGCCTCCAGTCGGCAGGCACACTGCTCCCCTGCCCCGAGGGCCTGCGGAGTAACTCGTCAGCGGAGGCGAGCACACGCGCAAGGAGATGCAATCCGACGGTTTGCAGGGCGGAGATGGTGCTGGCGACCCGCTCGGTGCCTCGGTTGTCGACGAACTGGGCGTGGCCCCCGTTGCTGATCTCCCCGGTGTAGATCAGGCAGAGCTGGATCCGGTACTCGTACGCCGAAAGCCCGAACGTCAGATGGTCCGCGTCGAGCCTGTGAGACCAGAACTGCGCCATCATCGTCACGGCCCTGGTCGGCTCGCTCTCCTCGAGAAGCCTCCGAAAGAGCTCCGCCGTGATCCGGGGGCCGCTCCTCGGGGCTTGATCGCGACCTCCCGGCGCATTCATCGGCGGTCGAGCGCCACGAGCGGGGCGGCGAGGAGTGCGCCGAGGAGGGGCTCGATGGTGACCTTGAAACGGGCCGTCTCGCCGTACTCGAAGAGACATCCTGCCGCGAGGGTGTAGCCGCACAGCACGAGGGCGAGCGGGACGACGGGTTCGCTCGAGATGTGGTCCGTGACCCCGCGCGGTGACCGCACGGCGCGCACGCCGTGTGCGACGAACAGAACCGGCAGCGCAATGGCGAGGAGCGGGCCGCACGGGACGCCGATGAGCGCGGCGATCGCGGCTCCCTGGATCTGGGACCACGGGACCACGAGGAGCGGGATGCGCGCGGCGTTGGCCCCGACGTGGGCCTGGAGCGACGGCGAGGGTCTCGTGAACGCGAGGTAGCTTCGCGCGACATTCCCGGCGTAGTGTGCGGGATCGTGGACGAGGAGGCGCCCGGCGCTGGCGCCGTATGCCCTCGAGATGGCGACGATGTTCAGGTTGTGGCGGGTGTCGCCGTCGAGGAGGGGGATCGGCGACCGGGCGGCGTAACCAAGTGCCACGTAGCGCGACGGGAGGCTGAACGGCGGAATCGAGATCAGCTTCTTGTCGAGCCCGGCGACGGGCGCGAGGGTCTGGAGCTGCTCCGGCGTGTAGCGGGCCGAGACGGCCCGCCAGAGGCTCTGGCCAAACCAGGAGCTGGCTCCGAAGAAGCCGTAGAGCGCCTGGTTCTTGGCATACCAACCGCCGACGGGAGCCACGAGCAGGAGCGCAACGGCAAGCGTGCGGAGCCGCCGGGTGGCAACCGTCGCCACGAGCACCGCCCAGACGACGGCGAAGGCGAGGTGATAGGTGCTCCAGAGAAGCGTGAGCGTGGCGATGCTTCCGGCGGAGACGAGCAGGGCGACATCGCCGGCGGACTCGCGAAGACACAGGGCGAACACGGCCAGTGTCGCGAGGAAGGCCGTCGTCACGACATAGAGCGGGTAGGCCTCGAAGAGGAGCATCGTCGGATTGGTCGCGAGCAGGAGGGCGGCGGCGAGCGCCGCACGGCGCCGGCCGGCGACGCGGCGGATGATGCCGTAGACCATGCCCGAGGTCAGAGCGCCGAGCACGACGTGGAGGCCGTGGAGGAGGGCGAGCTGGCGTGTGGGGGCGATGAGGAGGAGCGCCGCGCCACACAGGTTGAACAGCGGAGGCTGCGCGTGGAGATACCACAGCGACTCCGTGGGGCGCGTCACGAGGAGGCTTGCCGGAATGCTCTGCCAGAAGCAGTCCCAGCACCCGCGGGCCGGCTGGGCGTCGATGCGGACCCCCATCGCGATGCACGCAACGGCCAGGACGAGGTGGAACGCCGTCACGAGGACGAAGTCCCGCTTCCACCCCTCCCGCTCGGACGTCATGGCGCGGCGGCTCGCGCTTTCGGCTGCCAGATCGCCTCGGGGCGGATGTGGCGGCCCGTGCGCGGCCAGAACGACGCGTCGTCCTCGAAGAAACGATCGGTGGGGCCATAGGACGGCAAGAGGTCGCGTGCGAGCCATTGCTCGACGTCTCTCATGGGCCCGCCGAGCACGACGGCCCCGAACTTCTTCCCGGAGAGCGCTTCGTGGAGCTCGGCCTGGAGGCGCTGGGTCGCCTCGCCGCGATCGCCGCGGATGCAGTCGTCCACCGCCATCACGTGGACCCAGCGCTTCTTTCCCGCCGCGGTCGTGAGATGGCCGTGAAACGGTGTGAAGACGTCACCGGGAAGGGAGCGGATCTTCGCGACGACGCGGTCTCCGGCCGCGCGGTCCGCGGCCGTCGGGACCTGGGCACGTGGGTCGTAGGCCAGGAGGCAGAGCTGGACGCCGCTACCGGCGGCCACGAGGAGCGCCACCAGCGCAGCGGGTGCGGTCGAGCGATCGCGGGCGAGCTGGAACGCCTGCTCGAACGCGAGCCCGACGAAGATCGCGAGCGAAGCCGCCGCGGGCATGCCGAGGTTGGAGAAGCCTCCGACCTTCGCCGTCGAGATCCAGGCGAGGACGACGAGCCCGCCGCCGGTGAGCGCCCAGAACGAAGCTCCCGAGAGGTCGCGGGAGAGCGCCCGCCCGATCACGTAGATCGCGGCGAGCAGGATCGCGATGCCCATCACGGGCAGCACGGCCTCCGTCCAGAACTGGTGGAGGAGGTGGCGCATCCGCCGGTGGTGGTAGACGAGATGGAACGCGTACCACCAGAACCATCCATCGAAGAGCCAGTTGAGGAGGAGCAGGCCGCCCCCCATTCCCACCGCGGCCACGGACGCGAGCGCCGCGAGGTGCCGCCATCCGCGGAACAGGGCGACGACGAGGCACGGGACCAGGAGCCCGATCGCCGTCTGCTTGGTGAAGAAGGCGAGCGTGAGCACGGTGCCGCAAGCGACCGCCCCGGCGACGCTCGTGCGGAAGCGCAGGATGTAGACGCTCGTGAGCAGGAGGAGCAAGAGCAAGCTGTCGACTCTGCCGATGTCGCACCACGACCCGCAGAACTCGAAGCAGGCCGCGTACGTCCCCGCGGCGACGACGCCGCCGGCCCGTCCCCCCGACTCTCGCGACACGATGCGGAAGATCAGCGCGATCCCGAGCATGCAGCTCGTCCACGAGACCAGGCGGAGCGGCACGAAGCCGGGGCCGGTCAGAAACGACACAGCGGCAGCCGTGTAGAAGTAGAGCGGCGGATAGATGAACGCCGTGCCGTGGATGGACGGCGGCCCGTAGTAGGGCTGCCCCTCGCGGATGCGGTCGATGTGATCCACGACGCCGCCCTCGATCCACTCGAGCTCGTAGGGGTAGACGAGCCGCATCAGCGTGATGACGACGAGCGTCGCGATCGACACGCACGCGGCGACCGTCACCGCGACCCGGCACGCGCGGGCGGCATTCCAGAGGATGGATCGGAGCAAGGTCGATGACCCGACGCGATTGTCTCCCAACGAGCTCAGTCGACCCGGATGTGGCCGAGCGCCGATCGATCGCTGCCGGTGCGCGGATCGATCGCGATGCTGTCGTACCCGCGCGCGGCCCCGGGGACGTCGAGCGCGCGCGTCGTGATCTCCGGGCCCGGCGGCTCCGGGATCGCGATGGAGGCACGCGCGACCTCGGTGGCACCCTCGCGGAAGACGACGTCGTAGCTCGTCGTGCCGTCGATCGAGAGCTCGAGCCGCGTCGCGTGGCTCCTTGCCGGAAGCTCGACGTCGATCCCGTGCCCGAGCGGGAGCACGCCTGGCCGGTCCCAGCGTGCGCGCAGCGGCGGCTCTGCGGGCACGCGGTCGAGCGTCACGACGAGCCTCGGCGGCTCGCCGTAGGCGCGGAGGAGCGCGTCGTACCGGCCCGTGTTCAGCCGCCAGATCTCCGCGATGCGCTCCGCGCTCCAGAGCGGGCCGCGCGTGACGAGACGCAGGCGATCGTCGTACGCGGCGAGGCGGCGGTCGGCGATCCGGTTCTCGCCGGCGACGCTCTCCGCATAGCCCGCGGGGATCCGGCGCCGGTAGTGGCCGGGACGGAAACCCGCGCCCTGCATCATGGGCAGGCGGCCGAGCAGCGGATCGACGATGGCGTGGAGGTCGAGGACGTAGAGTCCCGGACCTCCGAAGTAGCCGACCATACCCACCGCGGGGCGGATCGCGAGGCCGACGCGCTTCGCGCGCAGCGCCCGGCCATCCTTCGCGAGCTCCTGGTCGGGCTCGCCGCGGGACGCGGCGCGCAGGAGGCCCGTTCCCTGGAAGTAGAAGGCGCGCTCGTCGGCGATGCCGTGGTCGTAGCTCCTCTGACCCTGACCGAAAACCCGCGAAGACAGGAGCGTCGGCTCTGGCGCGACGACGCCGGCGATCGCCGCGGCGGCCACGAGGACCCAGCGCACGACGGCGCTTCCCTCGACGCGCGCGAGCACAGCCACGGCGCACACCAGGGGCGCCGTGAGGAACCGCCCGCTCATGAAGTCGCCTCCGACCCGCACCACGTACGCCAGGTGAAGCGCGATGCCGGACGCGACGAGCAGGCAGCGGAGATCCCGCCGCGCGACGGCAAGGGCGACGGCACCCGCGATCGTGACCAGCGTGAGCGGATCGACCCGGAGCGAGTTGTGAAGGTAGGCCATCCCTCGCGCCGCCAGCACGGCGCCTGGGATCCCCGTGCCGAGCTTGGCGTAGGCGGGGTTCGGGAGCGGGTAGCCGTAGTAAAAGGTGGCGAACCCGAGCCAGGCGACGAGCGGGACGAAGCCTCGCGCGATCGCCGCGGCCGCGCGCCCGCCGCGCGCCCGCGCGATCTCGCCCGCGAGGACCGGCGCGACGAGGAGGAGCGCATCGAGCCGGTTCAGCACCAGGAGCCCCGCGACGAGCCCGATCCGCGGCAGGCGGCGCGGGCGCTCCGCGTCGAGCGCGAGCCCGCAGAAGACGGCGAGCAGCGCGTGGGAGAGCGCGTTCTCGAGTCCCGCGGTCGAGAAGTCCACGAACGCCTTCGAGAGGATCAAGACCGCGAGGGCGAGGATCGTCCCCTGGATCGAGGTCGCCACGCGCAGCGCCAGGTATCCCGCCGAGAAGAGCGAGAGGGCGATGCCGAGCACCATCGACGTCACGTAGACGTCGCGCGTGGCCATCGAGGCGAGCGCCATCACCATCATCCAGAGCGGGTGCGTGAACACCTGGACGCGCTCGACGACGTTGTAGCGGAGCCCGTAGCCGTGCCGCAGGTTGTCGATGGCGCGGAACGTGATGTAGGCGTCGTCCGAGACCCACGCCGTGCGGACGAGCACGACGGCGAGGGCGCCGAGCCCCAGCACCGTCGCGACGGCGCGGGCGCGGGTCATCGCACGGCGCGGTAGAGCCGCGCGCCGCCGATCTCGGCCACCTTCTCGACGACGCTCGACGTCAGCTCCGCCGGAGGCAGCGGCGCCATCTGGAGGATCCAGGTGATGTGCCGCGCGTCCAGGAATCCGCGGCGCTCGGCGTCGCTCATCGACGTGAAGAACGCGCGAAGCTCCCCTTCGCGCCGCTCGTAGTCGGGGGTGTAGGCGCGATGGCCGATGTAGGGCTTGGCATCGGTGCGCCACGGGACGGCGACGCCGATCCCCGCCGGGCACAGGATGATGTCCCCGCGCTGGAGGCGCGCGCGTAGCTCGCGCCACAGCGGCGTGGGATCGGCGAGCGCGTCCGCCGTCCGGATGCTGAGCGGACGCTGCTTGCCCTTGGCGACCACCCGCGCGGGCACGAGGTCCTCGAGCGAGAGCTGCCGCACGAAGCTACCGGCGACGCACGACAGGAGAAGCAGGACGCCCAGCGCTCGCGACGGGGGTCGCCCGCCCAGGAGCCGTGCCACGAGCGGACCGGCCAGCAGCGCGGCGGGGGCGAGCACGCCCATGATGAGACGCCGCTCGAACGAGACGAGCGGAAGTCCGATGGTCGCCGCGAAGAGCTGGACGCAGAGCCAGACCAGGATGTAGACGTCGGTGACGCCTCGACGTCCACGGTGAAGCACGGCCGCCGCGATCGCGACGGCGACGGTCGCACCCACGGTGCCGAGCATCGGCATCAGCGGGTAGGGCGGCTGCCTCAGGTGGACCGCGTTGGCGAGCTCGGGATGGGCGACCGAGAGCCACTTGAAGTAGGCGACGCCGGGCGCGGGGGCCGCGAGGACCGGCAGGGCGAGGAGGCCGAGCCGGACGACGCTCTCGCCCCGCGCGGCGAGGGCCGCGATCGACGCGACCACGACGAGGACGACGGGCACGACGTCGAACGGATGAGTGAACGCGAGCAGCGCGTGCCAGATCGCCGCTCCCCAAGCCGCGCGGCGCGAGCCCGTCGCGATCGCCACGAGCCAGCAGGCATGGACCGCAAGGAGCATCGCGAGAGCCACGGCGACGTGCGCGTAGACCGTACACGTGTCCGCCGTCGTCGCCTCGGGCAGGCTCACGCGGAGCGCTTGCAAGCTCTCCGGAAGCGGCATGCGCCGATCGACGAGCGCGGCCAGGGGTCCGACGCCGGAGCCGAACAGCATCAGGACGGTCGCGATCGCCGGGTCCCCGGGCGCGTATCGCCAGGACATCCGCACCGTGAGGAGCGCCACCGCGAGCGCCCCGACCATCCGCACGATCCGGAACACCCAGTCCGCCGCGAGCCCGGCGCGTACGAAGAGCCCCGCCGCGAGGAACAGCGGGTGGAATACCAGGCGCGGCGAGCCCTCGGGAGCGTAGGGGTTCTGGTAGACGAGCCCTCCGCGGCTCGCCTCCGCGATCTGGGACATCACGTTCGCGTTGTCGGCGACGTCTTCCCAGCCCCGGGACGCCTGCGAGAGGAACCGGAGCGGGAGGTGCGGCAAGTCGACGAACACCAGGAACCCAGCGACCAGCACGACCTTCTTCCAGCGATCCCCGGGAGACGGGCCGGTCACCGCGGGACGGCTCGCGATTGCATGGCGCAGATGCTACCTTCCCCACGGAACCGGCGGGGCTCTGCGCTAAGCTGGAGCAAGAGGAGCCATGGTACGGGCGGCTCGTGAACGTCGCGACCTCGCTCTACGCTGGTGCCGTGTGGCGTCGGCGTGCGTGCTGCTCTCGGCATCGCGCGCCTTCGCCCAGGGGAGCTGGACCTTCACGGGCCCGATGGCAGTGCCACGCGTGTTCCACACGGCAACGCTGCTCGGCGATGGCACGGTCCTGATCGCGGGCGGGAGCCCGGGCCTCGCCTCGTGCGAGCGCTACGACCCGGTCGCCGGCGTCTTCAACCCGACGGGGACGATGGCGATGGCGCGATCGGCACACACGGCGACGCTCCTCGCCAGCGGAACGGTTCTCATTGCCGGGGGAAGCAGCTCGCCCCTGGCGGAGATCTACGATCCGGCGAGCGGCACGTTCTCGACGACCGGCTCCATGATCGGCGCGCGTTCCGTCGCGACCGCGACGCGCCTGGCGAGCGGCAAGGTGATCGTCGCGGGAGGTGTCCTCAACAACAACCCGCTCGCGACAACCGAGGAGTTCGATCCGGCGAGCGGTACCTGGAGCGCGTCGGGGCCGTTGACCTACCGGCGCTATGGCCACCTGGCGGGGATCTTGCCGTCAGGAGCGGTTCTGGTGATCACGGGAACCGACACGTACCCCGTCGCGATCCCGTACTGCGAGATCTACGACCCCGTACCGCGCACCTGGAGCGTCGATGCGAGCATCGTCAGCCCCGGCGTCGACAAGGCGCTCTCGATCCTTCCCTCGGGAGCAATGGCGATCTCGGGCGGCGAGGACAGCGGCTTCGGGTCGTGGCCCTTCCTCGATACCTACGACCCGGTCGCACACGCCTGGACGACGAGAGATCAGATGAACGACGGCCGCGCGCATCACTTCATGGTGACGCTTCTCGACGGGCGGCTCCTTGTCGCCGTGGGCGACCAGTTCCTGTACGGCATCCTCTCGTCCACCGAGATCTACGACCCTGTCGCCGACGGATGGGCCAGGGTTTCTCCCGTGAACGTCGGGCGCACCTATCCCTCGGCCACGGTCCTCGCGAACGGGTCGGTGCTCATGGCCGGAGGGACGGGCGCCCTGGGGGTGAAGCTCCAGACGAGCGAGGTCTACCAGCCGTGCGCCGCGCTGCCCCTCTCTCCTCCGACCCTCCCGGACGCGGTACGCGGTGCGTTCTACGACCAGACGGTCAGCGCGAGCGGCGGAACCGCCCCCTACAGCTACGCGCTCGAGAACGGCGCTCTGCCTCCCGGGCTCACCCTCGACGTTGCCACCGGGCGGATCTCCGGGACGCCGTTCCAGATCGGGACGTACTCCTTCGTGATCGGCGCGCTCGACGCGGCGGGGTGCACGGGAAGCCGTGCGTACGTCATCGATGTCGTCTGCGGACCCATCTCGCTCGCACCGCCGTCGCTCCCGGCAGGCACCACCGGAGTGGCCTACGGGGCGACGATCCAGGCTTCCGGCGGAGCGCACTTTACATCTATGTCGTGACGGCGGCCTGATCCCGCCCGGTCTATCACTCGATCCCTCGAGCGGTGTGCTCTCCGGAACGCCCGTTCAGGGACAGGCCCGTTTGCCTTCACGGTGACCGCGACCGACGCCACGGCCTGCACCGGGAGCCAGGCCTACGTCGACGTCATCGATCGCCCTCGATCGCGCTCCAGCCTCCCGCCCTCCCTGACGGGCGGGCCGGAACGCCATACCCGCGACCATCGCCGCGAGCGGAGGGTCGGCGCCGTACGTCTATTTCATCGTCCCGAGCGCTGCCGTCCGGGCTCTCGCTCGACCTGCCGACGGGCGCGATCCTGGGAATTCCCGCCGTGCCTGGCGGCATCGTTCGTCGCGGGCGCCATGGATGCGCACGGCTGACCGGCAGGCCGCGTACCAGATCCTCGTCACTGCGCGGGTCGACGCCATTGCCGGGCAGGCGGCGAGCGACACCGGGGTGCGCGTGTACGACGGATCCGGCGCGCCGACGCAGGTGGACTTCCGCGCCTACGCTCGGGAGGCGGCGTGCGCGTCGCCGCCGGGGACATCGACCTCGATTTCTACGGCGAGATCGTGACCGGCGCCCGCTCCGAGCGCTGCACGTCCGCGCGTTCCGCCGCGACGGATCCGCGATCGCGAAGGTGAGCTTCTGTCACGGCACACTCGTCGGGGGGCGTCAATGTCGCGGCAGGCTCGGTGGACATCGACGGTTACGCCGAGCTATTGACCGGCGCCGGTCCCAGTCCCGTCTTTGGACCGCACGTGCGGGGCTGGAACTACGATGCGCTCGGCGTCTCTCCGATCGGGCGGGTCAACTTCTTCGCCTACGGAACGCTGAAGTTCGGCGTCAACGTCGGCTCGGGCGACGTCGACGGCGACGGATTCGACGAGATCCTCACCGGGCCAGGACCCAGCGCCGCATTCGGCGCACAGGTCCGGGGCTGGAACGTGGACGGGGGCAGCGTCTCGCAGCTTCCGGGGCTGAACTTCGATGCCTACGCCTATGCGTATGGCGTGCTCGTGGCGGCAGGCGACGTGGACGGCATCGACGATGCCGAGATCGCGACCGCACTGGCGCCGGTCCGGGCAATCCCGGGGCGTTCGCAGGGCTTGACTACGACGGAGCCGCCGTCACCGCGCTGGCTGGTCACCTGGTGATCCTGCCCCACGCTCTTCGGCGGTCGGGTCGCGGCGGGCGATCTCGACGGGGCGAGCGGAGCGAGCTTGCCTGGTGCGGGCCCGGATCCCGCGGCCGATGCGAGTCTCGCCGCCTACACCTACGACGGCACCGCGCTCGCCCCGACGGATACCCGATCCTGCCCTTCGCGACATTCTACGGAGTCGATGCCAGCGGGCGCGCTCGCGTACTAGTCTGTCTAGTTCAGCGCGGAGGTCAAGAGGCGGGGACGACTCGCGATCGCTTGGCGCAGGTGCTACCCTTCCGACAGAACTGTGGCGGGTACGAGCCCCCGCCCTACGAAAAAGAGATGGCACGCGGTCACTCCGCGCCGGAAGGATCCCGATGTACTCCGATCGTCTCAGTACCAGCGACAGGCTCTTCGGTCAGACCCGGCTCGCCGAGGGACAGGCGACAGTCATCAAGCAGACCTACGCTCTGCTCGGGCTCTCCGTCTTCGCCGCGATGGCAGGCGGCTGGCTCGGCGCCACCACGCCCGCCGTCGTCCGTTTCTTCGCGACGCCCGTTGGCTGATCGTCGCGATGATCTTGCTGAACGCGATCCCCTACGTCGCGATGGCGGCGCGCAGGAACGCCGCCATGGGCGTCAGCGTGCTCGTGGCCGATGGTTTCGTCTCGGGCCTGGTCCTGGCGCCGATCCTCTTCATGGCCTCGGTCGTCGCGCCGATGATCGTGCCCGCCGCCTTGCTCCTCTCCGGCATGGTGTTCGCCGCGGTGACGGTCTACGTCTTCACCGCCGAGCGGACGTTCTCCGCCCCACGCGGCCTCATGGTGGGGATGTTCGCCAGCATCCTCGGAGCGATCGTCCTCAACTCGTTCCTTCACATCGGCGCGCTCGGCATCCTCATCGCGGCGGCGATCGGGATCATGGGCGTGCTGGCCCTCATCTACGCGACGAGCGGGATCCTCAGTAACCCGATGGCCTCGAGCCCGATCCCCGGCGCGCTCATGCTCTTCGCCGGGCTCTTCAACGTCTTCGTCGCGATCCTCAACATCCTGCTGCGCCTCCAGTCGTCGTCGCGAAGGGACTAGTCCCACGTCCCGGATGCGCGGACCGGACGGGTCGGCCTTGCGACCGGCCTCGCGCTGTGCTTAGATAATCGCCCCCGATGGGTTACGCCGATTACCTGCGCTACGGGAAGCACGTCTTCACCAAGCGCGGTGCCGATCCGATCTATGTCGTTCTGTTCGTGACGGATATCTGCACCGCGAAGTGCGAGCACTGCCTCTGGGGCATCACGCCGCTCGAGGGCAACGACCTGTCGTTCGACGAGCTCTCGAAGACCGCCGACCACATGGCGCCTTTCCTCTTCCTCCTGATCTCGGGCGGGGAGCCGTTCCTGCGCATCGACCTGCCGGACATCATCGAGATGTTCCACAAGAAGTGCGGCGTCCTGAACACCGGCATCCCCACCAACGGCTCGCTCACGACGCGCGTGATCAAGGGGGCCCGCAAGGTCCTCGAGAGCTGCCCGAAGATGGACTTCGCCATCGACGTGAGCATCGATGCCATCGGCGACGACCACGACGACATCCGGAAGACGCCCGGGCTCTTCCAGAAGGCGTGCTGGACCTACCGCGAGCTCCAGAAGCTCCGCAAGGAGTTCCCGCGCTTCAACGTGAACGTGGCGATCACCGTGCAGGAGAAGAACCACGAGAAGCTCGACTCCATCTACGGCTACCTGAAGAAGGAGCTCGGCGTCACCGGCATCACGAACCTCGTGGTCCGCGGCGGCAAGACGCTCGGCGACAAGGCCATGGACAAGGAGCTCGAGTGGGGCGGCCCGACGGGCCGGCCGCGCGCGCTCGAGTCGAAGAACTTCGATCCCGGCAACTACGTGAAGTTCGGCGATCTCCTCAAGAAGGAGCGCGTGCAGAACGCCATGGCGGCCTACGCGGGCCAGCCCTTCGGCGACGTCCTGTCGGCGATGCAGAACGTCCGCCAGGACATGATCTCCAAGATCCTCGTCGAGGACAAGCAGCAGCTCCCCTGCTACGCGGGCACGCTCTCGGGCGTCATCCAGAACAACGGCGTGGTCTACCCCTGCGAGCTCCTCGAGGAGCCGATCGGCGACCTGCGCAAGGTCGACTACGACTTCAAGTCGATCTGGCGCACGCCGCGGGCCGAGGAGATCAGGAGGCGCATCGACGAGACCAAGTGCCACTGCACCTACGAGTGCTTCATGACCAACAGCATCATCTTCACGCCGCGCGCTTACGGAAAGCTCGCGCGCGAGGTGCTGGAGATCAAGATCGGCCGTTTCATGAGCCGGTGGAAGACGGGGCAATCCGTGGACGAGATCCGGCAGATCCCCGCGGCGAGCGCTTGAGGATCGCACCATGCGCGTGATGCTCATCGTCCCGCCGTCGAACCTCGAGATCGAGTACGGCGAGTTCCGCGAGTCGGGCTCGATGTACAACTCGATCGGCCTCGGATCGCTCGCGGCGGTGGCGCTCGAGGTTGGGCACGACGTCAAGGTCGTCGACTGCGAGGCCATGGGCTACAACTACGAGGACCTCGCGAGAGAGATCTCGGCCTTCAACCCGGGGCTCGTCGGGCTCCAGACCTTCTGCACGACGATCGACCGCTGCCACAAGTGCGCGCGCGTCGTGAAGACCGTGAACCCCGGGACGCCCGTCGTCTTCGGCGGCGTCCAGGCATCGCTCTTCCCGCAGGACGCCCTCAAGACGCCCGAGGTCGACTTCGTGATCGAGGGGGAAGGCGAGATCGCGTTCCTCAACCTGATGAGGTACGTCGAGGGGAAGGTGCCGCGAAGCCAGGTTCTGTCGCTTCACTACAAGGAGGGCTCGGGGTCGGACCTCTCGTTCGGCCGGAATCCGCTCCAGGGGCTCATCGAGGACCTCGACACGCTCCCCTATCCCGCGCGCCAGCTCTTCCCGATCGATCGCTACCACTCGGCGGCGCAGCTCCGGGGCCGCAAGACGCTGCACCTCATGAGCTCGCGCGGCTGCCCCTACCGCTGCAGCTACTGCACGAGCCACATGACCTTCGGCAAGACCCATCGCTGGATGAGCGACGAGAAGGTCATCGGCGAGATCGAGCACCTGATGAAGGACTTCGGCGTCGACGGGCTCCAGTTCTACGACGAGACCTTCACGATGAACCGCCCACGCGTGATGAAGCTCATGGACTCGATGATGCGCCGCGGCATCAAGGTCCCCTGGACCTGCTTCACGCGCGTCAACCTCGTCGACAAGGAGCTCCTCGACAAGATGGCGGAGGCGGGGTGCTACCAGATCTTCTACGGCATCGAGTCGGGCGTGCAGCGGCTGCTCGACCTCATCAAGAAGGACCACACCCTCGACCAGGCGCGTAACGCCGTCCGGATCACGCGGCAGGCGGGCATCGAGTCGGTGGCGGCCTTCATGCTCACGCTCCCCACCGAGACGGCCGCGGAGACCGAGGCGACCATCAACTTCGGCCTCGAGATCGATCCCGACTACGTCTACTGGCTGACGATGACCCCCTACCCGGGAACGCCGCTCTACGAGACGGCCCTCGAGGGCGGCACCATCATCAACGACGACTGGCAGCACTACACGGTCTTCAACGACATCGTCTACGTCCCCACCGGCCGCGACGCGGACGAGATCAAGAAGAAGCTCCGGTCCGCCTACCGCCGCTTCTACCTCCGGCCCCAGTACCTGGCCCGGCGCGTGAAGAGCTTCGCGAAGCTTCCCCCGAAGAAGATCGCGAGCCTCATCGCGAGCGGGAGCCGCATCTTCGTGCAGAGGGGCTAGATGGCACGCATCGCCTTCCTCCAGAACTTCTGGTTCGAGTTCCTGGGACCGATGTACATCTCGTCCCTCCTCAAGAGGGAGGGGCACGAGGTGCAGCTCTTCATCGGCCGCGACGAGAAGGAGCTGCTCGAGAAGTGCCGGGACTTCAAGCCGCACATCGCGGCGTTCTCGATCTCCTCGGGAAGCCAGGCCTTCGCCTACCGCGTGGGGAAGGCGTTCCAGGAAGCTTACAAGTCCTTCACGATCATGGGCGGGCCGCATCCCACGTTCTTCCCCGACGCCGTGAAGGGCGATGGGATGGACGCGATCTGCAAGGGCGAGGGCGAGTACGCGATGCTCGACCTCGCCAACGCCATCGAGGGCGGCGGGCAGATCCGCGACATCAAGAACCTCTGGGTCAAGCACAACGGCGACCTCTACAAGAACGACCTGCGCGAGCTCGTCGCCGACCTCAACACGCTGCCGCCGCCGGACCGCTCGCTCTACTACGACAAGTACGAGTTCCTGCGAGACAACCCGAACAAGCACTTCATCACGGCGCGCGGCTGCCCCTACGACTGCACGTTCTGCAGCAACAAGGGCTTCAACGACATGTACGAGGGGAAGGGCGAGATCATGCGCCGCCCCAGCGTCGATCGCATCCTGGGCGAGATCATGGAGGTGCGCGACCGGTACGGCATCAACACGGTGCGCTTCGACGACGACGTCTTCACCATCGAGCGCGGCTTCGTGCGGAAGTTCCTGCCCGAGTACGGCAAGGCGGTCAAGCGCCCGTTCACGTGCCTCGTGCGCGCCGACCACACCAACGACGAGATGGCGCGCCTCCTCTCCGAGGCGGGCTGCCACATGGTCTACTTCGGCGTCGAGAGCGGCGACGAGAAGCTGCGCGAGGACGTGCTGAAGAAGGGCGTCACCGACGACCAGATCGTCAACGCTGCGCGTCTCCTGCACAAGCACAAGGTCAAGATCGGCACCTTCAACATGCTGGGGATCCCGGGCGAGACGCTCGAGACCGCCTACAAGACGGTCACGCTCAACCAGCGCATCGGCACCGACTACCCGTGGTGCTCCGTGCTCCAGCCCTACCCCGACACCGACGTCGAGCGCTACGCGAAGACCAAGGGCTACCTCGACCAGGACGCCTGCCCGGACGACTTCGGCACGTCCTACTTCAACCGATCGATCATCAGCCACAACGACGACGCGAAGGCGCTCGAGAACCTCCACAAGTTCTTCTTCCTCGCGGTGAAGGTCCCCGCGCTCTGGCCCGTCATCAGGAAGCTCATCAGGCTGCCGCCGAACCCCGTCTTCAACACGGTGTTCCGCGTGACGTACGGCTACCGGTACGTGAAGACGTACCAGATCTCCGTGCCGCGGCTGGTGCACACCGCCTGGAAGCTGCGCGGGCAGTTCTAGCAGCGCTTGCCGCCGCGGGCTTCGTCGCGGCGGTCGAGGCGGCGGTCCCGCCACCCATCGAGCCCGCGATGCTCTCGCGGCTCGGATCGCGCCTCACGCTGATCCCGGAGCCGGACCGCGGCCGCATCCGGATCCTCCCGCTAGGGCTTCACCTGCCGGAGCTCGCGGGGCTCTCGGTGCGCATCGAGGCCGGCGGCAAGACGATCGTGTTCCCCGATCCGTCGGGGACGCTCCCGGAGCGCATCCAGCAGATCACCGCGCCGTCGCGGATCGCGTATCGCATCCCGATCGAAGGAGGTACGTTCGTCTGGGAGCTCTGGTCGCCGTTCGCGTTCGGCGACCCGACGTGGCGATCGGCGCCGGTCATGTTCGTTCGCGCCGGCGTCGAGTCGGACCTCGATCCGGTCTCCGCGAAGGTCGCGGTCACGCTCGTACACGGGGCCACGGGCGATGTCGATCGCGGGATCGCGCGGATCGCGCTCCCTTTCCCCTTCGCCATCGACCAGGGCTCGCTCGCGGCCCCGCTCGGCGTTGCGGAGCACCTGCGGTCCGCGGTGGCGCCGCCGGGGGCCGAGTCCTTCCTCGCCCGAGGGACCGGCACGCTCGCCCTCGGCGGCCTCTCCGCGGACGGTTGGCGCGCCGTGGACGGACGGCTCACCGTCTCGATCGACGCCCCCGCGCGCGGCGCGATCGTCCGCGAGGCCGCGCTCGCCTTCCACACGGCAAGCGCGATCCTGCAGGTCGACGGCGCGCCGCAGCCGTTCGCCTACGCCTCGGCGTTCCGCGACGCGGGCGACGTGATCGACCGCGCTCTCGCCGCGCGGGAGCGGATCGCGGCCATGGACCGCGAGGACGTCGCCGCGCTCGCGATCCCGCCGACGCCGCCCGAGCTGATGCCCCTTGCCTCCCTCGGGCTCCAGAGCTTCCTCGCGAACACCTGGCTCGTGAAGGGCGCGGGAGGGGTGCCGTTCCGCTACAGCGAGTGGGAGGGCGAGCCGCGCTTCCACGCGACGATGGACGTCACCTACGACAACAGCCCGTTCTACGTCTTCTTCGCGCCCGATCTCCTCGCCGACCTTCTGCGCCACTGGCCGGACTACGCACAGGACGGCCACATGCCCCACGACTTCGGGCAGCACCTCGTCATCGGCAAGACCGTCTACCCCGTCCGCATGGCGGTCGAGGAGGACGCGAGCTTCCTGCTGCTGCACGCCCTCCACGCGAACTTCGGCGGCGACGCGTCGCTCGCCCGCGAGCAGGCCGCGCTCCTCGAGAAGCTGGCGCGATCCCTGCTCGCGTCCGACACCGACGGAGACGGCCTGCCCGACTCGGGCGTCATCAACACCTTCGACGACGCTCCGCCGATCCTCAACGCCACCAAGAACCAGCTCTACCTGGGAGTGAAGGCCACCGCCGCCCTCGACGCCTATGCGCGCATGCCGCTCGACCTGCCCGTCGATCTGCGCGAGGCCATCGCCGCCCGCCATCGCCTGGCGACCGCGACGATCGAAGGGTTCTGGCTCGGCGATCACTACCCGATCAGCCTCTCGCCGAAGCTCGACCTCGTGCAGAAGGTGATCACGCCCCATCTCCCCGGCGTCGCGAAGCCGGATCCGTTCGGATACTCCAACTACCTCGCGCACGGCCTCGTCCCGCTGTTTCTCTGCGGAAGATCCATCCCGGAGATCTCGCACATCGCGGAGCACCTCGCGTCCGCGCACGCGAGGACCGCGACCCCTTACGGCGACGCCCATGTTCCGGGCTCGGAGAACGTCTGGGTTTCCCAGAACCTCTGGCGCGATCTCGCGGCGATGTATCTCGGCGCGCCGATCGATGCCGGCGACCTGGTGCCGCGCTACCTCGCGCTCGAGCGGGAGGCCTACCGGCGCAAGGCCGAGGACCCGAAGTGGGAGCCCTTCGCCGACAGCTCGGAGAACGTCTTCCTGTCGTCCTATGCCCGCGAGGCATCGGTCGCCGCGTGGATCTGGGCGCGGCACCGCATCTCGTTCTCCCGCGATGAGTGCCGGCTCACGATCGGGATCCCCTTCGGACCCGGGCGGCTGCCGCTGCCCTTCCTTCGCCGCGGTGGCAGGACCCCGGTGCTCGTCTGGGACCGCCCCGAAGGACCTCCCGCGCGGATCGAGAGCGGAGACCTGCTCGACGGGATCCGGATCGAGGTCGGACCGCCGGTCCCCGCCGTGAAGTGACGGATCGTGAGGACCACGCGGGAGATGCCTCCGCTTCTCGCCGGACCTGACACGGAGTTCCAGGTGCCCCGCGCTATGATGTTCGGATCATGCTCGACAAGGACATCGCTCACCAGGCAGAGTCCCTGAGCCCGGAGGCGGCGCGCCTCTACCGGATCCGGCACTCCCTCGCCCACGTGATGGCCCAGGCCGTCCTCGCGGAGTTCCCGGAGGCCAAGCTCGGTATCGGCCCTCCCATCGAGAACGGCTTCTACTACGACTTCGACCTCCCGTCGCCGCTCACGCCGGAGAGGCTCCCGCAGATCGAGTCGCGCATGCGGAAGATCGTGAAGGAGAACCAGGCCTTCAAGCGCAGCGAGCTCGCGCCGGCGGCCGCCGTCGAGAAGATCGCGGCGATGAACCAACCGTACAAGATCGAGCTCGCGAAGGAGCTCGAGGTCAAGGGCGCGCCCATCATCTCGTTCTACGAGAACGGGCCGTTCGTCGACATGTGCGAGGGCCCGCACTGCGCGGCGACGGGCGAGATCCCGCAGGACGCGTTCAAGCTCGACAGCATCGCGGGGGCCTACTGGCGCGGCTCCGAGAAGAACAAGATGCTCACGCGGATCTACGCGCTCGCGTTCCCGACCAAGGGGGAGCTCGACGCCTACCTGGCCGCGCGCTCCCTCGCGCAGGAGCGCGATCACAAGAAGCTCGGCCGCGAGCTGGAGCTGTTCCACATCGACGACGAGGTAGGCAAGGGCCTCATCCTGTGGCTCCCGCACGGCACGGTGCTTCGCGACGAGGTGGAGGCGCTCGCCAAGGAGTTCGAGTTCCGCTACGGCTACGTGCGCGTGGCGACGCCGCACATCACCAAGCAGGGCCTCTACTACAAGAGCGGGCACCTGCCCTACTACCAGAAGGACATGTTCCCGCCGCTCAGGCTCGCGGAGAAGGCGGATGGCGACGCGTCGGCGGCCCCGGCGAAGGAAGAGGTCTACTACCTCAAGCCGATGAACTGCCCGCACCACCACATGATCTTCCGCACGCGCCCGCGCTCGTACCGCGAGATGCCGCTGCGCCTCGCGGAATACGGATCGGTCTACCGTTTCGAGCAGTCGGGCGAGCTGGGCGGCCTCCTGCGCGTGCGCGGCATGACCATGAACGACGCGCACATCTACTGCCCGAAGGCGCTCCTGAAGCAGGAGATCGCGTCGATCCTGAAGATGTACCGCGAGATCTACTCGGTCTTCGAGTTCGACCGCTACCAGATGCGGCTATCGCTGCACGACCCCGCCCGCGGCGAGAAGTACCACGACGACGAGGCGCTCTGGGCCGAGTCGGAGACGACGCTCCAGTCGGCCATGGACGAGCTCGAGCTCAGGTACGACGTCGCCCGGGATGACGCGGCCTTCTACGGTCCGAAGATCGACATCCAGTTCAAGAACCTGCTCGGCCGAGAGGAGACGGTCAGCACGATCCAGCTCGACTACCTCGCGGCGAAGCGCTTCGAGCTCTCCTACGTCGACGAACACGGCCAGGAGCAGCCGCCGGTGGTGATCCACCGCGCGCCGCTCTCGACGCACGAGCGCATCATGGCCTACCTCATCGAGCACTACGGCGGCGCGTTCCCGGCGTGGATGGCGCCGGTTCAGGTGCGCCTCCTGACGATCGCGGACGACATCCTCCCCTACGCGGACGGCCTCGCGGAGAAGCTCCGCGAGCGGCGTATCCGGGCGGAGGTCGACCACACGCCCCACTCCTTCAACAAGAAGATCCGCGCGGGGACGCTCCAGAAGATCCCGATCCTCCTGGTCATCGGCAAGAAGGAGGCAGCCGAGGGGACGGTCACGGTGCGCCGCTACAAGGTGAAGAAGCAGGAGACGATGGCGTTCGACGCGTTCGTCGCCGCGGTCGAGGAGGAGATCCGCGCGCGGCGCCACGTCAAGCCCGACGAGGGGTAGCGGCGCTATCCTCGGGAGGGACGCATGCCCACCGAGACCGTTGCCACGAAGCTCCTCACCTTCGAGGATGTCGCGAAGGCGGATCCGGACGAGGACCCGGGAGACTCATCGATGGTGTGTTCGTACCGACGACGAAGAACACGCAGCGGCACGGGCGCGTCGTCGTGCGGCTGTCGCGGATTCTCGATACGTACGCGGACACCCGCCCGGAGTGGAACGTGTCGTCGGGCGACGCTGGCTGCCGACTGAGCCGGAATCCCGACACGCTCGTAGGTCCTGACGTCTCACTCTACCGGGCTCTCCGGGAGCCTCTGGGCGAGGGCGCGGAGGTTGGCTCGACGGAGCGCCGGAGCTGGCGGCCGAGATCGCCGTGACCGTCAGTCCATCGCGGAGCTCACCAGGAAGGCCGCACGCTACCTCGCAGCCGGGGGGAAGCTCGTCTGGATCGTCGATGCCCGCCACCGGAGCGTCGTCGTGTTCGCGCCAGGCGAACCCAGCCGTGTAGTCGGAGAATCCGAGACGCTCGACGGCGGTTCGCTCTTGCCGGGCCTCTCGTTGCCCGTCAGCTCGCTGTTCAAGTAGACGACCGGCGGGCGGTGATACCTTCGCCGCGCGATGCCGATGCTTCGGTGGATTGCCCTTGCCGTCTTCGCGGCGCTCGCCGCGATCCACGTCGCCATCTGCGTTGCCGGGAGCGCCCCGACCAACGACGACGCCTTCATCTCGTTCCGCTACTCGCGAAACCTCGTCGAGGGCCACGGTCTCGTCTTCAACGTGGGCGAGCGCGTCGAGGGCTACACGAACTTCCTCTGGGTGCTCCTCGTCGCCGCGGCGATGAAGGTCACCGACGCCGTGCTCGCGGCGAAGGTGATGGGAGTCCTCTGCAACGTGGTCACGATCGGCCTCGTGCTCCGCCTGTCGCTGCGCGTCGCCGGGGGCGCGTGGTGGCTCGCGCCGCTGATGCTCGCCCTCGACCCGAGCTTCGCCACGTGGTCCACGCGCGGCCTCGAGACGTCGCTCTTCGCGCTGCTCGCGTTCGCGGCGTTCGCAACGGCGGGCGGCGATGAGCCGCGCGATCCCCAGCGCGCGGCGAACCTGGCCGTGCTGGCCACCCTCGCCCGCCCCGAAGGGCTCCTCGTCGCGATGGCCTGCGGCCTCGGCTGGTTCCGGCGCGCGCCGCTCCGCCTGGTCGCTTTCAGCGCCACCTATGTCGCCCTGCTCGTCCCCTACCTCGCCTGGAAGCTCTGGTACTACGGAAGCGTGCTCCCGAACACCTACTATGCGAAGACCGGCGGCGGCGTCTTCCAGGCGTGGCGCGGGCTTTCCTACGTCACCAACGGATGGTCCTTCGTGCCGCTGCTCTTCTGCATCGGGATCGCCGGGGCGCTTTTCCTACGCCGCGGCGAACCGCGTCCACCAGTCCTCGTCGCCGCGGCGACGGTGCTCGGGTGCTTCCTCGCCTACGTGATCCAGGTCGGCGGCGACTCCCTCGGCAAGGACCGTTTCCTGGCGCCGCTCGCACCGTTCCTGTTCCTCGCGACGGCCGTCGCCGTGCGCCGGCTCGGCGCGAGCCGCGCGTGGGCCTTGATCGTCCTCGTGCTCGTCCTGTTCGTACGGGACCTCGCTCCGCTGCTCGACGTCGTCAAGAACCCGAACGTATGGTCGCGCGCGAAGGAGGCGGCCGAGGTCCACACGCGCCTCGGCCTCTGCCTCAAGGAGCACGCCCGCCCCGGAGCGTCGATCGCGACGTCGCTCATCGGCCGCGTCCCCTTCTACTCCGGCCTCAAGACCATCGACAAGCTCGGTCTGATCGACCCCCACATCGCGCACATGGGCGCGACGGGCTCGGGCGCCGCGGGCCACGAGAAGTTCGATCCCGACTACGTCCTCTCGCTGCGGCCGACCTACATCCTGGGCGGCAAGGTGGGCGAGGTGATCGTCGCGCCGCCGCCGGAGAAGCGCTGGGTGCGGTGGCTGCGCCAGCACGTGAGCGGCGACCCGCCGCAACCCGAGAAGCGGTCGATGAAGCCCGAGGAGCACGGCTACGTGCTGGCGACGATCCCCTGCGAGCCGCGCCCCGCGCAGGTCTGGGAGCTATCGCCGTGACGGAGGCCGCCAAGCCGAGGCGGCGGCCGTTCACCACCGGGGCCAAGGTCGGCGTCGGGATCGCGATGATCCCGCCTGCCCTCTCGCCCCTCTTGCCCCTTCGCGGGATCGGTCGTGGCGAGCTCCTCCTGGGGATCCTCGCCACGGAGGCGATGGTCGTCCTGGTCGCGCTTCTATGGCGGCGCCTGACGGACTCCGACACCGCGCAGCCCGGGGTCTACGACGCCCTTCCATCGTTGCTGCTCGGGAGCTTCCTGCTGCTCCCAGCCTCCGGCGGATCGCTGTATGCGCTCACGGCGCTGGTTCTGCTCGTCCTCGCCGGACGCAGTGCCCACGTGTTCGCGGCGGTGGCGATCGTGACTGTTCTCGGACAGGCTGGGTTCGCGCCGCTGCACTCCGTGCGGCCACCTGGCTTCGCGGAGGCGGTCGCCGCCTTCTGGTCGTCGTGTCGCGACACCTCGACGAGCCTCCCCGGAGCGTTCGTCATCGCGTCGTTCGCGGTCGCCGTCGGCGCGAGCCGGTTCGATGCGAGGTGGCAATACCTCGCCCTCCTCGCGGTCCTCGTCGCAATCTCCGCGTGGCTTGGCGCCGAGCCCGACATGTACGTCGTGACATTGCCGATCTTCGCGCTGCTGCTCGCGTCGGGGTTCATCCGGCTGGCGACCCGCCTCCGCCACGCGCTCGTGGTGCGCACCCGCGCGGGCGCCCAGATGCCCGACGGAAACCCCGCGAGCACGCTCTTCGTGCTCTGGCCGCTCTCCTTCGCCCTGCCGGGCTACCTGGTGGCGCTCTGCGGGACGATCGCATGGTGGCAGATGAAGCTCCTGCACGCCTACGCACGTATGATCGCGGTCCCCCATGACTGACCAGCCAACCCCCATCCCGATCTTCGAAGCTCTGACGGCTTACCAGAAGAGCGCGGCGCTCGGCGCCGCCATCGAGCTCGACCTCTTCACCGCCGTCGGAGAGGGCGCGACGGACGTCGCCGCCCTGGGCAAGCGCCTGGGCGCGAGCGAGCGCGGCGTACGGAGCCTGTGCGACTACATGGTCGTTCACGGCTTCCTCGAGAAGGCGGACGGCCGCTACTCGGTGCCGGGGGCAACCGCGCTGTTCCTCGATCGGCGCAGCCCCGCCTACATGGGGTCGGTGGCGACGTTCCTCAACTCGGACACGCTCAAGGCGTCCTTCGCCGACGTCACGGCCGCGGTCAGACGCGGCGGAACGACCCTCGGAGAGCAAGGAACGATGACCCCCGACCATCCGGTCTGGGTGTCGTTCGCGCGCGCCATGGCGCCGATGGCCGCGGTCTCCGCCGAGCGGCTCGCGGAGATCCTGACCGGGCGTGGGATCCCCGGAGACGGCGAGCGCCGCGTGCTTGACATCGCCGCCGGCCACGGGCTCTACGGCATCGCCCTCCTCAAGCGCTGGAAGTCGCTGTCGGCTATCGCCGTGGACTGGCCCGCCGTGCTCGCGGTCGCGCGCGAGAACGCGGCGAAGGCCGGCGTCTCGCCGCGCCTCGAGACCAGAGGGGGCAGCGCGTTCGACGCCGATCTCGGAGGACCCTACGACCTCGCGCTCCTCCCGAACTTCCTCCACCACTTCGATCACGACCGCTGCGTCGTGATGCTCCGCCGCGTGCGGGAGCACCTCGTTCCCGGCGGCCGGGTCGCGATCGTCGAGTCGCTGCCCAACGAGGACCGCGTCTCCCCGCCCATGGCCGCCGCCTTCAGCCTGATCATGCTCGCGACGACCGAGAAGGGCGACGCCTACACGCTCCGCGAGATCGACGCCATGCTCCGCGATGCCGGCTTCGGACCGGGAGAGGCCCTGCCGCTCGAGCCGACGTTTCAGCATGCGGTGATAGCGCGGATAGCGTCATGACGCGCTGGACGATCCGCTACGAGATCGACGGCGACGCTCGCACGGCGGACGTTACCGCGATTCCGTCGTAGGCCGAGCAGCCAGGATCACGGTTCCTCGGCGGCAGGGGAACCGCCCGAACGCGCCACGTCCTCCTGTTTGACCTTGCCGGCATCGAAGCGGCGCGCGAGATCGATCGCCTTGGTCCACGTCGCGTCGAACTCAGCCTTCTCGCGCTTCGAGAAACGCATGGGGTTGCACCGGGCCACGACGAACGCGCGCAGGTAGGGCGAGGTGAACCCCGCTCCTTGAGCTTGGCGATGGCGGCCGTGACGAGCCCGTCCACCTCCATCACCATCTCCGCGCGCCCGGCGCGGATCTCGAGCGCCTGCGCGAGCGGCTTCTCGAGGAAGCCGTCCGTACGCTTCAGGAGCGAGTGGTAGGCGCCGCCGGAGAAGCGCCCGTTCCTCTCGTAGCAGCAGCCCAGCGTCAGGAAGGGCGCCTCCTCGAACTCGAGCGCGTAGTCGCTCTCCTTGCGCTTGTCGACGCCCGCCAGCGCCCGCGCCATGCGGATCACCTCGAGCGACTTCTCCCGCAGGTTGTGGGCCTTCTCGGTGTTGAGCGCGAGGATCTTGGTCGCCACCTCCGCTTCGGGCACCAGGAGCGCGGTGACGGCCTTCGCATGGAGCTCCTGCATCGCCTCGAGCCGGTGACCGCCGTTCGGCGTCCAGTAGGTGCCGTCGTCGTTGCGCGTGACGATGATGGGATCGAGGAACCGACCGACCTTGCTGATCACCGCGCCCAGGCGGCCGACGTGCGTGTCGGACGTGTCGCGCTGGTAGGGCGTGCGGTCCACCTTGTCGATCGGCAAGCCGACGAGGAGGAGGAAGCGACCGCCGTAGGGCTCGCGGTACCGCCCCAGCACGACGCCGCCGTCCGAGGCCACGGAGGCCTCGAGGGCCGCGATCTCGGCGGGCGGTTCGACGATCAGGTCGGATGGCTTGAAGGACGCGGGGGAGAGAACGTTCTTCCGGCGCTTCTTGGGCGCGCCCTTCGCGGCGGGCATGGGACGATCATCCCATGCCCGCGGCGACCTCGGGTCACGCGGCGGCCAGCCTCGCCGCGAGCCTCGCGTTGCGGCGCGCCTCGCACTCCGTGCCGACGTACTTCTCGCGCGTCCCCATCACCCAGTCGAACCACGGCCTCGTGACGCACCAGTTCGCGTCCTGGTTCGGGCCCATGTGGTGATCGACGTGCCAGGGCAGATGCTCGCGCGCCCACGCGGGATCCAGGTGGGCCTTGCGGTGAACGCGGTAGTAGTTGACCGCGCCGTACACCGCGCCGAGCGCGAACCCCGGCGCCACCGCGAAGAGAGGCACGTGGATCAGCGCCGCGCCAAGGAGCGCCGCGATCTCCTTCGTCTGCCCGTTCCACCCCGAGAGAAGGTGGAGGTAGTCCTCATCGATCATGCCGTTGCGACGCGCCGCCCCGTGGTGCTCGTCCCAGTGGAAGCTCCAGAACGTCTTCTTGCGCCGTCCCAGACCGTGCAGCACGTACTTGTGCATCACCCATTCCGTGGCGTTCGCGTAGACGAGGCCGAGGGGAAATCCGACGAGGACGTGAAGTGCAAGCGTCGAGGGGATCATGAGTGGTCAGGGCTCCTTCGAAATTAGTGACCATATAGTCACTAATATAGCGACGCCTGTCAACCTTCCTCCTGAGTGCCTACGAAAATATAATGACCGTATGGTTCGATCATCTTCCATAGCGCGGCCAGGCCCCGCTGGAGGGAGGCGCGACCTGAACCGCCAGAAGCGCCGGTCGGACATCGCGGCCGCCGGTCTCGAGCTCTTCCTTGCCCGTGGCATCGAGGCGGTGGCGATCGACGACATCGTGAAGAAGGCTGGCGTGGCGAAGGGGAGCTTCTATCGCTACTTCCGCGACAAGGCCGACCTCGTCGAGGCGATCCTCGAGCCCGTCTCACGCGGCATGCAAGACGCCTTCTCCCGCGGCACCGACGCGCTCGGCGCCGCGCGCGATCGGCAGAAGCTCGTCGCCGCCTACCAGATCCTCGCCCAGTCGCTTGCGATGTCGGTGATGGCGCGGCCCGCCGTGGCACGCCTCTACCTCCAGGAGAGCCGCGCCCCGCGCCACGGCGCGGCCCGCCCCGTCCGCCGTCTGGCCGACCTCATCGCCCGGGAGGCGCTCGCTCTGACACGCATCGCCCGCGAGAACCACCTGCTGCGCCCGGTCGACCCGGTCGTATCGAGCCTCGCCGTCATCGGCGCGGTGGAGCGCCTGCTCTTCGGAGTGCTGGCCGAGCAGGTCCCGCTCAATCCGATCTCGGCATCGGGTGAGCTGATCTCGATGGTGCTCGACGGCCTGCGGCCACCCGCTACCGCCGATCGCGGACGCTGACGACGGACCCGGTCCCACCCCGACCCGACGGCCGCGCGATCCCGACGAGACCATCGAGCCTTCGAACAAAGGACAGCAGACATCATCGAGCGCCAGTCGTCCATCGACGCGACCCGACGATGCGGCGACGCGCGCTCAGCACTATTCTGGGAGCCAAGGTGGCCCGATCGCCCGGCAGCCTCCGCGTCCTCTGGTCCATCGCATGCGTCACCGGTGTCGCGCTCGGCGAGCAGCGTGGCGTGGTCGTGGACGAGCAGGGAGCGCCGATCGCGGGCGCCAGCGTCGTGCTGACGTTCCCGAACGTCGTCCTCACCGCGACGAGCGCGAGCGACGGCACGATCTCGATCGACGACCCGAGCGTCGAGGGGATTCCGTGCTCCGAGATCCGTCTCGAGGCCAGGGGTTTCACGACGCGCGTCGTGCGAGACGCCTCCCTTAGGGCCCCGCGGCTCGTATTGTTCGCGGCAGGCACCATTCGCGGACGGCTTGTGGACGCCACGACTGGACGACCCGTCGAGCGCGGAGACGTCCGTGTCTTCATGGAGGCTCCCTGCGGCGGCCAGCAACCGTTCGACCCGACGGAGCCCGACGTCAGGATGGAGGACGACGGCGCCTTCGTCGCCGGCAATCTCGATCGCGGCCGCTCGTACACCCTCCAGTGCGTGGCTGCGGGCCTTGAGGAGGTCGTGCTCGCCGGGATCATCCCGCTCGAAGAGACCGATCTCCGGATCACCCTCGGGCACGGTGCCTCCATCTCGGGCCGTGTGAGCGGGCTGGACGGTTCGCCACTGCCCGGCGCCCTCGTATCCGACGCCACCCCGCGGAGCATGTGGGCCGAGAACACGGTTCGGGCCCCCGCGTCGACCGCGGACGACGGCTCATACCACCTCGAGGGGCTCGCGCCGGGTCGAACGTACCTTCTTGTCGAGAGCGCGGGCTTCCGGCCCCAGGAGTGCCCCGTAGACCTCGATGACGGCGAGAGCGCGACGAGAGTCTTCTCACTTCGACCCGACCCCGGGCCCTGGCCGATCACCCGCCAGCGGACCGTCACGTTGCGCGGCATCGTGACGAGGGCCGGCACTCCCGTCATCAGGGGGAGCATCGGGGAGGACGAGCTCACCGATGCGCCCCGTCCGGGGCTCCCGATCACCGACGGCGTGTTCGAGATTCCAGGTCTCCGGCCTGGGCTTCGCGACGTCTTCGTCGCGCCCTCCGACGGGCTCTCGGAAGTCAAGGCGATCGTCGTCCCGCAGGATGACGGAGCGTTCGTGCCCATCGAGCTTGCCTCGGGCGTCGTCCGCGGCCTGCTCCGCGAGTCCGGGCGCCCCGCGTCGCCCGGACTCGAAGTCACGCTCGAACGACGGTGCTGCCGCAGGGCCACGAGCATGGACGACGGCAGCTTCGAGATCGACGGCGTCCCGCCCGGGGACGACACGCTGCTGGTCGCGGAGCCCAGCGCCACGTGTGGTCGCGATCTGCCGCGCGCGGCCGTGAAGTTCTCGATCAGCAGCGGCGAGGTGCTCGACATGGAGATCGACGTCTCGCCGGTCGCTGCGGACCTTGTGACGCTCTCCGGAGCGGTCTCCCTGCCCGGCGGCGGCGCGGCCTTCCCCACGGTGGTGTCCATCCGCGGCAAGCACGGGGAGGAGGTGGCCGACGCGGTCACCGATGGCGCCGGGCGTTACTGCATCTCCGGCTTCGCCCCGGGGACGTACGACGTGGTCGCGAACGAGAGCCGCAACTTCTTCTGGCCCGCGGTGCGGGGCTTCGGCGTCACTCTCCGCCGAGCCGTCGATGTTCGCACGTCCACCGAGCTCGACCTCGTCCTCGCGATCGGCGCGACGCTCGACGTCACCGTGTGCGCCGACGGCCTTCCACTCGAGGGGGCCTGGGTCGAACCCGTGCTGCCCGGGATCTGGCGGCAGCGGACCGGGGAGGACGGCGAGGTCCAGTTTCGCGGTCTCCCCGAAGGCGACGCCGTGATCCGCGTCCGCGCTGGAGACGCTCGCCGCGACGTCTCGGTCCACCTGTCCCGTGCCGGCGCGGCCCACATCGACGTTCCATGGCCAGCGCCGTGAGCCTCGACTCGACGTGCTCGGTGTGCCCGCCTCAGGCCTTCGACTGGCGGGCGACGGCCTCGGCGGCGCGCCGGACTTCTTCAGCGTCACCAACGTAGCGACCCTTCACGCCCGCCGGCCCCGGCTCGGTCGCGCTCGGACGCAGGTCGTCGTCTAGCTCGTAGACGAGCGGCACGCCGGTGGGGATGTTGAGCTCGGCGATCGCCGCCTCGGAGGTGCCGTCGAGGTGCTTGACCAGCGCCCGCAGCGAGTTGCCGTGGGCGACGACCAGGACGCGGCGACCCTGCCGGATGTCCGGGACGATGGCGTCGTGCCAGTACGGAAGCATGCGCGCGACCACGTCCTTCAGACACTCGGTCGCCGGCAGGAGGTCGGGTGACAGGCTCCGGTAGCGTGGATCGTTGCGCGGGTGGCGATCGTCTCCGAGCTCGAGGGCGGGCGGACGCACGTCGTAGCTCCGCCGCCAGAGATGCACCTGCGCCTCACCGTACGTCTCGGTCATCTCCTTCTTGTTGAGCCCCTGGAGCGCGCCGTAGTGGCGCTCGTTGAGCCGCCAGTGCTTCTTCACGGGAAGCCACAGGCGATCGAGCTCGCCGAGCGCGGCATCCATCGTGAGGATGGCGCGCGACAGGAGCGACGTGTGGACGACGTCGAAGTCGTAACGCTCCTCTCGAAGCTGGCTCCCGGCGCGGCGCGCCTCCTCGACTCCCATGTCCGTGAGGCCTACGTCCTTCCACCCGGTGAACCGGTTCTCGAGGTTCCACGTGCTCTGCCCGTGTCGTAGCAGGACCAGCGTGCTCGCCATGTCGTCGTCTCCGCGGGAGGATCATAGTGCGCGACCTTGTCGGTGGGATCGCGGCATGCGCGTGAACGTCCCTGGAACCGTTTGAAGGCGCTGGCTTCGGGAAGCATGAAGCCGCAATGCCGCCCACCTCGTCTGCCAGGCATCACGCCCCCAGCGTTTCGGATGGGGCAGTCGCGCTTCCGTTCGTCAGGCTCAACGAGGCGTGGGAGGCGTTGCTCGGACCGCGGATACGCCGGCGGCGCGCAACGACGCGTCGCCGGGACTACTCCGCCACCCAGAGCCGGTCGATCTCGACGTGGGGCGCCATGAGGCGCAGCGACAGCCCGCGGAGGTTCGGGTGGAAATAGACGACCTCGCGATCGTGGCTGAGCGGGATGAAGATCGCTTCCTGGCGCAGGTACTCCTCGGCGCGCATGTAGAGGCGGCGGCGCTCGTCCTGGTGGACCTCGGCACGGGCGTCGAGGATGAGCGCGTCGAGGCTCGGGCTCGCCAGGAACGCGCGGGCGCGCCCGGAACCCGACATGAAGAGCGAGTGGAAGAAGGCGTCGGGGTCGGGATAGTCGGCCACCCATCCCTGGAGGAGCAGCGGCGAGTCGCCCTCGGCGACGACGGCGGCGTACTCGTCGTCGGGGATGCTGTTGACGTTCAGCACGACGTCGATGGCCTCGAGCTGCCGCTTGAGCTCCACCAGGAGCGCGGCGCGGTAGAGCGACGACGCGCGCCTGACGGCGATCTCCGTCTCGAATCCCTTCGGATATCCCGCTTGCTTCAGGAGGCTCTTGCTCTCGTCGTGCCGGGGACGGTGCGTCTTGTCGCGCTGCTCGTAGCCCAGGAGATCGGGCGGCAGCAGCGTCGTCGCCGGGATGGCGAGCCCCTTCTCCCAGGCGCCCTGGAGCGCGATGCGGTCGATCGAAAGGCCGAGGGCCTGGCGTACGCGCAGATCGTTGAACGGCGCGATGCGCTTCTGCACGAGCAGGTAGTTGGTGGCAAGAGAGGTCACCTCGCGGCGCAGCACGCGATGGCTGAGGCGCGCGGCCGCCACCGCGCGTAGCTCCTCGGGGATCGTGTCGGTCAGAAGGT
>JAXLQT010000039.1:0-61989 GCA_046331505.1 Acidobacteriota bacterium
CAACATCGTCCTCTTCGGCGGAGACGACGGATCGCCGCGCAACGACACGTGGCTCTACGACGGTACGGCTTGGAGCGCGGGTCCGCCGTCGCTCGTGCTGGCGCGCGCCAACCACGCCATGACCTACGACGCGGCGCGCCAGAAGGTCGTGTTGTTCGGTGGTCGCGGCATCTTACCGTTGAACGACACCTGGGAATGGAACGGCACGACGTGGCTGCTCGGGATCCCGTCCCCCGGATCGCTCATCCCGCGTTTCGATCACGCGCTCACCTACGACGCTTCGACCGGCCGGGTCGTGCTCTTCGGAGGCCAAGACGGAATCCTCCTCCTGAACGACGTCTGGCTGTACGACGGGCTGAGCTGGCTCCTCGGTCCCCCTCCGCCGAGCGCGCTGACACCTCGTGCGAAGGCGACTCTCGCGGCGACCCCCACCGGTGTCGTGCTCTTCGGCGGGCGGGACGCGGCCTCGCTGAGGGACGACACCTGGATTGTCGGCGCCACGTCTCCGTTGCCGTTGCCGCAGGCACGCACCGGGCACGCCTGTGCGTTCGACGCGCGGCGCGGTCGCGTGGTGGTCTTCGGCGGCTGGGACGGCGGAAAGCTCCTGAACGACACGTGGGAGCTCGACGGGAGCGGGTGGATCGCGGGTCCCCAGGCACCCGCGGGCTTGACGCCGCGCCAGTCCGACGTGATGGCATACGACTCCGCCGCGGGTCGCCAGCGCCTGGTGCTCTTCGGCGGCTCCGACGCGAGCGGGCTTCGGAACGACACGTGGGAGTACGACGGCAACGTCTGGATCCAGGGCCCGCCTGCACCGGCCGGACTGACGCCGCGGCAGTCGGATGTCATGGCCTACGATTCGGCCGCCGGGCGTCAGCGCATGGTCCTGTTCGGCGGCGAGGATGCAAGCGGCCTCCGGAACGACACCTGGGAGTACGACGGCACGGGCTGGACCGCGGGCGCGGTCGCGCCTCCGCTCCTCACGCCGCGCCGCCACCATGCCATCGCGTACGACTCCGGGGCCTCGAGATGCGTCGTCTTCGGAGGTGAGGACGCGTCGGGACCGCGGAACGACACCTGGCTTTACAACGGCGCCGCGTGGAGCCCGGGACCGGGAGCTCCGGCGGGTTTGAGGCCGCGCCAGTCCGATGTGATGGCCTACGACTCCTTCCGCGGCCGCACCTTCTTGATCTCGGGATGGGACGGAAGCGCGTACGCACCCGATACGTGGGAGTTCGACGGCACCGCGTGGACGCCGGGTCCCGTGCCTCCGGCCGATCTCAAGCCGCGGCAATCGGACGTGATGGCCTACGACTCCCTGCGGGGCCGTTTCGTGATCTTCGCGGGCTCGGACGGATGCCATCTCGGCGACACGTGGTTCTACGCCGCATCGGCGATTCGCGCCGACACGGTCACCGCTGCCGGAGCCGGCGCCTCGAACCCGAACCGCGTGCGCGTCTTCGATGCTTACGGTACGGGCACGCCCACGGACTTCCTCGCCTACGCCGCTGGAGGATACGGGGCCAACGCCAGCGCGGCGGCGATCGGGGGCGGTGCCTACGTGCAGCTCGTCACGGGACCGGGTCCCGGTCCCGTGCTCGGCCCGCACGTGCGCGGCTTCCTGCGCGACGGCACGCCGATGGCGAAGGTGAGCTTTTTCGCCTACGGCACGCTGAAGAACGGAGCGCGCGTCGCGGCAGGACGCCTGGACGGCGATGGATACGACGAGATCGTGAGCGGCGCGGGACCTGGGGAAGCATTCGGCCCGCACGTGCGCGGATGGAACTACGACGCAACTGCGGTCGCCGCGATCGCCAAGGTCAACTTCTTCGCTTACGCAACGCTTCACTACGGCGCCGTCGTGGCGGGAGGCGACGTTGACGGCGACGCGTACGCGGAGATCCTGACCGCGCCGGGCCCCGGACCGACCTTCGCGCCCCACGTCCGCGGCTGGAACGTCGACGGCGCGTCCACGAAGGCGATCGGGCGCGTCAGCTTCGACGCCTTCCCGTGGGCCGCTTACGGCGCGATCGCCGGCGCCGGAGATATGGACGGCGACGGGTTCTGCGAGATCGCGACGGCCCCCGGGCCGGGTCCAGTCCTCGACGCGGAATGTCGTGGCTACGACTACGACGGCTTCGCGATCGCCGCGCTTGCGGGGTTCCAGGTGACTCCCTACACGAGCAAGTTCGGTGCGCGCATCGGAGCCGCGGATCTCGGCGGCCCCACGGCGCTGGACCTGATCGTGGGCGCGGGTCCGGACCCTGCGGCGGATACGACGGTCACGGCCTTCGCCTACGACATCTCCGGGCTCACGGCGCTCCCGGGCGCGTTCGTAGCCATGCCCGGGTTGACATACGGCATCGAGGTCTCTGGCGGATACCTCGGGATGTAGCGCTCCGGGCTGGCGCGGCCAGCTCAGGAGATCTGCGCGGAGGAGACGAGCCAGCGCCAGAGCCCCTCGGGGAGCCGCTCCGGGAGCTCGCCCCGGAAGAGCTGGAAGCCCGACTCCGACGCACCCACGGCCTCGGCGAGCATCGCGATCATGGCGCCGAGCTCGCTGTCGCCTGCGACGCCGAGCTCGGCCGCGAGCCGCTCCGCCCGCGTCAGAAGCTCGCGGGCGGGAGTGCCGCGGGCGAGGCCGAGGTGGCTTATCTGGCAGAGGCACTTCGCGAGCTCCACCCGATCTCCGAGGTCGAGGAGGATGGCGTGGGCGTCGTCGAGAAGACCCGCCGCGATGGCATGGTCGCCGATGCCCTGGCGATGGATGGCCGCGAGGATCTGGAGCGTCGTCGCCTCGTAGCTCCGGTCCCCACTTCGCGCTGGAGGTCGCGAGCCCTCGGAGCAGGCGAGTGCTTCCTCGATGTTGCCCTCGTCGCGCTCGAGCGCCGCGAGCTGGGCCGTGACGCCGCCTTCGCCCGCACGATCCCCCACCTCGCGGGAGATGGCGAGCGCCTGCTCGTACAGCTCGCGCGCGGCGTGGAGGTCCCCGCCCTGGTGCCGGCAGATGCCGAGGTTTCCCAGGGTGTGACCCTCGACGGCGCGGTCGCCGACCTCGCGGTGGATGGCGAGTGCCTCCTCGTAGAGCTTCTCCGCCTCCGGCCGGTTGCCGCGCTCGTGATGGAGCGTCGCGAGGTTCCCGAGGATGACACCCTCGACGAGGCGATCGCCGACGCTCTTCGCGAGCTCGAGCCCCTGCCCGTAGTGCTCGCGAGCGAGGTCGTGCCGGCCGCTCTGGATGTACACCGTGGCGAGGTTCGCGAGGGCGCCGAGCTGACCGCGGGCATCCGACGACTCCCTGGCGCGTGCGAGCGCCTCCGCGAGGAGCGTCTCGGCGGCGGCCATGTCTCCGCGATGACGGTTGAGGACGCCGAGCTTCTCGAGCGCCCCCGCCTCTCCCGTCGCATCGGCCGTCTGGCGTGCGATGGCGAGCGCCTCCTCGTAGAGCGCGTGGGCGCTTCCGTGCTCGCCGGTGAGGAGGAAGAGCGCGCCAAGCCCCGGAGGCACCTCGCCTCGAGAGGAGATCTCCGATGTCGCGTGATTGCGGCAGCGCGATCCGGTACTCCTCGATCGCCGCGGCCATCTTGCCGGCGATCCGCAGGACGCGGTCGGCGAGCTCGTGGCGCGCGGCGACGCTCTCCGCGCTCGGTGGGGCGAGCGCGAGATACCTCCGGTACAGCCGCTCCGCGTCCTGCTGCGCGTAGCGCGCGATCGCCTGGCGCGCAGCCCGCAGGTAGCACTCCATGGCGCGCGCGGCGACGCCGCCGCGATCCCAGTGATCGGCGAGGAGCGGGAGGTGATCGCCCTCCTGCGAACCGTAGCGATCCTCGAGGAGCTCCGCGGCGTGGACGTGCCAGCGCCCGCGCTCGTTCTCCTCGATGAGCGCGTACGCGACGTCCCGGAGCTTGTTGTGGACGAACCGGGCTCGCGTTCCGTCGCTCTCCTCGAGGATCTGCCGGCGAAAGAGCTCCCCCACGTCGTCGAGGAAGGCCCCGTCGTCGCAGCCGGCCCGGATGGCGAGATCCGCGAGAAGCAGGGTGTCGACGTCCCGCCCGAGCACCGCCGCGAGCTGCGCGAGCCTGCGCGCGGAGGGAGCCAGCGCCTCGAAGCGTCGTGCGACGATGTCGCGGATGTTGTGCGGCAGCAGCAGCTCCTCGTACGCGGTGGCGCCGACGTCCGGGTCGCGGGCGGGCGCGACCTGCCAGGCGCCGGCGGAATCGCGATAGAGGATCCCGAGGGTGACCGCGGCGCGCAGGTACTCGGCGATGAACGAGGGGTTCCCTTCCGACTCGCGGGCGAGGAAGCTCAAGAAGGCGGGCGGTGCCTGGGCGCGTCCCAGCATGTCGGCCACCATCTCCGCGACGGCGTCGCCGTCGAGCCGCGGCAAGAACAGCGCGGCGATGCCGGGGAGCGCGCACAGGCGCTGGAGGCGCTCGGTCGCTTCCTCGGTGCGGTAGGTCGCGAGGACCGAGATCGGGACGCGGTAGAGCTGCCCCGAGTGCGCCATGTATCCGAGGAAGTCGATTGCCAGGTCGTCCGCCCACTGGAGGTCGTCGAAGATGAGCAAGAGCGGGCGGTTGAGCGCGAGGGCCCGCAACGTGTCGGCGAGCGCGCGGAAGACGCGCAGCCTCGCGTCGCTCGCGCGCCGGAGCACGACGGGATCGCGGTAACGATCCTGGCCCGGGAGCGTTCGAAGCGCCGGCTCGTAGGGCGCCAGGATCTTGCCGCGGGATCCGAGGAGGCGTTCGGTCTCGTCGAGCCCCTGATCGCGGCAGCGATCGGCGATCGCCTGGAGCAAGGGACGGAGCGCCTGGGACGCGGGCAGACTGTGTGGCGCGGCGGTGCCGTCTCCCGTTGCGGGCGAGCAGTCGGCGGTGAGCACGTCGTAACCGAGCCGGATGGCCTCCGCGCCGATCTCGGCGGCGAGCCTCGTCTTGCCCACGCCGCTCTCGCCGGCCAGGAGCACCATCGAGCCGTGGCCGGTCTCGATCGCTCCGAGCTCCCGCAGGACGTCCCGCTGCTCGCGCTCGCGTCCAGTGAGAGCGGGCCGGTAGAGGTAGGCACGGGGGCTCGGGAAGTGGAAGCCGTCCTCGCGCTCGACGCCAAGTGCCCGCAGCCGCGCCGACACGTCGTCCGCGTAGCCGATGCGGTCCTTCGGCTCCTTCGCGAGGAGCGCGAGCACGAGATCGTCGAGGCCGGGCGGAAGCCCGGGAGCGAGCGTCGAGGGAGGGGCGGGGATTGCGTTGAGGTGCTTGGCGAGGACCTCTTCTGCCTCGTCCGCAACGAAGGGAGGCTGGCCGGTCAAGAGCCGGTAGATGATGCAACCGAGCGCGTAGAGATCGGCCCGCGCGTCGACCACGCGACCGACGGCTTGCTCGGGCGCGATGTAGGCGATGGTCCCTGCGACGTCGGGCTCGACGGCGAGCGCGTCCCGGCTCTCGCCGCCTGCGAACTGGGTGACCAGGCCGAAGTCGATCAACACAGGCATGCCGTCCGGCCTCACGATGACGTTGTCGGGCTTCAGGTCCCGGTGGACCAGCCCTTCGCCGTGCAGGTAGGCGAGCGTCTCGCACACCCGTCCGACGAGACGGAGCAGGTCTGTCAGCTCCGCACGCGGCGGCGGCGCCGTGACCCGGGGAGGTTGTGGCAGATCCCGGCCGGGCGGGTCGCCATCCTCGAAGCGCGCGACGAAGGGATCGAGAAGACGCGAGAGCGTGGCTGGCGCCCTTGCCCCCGCGGCGCGGCGAGCACCCGATCGCGGCGTCTCCGGCGCGAAGGACGCGAGGGGAGATCCCGCCACGAGCTCCATCGCGAACCATGGGAGGCCGTTCTCCACGCCTTCGCCGACGATGCGCACGATGCCCGGGTGGTCGATGCGCGCCAGTGCGTGGATCTCGCGCCGCAGGCGCGCGACGTTCCCCTCGCGCGCGACCCGCACCGTCTTGAGCGCGACGAGCGCTCCCGTCGATGCGTGACGCGCGCGGTAGACCACGCCCATGCCGCCACGCCCGAGCACCTCGAGGATCTCGTAGGGGCCGACGGCGTCGCTGCTCATCGGTGCTGGGCCCTCAGGGATGCGAGCCGGGTTCGCCCGCCTTCGACAGGGGCTTGCTGGTCACGGATGCGTCGAGGTAGCCGAGGGACTCGAGGACCGCCTTCGTCTCCTCGTCGAGCTCCGACTGCGGATCGGGCGTGTCGCCGGTGGCCCGCAGCCAGGACTGGATCGATCGATGGAGGTAGTGCGACAGGACGGGATGGGTCGAGAAGAGGTTGTGCGCCTCCTGGGCGTCGGTGCGCAGGTCGTAGAGGTAGAAGCGCTCCTTCACGCGCGACGCTCCCTCGCCGATGCCTACCATGGTGTTGTCCCTGGGGGCGTAGACGTACTTCCATCCGCGGTCGGCGATCGTGTAGATGCCCGGGATCCCGGAGCAGGACGAGTAGGTGCGGCGCGGGGGCGCCGAGGGATCCGGCGGCTCGAAGCGCACGGGCGTTCCGTCCGCATCGGGAGGGATCGCGAGGCCCGAGAGCGAGAGCAGCGTCGGCGCCGCGTCGATCGTCTCGTGAGGCGCGGTCACCAGAACGCCCGCCGGGATGCGGCCCGGCGATCGCAGCACGAAGGGGATCTCGATTAGCTCCGAGTAGGACGTGAAGCCGTGCATGATCCCCTTGTGCTCGTAGAACTCGTCGCCGTGATCGGCGATGAAGAGGAAGAGGCTGTCGTCCCAGCGTCCGAGGCTCTTGAGCGCCGCGACCGAGCGGCCGATCTCGTAGTCGTTGTAGAGGACGTCGAGACGGTAGAGGCGCAGGAGCTCGGCGATCTGCTTCGCGTCGGGCACGATGTGCCCGTACTGGATGTCGAGAAGGTAGCGGCTGTTTCCGTTGAAGTCCCAGAGCTTGCTCGGCGCGTCGAGCTCGGACCAGGGCTCTGGAGGACTGTAGGGATTGTGCGGGTGGAGGCTGTGGGCGTACACGAAGATCGGATCGCTCTGCTGTGCGGCCCACGCGCGCATGTGCGTGTACATCTCGCGGGCGTAGTACTTCGGAGGAGTGCTCTCGAGGTTCCACCAGTCGTCGCGCGATCCCGCGTAGAGCTCCCGGGGATGGATGTCGAAGCCGCGGAGGGCGGCGAGCGCCGCCGGCCAGGGCGAGCAGGCGAGGGCCGCCGTCGCGTAGCCCGCCTTCTTGTAGATCTCGGCCATGGAGGTGTCGGCCGCGCGAAGCGGCGACTTGCCCGTGTAGGGTAGGTACTTGCCGGTGAGGAGCGCCTTCACGTTCGGAGGGGTATTCGACGCCTGGCTCGTCGCGGCGGTCAGCGTCGCGCCCTCGCGCGAGAGCTTGTCGAGGAACGGAGACGTGACCTCGAGGGCTCCGTAGCAGGAGAGCGTGCGTGCCCGCAAGGCGTCCATCAGGTACAAGAGCACGTTGGGTCGGGACGATGGGACTGCTGGCGGGGTTGGGGGGAGAGGTTGTCTACGGTAGACGCCGAAAGCGTCGCCCGCGTCGATGGTCTCCGCCGCGCAGAGGCGCAGGTCGTCGAACCGCGCCACCAGCGACGAGGCCGGGTCGGAGCGATCGCACCGAAGCGAGAGGCGCGCGACGCGCCCGGCGTAGGGAGCGAGGTCGATCGTGAACGGGAAGCGCCGGCTGCCGAGCGCCGATAGCCCCCTCAAGAGCGCGACCTCTTCCTCCCTCTCGTCGACCTTCACCGAGATTCGCGCCGTTCCGGCTGCGCCGAACGCGGAGGAGGGGTCGCGGGACACGGTGCCCGCGAGCCGGGCGCCTTCGGGGATGCGCAGGTAGAACACCGCCGCCTCGTCTCCGCCCACCCGCAGGGTCTGGTCCTCGAACGCGGGAGGAGCGGAAACCGTGGACCGGCCCGCCACCGGATGGAGCGACACGCTCACCAGGGCCGCCGCGAGCTTGTTCTTGGTCTTGATCGCGCGATCGAACTCCGAGGGAGAGGTGATGCGTCCCCACTCGAAGCGCAGGATGTTCTGGCCGTAGCGGAACGCGTCGGCGGGCGCGTGCACCGGGTAGTCGCGAAACCCCGGCCGGCCGAGGTCCAGGTTGGCGAGGTGCCTGCCGTTGAGGAGCACGCTGGCCGACTGAGGCGAGCAGCCGTCGCAGTTCAGCGGCAGGAGCCGGATGACGAGCGTCTCGGCCATCGGCACGGCGATCGGGATTCCGAGCTCGGACACTTCGGCGTCGGCCCAGACGATACCCAGGGGCTCGCCCTCCTGCGGCAACGGCGTGGCCCAGCCGTGCAGGAGCAGGAGCTCCGAGGAGGCGTTCGCGAGGGCGATGCGTTCGGGATTACGTAGCGGCTCTATCTGCGCCGCGACCCGTGACAGATCTAGACACGGCTGCCCTCGCCCGGCAGCCCCGAGAAGCACGAAGCACGCGAGGGAGATGATTCGGGGCAGGGCGGCGATGCGCCGCCTCCGCTCCCGTGCGGGTCGACGCAGCCCTGCCCGAATCCTCAATCCTTGTAGCGCCAGAGCCCTTTGACGGTGATGGTCAGCCCGCCCACGTCGTCTTCATTGAACAGCTGCGACGTCCCGCCATGCCCGAGCGCGCTCGGGGCCCAGGAGAGCCGCACCTCGGCGGCCATCCCGAAGCTCCGCTTCTTGAGGAACTCGACGCCTCCGAGGATGTGGTAACCGAAGACGTTGTCGGCGTCGCCGTCGGTGACGTCCACCAGGTAGTAGCCGACTCCGGCGCCCACGTACGGGCTCACGGCAGCCTTCTTGAGGAACGTCCATCCGCCCGTCGCGGTGATGGGGATGATCTTGATGTCCGTGCCGAACCCCGTTCCCTGCGTGCTGCCGCCCCCGACGTAGACCTTCTCGCCGCTCTCGCTGTAGTAGTCGAGGCACGCCTGGACGAAGAGCCCCTTGTCCCACTTCCAGGTGCCGCCGACGCCGAGCGTGATCTTCTCGCCACCTCCGAAGTTCGCGTCGAAGGTGTCGGGAGAGTTCGTGGGCTTGAAGTAGGAGAGACGGCCGTCGAGAGACGCCTCGTCGAGCTCGAGCGCCATGGCGGGCAAGACGAAGACACCGAGAAGACCGACACCGAGCGCTAAACGCTTTGTCCGCATCCTGAGTCCTTTCTCGTCAGCTTCCGTTCGTCCTGGAGTCTCAGCCGGGGGCAGACGTTAATCTGGCCCCAGTCCCTCGAGCGCCCGGCGCGCGCTCGCGATGCCGAACCCGAACTCGTCGTCCTTGCCGTTGCTCCCGGCGTCCTTCGCGCTGTAGTAGATCGCGTTGGCGATCGCCTCGGGGCTCGTGACGCCGCGCGCGTAGAGGAGCGCGGCGATGCCCGTCACGTGCGGCGCCGAGAAGGACGTGCCGTTCGCGTAGTAGAACTGGAAGTTGTTGAACTGCCCGTTGTTGAACGACTGGGCGAGGATGCCGTCGGGATCGCCGTTACCGTCCGCGTCCTGGGAGTTGTCGCCGCCGGGAGCCGCGCAGTCGACGCTGGGCCCGAAGTTCGAATAACGGCAGCGCTGTCCCCGCAGGTCGGTCGCGCCGACGCCGATCACCTCGGGGAACGCCGCCGGGAAGTCCGCGTCTCCCTGGAACCCGGGATCCTCGGCCTCGTTGCCTGCCGAGGCGACCATCGTGACGCGCGCCGCGTAGGCGCGACGCACGGCGTTCTGGAGCGTCGTCGAGAACCCCGGCGCGCCGAGGCTCATGTTGATGATCTTCGCGCCGTTCGCGACGGCGGCGTCGATGGCCTGGGCGACGATCGAGTCCGGGGTTCCACCGTTACGCGGGAACACGCGGATGGGCATGATGGTCGCGTTGAACGCGATCCCCGCCGTCCCGTAGCTGTTGTTGGTCGTGGCGGCGATGATCCCCGCGCAGAAGGTGCCGTGTCCGAAGCCGTCGCCACCCTCGTCGTTGGGATGGCCGTCGTTGCCGATCAGATCGGGCCCCGGAAGGAAGTGCGTGCCGGCCAGGTCCGGCGCCCGCGTGAAGCCGCCGTAGTTCTCGTAGGCGACGCCCGTGTCGATGATCGCGATGACCACGTTCTGCGTGGATCCGGTCTGGATGTCGAGGCCGCTCTCGTAGTCGATCTGGCCGAAGTGCCACTGGAGCGAGTAGAGGGAATCGTTCGGTCGGAACTGGAGGTAGCGGAGCCGGTCGGGCTCGGCGTAGACGACCTGCGGGTCCGCCGAGAAGCGCGCGACCGCGGCGTCGACGGTGTCGCCTGCGGCGGTGTCGATCCCGACCGTCACGAAGCTCGGAGTGAGCGTGCGGGCGTTGCCCCCGAGCTCTCCGATCTTGGAGTTGATGGCGTCCGTTCCCATGTTCGCGAGGAACTGGACCACGATCTGATCGGGCAGGTACGCCGGGCCGTTCGCTTTCCCGAGCCGGTTGATGGGATCGTACGAGTGCGATCGGCCGAAGTTGGCGACCAGCATCGCGAGGTCGTTCCCGTCGATCACGCCGCTCCCGTCGAAGTCGGCGTCCGCCGACCAGGCCGCGTCTCCTGTCTTGGCGCCGAACGACTGTGCGAACTTGATGAGGTCGAAGCCGTCCACGAGCCCCGATGCGTCGAGATCGCCGGTGAGGGCGTAGCTCGCCGGTCCCGCGACGAGGAGCGCGGCCAGGGCGACGAGCCAGGTTTTCTTGGGCTGACGACGAATCTGCATGTTCCAGATCCTCCCAAAAGAGGCGGCGAAACGCCGTCTCCGGTCGGTTGAGCGCAAGGGAACGACGTCTGACCGCGGGGAACGTCCCCGCCCAAAAAAGGCTGTGGCCCCATCGTAGCAGAGAAGGGAAGCGCGGGTTACCATGGTCTTCACCATGAGCGCGCGCGGGACCTACTGGGTCACGACGTGGGGTTGCCAGATGAACGAGCTCGACGCGGAGCGCGCCGCGGGCCAGCTCCGCGCGCGAGGCTACGAGCGCGCCCGTGCGCTCGAGGTCGCGGACGTGGCGCTGTTCATGACCTGCTCGGTGCGCGAGAAGGCCGAGGCCAAGGTGCTCTCGGCGCTCTCCGCCCTCAAGGGCGCCAGGCGTGCGAACCCGGACCTCGTGGTCGGGGTGCTGGGGTGCGTGGCCGAGCAGGAAGGCCAGGCGATCCTCGATCGCTCTCCGGTCGCCGACATCGTCGTCGGACCGCGGCAGATCGAGAGGCTCGGCGAGCTGGTCGACGACGTGCGCAGGAGCCGCGCGAGAGCCGTGGCGACGGGGTTCGCCGAGCTCGACTACGAGCCGTCCCGGATCGAGCGCACGCCCGGCGTGCGCGCGCGCGTGACGATCATGGAGGGATGCGACTTCCGCTGCACGTTCTGTGTCGTCCCCAACACGCGCGGCCCCGAAGCGTGCCGCGACCCGGAGCGGATCCTCGAGGAGATCCGGGACCTGGGCGAGCGCGGGTTTCGCGAGGTGCTCCTTCTCGGGCAGACGGTCAACGCCTACCGGCGCGGAGGGGTCTCCTTCCCGGAGCTCCTGGCCCGCATCGATGCCATGGGGGTCGTGCCGAGAGTGAAGTTCGTCTCATCGCACCCGCTCCACTTCACGCGCGAGCTCGCCCTGGCGATGAAGGGAGCACGGACGCTGCTCCCGTGGGTCAACCTCCCGGTCCAGAGCGGCTCGGACCGCGTGCTCAAGCGCATGAAGCGTCTCTACACCGCCGAGCAGTTCCTCGAGCGCGTGGCCTGGCTTCGCGAGGCGCTCCCGAACGCGGGGCTCTCCACCGACGTCATCGTCGGCTTTCCGGGCGAGACGGAGCGCGACTTCGTCGCGACGCTCGACCTCGTCGATCGCGCCGGGTTCGACTCCATGTACACCTTCAACTACTCGCCGCGGCCGCGGACGCCGGCGCTGAAGCTGCCCGACGACGTGCCACAGGAGGAGAAGTCCCGGCGCCTCCAGGTGGTCAACGATCGCCAGCGCGAGATCCAGCGGCGCAAGAACGCGGCGTTGATCGGGAGCATCCAGCAGGTGTTGATCGACGAGGTCGATGACGGCGTCGTGCGGGGGCGCACAACGTGCCAGCGCGTCGTGAGCCTGGCCGGAGGACCCGATCCCGCCGAGCTCCTCGGTGCGATCGTCCCCTTGCGCATCGTCGCCGCCGGGGTCCACGGGCTCGCCGGCGAACGCCTTCCCACGTAGCCGTCGCGGGCTCGACGCGCCGCAGGCCAGGCGGTAGACTCATCCCATGCAGTTCGAGATGAAGGTCAAGGGGCTGATGCTCGACCCATCGACGCAGACGCCCATCCTCATCTTGCGCGACCCGGAGGTCGAGAGCCGCATCCTCCCGGTGTGGATCGGCATCTTCGAGGCGAACGCGATCGCGGCGCGGATCGAGAACATCGAGCCGCCGCGTCCGATGACCCACGATCTCCTCAAACGAGTCATCAATGCCATGGACGGCGTCGTCACCAAGGTCGTCATCAGCGACCTGAAGGACCACACGTTCTTCGCCGTGATCTTCCTCCTGGTGAACGGGCGCGAGGTCCAGGTGGACTCCCGACCGTCCGACGCCATCGCCGTCGCGCTGCGGTCCGAAGCTCCGATCTTCGTCGAGGATTCGGTCATCGAGAAGGCCCAGGCGCTCGATGCCACCGAGGAGCGAGACGAGAAGCTCAAGAAGTGGTTGAGCGATCTCGGACCCGAGGATCTCGGCAGCAAGTACGAGATGTGACCCTGCCCATGCCGATGCGCGGCGTGGTTGGAACCATCTGATGCTGGAGAAGATCGAGGCCTGCGTCCTACCGGTCGCGAGTGTTCATGCATCACTTTCGTTCTACCAGGAGCTCCTCGGGCTGGAAGTGGTCGACGAGAGTCCAGATGCGGCGATCCTGAAGGCTGGGGAACAGGAGATCGTGCTCCTGTCGCTCGCCGCCGCCGAGCGCGAGCCCAAGTTCGCCGGGGCGATTCCGGGCGGCGCGGTCGCCATCCACCTGCGCGTCACCGATCCCGACGGACTCTGGGAGCGCATCCGTCGCGCCGCGCGGATCCTGGAACCGCTCGGCGACCGCGAGTACGGAGATCGCGACTTCACCGTTCTCGATCCCGACGGGTACCGTCTGGTTCTCGGCCGGGCTCTCCACGCCTAGGACGAGCGGAGGAGGAATACGGGAATGGCCACGGAGGCGCGGCGGCACGGAGACGGTCGGATGAGGGTCGTCGCTCTGGTACCCCTGATGCTGGTCGCGGGCGGCTGCCGTCCACGGGAGGAGCGCGTCAAGAGCGCCCTCGAGCGGGCTCGGCCCTCGCTCGGCGCCGTGGCGGCATGCCTCGCGAACGCCGGGCGCGTGCTGCCGCCCGAGGAGAACGCCCAGGACGGATGCTTCGCCCAGGGGATCCCGCCGATCTCGGCCGATCTCCGCCCGCAGACCTCGGGTCCGGGATCGCTCGACGTGATGATGGTCGACGACGCGGGCAAGCCCTGGGCCCCCACCTCGGCGGAGCATCCGATGGCGCGCTCCTCCCGGCTCGCCGAGCCGATGGGCTGGATCGTGGGAGGCGTTGCCGTCCCCGGCAGCGTCAGCGGGGGCGACGTCGAGAAGAAGATCGATGTCGCGCTCGGCATCCACTACGTCCTCCTCTTCCGCGTCACCGACTACCAGGACCCCGTCGCGCTCTCGGTGTCGGAGTTCAACGGCGGATCGATCGGGGGCGTCTTCTACCTCGTGGACCTGTCCGCGTCGAAGGTGCTGTGCATGCTGCCCTTCGTGGCGAAGAACGACGACAACCTCTTCTACTTCAAGGTCCAGGGGAACGACGTCCAGGAGAAGCTGAAGAACTTCGAGGTCGTGCTGCGGGAGAACCTGTACGGCGCCGCGCGCAACGACGCGTTCAAGCGGCTCGAGACCTTGATCCCGGGCTCCCGCATCTACCGCTACTGAAGGATCCGTGCGCGCGCTCGTCTTCGACCTCTCCCTCGCGAAGGTGGTGGGCGCGCGCCTCCTGAAGCGCCCGTCGCTCCTCGTGCGGGGGCCGCTCTCCGGCCTCCGGATCGCCGACGTTCCCGAGCCTCCGCTCCCGGCCCCGACCTGGGTCAGGGTCGGCGTGGATTCGTGCGGCCTCTGCGGGAGCGATCTCGCGGTCATCGCCTACAAGGCCTCGCCGGCGCTCTCGCCCTGGTCGAGCTTCCCGTGCGTCCTCGGTCACGAAGTCCTGGGACGCATCGTGGAGGTCGGCGCGTCGGTCCGCAGCCTCGCGCCAGGGATGCGCGTCGCCATCGATCCGTTCCTCGGATGCCTCGCGCGCGACGTCGAACCTTGCGCGGCCTGTGCCGGCGACCTCCACGCCCTGTGCGAGCGGCAGGTCGACGGCCCGCTGCCGGGGATGCTGATGGGGATGACGCGCTCGGTGCCCGGCGGTTTCTCGGAACGCGTGGTCGCTCACCAGTCGCAGATCGTGGTCGTGCCGGACGCCCTCGATGGCGACGTCGCGGCTCTGCTCGAGCCGCTCTCGGTCGGGCTCCACGCCGTCCTGCGCCGGCCGCCGCGCGACGGGGACAAGGTGCTCGTGATCGGCGGCGGGGCGATCGCGCTGGTCACGATCGCGGCCATCCGGCTCGCGGGTCTGGCCGCCGACGTGACGGCCTCGGTCCGCACCGGCGCGCAGGCCGAGCTCGCGACCGCACTGGGCCGTCGCGCGCGATCCGTTCGCGCGGGGAGGAGCTCGAGGAGGAGCTCGCGCGGCAAGCGGTGCGCGCCTGCACCGTCCGATCCTGGGCCCGCGTGTGGCGGTCGAGGTTTCTCGCTGGTGCTCGACTGCGTCGGCGGCAAGGAGTCGCTCCAGCTCGCGCTGCGCTTCGTGCGGCCGCGCGGCGCCGTCACGCTCGTGGGCAATGCCGGCGAGCTCCCCAGGGTGGACTTCTCGTTCCTCTGGGCAAAGGAGGCGGAGCTCGTGGGGACCCTCGCGTACGGCGGCGAGCACGTCGGCGCAAGGCGCGTGCGGACCTTCGAGCTGTGCGCCGAGCGCGCCGCCGCGTCGCCGCTACCGCTCGGGCGGATCGTGAGCGAGAGACGACCCCTTCTGGACTACGCTACCGTCGTGGCCAGGAACTTCGATCGCGATCGCACGGGGGTGTTCAAGTCCCTACTCCTGCCGGGCGCGCCATGACGGCGCTTTCCGGGATGCGCCCGATCGTCGATTTCGACGGCCTCGCGTCGATCGCCTCGCCAGGCGCGAGGCTCGACGAAATCCGGCGCGTGACGCCGAGGTTTCGCGATCGCTTTGCGAGCGAGGGCGCGGCGACCGCCCTGCGCACGTTGCCGCTCGCGACGTTCCCGTATCCCCAGAAGTACGGGCTCGGGTACGTGTCCCTCCACCCCGCGCCCTACGCGATGATCAGCCACCGCTGCCACCTCGTGCGCTACCGCGACTGGGACGGCGTGCCGCGCACGCTCCTCTTCAATCCCACCGACACCGAGCGCGCCAAGGCCGCCCCCTTCTTCGCCCAGCTGATCGCGTTCTACGGGAGCGCGATCTCCGAGGGGCTCCTCTCGACGACGCAAGGCTCGGTGCTGCAGCACCTGTCCTGGCTCTCCCTTCCGCCCGAGGCGATCGACTACATCGCCTTCGATCACCTCCACGTCCAGGACTTGCGCGGATGGCTCTCTGAAGGGCTGCTCCCGCGCGCGATCCTGCTCGTGCAGGAGCGCGAGCTCCGGGGCGCGCAGCGCCTCCACCCGCTCCAGTGCCACTGGTACGTCCCGGGCGGCGTCGACGGCCTCGACCCCGATCGCGTGCTGCTGCTGCGCGGGGACGTCTCGCTCGGGCCCGGCGTCGCGCTCCTCGCGACCCCGGGCCACACCTGGGGCAACCACACGCTCGCCGTGCACCACGGCGGCGGCCGCGTCACCTGCGTCTCGGAGAACGGCATCAGCGCCGACAACTACGCGCCGCGGGCGTCGCGGATCCCCGGTCTGGCACGCCACGCGCGCGAGCGCGGCGTCGAGGTGGTGATGAACGCGAACACTCTCGAGGGCTCGCTCGATCAGTACACCTCGATGGTCAAGGAGCAGCTCGTCGCGGGGCCGCTCCGCGAGGCGCCGGACTTCTACGACGTGATGCCGTCCTCGGAGCTCACGATGTCCCTGCTGGCGTTGGGCCTGCGCGCGACCTTCGAGCACCGGGAGGTCGCCTTCGGGGATCTCGGGTAGGATCGAGCCTCACGCAGCCAGCCGCCCACACCAAGAGACTCGGCGTTGCCAGACGCGCACGACGAGCAGAAGGGACAGGGGAGACATGACTTCAGCGAGACGTGCTACGACCTGCGCCGCGATCTTCCTTCTCGGGCTCGCTTCCACGGGAAGCGCCGCCGACAAGCGGGAGATCGCCAAGGACAAGGCTCCCGCGCCGATCACGAGCGACCCAGGCATCCTGCAGTTCGATTGCAGCCAGATCCAGGCCCTCGGGATCGACAAGCAGACGAACCTGCGCGCCGCGCTCATCCGCCAGCACTGCGGGGAGAGCACCGGGACGGTCGGCCAGGTGTCGCCGCCGACCTACCGCCGGGCGGCTCCCGCGAGCATCAACGCGCTCGGCGGCGTGGACGTCAACATCATCACGGGGACGGAGACGTTCCCCGCGGTGACGCAGTCCGAGAGCTTCGTCTGGGGCGAGGGGAACACCTACGTCTCCACCTTCAACGATTCGCGTACCGCGCCGAACAACTACTCCGGCGGGTCCGTGTCCACCGACGCGGGCGCCACCTGGACGCGCTTCACGCCGTCGCCGTTCGAGACGGGTCACGGGACCAACTACGGCGATCCGACCATCGTCTTCAACAAGCGGCTGAACCTGTGGTTCGCGAGCTTCCTCGCGACGGGTTGCGGCGGACAGGGCATCGGGCTCTGGACCTCTCCGGACGGCCAGACGTGGACCGCGGGAGCGTGCGCGCACAACGGCGGCGCCGACGACCGCCAGTCGTTCTGGGTCGACAACAACGCATCGAGCCCCTACTACGGGCGCATGTACTGCTCCTGGAACGACTTCGGATCGGCCCAGGAGATCAAGTGCACCTACTCGGATGACGGCGTTGCGTGGACGCCGGTCAACGTCACTGCCACCTTCATCCGGAACTGCCAGCTCACGGGAAGCCTGGGCACCGATGGCACGGTGTTCGTCGCCGGGATGGACGAGGGGGGCGGCGGAAACGCGAATCGCACGAACATCATGTACCGCTCCACGGATGGCGGCGCCACGTGGACGTCCTCGACGATGGGAGCCTCGTTTCCACCGGCCGGCCAGAACCTCTGCGGCTACTTCAATGCGATCACGCCGATCTGGCGCCACATGGGTTGGGGCCAGCCGGTCGTCGGTCCCGGAGGCGTCGTCCACTATCCCTACTGCGGGCGCGGCCTGAACGCGAACGACGAGGGCGACGTCTTCTACACGCGCTCGACCGACAACGGGGCGACCTGGTCGACGCCCATCGTCCTGAACAGCGATCAAGCGACGGGCGGCACCCACGAGCAGTGGATGCCGTCGGCGTCGATCAGCCCCCAGGGCAATCTCCTCCTCGCCTGGTACGACCGGCGCAACACCACCAACGGCACCGACTACGAGTACTGGGGGATCCTGTCCCAGGACAACGGGCAGACGTTCCAGGCCGACACGCAGATCTCGGACGTCGTTGCGCCGTCTCCCGCGCAGCCCGATCCCAACGTGCAGCCTTGCTACGTCGGCGACTACAACTACCACTCGTCGGCCGGCAACACCGCGCTCGTGACGTGGTGCGACGGGCGGAACCAGGTCAACGGCACGAACCAGCAGGACGTCTACTTCGACAAGATCCTCTTCTGCCCGACGATCACGATCACCCCGGCGTCGCTGCCGAACGGGATCGTGGGAACGCCCTACAGCCAGACGCTGACCGCCAGCGGCGGCGCCGCGCCCTACGCCTGGGCCATCACGGTCGGCGCCCTCCCGCCGGGGCTCGCTCTGAACGCCGGCACGGGGGTGATCTCCGGGACGCCCACCACGACGGGCACCTACTGCTTCACCGCGACGGCGACCGACGCGAACCAGTGCACGGCATCGCAGAGCTACTGCTTGATCGTGAACCCGTCGGGCTGCACGCCGATCACGATCTCGCCGACGACGCTTCCGAACGGATTGCAGGGGGTGGCCTACAGCCAGACCCTGACCGCGACGGGCGGGACTCCGCCCTTCACGTGGGCCGTCACCGCGGGCTCATTGCCGCCGGGCCTCGCGCTCGGCGCGGCCAGCGGCGTCATCTCCGGCGTGCCCGGCTCGCCCGGCACCTACAACTTCACGGTGACCGCGACCGACACGCCCGGCTGCACCGGAAGCCAGCCGCTCTCCATCACGATCGACTGCGGCACGGTTTCCCTCTTGCCGGCGGGGCTGCCGAACGGCGCCATCGGGCTGGGATACAGCCAGACCATCACCGCCGTCGGAGGCACGTCTCCTTACACGTTCGCGGTCACGGCGGGTGCGCTGCCACCGGGTCTGACGCTCGCCGCGTCCGGCGTGATCTCGGGCGTTCCGAACACCGTCGGGACCTTCAGCTTCACGGTGACGGCCACGGATCCGTTCGGGTGCTCGGGTAGCCAGCCCTACACGATCACCGTCACGCTGTGCCCCACCCCCAACATCTACTGCGAACAGTTCACCGGCGGGCTCAACTCCACCACGGCGACTGACGTTTGCAACGCCGACGCCGTGTGGTACGCGGAGACGACGTGCCCGTCGAGCGCGCTTCCGGGCCACTCGGCTCCCGATCACGTGCGGTGGGGGATCCAGGCCAACTGCGGCCTCTACGCCTCCGCTCCGGCGGGGACGGTCGACTACCTCGAGACGCCGGTCCTCGACGTCTCGGGTTGCGGCGGGTCCGCCTCGCTGAGCTTCAACTACCTGCTGAACTACCAGGAAGGCTCGTCGTTCGATCGCGCGCGCGTCGAGGCGATCATCGACGGCGGGGCGCCGGTGGTCATCGCCGACAACGGACCGGGAGGTCCGGTGTCCGGTTGCACGGGCGGCTCCAATCCTGGCACCGGCGGGCTCTCGGGATCGGGATGGCAACCCAAGTCGTTCACGATCACCGCGGCCAGCACGCTCCAGGTGCGCTTCGTCGGGGAGACGGACGATTCGATCGCCAACAGCGGCGAGGGCTTCTTCATCGACGACGTGATCGTGCTCTGCCCGTTCACCTGCCCGGTCATCACGGTTGCGCCTCCCACGCTTCCCGGCGGAAGCGTCGGCGCTCCCTACAGCCAGACGATCACCGCGAGCGGCGGCAACGCGCCCTATACCTTCACCGTGACGGCGGGCGCGCTTCCCACCGGCCTGGCGCTCACGCCGGCGGGCATCCTCTCCGGAACGCCGACGGCCGCCGGGACGTTCAACTTCACCGTCATGGCGATGGACGTGAACGGTTGCTCGGGCACACAGGCCTACACGGTGGTGATGAGCGCCTGCAACCCCATCACCGTGAATCCCTCGACGCTCCCGAACGGGACGGTCGGCGCGGCGTATAGCCAGACCCTCACGGCCAGTGGCGGCACCGCGCCCTACACGTTCGCGGTGAGCGCCGGGACGCTGCCGGCGGGCCTCGCGCTCGCGGCGGGCGGCGTTCTATCCGGGACGCCGAGCGCGGCGGGCTCGTTCACCTTCAGCGTGACGGCCCAGGACTCGGCGGGTTGCACCGGGAGCCGTTCGTACACCATCGTCATCGGCGTCACGGTCGACTACATCGTGGGCGAGGGACTCGGCCAGACGAACCCGAACCGCGTGCGCGTCTACCTGCCGAGCGGCGCTCCGGGAACGACGGACTTCCTCGCGTACGTCGCCAACCAGTGGGGCACCAACGTCGCGTCCGGCGACGTCGACACGGGGACCTACGACGAGATCCTCACGGGTCCAGGACCGGGTCCCGTCTACGGCCCGCAGGTCAAGTCGTTCCGGCGGGACGGCACGTTCATGCCGAAGATCAACTTCTACGCTTACGGGACGCTTCGCTACGGGGTGAACGTCGGATCGGCGAACGTCGACGGAGACGTCTACGACGAGATCCTGTCGGGCGCGGGCCCCGGCGCTGCGTTCGGACCGCACGTGCGCGGGTGGAACTTCGACAACAACGTCCTGACGCCCATCGCGAAGATCAGCTACTTCGCGTACGGCACGCTGAAGTTCGGGGTCAACGTCACCGGCGGCTCGGTCGACGCCGACGCCTTCGAGGAGATCGCCACCGGGCCGGGCCCGGGGCAGATCTTCGCCCCGCAGGTCCGCGGCTGGAACTACGACGGGACGACCATCACCTCCATCAACAAGATCAACTTCAACGCGTTCACCGTGCTCCAGTACGGCGCGAACGTTGCCGTCGGGAACGTCGATGCGGACGCCTTCGCGGAGATCGCGGCGAGCCCTGGTCCCGGCGCTGGGGCGAACTTCCCGTCGCGGTTCCGCGGATTCAATTACGACGCGACCGCGATCAACCCGCTCACGGGCTTCGACATCACTCCCTTCACCACGACGTTCTTCGGAGGGCGGGCCGGCATCGCGGACGTGAACAACGACGGCACGGCGGATTTGCTCTGCGGCGCGGGCCGTGACGTTCTCGCCGATTCGACGGTGAAGGCGTACCAGTACAACGGCACGACCCTCACCCAGCTCCCCGGGAGCTTCCTTCCGTTCGCGACGGACACCTACGGCGTGAACGTTGCGGGAGGCAAGCTCGGCTACTGATCCCATCGCCGGGTGAGGCTACGGCCTCACCCGGCCCTTCGCGCGCGACGGCCAGAGGTAGAGAGAGCACGTGTCGCAGACCAAGGATGCGCTCACGGCGTCCGGCCGTCTGATGCGGGCCTTCCCGGCGAGCGCCCTCGCGCTCGGGACGATCTACGCCGCGATCCTGGCCCGCAACGTGGAGCGCGATCCGTCGCTCTTCGCGTCGCTTCCGGACCTGCCCGGCATGGAGGTCGGCTTCTTCCAGCAGCTGCGGACCCGGTTCGCGCTGGATCGGGTCGTGCTCCTCGCGGTCCGGTTCCCGGACGGCCTCTTCCGCACCGACGCCCTCGCGAGGCTGCGCCAGATCACCGACACCCTCGCGACGATCCCAGGGGTCGTGCTCGCCGCGAGCTTGACCCAGACGGCGGAGCTGCGCCTCTCGCCCGACGGCGATGGCCTCGAGGCATCGGAGCTGGTGACCGAGATCCCGGCCACCGAGGAACAGCTCGCGGCGCTCGAGAAGCGCGTGCGCGCCAATCCGTTCATGGTGGGGCAGCTCGTCTCGGAGAACGGGAGGTCGGCGCTCGTCATGGTGACGCTCGGTCCCGCGACGCCGGAGCGGTCCGATGCCGTCGTGGTCGCGGCGATCGACCAGGCGGCGCACCGCATCGCCGGCGATGCGGAGGTCGAGCTCCAGGGGGAACCCTACGTCGCGTGGCGGCTCGCCGCGCTCGGGCCGCACGACGGGCGCGTGCTGGGCGCGGCCATCGTCGCGATCGTCCTCGCCGCGATCCTGACGATCGCGGTGATGACGTCGCCAGGACGGTCCCTCCTCGTCGTCCCCCTCGTGGCCCTGCTCGTCCTCTGGGGGGTGGGTGGGCGAGGCCACTCCGATCGTCCCGTCTGCGACGTGGAGTTCCTGGCGCTGCTCGGGCTCGCAGCCCTCGCTTCGCCACTCGCGGCCGTGGTGCTCGCGAGGGATCGCTCGATCTCGCGCGGCTCCGTCGCCGCCGGCGCCGTGCTCGCGCTCGCGGTCTTCGCCAGCGTGAAGTGGAGCGCCCCCGAGGTCTCCAAGAGCCGGATCGGGATGGCGGCGGCCCTCGTCGCCGCGATCCTGCTCGTGTCCCTGCGGCGCACGGAGAGGGGAGGATCGCCGGGTCGTGTGCGCCCGGCAACCGTCCTCCTCGGCGCGATCGCGTGCGTGATACCGCTCGCCGGCCACGGCGCGGGACGCATCCCCGAGGATCTGCCCCGCGCGGACGGCCGCATCCTCGAGCGGGACTTCGACCAGGGCGACGCGCTCCTCGTGAGCGTTCGCGGCGACCTCCAGGATCCGCTGGTCATGAAGACGCTCGCCGCCATCGAGGAGCGCCTCGCCTCCGTTCCGGGCGTCGTGCGCGCGTTCAGCGTGGCGGACGTGGTCTCGGACCTGAACGGGCTCCTGGGTGACGGTCGCCGCGTGCCGGCGGATCGCGGCAAGCTCGGGAACGTGTTCTTCTTCTTCGAGGGCCAGCCGGAGCTTCGATCGCTTCTCTCCCACGGCAACGCCGAGGCGCTGGTCTCCGCCACGCTCCGACCTGGCGCGCCGCGTGGAGAGGTTGCCACCGCGGCGCGCGCGATCGCCTCGTCGCTCGGCGCCGGCGCGCTCGTCGTCGTCGACACCGCGCATGCGACACGCGAGACGATCGCCGCGATCGGCGCGCGGAGGCTGGCGAGTGCCGCCGGGACGACGGTGGAGAGAGCGAGGAACGCGCTTGTCTCCGAGCCGGCGGCCGACGAGGTGCGATCGGTCATGGGCGAGATGCGCGAGGAGATCGCCGGCGCTGCCGTGGAGGTAGGCGCGACCGGCGAGCAGGCGGCGGAGATTGCGGAAGGGCGCGTGCCGGAGATGGACGCGGACGTCCTCGAGGAGGCGAAGGCGGCCGTGGAGCGCGAGACGGCGCGGCTGCTGCCGCTCGCCCGGGCGCGGGTCACGACGCGCCGGCTCGGCGTCGCGGGTAGGGCCGCCCCGCGCGTCGAGGGGGTGGTGATGGACCTCGCGGAGCCGCGGGCCGTTGCGTGGCGGGATGACCTGTCCGCAGCGCCTCCGGAGGGCGGCGCCGCGTCGCATCCCATCCCGGCCGTCGCGCACGCATCGGGTCCGGCCGTGTTCCTCTCCAGCGCGGCCACGGAGATCGCGCGCATGGTGCGCGAGGAGGGCGTCGTGGTGCTCGTGCCGGTCGCCTTAGCGGGCCTCCTCTTCACACGGCGTTCCGCTCCGGCGATCGCGTGCGCGCTTCCGCTCGCCGTGCGGCTCTTCGCGGGGCCGTCGCTGACCGACGCCGGGCTCGTCGCCGCACCCGCGGCGATCGCGCTTGCGGTCGTGCTGGCGCAGGGGTCCCGGCGAGCGCATGCCGCGGGTGCGATCGCCTGCGCCATCGCCGCCGTCGCGCTGGCCGCCGTTGTGCCGCTCCTCGGCTTGCCGGCAATGCGCGAGGTCGCGGCATCGCTCGCCGTCGCGGGCGCCGCGGGGGTCGTGGCCTTCGTCGCGTCCGCCGCCGGGTTATAGTGAAGCCGATGGAGCGATCCTCCACCCGCGTCATTCCCTCGTCCTCCTCGTCGCCGCCACCGCCCGCGCGGGCAAGCTGCCGAAGATGGAGATCGGCCCGCTGATGACCGAGGTCGACGGCTTCTACGACGACGTGCAGGACCAGTCCTACAACATGGTCATGTACCTCGTCGAGCCGGACGGATCGCAGAAGGAGCGGCGCCTCACCTACAAGGCGAAGGGAGAGTACTTCGCGATCACCCACTTTCACTACCCCGACAGCGTCAACGGCATGGGGTTCCTGCAGGAGCCCGGCGACAACATGCACGTGTACCTGCCCGAATTCCAGAAGGTGCGGAAGGTGGCGGCGCACACCAAGCGCCAGTCGTTCATGGGCTCGGACTTCAGCTACCACGACATGAACAACGAGCGCTACACGCACGACTACGACGCCGAGCTCGTCGACGACTCCGGAGACTCCTACATCGTGAAGCTCACGCCGAAGCCCGGGGTGGACATCGAGTACTCGAAGCTGATGCTCACGGTCGAGCCCGGCACCTTCATGATCGACACGATCGAGTTCTACGACGAAGGCGGTCAGAAGGTGAAGCTCCAGACTCGCGAGGATGCGGTCAAGCTCGACAACATCTGGATGCAGCGGAAGATCACCATGGAAGACCTCCGGAGCCACCACAAGACCGTGCTGCTCCTGCAGGACATCAAGCTCAACACCGGGATCTCGGACGACGAGTTCAGCGTCCGGAACCTGCGGCGGGTCAACTGATCCGATGAGCGTCCGGCGGAATCTGCTCTGCGTCATCGCCGTGGCCCCGATCGCCGGGGCGGCGGACTTCCACGTCGGGCGTGTCAAGTGCGACTTCGACGCGGCGCTCGAGTCGGTGACGTGGCACGACGAGAAGGGGGAAAACAGGGCGTCAGCCGCAACGAGCGACTCCTGGAGCTCCGGCTCCACACCGACCCGGACCGCCGCTGGCAGATCGTGACGTCGCTCGACCTCGTGGCGGGGAGCGAGGCGCCGCGCGTACTCCTACGCGGCGACGGCGTGGAAGAGCAGAACGACCAGTACCAGGTGCGGTCCGACTCCGCCTACCTCGACATGACCGACCTCTTCGTCGACGGGCTCGACGTCCGGATCGGCCGCCAGGTGCTCTCGTGGGGGGCCGCCGACGTCTTCAATCCCACCGACACCCTGGCCGCCAAGTCCTACGAGGACCCGGTGAAGTTCGGCCTCAACCTCCCGAGCCCGGCGGTGAACATCCACTATCACGTGCTCGGATTCGACGTGAACGGCATCTGGGTCGCGAAGTTCCAGGCGCCGCACCTGCCGCCGGGGCTCGAGGAGCAGTTCTTCTCCAGCAACCGCATCCCGGCGGACTTCCAGGCGCTTGCGGACGACTTCCTCGCGCACGACGGGCAGATCGACGTGACGCTGAGGCCGGACGTGCCCAGCGACTCGCTCTGGGGCATGCGCATCGGCCGCAACATCGCCGGGTACGACGTCTCGGTCTCCTACGCCGACACGCGCGAGAACATCCCCGTGCTCGGGCGCCTCGACGTGCTCGCCTTCGATCCGGTCGCCTACACGGCCAAGGTCGATGCGGACCTCGTCTTCCCGCGCAAGAAGGTCTACGGCGCCGACTTCGCCGGCCAGCTCGGCTTTCTCGACGACGCGGGGATCTGGGCGGAGGCGGCCTGGACCGTGCCCGAGAGCTTCCAGCAGGACATCGAGTTCCTGGGATCGACCCTCTCGTCGGTGCGCGCGCTCGACGACGGCTACCTCAAGTTCACGATCGGCGGCGACTACACCTTCCGGAGCGGCTACCTCATCCAGACGCAGATCGTGCGCGGCTTCATCGACGAGAACGAGCGCGCGCTGCTCGACACATACGTGCTCGCGGGGTTCCAGAAGAGCTACTTCCACGACGTGCTCCAGGTCCGTCTCTTCGAGACCTACGACACCGACGACAGCGGGCTGCTCGTGAACCCCGACCTGCTGTGGCTCGCGACCGATCACGTCCAGGTGGGGCTGGGAGGGCTCCTCTACGGCGGGAAGAGCGGCTCGAAGTTCGAGCGCACCACGACGGGGGACCAGTATTACCTCCGGCTGCGTTACGCCTTCTGATCGCCCCGGCCGTGCCGGGCTCTCCCTCGTCCTCTTGCTCGCCGCGCTCGCTTGCCGCCCGCGGCCGACGCTGGCACCGGAGACGGCGGCCCGAGCCGGCGACCGGACCGCCGAGGCGGCGCGCGGCGAGTCGGCGTTCCCCGAGGCGTCGAAGGCCAGGATCGATGAGCGGCTCGGGGATGCGCTCGATCTCTACGAGGCCGCGCGCCGCCACGACATGGCGTCCTACGAGGCGGCCTGGCGCGCGAGCCGCGCCTGCATCGAGCTCCTCGACTCGGTCTGGGACGAGCGGACCCGCGACCAGCGCGTCGAGCTGGCGCAGCGCGGCATCAACCACGCGCTGGCCGCCGTCGCCGCTGAGCCCCAGAGACCCGACGGTCACTACTATCTCGCCATCGCCAACGGCCTTCTCGGGAAGGCGAAGGGGCTCGGCGGCAAGAAGGTGATCGACCCGATCATCGAGAGCTGCAAGAGGGTCATCGCGATCGATCCCGCGTATGCGGGCGGCGGCGCCCACCGCGTGCTCGGCGCCCTGTACCAGAAAGCGCCCGCCTGGCCCACGAGCGTCGGCGACCTCGACCTCTCGCGGCAAGAGCTCGAGGCCGCCTGCGCGATCGCGCCCGACGAGGCCGAGAACCACCTGTTCCTCGCCCACACCCTCGCCGACCTCGACGATAAAGACAGTGCGCGCTTGGAGCTCGCACGCTTTCACGAGCTCGCGGCGGGTCGCAAACCGCCGCGCTTCTGGGGCGAGGAAGAGGCGGAGATCCAGAAGAAGCTCGGGAGCGGAGCTCAGCCGTAAACGCGCCGGCTGAACCGGCGGGGGACAAGCCCCCGCCCCACAAGCGCGGGTCGCGGCGTTGGTCCACGGCATTCGGGTCGCGGGACCAGCGCGGTGATCCCGCTCGTAGGACGCCGTCGTACGCAGGGCGGGGGCTTGTCCCCCGCCCTACACGCATGCACGGATCGTCCGGCGGTCGCCTTACCCGATCCCGCCGTTCGCCGCGAGCACCTTGCCGCTCATGTAGGTGTTGCGTAGCGCAAGCCACAGGATCGGCTTCGCGGCCTCGGCGGCGGTGCCGAGGCGGCGGAGCGCGCTGTGGCGGAGGTAGTCCTCGAAGTGCTTCGGGGCAATGCCGCGCGAGAGGCCGGAGTCGAGCAGCCCGAGGGCCACGAGATTGACGCGGATGCCGGAGGGTCCGAGCTCCTTGCCGAGCGCCATGGCGAGCCCGCCGAGCATCGCCTGCGACGCGGCGAAGGGGGCTGGCAGCGGCAGCGACTGGCCAGGTGCGAGCGCGCCGGTCAACACCACGTGGCCTCCGCCGCGCCGCGTCATGGCCGGGGCAAGGGTCCGGCAGGCCAGGAGCGCGGACCGCGCATTGACCTCGTAGCACGCATCGGCATCGTCGGAGAGCGTCGCCGCGCAATGGACGAGGACGTCGAAGCCCTCGCCGTCGTCGAGCCCACCGATCGCGCGCGCATCGCGAAGCTCGACGCGTCGCGCGACCGCGCCCGTGTCGCCGGAGAGGGCGAACGCCTTAGACTCCGACTCGCGGTACGTGAACACCGTCGCGAGCCCGGCGGCCACGAGCCCGCGGACGACCTCGGATCCGACCGTCCCGCTGCCGCCGAGGACGAGCGCGCGTTGCCGCGTCATGCGAGCGCCGCGAGGGCGGCGAGCTCATCGCGGATGGCCGCCGTCAAGCTCGCGAGTGTGGCGTCGGGAATGTCGAAGCGCGGCTGGATCCTGAGGACGCTCCAGTCGTGGGCGCACACGAACGCGTAGAAGCCGCGCCTGTAGAGGCGGTAGCAGAGGAGGCCGGCGATCGCGGGCCGGCCGTCGAGCCCCGTGTATCCGAAGTGCTCGAACGAGAGCCAGGGGTGATCGGGCTGGCGCAACGCGACGCCGATCATGAAGCCTTCGCCGCGCACCTCGGAGAAGAGGGACGATCCGGCGAGGCTCTCGCGGAGCCCGCCGACGAAGCTCCTGCCCGCGGCGCGCACGCGATCGAGGATCGGTGCATCGACGAGCTCGAGGGCCGCCAGCGCCGCCACGGCGCCGAGGGCATTCCATGCGAAGGTGGCGTTGTGGGCCTCGGCCATCTCGAAGTTGGCTCCGTACGCGCGCTGGAAGAGGGCAGCCGTCGTCAGCATGGCCGAGAGGGGAACGAGCCCGCCGCCGAGCGCCTTCGCGAGGACGACCACGTCGGGCCGGTGCGGCCAGCTCTCGGTCCGGAGGAACGATCCCGTGCGCCCGAGGCCGGTCTGCACTTCGTCCGCGACGAGGATCGCACCATGGCGCGGCGCGAGCTCGCACAGCGCATCGACGTAGCTTCCGGGAAGGGTCCGGACGCCTCCTTCCCCCTGGATGGGCTCGACGATCACCGCGGCGACGTCGCCGCGGCCGAGCGCGCACTCGAGCGCCGCCACGTCGGCGAAGGGGAGGAGCTCCGCACCAGGGAGGTGCGGACCGAAGGGATCGTGGAGCGGTCCGGGGTTCATGAGGGCGCACGCCCCCATCGTGCAGCCGTGATAGGCGCCGGCGAGCCCGAGGATCCGCGGGCGGCGCGTGGCCGCGCGCGCGAGCTTGATCGCGGCATCGACACCGTCGGCGCCCGTCGTGCCGAAGTAGGCACGCTCGTATCCGGTGCGCTCGCACAGCGCGCGCGCCAGGCGTCCGGACCACGGGCTCACGCGCGACGGTAGCCAGGACGGCGCGTCGCTTCCGAGGAATCCGGACACGGCGCGCGTCACGTGGGGGTTCCGGTGGCCGAAGACCTGCGTTCCATGGAGGTCTTCGATCTCGTGCCCGTCGAGGTCGACGAGTTTCCCGTCGCGAGCGGCGACGATCCTCACGGGCTCGCGGTGGAGACGGGCGCGCTCGGCGATGAGGGGGTTGACGAACCGCCGGAAGTCGTCGAGCCCCGCGTCCAGGATCTCTTCGAGGCGCATCAGAGACCTCCGTCGATTGCGATCTTGGCGCCGGTCACGAGCGACGCGTCGCCGGATGCGAGGAAGACCGCCATCTCGGCGATCTCCCGGGCGCCGCCGAGCCTGCCGAGCGCGCATTGCGCGACGTACTCGTCCACGCGGTGCTGGGGGAGCTGCCGTCCGAGGCCCTCGTCGAGGAGGCCGGGGGCGATGAGGTTCACGCGCACGCCGTAGCGTCCCACCTCGCGCGCCATGGACTCGGTCAGACCGCGGAGCCCCGACTTGGCGGCAGCAAAGTGGATGGGCGCCTCGACGAGCCGCTCGGAGGAGAAGATGCCGATGTTGACGATCGATCCCCCGCGCGCGCGGATCATCGGCCGCAGCGCCGCCCGGCTCCAGACGAACGCGCCCTCGAGGTTCGTCGCCATCGCCTCGTCCCACTCGGCCTTCTCCAGGAGGGCGACGGGCAGGACGTGTGTGACGCCGGCGGCGTTGACCAGCACGTCGATCCCTCCCCAGGACGCCTCGAGAGCGCGGACCGTGCGCTCGGCGAAGGCCGCGTCGGACACGTCGCCCTGGAAGGGCCGCGCCTCCGGTCCGAGCGTCGGAGCCGCTGCGCCGGAGCCGGCGGAGCTCCCGCGCGACGCGATCGCGACGCGGGCGCCGTTCTCCGCGAACGCGACGGCGATGGCGCGCCCCAGGCCGCGCGAACCTCCAGTCACGAGGCACCGCCGCCCTTCGAGGGACCGCGTCATGAGCCGGCCACGCGGAGCGGGAACCGAGCGCCGGACGGCGCGCGCCCTTCGAGACGGGTGCTCCAGGCGACGGGCTTGAGCATGAAGTGCTCCTCCGTTTCGCGGTAGAGGACATTGGATGCGCAGACCGGGATCGTGCTCCCGTCGGGGTAGCAGTTGCTATCGCAGCAGGCCGCCACGCGCTCGACGTCGAAGGTGTCCTCGTCCATGTGGGAATGGACGTAGATGGCCTTGAACGCGTCCTCGCCGATCGCGAGCGCCTCGGCACGGTCCACCGATCGACCCGGCGGGAACATCCGCAGCAGAAGCCGCTTCACGAGCGCGAGGATCCGCGGGGCATCGTCGCCACCCTCCGCCCACACCCGGTCGAGAGCCTCGCCGATCGCCACCTCGAGCTCCGGCGACGGCTCGAGGTAGAGATGGTCGGCGAGGCACGCGCGCAGCGTCGTGCGATCGACCAGGCGCGTGAGGGGGACCGGCGCGCCACCCGCGGGATCGACGAGGAGGTAGGCGATCTGGTAGCAGAGGGGGTGGGCGCGGGGGGACGGAACGAAGTCGTCGATGCCCAGGATCCCGGTCTGCTCGGCGAGCCGGGCGAGCACCTCGCGCATGGAGATACGTCCCGAGCGGTCGAAGCTGGCGCCGCCCTGGCCCGTGTAGGTGATGGTGTGGATCTCGACGTGCCGGACGTTGCCGCGCGCGAGCGCGAAGCGCAGGACCTCGCCGATCTCGCCGTCGTTGACGCCGCGCGTCATCACGGGGATGAGGGTCGTGTCGACCCCGTGCTTCTCGAGGAGGTCGAGGCACGCGAGCTTCAGCGGCAGGAGGTTCGCGCCCTGGAGCGTGTGGTTCGCCTCCGTGCCGAAGGAGTCGAACGAGAGTGCGACGCGCGCGCCGAGGTCGGCGAGGCGGCGCACCAGAGCCTCGTCCTTGGCCAGCCGCAGCCCGTTGGTGCAGATCGTGACGCGACGGACGCCCGCGTCGCGGCAGGCGTCGACCATGGCGCAGAGATCGGGGTGGACCGTCGGCTCGCCCCCGGTCAGGTTCACGATGTCGATCTCGCCGCGATCGCGGTGGAGGTGCTCAAGGACCTGCCGGAGCTCGGGCAGGCTCATGTGGTAGGCGCCCGTGTTCTTGTTGTGGACGTAGCAGATCGGGCAGTCGAGGTTGCAGGCGCTCGTGATGGTGATGACGGGAAGGCGGGGGCGCTGCGAGTGGCTCGTGCAGGGCCCGCAGTCGAAGGGGCAACCGTGGAGCACGGGACGGGGGGACGAGGGCGGTTCGGCGACGGCCTCGATGGCGCGCGTGCGCTCGTACCAGTCGGCATCGTCTGACAGGACGACCTCGGCGGCCCCGTGGGTGGCGCAGGCCTTCGTGAGCACGACCTCCTCGCGCGTGCCCGTTTCCCTCGCGACCACGCGCGCGGGGACGGCCACCTTGCACGTCCGGCAGAGGCCCGCGGTCTCGTGGAGGAGACGGTCGCCCACTACTTCTTGGCGCCGAAGCGGTCGAGGATCTCCTTGGCGAAGGTACGGAGGCGGGCGGGCTCGTTGAACTTCTGGAACGCCGCCAGCTCGTGGGCGCACTGCCGGTCCGCGAGGTCCTCGACCGTCCGCAGCACGATGAACTTCACGAGCTCCAGCGGACGCGCGAGCGCGAACATCTTGAGGGCGTGCCTGACGTCCGCCGCCGATCCCGGGTAGCGTGCGTACTCGCGCAGCTTCAGCAAGGGCATCAGGTGCGTCGTCGGCGCCTCCACGAACGTCCCGTTGAAGATCCGCAGCGGCAGCAGGTGTCCCGTCGTCGCCTCGCGGATCCCGGCGGAAAACTCGTAGGAATCCGTGAGCTGGCTCTTCACCTTCGGGTCCTTCCGCACGAGGACCTTGTGGGCCGAGTAGACGTAGGGGGCTCCCCAGGGGTCCTTGCGCGGGATGCGCGCGAGGTAGTGGGGCACGAGCTCTCCGACGAGCCACGAAGGATCCTTCACGAGCGGATAGCCGTGGTGCCTCAGCTCGAAGCGCGCGAGGGCGTGCGACGTCAGGTAGGTGTCGATGAGCGTCGTCGCGATCTCGTTTGCGTGCGTCATTGCGGGCGGCGCAGCGATCGGGGGACGAAACCCGCCTAGGCGCCGATCCGGAAGAGGCGCATGGTATTCCGTCTCGTCGCCGCCGCGAAGAGGGGAAGCGCGGCGCCGCGGAGCTCGGCGAGCGCCTCGGCCACCTTGCGGACGTTGGCCGGCTCGTTACGCTTGCCGCGCAGCGGGACGGGAGCGAGGAACGGGCTGTCGGTCTCGACGAGGATCCGGTCCTCCGGGACCGTGCGCGCGATCTCGCGCAGCGCGTCCGCGTTCTTGAACGTGACGATCCCCGAGAAGGAGATGGCGAAGCCGAGCTCGAGCGCGCCCGTGGAGAGGGCGGTCCCGCCGGTGAAGCAGTGGATGACGCCGCCGACCTCGTGGGCCGACTCGTCCTGGAGCATCAGGACCGTGTCCGCATCGGCCTCCCGGGAATGGACCACGATCGGCTTTCCGGCGCGGCGTGCGGCGCGGAGCTGGAGCGCGAACACCCTGCGCTGCTCGGCCGGCGTCGAGTGGTCGTAGTGGTAGTCGAGCCCGATCTCTCCCCAGGCGGCGCCGGACTCCTCCACGAACCGCTGCACGGTGTCCGCGACTGCATGGGACCAGCGCGACGCGTCGTGGGGATGGACGCCCATCGTGAAGGAGAGCGGCAAGCGAGCGCGCTCGGCCTCGCGTTGCAGCGTCTCCCGGCCGTCGGGCTCGAACGGGGACAGGATGTCGACGACGTGCTCGACCTCCGCCTCGCGGCACCGCTCCAGCACCGCCGGGAGGTCGTCGTGGAACGGCGGGAGATCCACGTGCGCGTGCGAGTCGATGAGCACGCGCGGATTATCGCCCGGAGGACGCCCGCTCCGGGCGGGCTCAGTTGATCGAGACGCCGCTCGGCGCGCCTCGATCGACGTCCCCCTTGCCGATCGCGTCGTCCAGGAGACGGGTCAGGAGGCGGGTGAGCGCGACGCACCGCTCCTCCACGTTCGCAATCTCGAGCAGGCGCTGCTTCTCCACGGCCGGCACCTCGGCGTGAAGGCAGAGGGAGTTGACCAGCACCGCGAAGGGGATGCCTGGGTTGACGGCGACGGACGGCGGCTCGCCCTGGTTGCTGATCGCCGCGTGGTAGCTCGAGAAGGCGGCAAGGAGCTCGAGCTCGTGATCGCGCAGGCCCCGGTCGCGTGGCTCCGCGGTCGGCTCGGGGAGCCTGCGAATGCGAGCCATCCGGTAGGGAAGCTCGTCGAGGAACTCGGTGAACTCGACGCGGCAGAGCCCCGCCAGGGCAAGGTTGAACCGCCCATCCGCGAGCTTCTCCACGGCCTCGATCTTCCCGAGGCAGCCCACCGGGAAGACCTCGGGGCGCCCGCCATAGTTCGCCTCCCATCCGGGCTTCAGGAGCGCCATGGCGATCACCCTCTCGCCGTCGAGGGAGTCGCGCACCATCTGGCGGTACCGCGGCTCGAAGATGTGCAGAGGCAGCACGGCGGAAGGGAAGAACACCACGCCGGGAAGCGGGAAGACCGGCACCACCGAGGGAGCTTCCTGTCGTTCCCATGCACGAATCACAGCGATCGCCCTGACCCCCTGCAAGCGCGCCTCCCGGACGGAGACGGCGCGACTCACCTTCAACCCGACGCGCGATGCCGGCGGTACAATCCACGCCTTTTCCGGCCCGATGACTCCCTCCGAAGTCGCCATCATCGAGACCGACCTGGATGGGACGGTCGTTCACTGGAACGCTGGTGCCGAGCGTCTGTTCGGGTTTCCGGCGCGGGAGGCGATCGGCCGGAACATCAAGTTCCTGCGACCTCCCGGGTGCGGCGATCGCGTCTACGGCCTTCCGGCGCCGGCCGAGGTCGGCGGCGTGGTCCAGTCGGTCTGCACGGCGAAGGACGGCCGCCTCCTGGACGTCACGGTGAGCCACACGCCCTGCGTGGACCATGCGCTCAGCTTGACGGGCGTCTCGTGCGTCGTCCGGCAGCGATCCGCCACCGCCGAGGACCTCTTGCTCGAAGTGGCGCAGCGGTTCCGGGAAGGCTTCGGATTCGCGGCGCTGGGATTCGGTGTGCTCACTCTGGCGGGCCGCTGGCTTGCCGCGACCGACTCCCTCTGCACGATGCTCGGAACGACGCAGGACAAGCTGAAGAACGCGCCGTTCCAGGAGACCTTCCCCGACGCGACCGATGAGGATCGCGCGGCGATCGCTCGGTTCCTCTACGCGATCGATCGCCCCGTCCAGGCCACGCTGCCGATCCGGAGGAAGGGCGGGGTCGCCGGCAAGGTGCTCGTGGAGAGGTCTCTCGTCCGCGACCCGAAGGGCAACCCGCAAGGCATGCTCCTCGTGATGCGCATCTCGGACGAGACGACCCAGGAGGATCAGGGGAAGCGGGTCGAGGACCTCACGCGTTCCCTCGCGGCGAGCGAGAAGACGCGCCGCAAGCTCGAGTCCGTGTCCACGCACGATCCCGGGACCGGTGTCCTCGCCCGCCGCGGGCTCAACGAGGCCCTCGCGATGGAGCAGAGCCGTGCGCGCCGGTACGGCATGTCGCTCCTCGCGATGCTGGTGAGCTGCGACGACCTCAAGGCCATGGCGAGCCCGCTCCTCGAGGCGACTCAGGAGCCGCTCCTTCAGGCGATCGCCCATCGCCTGACGAACCTGCTCCGGCCCGGAGACCATCTCGGGTACGTGGGCGACCACGAGTTCCTCGTGCTCCTTCCCGATACGCGCCTTGCCGAGGGGAGCCTGGTCGCGGATCGGCTGCGCGCTTCGGCCACGCAGGCACGCAAGAGCGCGAGCGGGTCGGGTGGGGCGCCAGCCTTGAGCCTCGGCGTCGTCGCCATCCCTCGCGAGTCTCAGAGCATCGCCGACATCGTCACGCTCGCGCAGATCGCGCTGCGGCGCGCGAAGGCGCTCGCTCCCACGACGAACGGCCCCACCGGAGCAGAGCTCCAGCGGCTCGCCGCCACCTTCCGGGAGGGCAAGTGCTTCCGCGCGGTATCGCAGGGGATCTACCGTCTCTCGGACGAGAAGCGGGTCGGCTTCGAGCTTTTCAGCCGGGGACCCGAGGGGCCGTTCGCGATGCCCAACGAGTTCTTCCACCTCGCGAGCCAGCTCGACCTCTTGACCATCGTGGACGCGCACTGCCTTCGCGCCTGCGTCGCTGCCGGCGGCCTCCTCGATCCCCATGCACGCATCCACGTCAACGTCATGCCTCGCACGCTGGCAGAGATGCCCGCCGACGAGCTCGTGTCGATCTTCGCCCGCTTGGGTCCAGACCGCTTCGTGGTGGAGGTGAGCGAGCAGCAGCTCGTCGGCGACCTCCACGCGCACCGCACGGCCTTCGCCGCCCTCAAGCAGAGCGGCATCCGCGTCGGCATCGACGACGTCGGGGTCGGCCGCGGCTCGCTCGAGGCCCTCATCCTTCTCGAGCCCAACGTCGTAAAGCTCGATCGCCAGTTCATCCACGGGATCTCCACCGTCCGCGACATGGAGCGTCTCCTCGGCCGTCTGGTCGAGGTCGTGCGAAGCCTCGGCGCCGAGACGATCGCCGAGGGGATCGAGACGCGCGCCGACCTCGAGGTCGTGAAGCTCCTGAGCATCACGCACGCCCAGGGCTTCTTCTGGGGCCCTCCCGCGTAGCCTACCGGGTCCCGGCAGCCGCGCCGCGGTGCGGAGGTGCGTCGGTGTCGAAGAGCAGCGTGGACAGCGGGAACCTCTTGACCAGCGAGTGTCCCTGGTCGGCGACCCACAGCGCATCGGCGGCGGGATCGTAGAAGTCTCCGTCGGGGCTCTCGAGCTGGTCTGGACGATCTCCCGACCCGTTCCCGAGCTGCGCGACGAACGCGCCGTCGGGCGTGAAGACCTCGACGACGCCCTCGTCCTCGTCGAGCGCGAGAAGGAGCCCGCGCCGATCGAACGAGAGTCCCTCGACGTCGGCGGCGAACCGTCCGGGCCCGTCACCGTGCCCCGAGACGATGCGATCGAACGCGCCGCTCGCCGCAAAGACCGAGATACGCGAGCTCCCCTCGTCGGAGACGTAGATCCTGCCGTCGGGTCCGACCGTGACGGACTCGGCACGCGAGATCTCACCCATCCCGGTCCCTTCCGTGCCGAACGCACGGAGGAAGCGACCGCTCCGGTCGTACGCCACGACACGCGATGCCAGCGTATCCACGATGACGAACGAGCCGTCCGGCGACAGCCCCACTCCCTGCGGTCCCAAGAGGGCGCTCGGGGCCTGACCGTCCGTCTGCGCGAGGAGGCGGCCATCGAGGGCGAGCAGAAGCGCGCGGCGCGCTTTCTCGTCCACCACGATCAGGTGGTCGCCCTGGCATGCGAGGCCGATGGGCTTGTGGAACGGGGCGGCGTCGCGCGGGCCGAGGAGCGTGCGCAGCATGCGCCCGCCCGGTTCGAGCTCGACGAGGCTCGGATCGCCCTTGTCCGTGACGAAGAGCTTTCCGCCGCAGAGGCACACGCCGTCGATCTTGCAGAACGCGGGGGCGCCCACGATGACGTCCGGAGTCCAGGGGCGGCGAACGGCGGCGAGCTCCTCCGGTGAGCCCGGACGCGCATACCTGGCGAGCATGGCGATCGGGAAGCGCTTCAGCGCGGCGTGGCCTTGATCCGCGACCCAGACCGCGTCCCGGTTCCGGTCGTAGAACACGCCGTCGGCGCTCTTGACCTGCTCCGGTGCGTCGCCGTCGCCGTCGCCGAGCTGGGTCACGAACTTCCCGTCGCGATCGAACACCTCGAGAAGAGACTCGTCGGCATCGAGAGCGAGGAGGAACCCGCGCTTGTCGATGGTGATTCCCTCGACGTCGCCATCGAAGGCTCCCGGGCCCACGCCGCAGCCACCAAGCTCCATCACGAAGGCGCCCGCCGCATCGAAGACGACGACGCGGTGATTCCCTTCGTCGGCGACGTAGACCCGTCCATCGTCGTCCACCGTTGCCGACTCCGGCTTGAAGAGCTCTCCGGGGCCCGATCCCTTCTTGCCGAACGTCCGTACGAAACGCCCGTCGCGATCGAACGCGGTCACGCGATGGGCTCCCGTATCCACGACGTAGAACCCGCCGTCAGCCGCAGCCGCGACCCCCTCGGGCTTCTTGAATGGCGCCTCGGCGGGCGCCTTCACTTGCCGGATGACCCGGCCATCGAGGCCGATCACGATCGCCCGCTCCCGCAGCTCGTCGATCACCACGACGCTGTCTCCCAGGCATGCGATGCCGATGGGCTTCTTGAACAGGTGCGGATCCTGCCCGCGCGAGGGGAGGATGCGGCGGAGAGCGCCGGAGGTATCCAGCTCGAAGACGCGTGGCTTTCCCTTGTCGGTCACGAAGAGGTTTCGCCCGCACAGGCAGACACCGTCGATCTTCGACATCGAGCGTTCCGTCACGATCGCGTCGGGGGACCACCGATCCGCTGCGGAGAGCTGCGCGGGCCATGCCGCGAGTCCGGCGATCGTGGCAAGCGCGGCGGCGGTAGGCTGCGGCATGGGCATCAACTATGGCCAGTCGCCGCCGCGATGGCAACGATCCGCGTGACGTCTAGAATGGAAAGGAAGGTCATGCGCCGACGTGCCGAGTTGGTCGTGCCGTTCCTCGCGCTCGCCGCGCTCCTCGGCTGCGGTCCGAAGTTCGATCAACAAGCCTGGCTGCGGGACGCACGCCTCGGACCATTCAAGGATGCCGAGCCCCTGACGGAGATCGAGCGGAAGGCCCGGGTCGAGGGGAAGCTCGTCGTCTGGTCGCAGTCGAGCCGGCTGTCGGCCACCGGACGCGCGTTCGAGAAGAAGTACGGCATCGCGTGCGTCGTCCAGGCGATGGATGCCCAGGATCTGATCAGGAAGGTCAGGCTGGATCAGGAGTCGAGCGGGTTCAACGCCGACGTGTACCTCTTCGGCGACGCGCCCGAGGTGCTCTCGACCATCACCCGGGCGGGCCACGTCTGGCCGTGGGTGACACCAGCCACCGAAGCGGAGATCCCAGCTCCGCTCCGCGTCGGCCTTCCGGCGCACCATGTCTCGGCGATCGGGCTCGTCTACAACGCGGCGAAGTACGCGGAGCCCCCGATCAAGAGCTGGTGGGACCTGACGACGCCGGCGTGGCGGGGGCGCGTGGTCATGAAGGACCTCACCAAGGGCGGCGGCGACATCAACCTCGTCTCGACGTTCATCGAGCACGGGGACGAGCTCGAGAAGGACTACCGCGCGCGATTCGGCGAGGACTTGCGCCTCGACGGCACGAAGAGCGCCGGCTACGAGTTCCTGAAGCGGCTCCTGGCCAACAATCCGATCTTCACGGCGTCGGGTTCGGAAGCCTCGGACCAGGTCGGAGCGGCCAACGTCGCCAACCCGCCGATCGGCGTGATGACCCTCGGCAAGGTCCGGTACAAGGAGGAGCGGGACCTCGCGCTGAAGTGGATGGCCGACGTGACGCCCGTGCCGGTGGTGGCCTTCCCCGAGCCGATCGGCGTCGCCAACGGCGCCAAGCACCCGAACGCCGCGAAGCTCTTCATCGAGTACGCGCAGAGCGACGAGGGCTACGCCCCCTACTCGGATTACGGCACGTGGCCGGCGCGAACCCGGGCGCCCGTCCCCGAGGGCATGGCGCCGCTGGCCGAGACGCCGCACTGGACCGTCGACGCGGAGTTCAACTTCAAGGTGCGCACGGAGGTGTTCGACTTCATCGTCGAGCACGAGTGACGACGGGAGGCCTTGCCGTCACGCTTCACCTCGGGAGAGGATGCGAAAGCGGGAACGACCTGGAAGCGCGATGGGTCGGCGTCCCTCCAGCAGAGCAGCGGGCTTCCAGGGGCGTCGTCCCAGAGCAACAGCCGTTCGTACGATGGGTCGACGATGATGCGTGGGTGCCGGATACCGGTCTCGCAGGTCATGATCGGCACCCAGAAGCTGGGATCGTAGAAGCGCAGAAACCCGTCGGACGTCGTCGCGGCGACCCACCGACCCGACGGCTCGACGACGAGACCGAACACGCCGCGGCCTCCGGCTGCGAGGATCGGTTCGAACGGACCTTCTCGTGCGGGTGTCTCGTCGATCACCTCGCGCTCGACGTCGCCGGTCAGCGCATCGACGATCAGGAGACCCAGTCCTTCGGTCGCCACGAAGACACGCCGGCCGTCGCAGGCGTAGACCACCGAGAACATCCGCGTCTGGACCCACGGCGACGGTGACGCGCCCGCGAAGTGCACGTCGCGAAGCGGGGCGAGGGTGTGCGCATCGAAGATCGTCATCGCCGGAGCGAAAGGATCGACCCCGTCACCGGGGCGAATGAAGTAGGAACCATCCGGGGAGAGGTTGCAGACACGTCTGTCATGACCGCTCGTCCAGGGGACCCTGGTCAGCTCGCGAAGGCCCGGCAGGGCGAAGACCGCGAGCGTGTGGCCGTCGCAGGTGAAGAGCCGGTCACTTCCTGGTGTGAACCAGAGCATCGTCCCCACGCCCACGGCGAGGGTGCCAACGACGAGCCGATCGGATCGACGCTCGATCGTGATCGTACCGCGCATCCCATCATCCCGGCGCCAGGCGTAGAGAGTACCGTCCGGGCTCACCTCGCCTTCGCGCAGCTCTCGAAGGAAGTGTGGGTCAACCTGGTCCGGTAGAGCCTGGCCGGTATCGCCATCAAGTGCGCGGGCACTGAGAGGCTCCGCTGGAGAGGAGCGTGGCGCCTGGAGCCAGAGCCGGCCCTGATGATCGAATTCGTAGGGCCAGAGCATCTCCAGAGGCTGCGGGAAACGGAGATCCCAGACCGGATATCGGCACCACAGAAGGTCACCCCGTGCCACCTGCGCATTGCGCCACGCTGACAGTCGATGCGCGTGCTCGTCCGTGCGCGCACGCCTCTGGGCGACCACCCTCCCGGGGACGCGACGCAGGTCCTGTGTCCGGCGAAGCCTCTCGGAGGTGCGCTCCTCCGGGATGCCGAGGAGCTTGCCGACTCGTGCCATGAGCTCGATGTCGTGTGGCTCGTCGAGCTCCTTGAGCCTTGCGAGCAGGTCGGCTTGTTCCTTCGACTCGCTCATTCTGGCGGCGAACTCGAGCTCGTTGCCCTGGCTCTCCGTGGAAGCCCGCCGGGTGAGCGCGCGAAGCTTGTCCATGAGCTCGCGCTGCTCCGGCGAGATCCCGAGCGATCGCATCTTCCCGAGCAACGCTGCAAAGTCCTCGGGATCGACGTGGCCCGACGCGTACCTGGCCAGGATGTCGGGCCGCCCCGTGCGTGCGGCGCGCCCGCGCATCTGGGGACGGTCTTCATGGAGAGACTCGAGCTCGTCGACGAGATCTCCGCTGTCGAACAGCCAATAGAATTCGCCATCGTCGTCGTGAACTCGGATGGCGAAGGTGACGCTTCCGAGCCGGTCGGAGATCTCGTGCGCGAGGCGCTTGACATCGTCGCCATCGCTCTCCGGGTAGACGGATATCCAACCGTTCGCGGGAGGAGCAACCTCGGCCGTTGCGTTGCCAAGCAGGGAGTCGAGTGCGGAGCACACCGCGACGATGTCGTCGCTCTTGATGTGGATGCTTCGGAAGTTCCAGCCCACGGTAACCGCGGCATCTTCGTGCAGAACGCGCTCGTTGCTACCTACAATCCGAGATCGGCTCCCGTCACGTTGACCCCGTAGCCCGCGGCACCGAACGGAAGGAAGTCCGGCACCGCAGACCCAAGCGTCGAACCATCGTAGAGAAAGCTCCGCACCTCAGAGCTCGCGGAAGGATCCCGTCCGGAGCCACAGAGCAGGGCGTCTTGCTTGGAGGCGCTCATGTCGCCGGAGCCGATGCGTCCCCCGTAGAACGTCGGGAATGGGGTCACGTCGAATCCTGGCAGGACAGCCACGGACGCGCCGTCGTAGTCGTGGCCGAGAAACAGTGAGGGGAAGCTCGCGGTTGGGCCTGGTCCCGGCGTTGCGAGGATCTCGGCGAACGCGTCGCCGTCGGCGTCGCCACCGACCAGGTTCACTCCGTACTGGAGAGTCGTGAATGGGTAGTAGTTCACCTTTCCGATAGAGGTGACCGTTGCTCCGTCGTAGTTCCAGCCACGCACGAGCGGCGCGAACGGTATGCCGGGTCCGGGACCGGTGAGGATCTCCGCGAACGCGTCCGCGTCCAAGCTTCCAGCCGACACGTTGACGCCGAACTTGAGCGTCGAGTAGGCGAAGTAGCTCACCTTCGAGATCGGCTGCACGCCTTGACCGTCGAAGTCGAACGCACGGACGTGGGGACCGAACACCGGACCGGGTCCGGCGCCGGACAGGATCTCGTCGAACGCGTCGGGGTCGATCGGAGCCGAGGCGACGTTGACCCCGAACTTGAGGGTTCCATAGGCATAGAAGTTGACCTTCGCGATGGACGTCCCGTTGCTGCGCCACCCGTGGACGACCGGCCCGAAGATCGGTCCAGGCCCTGGCCCAGTCAGGATCTCCGCGTCGGCTCCGCCGTCGATGTTTCCCGACGCGACGTTCGTTCCCCACTTTCCTGATCCGTTCGCATAGAAGTCGATGGTCGTGGCGTGCCCCGCGCCGTCGAAGACCCGCACGCGATCGGCATTAGGCTGACCGAGCCCCTCACCCACGACGATGTCCTCCTGGCGGAAGGGCGTGTACTCGTGCGCGCCCATGTCGACGATCGGCGGAGCTCCGGCCCCCGTATCCGGGGTCGCCGGATCGTCGAAGAAGCGGGGTCGTCCTTCATGATCGTAGGGAGTCGGCTCCGTCGTGTCTCCATCGGCGTCGAGGTCCAACGAGTCCGAGGGGATGCCGGCATTGGCACCGGCGTCGATGCACGGCGATCCGGCAAGCAAGCGGAGGTCACCCCCCGTAGCGGCGAAGAAAAGCGGATCGACATCGACGTTGCCGGCTCCCGGGTGGCCTCCCTGGACGTCGGAATACGTGACGGTGACACTTCCACCGTTGGAGGTGATCTCGACATCGTCGCCCCACAGGATCGAGTCCGTGATCGTTCTGGAGCCTCCCGACGTGCACGCCACGGCCGCGCCGAGGTTGTTCGAGAACGAGCAGGCGATGACCACCATGTCGTCGTTGTTGCTGCCAAGCGCCACTGAGTTCTCGACGAAGGTGCAAGAGACGAACGTCGAGTTGGAGGAAACGCTCGCGGCGCCGCCCCCGATGTCACCCGAGTTTCTCGCGAACGTGCAACCCACGAAGAGGACGGGCTTGCCCACCGCTAGCACCCCGCCCCCCTCGCCGCCCCCACCGGTGCCGATGAACGTGGACCCGATGACGGTGCCGCCCCACTCGAGCTGGACGGCGCCCCCACCGAAGAAGGAGTCGATGTTGTGCTCGAACCAGCAGTCCGTGATCGCGGCGGGAGCGAAGGGGTTGCCCACGGCACCGCCGCTCACCGCGAAATTGTCTCTGAACGTGCAACGCGTCAACGCTTCGACGCCGAATACGGCGCCACCGGAATCGTCAGCGTCATTGTCCTCGAACAGGCAATCGAAGAAACGGCCGCCGAACGAGGTTGCGCCACCTGCCGAACCGTTGGTCGCGGAGTTATTCCGAAAGATGCACGACTGCACCGTGAGGCCCCCAGCAAAGTAGATTCCCCCTCCATTCCCTCCTGGGCCGGGGACATGGCCGCCCGTCACCGTGAGGCCATCCAGGATCCCGCCTGAGACCCCGACACCCGTCAGCACGTGGGCACAGACGCCACGGCCATCGAGCGTCGTCACGTTCGCGAGCGGATCCCGCTCCGATCGGTACGACTCCACTCCCTGGAAGCCGCCGTAGATGGCGACACCGCTCTTGAGATGGAAGGTGTCCGACGGCAGGGGACCCGGCATGTACGTGCCCATCGCAACCCAGATCTCGTCGCCGGCCGTCGAAGCGGCTAGCCCCGCGCGGAGATCCGTGAAAGCGTCTTGCCAGCTTGTCCCGTCGTTCCCGCCCGTCGCGCCACCGTTCACGTAGACGACGCCCTGAGCCCAGCTGAAGGGTCCGAGCGCGAACACGAGCAGGAGACTCAGGCGTCGTTCCTTCATACGACCCGCCACGGCCAGTATCCTACGCCTCGGGAGGCGAGGACGACCAACCCCTCGCCAGCTACGAACCGGACGGGTCGGCGACGCGGCCGGCGAACAGGATGAGCCCGCTCCTGAGATCGCGCAGGAAGAACAGGAACGGGTGATCGGCGTTGAAGACGACGAGCTTGGAGGGCGCGGCGCTCCCCGCGCGCGCCATCACCACGGCGCTGGCAGCAGCGGCTTCCGTGCCCTCCTCGTCGATCGCCACGAACGCCTTGTGGAACACCTTGCTCACGAAGAGGCGGTCGTCGGGATCGGGCGGGTTGGCGATGCCCGTGAAGTCGGCGCGTCTCCGGTCGAGCGCGGTCGGCATGCCCAACCTCGCCAGCGCGTCGCCGACAGCGAGTGACTCGGGCGGATCGATGCGGACCTTCGGCAGCGACACGGAGACTCGCTCCGAAGAGAGCGAAGCGAAGAGGCGATCGACGGCTGCGGCATCGAGGCTGCCCTCGACGGCGCCCAGGCCCGCGTCGTCCTTGGGCAGCACGAAGCCCATGGCGAACTCGCCGCCCTGATACGGCTTCTCGAGCACCTGGAGCGAGTCCGTTTCGGCGTAGGAGAAGAAGCCGACCGCGTGCATCGTCGGCACCGTCACCGTGCGCCCGCCCCCGACCTTGAACGGCGCCGGGTTGGTCGCGGTCTTCTCGAACGGCTCCTCCCACTTGGCGAGGAAATAGACCGCGTTGGTCAGCACGAGCCGGGTCTGATCGTCGACGCTGCCGGCGGGGAGCAGGTCCTTGATGCGGTCGCGCGTCTGGGTGGCCACCCAGCCGTTGATGTGCGTTCGGGCCCCGTTCGCGTCGCCGCGGAAGTCGACCGGTTCGAGCGGCGCCCCGTAGGCGGTGCGGGTGCGTTCGAGATAGGGGGCCTCGAAGCGGTAGGTCTTCTCGCCGAAGAGCCGGTTGGCCACGCGGAGCTCCACGCCCCCTACCGGCTTCCCCCACCGATCGAGAAGCGCGGCCGCCTTCGCGTCCACGTCGCCGTTCGCCTGGACGTGCAGGACGCGCGACATCTCGTCGCCGGTGCTGCCGCGCGCGCCCGCGCGCGTCATGAGGAGAGCCAGCCAGAGGCTCGCGGGCGAGACGGCGATGTTGCCGGAGCGGCTCCGGAGGTCGCCGTAGAGCGCCGCGGCGAACGCGTTGGCGGAGGACGTCATGGCGTCGGGAGCCGCCGGCTCGGCGGCGGCGAGGCTGGAGGTCGCGAGGAGGAGCGCAACGCGTGCGCGGCGCAAACGGGGCATGGGATCTCCTTCGGAGCGGCGAGGTTCGCAGTCGTGCCGTCGATGATGATCGCGCGTCGGGCGTCCATCGGCATCACCGACCGATCGTATGGGGTCAGCGTGCCGAGGGCGCGGACTTCCGTCACAGGAGCGGAGGCCGATCTGGCGCTCCGACTGGACACGACGCTGGTTGATCCAGCCACCACGAACATGCACGAAGGGAGTGGAGAGCCGGCGGGGCTTGAGCAAACAGCGTGGAGGATGTGAGGACGAGCACGAGCCTCAAGACCAGGTGCTCGTGGGCGCGGCGCATGATCGAGGTCGGGGCGCGGGAGACGCCGGCCGAACCCCGTGCCCACGTTGAAGGGTTGGTGCCGAGAGACGGAATTGAACCGCCGACGCAGGGATTTTCAGTCCCTCGCTCTACCATCTGAGCTATCTCGGCACGGGGAACCGCGTGAAAGCGCTCGGATTCTAGCGAACGGGCAGGGGGTTGGCTAGCGCGGGGGGCCGAGCGCGGAGGTGACGGCCTGGAGGAGCTCGGCCTTGCTGAAGGGCTTGAGGAGGGTGCCGCTGGCGCCGGCCTCGGCGGCTTCGCCCACGATCTGGCCTCGCATCGCGGTGATGACCACGACCGGGATGTGCTGGGTCAGGGGATCGGCCTTGAGCTGGCGCAGGGTCTGGAGGCCGTCGATGTCGGGGAGCGCGATGTCGAGGAGGACCAGGCTGGGGCTCTCGGTGCGGCAGACGCGCATGGCGTCGGCGGCGGTGCCCACGCGGCTGCAGAGGACGTCGCCGCGGGCCTTGCGCAGCATGACGTCCACGAGCTCGCCCAGCTCGGGCTCGTCATCCACGATGAGGATACGGATGCCCATGGAGTCCTGCAAATCAGCGTACCGGCCGCCCGAGCGGCAATTCTGTGATGGCCCCCACGTCCCGGGACGGATGGCCGCGCGCCCGAAGCCGATCGGGCGCGCGGGATCCTAACTCGACCTCCGGTCAGTATCCATAATTCCCGGTGCCGACCGTCGTCCCGTAAAGGAGGCCCGGCCAGACCGTCTTGTTGAGCGCGCTGATCTCGACGAGCGTCGTGCCGTCGTAGTCGAACGCCTTGAGAAGACCGGCCGTGGCGGGATCGGGGCCCGGGCCGACCGCGATCTCGGCGAAGCCGTCACCCTCGATGTCCGCGCTCGCGACGTTGGCTCCGTACCGGCTCGTGCCGAACGCGATGAAATTGATCTTCGCGATGGCGGTGATGGTGGCGCCGTCGTAGTTGAACCCGCGGACCGCCGAGCCGAAGACCGCGCCGGGTCCTGCGCCGGGCAGGAGCTCGTCGTAGGTGTCGCCCTCGACGTCGCCACCGGAGACGTTGACCCCGAACTTGAGCGTCGAGAATGCGAAGAAGCTCACCTTGCTGACCGCGGTGAGCGTCGAGCCGTCGTAGTTCCAGCCGCGCACGTGCGGTCCGAAGACGTCGCCCGGCCCCGCTCCGGTGACGATCTCGGAGTAAAGCAAATCCGTGTCGAAGCCGATGCTCGCGACGTTGACGCCGTAGCGGAGCGTCCCGTAGGCGTAGTAGTTGATCTTGTTGATCGACGTGATGGCCGTGTTGTCGTAGTTGAACGCGCGTACCTGCGGTCCGTACACGACGCCCTCGCCCGGCCCGGTCACGATCTCCCGGATGCCGTCTCCGTCGACGTCGCCGGCGGCAACGTTGAGGCCGTAGCCGCTGCCGCCGTAGGCCGCGAAGTCGATGCCCGCGATGGCGGCTCCGGTGCTCGTGAAACCCTTGCCGTTCGGGGGGTGCGTCGGTCCCGGTCCCTGGCCCGTCATCACCTCGTCGACGCCGTCGCCGGTGACGTCGCCGCCCGCGTGATTCGCGCCCCAGCTCGCCGCGGTGAAGGGAACGAAGTCGAGCTGGGCGATCTGGCTTCCGTCGGAGCGGTAGGCGTTGACCCGCGAGTCGTTGACCGCTGGGCTTCCCGCACCCTTGCCGACCGTGATGTTCCAGGTGTCGACCTGGGTCGCGTCCTTCTGCCAGGCGCCGCGCCCGTAGGTGCCTGCGGTGATCGTGTTCGTGGCGGCGTTGTACTCGAGGTCGCTGACGACCACCCCGAGCGGCATGCCGTTCATGTCCGGGACGTAGGGCCCGGCATCGCCGCTCGTGCTCACGTAGACCGCGAGGTCCGTGCCGACGTAGATCCGGCTCGGGTTCTGGAGCAGCAGGATGCTATCGGCGGGGATGCCGCTCGGCAGGCCGTTCGTCACGCTGGTCCACGTGTTGCCGCCGGTCGTGCTGTACCAGAGCACGGGGTTGGCAAGCGTTCCGAGGGCGACGTACACGTGGTTGCTGTCGCTGGGATCGACGCGGACGCAGCTCACCGGGTTCGACGGGAGGTTCCCCTTGACGTTGACCCAGTTCGCGCCGCCGTCCGTGGTGCGGTTCACGTTGCCGCCCGAGCCCGCGGCGTAGATCGTGGTGGGCGCGGAGCGTGCCACCTCGACGGTCGTCATCGTGCCGCCCGCGAGCGTCGGTGAGATGACGTTCCAGGTCGTCCCGCGATCCGTGGACTTCCAGACGCGCGTCGTGCCGAGGTACATCGTGTCCGGGTTGGCCGGGTCGAGGATGTACGGCGTCACCCAGCTCGCGTTGTCGGTGATGGAGTTCGTGATGTAGCTGTAGTTGCCCTGCGGCCCCGTCGTCGATCTCGCGACGTTCGGTCCGCCGCTCGGGTAGCTCGCGATGTAGCACGTGCTCGTCAGGTTCGGGTTGATGGCGTTGACGAACCCGTCGCCCGTCACCGCGACCACGTCCCACAGCGGAGATCCGCTGTACGCTTCGCTCGAGTTGTCCTGGGAGCCGCCGAGCATGATCGTGTTTGTCGTGGGATCGATCGCGACGTCGTAGAACATCGTCATGTTGAGGTTCGCGTTGAGGTTCTGGAACGTGGATCCGCCGTCCGTGGTCTTCCAGAGCCCGCCGTCGGAGCCGACGTAGAAGCTGTTGGGATCGGTCGGGTGGCGGCGGACCACGTGCGTGTCCTGGTGCACCTTCTGCCCGGCGCCCCAGCCCGTCGTGAGCGCCGTCCAGGTCGATCCGGCGTCCGTCGTGCGGAAGAGGCGGATCGTTCCGCGATACACGGTGTTCGGATCGGTCGCGTTGACCTCGATCGTCATGTTGTAGGTGCACTGACCGTCGCAGGCGCTGGTGCTCTTCGAGGTCCAGCTCACGCCGCTGTTGGTGCTCTGGTAGAAGGTCGACGTCCCGGCGTGGAGGAAGTAGAGGATCGCCGGATTCGACGGCGCGACCGCGACCTCGCATCGCCCGGCGCTCGTCGGGAGCCCCGTGCTCGAGGGGTTCCACGTCGCGCCGCCATCGGTGCTCTTCTGGACCGGCGTCGCGGACGATACCGCGGCGTACAGGATCGATGGGTTGGTCGGATCGCGGACGACCTCGTACGTGGAGCTCGTCAGAGCTCGTGTCCAGTTCAGGCCGGCGTCGCTCGTGTAGTAGATGCCGCCGCTTCCGCCGCAGGAGTTCGGTCCGCCCATGATCACGATCGAAGGGTTGGTGGGATGGAGGATGACGCTCGAGACCCCGGCGAGGAGCATCTGGTTGCCTCCGGACCCGTTCCTCTGCTGCCACGTCCCGCCGGCGTCGGTGGAAAGATAGGCGCCCATGCCGTAGTAGCCGTCGCAGATGAAGTCGCCGGTGCCGACCCAGAGCGTGCTGTTCGACGTCGGCGAGATCGCCACGCCGCCCATCGCCTGCGTCCCGATCTGGTCGAAGATGGAGGTGTAGGAGGCGCCGCCGTTCGTCGTCTTCCAGAGTCCGCCGGTCCCGCCGGTGACGTAGTGGATGTTCGGATTGGTGGGGTCGATCGCCACGGACGTGACGCGGCCCGAGACGTTCCCGAAGGCCCAGTTGAACATCGTCATCGGCGCCGGTCCGACCGACGACCAGAGCGACGCGAGCGTGCGGTTGCGTTCCTGCTCCTGGACCAGGAGCGCCAGCTTCCGCGCCTCCTCCGCGCGGTGAAGGCGAGCCGCCGTGAGATCCGCGTTGGGAGCATGGATGTCGAGCCCACGCTGGCCATAGAACCAGTCGATGCGCTGCTGGATCTCCCACGACTCGTCGCCCTCCTTCTTGCCGGCCCAGGCGACGGGCACGAGGCAAGCGGCGACGATGAGGGCGGGCCAACGGTTCGTACGGATGGTCATGGCTTGTCTCCTCCCGAAGGACGCTCGGATCTTTCCTTCTAGAATAGCGCGTCATGGCGCGCCCGTACGAGAGCGGTCCGGAGCCGCAGTACGACAAGGTCGTCTCGGGATACCTGACCTTCCACCACTCGGACGAGTACCCGTTCGAGCTCGGGGGATCGCTTCCCGAGATCACCCTGGCCTACGAGACGTGGGGCGAGCTGTCGCGCCAGCGGGACAACGCCGTGCTCCTGCACACGGGGTTGTCGGCGTCGTCGCACGCGAAGAGCCACCCGGAGAACCCGCGGCCTGGCTGGTGGGAGGCGTTCATCGGCCCCGGCCTTGCCATCGACACCGATCGCTGGTTCGTGATCTGCACGAACCTCCTGGGCGGCTGCTACGGAAGCACCGGCCCATCGAGCGAGGACGCTCGCACCGGCGAGCCCTACGCCACGGGCTTCCCGATCCTCACCGTCACCGACATGGTGCGGGCCCAGATGCTGCTCCTGGATCACCTGGGGATCGGGAGGCTTCACGCCTCCATCGGCTCGTCGCTCGGGGGGATGCAGTCCCTCGCGGTGGCCGCGAGCTTCGCGTCACGCGTCGACCGCATCGTCTCGATCTCCGCGGCGGGCCGCTCCTACCCGATGTCGATCGCCATGCGCTTCGTGCAGCGCTCGGCGCTGATGGCCGATCCCGACTGGAGGGGAGGGCATTACTACGGCCGCACCTTCCCGCACCGCGGCATGAAGGTCGCCCGCGAGATCGGGACCATCACCTCCCGCTCCGGTCCCGAGTGGCAGGAGCGCTTCGGCCGGCAGCGCACGACGGAGGGGACGCCGCGCCTCGAGGCGGACTTCGAGGTGGAGAGTTACCTCGCGCACCAGGGCGAGAAGTTCTGCCTCCAGTACGACCCGAACTCCTATCTCTACGTCTCGAAGGCGATGGACCTGTTCGATCTCGGCGACGGGCAACCGAGCTACGAGGAGGGCGTGGCGCGCGTCCAGTGCCCGGCGCTCGTGATCGGCGTCAAGTCCGACATCCTCTTCCCGAGCTGGCAGCAGCGTGAGCTCGCCGATCTCATCGCGCGCGGCGGTGCGCCGGTCACGTTCCTCGAGCTCGACGCGCCGTTCGGCCACGACACCTTCCTCATCGCCGTCGACGAGGTGGGGGGCGCCATCAGGAGCCACCTGGAGGCATCAGAGGCTAAGATGACGGCCCCGCGCGCCGCGCAGGCGACCACACCATGAACTACGAATTCACCGAAGAACAGGAAATGACGCGCCAGATGGTGCGGGAGTTCGCCGAGACGGAGATCCGCCCGCACGTTCTGGAGTGGGACGAGACCCAGACCTTCCCGCTCGAGACGATGAGGAAGCTCGGCCAGCTCGGGCTCCTCGGGATCCGCTTCCCCGAGGAGTACGGCGGCGCCGCGATGAGCAACGTCGAGTACGTGATGATCATCGAGGAGCTCGCGCGCGTGGACGGCGCGCTGACGCTCTCGGTGGCCGCGCACAACTCGCTCGGCTCGGGCCACATCTTCCTCGCGGGCAGCGACGAGCAGAGGAGGAAGTACCTACCCGCGCTCGCGCGCGGGGAGAAGATCGCCGCCTGGAGCTTGACCGAGCCTCACGCCGGATCCGACGCCGGCGGGACGCGCACGCGCGCGGTGAAGGACGGCAAGCACTGGATCCTCAACGGTCAAAAGACCTTCACGACGCACGGCACCGTGGGGGACGTGGCCGTTCTCTTCGCCGTCACCGACGGGGCGCGCGGCAAGAACGGCATCTCCGCGTTCGTCGTCGAGAAGGGGACGCCGGGGTTCTTCCCGGGGAAGAAGGAGAACAAGCTCGGTTGCCGCTGCTCCGACACGTCGACGGTCATCCTCGAGGATTGCCGCGTCCCGGAGGAGAACCTCCTCGGAAACCTCCACGAGGGTTTCAAGGACGCGCTCCGGATCCTCGACGGCGGGCGCGTCGGCATCTCGGCCCTCGCCGTGGGGATGGCGCAGGGTGCGTTCGAGGCGGCGCGCGACTACGCGAAGGAGCGGCAGCAGTTCGGCAAGCCCATCGCGTCCTTCCAGGCCGTCCAGTGGATGCTCGCCGACATGGCGACCGAGATCGAGGCTGCGCGCCTCTTGACCTACCGCGCCGCGTACCTGCGCGATCAGGGAGAGAACACGACCCTCGAATCGAGCCAGGCGAAGCTCTTCTCCGGCGAGATGAGCGTCCGCGTCGCCAACAAGGCCGTGCAGGTCTTCGGCGGCTACGGTTACATCAAGGACTTCCCGGTGGAGAAGTTCTACCGCGACGTCAAGCTGTGCACCATCGGCGAGGGGACCTCGGAGATCCAGAAGCTGGTCATCGCGCGGCAGCTCGTCCGGTAGCCGCGGTGGCGTGGTCGCTCCCGGAGCTCTCGGAGCGCATCCTTGCGGGTGACGCACGCGCCATCGCCAAGGGAATCTCCCACGCGGAGGATGGCGGCGCGGCGGAGCTCCTGCCGCTCCTCTACCGCCGCGGCGGGCGGGGGTGCGTCATCGGCATCACGGGACCGCCAGGGGCGGGGAAGTCGACGCTGGTCGACAAGATGACGCGGGTCTTCCGGAGTCGCGGGAAGAGCGTGGGCATCGTCGCCGTCGATCCCACGAGCCCGTTCACGGGCGGAGCGGTGCTCGGCGATCGGATCCGCATGCAGGAGCTCTGTCAGGATCCCGGCGTATTCATCCGGTCGATGGCGACGCGGGGAGCGCTCGGAGGCCTGTCGCGCGCCACGGCCGATGCCATCGAGATCCTCGACGCCGCCGGCAAGGACGTCGTGCTGGTCGAGACCGTGGGCGTCGGGCAAGACGAGATCGAGGTGTCGCTCGTGGCGCACACGGTTTGCGTCGTCTTCGTGCCCGGTCTCGGCGACGAGATCCAGGCGATGAAGGCCGGTATCATGGAGATCGGTGACGTCTTCGTGGTCAACAAGAGCGATCGTCCCGGCAGCAGCCGCACCGTGAAGGAGCTCCACGCGATGCTGACCTTGACGCTCGGCATGGGGCAGGAGGCGCCCGAGATCCAGAAGACGATCGCGGAGTCGGGAGAGGGCGTGACGGAGCTTTGCGATGCCGTGGACCGGCACATGACGCGCATGCGCGCCCTCCCGCACGAGGCTCGCGGCTCCTGGGAGGAGAGGCTGCGGCGCCAGGCGCGCGAGCGGCTGCGGGGGATCATCAAGGACACGCTGTCCCGCCGCATCGAGGAGAACCTCCTGACGCAGGCGGACGACGAGATCGTCCGGATGCGCGCGCGGGAGACCGATCCCTACAGCTCCGCCTCGAAGCTCATGCACGGGACGCTGCCCGCGTGCTGAAGAAGCTCGATCACATCGGCATCGTCGTGAAGAACATCGACGAGGTGCTCTCCGCTTACCAGGGCGGGCTCGGGATGAAGGTCGCGCACCGCGAGGTGGTGGAGAGCGAGGCCGCCGAGGTCGCGTTCCTGCCTCTTGGCGAGACGCGTCTCGAGCTCCTGGAGCCGAAAGGGGCCGGCGGCGTTCTGCCCCGGTTCCTCGAGAAGCGCGGGCCGGGCATCCACCACCTCTGCTTCGAGGTCGACGACGTGCGCGCGGCGCTCGCCGCCCTGCGCGCGGCCGGAGTGCCTCTCGTGGACGAGGCGCCGCGGCCCGGGGCGGAGGGTTGTCAGGTGGCGTTCGTCCATCCGAAGGGAACCGGCGGTGTCCTCATCGAGCTATCGGAGAAGAAGCATGAGTGAGAGTCGATCGGGCGTGGTGATCGCCGGAGCCGCGCGGACGGCCATCGGCGCCTTCGGCGGCAGCCTGAAGGACGTGAGCGCGGTGGACCAGGGCGCGATCGTCGTGAAGGAAGCGCTGGCCCGCGCCGGCGTCGCGGCCGCCAACGTCGACGAGGTGATCCTCGGCAACGTGCTGTCCGCGGGGCTTGGCCAGAACCCCGCCCGCCAGACGGCGATCCGGGCCGGCATCCCCGACACCGTCCCGGCGGAGACGATCAACAAGGTGTGTGGATCGGGGTTGAAGGCGGTGGTCCATGCGGCGCAGGCGGTTGCGCTCGGCGACGCGGAGGTCGTGGTCGCGGGCGGCATCGAGAGCATGAGCCAGGCGCCCTACGTGATCCCGTCCGCGCGCTGGGGCCAGCGGATGGGCAACGGCGAGATCGTCGACGTGATGATCAAGGACGGGCTCACGTGCGCGATGGCTGCGTGCCACATGGGGATCACCGCGGAGAACGTCGCGGAAGCGCCATGGCATCGCTCGCGACGCGCAGGACGCCTTGGCGGCCGAGAGCCAGCGCCGTGCGGCTGCGGCGATCGCCGGGCGGCTTCGCGCCGGAGATCGTCGCTGTGCCGATCCCGCAGAGGAAGGGTGATCCCGTGCCGTTCGCCAGGGACGAGCACGGTCGGGCGGATACGACGGCGGAGTCGCTCGCGAAGCTCCGGCCGGCGTTCGACAAGGCCGGGACCGTGACCGCGGGCAACGCGTCGGGCATCACCGACGGCGCGGCCGCGGTGGTGATGTCGGGCGGCGCGCGCGGGAGGTGGCGCGCCCGTGCTCGCGCGCATCAGCTCCTATGCCTCGGCGGGCGTGGACCCCGCGATCATGGGCATGGGGCCGGTGCCCGCCGTGCGCCGGGCGCTCGCCCGCGTCGGCAAGCCCATCTCCGGGATCGGGATCTGGGAGCTGAACGAGGCGTTCGCCGCCCAGTCGCTCGCGGTCCTGAAGGAGCTCGAGATCGACCCGTCCGTGGTGAACGTCAAGGGTGGCGCGATCGCGCTCGGCCATCCGATCGGTGCGTCCGGCGCACGGATCCTGGTCACCCTGCTGCACCTGATGGGCGAGCGTGACGCGCGCTCGGGTGTTGCCGCGCTCTGCATCGGAGGAGGGCAGGGCGTCGCGATGCTGGTGGAGCGATGACGACCGAAGGCGTCGAGGAAGACCTCGGCATCTTCAAGGGCTCGATCGTCGTGGTGAACCTCCACAGCCCGCGCGAGAAGGTGTGGGGCATCGTGCGCAACCTGAGCGTCATGGGCGTGACGATCCGCGGCATCGATCTCGCGTCGTTCGAGGACTGGGTGACGGAGGTGGCGGCCGGAGGCGAGGAGATGACGATGGGCCTCGCCACGTTCTTCTTCCCGATGCACCGGCTCGAGCGCATCCTCCTCGACACCTCCGAGGGCGCGGCCAAGTCTTGCTGCCAGGTCTTCGAGGAGCGGACGAAGCTCTCCGTCTACGAGTACATGAAGCAATCGCGCTGAGCGCGGACGCTCGGTCGCGTCACGGTCGCGTCAGCTCTTGCGGCCGACGGTGCGGGCGAGGTAGTCGCGGATCGCGGCCGCGGTCTCCGGAGCGCTCCAGACCGCCGCCATGGCCGCGTCGGGAGCCGTGTCGCGCATGCGATCCAGGGCGGGCGCACGGAGCTGCATCTTGGAGTGTACGAACGCGGCGCGAGGGATGCGCCCGAACTGTTCGGCCACGGCGATCGCGGCCGGCATGAGCTCCGGCGGATCCGAGAGCTCCTGCACGAGCCCGAGCTGGAGCGCCTCCTCGGGACCCACGGTGCGTCCCGACAGGACGAGGTCCTGGAGGACCGCGGCCGGAAGCAGGTGACGCATGGACTCGAGCGCCGCCACGGGAAACGGGACCCCGACGAGAAGCTCGGTCACCCCGATCTTCCCGCCTCCCCGCGCCATCAAGCGATGATCGCAGGCCGCCGCGACGACGCAGCCGCCGGCGATCGCGTGGCCGTTGAGGGCCGCGACGATCGGCCGCGGGTACGCGAAGATGCGGTGGAGCGTTCGCGTCAGCGCGGCAAGGAACTCGGTGACGTACGCCTTGTCGCTCTCCACGATCCTGAAGAGGTTGACGCCCGCCGAGAACGAGCTGCCGGTTCCGGTCATGACTACGGCGCTCGCATCGCCCTGGTCCACGCGGTCGAGGCTCGCCTCGATGTCCCGGAGGAGCTCGAGGTCGATCGCCTGGACCTTCCCGTGCTCGAGACGCAGCACTTCCACGCTGTTTCGACGGTCGTGATGGATCATGGTCGTTCCCCCTGGGATCGCGCGCGTAGCATGCGCCTCATCACCTTGTTGCTCGCGGTGCGCGGCAGCGCGTCGATGACCTCGACCGCGTGGATCTTGAAGAGCGGGTTCAGGCGATCGCGGATCGCCTGCTGGAGCGCGGGGCGCAGCGCCTCCGGCCCGAGGTCGCGTCCGGCGGCGTCGCGCACGACGTAGAGGACCAGGAGGCTCGGCCCGCCGCCGGGCGGGTTGATCGCGATCGCCGCCGTCTCGGCGACCCCCGCGACCGTGTTGCACGCCCTCTCGATCTCCGCCGAGCTCACCTTGATGCCGCCGAGGTTCATCGTGTCGTCGACGCGGCCGTGCGCCCGGAAGTAGCCGCCGGGGAGGCGCTCGATCTGATCGCCGTGGCGGCGGAGAACCTCGCCCTTCGGCCCGCGAGGCATGGCGTCGAAGTAGACCTTGTGATGATCCGCGTTCAGGAGCGCGTTCGAGAGACCCATCGACGGCGGGACGAGGCACACCTCGCCGTTGTCCGTGACCTTGCCCTCCTCGTCGAGGATCGCGAAGTCGAGGCCCATGGCGGGGGTCGTGAAAGTGGAGGGCGCGGCCGGCTGAATGACGGTGCCGGTGATGTAGCCGCCGCCGATCTCGGTACCGCCGCAGTACTCGATCACCGGCCGGTAGCCCGCCTGCGCCATGAGCCAGTGCATGTCCGCGGCGTTGCTGCACTCGCCCGTGGAGCTGAAGCAGCGGATCGCCGTCCAGTCGCGGCCGTCGGTCGCCTGGCCCTCGCGCCACGCCTTCACGAGGCTCGGCACCACGCCGAGCATCGTCACCCGCGCGTCTTCCACGAAGCGCGCGAACCCGGCCGTTCCCGGCGCGCCGTCGTAGAGCGCCATCGAGGCGCGGTTCATCAGGCTCGCGTAGATGAGCCAGGGGCCCATCATCCAGCCGAGCGACGTGGGCCAGCAGAGGACATCGCCTTCATGGACGTCGTGGTGAAGCCACCCGTCCGCCGCGGCCTTGATCGGCGTCGTGTGCGTCCAGGGGATCGCCTTCGGATCGCCGGTCGTGCCCGAGCTGAACAGGATGTTGGTCACGTCGTCGGGCTGGCGCGCAACGGCCTCGAACCGGTCGTTCGCCGACAGGAGACCGGAGAGGGCGAGGTCGCCCGGACGCAGCGCTACCGAGAGCGTGTCGCTCGCGGCGAGCACGATCGCGCGAGGCGCCTGTGCCTCGATCACCTTCGCGTAGAGCGGAAGCTCCTTGCCGCCGCGGCGCACGACGTCCTGCGTCACGATGGCCTTGGCGTTGCCGATACGTAGCCGCGTCGCCACCTCGTGCGGAGCGAAGCTGTCGGCGATGCCGATGGCGGCGCAGCCCGCCTTCACGATCCCGAGGTAGATCGCGACGGCGTCCGCGGTCATCGGCATGTCGATGGCGACCGCATCGCCCGGGACGAGGCCCATCGCGCGAAGGCCATTGGCGGCGCGGCTCGACATGCGATCGAGCTCGTCGAGCGTCACGCGGGCGATCGAGCCGCCTTCGCGCTGCCAGACGATCGCCGCGCGCGAACGTTCCCCCTGGAAGCAGCTCTCCGCGATGTTGAGCCGGGCACCCGGAAGCCAGGACGGCGATTCCACCCCTGCCGCGAGATCCACGATCCCGCTCGGTCCTTCCCGGAACGAGACGTGGAGTCGCGTCACCATCTCGCTCCACAGCAGGTGGCGGTGCTCGACGGACCAGCGGTGGAGCGTCTCGTAGCTCGGCGCGCCGACGTCGCGCGCCAGCGTCGTCAGGTTCGCGCGCCCGACGACGTCGTCGTCGGGAAGCCAGACCGGAGCCGGGCCGCGCGACTCGTCCCAGTCAACGTAGGCGAGCGTGAACAGGAGCAGGTGGAGCGGGAAGGGATGGCCTGGCCGCAGCACCCGTGTGGCGAGAGCGCGGAAGCGTTCTCGTGGGTCTGCCAGGACCAGAGCGTCCTCGATCGCCGGGAGCAACGCCCGGGCGTCGGACTCCTTGAGTCCCGTTTCGATGAGGTGCTCGAGCCTGAGCGTGAGCGCCATCGGTCGCGCCGAGGCTAGCACGAGCGGCGCCAGGAGCGTCGCGCTGGCACGACCTTCGCTTGGTCGGTGGATGGTGGAGGCAACCGGGAGATTACAGCCGCGGGCGGCGTGAACCTCGCCATGGTCCCGTTCGGTCTCTGACCGCTACCAGCGGTGGAATGCCGGGTGGCCTTCCTTCACGGCCACGAAGACGCCGCGGCACGTCGCGGTCACCTTGCCGTGGGACTCCAGAGTTGCTTCGACGACGGCGCGGTCCTGCTCCGACTCGACGACCTTCGCGCTGAGGTGGACCGGCGCGTCGGTCGGGGTCGGGCGGCGGAGTTTGACGTGGAACTCGGCGGTGACCGTGCAGGGCGGCGCGTCGAGGCCCTGGGTCCTCATGAGGTGGTAGGCGGCGGTCCAGTTCGAGTGGCAGTCCAGAAGCGCGCCGCAGATGCCGCCGTTGAGCATGCCGGTGAAGGCCTCGTGATGAGGCTCGGGCGTCCAGTCGGCGACGATCGCGTCGCCCTCGACGCGGCTCTTGATGCGCAGTCCCTTGTCGTTGGCGGGCCCGCACCCGAAGCAGCGATTGCTGGGAGCGTAGCGATCCTGCAGGCTCTCGGTCGTCATGGTTGGAATCGTACCGCCGAAATCACCGTGGGGGCCCGAGCCGTCCGAGGGCGAGCTCGCAGTCGGCGGCGATCCGCTTCTCTCCGGCGCTCCGCGCGAGGGCGGCCGCCTCGCCGTAGAGGCGACGCGCGTCATCGAGAGCTCCCGCGCGCTCCTCGGTGCGGCCGAGCGAGAGGAGCGTCAGGGCCTGGCCGGACCGGAGGCCCATCTTGCGCGCGAGATCGAAGGACTCCTGGAGAAGCTCCCGGGCCGCGGCGACCTCGCCCTGGGCCGCCCGCACGTCGCCAAGGGATCGCAGCGCGATCGTCGTGAAGTGGTTCTGCCCCGCCTGGCGTGCGAGGACCACCGACTCCTCGCCGAGCGTGCGTGCGTTGGCGAGGTCAGCGTCCTTGAGCGCGAGGCCTGAGAGCCGCGCGAGACACCACGAGACCTGGCTCCGATCCTCGATCTCTCGTGCGATGAGAAGGGAGGTCTCGAAGGCCTTCCGTGCCGCGAGGGTGTCGCCGGCGCGCTCGGAGAGCGTGCCGAGGTTCCCGAGGAGCCTCGCCTCGCTGCCGCGCTCGCCGGTCGCGCGGTAGATCTCGAGCGCCTGCTCGGTGAGGCGTCGCGCGGATGCCGGGTCGTCGTCGGCATCGAGCGAGGCGAGGGCGTTGAGCGTCGCGGCGACGCCCTCCTGGTGGCCGATCTCGCGAAAGACCTGCAGCAGCTTCTCGCGGATGGGACGCACCTTGTCGCGCTCGCCCTTGGCCCCGAACGCCGAGGCGATGGCGGTGAGGACGCGCGCAACGTCGTAGCGGCTGCCGGCGGTCGTGTAGATCTGGCGCGACGCCTTGTAGGAGGCGATCGCCTCGTCGGCACGCCCGAGGTCCCAGAGAGCGCGCCCCTTGAGGAGCAGTGCTTCTCCCTCGACGAGCTGTGCCCCGAGCACGGACGCCTTGAAGTGGGCGCGGTCCGCGGCGGCGAGCGCCGCGGCGGGAGCGGAGAGGGCGCGGTCCACCTCGGCCTCGAGGATGTCGATCCGCGGATCCTCGGATGCCGGCGCGCGCAGGGCTCGCAGGCGCGCCACGCACTCCTTTGCCTGGGCGGCACGGCCGGATGCGAGCTGCGCGGAGGCGAGATGGAGCCCGTGGTCCGCGTCGTCCGGCCGGAGCGTCCAGAGAGCGCGGTAGCTCTCGATCGCCTCGTCCCAGCGGTAGGCGGTCTCGTGGGCGCGGGCCTCGATGAGGAGGCGATCCTCGCGCGAGACGCCGGCGGCGAGCGCGAGCGCGCGCTCGGCGTGGCGCCGTGCGCCTGCGTCGTCGCCCAGCGCCGAGAGGGCCTCGGCGAGAGCGCAGTGGACGAGGGGGTGCTCCGGATCGAGCTGGATCGCCTGCTCGAGGAGAGCACGTGCAGCGAGCGTCTCTCCCTTGCGGAGCGTCGCCAGCCCCTCGGAGTAGGCGCGTGCCGCTTCGGGTGCGGAGGGGATCGAGGAGCGGACGCGCTTCACCTGGGTCGTCGAGAGCTCCGAGAGCCCGAGAGCCTCGCGTAGCTCCTTGCCCAGCCCGGCCACGAGATCGAAGAGCGCGCTCTCGGGGCCGTTGCGCGCCGCCGACACGAGCGTCGTGCCCACCAGGGCATCCTGCAGCCGCGCGTCGATCCGCAGGCGCGCGCCGCCGTCCACGGCAAGGTACGAGCCGAGCACGACGACGTCGACCGAGAGGTGCGCGCGGATCCGCCCGAGCGTCTCGGGAGCGAACGACTCGGCGTCCTCGAGCCCGAGGTCGCGCTTCATGCGCGCGACGTTCTCCCCGGGAAGGATGCGGAGCTCTCCGCCGGCGCCGAGCTCGGTCGAGAGCATCTCGGCGAGCGCCGTCCCGAGCCACTCGGCGTCGGCGCGGCGCGCGAGGTTCTTGAATCCGATCACGGCCACGGCGCGCCGCGCGGGTACGGTCGACGCCCTCGCGGGCACGGCGACGGGCGTGTCGGAGGCGAGCGCGGCGGCGACATCCCCGGCCGATGCAAAGCGGCTCGCCGGATCCCGCTCGAGACATCGCAGGATCGTCGCCTCCCAGCGCACGTCGAGGTCGGGGGTGCCGTCGCGGCGACGGCGCCGGTTCCATGACCCGGCGCACGAGCGTCGCGGCGAGGTCGCCCCGAAGGGGCGTACGCCCGTCACCATCTCGTACATCACCACGCCGAGCGCGTAGATGTCGGCGAGCGCCGTGACCTTCGACTCCTTGATCTGCTCCGGGGCCATGTAGGCGGGCGTGCCGAGGAATCCCCGCCTTGCGGGGAGGTCATCGTGTCGTCGCCGGTGAGCTGGCGCGCGACGCCGAAGTCGGTGATCACCGCCCGCAGCCCTTCCTTCTCGTCCACCAGGATGACGTTGCTCGTCTTGAAGTCGCGATGGATCACCCCCGAGCGGTGCGCCGCGTCCAGACCGTCGGCGAGCTGGCGCACGATGGGCAGGGCGTCGGAGGTCGCGAGGCGGCCCACGCGGCGCAGGCGCGCCGCGAGCGTCTCGCCGCGCAGGAGCTCCATCGTGAGGAACGTGACGGGCGCGCGGCCCGCGCCCTCGTGGCGGAAGACGTCGTAGATGCGGCAGACGTTCCGGTGGGTGACCCTCCGGGCGAGCTTGATCTCGCGACGGAAGCGGGCAAGGATGTCGGAGTGGTGCGCGATGCCGGGCAGGATGGTCTTGAGCGCAACGATCTCCTGTAGCTCGAGGTCGTAGGCTTCCCACACCTCGCCCATCGCGCCCGAAGCGATCGGGCGCAGCACGCGGAATCGGCCGCAGAGGACGTCGTCGGCCTCGAAGGAGGTGGGCGCGCCCGCCGCCGGCGCGCCCGCTCCCTCGACCCTCGTGCGGTCGTCCTGGTCTTTGCTTCGTTCCTCGCTCAGAATCCCAGGTCGCCCGCGTCGATGTTGCCGCCCGATCTCTTGGACGGATCCGCGATGAAGTCGATGGCGGAGATCGGCGTGACGGCGCCGCTCTCGTAGTCCCAGCCGAGGCCGTGCGCCGGCACGCCCGGATCGGCCGGCATGGTGAGCACCTCCGAGTGGCCGTCGCCGTCGACGTCGCCGCCCGAGACGAGGACGCCATACTGGCTCGGGGCGTAGGCGGTGAAGTCGAGCCCCGGCAGCGCCGAGATCGCGGTCGCGTCGTAGTTCCAGCCGCGCACGTTCGTCGGATTGGGCTGCGCCTGGCCCGGGCCGGTCAGGATCTCCGACGGCGCGTCCGCATCGAGATCCGCGACCGCCACCTCGGTGCCGAACGTGAGCCCGGAGTAGGCGAAGTAGTTGACCTTGCCGATGCTCGCGATCGCGGCGTTGTCGTAGTTGAAGCCGCGGACCTGGCACCCGAAGACGGCGCCCGGCCCCGGCCCCACGACGATCTCGGCGAACGGATCGAGATCGATGCTGCCGCCGGTCGCGCGCGCACCGTACTTCAGGGTGCTGAAGGCGAAGAAGCTGATCTTCGCGATCGCGGTGAGGGAGCCCCCATCCCAGTTCCAGCCGCGGACGTGCGGTCCGAACGCGGCGCCGGGTCCGGGCGACGTGACGATCTCGTCGCTTCCGTCGCCGTCGAGGTTGCCGCCCTCGGCGCGCACGCCGAACTTCAGGGTCCCGTAGGCGTAGTAGTTGATCTTCGCCACGGGCTGGGCGGTCGGCGTGAAGAAGGCGCGCACCTGCGGTCCGAACGATCCGCTGGGGCCGGGCCCGGTCAGGATCTCCTCGGTCCCGTTCCCGTCCAGGTTTCCGCGCGCGACGTTGACGCCGAAGCCGCCGCTTCCGTAGGCGTTGAAGTCGATGCCGGGGAACGGCTGTCCCGTGTTGTCCCACGCCTGGACGCGCGGCAGCGCCGTGCCGTCCGGGCCGAGGCCCGTGACGAGGTTCGCGGGCTGGATGGCCGTGACGATGACGTAGTTCGGCCTGGTCATCGTGTCGCTGCCGCCCGGGCCCGTGACCGTGAGCGCCACGGTGTAGCTCCCGGCGGCGAGGTAGGTGTGGCCGGGGTTCTGGGTCGCGCTCGTGCCGCCGTCCCCGAAGTCCCAGGCCCAGGTGGTGATCGGGCCGGTCGACATGTCGGTGAAGGCGACCGCGAGGGGCGCGGGGCCGGTCAGCGGCGCCGCGGAGAAATCGGCGACGGGAGCATTCACCGTCACGGTGATGTAGCCCGGCTTGGTGTTCGTATCGGATCCGCCGGGGCCCGTGGCCGTCAGCGCGACCGTGTACGTCCCGGGAGCGTTGTAGGTGTGCGAGGGATTCACCAGCGTGGACGTGCCGCCGTCGCCGAAGTCCCAGGAGTAGGAGTTGACGGCGCCCGAGGTCAGGTTGGAGAACTGGACCGGGAGCGGCGCGTTGCCGGACGTGGGCGTGCCCGAGAAATCCGCGACGGGCGGTCCGTCGAAGCACACCTGGAACACGTTGCCGCTACCGTACGAGACGTAGTAAAGGCAGCCGTCGGGGCCGATCTCGATGTCGACCGGACTGTCGGCGTTGTTGACGAACGGGTTGTCGGCGGTCACCTGGTGGTTTGCGTCGATCGTCAGCGTGCGGACGAAACCCTGGACGTAGTCGCCGTAGAAGATCCGCCCCGTGTAGGCCGCCGGGAAGTTGGCGCCGCGATAGGTCGGCCCGCCCGTCACCGCTCCGCCGCCGCCGTTCGGATACTCCCAGATCGGGTTCTCGAAGCCGGTGCCGGATGCACAGGTCCCCTCGCACTGGGGCCAGTGGTAGTTGAACCCCTTGAGCCCGTAGTCGATCTCCTCGGTGGTGTTCTGGCCCACGTCTCCGATGTAGAGGTCGCCGTTGGCGGAATCGAAGTCCAGCCGCCAGGGGTTGCGCAACCCATAGCACCAGATGCGCCCGTCGTTCGGAGGCGTCAGGAACGGGTTGTCGATCGGGATCGTGCCGTCGCTGTTGATGCGCAGCACCTTGCCCTTCGGGTTGGTGAGGTCCTGCGCATTGCCCGGGTTGGCGTTCTCGCCGACCCCGACGTAGAGCTTCCCGTCGAGCCCGAACTTGAGAACGCCGCCGTTATGGTTGCCGGCGTTCACGAAGATGTCGTCGATGAGGAGCCGGTCGAAGGTGAGGGTGTCGTTCGCCTCGACGTAGCGGGCGACGCGGTTGCGCGTCGGGCTGATCGTGGGATCGGTCGTGTAATAGACGTAGACGTAGTGGTTCGTCGTGAAGACGGGATCGAACGCGAAGCCGAGGAGGCCGCGCTCGAAGAAGTTGTCCACGGGGATCGTGATCACCAGGACCGCGGGCCCCGGATCGCGGTAGAGGTAGATCTCACCCGTCTGCTGCGTGATCCAGAGCGCGCGGTCCAGCGGCGAGAACGTGAGGTCCGTCGGCGTCGAGAGACCCGGGACCGCGGTGCGCTCGGTGAATCCCGCCGGTGGCGTTCCGGCGAGGATAGGAGGAGAGAGAAGGGCTACGAGGGACAGGGCCGGGAGGACGCGCTCGACGTTCGGGGACATGGACCACCTCCTGCCGCTTTGGTCGTAATGCTAGCAGTCCCCGGCGGGCGGTCCGCATCGGACGCTCGCACGCGATCTCGTGGGCCCGGCGACTTTTTTTGTGGTCGAGCGGCATGACAACCAGATTACGATCTCGACATCTTGGCGTCCGTCGTCCTCGATCGCGAGCCGCCGATCCCCGCCCACGAGCCCGCCGCGCGGCCGCCGCAGGCGGTTCCGAAGCCGGCGCGATGGATCGGAAGCGTGGTCCTCG
>JAXLQT010000040.1:0-58539 GCA_046331505.1 Acidobacteriota bacterium
CACGGGCGGGCAGGCGCTCGTGGGCTCGGGCGACCTCGGAGGCCAGCTCAAGAAGATGGCCTACTCGACCTCGAGCTATTACCTGCTCTCCTATGTCCCGAAGGTCGCGCGCGGCGGCGCCGGGTTCCGCGACATCAAGGTGAAGGTGAACCGGGATGGGGCGCGTGCGCTGGCGCGCAAGGGCTACTACGGAAAGCAGCAGTTCCAGGACATGACCCGCGCCGAGAAGAAGAACCAGCTCGACGGCGCTCTCCTGTCGTGGGTGGACGTCCACGACCTGCCGGTGCAGCTACGCACCGAGTTCTACCCGGCATCGACCGATCGCTGCCAGGTCTCGCTCGAGCTCGGCGTGCCGCGGGGCCTGCTGGCCGTGGACGACGCAGGCGCGAGAGCCGACGTCGTCATCTTCCAGGTGAGGGACGACGGCAAGGGATCGCACAAGTACGAGGAGCAGGTCGTCATGAGCGGCGATTCGTCGCTGAAGGACTTCCGTTACGTGCGGTCCATCGAGATGCGTCCCGGCTCCTACTGGATCAAGGCCGTCGTGCGGGACGCCGTGAACGGGACGGTGGGCACGACCGGGGCGCACGTCACCGTGCCCGAGTTCGAGAAGGACCGGCCCATCATGTCGAGCCTCGTCCTGATGGCGCCCGAGGAGAACGTGAACCTGGTCGCGGCCAAGGAGACGGGACCGGAGGCCCTCCGGACCTTCAGGGTGGCGGGCGCCCAGCTCTACCCCTCCGCCGACAACGTCTTCGCGGCGAAGGGAGAGATCGTCTGCTTCTTCCGCGTCACGAACCTCCAGATGGACGCGAGCTCGAAGCTCCCTCGCCTGACCGTGCGCTACACGGTCTGGAAGGACAAGACGCCTCTCTACCAGCAGACCGTGCACTACAAGGCCGACGAGCCACCCGATCCGGTGACCGGGTTCCCGATCTACGTCCGCCTGCCGGTCGAGCAGCTCGGCGCCGGGCAGTACCGCCTGGAGGTGTCGAGCTACGACGTGGTCGCGACCAAGGGTCTGAAGGCCGACGTCGACTTCACGGTCGTGGCGCCGGCCGCGGACGCGGCGCCTGCTGCGACGGCCACGGAGAAGGGTTAGCGTCAGGCCTCGTCAGCGGGGTCGGCTCCGCGGATGGCGCGGATGGGACGCCTCCTCCCTTGCACGGGTGACGCTGCGCAGGATCGAATCCAGCGTGTCCGTACGTTCGGCGAGGTCCCGGGAGACGAGAGCGCGCACGGTCGACTCGCGGGCACCGCCCGAGAGGAAGAGACGGCGCGCGTCGCCCCAGTCGTAGTCCCGCCGTGGGTCGCCCGCGGCCTCGACCTTCATCGCCGCGAGGTGGTCGGGGGGCAAGACGTGGACGAGGCGGCCGGCGATACGCCGGCGGCGGGCGAGCTGCATCCCCTCCCGTTCGAACCGTCGCTCCGCGACGAGGAGATCGACCAGGCTCCCCGTCGTCCGGTGCTCGAGCCTGGTCACGACGTCGACGCCTCCAGGTGCCCGAACGCGCGCGTGGCCGTGGCGTCGACGATGTCCACGAAGGCTCGCGACGCGCCCTTGCTGGGATGCACGGGGTCGCGCTCGCGGAGCAAGAGTCCAGCATCGGCGGGAAGGACCTTCGGCACGTCACGCGACCACGACGGAGGCTCCACGCAGCACGTCCTCGATGCGGCGCTTGTGGTTGCTCCGCAGCGGCGGCAGCTCCGACGGCGCGAAGAACCTCGCGTCGAGCTCGTCCCCGCCAGGGCGGGGATCGCCCGCGAGATAGAGGCAGTCGAACGAGAGCGCGAGGTAGTGCCTGCCCGGGAGCGGCGCGGTCGGCCCGAAGATCGAGTAAACGCCGGCGAGCCGCTCGACGGAGATCGTGACCCCGGCCTCCTCGAGCACCTCGCGGTGGAGGGCGTCGAGGACGGTCTCCTCGAAGTCGACGTGGCCGCCGGGGTTGCACCAGAGGCCATCGTCCTTGCGGCGGACGAGGAGGAACCGGCCGGCACGGTCGCGGATCACGGCGCTGACGACGACGCGCGGTATCGGGCCTCTGTGGGCGTGATCGCTCATGGCGCGTTCATGCTACCGCGCGGCCCCTTAGAATCCTCCCGCATCGGGAAGAGAGGACGCCATGAGCGAGCCGCGAGTGTTCCAGCACTACATCGACGGGGAATGGGTGGACGGGTCGGACGGCCGCACGATCGACTCCGTGAGCCCCGGTGACGGGGCGGTCTGGGCGCGCTACCAGGACGGTTCCCCGGAGGACGTGGACCGCGCGGTGCGTGCCGCCCACCGGGCGTTCCACGATTCGGACTGGGGATCCCGCCGCATGGGACCCGAGCGCGCCGAGATCCTCCGCCGCATCGCGCGCGAGATCGCCGAGCGCCAGGACGATCTCGCCGAGACGGAGTCGCTCGACTCCGGGAAGCCGATCGTCGAGTCCTCGATCATCGACGTGCCGATGGCCGCGCAGAGCTTCTCCTTCTACGCAGACTCTGCGGCGCGGATCGGAGGGTCCGTCGTGCCGGTGGCATCGCACGCGCTCGATTTCACGCTGCGGGAGCCGATCGGGGTCTCTGGCCTGATCGTCCCCTGGAACTTCCCGATCCTGATCGCCTCGTGGAAGGTGGCCCCGGCGCTCGCCGCCGGCTGCACGGTGGTGCTGAAGCCCTCGGAGCTCACGTCGGCGACGGCGCTGCTGCTCGCGGAGATCTGCCACAAGGCCGGCGTGCCGCGCGGCGTCCTGAACGTCGTCACCGGATACGGCAACCGCGTCGGGCAGGCGCTCTGCGAGCACCCGATGGTGAGCAAGATCTCCATCACGGGATCGACGGCCACGGGCAAGGCCATCGTGCGTGCCGCCGCCGGCACGCTGAAGAGCGTCACCACGGAGCTCGGCGGGAAGAACGCCCTCATCGTCTTTCCGGACGCGAACCTCGACAAGGCGATCGCCGGAGCCCTCCTCGGGAGCTTCATGAACCAGGGCGAAGCCTGCATCGCGAGCAGCCGGCTCCTCGTGCACGAGGACGTGCATGACGCCTTCGTCGACGCCCTCGTCGCGCGCGCGCGCAAGATCAAGGTCGGTCCCCCTCTCGACCACGACACCCGGCTCGGCGCGCTCGTGAGCCGGCAGCACCTGGAGAAGGTGGAGAGCTACGTCGCCCTCGGCAAGTCCGAGGGGGCGAAGGCCGTGCTTCCAGGAGGGCGCCCGCGCGGTGATGAGCTCGGGGACGGCTACTACCTCGCACCCACGGTCTTCACGGGAGTCGCGCCCGGGATGCGCATCGCCCAAGAGGAGATCTTCGGGCCGGTCGTCGGGGTGATGTCGTTCCGCGACGAGGACGAAGCCGTCCGGCTCGCGAACGCCACGATCTACGGCCTGGTCGCGGGCGTCTACGCCCAGGACGTGACGCGGGCGCTCCGCGTCGCGCAACGGCTGGAGGCGGGCACCGTCTGGGTCAACGCCTACGGATATCTCAAGACCGAGGCGCCGTTCGGCGGTTACAAGCAGTCGGGGACGGGGCGGGATCTGTCGGAGCACGCGCTCGAGCACTACACCCAGCTCAAGAACGTCTACGTCGATCTCGAGGACGAGCAGATCTGCTTTTACGAGTGACCGCGAGCATCCCCGGCCGCATCGCGTACGCCGCCGCGCTGGCGTGCCTCGGCGTCTACGCCTTCCACGAGATCAACAGCTACGACACGCCGTGGCACCTGCGTACGGGGCGCCTGATCCTCGAAGAGCGGTCGATCCCGCGCACCGATCCCTTCTCCTTCACTGCGCCGAAGGACCGGCCGTGGATCAATCACGAGTGGCTGTCGGACGTGATCTTCGCGGTCGCCGATCGCGCGGGCGGTCCCGCGGCCCTGATCGTCCTGGTCACGATCGCGTCTCTCGCGACGGCCGTGATGGCGACGATGCCGGCGGGCGACCTCGCGGCGATCACGCTGCTTCTCGCCACGCAGGCGGCGGCGCCGCGCCTCCAGGCACGGCCTCACGTGGTCACGTCGCTCCTCGCGATCCTGTTCCTCCGGCTGGGCGCGAAGCTGCTCGCCTCGGGCGACCGCCGGCTCCTCGTGACGGTCGTGGCGCTCGACGTGCTCTGGGCGAACCTCCACGGCGGCTTCTTCCTCGCCCCCGTGCTGCTCGCCATCCTGCTGCTCGGCGCTGCGGTCGATCGCTGGCGGGGGTCGCCGCTCCCGGCGGGCATCCGCGAAGTGGGCGCGGCGGCGCTCCTCTGCCTCGTGGCTCCGGTGCTGAACCCGAGCGGGTTCGCCCTCTACCGCGAGATCGCCACGACGTTCTCGGCCACGGACGTGGGCGAGTGGGGCCTTCCCATCGTGCCCGGGCAGCCCGTCGAGCAGCCGACGCTCTACCTCCTGATCCTCGCGGTCGCGTGCGTCGCGGCGGCGATCGCCGCCGTCGTGTGGCGACGGCAGGCGCTCCGCACGAGCGACGTCCTGGTCCTCGTCCTCTTCCTCGCGCTCGGACTGTCGGCGCGCCGCAACTCGGACCTCGGGGCATTCGGCCTCGCCTTCGCGATGACGGGCCTCCTGTCGTCCCTGGAGCCGGCGATCCCGAAGGCCGCCGGCACCGCGCTCGCGGCCGTCGCGATGGTGCTCGCGCCGGTCTTCGCGTTCGACTTCGCGAGCGGACGCTACGCGACGCGCAACGGCTTCCCCGGCGCCTTCGGCTCCGGGTTCGCGCGCGGGACCTTCCCGGACGAACCGGCCGCCTGGGTGATCGCGCACGCGCCCAAGGGCGAGCTCTGGAACGACTACGACGTCGGCGGGTACCTGATCTTCCGCCTCGGGCCCGAGCGCAAGGTGTGCATGGACGGGCGGAACGTGGTCTACGGCGAGGAGACGATGCGCGCCTACCAGGAGGCGCGCACGGACGGGCGCAAGCTCGTGGATCTCCTGGATCGGTGGCGCATCGGTTACGCCGTGCTCGGCCACACCGGCGCCACGATGGGGATGCACGCGGTGATGCTCGCGCACCCCGACTTCGCGCTGGCGCACGTCGATGCGACGGGCGCGGTCTACGTGCGCAGGTCGATGAACCCCGGGCTCGTCCCCGATCCGCCGCTGCTCGCGCAGGGCAACCTCGGCGAGCTCCCGGCCATGCCGGCGAGCCCTCCCGGGCCGCTCGGTCTCATCGCGCGGGTCGGGCTCCTGGGTCCCGCGGTCGGGCGCTACGGCCCCCATCACTCGATGGGGTCGTTCCTGAGCATCGCCGGACAGCCCGAGCGCGCGCGGCGCGAGCTGCGCCTGGCCGCGGCGGAGACGCCGTACGCCGCCGAGGTCTGGTTCAACCTCGGGGCGGCCGAGCTCCAGTCGCATGCGTATCCCGAGGCGGAGCAGGCGCTCCGGGCGTCGCTGCTCCTGAAACCCGGCGACCTCGACGCGCGCTTCGGCCTCGCGACCGCCCTCGCCGCCAGGGGGTCGAAGGGCGACGCGCTCGCCATGTACCGCGCTCTGCTTGCCGAGGGGCCGCCCCGTGTGGACGTGCGGGTCGCGCTCGTGAAGCTCCTGCACGACATGGGCGACACGAAGGCCGCGATCCAGGAGCTGCGCGCGATGGTCAATACCAACCCGGCGAGGGTCGACGCACAGACGGAGCTCGCGTCCTACCTCGCCGAGGAGGGCGACAAGGAGGGAGCGGAGCGCGAGCTGCGCGCGGTGCTCGCGCGCGCGCCAACCTTCGTCCCGGCGCTCGGAAACCTCGCCAGCATGATGCTCGCGCGGGAGCAGTGGAGCGAAGCGCGGCGTCTCGCCGAGACGGCGCTCGCGTCGAGCCGCGTCGATCCCGTCTCCCACAAGGTTGCCGCCTACTGCGATCTGCACGACGGCCGCTACGACGTGGCGCTGACCCACTTCCAGCTCTACGTCTCGAGGGCCTCGACCGATCTGAACGCCCGAAACGACATGGCGGTCTGCTTGCTCCAGCTCGGGAGGCGGGACGAGGCGCGCCGGATCCTGGTCGATTTGCTCGCGAGCAAGCCCGATTTCGCGCCGGCCCAGGAGAACCTGCAGAAGATGGCGATGGGGCCAGAGTGACCGATCGTCTCGACGTTGCGATCGCCTCGTGCGTGGTGCTCCCCGAGCCCGATCCCGATGCGGCGCCGCTCCTCGATGCGCTCCGCCGGGCCGGGCTCCGGGCGGAGGTCCTGGCCTGGGACGATCCGGCGGCGGACTTCTCGCGGGCGCGCCTGACCGTGCTCCGATCGACCTGGAACTATCCCGCCGCGCCGGCGGCGTTCGACGCCTGGCTCGGGCGCGTCGCGAGCCAGAGCCAGCTCTTCAATCCCCTCGCGCTCGTGCGGTGGAACCTCCACAAGCGCTATCTGCTCGGGCTCGAGCGCGCCGGGATCCCGGTCGTCCCGACGCGCCTGCTCACCATGGGAGCGAGGGTCGCGCTCGCGGACGTCATGGCCTCGGAGCGCTGGGAGGACGTCGTGGTGAAGCCCGCGATCTCGGCCGCCTCGATGGGCACGATGCGCGTGCGCCGGCCGGAGATCGACGCGGGGGAGCGGCATCTCGCGGGCTTGCTCCTGAACGGAGACGTCCTCGTGCAGCCCTACCAGCGCGGCGTCGACGGCCATGGCGAGCGCGCCCTCGTCTGGATCGACGGCGATCTGACGCATGCCGTGCGCAAGGCGCCGCGGTTCGCAGGAGCAGACGAGGCGGTCTCGGATGCGGTCCCGATCGCGGCCGACGAGGCCGCCGTGGCGCGGCGGGCGATCGCGCTTCTCGAGCGGCCGCTGCTCTACGCGCGGATCGACGTCGCGCCCGGGCCGGATGGGCCGCGCGTGATGGAACTCGAGCTCATCGAGCCGTCGCTCTTCCTCTCGCAGTCTGGCGCGGCGCTCGAGCGGCTCGTGCGCGCGATCGTCAGGATTGGAACGCGGCCTTGACGTCCGCGTTCAGGAGCACGACGAGCGCCCAGATCCCCATCGCGATGTTCGGGATCCAGAAGCAGCACGAGCAGGGCAGGAACGAGCAGATCGCGCCCGCGATCGCGATGCCGTAGCTCTCCATGGAACGCATCTTCGTGGCGGCGAAGAACACGAAGATGTAGATCGCGATCCCGATGAGGCTGATGACCACCCCCAGCGCCCCCTGGAGCATGCCGCCGGCGTTCCTCATGCCGCCGAAGGCGCCCATCATCCCGAGGAGGAGGCCTCTGCCGAACAGCCAGAAGAGGCACCAGAGGATGGAGAGGCCCGACGTCACCATCAGACCGATCGCCGGACCCTGGGTGCGCGTTTCCACGAGCCGCTTATATCACTCCAAGACTTCGGTCACGAGGAAACCGTCGTCCCTCTGACCCGTGGCGGGCGCGAGGTAGAAGAGCGAGACCCGGACCGCCGGCCGGCGCGAGTGCACGTGCTCGCGCGCCTGGCGCAGGTCGTCCTCCTGCTGCGATCGCTCCGAGCGTCCGTAACGCTTGCCGTAGTAGGCGCAGTCGGCGTGGGCGATGAGGATGATCCGCTCCGTGTCGTGCGCGTCGATCATGAAGTCGAGCGCCTCGATCGCCGACTGGTACTCGAGGAAGGTCGCCGTGTGGAAGCAGAGGCGCGCGGGGCCGCCGGGCATCGTGACGAGGTCGTGGAGCTCGACGCCCTCCTCCTGGAGCGCGTGGCGCATCGCCTTCAGGTAGCGGCCGTCGCAGCAGCCGACGACCAGCGTCCGCGCGCCCGCGGGCGTGAAGGGAACGTGGATGCTGCGCGTCTTGCCCGTCGTCACGGCACGCACACGGCGAGCGCGCCGGGGGCCACGCGGAAGGTCGCCGGGAGCATCCCCGGCTGCTCGCCGTCCAGGTTGAGGGGCATCTCGCCCGTCACGGCGGACGCCGCGACCGTGCGGGCGCGCGCCACCTTCACCCCGGGGACGCCGACGTGCGTGCCCGCGTAGATCCGGTGGAGGTTCGCGAAGAGCCGCGCCTTCGGCATGTCGTGGACGATCACGACGTCGAGGAGCCCGTCCGAGGGGTCGGCGTCCGGGGCGATCTTCATGCCGCCGCCGAAGTAGCGGCAGTTGGCGATCGCCATGATCACGAGGCTGAGCTCCTCCGCCTCGCCCTCGTCGAGCCGGATCCGGGCCGGGAACGGCTGGTACTGCCAGAGCGCGATCAACGTGTGGCCGAGGAAGGAGAGGAAGCCACCCAGGCTCTTGCTGCCGCGGTTCACGCGCGCGACCACGCTCGCTCCCACGCCGAGGTCGGCGATGTTCAGGAAGGCGCGGGTCATGGGCCGCCGGTCGAACCCGAGGAGCTCGGCGAATCCGACGTCGATCCTGCGCGTCTTCCCGGCGAGGATCATCGCGCAGAACGCCGGGATCTCGCTCGGGAGCCGGAGCGTCCGGCGCGTGTCGCCGCCGGTGCCGATGTTCAGCAAGCCGAAGGGCACGTCGCGCCGGAGGCGATCTCCGTCGAAGAAGCCGTTGACCACTTCGTTGGTCGTCCCGTCCCCTCCGATCGCGACCACGAGGTCCGCGCCTTCGTTGAGCGCGCGCCGCACCAGCTCGGTGCCATTGCCCGGGCCGGCGGTCTCGAGGAACGCTGTCTCGTAACCTGCCGCCAGGCCCGCGGCGATCTCGGGGCGTAACCGCGCCATCCGCCGCCCGAGCTGGCCGTGGCGCGCGCGGGGGTTGTAGATGACCGAGCAGCGCCGAGCCACGACCTACGTGGCGGGCGCAGCTTCCTTCGGGGCCTCCGCTCCCTTGGCTTTCCGCGACGCCTTGAGCTTCTGCACCTGGAGGCGCCCCGAGGCGCGGCGCAGGCGCTTCTTGGCTATGCGAAGCACGCGGGCTTCGGAGAGGGGCTTCTTCTTGCGCTTGCTCGCGGCCTTGGCCGCGCCCCCGGTGCGAAGCGCGGCGAGCTCCGCCTTCAGCTTCTTGACGTCCGAGGAAAGGTTTTCGATCGTGGCAGCCATGCGCTCACCTCGAGAGGGGATTTGAAAGCCGCGGATTATAGCCGCCGCGCTCAGCTCGCAATCTGCTGGCTGTACAGCGACTGCGGCACGGCCTTGGGCGCGGACCCTGCCTTGCGCGTGTTGCGCAGGAGCGAGAGGAACGCCCGGCCGCGGGTCGAGTAGTAGTGGATGCCGCCGGGACGCAGCAGCCTTCCGACCTGACGCAGGAGGAAGCGCGGGCGCAGGTAGTAGCGGCGATAGGCGTCGCGGTAGTACTTCTTCAGCATGTCGCCGGTGATGCTCTCGCTGACCAGGATGGGGTCGTTGTAGAAGTTGTACTCGCCCCAGTCCGTCGCCAGGTTCTTCATCACCTTGCCCTCCTGGGCGAGGTGCCACACCTCCGTGCCCGGCAGCGGCACGAGGATGGAGAACTGGGCGTAGTCGATGTCGAGCTCGATCGCGAAGTCGATGGTGTCCTTGAGCGTCTCCTCGGTCTCGTAGGGAAGGCCGAGGATGAAGTAGCCGTAGGTGTTGATCCCGTAGTCCTTGATCATCTTGAAGGCTTGCCGGATCTCCGGGAGCTTCACGCCCTTGGCGGCCTTCGCGAGGATCTGCTCGTTGCCCGACTCGACCCCGATCGCGATCTCCGTGCATCCCGCGGCCTTCATCGCGGTGAGGATCTCGTGGTCGATGCGGTCGGCGCGCGACGAGGTCGTCCAGTCGACCTTCACGCCCGAGTCGACGATCCCCTGGCAGAGCTCGATCACGCGCTTCTTGTAAGTGGAGAACGTCTCCTCCAGGAAATCGAAGTGCGTCGTCTTGTAGAGCGACTGCCAGCGCTGGATCTCCTTCACGACGCTCGCGGCGTTGCGCGTCCTGTAGGCCCGTCCCCGGACCACGAGCGACGCGCAGAACGAGCAGGTGTAAGGGCACCCGCGTCCGGTGAGGATCTGCATGGAATGTCCGCGGTGCGCCATGCCGTACTTCTGGACCGGGAGGTCCTCGTAGAGCGGGTGCGGCAGATCGTTGATGTCGTCGAAGACGTCGCGCTCGGCGGTGCGCACCGTCGCGCCGCCGTCGTCCTGGTAGACCAGCCCCTTGATGTCCTTCCGCGGGCCGCCCGCCTTGACGTACTGGAGCAGCGTCTCCTCGCCCTCGCCGTAGCAGACCGCGTCCACCTCGGGATAGGCCGCCGTCTCCTCCGGCAGCGCCGAGGCGTGCGGACCGCCCATGATCACCTGGATCTTCGGATCGACCGCCCGGCACGCCTTCGCGATCTGAAGCGCGGCGCGCATCTGGGGCGTGGTCGCGGAGATCCCCACCACGCGCGGGTTCTCCTTGCGGAGGATGCCCTCGATGCCGATCGTCGCGAGGTCCGGGTCGAACTCGAGGTCCCGCAGCCTGACGTCGACGCCGTTGGCCTTCAGGTAGCCGCCGACGTAGGCGAGCCCGAGCGGCGCCTGGCCGAGCTCGAGGAGCTCGATGTCCATCGTGCCGTAGAGATCACGGTACGTGGGCGAGAGCAGCAGGACCTCGGCCATGGATCGGTCATAGTAGCATGGGTGGACCGAATCGGTCCTCGATGATGGACGCCCCGAGCTTCGTCTACGGTACGGCATGGAAGGAGGACCGCACGCGGAGCCTCGTCGAGGTCGCGCTCGCGCGGGGATTCCGCGCGATCGACACGGCGAACCAGCGACGCCACTACCACGAGGCGGGCGTGGGCGAAGCGCTCGCCGCCGCGTTCGCGGGCGGCTTCTTGCGCGAGGACCTCTGGCTCCAGACGAAGTTCACCTACGTGCGCGGGCAGGACCACCGCCTCCCGTACGATCCCGCCGCGCCCGTCGCGGCGCAGGTGCAGCAGTCCTTCGAGAGCTCGCTCGCGCACCTCCATGTGACCTATCTCGACTCGTACGTGCTCCACGGTCCAGCGATGCGCTACGGGCTGCACCCGTCCGACTGGGAAGCATGGCGCGCGATGGAGGAGCTCGCCGGCGAGGGCAAGGCACGCGTGATCGGGGTGAGCAACGTGACGGCGGAGCAGCTCGAGGAGCTCTGCGACGGCGCCCGGGTCGCCCCGGCATGGGTGCAGAACCGCTGCTACGCCCAGCTCGGATGGGATGCGGACGTCCGCGCGGTCTGCCGCGCGCGCGGGATCCGGTACCAGGGCTTCTCTCTCCTGACGGCCAACGGTCCCGTGCTTGCGAGCGGTCCGGTGCGAAAGCTCGCGTCGGCCCTCGGGAGGACGCCCGCCCAGGTCGTGTTTCGCTTCGCGCGCCAGGTCGGCATGGTGCCGCTCACCGGCACGACCGATCCGGCCCACATGACCGAAGACCTCGGCATCGATGGCTTCGAGCTTGCCGAGGCCGACGTCCGCGCCCTGGAGCGGATCGCCACCTGACGATCTGCCGGGGGGAGCCTCGTCCGCCCCGTGCGGTTCCGTCGAACGCCGTAGACGCGCGTCGCGCGAGAATGAGGCATGAGCCTCGCGGGCGAGCGCATCGGTCCCTACGAGGTCCTCTCCTCGATCGGATCGGGCGGGATGGGCATCGTGTGCCGCGCGCGCCACGTCGAGACGGGAGCGCTCTGCGCGCTGAAGACGGTCCGCGTCAAGCAGGGACCGATGCTCGCGGGGATGCGGCGCGAGATCGCCGCCCTGTCGCGCCTCAGCCATCCCTACATCGTGCGCGTCCAGGCTTGGGGGATCGATCGGGGGCGCCCGTGGCTCGCGATGGACCTCGTGGAAGGGGAGGTCTGGCGCGCCCACGTCGCATCGATCACGGGCGCGACGCACGCCGCACGCGACGTGACCGACAGCTTGCGGGCGCCGACGGTGACGATCCGCAGGCCGAGCCGCGACGAGGGCGAGTCGACGTCGTCCTTCCCGGGACCCGCCGACCCGCACCACCTCTCGGGAGTCCTGACCCTCGCGCGCCGCGTGTGCCACGCGCTCGCCTACCTCCACGGCGAGGGGATCGTGCACCGCGACCTGAAGCCCGACAACATCCTCGTGCGTGGAGGCGCGCCCATCCTCGTCGACTTCGGCGTCATGGCGCCGTTCGGCGGCATCTCCCACCGCGAATCGCTCCAGTTTGCGAGCGAGGGGCTGGGTACGGCCTGGTACATGGCGCCGGAGACGATCCGGGGCGAGCTCGGCGACGCGCGCGTCGACCTCTACGCGCTCGGCTGCATCCTCTACGAGATGATCGCGGGCCACCCGCCCTTCCTCGGCGCGACGACCAACGAAGTGCTGGCGCGCCATCTGAACGAGGTGCCGGTGCCTCCGTCCTATCTGGTGCCGGGTCTCGATCCCGGGATCGAGGGGCTCGTCCTCCTGCTGCTGTCGAAGGATCCGGCGCTGCGCATCGGGCACGCGGACGAGGTGGCGAGCCACCTCGCACGCCTCGGGGCAGGCCCCGATCCGGAGCCCCTTCCGCGCTGCCGTCCCGTGCTGTACCGCCCGTCGCTTGCGGGACGCGGCGAGATCCTCCGCGCTCTGGGGGGGCGGCTCTCGCGGCTCTCGCGGGGAGGAGGCGCCGTCGCCATCGCCGGAGAGAGCGGATCGGGGAAGACACGGCTCCTCATGGAGGTCGCCGCGATGGCGCGGGACAAGGGCTTCCGCGTGCTCCTCGGAGGTTGCGAGAGCGAGGGCGAGGCGGCGCGCGCGCTTTCGGCTCTGTGCCGGCCGCTCCAGGCGATGGGAGACGCGTGCCGGGACGAAGGTGGGGTCACCGCCGTGTTCGGCCCGCGAGCCGCACTGCTCGCGCGCTACGAGCCCACCCTCGCCGATCTCTGCCCCGGCGCCGATCCGCCGCCGGAGCTCCCCCACGATGCGGCCATCGAGCGTCTCCACGACTACCTCACCCGGTCGCTCCGCTCCTTCGCGCGGCCGCCGTGTCTCCTCGTGCTCGACGACCTCCAGTGGTGCGACGATCTCACCCTCGGCTTCCTCGAGGCCTTGCACGAGAGCGGGCAGCTCCCCGAGATGCCGCTCCTCGTGCTCGGCGCCTATCGCTCCGACGAATGTCCCGACCGTGTCCGCGCCTTCGCGCGGCGAGGGCTCCACCTGACGCTCGAGCCGCTCGGGGAAGAAGAGGTGCGCCACATCGCCGCCGGGATGCTCGCGATGGATCCCCCGCCCGAGGCCTTGATCGGCAGCGTGCTCGGCGCGGCGGAGGGGAACCCGCTCTTCGTCGCGGAGCACCTGCGGTCGGCCGTCGAGCAGGGTCTTCTGGGGCGGTCGGAGTCGGGGCTCTGGGAGCTCCTGGGCTCTCTCGATGCGGCGCTCCCGTCGTCGGTCCAGGAGCTCGTCGGAAAGCGTCTCTCCGCGCTCTCACGCGTGGCCACGCGCATCGCGGAGGTCGCCGCGGTGCTCGGCTCGACGTTCGACGACACTCTCGTCGCCGACGTCTCGCAGCTCGCGGCCGAGGACGTCTCCGACGCCGTCTCCCAGCTCGTGGATCGGAGCATCCTCGTGGAGCTTCCCATGGGACGGCTGCGCTTCGCCCACGCCACCCTGCGCGACTCGCTCTACGAGCCCATCGACGCGTCGCGCCGGCGCGAGCTCCACGGGCGTGCGGCCGCCGCCGTCGAGAGCCGGGGCGGGGAACGGAGCCTCGCGGAGGTGGCGGAGCACTGGCGTCGGGCCGGCGACACCGATCGCGCGCGCGAGGCGTACCGGCGTGCCGGCGAGCTGGCGACGGGGCTCTACAACTACCGGGAGGCGGCGCGGCTCTTCGAGGCCGCGATGCAGCAGTGCGCCGGCGCGACGGCGGAGCGAGCGTGGCTCGGCATCGCGCGCGCGGAGGTTTGCCGCCGCCTCGCGCGGATGGACGAGTCCCTCGCGCTCACGGAGGCGGCGCGGGAGGACGGACACGTCGCGGGCGACGCCTCGGCGGAGATCGAGGCGGACCACGCGATCGAGAGCCTGTACTCGATGATGGGGCAGGTGGATCTCGCCGCCCAGGCGAACGCGAAGGGGCTCGCACGGGCGCGCGAGACGGGCCGCCGGCGCGACGAGGCACGTCTCCTCGGTTCGCTCGGGATGATCCTGAGGTACCAGGGGGATCACGCGGGCTGCGAGCAGGCCCTCGCGGCGGCCCTCGAGATGCAGCGCGCCGACGGTCTCGTCGTCGACGAGGCGTCGACGTTGACCAACATCTCGGCGGTGCGCCACATGCAGGGGCGCTACGACGAGGCGTTGCGCCTGACCCGGGCGAGCCTGGCCATCAATCGCGAGACGCGGCAACGCCACTCGGAGCTGACGAGCTCAGCCAGCCTCGTCGTGCTCCACAACGGCATCGGCCAGTGGGACGAGGCCGAGCGCGTGAGCCGCGAGGCGCTCGATCTCGCGCGGGAGCTCCGGCGACCGGCGGACGGAAGCGAACCTCCTCACGCACCTCGCGGGCGGGCTCTCGGAGCGCGGGCGGGCCGTCGAGGCGATGGCGCTGCACCGCCAGGCGCTCCGGATCCACCGGGAGACGAGGAACCGCAGGTTCCAGGTCGCGGGGCAGACGAGCCTCGCGAGCCTCCTGCGCGACGAGGGGCAGCTCGAGGAGGCGATCCTCCTTTCTCGCGAGGCGGTCGAGCTCTCGGAGGAGACGCGCGACGGGGCCTTGCAGGGGTTCGCGCTCGCGGCGCTCGGCCAGAACCTCCTGCACGGCGGCGACGTCGCCAATGCGGAGCGGACGTTCGAGGCGGCCCTCGCGCTTCACCGCGACGCCAGGACGGCACGGAACATCGCGATCGATCTCCGCCACCTGGCCGGCATCGAGAGGCTCGCGCGCGCCGACGTTGCCTCCGCACGCGCGCGCCTCACGGAGGCGCAGGCGGTGCTTCGCGAGGCGACCGAGCCGAAGGAGGCGTGCCTCGTCGCGTGCGCCCTCGGCCACGTCACCCTCGCGTCGGGGGCGTCCGCCGAGGGCGATCTCGCGCGCGCACGCGAGATCGAGCCGCTGGTCCGCGTCGGACCTGGAAGCGCCGTCCACCGCGCCATCGCGAGCCTCGAGCGCGCCCAGGCGGCGTGGCTCGCGGGAGAGCCGCTCGTCGCCGGGACGCTCCAGGACGAGCTCCCGGAAGCGTTGCGGCCGATCGTGATGGCCGCGTGGCATCTTGACCCCGGCACACCGGCGCCCTAGAATTTTTCCGCTTGTCATCCGCTGCGGGAACCCCACCCGTGGCGCGCAGGAAGGGAGGCTTCCGGGGAAAGAGAGACAGATTGCCGAGCGGAACGCTGCTGGCCATCGGCGGCGCTGAAGACAAAGCCAACGGGAAGACCATCCTCCGCAAGTTCGTGAGCCTCGCAGGCGGCGCGAGCGCGCGGATCTGCATCCTGCCCACGGCGAGCGAGAACCACGGGCTGGGAGAGCGCTACCAGGAGCTCTTCGCGGAGCTCGGCGTCGCGTCTCCGCGCGTGCTACCTCTCTACCTTCCCGAGGAGGCGGACGACCCCGTGTCGGCCGAGATCCTGGGCCACGCCACCGGCGTCTTTCTCACGGGTGGCGATCAGAACAAGATCCTCGCGGTCCTCGAGGACACGCTCTGCTACGACACCCTGCTGGCCGCCTGGAAGCGGGGCGCTGTCGTCGGGGGAACGTCGGCGGGAGCCTCTGCGCTCTCCGACCCGATGATCAGCGGCGGGAGCGGCGGCGGGTTGCCGCGACCGGGCATCGTGCGCATCGCGCGCGGGCTCGGGCTCACGCGCCAGCTCATCATCGACCAGCACTTCCGCGAGCGCGATCGCCTGGGGCGCCTCATCGCCGCCGTGGCGCTGACCCATCGCGCCTTCGGCCTCGGCATCGACGAGGACACCGCGGCGATCATCTCGCCTGCCGGGAGCCTCGAGGTCATCGGGAAGGGCACGGTCACCATCGTGGACGGCCGCAAGCTGTCGATGTCGCCGCCGGGCGAGACCGAGGACGAGACCGTCCGCCTGGCGCTCGCCAATGTGCTGATACACTCGCTGAGGTCGGCGCAGAGGTTCGACCTCAGGCGCGGCACGATCCAATAGGGCGGGGCCAACCCGCCGGTTGATCGTCCACCGTGGCGGCGGGGAGCCGCGGGAACGGTCGCGACGGAGCACGATGCCATGAAAGTTTTGGAGACCCAGGTCTTCCGTGGACCGAACTACTACGCCCTGAAGCCGGTCATCCGGCTCGAGGTCGACATCGAGGAGCTCGAGGAGAAGCCCTCCTCGAAGATCCCGGGATTCGTCGACAAGCTCCTGGGCCTCCTGCCCTCCATCGGCGATCACCGGTGCTCCGAGGGCGTGTCCGGCGGCTTCATCACGCGCCTTTCGGAGGGCACGTGGATGGGCCACATCCTGGAGCACGTCGCGATCGAGCTCCAGTGCCTGACGGGAACGGTCGTCTCCTTCGGGCGGTGCCGCCAGACCGAGAAGAAGGGCATCTACAACGTCATCTACTCGTACCGCGAGGAGCGCGTCGGACTCTACGCCGGCAAGGTGGCTGTGCGTCTCCTGCACCACTGCATCTACGGCGACGACTTCGATCTCGCGGAGGAGCGTGGCGAGCTCGCCGCCATCCTCGACGAGGTGGCCTACGGCCCGTCGACGCAGGGGATCATCAACAAGGCGAAGGAGCGCATGATCCCCGTGGTGCGGCTGAACGAGCAGAACCTCGTGCAGCTCGGCCACGGCATCTACCAGAAGCGCATCCAGGCGACGGTCACGAGCGAGACGACCCTCATCGCCGTCGACATCGCCGGCGACAAGTCGCTCACCAAGGCGCTGCTCCACGACGTCGGGATCCCGGTGCCGATGGGAGACGTGGTGCGCAAGGTCAAGGGCGCGGTCGCCGCGGCCGAGGAGGTCGGCTACCCGGTCGTTGTCAAGCCGCTGAACGCGAACCACGGCAAGGGCGTCGCCGTGAACCTCTCCACGCCCGAGGACGTCGAGGCGGCCGCCGAGCGCGCGCTCGACTTCTCGGAGCGCATCGTGGTCGAGCGCTTCCTGCCCGGGCGCGATCACCGGATCCTGGTGGTGAACGGCAAGGTGGTCGCGTGCGCCGAACGCGTCCCGGCCCACGTCACGGGTGACGGCGAGCACACGATCGAGGAGCTGGTCGCGATCGAGAACAGGAATCCGATGCGCGGCCAGGGCCACGAGAAGCCGCTGACCAAGATCGTCGTGAACGACGAGACCCTGCGGATCTTGAAGTCCCGCGGGCAGGCCGTCGACGCCGTGCCGAAGCAGGGAGAGGCGGTCTCCCTCAAGCTGACCGGCAACCTCTCGACCGGAGGTACGGCGATCGACCGCACCGACGAGATCCACTTCGAGAACATCGACATCGCGGAGCGTGCCGCGCGCGTCGTGGGGCTCGACGTCGCGGGCATCGACATGATCACGACCGACGTCAGCAAGCCGCTGTCCGAGACCAAGGGCGGCATCTGCGAGGTGAACGCCGCGCCGGGCTTTCGCATGCACCTGCACCCGACGGCCGGCAAGCCGCGCGACGTCGCGGGCGCGATGCTCGACATGCTCTTCCCGCCGGGCACGCCATCGCGCGTGCCGGTCGTGTCGATCACCGGCACCAACGGCAAGACCACGACCGCGCGCATGCTCGCCCACATCCTGAAGATGGGCGGACGCCACGTCGGCCTCACGACGACCGACGGCGTCTACATCGACGGCCGGCGCATCGTCACGGGCGACTGCACCGGACCCTGGTCGTGCCAGCTCGTGCTCAAGGACCCGACCGTGGACTTCGCGGTGCTCGAGACGGCGCGTGGCGGCATCCTCCGGTCGGGCCTCGGCTTCGACTACTGCGACATCGGCGTCATCACCAACGTCACGGCCGATCACCTGGGGCTGCGTGGCATCGACACGGTCGAGGAGCTCGCGTTCGTGAAGGCGCTCGTCCTCGAGGTGGTGAAGGACGACGGCCACTCGATGCTCAACGCCGAGGACCCGAACCTTCTGCCCGTGCGCGATCGCGCGCGCGGCAAGCTCGCCTACTTCTCGCTCCACCCCGAGAACCCGATCTTCGCGAGCCACGTGGCGGGCGGCGGTCCGGGCGTGACGCAGAAGGAGGGAGTCATCACGATCACCAGCGGGGGGATGGAGGTGCCGCTCCTGAACGTGAACTCCATCCCGGCGACGTTCCAGGGGCGCGCGCTGCCCAACGTCGCGAACGCGCTCGTCGCGAGCCTCTGCGCCTACCTCTCGGGAACGAAGGTGGACGACATCCGCCAGGGGTTGAAGACGTTCGACAGCAGCTTCCACCTCGCGCCCGGACGCCTGAACCTGATGGAGGTGCGCGATTTCCACGTGCTGATCGACTACGCCCACAACCCGGCCGCCTACCGCGCGCTCACCGACTTCATCGGCAAGCTCAACGTCGCGCGCCGCATCGGCGTCCTCGCGGCGCCCGGGGACCGGCGCGACGAGGACCTGCGCGAGGTCGGCACCATCGCGGCGCCCCACTTCGACGAGTTCATCCTGAAGGAGGACGAGGACCTGCGCGGCCGCAAGCCCGGAGCGATCAGCGCCATCATGGCCGACGGTCTACGGGCCGCGGGCGTCGCGTCGAACCGGATCCGGGCGGCCTCGCCCGAGCCGGCGGCCGTGCAGATCGCCCTCGACATGGCGAGGAAGGACGACCTGGTGGTGATCACCGCCGAGAAGATCAAGCAGACGTTCGAGACGATCGTCAAGTTCCGCGACGGCGGGGCGGGGAGGATCTGATGGGCGAGAGGGTCCTGGTCGCGGACGGGCTCGAGGAGGCGGGGCTCGCCATCCTGCGCGAAGCCGGGCTTCCCTACGACATCAAGACGGGCCTTTCGGCCCAGGAGCTCGCGACCACCCTCGGCGAGGGGGGCTACACGGCCCTCGTCGTGCGCAGCGCCTCGCGTGCGACGCGCGACGTGATCGCCGCCGGGAGAGCGCTGCGGATCATCGGGCGCGCCGGTGTCGGGGTGGACAACATCGACGTCGCCGCCGCGAGCGAGCGCGGCGTGCTCGTCGTGAACACGCCCGAGGGGAACACCATCGCCGCCGCAGAGCACACCGTCGCCCTGATGCTCGCCCTGGCGCGCAACGTCCCCGACGCGCACCGCGTGACCCGCGAGGGCAAGTGGGATCGGAAGTCCTACATGGGCGTCGAGCTCGCCGGCAAGACCCTCGGCGTCGTGGGGCTCGGAAAGATCGGGCGCGCGGTCGCGGCGCGCGCGCGCTCCTTCGGCCTGACCGTGGTGGGCTACGACCCCTTCGTCTCGAGCGATCTCTGCCAGGCCATGGGCGTCGCGCCGATGTCGCTTCCCGACGTCATCGGGAGCGCCGACTTCCTGACGCTGCATGTCCCCCTGACGGAGGAGACGCGCGGGATCCTCGATCGCGCCGCGCTCGCCCGCTGCAAGCGCGGCGTCCGGATCGTCAACTGCGCCCGCGGCGGGCTCGTCGACGAAGCGGCGCTCGCCGAGGCGCTTGCCTCGGGCCAGGCCGCCGGCGCGGCCATCGACGTCTTCTCCGAGGAGCCGCCTGGCGGCGACAACCCCCTCTTGAAGGCGCCCCACGCGATCCTCACGCCGCACCTCGGCGCGTCGACGCGCGAGGCCCAGGAGAAGGTGGGGGTCGAGGTGGCCCAGCAGATCGCGGGCTACCTCCGCCACGGGATCGTGCAGAGCGCGGTGAACGCGCCCGCGCTGCCGCCCGAGGAGGCGCGCGCTCTCGCCCCCACGCTCGATCTGGCGACGCGGCTCGGGAAGCTCCAGGCGCAGCTCCTCTCGGGGAACCTGAAGGAGATCCGCATCGTCTACCACGGCGAGCTCCCGGGGCGTTCGACCAAGCCCATCACCACGGCCCTCATCTCGGGGTTCCTCGGGAGCCTCACCGACGAGCCGGTCAACTTCGTGAACGCCGGCGTGATCGCGAAGAAGCGCGGCATCGCGATCGTCGAGACCCGGAGCCACGAGGACGCCGACTTCGCGCGCCTCATCGAGGTGACCTTCGCGACGGACGCCGGGGAGCGCATCGTCGCGGGGACGGTGTTCGGATCGAAGAACCCGCGCATCGTGCGCATGGACGGCTTCGACTTCGACGCGGTGCCGAGCGGCCACATCCTGCTCGTGAGCAACGTCGACAAGGCGGGCGTCGTCGGGAGCCTCGGATCGATCATGGGGCGGCACGGCATCAACATCGCGAGCATGTCCCTCGCTCGCGACAAGCCGACGGGGCGGGCCCTCGCGATCATCAACGTCGACTCGGCGGTGCCCCACGCGGTGGTGAGCGAGCTCTCGGCGCAGGAGCACGTGCTCTGGGTGAAGACCGTCCACCTGTGAGGGGCGCGGAGGTGGCCGTCGCGTTCAAGGAGTGGGCGGCAGTGTGCGAGGCGATCCGGAGCGGGGCGCAGACGGTGCTCCTTCGCAAGGGCGGGATCTCCGAGCGGCGCGGGGCGTTTCTGCCCGAGCACGCCCGCTTCCTCCTCTACCCCACCTTCGAGCACCAGCAGGAGGCCGATCTGCGGCCGGAGTGGCGGCGCGCGCTCCCCTCGCCGGCGCCGGACGGCGCGACCGTCGAGCTCGCGCTCCTCGCCGACGTCGTCTCCGTGATCCGGTTCGACGAGAGGGCGCGCCTCGAGCCTCTGCGGGAGCTTCACGTCTACGCGGAAGAGGCGATCGACCGGAAGTTCCGCTACCGTGCCCCGTTCCTGTACGCGCTCCTGTGCCGCTTCCGGGCGCTCGGGCCTCCGGCGACCATCGCCGTGACGAGCGCCTACCGTGGTTGCCGCACGTGGGTCGAGCTCGCGATGCCGGTTGCCATCGAGCGCGCCGAGGCGATCCTCGCGGACGATGCCTTCGCGGCCGCGGCCGCGCGCTTCGCATCGGCGGCATGATCCGGCGCCGGGCCCTCCTCTTCGATCTCGACGGCACGCTGATCGATTCCTACGAGGCGATCCACGAGAGCCTCAACGTCGCGCTGGCCCGCGCCGGGATGCCACCGCGCGACGCGGCCTCGGTCCGCCGCATGGTCGGCCGCGGGCTCGACGTCCTGGTCGCCGAGGTGATGGGGCCGGAGCGCGCGCCCGAGGGCGTGCGCGACTATCGCGAGCACTACGGCAAGGTGTGCTTCGAAAAGACGCGCCTCCTTCCGGGCGTCGCGCCGACCCTCGAGCGGCTGGCATCGGACGGCCATGCGATGGCGATCTGCACCAACAAGCTTGCGAGCTTCTCGCGAGCGCTCGTGGATCACCTCGGCGTCGGAGGCTTCTTCGCGCTCGTGCTCGGACCGGAGCACGTCAAGGAGCCAAAGCCCGATCCCGGGATGCTGCTCCTCGCCCTCGAGAAGCTCGGGGCCGATCGCCGGGACGCGCTCTACGTCGGCGACATGGCCATGGACGTCACCGTCGCGCGCGCGGCCGGGGTCGAGGTCGCCGTGTTGCCGACCGGATCCTCGAGCCGCGAGGAGCTCGCGTCGGCGGGGGCGGACCATCTCCTGGAGGTCTTCGCGGACCTCCCGGCCGTCATCGGGCCGGGAGCGGGGGCTTGAGCGGGCTCTACGGGCCGTGGACGGTGGTCGACGAGCTCGGCCGCGGCGGCATGGGCGTGGTCTACCGCGCGCGTCGGGAGACGGACGGGGTGGAGTGCGCCCTCAAGACGATCGAGGCGCTCGACCCGGGGATCCTGGCCAGCATCCGGCGGGAGATCCGCGCGCTCGACAGGCTCCGCCATCCCGACATCGTGCGGGTCCTGGACCACGGCGTCGCCGACGGGCGTCCCTGGTATGCGATGGAGCTCCTGGAGGGTGCGAGCCTCCGCTCCCTCACACTCGACCAGGGTCGTTCGCAGGCAACGGTCCTGTTCGATCGCGACGCGTCGCCCGCCGCGCCGCCTGGCGCCGTGCCCGCATCGCTCGGGGTCGCGATCGAGACCATCCACAGCCTGTGCGCCCCGCTCTCCTATCTCCACGGCGAGGGGATCGTCCACCGCGACCTCAAGCCGGAGAACGTGCTGATCCGCCCGGACGGGCGGCCCGTGCTCGTCGACTTCGGGCTGATGGTCGAGCTGCCGATAGAGATGAGCCGTGACACGCTGGCCATGACCAGCGATCACGCGGGCACGGCCTGGTACTGCGCTCCGGAGCAGTGGCGCGGGGAGACCGTGGACGCGCGCGCCGACCTCTACGCGATGGGCTGCGTCCTCTACGAGCTCCTCACCGGGCGGCCGCCCTTCCTCGGCCCCACGGTCGGCGAGATCATGTGGCACCACCTCAACAGCTCTCCGACGCCCCCGTCGGAGCTCCTTCCCGGCATCCCGCCGGCGCTCGACGGCATCGTCGCGCGCTTGCTCGCGAAGGACCCGAGGAAGCGCATCGGGTACTGCGACGTCCTCGCGGCCGACCTCGAGAGGCTCGGTGCGACCATCGACGATCGCGCGCCGCCGGGCCGTCCGTATCTCTACCGCCCGCAGTTCGCGGGGCGCGCCGCGCTGATGCGGGAGCTGTCGGAGTACCTCCTGGCCGCCCAGAGAGGACGGGGCAGCTTGCTCTGCGCCGGCGGCGAGAGCGGCGTCGGCAAGACCCGGATGGCCATCGAGCTTTCGGCGGCGGCCACGGTGTCCTCGATGACCGTGATCCACGGCGACAACGTCGCGGCGATCCCGGCCCGTGGGTCCGTGGCGAGCCCGCTCTCGTCGTTCGCGGGCCTCTTCCGGTTCGTCGAGGACCGCTGCCGCCTTGGCGGCCGCGCGGAGGTGGCGCGGATCCTCGGGGACAAGGGTCCTCTGCTTGCGCGCTATCACCCCACCCTTGCCGCCGTTGCCGGCGTCATGGATCACCCGGCTCCCGAGGAGCTCTCCCCGGACGCCGCGCGTCACCGCCTGCACGCGGTCCTCTCCGACGTGCTCCAGGCGGTCGCCCGCGATCGCCCTTGCCTGCTCATCCTGGACGATCTCCAGTGGGCGGACGAGACGAGCATCGAGCTCCTGCGCTTCCTCGCGAGCTCCGGGCGGATCGGGAGGGTCCCGCTGGTGATCCTCGCCCTCTTTCGCGCCGAGGAGGCGACGCGCGAGATCGCGTCCCTTGCCGACGCCGCGACCGCGTCGTTTCCGCTCGGGAGGCTCGACCAGGAGGACGTCGATCGCATCGCTTGCGACATGCTGGCGATGGAGAGCTTCCCACCCGAGATGAGCCGCTTCCTGTCTGCGGAGACGGAAGGCAACCCGCTCTTCGTCGCCGAGTACCTGCGTGGCGCCGTCGCGGAGCGGCTCGTCACGCGGGACACCGCGGGGGTGTGGCGCCTGGCGACCGGCGGAGGCGGCGGGCTGCGGCTTCCCTCGACCCTGCAGCAGCTCCTCGGCGCACGTGTCGCTGCCCTCGATCCTGCCGCGAGGGATCTGCTCGGAGCCGCGGCGGTTCTCGGGAGGGAGCTCGACGAGAGCGTCCTGTTCCGGGTCGCGGGAGGAGACGGCGCGACCGACGTCTCGTTCGCGGATGCGTTCCGCGACCTCTTCGCCGCGCGCCTCCTCGAGGATGCCGGGGGCGGCGCGTGCCGCTTCAGCCACGACAAGATCCGCGAAGTCGTCTACGGCGGGGTCGAAGACGATCGGCGCCGCCAGCTCCACGCCCGCGCCGCGCGTGTCCAGATGGCGCTTCCCGAAGAGGCGCGGCGCGCGTGCCTCGCCGCGATCGCGGCGCACTGGGAGGCGGCGGGCGACCTCGTTGCCGCGCGGCCGTTCTACCGCGACGCCGCGCGCCAGGCCCGCGACGCGATCGCCTTCGACGAGGCCGAGCGCCTCTACCGCCGCTCCCTCGCGCTGGCCGAGCCGGGCGCGATCGAGACTGCCGAGATCCGGCTCGAGCTCGGAGATCACGTGCTGCGCGTGCGAGGCCGCCTGGCCGAGGCGCGCACCGAGCTCGTGCGGGCGATCGCCGAGGGGGAGGCCGCGGGGCACCGGGAGCTCGCGCTCCGGGCCGAGACCGCGCGCATCCGGATCGCCCGGACCCAGGGACAGCTCTCCGAGGCCTTCGAGCTCGCCGCCGCGGCCGCCGCGCGCTGCCGCGCGCTCGGACTGCGCCACCTCGAGGGACGACTCGTGTCCGAGCAGGCGTCCGCCGCGATCCTCCTCGGCCTGGTGGAGGAGTCGGAATCGCTCAACGACCGCGCCCTCGCCATCCACCGCGAGGTCGGGGATCGCATGGGAGAGGCGCAGCTCTGGAACAACGTCGCCCACGTCCATCATCGCGCCGGGCGGTTGGCGGAGGCGGCGGTTCTCTACGAGCGCGCCCTCGCATTCGCGCGGTCCGAAGGCGCGCGGTCCTTCGAGGCGATCTTGCTCGGAAACCTCGGAGCGATGAAGCTCCAGGTCGGGGATCACGAGGAGGCGCGCGCACTGCTCGAGGCGAGCGTGGCGGTCGCGGTCTCCGTCGGGGCGCGCGACCTCGAGGCGGCGGTGCGGACGAACCTGGCGACGCTGGAGAGGGAGATCGGGCGGGACGCCCAGGCCGAAGTGTTGTTCCGGCACGCCCTTTCCATCCACGAGGAGATCGGCAACGCGGGGGGCATCGCGACGGTGCTCTCGGGGCTTGCGCTGATCGCCACGGACGCGGGGCGCTACGACGATGCGCGCGCGATGCAGGAGCGCGTTCTCCAGATCGTGCGCAAGGTCGGCGATCGCTACAAGGAGTGCGTCGCCCTGAACGAGCTCGCCTACAACGACGAGGAGGAAGGGCGCTCGATCGTGGCGAGGGAGCGCTACGAAGCGTCCCTTGCCATTGCCCGCGAGCTCGGGGACCTGACCCACGAGAGCAACGCGCTCCTGTGTCTCGGTGGCCTGTGCATCGAGGAGTCGGACCTTGCCTCAGGCCGTTCGCTCGTCGAGCGCGGCCTGGCGCTTGCCGCGCAAACAGGAGCTCGCTACGCGATGGCGTCCGGCCAGCTCTCCCTCGCCAGGGCCGCGCGGATCTCCGGCGACGTGGGAGCCGCGCGGCGGCACCTCGACGAGGCCAGGGGTGTCCTCCAGACACACGCCGATGGCCGCGAGCTCGCAGCCGCCGAGGTGGAGGAGGGATACCTCGCGCTCCTCGTGGGGGGGGACGCGGGGCGCCACCTCGCCCTTGCCCGCGACCTCGCGGGGCCCGCGGGCGGATCGCTGGGTCGCGCGATCGCGAGCCTGGCCGCGGCGATCGCCGCTCGCTGACCCGCGCGCGCTCGCCGGGGGGCCGGAAACGTTCCCTACTGCCGCGAGGTCGGCATGGCCCCACGGCGCTTCGGGCGCTATCGAGTGCTTCGCGAAATCGGGCGCGGCGGCATGGGCGTCGTCTACCTGGCGGAGCACGAGGAGGACGGTTCCTTCGCCGCGCTCAAGACGCTGTCGGTCCGGGACGCGAAGCTCCTGGGGAGCCTTCACCGCGAGATCCTGACGATGTCCCGGATCTCGCACCCGGGGATCGTGCGCATGCTCTCGCAGGGTGTGTGCGATGGGGCGCCTTGGTACGCGATGGAGCACGAGCGCGGCCGCACGCTGCGCGCCCTCCTCTCGAAGGGCGACGCGGAGCGCGGCAAGGAGGCCATGACGCTCGACGGTACGGAGGAGGCTCCCGGCGCGCCGACCGCGTTCCTCGGCGGCGCGACTCCGGTGGGCTCTCTTCCGGGGGCAGCGACCGAGATCGCGCGGTCCCTGACGATCCTGCGGCGTCTCTGCGATCCGCTCGCGTACCTCCACGGAGAAGGGCTCGTCCACCGCGACTTGAAGCCCGAGAACATCCTTCTGCGTGACGACGGGACGCCCGTGCTGCTCGACTTCGGCCTGGCAACGGAATTCGGCGCCCGCCAGAGCCGCGAGGATCTCGCCTGGGCGCCCGATCCAAGCGGGACGGCGCTCTACATGGCGCCGGAGCAGTGGGGGGAACGCTCGTCGACGCGCGCGCGGACCTGTACGCGCTGGGCTGCATCGCCTACGAGCTCTTGACGGGACGGCCGCCCTTCTTCGGGCAGACGCTCGCCGAGATTGCAGGCAAGCACGCGACGGTACGCCCTCTGGCTCCGTCGTCGCTCGTCGCCGCGCTCCCAGCCGAGATCGACGAGCTCTGCCTCCGCCTGCTCTCGAAGCGCCCGAAGGACCGCGTCGGCCACGCGCTCGACGTCGCGCGGGTCCTCGAGAAGCACGGCGCGGGCGCGGGCGGCCCTGGACCGCGCCCGCGCGCGTACCTCTACAGGCCCGAGCTCGCCGGCAGGTCCGACGTCGTGGCCAAGATCCGGTCGCGTCTCAGGGAGCTCAAGAACGGTGGCGGCCTCGTGCTCTTGCGCGGGGAGAGCGGGGTCGGAAAGACGCGCGTCCTGATGGCGGCGATCGAGGAGGCCCGGCGCCACCGTGTCGCCTGCATCGCCGGGCGCTCGGAGCCCGGGATCCCGCAACCTCTCAGGTCCCTCCGAGCGCTGCTCGAGCACGTGGCGGGTCTCTGCCAGGAGCGGGGGCACGACGCGACGGAGCGCATCCTGGGCGGCCGCGCGCGGACGCTCGCGCCGTTCGAGCCGGCGCTCGCACGCGTGCCCGGCTTCGACGAGCTCCCTCCCCTCGAAAGCTGCTCGCCCGACGAGGCGCGCGAGCGGCTCCTGAGCGCGATCGCCCTGGTCCTCGGGGCGCTCTCGGAGGGGCAGCCCCATCTGCTCGTCCTCGACGATCTCCAGTGGGCGGACGAGCTGACGGTGGCGGCCCTCTCCTTCCTCGCCCGATCGGGAACGCTCGCGGAGATTCCGGTCCTGGTGGTTGCGACCCATCGCGCCGAGGAGGAGACTGCGGCTCTGCGTGAGCTGGCGACGCTCCCGGGCTGCGATCGTCACGATCTCCCGAGGCTCGACCGGGCCTCCGTCGCGTCGATCGTGTCGGACATGCTCGCGGACAGGGAGGCGCCGGAGGCGATCGTCGACGTCCTGGCGCGGCAGTCGGAAGGCAACCCGTTCTTCCTGGCGGAGTACCTCCGGGCCGCGGTCCTCGAGGGACTCCTCGTCCGGGATCTCTCGGGGCGCTGGCACGCCGGCGCGCCGATCGCATTCGACGTCTTGCCGGCCGCGCTCCACGGGATCGTCTCCGCGCGCATCGCGGCGCTCGACGGCGATGCGCGGGCGCTCCTCGAGGCGGCGGCGGTGCTCGGCCGGGACGTGGAGGTGAGCGTTCTCCAGGAAGTGCTGGGATGGCCGACCGAGGCGCTGGTCGCGCCGCTCTGGGATCTCGCGCGCCGCCACCTGGTCGCCGAGATCGCGCCCGACCTCCTTCGCTTCGATCACGACAAGATCCGCGAGGTGGCGCTCGCCGGCATCGAGCCCTCCGGGCGCCGGAGGTTGCACGCCCGCGCCGCGGCGGTGCTCTCGACCCTTCGCGGCGAAGACCCCGACGCCCAGGCGCAGATCGGCCTGCACTACCGGGACGCGGGAGATCGGCAGCGGGCACGCCCGTGCTTCCTCGCCGCGGCGCGCCGCGCCGAAAGCTCGTCGGCCCTCACCGATGCCGAGCAGCTCTACCGCGACTATCTCGATCTCGTCGACGCGCCGGACGTCGAGAGCGTGCGCGTGGGCAACGAGCTCGGGTCGCGCGTGCTCGCCTTCGTCGGCAAGATGGCCGAGGCGCACGAGGTCCACCTGCGGACCCTCGACCAGGCGCGCGTCCTCTGCGATCCCGCGTCGCTGAGCCTCAGCTTGCGATCGGTGGCCTACAGCCTCCTGGAGACAGGACACCCGGACGAGGCCGTCCCGCGGCTCGAGGAATCTCTGGCGATCAACCGGGAGGTCGGGGACCTCCGCAACGAGGGACTGACGCTGCGCCTCCTCGGCCTCGTGAAGGAGCAGCTCGGAGAGCTCGCCGCGGCGGAGCTTCTCTTCCGGAGGGCCGTCGCGATCCTCGAAGACATCGGGAGCCCGCACGAGAAGTTCATCTCCGTGATGGCGCTCTGCCAGCTCCTCATCGTGCGCTCCGAGAGCGAGGAGTCCTACGCGCTCGCGCAGCGGCTCGTGGCGCTCGCGCGCGCCGCGGGTGAGGCTCGCGACGTGCCGACGGCGCTGTCGGTGCTGGGGCTCGCGCAGCACGTCCGTCGCGATACCGCGGGCGCGCGCGCCTCGTGGGAGGAAGCCCTCCCGCTGTTTCGTGCGGCCAAGAACCTGCGAGGAGAGCTCTGCGTGCTCGTCAATCATGCCGCCGTGCTCATCGAAGAGCAGCGCCTCGACGAGGCGCTTCTCCTCTACGAGCGGTCGCGCCACCTGGCGGTGGAGACCGGCGACGGGCACGTCGAGAGCTCGGCGTCACGGAGCATGGCCGACGTGCACCTTCGGATGGGGCATCCGGCGAGGGCTCGCGAAGAGGTCGATCGTGCCCTCGGCGTCGCGCGGGCGATCCGGTACAGGCTCGACGAGGCGCTGGCCCTCGGCACCCTCGCCGAGATCGAGAGGCTCACGGGCGACCTCCACGCGGCGGATCGGGCGCTCGAGGAGGGCGCTGCCATCCTGCGCTCGTGCGGCGAGACCATCGGCGAGCTCGGCTTCTTCATCGCATCGGGACATCACCGGCTCGCGCGCGGTGAGAGCGCCGCGGCGATCCTCGACGAGGCGCGGGATCGCGCCGCGGCCGCGAACGACCCGGGCACCATCGAGGCCCTCCGCAAGCTCGAGGCGGCGATCGAGGCCTCCCGCGGCGGGCGGTCGCTCGTCGGAGGAGAGTTGCCGGACGCGCTTCCGGCGGGCCTCCGCCGGCATCTCGCAGGCGGGAGCGCGTCTCGCTGAGGGCCTACCGGCTCTCGATCCAGGCGAGAGCGGCGTCGAGGTCTCGATCGCGTCCCGCGAGGAGATCGGCGCGCGACAGCTCGATGTCCCCGTCGTCGGGGATCACGCCGACCGACTCGAGCCGCTTGCCGCCGGCGGTCGTGTAGTCGCAGACGACGTACTGGAAGAGGCAACCGTTCGGGAGGAGGATCTCGGTGGACGGAAGCACCGCGCCCGCGGACCGGCGGCCAAAGACCCGAGCGCGCCCGCGCTCCTGGAGGTTCCCCGCCAGGAGCTCGCTGCAGCTCCCGCTGCCCGAGTCGATGAGGATCGCCAGCGGCCCGAGGAACGGGGCCGCCGACGGCGTCACCGTGAAGTCGGCAGCGTGGTTCCGGTAGATGCTGCGCCCGAGGCTCCCGGGCTCCGCCGTCAGCATCCCCGCGATGGCGACGGGGTGCTGCGCGACGCCTCCAGGGTTACCGCGCAGATCGACGACGAGCCCGCGCGCTTCAGGGTGGGCCGCGAGGGCGGCCCGGAAACGCTCCACGAGATCGCCGAAGAAGAGCTTGAACGCGATCACGAGGATCGAGCCGTGCGTGGAGACCTCGACGCGCGGGCTCATCTGGCGCTCCTGCTCGATCGCTGTGAGCGTCGCCTGACCCGGGTCCCCGCTTCCATCGCGGTAATCGATCGTCACGGGCTCGCCCGCCTGGACCAGCATCTCGTGGGCATACGGGACGATGCGCTTCCGGAGCGGGTTCACCTCGTGTCCGATCGCCGGCGCGTGGCGCTCGTGAAGCGCACCGTCGTCGCGTCCGTTGATCGCCGTGACGACGAAGCCGGGCCGCAGCGGAGATCCCTCCGCCGGCGTCCCCGGCAGGAGCGCCCACACGACCGCCGACTCCTCGATCCAGCGCAGCTCGAGCCCGATCCGGCCGGGCTGGGTGTCGCGCGACTCACCGCTCTTCACGCGATCCCGCGGCACGAGCCGGTAGTGCGTCGACCGGAGCTCGGCGATCATCTGCGTGACGATCTCGACGAACTCGCGCCCGCCGACCGCGGCGAGGCCGGCGACGCGCGTGCGGTAGCGATCGCCCGCGGCCGTCCAGTCGACGCCTCCGAAGCTCGGATCGTAGTAGACGTCGTTGATGATGCTCCACACGGCGTCGAAGGAGGCGACGTTGGGGTCCTCCGACGCAACGGCCTTGCTCGGAGGGCTCTTCGTGGGATGCGCGAACACGCGATCCTCGCTCTCGAGGACCTCGACCGAGAGCACCGTCTCGATGACGTCGCCCATCGTGCCGTGCGTCGTCACGAGGAACGGAAAAGGGCGCCCTGCCACGATCCGGTAATCGTCGAGCTTGGCGATCTCGTCGTCGCCGTCGCCGCGCCGTTCCTCGGAGATCAGGAACGACGACGCGAGCAGGTAGGGCGCACCGGTACTTCCTGGCCCGCGGCGTTCACGGAGCGCGATGACGACGTAGCACTCACGGTCGCGGTGGTCGGCGGCGATGCCCTTGAGCTCGAGCGGGCCCACTCCGCGCCAGAGGGACGCCGGCCGCCGCGACGGCTGGAGGGTCTCCGGGTGGTTGGGCTGGTAGTAGCCGTCGTACATGGTCCCGTCTCCCAGGCGAACGTGCCGTCGAACGCCTTGGTGAGCTGGAGGCCGATGGAGCGCACCCGGACGTCGACCCGGATGCGCCCCGTTCGCTCGTCCTCCACCGTGACCTGCTCTTGAGGATTCACTCCGGTGACGAGCCCGGTGGTGCGGTGAAGGGCGGTGCGCTCGAGAGTCTCCGCTCCGCCGAGCGCGGCGCGATGGCGCTCGAGAACCTGGTCGAGGGTCAGGTCTGCGGGCGAGTAGGACATGGGCGGTTCGTCGTGGGGCGGCATTCTCCCACGAGCGCCGCGGGTCAGCGCTCGGGGGAGCGCCCTTCTCCGGCATGCGGTCCCGCGGCCTCATGAGAGGACCTTCGGGCCCGCGCCGCGGCCGGGGCATCCCATCTCGCCACTGGAGGCGCGTCATCGCCGCCTTCACGGCCAGCTCGATCGGAACGCGGCGCGCGCCCTTCCCGTCCGGGCTGATGACGGTGACGGGATCGCTCGGGTCTGCCGAGACCTCCCGGGCGCGCCGGATCTCCTCGTCGGCCCGGGCGAGGTCGCCGAGCTCGCCGTGGACCGTGCCGGAGAGGAAGAGCGCGTCGTTCAGCTCCGACCAGGGCGCCTTGATCTCCTCGAGGTGCGCCACGACCGCCTCAGGTGCTCCCGGGCCGCCTCGCGCTCGCCGGACTTCAGGAGAGCACGGCGACCTCGGTCGACGCGCGGGCGTAGGCGGTCGCGTCGGCCGGGAAGCGGTGCGCTCCACGGCCTCGTAGGACGCGATCGTGAGCGCCGCTCGCCGGCGTTGCGACCGCCGACGATCCGCGAACGCGAGCTGGGCCTTGCCGCTCTGAAGGTTGGGGACGAGGCCGGCCGCCTTCTCCTTGGTCAGCCCGAGCGGCTGAAGCTCTTCCCGCATCTTCTCGTGGAGCGGGACGAGCAGCTGACGTGCCCGTCCTTGACGACCTGCACGGCCGCCGACGGGTCCCTGGAGAGGGAAAGGGCGCGGTTGAAGGCGGCGATCGGCGCCGTCGGCGTCCCGTCTCGCGCCTTCCTGCGTCGCGAGCGCCGCCTGGGCCGAGGGTGCGATGTCCGGCGCACCGCCCGGCGCGATGCAGCGCTCGAGCTGAGTGAGAGCGCTCCTGGCCGCTGCGGAGTCGTTGCGCGATTGCGCGTCGAGCGCCGCCTCGGATCTTCTCGGGCGGCTTCTCCTGCGGCGGGGGGCGCCTCGGTTGCAGGGGGCGTGGGCGCTGGCGCGACGGGTCGCTCCGCGGGCGGCGGCATGCTCGAGGCACGACGGCCGGCGTGGCGACGCGATCGGCGGGGGCCGCGGCCGGAACACGCGGCGGAGCGTGAGCTTGGCGGCGCGAGCGCGACGACCGCGAGAAGCACTCCCAGGATCAGGATCGCTCCGGGCTTCCGGGACGCCGGCGCGTCCGCGCGGCGTCCGCTCTATCGACGAAGCAGTGAGCGCGAGGCCGAGGGTCGCGCTCGTGCGGAGCGTCGCCGCTTCGCCGTCGCGGTGGATCGGTCCAGCGCCGAGGGAGTCGCGGGCGAAGCGGGCTCTTCCCGGAGCTCGTCATAGGTGGCGGGCCGGTCCTCGGCCCGCTTCTGGAGCATGTGCTCGATCACCCGGCAGACAGGTTCGGGCAGCGACAGGTCCTTGGCGGAGATGGAGGGGATCGGGCTCGTGATGTGCTTGACGATCACCGAGACCGGCGTGTCGGCGTCGTAGGGCGGCGAGCCCGCGAGCATGTGGTAGAGCGTCGCCCGAGGGAGTAGACGTCGGACCGGAAATCGAGCGGCTTCCCCCTCCTGCTCGGGCGACATGTAGCGCGGCGTCCCCATCCGCACCATGCCGCTCTGGGTCAGCGATTTGTCGCCGCCGTACGCTTTGGAGAGGCCGAAGTCGGCGAGCTTCGCGTAGCCGTCGGCATGGATGAGGATGTTCCCGGGCTTGATGTCGCGGTGGACGATGCCGCGCTTCCACGCGGCGTCGAGGCCGTCGACCACCTGGAGGACGTAGGCGATCGCGAGAGGGGCGGGGATGCGGCGCCGCTCGACGAGGAGATCCTCGAGGGAGCTTCCGTCGATCAGCTCCATGGCGATGTAGGGACGTCCGGCGTCCTCGCCGATCTGGTACACCGACACGACGTTGGGATGGCTGAGCACGGCGGCCGAGCGGGCCTCGCGGAGGAAGCGCTCGCGGCTCTCGGCGTCGGTCGCGAGCGCGGGGGAGAGCACCTTGATGGCGACGTGGCGCTCGAGCGACACGTCGAGCCCCTTGTAGACCGCACCCATCCCACCCGCGCCGAGCATCTCGACGATGCGGTACGGGCCGATGGTCGCGGGGAGCGGAGCTGGCTCCGGCATGAGCAAGGTTCGCGCGCCGACCCCCTGGCTTCCCATGTGGGATTAGACAGCGAGCCGTGCGGCTTGGTTTACCCTACCCCTTTCCCGCGATGAGGGCGAGCCCTGCGCGGAAGAAGGGTTCTATCCGCCGACGGCGGGCAGCGCCGGGATGGGGACGACGCGCGTGCTGACCGAGAGGCGCGAATCGTCCACGCGCAGGAACGCGCGTGGGAGGTCGAAGATCGTACGGATCGGAGCCTCGCCGCGCGCCATGATGCGCGGGATCGTCACATCGCGCGTCGCGACCACCTTGCCATCGACCCGTAGGTCGAGGGCGATCGACAGGCCGGGCGCGTCCTTCAACGACCGGTTGCTGATCCTGCCGGCGACCTCGTACTGGGCGATGGCCATCCCGCGTACGAGCTTCCCGGCGACGCTGACCGGGTAGAGGTCGCCGATCGGGATCCCCGAGGTCTCGATGGGATCCCGGACCGAGACGTCGACCTTGAGCACGCGGCGAAGCTCGATCGCGGCGCGGCCGGTCGACGGGCTGAAGTCGTTTCCTCGTGCCTCCTTGAGCGCCGCTTTCGCCACGTCCACCAGGCGCGTCAGCTCTGTGAGCTCGTCGGGCGTGACGACCGCGTGTCCCCGGAAGCCTCCCTTCGGTCCCGCGATGTTCCACCAGTCCTGCAATGCCTGCTCGGCCCGAGTGCCGGGGGGAAGATCGGCCTCGGGAACCGATGGAGCTTGCTCCACCGGCGCCTCGTCCTTGATCTGTCCCGGGTACTCCGCCTTCAGACGCAGCCACTCGTCGTGGCTCACCTCGTACTCCACCGGAGGTTCGTTGGTGAGGTGGGGAACGCCCCGGCGGTCCGTCCAGCGGATGAGGTGGCTCGCGTCCGGGGAGGACTCGTCCCGCGTGGCGACCGGCTGGGCCTCGGGCTGCTGGCCATCCGGGAGGACTTCCCACCGGGGGTCCTCTGCCGGGGGTTGACCGGCCGGCGCGTCGCCGGCAAGGAGAACGGTGCCGGCGAGCAGGAAGACTAGGGCGGAAACGTTGGGCCGGAGCATTCTGGACGTCCGAAACGAAGGGAAGAGAGTATGGGGCCCGGCGACCCCAGTCAAGTCGTGGAAGGGGCCGTCGTCGCCACCGGCCCAGCCGGGTGATGGCCGAGCGTCCGCTATAATCGAAGATCCGTCACCCTCGCCCAGAAGAGGCCCATGAAAGCTCAAGACATTCTGAACTTCCTCTCCGAGGATCTCTTCATCCCCAACATCAAGGCCAAGGACAAGAACGAGGCGCTGAGGCTCCTCGTCGATCACCTGGTCGGCACGAAGAGGATCAAGAACGGGAAGATCCTGCTGACGACCCTCCTCGAGCGCGAGAAGCTCGGATCCACGGGGCTCGAGAAGGGGATCGCCGTCCCGCACAGCCGGTCGATGATGGTCGATCGCCTGACCCTGCTCTTCGCTCGCGCTCCCGAAGGGATCGACTTCGACGCGATCGACGGCAAGCCCGTCCAGCTCATCTTCCTCATCCTCGCGCCCCCCGTCGACAAGGGGAACCTCTACTTGCCGCTCCTCGGGAAGATCATCGAGGTCGTCGTGAAGGACGAGAAGACGCGCAAGAAGGTCATGGAGATCGAGACTTACGACGAGCTCGAGAAGATCTTCAAGGGCAAGAAGTAGGCGCGGCCGCGATGTCCGAGGGAATGACGATGAAAGAGCAGATGGAGCTTCTCATCATCCTCCAGGACCTGGACATGATGATCTCGGAGCTCGGCGACAAGAACGTCTCCTCCAAGGTCAAGAAGATGGGCTTCGAGCTCGATGGCCAGGATCAGCTCGTGGAGAGCCGATCCGAGGTGGCCTCACGCATCGACAAGCGCGTCATCGCCCACTACGACAAGCTGCTCAAGCGCTTCCCGCGGGCCGTGGTGCCGGTGAAGGACGGCATCTGCCTCGGCTGCTTCATGCGCCAGCCCGCGACCCGCAAGCCCACGGCCCTCGACCTTCTGGTCGAGGTCTGCCAGAACTGCCAGCGCATCCTGTTCGATCTCCGGAGCTTCTGACGCCGAGGCGACGTCGGTCGCCGCGAGCAGGGGCCAGACGCGCTCCGCGGGGAGATCGAAGACGTGGCGATCGCTGCCGCGAACGACGTGCCATGCGCCGGCGGCGATCTCCTGCTCGAGCTGCCCCGGCGCCCAGCCCGCGTGGCCGGCATAGAACCGGGCCTTCACTCCCGCCGCCGCCGCCTCGAGACCGTCGTCGAGCGCCACGAGATAGACGTCGCCGAACACGCGCTGGCTCTCCTCCGGCCGCTTCGCGGCTCGGACGAGCGTCAGCACCGCCTCCGTGGCGATCGGGCCGCCGAGGTGGATCGGGCACGGGCACGACGCGGAGATGTCGCGATCGGGGAGGACGGACTCCAGACCGACGGTGGTCTCGCGGTTGATCATGATCCCCATCGTGCCGCTCTCCCCGCGGTCGAGGATCAGCACGACCGACCGGGCGAAGTTGGGATCGGAAAGCGCCGGGTCCGAGACGAGGAAGGTGCCGGGCTCGATCGCGGGCCCGGCGTGCTTGCCGGACGCGACCCCGGGAAGCGCCGCCAGGAGCATCGCGACGGCGTGGCACTTCATTCGCTGAAGGATAGCGTCTCTCAGCTCGCCGCTCGTGAACGCCGCCGCGCCACGTCCTCCATTGCGCGCAGGAGGGCCCACGGCGGCAGGTACAGCGCCGCCGCCAGCGTGATCCGCAGGCCGCGCTCGACCAGCCAGTCGCAGAGCAGCGCCGCCGGAAAGACGAGGACGACGTACCAGAGCACGGTCGCCGAGAGGCGCGAGACGCGCAGGCGGCGCCGCCCCTCGGCCTGATCCACCGCGTGCCAGCTCACCTCGCCGGGATCGGTGAAGGCGAAGAACGAGAGCACCCAGATCGCCTCCCGCAGCCGCGAGGCGCCCGGCGCGAACAGGCTCGCGAGCCACGTTGCGTCGCCGCGCGCGCGCACCGCGGCCACGGCGAAGACGATCGCGGCCGCGAGGAGGCCGGCCGCGATCGTCACGAGGTCGCGCGTCGCCACGGCCTGGGGCACCGTGAGGCGCGCGGCGATCGTGAACGCGACGACGAGGAACGACGCCCGGAGCGACGTGCGGAAGAAGCCGCCCCAGCCTACTTGCCGAGCCACCCCAGGATGCCGTGCAGCGTCGTCTCGCGGAAGAGCTTCGCGAGCGACTCCGCGAGGGGATGTTCTTGGGGCACACGCGCTCGCAGTTCTGGGCCTTCCCCAGTCCTGGATGCCGCCCGGTCCCATCGCCGCGTCCAGCCGCTCGTGGCGATTGAGCTTCCCCGTCGGGTGGCTGTTGAAGAGGACCACCTGCGACAGCGGAGCGGGCCCGAGGAACTCCGAGCGGGCGTTGTACTGGGGGCAGGCCTCCATGCAACAGCCGCAGGTCATGCACTGGGAGAGCTGGTAGGCGAACTGCTGCTCCTTCGCTCCCATGCGCGGACCGGGGCCGAGGTCGTAGGTGCCGTCGATGGGGATCCATGCCTTCAGGCGCTTCAGGGCGTCGAACATCGGCTTGCGATCGACGACGAGGTCCTTCACCGGCGCGAACTTGGACAGCGGGCGGATCTCGATGGTCGTGCCGATCGCGTCGACGAGGGTCGAGCACGCCTGGCGCGGCCTCCCGTTGATGACCATCGAGCACGAGCCGCACACCTCCTCGAGGCAGGAGGCTTCCCAGGCGACGGGGGCGACGCGCTTGCCTTCGCGGTTGACCGGGTGCCGCCGGATCTCCTGGAGGCAGATGTGGACGTTCAGGTTCGCGCGGTATGGGACCTCGAACTCCTCCCAGTAGGGATCGCTCTCGGGCTTCTCGCGGCGCTGGATCCTGAGTATGACCTTGTCGGGCATCGCTAGCTCGCCTTGGCGTCGTACTTCCGCTCGCGTGGCGCCACGATCGAGGTGTCGACCGCCTCGTAGACGATCCTCGGTCCGTCGGCCTCGTGGAAGGCCTTCGTGGTCTTCAGGAAGTTGACGTCGTCCCGCTTCTCGTAGTCCGGCTTGTAGTGCGCCCCGCGGCTCTCGTTGCGCGCGAGCGCCCCGAGGACGATGACGCGCGCGAGCTCGAGCATGTTGTAGAGCTGACGGGAGTAGGGCAGCGACTGGTTGGCCCAGCTCGTCGCGTCGTTGATGTCCACGCGCCCGCAGCGCTCCAGGAGCTCCTGCAGCTTCTCGTCGGTGGCGCGCAGCTTGTCGTTGTGGCGGACCACGGTCGCGTGCTCCGTCATCCACTGTCCCATCTCCTCGTGGAGGTTGTCCAGCGTCTCGGTCCCCTTCTGGCGCATGATGGCCTCGTTCCACTGGACCTGGAGCTTGCGCTCGGAATCGAACACGTCGGGCGGCAGCGCGTCCGCGCCCCGCTCGATCCCCTGGGCGTGCTTCATCGCCCGCGGACCCGCGATCATCCCGCCGTAGATGGCGCTCACGAGCGAGTTGGCTCCCAGGCGGTTCGCTCCGTGGTACTGGTACTCGCACTCGCCCGCGGCGAGGAGCCCGGGGATGTTGGTCATCTGCTCGTAGTCGACCCAGAGCCCGCCCATCGAGTAGTGGACGGCGGGGAACACCTTCATCGGCACCTCGCTCGGGTCCTCGCCGACGAACTTCTCGTAGATCTCGAGGATGCCGCCGAGCTTCTCCTTGAGCCGGGCCTTGGGGATGTGGGTGAGGTCGAGGTAGACGAGGTTCTTGCCGTCGATCCCGAGCTTCATCTCGACGCACACCTTGAAGATCTCGCGGCTCGCGATGTCGCGAGGCACGAGGTTGCCGTACTTCGGGTACTTCTCCTCGAGGAAGTACCAGGGCTTGCCGTCGCGGTAGGTCCAGATGCGCCCGCCCTCGCCGCGCGCCGACTCGCTCATCAGGCGGAGCTTGTCCTCCCCCGGTATGGCCGTCGGATGGATCTGGATGAACTCCCCGTTCGCGTAGGCCGCGCCCTGCTGGTAGAGCGCGCTCACGGCGCTTCCGGTGCAGATGAGCGAGTTGGTGCTGCGTCGGAAGATCGCGCCGGGGCCGCCGGTGCAGATGATGACCGCGTCCGCGCGCACCGGCGTCACCTCCATCGTGCGCAGGTCCATCGCGACGATGCCGCGGCAGATCCCGGCGTCATCGATGACGCCCGAGAGCATCTCCCAGCCCTCGTACTTGGTCACCCGCCCCTCGGCCTCGTGGCGTCGGACCTGCTCGTCCAGGGCGTAGATGAGCTGCTGGCCGGTGGTGGCGCCCGCATGGGCCGTCCGGTGGTGCAGCGTCCCGCCGAAGCGGCGGAACTCGAGGAGGCCCTCCGGCGTGCGGTTGAACATCACGCCCATGCGGTCGAGCATGTAGATGATGCCCGGCGCGGCCTCGCACATCGCCTTCACCGGAGGCTGGTTGGCGAGGAAGTCGCCCCCGTAGATCGAGTCGTTGAAGTGCTGCCAGGTGGAGTCGCCCTCGCCCTTGGTGTTCACGGCGCCGTTGATCCCGCCCTGCGCGCAGACCGAGTGCGAGCGCTTCACCGGCACGATCGAGAACAAGAGCACGTGCCCGCCCATCTCGGCGATCTTGATGGTCGCCATGAGACCCGCGAGCCCTCCGCCGACGACGATGATCTTGGGTTGTGCCATGGCTAGAACAGGATCCCGTGCCCGATGGCGTGGCCGCGGAACGAAAGCAGCGCGTTGACGCCCACCAGGCCGAAGGCGATGCCGAAGGCGACGCACGCATATCCCGAGATCCGCTGGGACGCGCGGCTGACGGTCAGACCCCAGCTCACGCCGAAGCTCCAGAAGCCGTTGGCGAGGTGGAAGACGGCCGAGAGGACGCCGGCGACGTAGAGCGCGAAGATCCAGTCGACCGACAGCTCCCGCGCCACGCTGTCGAACGTGATGGGAAGACCGTAGAGGGACTTGGCGATGCGGAACATCCAGAGGTGCCAAGCGATGAAGACGAAGGAGACCACGCCCGTCAAGCCTGGAGGGTGTACATCCAGTTCCGAGGGTAGCCGAGCGCGAACGGGTTTGGCTTGCCCTGGTAGCTGATGAAGAGGCCGTAGACGCCGTGATAGAGCAGCGGCAGGAAGATGGTCACCGTCTCGATGACGACGAGGTAGGGGAGAGGAGATCTTCTCCACCGCGTCGTCGAACGCGCGGGCGCCATAGGTGGCGTAGGAGTTGGTGAAGAAGTGCTCCAGCAGGAAGGCGCCGAGCGGCACGATTCCCGAGAGCGAATGGAGCCGGCGCAGGACGTAGGCGCTGCGGGGGGCCGAAACAGGTGCTGCGAGATCGGCCGTGGTGGTCATCGAGGCTCTTATGTGACCGGTCGACGATCTTACACTTCGCTGGAGGTGCGTGCCAGATCGCCGTCAGCGGCACCGCTGCCGAGGTTTGCTCCGTTGTGGCGGAATCGGTAAATTAGCGGAGATGGCGCCGGAGCTCCGTGGCGATCTCGATCCCGATCGGACGCGCGTTCGCGCCGAGGTCCCCAGGACCACGCCGGCGCGGCCGATGCGCGCGCCGAGCCTCGAGGACATGTCGATCAACATGGCCACGAGCCTCACGTCCGCGGCAGCCGATCCCGAGAAGACCCGGATCCCCCGCCCGGAGGAGCGTCCCGTCGCGATCCGCGAGTCCGAGGCGAAGAGCAACAGCCTTGCCGTCGTGCTCTCGTCCGCGTCGGCGATCGTGCTCGTCGTCGCGCTGGCCATCGTGGTCTTCGTCGGGCAGAAGCGCATCGCGGAGATCACCACGACCCTGAACCGCGCCCTCGCCGAGGAGAAGGCGGGTCGGGCGCGGGCCGAGCAGGACGCGGCTCACCTGAAGGAGCAGCTCGCCACGACGGGAACCACTCTCAAGGACCGGGAGGAGAAGCTCGACGAGACCCAGCGCCAGGCCCAGAGGCTCCGCGAGACCGGCGAGAAGACCAAGACGCAGCTCCAGACGCAGCTCGATGACACGGGGCAGCGCTTGACCGCCGCCAGCGAGGACCTTGCCGACACGCGCAAGGCGCTCGACGACGAGCGCGAGACGTCGCGGGCGAAGATCGCCGAGACGCAGATGAGCCTGCAGTCCGTCACGTCCGAGCGCGATCGGCTCGGGGAGGAGCGGGACGCGCGCTTGCGCGATCTCGCCGTCGAGAAGCGCCGTTCCAGCGATCTCAGCCAGGAGAATGCGAAGCTCAAGGACGACCAGGCACGGGAGTCCGCCGCGGTGAAGAAGCTCCTGGTCGAGATGACGCAGCTTCGCGAGCAGGCGGCCGCCGAGAAGTCACGCCGCGAGGCGCTCGAGGCGCAGCTCCGGCGCGCTGGCCTGACTCCGGAGGGAGGCGCTCCTCCGCGGACACCCCCGCGGGTCAGGGAGCACGACGACCACGGAGACGACGAGGACGTCTCCGAGCGCGACCTCCGCTAGCCGACACCGCCGTCGATCTCGGTGCCGGGCTCGCGGTCAGGCGCGGGGTGATAGAGTGGGAAGACCATGGTCTTCTTCAATCACGTCGCGAAACAGATGGCGGCGAAGATCGTCTACTACGGCCCCGCGTTCGGCGGGAAGACCACCAACCTCCAGTACATCCACGCGAAGACCGCGGAGAACATGCGTGGGGAGATGGTGAGCCTGGAGACGGAGAGCGATCGCACCATCTTCTTCGATCTGCTCCCCATCCTCTACGGCGACTTCCACGGGTACCAGACCCGTTTCCTGCTCTACACGGTGCCGGGCCAGGTCTACTACAACAACACGCGCAAGCTCGTGCTGCAGGGAGCGGACGGCATCGTCTTCGTCGCCGATAGCCAGCTCCAGCGCGAGAACGTCGAGTCGCTGAAGAACCTCCAGGAGAACCTGGCGGAGATGGACATCGACGTGAAGAACATCCCGATGGTGTTCCAGTACAACAAGCGCGACCTGAAGCAGATCCACGCGATCGCCGATCTCCAGAAGTGGCTGAACCCGATGAAGCGTCCCTACTTCGAGGCGACGGCCCTCTACGGCCCCGGCGTCTTCGAGACGCTCAAGGGGCTCTCGAACCTCACGCTCGAAGGGCTGCGAGGGAAGCTCGACGTCTCGGATGCTGCCAAGAAGCCCGCGCCCAAGGTGGCCATCCGGAGCGACATCAGGGAAGTCGTTCGTGACAGGCCCGCCCCCGCCCCGGAGAAGCCCAAGACGGGTCCTCAGCCCCTCGTCCCGGCCGCGGTCAAGCCGCCCCAGCGCCCGGCGCCGGCTCCTCCCGCCGCGGCGCCGGTGAGCGTCGATTTCGCGCACGAGCCCACGAAGCCCTCGGCCAAGCCCCAGAAGACGCAGGTCGAGTACACGAAGATCGCGCTCCAGAAGCCGCAGGACATCGATCGCGAGCTCGATCGCCTGCGCAAGGCGAGCATCCAGAAGCCAGCGCCGACGGCCGGGGACACGACCCAGGAGGTGCCTGCCGAGTCGATCGCCCGCGCGGTGGCGCGTGCGACCGGCGGCGCCGACGGCTCCAAGACCCTCGAGGTGCCGATCGCGCTCAAGGACGTCGGCAAGGTCCAGAGCCTGAAGCTGCACATCATCGTCGAAGGGGAGAAGCTGTCCGCGGAGTACAAGAAGGGCTTCCGCATCTTCGCGCCGAAGGACGGCAAGGGATCCGAGATTGGATTCTCCCTCGACGTGCGCATCAAGGGGTCGTAGCCGCCGGATCCGCGGCCCCCTCATCGGGGCCTTCCTGCTCTCGATGCCGGCGCGCCTCGCGGCGCCCGCCGACCTCTGCGTCGTCACGATCGACACCATGCGCGCCGATCGGGCCGGCTGCTACGGCTTCGCCGCTCCGACGACGCCCACCCTCGATCGCCTCTCGCGCTCCGCGTCCATCTACACGGAGGCGCGCACCACCGCGCCCCTGACGCTCCCGGCTCACGCCTCGCTGTTCACGGGGGAGCTTCCGTCCGAGCACGGTGTCCGCAACAATGGCTTCTACCGGCTGCCGGAGCGCGCGGTCACGCTCGCGGAGCAGCTCCGGGACCGGGGCGTCCTGACCGCTGCCTTCGTCTCGTCCTATGTGCTCCAGCGCGGGTCGGGCATCGGCCAGGGGTTCGACGTCTTCGACGGGGTCGAGGGGCTCCATGCCGGCACGGCGCCCGAGACGGAGTTCGACGAGCGCCCGGGCCATGCGACCGTCGAGGCGGCCATCTCATGGCTCCGGGGCACCGCGGGGCGGAGGCCGCGCTTCCTTTGGGTCCATCTCTACGAGCCGCATGTCCCGTACCGGCCGCCGGCACCGTACGAGCGGCTCGGCGAGTACGAGGGCGAGATCGCGACCGCGGACCACGAGCTCGGGCGGCTCTTGCGGGCGCTCGGCACCGCGAGCTCGGAGGTGTGGGTGGCCGCGGACCACGGCGAGGCGCTCGGTGCCCACGGCGAGCTGACGCACGGCACGTTCCTCTACGACGAGACGCTCCGCGTTCCGCTCGTGGGCAAGACCGCGGCGCCGCCGGCGATCGTCACGCGCCAGATCTCGCTCGCGGAGGTCCGCGGTCTGATCGCACGCGACGGAGGGGCGGCCCCGGCGTCGCGGACGCACGCGGCCGAATGCCTCGCTCCGATGCTCGATCTCGGGTGGAGCCCGCTCCACGCGTGGATCGAGGACGGCAGGAAGCTCGTGCGGGCCCCGACACCGGAGCTCTACGACCTCGGGAGCGATCCCGGCGAGCACCACAATGTCCACGACGCGAATCCGGCGGTCGCGCGCGCGATGGAGGCGAAGCTCGCGGCGGTTGCCCAGCGAGAGAGCGACGCCCGCGCTCCCGTCAGCGAGGAGGAGCGGAAGCGCCTCGAGTCGCTCGGATACCTTGGCGGGGTCGGCGGCGGGAGCGCGGCGGCGCGCGCTCCGGGCCGCGATCCGAAGGAGATGGTGGACGTCCTGCCGCTGCTCGGAGGCCAGGGCGTCGAACTCGAGAAGAACATCGAGGCGCTGCTGGCGCGGGATCCCGGCAACTCCTGGGACGCCTCAGGAAAGGCTGGCTCCTCGTCTCACGGGGCCAGGCGTCCGATGCTGAGGCGATCTTCGCATCGCTGCGTAACGAGGGCGCGCTCGGCACGGCGCCGCTGCAGGGGCTCGCCGCGTGCCGGAACGTCGTCAAAGACTGGGCCGGGGCAGGGCCTGTTCGCGCTGGCGCTCGAGCAGGATCCCGCCGATGCCGCCATCGCGTTCAACATGGGTCAGCTCGATCTCTTCCTGGGACGCACGGCCGAGGCGATCTCGGAGCTCGCGCGCGCGCTCGACGATCCGGCGCTCGGGCCCGACGCCGCCGCGGCGATCTGGACCGCGACGCGCCGGGGCGCGCCGGCGGCGGGCGCCCCATGGCGGGTCGAGGACGAGATCGATCCTTCGCTTCTGCGCGCGGTGGCCGCGGCCGCCCGCAAGGCCGGTGATGAGCCGGTGGCTCGCGAGCTCGAGGAACGGGCGCGCGCCGTCGAGCTCCTCGACGGCAAGGGCCTCCTCGCCCGCGCGTCGCGCGCGAGCCCCGAGGAAGCGCGCGCGCTCCTCGAGCGCGCGGTGCGACTCTCGCCCGGGGACGATGGCGTCCGCCTGGAGGCCGCGCTCGCGAACGCCCGCGGGGGCCGCATGGATCGAGCGCGCGAGCTACGCGCGGGGCTCGATCCGCGGGGCCTTCCTCCTTCTCTTCGCCCGAAGCTCACGGAGCTCGATCGCTTGCTCCCGGGCCGATGAGCGCGCGAGCGCGCAGCAGCTCCGCGTTGCCGGGCCGGCGCGACAGGCCCTCCTCGACGATCCGGCGCGCCTCGTCGATGCGGCGCTGGCGCGCGAGGAGCATCGCGAGGTTCACGCGCGCCACCGCGGCGTCGGGGTCGATCGCCACGGCCCTGCCGAGCTCCTCCTCGGCGAGCGATACGAACCCCTGCGCCGCGTAGGTCAGACCCGCCTCTCCGTGCGCGCGAGCGTCGTCCGGAAACCGCGCGAGCGCGTCCTTCGCGTCGTCGGCGGCGGCGTCGAGGTCGCCCTGATCGCGGTGCGTGCGCTGGATCGCAAGGGCGATCCTGATGTCTCCGCCCGGGCGAAGCTCCTCGTACACCGCGAGGGCCTCCGGCTCCCGGTGCTGTCGCCGCAACACTTCGGCGAAGTCGATCGCCATGCGGACGCTGCCGGGCGAGAGGGCGCGCTCCGCCCGGAAGAGGGTCTCGTCGGTGCGGAAGTCGCGGGTCCTCATCGCCGATAGGACTCCGAGCGCGGCGACGATCGCGACGACCGCGATCGCGCCGGCGCGCCGCGGGACGCGGGAGAAGAGCTCCGCGGCGATCCCCGCGAAGCCGAGAGCCGGCAGGTAGAGGAAGCGGATCGCGCTCGTATCGGAGATCGGCACGAGCCCGAGGGTCGGAACGAGCGGGAGCAGGAAGAGGAGCGGCGCCGCCTGGGACTGGCACCACGCCGCGGCGATGGCTGCGGCCAGGAGCGCGGGGATGACGCCGGCCCAGAGGATGCGGAGCGCGCCCGGCGTTGCCACGGAGAGGTCGAGGGGGAGGCTCGAGGGCGCGACGAGCTTGCCGAGATAGACCGCGACCAGCTTGCCGGCGAGGGCGGCGCGTGAGAGGAAGGGCGCGCCGTGAAGAGCCGGTAGCGGCAAGGCGGCCAGCCGGAGCAGCGCGTACGGGATCGCCGCCGCGAAGAGCGCGCTCGCCCGCGCGAGGCGGGGCCGGAAGGCCCGATGGGTCAGAGCGAGGAGAGGGAGCAGCGCGCAGGACTCCTTGGAGAGGAGGCTTGCGAAGAAGAGCACGGGAGCCAGGGCGAACGCGATCGCGAAGCGAGGGCTCGCGGCGCAGAGGAGCGCGGCGATGGCGAGCGTGCTCGCGAGGAGGTCCGTGCGGCCCGAGATCCACGCGACCGACTCGACGTGCACGGGATGAACGGCGAAGAGGAACGCGGCGATGAGCGCCGCTTGCACTGCCGCGCCGAGGCGCCGCAGGAGCGTGTAGCCGAGCAGCGTGGAGCACGCGTGAAGAAGCAGGTTCGTGACGTGGAACGGTAGCGGCATGGCGCCGAAGAGCCGCCGCTCGACGGCGAAGGAGAGGAGCGTGAGGGGACGGTAGTAGCCGCTCTGGCGCGGGGCCCCTCCCTCGGCCCAGAAGTCGCGCGCGAAGAAGCGCGAGATGGGACGGACCGAAGCCGTCGCCTGGCTGTCGAGGATGAGCGGGCGATCGTCCCAGACGAAATCGCCGCGAATCGCCGGCGCGAACGGCGCGATGCTCGCGACGGCGAGCGCGCAAAGAAAAAGCCCGGAGCGATCTCGTTCGCTCCGGGCCTTCACGGGAACGTCCGCCGCGGTGCGGCGGGTGGCGCTCGCGTCCCCGGGCGTTACCAGTTGAACCGCACGCCGATCTGGGCCTGCCGCGGGGTGGTAAAGGTGCTCCCGGGCCGGCCGTAGTTCGGGTTGGGCACGCCCTCGGAGGTGTAGAGCCGCCCGTCGTAGCTTCCGGTGCCGGCCCCGGCGCCGAACGCGTCGCTGTTGCCGCCACCGAAGTTCACGGTGTCGAAGACGTTGAAGACGTCGAGGTCGATCTCGAGGCTCATGCTGTGCCCGAACTTGAAGAACTTCGTCGCCCGGAGATCGACGGTGAACGTCGGATCGCCCTTCTCGTTTCCGAACTCCTGCGGCCGGTCGTTCCGCACGCCGTCGCCGTTGAAGTCGTACCCGTAGGTCGTCGTCCAGGGCCGCGGAGCCGAGTACTGAAGGATGGAGCCGATCTGGGTGTCCCAGGGCAGCTGGTAGAGACCGGAGACGACGAAGCGATACCGCTCGAGGTTGTCGGGCGTGCCGAAGTCGCGGCTCGTGTGATCGTTGCTGTTGCTGCGCGTGTTGTCCTGAGGCCGGTTGAAGAAGTCCTGCGAGAGGGATTCGGCGTCGGCGAAGGTCGCGGACACGAGGAACGACAGCTTGTCGAATCGCCCGCGCAGCGCCGACTGGAGCGCGAGGTAGCGCGACTCACCGGTCGTCTCCGCGAGCCGAACCGCGCCGAACTGGTCCGTGAGGTCGCCCACGCCGTTTTCGTCCGGCACGTTGATCGTGCGGCGCCGGAACTCGTGCTGCCCGCGCACGCGCACCAGGTCGACGTCCGCGGCCATGTGCTCGCCGAGCGCCTGCGAGATCCCGAGGGAGTACTCGATGGTGTAGGGCGTCACCATGTCCGGCGACGTGGCGCGCAGCAGGGCGTTCGCCAGGCTGAAGTAGCCCGAGAGATCCGGGATGTTGCCGGGACCGAAGGTCGGGCTCGGGATGCCGATCCCCTGGAACGGCGGGTTGTTCGCGAGCAGATCGTCGAACACGGTGATGTTGTTGTAGACCTGGTCGTAGAAGATGCCGCCGCCGCCGCGGAGGACGGTCTTGCCGTCGCCCGTGAGGTCCCACGCGAAGCCGGCGCGCGGCGCGATGTTGTCGGTGTCGTCCTTGACGCGGGAGTTCTCGATGCCGGCCTTCTTGCGCGCGGCGGGGTTGTCCCGCAGGAAGCGCGTCACGGGCGTCAGCGGGATGTCGAGGGTGCCGAACTCGACGTCGTAGCGCAGGCCGAGGTTCAGGATCAACCGGTCGGTGACGTGCCAGTCGTCCTGCGCGTAGATGCCGTACTGGGTGTTGGGGCGATTGTTGTCGGCGTTGCCCGCGAACGCGAAGAAGTAGGTCGGCGCGGCATTCGGATCGTCCACCGAATAGTAGAACTGCCCCTGGGTCAGGAAGGGGAACGGCCCGCCCTGGGTCGGCGAGCGCACGATGTCGACGCCCGCCTTCCAGTCGTGGTTGCCGGTGTGAAGCGAGAAGTCGTCGTGGAACTGGTACTTCGTCTGGTTCGTGAACTGCGGGACGTTGCTGTTGCTGCCCAGCGTCAAGCTAGGGAAGATGAGCATCGGCCCGGGCTGGCTCGGGACGATCGAGTTCTTGAAGTCCGAGTACTGGAACACGAACTCGTTGAGGGTCCGCTGCGAGATGATCCAGGTGTAGTTGACCAGCGCGGAGTTGAGCTTGTTGTCCTGGATCGCCCCCGCGCTACCGGCGCACTGGGGTCCGCAGAACTCGAGCTGGTCGCCGTCGCGATGGTTCTTCTCGTAGCCATAGCGGAACGTCAGGAACTGGTCGTCGCTCAGCGTGTGGTTGAGCTTCAGCGTCACGAGGTCCTGCTTGAACGGTGTCGCGGTCGACCCTTCGTACTGCGGCCAGACGCCGTTCGTGTTGGTGATGTGGAACGTGTCCTCGTCCTGACGCTCGTAGGCGACGAAGAAGTGCGTGCGGTCCTTCTTGATCGGTCCGGAGAACGTGACGCCCCACTGGAGCCTCTTGAAGTCGGCCTTGTCCAGATTCAGCTGCTTCTCGAAGTAGTCCTTGCTGTTCAGCGACTTGCCACGGTAGAAGCCGAAGACGTCGCCGTGGAAGTCGTTCGTGCCGCTCTTGGTGACGATGGAGAGGACGCCGCCGCCGGACTTTCCGTACTCCGCCTTGAACCTCTGGGTGATCACCTCGAACTCCTGGATCGACTCCTGGGAGTACTGCTGGAGGATGCCGCCCACGACGTCGTCGTTGTTGTCGCCGCCATCGATGGAGATCATCACGCCGCGTCCCGTGTTGCCCCCGATGGAGATGGCGCCCACGCGGCTCTTGGTGGGGTCGAAGTTCGCGGCGGTGGTGGCTCCCGGAACCAGGATCGCGAGGTTCTGGAAGGTGCGGCCGTTGAGCGGGAGGTTGTCGATGTCCTTCTCGTCGATGACCGTCGACAGGTCCGAGTCCTCCGTCTTGACGAGGGGCGCCTCGCCCGTCACGGTGACCTGGGCCTGGAAGGTGGCCAGCTTCAGCTCGAAGTCGAGCTTCACCTCCTGCCCCACCTGCAGCGTCACCTCACGCTCCGTCTCGGCGAAGCCCGGGAGGCTCACCTTGAGCTTGTAGGGGCCCGGGGGCAGCGCGGGCAGCCGGTACCCGCCGTTCGCGTCGGCAACGACCTGACGCTCCACGCCCGAGTCGCGGTGCTTGATCTGGATCGTCGCTCCGGGCAGCGCTTTCTGCTGCTCGTCCTGCACGACGCCGACGACGCCGGCGGTCTGCGCGAGCGCGGGCGAGGCGAGGAAGCCGAGGAAGCCGAGGAAGCTCAGGGCGGCGGCGCAGAGCGGCGTTTTCTTGACGGTCATGGGTACTCCTCCGCGGGGCTGTCTCCGCGAAAGCGATGTTACGACGGCGTGAACCGATTCAGAAGCGCGCCGTCACCGCTGCGCGAGGGCGGCCCGCGCCGCCTCGAGGTTCTGCCGGGCGCTCTCGCTCTTCGGATCGATCCGGAGCGCTTCCTCGAAGGAGCGAACGGCGTCCGCGAACCGGCCCGCGCGTGCCTGGGCGGTCCCGAGCGCGTTCCAGATGCCCGCGTCCCGCGGTGCGAGGTCCTTCGCCGCCGAGAGCTTGGCGATCGCCTCGTCAGTCCGCCCCGCGCGGGACAGGGCGACGCCGAGGTCCTGGAGGAGCGAGGGGGTGCCGGGGGCCATGGAAGCGGCGCGCGAGAGGAGCGCGATCGCCAGGTCGAGAGCGCCCTGCTCCGCCGCGAGCGTCCCCGCTCGGTGCAGGAGGTCGGCATCGACGCCGACGGCCGTCTCCATGGATCTCAGCGGCTCGACGATCGCGGCCTGGGGATCCTCGAGCGCGATCGCGACGCGCGCGAGCCCGAAGAGGCACATCCCGCCGAGGCCCGGATCGCGCGCCATCGCCGCCGCGAAGTCGTCGCGGGCGTCGGCGAAACGTCCCTTCGCGAGCAGCACCTCAGCGCGGGTGGCAAGGGCGCGGGCATCGCCGGGATCGATCCGGAGCGCGTTCCCGAGCATCGACTCGGCCGCCTCGAGCTTGCCCCCGGCCAGCAGCGTCAGGGCGAGGGTCTCCATCGCCTTGACGTTGCGAGCGTCGAGGTCGAGCGCGGCGCGCAGCTCCTTCTCGCTCTCGGCGATCCGGCCAGCGCGGCGGAGGATGTCGCCGGCGCTCGCCAGGAGCGCGCTCCGCGTGAGAGGCGGCGCGGTCGGGGCGACGGCGCGCAGCGTGGCGAGCGCGCCGTCACTGTCCCCCTGCTGGTACTGGGCGCCGGCACGGGCCTGGGCGACGAACGGATTGTGCGGGTCGAGGGCCATCACCTCCGCGAGCTCGGCGGCGGCTTCCTTCGGCTTGCCGCGGCTCATCAGGCGGAGGGCGTCGTCGATGCGCGGCTGGCTCGCGATCATCCTGCGCGGCGCGGCGAGGGGGCCGTGCGATCCGAGCGTGCCCAGCGTCGCGCCCCCCTCGAGGTAGCCGAGGCTCCTCAACTTCTCGACGGCGGCCGGATCGAGCGGGGCCCCAGGCGACTGGGCGCCCACGCCGTCGCCGCCCTGCAGCGCGCGGAGCCGCGCGAGCAGATCATCGCGGTCCCTCGGACGCGCGGCGGCGATGTCGCGCGATTCCGCGGGATCGGCCGACGTGTCGTAGAGCTCGACGTCCTGTGCTTCCGGCGACTGCACGAGCTTCAGGTTGTCGCGGCGGACGCCGAGGAGCTGGCTCCACCCGAATTCGAGGCGCGGCGCGTAGCTCTCGAAGTAGAGGACGCGGTCCGGTATCCCGTCATCGCCGCTCCCGTCGAAGGCGGCTTCGAGGCTCCTGCCATCGCTCGTGGAGTCCCCGGCATGGGCGCGCGCGACCACCGTGCCGTAGATATCGACGAGCGACACCGCGGTCTTGCCGACTCTCCGTGGGACGACGCCCGGGCCCGCGACCAGGAGCGGCACGCGGACGGTGGCGTCGTAGACGAAGATCGTGTGCGTCGCCTCGCCGTGCTCGCCGAGCGACTCGCCGTGATCCCCCGCGACCACGACGAGCGTGCGCGCGAGGTCGGGCTCGAGGCGCTTCCAGAGCTTGCCGAGCTCGGCGTCCGCGTAGGCGATCTCTCCATCGTAGGGGCTCGAGGCGAAGCGAGTCCTGTACGGCTCCGGGGGGCGGTACTCGGCGTGCGGATCGTAGAGGTGGACCCAGAGGAAGAACCGGGGCGGGGGCTTGGTGAGGAACGCGAGCGCCTTCTCGATCGTCTCCGCGGCGGGCCGCTCGGCGTCGTAGGCGGAGCCGGAAGCGTCGACGTGGGTGAAGCGATCGTCGTAGGTGTCGAATCCCTGCGCGAGGCCGAAGCGCGCGTCGAGCGGGAAGCCGGAGACGAAGGCGGCCGTCGCGTATCCCGCGCGCCGCAGCACCTCGGCGAGCGTCGTCTGCTCGGCCGGCAGGGAGTAGAACCCGTTGGCCCGCACGCCGTGATGGAACGGATAGAGGCCGGTCATGAGCGACGAGTGCGCGACGACCGTGATCGGCGCCGTTGTGTAGGCGCGCTCGAAGCGGACCCCGGCGGCCGCGATCGCGTCGAGCGTCGGCGTCTTGTAGCGGCCGCCGTACGCGCCGACATGGTCGGCGCGCAACGTGTCGATGGTCACCAGGACGACGTTCGGGGGCGTCGAGGCCGCATCGGTTCCGCGAGCGACTGTCGCGAGGCCGGCGACGACCGCCAGGAGGGCTGCGTGCTCGAGGGACGACCCGCGCGGGCTCAAGGCGCCGGCGGCGACCCGGACGAGAGAGCCTGGAGCATCGCCCTGACCTGGGGCTGGTCGGCCTTCGTCGCGAGCGAGAGCTCGAGCAACGGCCGGGCGCGATCGACATGTCCCGCGCGCACGAGGGTCAGGGCGAAGGCGTTCAGGAGCTGCGGCGACTCGTTGCCGAGCGCCCGCGCCTTCTCGTAATGGGAGATCGCGATGTCCAGCTCTCCGGCCCGCGCTTCCATCGTCGCGAGGGCGACGAGGGCCTCGGAGGATCCCTCGTCCCTGGAGACGGCGGCCTGGAAGTCACGCCGAGCGTCCGCCATCTGGCCGCTCCGAGCCGCGATCACGCCGCGGAGGTAGAACGCCTTCGATTCTCCTGGGTGGCGCGCGAGGATGGCTTCGGCACGGGAGCGTGCGCCCGCGTCGTTCCCGCGCGCGAGATCGATGTCGGCGAGCGCCAGCTCCGCGGCGACATTCCCGGGATCCACCTCGGCCGCCTTCCGGAGGCTCGCCTCGACCTCCTCCGTTTTGCCCTGCCGGCGCAGCGCGTCCGCCTTCACCAGATGCGCGGTCGCGAGCGTCGGGTCCTTCGCCAGCGCACGGTCGGCCATCTCGATCGCCTCGTCGAGCTTGCCGGCGCGCTGCAACGCCCGCGCGAGCTCGGCGGCGATGTCCATGCGACCCGGATCGATCTCGAGCGCCAGGCGAAGCGTGCGGGCGGAGCTCTCGGAGTCGCCGGCCTCGAGCTGCGCCGCTCCGAGCATGCTGAGCGGGAGGATCGCGTCAGGGTCGTCCCGCTGGACCTCTTCGAGGATCTCGATGCCTCTCTCGTAGCGCCGGCTCCCCAGCTCCTGGACGGCCTCCTCGTACCGATCGAAGATCCGGACGCGATCCTTCGGATCGGGTAGCGCGAGGCGGCGTTCGAGGCTCGTGGCCGCGGTCGGGCCGCCGCCGCTCACGTAGCCGAGGCTCTGGAGCGTCGACGTCACGTCGTCGGACCGCGGCGGGAGCGACTCGAGCGCTCCTCCGCGCGTAGCGAGCTCCGTCCTGGTGGACGCCACCAGCTCCGGCAGGTCGGCCGAGATGTCCGACACCTCGCGCCGATCGGCTGCGAGATCGTAGACCTCGGGGCGGGCCGAGACGATCACCTTCCGCTCTCCCATGACGAGGGACTGGGATCCGCTCCACCGGAAGTTGATGTACGCGTGAAGCGTCTCGCCGTAGACCGGACGCGACGCAAGGTCCGGGTGGGATTGCGGCCAGAGCGCCACCCCGGACCGCGGCTGGGTGCCCGGCGGCAGCGCGTCGTCGATCCCGAGCAGGCCGAGCATCGTCGGCCTCAGATCGCAGAGCGACACGGGATCGTAGAGCGTGATCCCCGAGCCGACGGAGGGCGCGACCAGGATGAAGGGCACGCGCAAGGTGGCATCGTAGAGGAAGAGCCCGTGGGTCTTCTCGCCGTGCTCTCCGAGGGCTTCTCCGTGGTCGGCGACGAGCGCGATCCCGGTTCGATCCTCGAGCCCGAGCGCACGGAGCTTCGCGGTGAGCGTTCCGATCGCCGCGTCCGCCGCCGCGATCTCCGCGTCGTAGGCATCGTCGCACTGCGAGCGGTAGGGCGCGGGCGCGTCGTGCGGAGAGTGGGGATCGTAGAAGTGGAGGAACAGGAAGAAGCGCCGGGAGGGATCGAGCTTCCCGACCCAGTCCAGGGCCCGGGCGACCGTCTCGTCCGCGCGCCGCTCCGGCACGACGAGGATCGCCCCGCGATCGGAGGTCAGGTCATCGTAGACATCGAACCCGCGGTCGAGCCCGAAGCGCTTCCCGAGGATCGCCGAGCTGACGAACGCGGCGCACTGGAAGCCCCGTCCCTTCAGCACCTCGGCGACGCTCTCGTGATCGGCACCGAGGACGAAGCCGTTGTCGCGGATCCCGAGCTCGTACGGGAGTCGTCCGGTCAGCATGACGGCGTGAGACGGCAGGGTGAGCGGGATCGCCGTCCGCGCCGACGCGAACGTCGCTCCCCGGGATGCGAGGGCGTCGATGTTGGGTGTGATCGCCCGGGAGCTCCCGTAGGCGCCGACGTGGTCCGCCCGCAGCGTGTCGACGGGACGAGGACGAAACCGCGCAGCTCGGGAGCCTTCGAGGCCGGCGCGGGTACGGCCAGGGGCGGCGCGGATCGCTCGGGGCCGGCGCACGAGCCCAGGAGCAGCGTCGCGAGCAACGGCGCCTTCGACCGTCCATGGTTTCTCATGACGTATCCGGTGGCGCCGGCCTGTGCCCGAGCCGGCGGCGGGGTCATCCAGAAAAAAAAGGGGCGGGTTCGCACCCGCCCCAGCATTCAAGTCCGAGCCTTGCGGCTCGTCAGAAGTTGAAACGAATTCCCAGCTGGATCTGACGGGGCGGGCCCGCGGTACGTGTGGGCTGCCCGTAGTTCGGGTTGGGATTCCCGGCGGACGTGAAGAGACGCCCGTCGTAGTTGCCCTGGCCGCTCCCGAACGCGTCGCTGTTGCCGCCGCCGAAGTTCACCGTGTCGAACACGTTGAACAGGTCGATGGAGGCCTCCAGGTTCATGGACTTGCCGAACTTGAAGAACTTCGTGACGCGGAGGTCGGTCTGGAAGAACGGGTCGCCGCTCTCGTTGCCGCGTTCTCCTGGGCGGTCGTTACGGACCTTGTCTCCGTTGAAGTCGTACCCGTACTCCGTCGTCCAGGGGCGAGCTGCCGCGGCCTGGATGATGCCGGAGACCTGGAAGTCGGCGGGAAGCTGGTAGATCCCTGACAGCACGAGCCGCCAGCGCTCGAAGTTCTCGGGCTTGCCCTGGTCCTGGGTCGTGTGGTCGGGGGCGTTGTCGTAGAGGTTGTTCTGCGGGCGGCTGAAGAAGTCGTCCTGGTGCACGTTGGCGTCCGCGATGGAGCCAGATGCCAGGAACCCGAACTTCTGCCAGCGTCCGCGCAGCGCGAGCTGCAGCGCCCGGTAGTCGGACTCGCCGGTGGACTCCATGATGCGGATGGAGCCGTAGTCCTGGGTGATCGTCCGCAGCCCCGTGTTGGGGTCCTTCAGGTTGATGTTGCGGCGGCGGAACTCGTGGTGGCCATCGGCGATGACGACATCGGCGTCGAACGCCATGTGATCGCCAAGCTGCTGCGAGACCCCCACGGAGCTCTGGATCGTGTAGGGCGTCTCAAAGTCCGGCGAGGTCATGCGCACGAGAGCGCCGGTCCCCGGGACCAGGTACCCGCTGAGGTCGGGAATGTTCCCTGGGCCGAAGGACGGGCTCGTGATGCCGAAGCCGATGTACGGGGGGTTGTTGGCGAGGAAGTCGTCGAACAGCGTCGTGTTGAGGAAGATCTGGTCGTAGAAGATTCCCCAGCCGCCGCGAACCACGGTCTTGCCGTTGCCCATCGTGTCCCAGGCGAAGCCGAGGCGCGGGGCCACGTTGTCGACGTCGTTCTTCAGCTCGCCGCGCTTGAGACCCGCGGCCTTGCGGCCAGCCGGGTTGTTCTTCACGGCCTCGCTGAGGACGGTCGACGGCACGTCGAACGTGCCGAACTCCACGTCGTAGCGCAGGCCCAAGTTCAGGATGAGCTTATCGCCGATGGACCAGTCATCCTGGACGTACACGCCGACCTGGTCGTTGCTGCGGTTGAACGCCGCGTTGCCGGCGAAGGTGAAGAAATAGGTCGCCGGGGCGTTCGGGTCGTCCACCGAGTAGTAGAACGTGCCCAGGGATCCGAACGCGAAGTCGCCGCCGAGCAGCGGGCTATGCACCCAGTCCACGCCGGCTTTCCAGTCATGGTTCTCAGCGTGAAGCGAGAAGTCGTCCTTGAACTGGTACTTCTTCTGGAGCGTGGTCTGAGGCGTGTTGCTGTTGGCGCCGCGGGTCAGGTTCGGGAACACCTGAGCCGGCGACGGGTCGGTCGCGACGATGTGGTTCTCGAACGAGCTGTACTGGAACGTGAACTCGTTGAGGACCGACTGGGTGGCGATCCAGGTGTGGTTCATCAGGGCCGACCAGAGCGTGTTGTCCTGGAAGGCTCCGGCGACGCACGAGGGGCCGCAGAATTCGAGCTGGTCGTTGTCGCGCTCGTTGTACTCGTAGCCATACCGGAACGTCAGGAACTGGTTGTCCGTCAGGGTGTGGTTGAACTTGGCGGTGACCAGATCCTGGTTGAACGGCTGCTTGATCGAGCCCTCGTACTGCGGCCAGACCCCGTTCGTGTTCACGATGTGCGCGGTGTCCTCGTCCTGACGCTCGTAGGCGAGGAAGAAGTGCGTCCGGTCCTTGATGATCGGACCGCCGAAGGTGAGGCCGTACTGGAGGCGCTTGAAGTCGCTCTTGGGAAGGTCGAGCTGCTTCTCGAAGTAGTCCTTGCTGTTGAGGGACTTGCCCCGGTAGTAGCCGAACACGTCGCCATGGAATTCGTTCGTGCCGCTCTTGGTGATGATCGAGAGCACGCCGCCGCCCGACTTGCCGTACTCGGCCTTGAAGCGCTGGGTGATGACCTCGAACTCCTGGATCGATTCCGCGGAGTACTGCTGGAGGATACCGCCCACCGCGTCGTCGTTGTTGTCGCCGCCGTCGATGGAGACGTTGACGCCGCGGCCGAGCTGGCCGCCGATGGAGATGGCGCCCACGCGGCTCTTGGTCGGGTCGAAGTTCTGGGCCGAGGTTGCTCCCGGAACCAGGATGGCCAGGTTCTGGAACGTACGGCCGTTCAGCGGCAGGTTGTCGATGTCGGCTTCATTGATGACGGTCGACAGGTCGGACTCCTCGGTCTTCACGAGGGGCACCTCGCCGGTGACCGTGACCTGCGCCTGGTAGGTCGCGAGCTCGAGCTTGAAGTCCAGCTTCACTTCCTGCCCGATGTTGATGGTCGCCTCGCGCTCCGTCTCGGCGAAGCCAGACAGGGTCACCTTGATCTTGTAGTCACCGGGGACGAGGGCAGGAACGCGGTAGTTCCCATCCTTGTCGGTCACGACCCGGCGCTCGATTCCGGTGCCCTTGTTCTTGACCTCGACGGTCGCCCCGGGCAGCGCGCCCCCGTCCTTGTCCTTGACCACACCGAGCAGATCGGCGGTCTGGGAGTAGGCGGGGAGAGCCATGAGTGCACCCAGGACCACGGGAGCCACGACGGCAAATGCCGTTCGGTAGCTTAGGAATCTTCGCATCTGTTCTCCCTTCACTAGGTGACGGCGAGGGTAATCCCACGCCCTACGACGGCGGGGGGCACGGCCCCGCCCTACAACCAGCCGGACGGACGACCGCCCGGAACCGCCCGATTCTATGCGGCCCGGAAAACAGGTGTCAATGAAGAAACAGAGGCCACCCGCCAGCCGTTACTCCGCCGCTGGCAAGGCTTTGGCCCGCGACAGCTCCGCATTGCCGAGATCCTCGGCGCCGGATGCAAGGTAGGCGTTGGCGAGGTTTTCCCGGTACGAGCGAGAGCCTGGAGCGATGGCCACCGCCTTGCGGAACGCATCGATCGCGGGCTCGAGGGCTCCACTCCGTGCCTGGGCGGTCCCGAGGGCGTTCCAGATCGGAGCACTGCCCGGGTCGTTCCTGGCCAGCGCTTCCAGGATCTCGACGGCCTCGGCGGTGGCGCCGTCGCGGCTGAGGACGACAGCGAGCGCGTACCGAGATTCGGCGTCGTCGGGTGCCTGGGTCACCCGCTCGCGCAGGAGCGACACGGCGTCCGGCGCTCGTCCCCCGCGATCGTAGGCTTCCGCGAGCACGCGCACGACTTCTCCTCCTGGAAGGGCGACGCGGGCGGCCTCGAGCTCCGCGATCGCCGCTTGCGGATCACGCGCCCTCAGCAGGATCCCCAGGTCGTAGTGAGCCCGGCCATGGCCGGGCTCGATGGCGATTGCCTTGCGCAAGGAGCTCTCGGCGTCCCCGGTCCGTCCCGCGGCGATCCGGGCCTCGGCGAGGGCGACGAGGATGCCGGCGTCGTCCGGGCGCGCCTCGGCCGCACGGGCGAGGATGTCATCGGCATCGCTCGGGTGGCCGAGCGCCCGCTCGGCCGCCGCTAGGGTGATCGTCGCGCGTCCGAGCGCGGGATCGAGCGCCGCCGCCTTGCGTGCGTCGTCCCGGGCGGATGCGGCATCGCCCTCTGAGAGCGCGAGCTCGGCGCGGAGGTCGAGGATGTCGGCCTTCAGCCCCGGCGATGCGGCGGCCGCCTCGGCCTGGGAATAGAGCTCTCGCGCCTCGTCGGGCCGCTTCGACGCCGCGACGGCTCGGGCCAGGTTCTTGCGGAGGACCGCGTTGCCCGGGTCTCGACCGAGCGCCTCGCGGTACGCCGCTTCGGCCGCATCGAAGCGGGCGGCCTTGAACTCGGTCAGGCCCTCCACCATCTTCTCGAGGACGCCCATCCTGTCCTTGGGATCGGGCGCATCCTCCCGCGGAGGGCCGCCCTCTCCGCCGATGTATCCGAGCGACTCGAGCCGCGCGCGTTCCTCGGCGTCGGGGGCGGTCTGGGTCGAGGTCGCGACCGGCTGCAGGCGCTTTTCGAGTATTGCTAGCTCGGCGGCCAGGGCCGCGCCCGCCGTCTCGCCGAAGCGGTTGGTCGCTTCGGATGGATCCGCGTCGAGCGTGTAAAGCTCGGACCGGGGCGCCTTGATGAGCTTGAACGCACCGCGGCGCACGCCCTTGAGCGGCGCCCACCGGAACTCCACCTCCGGAAGCATGCTCTCGAAGTAGAGAGCCCGATCACCGGCCTTGGATCGTCCGGCGAACGAAGGAACGAGAGACTGCCCGGGCCCGTCTCGCGCAGGCAGACCGAGCACCTCGCGCGCCGTCGGCGCCACGTCGACCAGGGAGACCGGCTCGGACACGCGCCGGCCGGCGGGAGCCATCGGCGCGCGGACGATCAGGGGAACGTGCAGCGTGCTCTGGTAGACGAACACGGCGTGCGTCGCTTCGCCGTGCTCGCCGAGGCCTTCGCCGTGGTCGCTCGCGACGATCACTGCCGTCGTGTCCATGAGCCCGCGCTCCCGCAGGCTGGCCATCACGCGCCCCACGGCCTGGTCGACGAACGTGATCTCCCCGTCGTAGGGCGAAGCGGCCTCGATGCCTGGATGCGGACGGTAGTCGGCGTGGGCGTCGTAGAAGTGGGCGAAGAGGAAGAAGCGCTCCGCCGGCTTTCGCGCCGAGAGGAACGCGATCGCCGCATCCGCGACGCCTGCTGCCGGCCGCTCGGCCTCCTCGCCGCCACCGAGGCGCTCGTCGAAGGTGGCGAATCCCTGCGAGAACCCGAAGCGGGACGACAGCGGGAATCCGCCGATGGCGGCTCCGGTCGTGAAACCCGCGGCCCCCAGCTCCTCCGCGAGCGTGGTGACGGCCGGTGGGAGCCGGTAGAGGCCGTTCGATCGCACGCCGTGCTGCGGCGGATAGAGCCCTGTCAGGAGGCTTGCGTGCGATGGCGCGGTGATGGGCGCGGGCGCGGTGACGTCGAGGAAGAGCGTGCCCTCGGCCGCGAGGGCGTCGATGACGGGCGTGCGGGCGGTCCGGTTGCCGTAACAGCCGAGGTGATCCGCGCGCACGGTGTCGATCGAGATGAGGACGAGGCTCCGCGCCGCGGGGGGTCGGTGGCCGCAGGCCGCGACGATGACGCTAGCGAGGAGCGGAAGGAACCGCCGGATCCTCCGCCGGTGGGGGCTGGCCGCCGCTCGCCGCCGTGAGGAACGCCCGCAGCGCGGACGGCTCGTCCTTGAGCGCGCGGTAGGTGAGCCCGAGCGCCGCCCACGCTTCGCTCTGGGAAGGCTCCAGCTCCACCGCGTGGAGCAGCGTCCGGCGCGCCGCGGGCAAGGCACCGTCACGGTACTGGGCCACGCCGAGATGGTAGAGGACGATCGGATCGTCGGGGAGCGCTCCTGCGGCTTCTTCGTACTCGCGCCGCGACTCCGCGTTCCGGCCATCCTGCGCGTAAACGTATCCCAGCGCGAGATGGGCCGCCAGGAGGTGCGGGCTCCGATCGACCGCCCTCTCGTACATCGCGATCGCCTCGTCGCGCTGGCCCAGGCGCAGGAGCGCCGTTCCCAGGTTCACGTAGGCCTTCGCGAAGTCGGGCTTCACGGCGAGCGCGAGCTTCGTGTCGTCGCGCGCGCCGTCGAGCAGCGCGTCGATCTCATCGGGGGCGGCGTGAAGCGTCCGGTTGAGCGTGCGCGCGAGCAGGAAGGTCGCCATCGCTTCCATGTCGTCGAGGATCGCGTAATGGCGGTAGGCGCGCTCCGGCTGCTCGGCGAAGTCGTAGAGCACGAACTTGTAGGGGAAGCGCACGCCCGCGCACACGTGGCCGCGCGCGACGATCAGGTCCTGGATCTTGCGCACCTTGATGGCCTCGTTGACGTCGACGTAGAAGGTGGTCATCCCCATGTCGCGGGCGATCCCGACGAACAGGTTCGTGA
>JAXLQT010000041.1:0-54583 GCA_046331505.1 Acidobacteriota bacterium
CTTCTCGAACTCTGCCGTGAGCGCGCGAAGCGTACCCGTGCGCGCCGCGGACGCGCGCGCGGCCGGCGCGGGCTCCGCGGCACGCTCGCCCGGCGCACCGTCCACGTCGGCGCGCGTGATCGTCGGGCCCGCCGCCAGCACGCACAGCCTCTTGACGAGGTTCTTCAGCTCGCGCACGTTGCCGGGCCAGCGCCTCCGCGCGAGCTCGGCGAGCGCATCGCGATCGAATCCCGAGAGCCCCTTCCTGCCGAGCTGCGCGCACGACTGCGACAGGAACGTGCGGGCGAGCGACGGGACGTCCTCGGCGCGATCCCGCAGCGGCGGTATCGCGATGGGCACCACGTTCAGTCGATAGTAGAGGTCCTCGCGAAACGTCCCGGCCTTCACGTCCTTCGCCAGGTCGCGGTTGGTCGCGGCCATCACGCGCACGTCGACCTGGCGCTCCTCGTCGGCTCCCAGCCGCCGCACTCGCTTGTCCTCGAGCACGCGCAGGAGCTTCGGCTGCACCGCGACCGGCAGGTCGCCGATCTCGTCGAGGAAGAGCGTCCCGCCCTCCGCCGCCTCCACCTGACCCGACCTCCGGCGATCCGCGCCCGTGAACGCCCCGCGCTCGAACCCGAAGAGCTCGCTCTCCACGAGCGTGTCGGGAAGGGCCGCGCAGTTGACCGGCACGAACGGGCCCGCCCGCCGCGCCGACTCCGCGTGGATGCACCGCGCGAGCTGCTCCTTGCCGGCGCCCGTCTCCCCGGTGAGAAGGACGTCGGCGTCGTAGGTCGCCACCTTCTCCGCGAGGCGCAGGCACTCGGCGAAGCACGCGCTCGCCGTCTCGATGCCTCCGAACCGCCACGCATCGGCGACGGATAGGAGCGCCTCCCGCGCCTCGCGCTCGCCGCGCCGCGCCGTCTCGCGCTCCTCCTCGGCGCGGTCGATGCGCGCGAGCAGGTTCACCGAGAGCGAGAGCATCGCGGCGAACGTACGGGCTGCCTGCTCGTCGTGCTCTCCGAACGGCGGAGCGTCGCTGCGACGGTCGAGGTAGACCGCCGCCAGCGCGCGGCCGTCGCGCACGATCGGAACGCAGAGCACCGAGGTGATCCGCGCGTCGAGCGCGCTGCGCGACGCCGGCGGGCTCGCCGCCTTCCCAGGCGCCCCGGGTCCGCGAGCGATCGCGCCAGCGCCATCCGCAGATCGGCCCGAGCCGCGACAGGTGATACCTGCCAACGACCCTCGGCCGCCTGTCGCGAGAAGGCACGGCCACCGCGCCCGCATCCGCCTCCACGGCGCGCACGAGGCACGACAGCGCCCGTCGCAGCGCCTCGTCAGGCTGGCCCGTCTCCGCCGCGAACGCCGCGGTCGCCTCCGCCAGAGCGCGGAGCGTCGTCGCGGCAGCCTTGCTCGCCTGCCCCATCGCGACGCGGATGATACCAGCGCCGATCGCGCCGCCCCGGCAGCGAAGCGGGTTACGATCTCTCCATGGCCGACCTGGAGGATGGAGAGACCATCGAGGTCCAGGGCTCCGCCGCGCAGCCGTACCTCCTGCGCAACACCGGCGGCGTCTACTCGTGCACCTGTCCCGCGTGGCGCAACCAGTCCGTCGGGATCGAGCGGCGCACCTGCAAGCACCTGCGATCCGTTCGCGGCGACGAGGCCGAGCGCCATCGCGTCGGCGACGCCATCCCCCGCGCATCGAAACCCAGGGACTCCGCGGGAAGCGGCCCGCCCCTCCTCCTCGCCCAGAGCTGGGATCGCGCCGCCGACCTCACCGGCTGGTGGATGAGCGAGAAGCTCGACGGCGTGCGCGCCTACTGGGACGGCAAGACCTTCATCTCCCGCCTCGGCAATCCCTATCACGCACCGGACTGGTTCCTCGAGGGCATGCCCGCCATCCCGCTCGACGGCGAGCTCTGGGGCGGACGCAAGAAGTTCCAGCGCACCGTCTCCGTCGTCCGCCGCCAGGACAGGAGCGATCACTGGAAGGAGATCCGCTACGTCGTCTTCGACGCCCCCGCATCGCGCGAGCCATTCGAGCAGCGCATCGAGATCGTCCGCACCGAGCTCGCCACCAGCAATCCCCCCTATGCCTCGTTTCACCAGCACACTCGCTGTGCCAGCGAGGCCGAGCTCCTGACCGCGCTAGCGCGCATCGAGGAGCAAGGCGGCGAAGGCCTCATGCTCAGGAAACCCGGCTCCCTCTACGAAGCCGGCCGATCGTTCACGCTCCTGAAGGTCAAGAGCTTCCTCGACGCCGAGGCACGCGTTCTCGAGCACCTCCCCGGCACCGGCCGCCACGAAGGAAGGCTCGGTGCGCTCTCGGTCGAGATGCCTGGAGGCGTCCGCTTCTCCGTCGGCACCGGCTTCTCGGATGCCGAGCGCCAGTCACCGCCGCCCATCGGCAGCGTGATCACCTTCCGCTACCAGGAGCTCTCCGAAGGCGGCGTCCCGCGCTTTCCCTCGTATGTCGCCGTTCGCAACGACATCGCGCTCCCGCCGGCCGCCACCCCGAAGCCGGGCCCCAAGCCGAAGCCCGGCAGCACGGAGGCAACCCCGCCGTCCGCCCCCGGCGCCTGCCGCCGATTCGAGCTCGTCGACGGCGCCTCCAGCAAGTTCTGGGAGATCGAGGTCAGCGGCGCGACCCACACGGTCCGCTTCGGCCGCATCGGCGCCGCGGGCCAGGCGTCCACGAAGACCTTCGCCGACGCCGCAACCGCCGCCGCGGCAGCCCAGAAGCTCGTCGCCGAGAAGATCGGGAAGGGCTACCGGGAGGTCTGAGGCCGCGCCTCTCGAGCTCCAGGAGCGAGAGGCCGGGCATCGGATACGGAAACCGAGGCAAGCCCCGCCACGGCGCCGGCTGTGCGCCGCAACCCCCGCGGAAGAATGCAGCTCCCGATCGCCTGCGGACCCGTCGCGATCTCCACCGTCCCGCGGGCGAGCAGATCGCCCCGGGTGTCGGTACGGAGTCGAACGGATCCTGGAGCGTCACGCCCGGGAGCTCGTGCGCGAGCAAGGGCTACCGAGAGCTGAGGTTCTACGCTTGGGCTGTCCGGCGGGCCGACCACGCGAGCGGCGTCCACTCGTGAAGTAACCGTCCGGCCTGACCATGTTGCGTTGCCCGCCGCTACCTTCGAGACTCGGATCATCGAGCAGGCAAGCGAGAGATGGATCGACGGATGTGCCGACACCACGACATCGAAGCGGTCTACCTCACGGGGCTGCCCGACGATCCGACGAGCCGTCCGCACTCGCCGCACTACGTACGACCGCCTGGCTACATCAAGGCCTGGTAATCAGCGGCTCCCGCTTCTGCTAGCACGCGCCCCGCCGGCGTACGTCTCCCTCCACCATGGTCAGGCCGTACGGTTACCTCTAGCTGAAGTCTGGGCCACTCCGGATCAGGTCTCTGCCCTCTCGAAGCACAGCCCTCAAACACTCGTGCTCAGGACTCCCTAGGAGTTTCACCGAGTCCGTCGCGTCACGCGAGCATGCCGCCATCCCCAAGGCCACCGCGCGTCTCTCAAAAGGCGACTCCACCGCCTCGCCTGCCTCCACGATCGCTGGAAGAGCGTCGCGCCCTCTCCATTGGATGGTCCGCATTACCGCCGCGGGTACCAGCAGTGGCTCTCGAGGAGCCGCAAGCACATCCCTTGCAAAGTACTCAGCAACAGGTCCGTCCGGCCCGTAGGACGTCGGAAACATGAGGGCCCATGACTGAAGCTCGCCGTAATAACTGCCTTGCCCTTCACGAGCAGTCGACACAAACCACTCTTCACAAGGACGCCACGCTTCCGTTCGCCGCAGACATCTACTGACTGTGTCCGCCGCGTGCGGAATACTCCCGAGCTTGGTCCCCAGCGTCTCCACGAGCACGCTCTCCTTCAGCCGCTCGCTCCGACTCGCTATGAACCGCCATACTGCTATGGGTACTTCCGATTGATTGGCGAATGATTCGACCGTGAGCTTTGACAACTCACCTCGAGCGAGGTCAACCGCGTCGGCAGCAAGGAGTCGCTCGATACCACTCACGCGTCGCAACAGTCGCAAAGCAATAGAGTCCTGTGAGTCGATTAGCCTGGTCTTTGATGAGTTGACCTCAAGCCCCAGCTCCAGGAACAGTGCTCCGATTTCGTCTCGCATGCGCTCAAGCCGCACCTTATCTGACGAGAATAGCCACACGTCGTCCATCCAACGGCACGCCGAAAGGCCGGCTCGTTTCGTCCTCCTCGCCAGCAACCCATCCAGCGGGCGAAGATAGAACTGAGCCAGCATCGACGACGCCTTGGTCCGCTGCGGCAAACCCTTTCGAGAGGGAATCTCACTCCATGCGGCGATCATCCCCTCCAACTTCGGGAGCAGGGGCCGTAAACCAGCATCGAGAGCATCGAAGACACGTCGAAACAGTAGTTGCAGCGGCACCGAGTGGAAGAAGTGGGCAATGTCGATGCGGAGGGCGTGCTTGTGGTTGGCCAGTCCCGAATCCAATCTTCGCTGAAGCAGGTGCCACTCAGCACCCTCGTGCGCATAGAGACGCCTATTGTTGACCTCCCTCGTCGGGCGCCATCCGCAGACCCATTCCGGGATGTTTGGCAGGAGTGTAGGCACGAGCGCGTCAACCAGCGCCTGGTACGCCACTCGGTCAACTGCGTCCAATATGAGCCCCGGTCGATACGACGTCGCATCCTTGGGTACGTCAATTCTCATCGCCGAGGCCACCGTGGAGCTCCCCAAACGCCGCTCCACGAACCTCGGCGCCCGGCTCAGGTAGCGCACCTCCGGCCAGGACCAAGGGTCCTTGTACCAATCGCCCGCGATGTCCCTTATGCAGTGGTTCGCCGCACGCTGAAGGTCAAGCTTCGCCAGATGTGTGGCATCGACAATCGCGACGGCAGGAGGGTGAAGCCGGTTTGGAGGGCGCAAGGAAGGAATGCTGTAAAGAAGACGCAGGACATGTGCAGGGGTGTCCGGACGGAGTAGATGTGACGCGGCAGTCTGAAGCATGGACAGCGACGCATGGTGTGACGACAGTCGCCTCTGCAGATGGGCAACAAGAACTGCCAGGTCGTGCCGGGAGCTGGCAGGGAGTGTCTGGGCGTGACGGGTGGCCTTTCTCGCCAGAGCCGCGCCGAACGACCGTGGAAGCCGCAAGGATGGTTGAGCGAGGAGTGTGTTGATGAGATTGACGAGCCGTTCCGAAGAGTGAGGGACCCAGTGAGCCTCTCCCTCCCGCAGTACGCCAAGCAGGTCCTCTGGAGAAGCTCCGCGAAGTAGCCCATCCCACTCGTCAGCGTCATGGTCTAAGAGAGTGTCGAGATGGAGCGGCATGTGTTAGACCGACCGGCGAGGAAGGAGCGCCTGGTGTACATTGTCAGAGTACGCAACACCGGCCCTGTCTAGGGCGTCGCGCACCGCTTCGCGGAAGGCCGGGTCCAGCGGAAGTTTCCCGCCGGTGCCATAGCTTCCGGACTGGTCGTTCAGGTCGTACACGACTCCTTCGACAACCAGTATCTCTCCCGCGCCCAAGACATCGTCGTTATGGAAAAGGGACTCATGCTTCACAGCAGCCTGGTCCAAAGCTCTTGGTCCGCCATCCCGGTGGATTCGCATGCACCCCTCGAGGTTCACGGCAAAAATGTGGCATGAGTTCGTGCGCAGGGGATCGGTCGACAACAACAGCTCCGGGTCCCCTGGGTCGCGAAGCGTGCCGTTGCGCACGAGGTCCGCAATACTTGGCGCGTTGTGAGGCGAGGCGCAGCGGTCTTCGCCCTTGGCGAGCCGGCGGGTATGCTCTTCGCTTCCGTGATACCTGAATGGCACGAGTCCATGATCCTACAGCGTGGCTGGCCGGGTGGACCCGAAGGAGCGCTGGAGCGCCGCTCGGGGGGCCGTCGACATCTTTGTCGGAGGCTGCATGGGACGCGCGGGTTCGGCTACGTCATCTACAGAGGCTCGTGCTGAAGGCCTCCGCCATCCGCTGAGTTCGCCGGCACCGGCTTCAGGAACGCCCCGGAGCAAGTGACCTCGGAGCGCGTGCCGCGAACGCTCGTCGCGTGCGGAAACAGCGGGTGGAGAGATCGTTCCTCATCTCCTCGCGGTCGCGGACGCTGAGGGTGTCCTGCGGGCGGTCGGCGCATCACTTCCTGATCACGCGATTGCACACGGGCGTGGGCGCTCTCGGTGGTGCCTCACGGGTCCTACGGTCCGGGCGGAGGCGGCGGCTGGAATAGGGAGTGTGAAAACGGAACGCGCGCCGTTCCAGGGCCGATCGCACAAGGCGCGCTCCAACGCGGTGCGGCGCGGTCAGCCTGCGATGTCCACCGGTTCACTGTCACGGAGGCTTGCCGGAAGCATACCGACGATTGCGTCCGTGGTCGGGAACACCTCGCACGTCTCGCAGAGCCGGTCGAACTTCTCGACGCGCGCCGCGGCGCCGACGGCCTTCAGTCCGCGCAGCACCTCGTAACGAGTGATGATCGAGATAGTGAAGGCGTGATGCTCACCGAGATAGGTCCGTGCGTGCGCGAGGGCTTGCGCGTCCTTCCGCATGATGGCGGAAAGGACGTCGGTGTCGATCAGGCTGCGCCGCAGCTGCTACCTGGACCCGTCTCCGAAGAAGTCGCCACGCGCCAGGGCGACCCGCTCGATCTCGTCGATCTCGCCGGGCTCCAGTCCCGCGTAAACCGCCGCCGCCAGGTCGAGAGGGTCCTGCTCCGCCGACTCATCCGCCCTCTCGATGGTGATGCGAACGTGCTTCCCTTCCGCAAGGCCAAGGGAGGAAAGGGGCCGCAGGACGCCCCGCTCGAAGACGGCTTCAACGCTCGTCTTCACCGACGCACCTCGTTCCAAGTCTAGCTCCTCGGCCCGCGTCGCCGGCGACATCAGGCTGCCCTCCTCAGCGCCGGCATGACGACGGGCGCCACGCGGGGCGGCCGACCGCGACGCTGTGCCATGAGGTGCAGCTCGTTGACGTCCGTGGCCGTCGTCAGCTCCACCCATCGCACCTGCTCGTCCGCGAAGCCGCAGGACTTGAGCGAGTCGCGCACCTGGCAGGCGTACCGGGGGCCGGCGCCGAGACCGTCCGGCGCCGGGGGATCGACGTGAGGCCAGATGGTGACCGTCGTGCGGCGCGGGAGCCGTCGCGCGATGCCGTCGCACCATGCCGTCTGGAAGAGGCCGATGACGGCCGGGTGGCGATCGCCGCGCTTCCGCGGCGCCCAGCCGTTGTTGGGCGTGAGGGTCGCGAGAGTCAGGAAGTCGGGCTCGCCGCTACGCGCGAGCATCACCGCGAGGAACCGGTGACTACCGTTCGAAGTACTCTTGATACGAGCGCGTCGCTGAGGGGAATCCCGGTTCTCGCTCAAACTATGAAAGTCCACGTCGTCGACGGAACGCTCGAGCTGTTCCGCTGCTTCTTCGGCGCGCCGCGGGCCGCGGATGCTTCGGGCGTCGAGGTAGGCGCTGGCCGCGGGCTCCTGCAGACGCTGGTCTCGCTGCTGCGCAAGCCCGAGGTGACGCACGTCGCGGTCGCGTTCGACGAGATCGTCGACGTGGTGAGGCCCGGCCGCGCCTCGTTGCCGCTGGTCGGCCCCGGTACGGATCCGGCCTTGCGGAGCCAGTACCCGCTCGGCGCCGAGATCGTGCGGGCGCTGGGGCTGACCATGTGGCCGATGCTCAAGGTGCAGGCCGACGATGCGCTGGCGACCGCGGCGGCACGGTGGAAGGGCCATCCGGACGTGGAGCAGGTGGTTCTCTGCACCACCGACAAGGACCTGGCCCAGTGCGTCGAAGGGACGAAGGTCGTGATGCTGGATCGCATCCGCAAGGTGGTGATCGACGAGGAGGGCGTGATTGCGAAGTTCGGGGTGCGGCCCGCCCTGATCCCGGACTACCTGGCGCTCGTGGGTGACGCGGCGGATTGGTTGCCGGGAATCCCGGGATGGGGGCCGAAGTCCGCGAGCGTGGTGCTGATGCGCTACGGCGGCATCGAGGGGATCCCGGCGAACGGAGCGTCGTGGGACGTCCGGGTGCGCGGCGCGGCAAGACTCGCCGAGGTACTGGACGCCCGGCGCATGGAGGCGATCCTCTACCGTGAGCTGGCGCGGCTCAGGACGGACGTGCCGCTCCCGCAGACGCTCGAGGATCTGGAGTGGCGCGGGGCGAGGCCGGAGCTGCGGGAGCTGGCGGCGCGGATCGGAGAGGAGGGCGTCCTGGAGCGTGTGCCGCGCTGGCGGGATCGAGCCAGCCAGGAGCAGTCGCCCGCGCCGTGACAGCAGCCTAGCCGGCGGCGGACAAGCCTCCGCCCCACGACGTCGCTTCCACGGCCGAGTTCACTGCCGGTACTTCGTCTCGATGTACTTCACGATCTCGCTGGACTCGTGCATGACGTGGCCGTCCTCCTCGACGATGATGGGGACGCGGTTCTGGCCCGAGAGGCGGATGACCTCCTTGCGGGTCGAGCGTGGGAACCAGGCGATCTTGCGCTCGTACTCGAGCCTGTGCGCCTTCGCGGCCTTGATGACCTTACCGCAGACGGGACAGAGCGCGAACGGGAGCGGGCAGGTGTAGATGGTGCGCATCGCCTCTGTCAGGCCTTCGCCTTGAGGACGCGGTAGCTCCGATCGCCGCCATCGCCCGTCTCGACGGGAAGCCCCTGCTCGGCCCAGCCGGGCGAAGCCTTGCCGCCGAAGGGGTCGCGCTCGCCGCCGAAGCCGCCGATGCAGTCGAAGACGACGTCGTAGCCTTCCTGCGAGAGGATGCCCGCGGCTTGCTGCGAGCGCTTGCCTGACTGGCATCCGACGACGACGCGTTTGCCGGTCGGGATGACGGCCTTCGCGACGCGGGCGAAGTCGGGGTTGGGGGCCATGCCCCGCATGGGGTCGGCCTCGAGAAGCGGGATGTGCCAGGCGCCCGCGGGGTGGCCCTGGGCGAACTCGGGCGTGGAACGGACGTCGAGATAGATGTCGGCATCGCCGGCGGCGAGCTTCTTCTGCGCGTCGGCGCTCGTGATTCGTGTGATCGATCCCATGCGCGGATTGTGGATCCCGAACCGGCGGGGGACAAGGCCCCCGCCCTACAGGCCAACGTCACGATCCGCCCGTCAGCGAACGCGCGCCAGGCCGAAACGGCGGGGCTGACGTTGCGATCCGCCCGTCAGCGAACGAAGCCAGGCCGAACCGGCGGGGGACAAGCCCCCGCCCTACGGGCTAACGTCACGATCCGCCCGTCAGCGAACCCAGCCCAGGCCGAACCGGCGGGGCAACCTCACGATTCACCCGCGGGCGATTACCGACGGCGGCTTGTAGGGCGGGGGCTTGTCCCCCGCCGGTTCCGCGGCGATCGGCTGCCTCCCATGAACAGGCGCCTGGACGGGCAGAGGTCGGCGAGCACGCATGCGGCGCAGTCGGGCTTGCGGGCGTCGCAGACCTGGCGGCCGTGGAGGATGAGCGACTGCGAGGCGAACGTCCAGTCGCTCTCGGGGAACACCTTCCAGAGGTCTTGCTCGATCTTCTCGGGGTCGGCGTTCTTCGTGAGGCCGAGGCGCCCGGCAACGCGCTTGACGTGGGTGTCGACGATGATGGACGGGACGTCGTGGACCGTGCCGAGGAGGACGTTGGCGGTCTTGCGACCGACGCCGGGTAGGGTGACGAGATCCTCCATGCGCTCGGGGACCTTGCCGCCGAAGCGCTCGACGAGAGTCGTGCCGAGACCGATGAGGCTGCGGGTCTTGGCGCGGTAGAAGCCTGTGGACTTGATGTCCTCTTCGAGGATCGCGGGCGACGCCTCGGCGTAGGCGCGAGCGTCGCGATACCTGGCGAAGAGCGCGGGGGTGACCTTGTTGACGCGCTCGTCCGTACACTGGGCGGAGAGGATCGTGGCGACGAGGAGCTCGAGCGGCGTCCGGTGATCGAGTGAGCAGCCCGCGCCGGGATAGGCCTTGTGCAGGCGCGCGACGATCGCCGTGCCGACGGCGGGATTGCTCCTAGGTGGCACGGCCGGCGGCGGTGCGGGAGGCGGCGGTGAGGCGGGAGAGCATGTCGACGAGCGACATCTCGAGGCGGGAGTCCTGCCGCGATCGCGCGACGTTCCATCCGAGGCGCAGGAGGCGCCATGGCCGCGACGCGAACGAGAGGCCGTAGAAGGCGAGCATGCCGGCGATGCGGTAGAGCGCCAGCTCGCGCCCGCCGACGTTCTCGGACCAGGAGGTGGCCCCGCTGACGTCGGTGTAGCACGCAAGGTTCTCGTAGTAGGCGTCGGTGAGCTCGGGAATGCGGCCGGCGCCGCGGAGGTCCTCGAAGAGCTCGGATCCGGGATAGGGAGAGAAGGAGCAGATGGAAACGTCGTGGAGGCCGAGCAGCGCCATGCGGCCGACGAAGCCCAGGGATTGCCACATCTCGCGACGGCTCTCGCCGGGAAAGCCGAGAAGGATGTTGGCCTTCACGTTGAGGCGGTTCTTGACCGCGGACTTCATCGACGCTGTCATGCGATCGACGCGGACCTTCTTCTTGATGCGCGCGAGCACAGGAGCGGATCCGCTCTCGGGCGCGTAGGAGACGTTGCGGCAGCCCGAGGCGTAGAGGAGCTCGCAGACCTCGGAGTCGATGGCCTCCGAGCGGGTGCCGCTCGGGAGCTGCCAGGTGAAACGGTGCTTGCGATCGATGACGAGCCGGCAGAACTTCACGATCCAGTCGCGTTTGACGATCGCCGTGAGGTCGTAGAAGTCGAAGTTGTCGATGGCGTAGAGGGCGAGGTGGCGCTCCATCTCGGCGAGGAGCTTCTCGGGATCGCGCGCGATCCAGCGCGTGGTCCACATCGCGGGACTCGAGCAGAACGTGCACTGGTAGGGGCAGCCGCGGGTGGCCAGCACGGGCATGCTGCGGCCTCGGTTGACGCCGAATCCCTTCTCGTTGTCGAGATAGGCGGAGATCGGCGTGAGGTCCCACGCAGGCTCGGGGATGGCGTCGATGGCGGCGATGCGGCGGCGCGGGGGGCCGGCGACGAAGCGATCGCCCGATCGCACCACCGTGCCGGCGATGCCTTCGAGGCTCTTGCCAGATGCGATCGCGGTGAGGACGTCGGTGAGGGTCTCCTCCCCTTCCCCGGTGACCGCGGCGTCGATCGCCGGCGCCGCGCGGAGCGTGTCCTCGGCCACCGCGTTGACGTGCTCGCCGCCAGCGATGATGGGAAGGGTCGGATGCGCCTCGCGGATGCGCTGGATGAGGTCGCGCGCCGCGGGGAACTCGTGGCTGAACATGATCGAGATGCCAACGGCGTCGGTGTTGCGCGGGATGCGCGCGACCACGGTCTCGGCGGGAAGGCCGTGGACGAGGAACTTCGCGCCGCGCGGCTCGTAGCGGAAGATGTCCTCGCCCACCGCGTCGACGATCCCGACGTCGTGGCCCGCGGCGCGCGCGCTTCCCGCGAGGTACGCGAGGCCGATCGGCGGGCAGGTCGGCGTCGTGTGCGCGAGGCGCGACAGGACCATCGGCGGCCGCACGAGCGTCAGGTGCATCGGCCGTCCATTATCCCAGCGCGAGACGGCCGGGTCGCCGCAACGGATGCACAGCATCCACGATTGAATCGAGAACGCGTCTCAATCTCATTAATAGGGCTTGACACTACGGTCGCTTGTCCTTAGCATTCGCTTCCTTGGTGAAGATTTTGAGACTCAATCTCAAATACATTCCGAGCGCGCTCCTGGCGGGACCGCCCGCCATCGTGATAGCCGGGAGCCTCCCTGCCGCCGCGGCGGTCTACCTCACCGTCGAGGAAGCGCAGAAGGCAATCTTCCCCGGTGCCGCGATGACCGCGGTCGACGTGACGCTCACGAAGGAGCAGAAGGCCGGGATCGAGAAGTCGAGCGGCGTGAAGGTGCGCGAGCCGAAGCTCTCGATGTGGCGCGCGAGCAACGGCGGGTCGCTCTACGTGGACGAGGTGCTCGGGAAGCACGAGTACATCACCTTCGCGATCGGGATCGACGAGAAGGGCGCGGTGACGGGTCTCGAGATCCTGGAGTACCGCGAGAGCTACGGCGGCGAGATCAGAAACGCCGACTGGCGTGCACAGTTCCGCGGCAAGACCGCCGCCGACAAGCTCGTGCTCGACGAGGACGTGAAGAACGTCAGCGGAGCGACGCTCTCGTGCCGACACGTCGCCGACGGCGTGCGCCGGATCCTCGCGACCGACGCGGTCCTGCGAAGGGCGCGTCGATGAAGCTCGCGCCCTGGTTCAAGGCAGTGCTCTACGCGACATTCGGGTCGCTGCTTCTGACCGGCGTCGTGTGGTACTTCGTCGATCCGGCGGGGACGGCGGCGTGGCTCCGTCCCCTTCTGATGAAGGCCCACGGCTTCGCGGCGATGGGAGCGCTCGTCCTCTTCGGCATCCTGCTCGCCGGTCACGTCCCCGCGGGCCTCGCCGCGCGGAAGCGCCAGGCGACCGGGGTCGGGCTCGTCGGCAGCACGTCGCTTCTCGCGCTCACGGGCTACCTCCTCTACTACTCGGGAAGTGATCGCATCCGGTCGCTCGCCAGCGCGGCCCACACGATCCTAGGCGTCGTCGCGAGCGTCCAGCTCGGCGCTCACGGCGCGCAGCTCGCGCGTAAGGACGAGGCGCGGCCCGTCGCCGTGCCGAGCGCCAGGAAGGACCGGGCGGCGTAGATGAAGGCCATGACACGTCGCGTCAGACACACGGACATCGATTGCGACAAGGTCTCAGTCCGTGAAACAACAATTGGTATGTCAATAGATATAACTGAGACTGCGACCTTGTCTCAGCATCACGGGAGAAGCAGCTTGGATCGATCGAGTCGCATCCTCGGCATCATCGTCGCCTTCGCGTTCGCGGTCGCCGCGCACGCGGACGAGCCCGTCTTCGGATACACGTACACGACCGACCTCCTGCCCAGGGGAAAGTGGGAAGTGGAGCAGTGGTTCTCGCTACAGGAGCGCCAGTCGCGCGGCACGTACCACAACCTCTTCCTGCGGACGGAGGTCGAGCACGGGATCACGGACAACTTCCAGGCCGCGTTCTACGTGAACAACCGCAGCGTCCGCGCGAGCGGCAACTCCGTCACCGGCGAGACCGAGGGCCTCGACATCCCCGGCGATCACGATCCCGCGACGTCCTTCTCCGGATTCGACTTCGAGGGCGTGTCCCTCGAGCTGATGTATCGCGTGCTGAGCCCCTACAAGGACAAGGTGGGGCTCGTGCTCTACGCGGAGCCGGAGGTCGGACCGGACGAGAGGGCGCTCGAGCTGAGGCTGATCCTCCAGAAGAACTTCCTCGACGACACGCTCATCCTCGCGGGGAACTTCTGGGTGGAGCCGGAGCGGGAGAAGGAGCTCGAGCGCGACGTCGAGGAGGACGGCGAGGTCGCGATCGACACGGAGTACGAGAAGGCCACGATGGCGGAGCTCGACCTCGGCATCAGCTACCGCTTCGCGCCGGGATGGTTCGGCGGGATCGAGTACAGGAACCACAACGAGTTCCTGGGCTACACGCTCGCTCACGGAAACCAGGAGCACATGGCGCACTTCGTCGGACCGACGATCCATTACGGCGGGCAGCGGTGGTTCGCGACGCTGACGGCGCTACGCCAGGTCCACGCCACGCCCTACACCGACGAGCAGAGGGAGAACACGGTGGGTCACAAGATCTACGGCCACGAGCACGCGTTGTGGGATGGAATCCGGCTGAAGATGGGGGTGACGTTTTGATCCCCGCACCCACCAGGCGATCGGTGACGGACCCAAGGGAGGACGTCGCCAGCCCTCGGCCGCCGTGCGCGCGGCGCATGACCGCGTGCGCCTGCACGGGGATCCGGTTCGGCGAGGTGCTGCTGCGCCTCCTCGAGGAGAGCGAGAGCCTCGACGCCGTCCTCGATCGCACGGGCTGCGGCCGCATGTGCACCGCGTGCGTCCCCGACCTCGAGGAGTACGTTCACGCGGCGCCCGACCGCGACGTTCGTGCTAACGTGCCGCAGCGCGAGGTGAATCGATGAAGGGACGCGACGACGTCATCCAGGTCCTGAACGAGGTGCTCTGCGCGGAGCTGACGGCCATCAACCAGTACTTCGTGCACGCGATGATGTGCAAGAACTGGGGCTACCTGCGGCTCGCGGAGCGCACACGCAAGGAATCGGTCGAGGAGATGAAGCACGCGCAGCTCGTGATCGAGCGCATCCTGTTTCTGGAGGGCACGCCCAACATGCAGAAGTACATGCGCATCAACGTGGGCGCGACCGTGCAGGAGCAGCTCACGTTCGACCTGGACGTCGAGGTCGAGGGAGTGGGACGCCTGAATGCGGGGATAGAGCTGCGCGCGTCGCCGGGGACAACGGGACGCGCGCTCCTCGAGGGGATCCTCCGCGAGGAGGAGGAGCACATCGACTGGCTGGAGGCCCAGCTCCAGCAGATCCGCGACATCGGCATCCAGGGCTACCTGGCGGAACAGACGAAGGAGTGATCGCGCAGCGCCTGCGGCGGGCGCGCCCGCTCCTCGGCACCATCGTGGATATCCAGGCATGGGGGCTGCCACGCGCGGACCTCGTGCGCGCGGTGGAGCGCGCGTTCCGCGCCGTCACGCGCGTCCACGAGTCGATGAGCGCGCACGATGCGGGAAGCGACGTCGCGCGCATCAACGGGAGCGCGCCGGGAGCCGCGGTCCCCGTGGGGCGCGCGACGTTCGAGGTGCTCGCCGCCGCGGTCCGCCTCTCCCGGGAGACGCGCGGCGCGTTCGACCCGACGGTCGCTCCCCTGCTCGCGCGCTGGGGGTACCTGCCGCACGGCGCCCGGTCGCGCGCGGCGAGAAGCTGCGGCGCGATCGATCTCGTCCCCCCGCGGACCGTCGTGTTGCGCCGCCGCGTGGCGATCGATCTCGGCGGGATCGCGAAGGGCTACGCGGTCGATAGGGCGGTCGCCTCGCTCCGGAGATCGCGCGTCGCCGGCGCGGTCGTGAACGCCGGCGGCGACGTCCGCATCGCGGGGACGGAGCCTCGCGTCATCCACGTTCCCCTGCCCCGCCATCGCGGGCGCATGGCGCTCGCGATCCCTCTCCGGAACGCGGCGATCGCAACGTCGGCGGCGTACCGGAGCATCCGCGTCGTCGGCGGGCGGCGCGTCAGCCACCTGGTCGATCCGCAAAAGCGGTCGCCGATCCTGACGCGAGCCAGCGTGTCGGTCGTCGCACCGACATGCCTGCTCGCGGATGCGCTGACCAAGGCGGTGATGGTCGACGGGGACGGAGCGCGCCCGGCATTGCGCCGGCACGGCGCGACGGCGTTCGTCGTCAACTTGCGCGGCGAGTGGCGGGCGATCGGTTGAATCCGTCCCGGGAAAACGGCGGGGGACGAGCCCCCGCCCTTTACTGCGGCACGGGGATGGCCTGGTCGGAGACGTTGCCCGCGCCGTCGCGCAGGCGCACGTAGACCCACGCGGCTCCGGGCGGGATCCACTTCAGGTAGAACTTCTGCTGGAAGGGGATCGTCACGACGGCCGGCCGGAAGAACTTGTGGGTGTCGTAGAACTCGCGGATCTCCGGGAACGCGTTGTCGCGGTGCCAGAGGGAGTATCCCTGGGCGTCCGTGACGATGATGTCCGCCTGGCGCAGGTTGAGGCCCTTGAACTCGCCGGCGAGGCGCGTGTAGCGATCGAAGAAGTTCCCGTGCCACCCGTCGCTCGCGAGCGTGAGCGAGAGCGCCGTCTGCGGCGGAGGATCCTCCGGGGGCGGTCCACCCATGCCCACCTGCTCCTTGAAGTGATCCAGCTCGTCGGTCGCGTGAACGAAGTAGGCGCGCGCATCGCCCGTGAGACGCGAGCGGCGCATGAGGTCGTTGGCCGCCTCGAAGTCCGCGTCGAGGAACGACACCGCCTCCATCACCTCGCGCTGCGTGCTCGGAGCGCCCTGGGCGAGGGTGCTGAGAGCCTCGGCATCGGCCCACGCCGTGAAGAAGCGGCGCGCCAGCTCCCCGCCGATCGTGCGCGACGACTCCACGTAAGCGCGCTGCGCGTCCTCTGCAATGTCTTGCGCGGTCAGTCGCGCCTGTGTCCAGTTCACGCGCTGGGCGCGCGCAACCTGGGACGAGACCGCCGCGGCCACGAACGCGATGACGATGAGATGTTTCTGGGACTTCATCGGCTCACTCCTCGGAAAACTGGCCCTTCGCCAGGTCTTCACCTTGCAAACGCCGAACCACCGTGGAGATCGTGACGACGATCGCAACGAGGAAGACGACCATCGCCGCGGAGAAACCCCGATGGCCGAGCTCCTGGTAGCGGTAGACGAACGTCGTCAAGAGCTGCGTGTTGGGACCCACGAGAAGGATCACGAGGGACAGCTCCTTCATGCCGCTGATGAGCATCATCACGAACGCGGCGAACATGCTCGGACGAAGGAGAGGGATCAAGATCTTGCGCATCGTGAGCGCAAGGGGAATGTCCATGATCTTGGCGGCGTCGACGAGCTCGCCCGCCACCTGCGTGAGCGCCGCGGTCTCGGCGCGCACCGCGTACGGGATGTGCTTCGCGACGGAGACGACGATGAGCAGCGTGAAGGTCCCGTAGAGCGCCGGGATCGGGCCGATGGGACGCGCGAAGAGCAGCAGGTAGACCGCGCCGAACGCGAGGGCGGGCGTCATGTAGGGCACGAACGTCAGGATCTCGACCAGCCGCGTCAACCATGCGGGCTTTCCCTCGTGGATCACCAGCGCGAGGGGCAATCCCACGAGCACGCAGATCCCCGCCTGGAGCACCGACATCTTCACGCTGTTCCAGGTCGCCATCCACATCTCCGCGTTCCTGAGGATGCCCGGCTCGCCTCTCGCGTACCTCACGTCCGAGTGGCCGATCCAGGAGTGGAGCGTGAGGTTCGAGAGCGCGTAGATGCCCTCCTCCGCGGAGAGCGACTGCACGATGAGGATCCCGAGCGGCACGACCGCGGTGGCGAGCACAAGGAGGGTGGTCATCGCCGTCACCGGCACGCGAAGGTGGCGGAGCTTGACACGCTGCGCCCGGAACCCCTTCCCGGTGACGGTGCCGTACTTGCGCGCCTGCCCGACCGCGCGCCGGTTGAGCTCGAGCGTGACGGCCGACAGCAGCACGAGGGCGAGCGCGATGATGGCGGCCCGCCCGTTCTGCTGGTTCTGGACGAGCGCGTAGAGCCAGGTCGCGAGCGTGTGGTAGCCGACGGGGTTGCCGACGAAGAAGGGCGTCGAGAAGTTGCCCGCGGCCTTGCCGAAGGTGAGGATCGCGGCGGAGAGGATCGCCGGAAGCGCGAGCGGCATCGTGATCTTCCCCAGCGTGCGCGCGCGGGAGACACCGAGCACGTCGGACGCCTCCTCGAGCGACGCGTCGACGCGCTGGAGCGCGGCCGAGATCGACAGGAACGCGTACGCGTAGAGGTGGATCGCCTCCACCATGATGATCGGGAAGGGTCCGTAGCACGCCCAGCTCGGCGGCTTCATGCCCGTGAGCCACTGCACGATGCCGGGCTTGCCGCCCGGGACCGCATCGGTCTGAAACGCCGCGACCCACGCGAGCGCGATCGGCCACGGCGGCGTCACGTAGGGAATGAGCGCGATGTTCGCGAGCACCTTCTTGCCGGGGATGTCCGTGCGGGTCAGGAGCCAGGCGAACGCGCCGCCGATCATCACGGCGAGCATCGTCGCGATCACGCCCGTCACGAGCGTGTTCCCGAGCGGGATCCAGAAGAGCTTCGGCGAGAGATTGGAAGCAACGACCTCCCGCACGAACTCCAGCGTCAGCGTGCCCTCGGGGACGCCCGCGCGGAGCGCCTCGTTCTCCTGGTAGGAGAAGGCCTCGCGCAGCACGTGCACCATCGGGCTCGCGAGCAGGAGCGCGAGCGGCACGATGCTCGCAAGGCCGATCACGATGGCAGGCGTCTGCCAGGCGCGGAGGATCCAGGCGTGCAGGCGCGAGGTCGGCGGGCTGAGAGTCAGGGCCTCGGCCACGGCGCCAGAGACTACTGCTGCCCGACGATGAAGTCGAAGATGTCCTTCCGGACCTTGAAGTTGTAGTCCGGATCCACGATCCAGAACCCGGCCTGGGAGAGCGGGATCATCTCCTCGGGGAGCGGGACGTCCGTCCTCGCCGGCCAGGTGCCGTACTCGAGATAGGGCTTGTACCCCTCGACGCTCAGCGCGTACTCGATGAAGAGCTTCGCAGCATAGGGGTGCTTCGCGCCGTTGGCGACGCCGATCGGATCGGGGTACGCGAGACCCGACGCTGGGGTCATGCCCGGGATCCACTTCAGGGCCAGGCTGCGCTCGCCCTTGTAGCGCACCTTGCCCAGGGTCATCAGCCCGACGGGCGGGTCGACGACGTTCGAGGCGCCCACCTTGTCGGCGGCCTCGGAGCCCGACGGCGTGAAGATGGGCTTGTTGGCGAGAAGCCGCTTGAGGAACTCGTAACCCGCGTTCGGCGTCCCGTCGAGCTTGATCTCCTCGCCGAAGTGGTCCTTGTAGTCGCGCGCGAGATCGTCGGAGTGCTGGACGAAGGCGGAGAAGAGGTTGACGTCGCCGCCGCCCTTCTTCAGATCCTTCATGACGACCCTCCCCTGCCACGGCGGCGTGGTCAGGTCCCACCAGCTCTTGATCGGCGGCTGTGCGTACTTGTCGGAGTTGTAGATGACCCCGATCGCCGAAACGTGATGAGCGGGAAGCCCGACCTTCAGGCTCTCCGGGATGGCGCGCTCCATCTCGGGGCTCAGCCAGGGCCAGGCCTGCCCCTGCTTCACGAGCGTGGAGAGCACCTCGGGCGCGTCGCCGAAGAGATAGACGTCCGCATTGAACCCCTTCGCCTGCTGGTCGTAGCGCACCTTCTTCAGGAGGTCCTGCGTCCCCATGCTCTGGACGCTGCACTTGATGCCGTACTTCTTCTCGAACGCCTTGCCGGTCTCCTCGAGCCGGCTCGACAGGGACCAGACCACGACCTCGCCCTCCTTGCGCGCGGCCGCCTCGACGGTGGCGACGGTCTCGGACTTGTCCCGGAACGGACCGAGCTTCGCGGCCTTGAACCAGGCCTGCTGGTCGAACGCGGGCCGGCAGGTCAGCGAGAGGATGCCGACCGCAAGGAGGCTCGCGCCGACGAGGACGGCGCCGACGCGCGACCCTTTCGTCACGGCCCGATCCTACGCCCCGAATCGGCGCTGTAGATGTTGATCGAGCCCGCGGAGATCTCGGCCCGCACCGTCTCGCCGACGCCCGGCCGCCGCTCCCAGGACACCCGCGCCAGGAGCTCGCACCCCTCCTCGGAGAGCGTGGCGATCGCCTCGGCGCCAAGCGGCATCACGTCCTTCACCTTGAGGTCACGCGCGGTCGGAGAGCTGCCATTCAGATGGATGTCCTCCGGCCGGGCGGTCACCACGACCCGCCCGTCGTTCGGCTGGCCGGGCGGGATCGGTATCTGGAACGAGCCGATCCGGACCTCGGGTCCGCGCATCTCCGCGTCGAGAACGTTGACCACGGGGTTCGCGAGGAACCGCGCGAGCCCGAGCGTGGCGGGTCTCCGGTAGACGTCGGTCGGAGGCCCGACCTGGACGATGTCGCCGGCGTCCATCACCGCGACGCGATCCGCCATCGCCAGCGCCTCTCCCTGGTCGTGGGTCACGTAGACCGTGGTCGCCTCCTGCGTCTCGTGGATGCGGCGCAGCTCGTGGCGCATCTCGAACCGGAGCGCCGCGTCGAGGTTGCTGAGGGGCTCGTCCATGAGGAAGACCGACGGCCGCGCCGCCAGCATCCGTCCGATGGCGACGCGCTGCTGCTGGCCTCCCGAGAGCTGCGAGGGGTAGCGCTCTCCGAGCCCGGTGAGCTTGAGGTCGGAAAGGATCCGCGGGAACGCCGACTCGGCATCGCGATCGCCGCGCGCCCGCGGCGCGAACAGGATGTTCTCCTTCACGGTCAGGTGCGGCCAGAGCGCGTAGGACTGGAAGATGAGGCCGATGTCGCGCTTTCCGGGCGGCACGTAGATGAACCGCTCCGCGTCGTAGCAGACTCGATCGCCGATCGTGAGCCGCCCCTCGTCCGGGTCCTCGAGCCCGGCCAGGATGCGCAGCAGCGTGGTCTTGCCGCAGCCTGACGGTCCGAGGAGGGCCACGAACTCGCCGGCCGCGATCTCGAGCGAGACGCCCTTGAGCGCGACGCTCTTTCCGAACCGCTTCACCACCTTCGCGATGGAGATTGGCTTCCCGCGCATGAGCCCACCGATGCTAGCAAAGCTTCCCGGGGCGAGCTGTGACGAATCCGGTCTCCCCCGATGTCGCAAACCGGCGGGGGCTTGCGCGTTACCTTCCAGCGATGCTCTCGCCCCAACCCCTCCTCCGAGGACGGCTCGACTTCCTGCCCCTGGCCGACGTCCTCGCGTTCCTCCAGGATCAGCGAGGCTCCTTAGCCATCGCCGCGAGGGAGGCGGGGAGCGGCCACTTCGCGTGGCTTGCCGTCGACGGCGGGCGGATCGTCCACGCGAGGAGCTCGCATCCCGCGATGAGGCTCGGACAGGTCCTGGTCGATCGGGGCTTGCTCAGCAACCGTGACCGGATCGAGCTTCTGAAGAGCCGCCGGGGACCGCTGGGACAGGCGGCCGTGGATCGCGGCTACGTCGATCGCGAGATCCTGCACCGGCTCCTCCCGCTCCAGATGCGCCTCGTCGTGTTCCACGTTCTCGACTGGCGCGCGGGGTCCTTCCGCATCTACCGGTTGGGGAGGCACGTGCCGGCGGGCGACGCGCCGTCCATCGCGAAGACGCTCCTCGAGCACGGACTCAGGAAGGACGAGTGGGCGCGCATCGAGCGACTCCTCCCGGGCGAGGACGTTGCGCTCGAGCCGCTCGCAGCGACGCCGACCGGCGAGCCGCTCGTCGATGCGGTCGCCGTCGCGATGGGGACGCGAGCGACGCGCTCGGAGCTACGGCGCTCGTTCCTCGCCGACCCGTTCGACATCGACCGGGCGGTGGGGCTGTTGCTGGCGCGGGGGAGCGTGCGTCTGGCCGTCTCGTAGAACGTGCGCCTGCCCGCAACGCGTCGCATCAGCGCGCCTTTACTGGCCCGGGCCATTGCGGCTAACCTTCTCCATCCCAGATGACCGTCGCCGCGCTTCCCGAGATCCGCGAGATCCCGCAGGGCTTCGAGCTCGAGCAGGAGATCCTGCGGCTCAAGAAGGAGCGCAACGCGGTGCTCCTCTGCCACTACTACCCGGATGCCGCCATCCAGGACCTGGCCGACTTCGTGGGCGATTCGCTGGAGCTCTCGCGCGCCGCGCAGCGTACGCAGGCGGACGTGATCGTCTTCGCCGGCGTGAAGTTCATGGCCGAGACGGCCAAGATCCTGAACCCGACGCGGCGGGTGGTGCTCCCCGACATGGAGGCCGGCTGCTCGCTCGCCGAGGGGTGCCCCGCCGATGCGTTCGCGGCGTTCCGGGCCGCGCACCCGGAGCACGTGGCGGTGACATACATCAACTGCAGCGTCGAGATCAAGGCGCTGTCCGACGTCATCTGCACGTCGAGCAACGCCCTCAAGATCATCCAGCGGCTTCCGGACAAGCCGATCCTCTTCGCGCCGGATCGCAACCTCGGCGCGTACCTCCGCAAGCAGTCGGGACGGGACCTCCTGCTCTGGAACGGCATCTGCATCGTCCACGAGATCTTCAGCGAACGGAGGCTGCTCGCGCTCAAGGTCGAGCACCCGGATGCGCTCGTGCTCGCCCATCCCGAGTGCGAGGAGGGCTACCTCCGGCACGCCGATCACGTGGGATCGACCTCGTCGATCCTCCGCTACGCGTCCGAGAGCCCCGGGAGGAAGTTCATCGTCGCGACCGAGGCGGGCATCATCCACCAGATGAAGAAGGCGAACCCCGGCAAGGAGTTCATCGCGGCGCCTCCGGAATCGGCGTGCGGCTGCAACGAGTGCCCGCACATGAAGAAGAACACGCTCGAGAAGGTCTACCTTGCGCTCCGCGATCTGAAGCCGGAGATCACGATCCCCGAGGATCTGCGGATCCGCGCGCTGCGGCCGCTCGAGCGCATGTTCGAGCTCACCGCGTAGCGTCCATCGAGCCGGTCAGCCCCCTGCCGACGCGCGCGGCACCGGGCGGCGCTGCGAGGCGCGGAAGCTCCGGCCCCGCGAGAACGACAACGGTCGAGCCGAAGCGGAAGTAGCCGAGCTCGGAGCCCCGGGCCAGGGGGCCCGGCGGCGCGGTCGCCACGACGCCAGAGACGAGGAACGCCGCGACGGCGACGAGCACCGTGAGCGATCCCGTGACGCCGGCGCCGTCCTCGATGACGAAGAGCGTCCGGTCGTTGCGCGCGAAGAGGTCGTCGATCGACGCGACCGCGCCCGCATTGACCGGGAGGAGCCGGCCCGGGATGCGCTCGACCGCGGCGAGCCGACCTCCGCACGGCGCATGGAAGCGATGGTAGTCGCGAGGCGACAGGTAGACCGTGAGGAAGCTCCCGCCCAGCAGTCGCGGCGCGAGCGGCGCCGCCGGGCCGAGCAGCGCTTCGAGCGCGTAGCGCTTCCCTTTCGCCTGCAAGAGCATTCCTTCCTCGATCGCGCCCGCGGCGCCGTAGGCACCATCGGCGGGACAGACGAGCGCTGCATCGTCGATGGGCCGCCGCCCGTCCCGCAAGGCGCGCGTGAAGAGCGCATTGCACGTCGGATAGTCGCCATAGCCCTTCTCCGCCTCGCTGAGATCGGGCCGGTACGCGCTCACGAAGAGCGCCTTCAGCACCGGAGCGAGCAGGCGGGAGTCGGCGGCCCGCCCGGCGAACTCCGACAGCGCCTTCTGGTCCGACCGTTCGATGAGGCGCAGGAGCAGACCCACCGTCAGGCGATCTCGACGCGATCGCCGCCCTTGCGCTTGGCGCGGTACATGGCCCGATCGACGATCTGCACGAAGCGCCTGGCGTCCGGGATGCGGTCGTCGAGCTCGGCGAGGCCGACGCTGATGGCGAGCTCGCCGCCGGTGGCGAGGGCGACCTTGCGCCGGATGCGATCGGCGATCCGGTGGGCGCCCTCGGTGTCGGCGCCAGGAAGGATGACCACGAACTCGTCGCCGCCGTACCGGAATCCGCGATCGATGTCGGAGCGGATGTTGCTCTGCACGAGGCGGCCGATGAGGGCCAGCGCCTGGTCGCCGGCGAGGTGGCCGAGGCGATCGTTGTAGCGCTTGAAGCGGTCGACGTCGAAGAGGAAGAGCGAGAGCGGCGTCTCCTGCCGGCGGGCGCGGCGCAGCTCGTACTGCACCGAGCTCCAGAAGTGGCGGACGTTGTAGAGACCCGTGAGGTCGTCCTCGATCGTCAGCTCCCGTAGCCGCTGCTCGAGGCGCACGCGATCGGAGATGTCCTTCGAGATGCCGAGGGTGCCGACAGGCTTGCCCTGGGCGTCCCGCAAGAGCGACGCCGACATGATGCAGTTGATGGTCTCTCCGCTCTTGTTCACGAACTGGATCTCGTGGCTCGCGAACCGCTCCGTCCGCCAGAGGCGCTTCATGACGCGGCTCCCCTCCCCCTTCCCCCGCGCCATGAAGGACGACACCGGCCGCCCCACCACCTCGCTTCTCGCGTAGCCGAAGAGGGCCTCGGCGCCAGGCGAGAACAGGGTCACGTTGCCTTCGAGATCGGTCGTGACGATCGCGTCGGCGCTCGCGTCGACGATGCGCTCGGAAAGTCCTTCGTCTCGCGGATCTCGCGGTGGAGCTCCTGGCGGCGCAGGGAGTCGGCGGCAAGCCCAGCGAAGATCGACAGGATGTCGAGGTCCTCGTTCGCGAACGGCGCGTCGCGGCGCGCGACGACCATGGCGCCGACGCTGAGCCCGCGCGAGTGGAGCGGCGCCACCATCACGTGCTCCGCGCGCGCCGCAAGGGCGCGCACGCGGGGATCGCCCAGCGCGTCGTTGTGGATCTCGGGCGTACCCTCGGCGAGCACGCGGCCGACGACGCCCGTCGCAACGGGCAGCGTCCTGCGCGGACCCGCCGCCGCGCCCGCGGCGCGCAGCGACTTGCCGCTCTCCTGGAGGCGATAGACCGTGCAGTGGGACGCGCGCAGCAGCACCTTCGCCTGATCGGTGATGACCGGCAGGACGTTCTCGTTGTCGACGGCGCGCGCCATCTGCCGCGACGTCGCGAGGAGCACCCGCAGGCGCTCCGCCGCGACGCGGGCGCGCTCGAAGTGCTCGGCGTTCCTGAGGAAGTTCGCCACCTGCGAGGCGAGGGTCTCCAGGATCACGATCGTGCTGCGATCGAACGCCCCCACCTCGCCGCTGCCGAGATCGAGCACGCCGATCACCTTGCCCGTCGACATGAGCGGGATCGCGAGCTCGCTCCTCGTCCCGTGGAGTACGCCTCTCAGGTAGCGAGGGTCGCGGCGCACGTCGTTGGCGACGACGGGCTCGGCGGTGCGCGCCGCGTGGCCGACGAGCCCCTTGCCGAGCGGCTGGCGGTGCACCGCGTCGTGCGGCCCGTCCTTCCCGGCGTAGGCGATCTCGCGCGCCTGCTCGAGGCGGTGGTCGATCTGGAACAGGATCACGTGGTCGAACCCGAAGGTGGTCTGGATCGCGGTGACGACGTCGGCGACGAGCGCGTCGGAGCGGATGTTCGCGCTCATGCGGCGGCTCGCCGCGTTCACGAGCGCGAGCTGGTAGAGGCGGCTCACCGTCCCCTCGATGCGCTGCGCCACCGCGACGTGGGCGCTGACGAGCGGCGCCACGCGATCCAGGAGCGCCCGCTCGCGCGCATCGAAGGGGGCGCGCCTCCCGAGGTAGAGCGCGCCGATCACCGCGCTCGCCGACACGAGCGGGACCGTCGTGCCGGCGGCCAGGGGCACGACCCTCGGGAACGGCGGGCGCCGACCCGCCGCCAACCTCCGCAGGTAGGCCGCCGGGAGCTGGACCGGCGGAGGAGGCGCCGGCCGCGAGGCGGCACGCGCGACGGCATCGAGCGGCGCGAGCCTTCCCCGCTGGCCCTCGAGCGTCATGAGGTAGCCCCGCTGGAACGGGACGACGCGCTTCAGCGCCGACGCGAGGCACCGCGCGACGACCTCGACGTCTCCCTCGGCCGACGCCCGCGCCAGCGCGACGACCAGATCGAGGATCGCGGGGTCGCTGGAAGCCTCGCCCCGCGGCTCAGACGCCATGCGAGGCGAGGTGACCATCGGTCGCAGTCACGGCGTCGAGGTCGAGATCGACGACCATCCGCGCCTCCCGATCCTCATCGCCGAAGGGAACGCGCGCGAGCACCCCCGCCGGCCCCGCGACGAGGCTCCGACCCTGGAGCGGCGCACCGAGCAGCGCCCCGGCCGCGCAGGTCTTGACCACGAACGCCGACGCGCGCGCGGCACCGGCGACGAAGATCTCGCGGTCGCGGCGCTCCTTCGCATCGAGGGTGTCGTCGGGACGATAGGGCGACGACGTCGGCACGGCGATGATGTGGGCTCGCTCCGCCCGCATCGCGTCGAAGGAAGCCGGCACCAGGACGTCGGCGCAGATCAAGAGGCCGATGCGGATCGGGCCGACCTGGAGCACGCGGTGATCGCGTCCCGGCGTCATCCCCGCCGCGCGCTCCCGCTCGGTCACGTGGATCTTCCGGTAGAAGCCCGCGAGCTGGCGTCGATCGAAGACGAAGCAGGAGTTGAAGTAGTCCTGCCCCTCCTTCTCGACCACGGTCCCGCCGACGACGACCGTGTTGCACTCGACCGCGAGGGACCGGAGCTCCTCGAGAGACCGGTCGAAGTGGACGAACGAGCGGGCGGGCGACGTCGTGCCGGGGGCGACGGCCCAGTACTCCGGGAGCACGATCAGCCCTGGGGCGAGGTCCGCGAGGCTCCGCCGCTCCTCTCGCGACGGGAACGAGCCCGGACGGATCTGCAGGAGAACGACGCGGAGCCGGGCCATGGGCGCGTCAGCCTACCTCAAGATTCCGGGCGACGAACGCCAGCACCTCGGGCATCACGCGCCGCCAGTAGGAGAAGGCGTGACGGCCGTTTCCGACCGACACCTCGGCCTTGACGCCGCGTGCCAGGAGCGCGTCGCGCACGCCGGCGAGGCCCTGGTCGAAGTCGAAGTGATCCTCCGTGCCGCAGGCGAGGAAGATGGCGGGCGCGGCGGCGGGATCGAGCCGCCGGATGACGCGGTACTCGTCGTTCGCGTCGCGCATACGCTCGTCCTCCCGAGGGCCGAAGACCGAAAGGAGGTAGCGCCCGCGCCGCCCTTCCCCGACGTCGAGCATGTAGCGGTCGTTCGCGGCCAGCGCACCCGAGAGGGAGGCGATGGCGGCGAACTCGCGCGGTTGCTTCAAGGCGATCTTGAAGGCCCCGTAGCCTCCCATGGAGATGCCCGCGATCGCGCGGCGCCCCCGCGGTCGCCGGCCCAGGAGACGCTCCTCGGTGAACTGGACGAAGTCGGGGAAGATCGCGTCCTCCTCGCGCGGGCCGTCCTTCCATGCGTTCGTGTAGAAGCCGCGCCGGCCGTCAGGGAGCGCGACCGCGAGCGGCGGGATCTTCCCCGCGTCGATCAGCTCCTGCGTCATGTCCGCGAATCCCTCGCGCTCCCACACGGTCTGGTCGTCGCGGAGGCCGTGGAGGAAGTAGAGGATCGGCAGATCGGCGTCGTGGCGGTCGGACGCCGGCGGCAGGTGGATCGCGTAGGCGACCTCGTGGCCCAGCGAGGGAGGGACGTAGCGCCCCTCGATCAGGCGGCGCTTCGACGGTGCCGGCCGCGCGCGCGCCCGGCCCGGGACGAGCGCGGCGCCGAGCGCCGACGCCGAGAGCTTCAGGAGCCTGCGCCGGGACGTTGATAGGATGCTCGATTGCCTGCACGAGATCATGAAGTCACCGCATGCCGGAGGTGTCCGATGAGAGTCGCCGCGATCCTGCCAGCCGTCGCCATGGTCCTTCCAGCGTATGCCGGAGCGCCAGGCGTGTCCCGGGAGCTCGCCGCCGGCTCCGGCGGATCGCAGCTCGTCCGCAGCGTCACGGACGGGCCGCCGAGGAGGGCGCTGGTCGCAGCATCATCTTCCTCCAGCGCGGGCCGCGCGGGATCGATCCTCTGGACGGTCCTCGAAGTGGCGGCGGACATCGATCGGGAGGACGTCGCCATCTCCGGCGACGGCGCCTCGATCGCCGCCGGGTGGTGGCTCAACGACATGTACATCGCCCACTACCAGACGACGGGCAACGGCACGCCCATCTGGACGTACCCGGTCACGTCTTCGTTCTTCGTGCCGGTCGACATCGGCACGACGAACGCCGTGATCGCCGGCACGACCGGCGGCGAGCCTCTCTACCAGTGGGGGCCGGCCTCGAACACCCCGACCTACACCCATCCCTACACCGGCACCTACCAGGGCGCTCACTGCGCCGTCGCGCCCGACGGCTCCTTCATCGCGGGGGGCTCGACCGACTCGCAGGCTCCGAACGGCGGCGCGGTCCAGCTCTACGACGCCGCGACGGGATCCCTCCTCTGGGAAGACTTCACGCTCGCCACGGCGACGCAGGGGCTCGACGTCTCCGCCGACGGATCGCGCCTCGCCGGGAACGAGTACGCCACCGTGAACGTGTGGGACGTCGCGACGAGCGCGAAGATCTCCACCTTCGCGCTGCCGGGCAACACCCAGACGATCGCACGCCTGTCGAGCAACGGCGACTACCTCGTCTTCGGCAACTTCAGCGGCCACGTGCGCATCTACCACTGGGACCCGCCGACGAGCCAGTACGTGTCGCTCTGGAACATCGACACGCTCGACGACTGGATCACCGCCATCGACATCTCGGACGACGCCCGGACCGTGATGGCGGGCACCCTCAACTTCACGACCCCCTACACCGGATCGGTCCATCTCATCGATCCGGTCTCCGGCGCCATCGTCTGGTCCGACACGACCTACGGCGACTACGTCCAGAGCGTCGCGCTCTCGGCGGACGGCCTGCGGGGCGTGGCGTCGTCATGGGGCGGCTACCAGGCCACGACGGGCAACATCGTGGCCGTCTACGACCGCGCCTCCAGCACGCCCGTGTTCGCCATCCCCGACGACTCGGTCCCCGGCGTCGGCTCGGCCTTCGCCGCGGCAATCTCGGACGATGGACGCTACGCCGCGGTCGGCGGGAAGGCGGTCCACGCGCGTGACTTCGGCAGCGGCGGCTGGCTGATGGCGCTCGACGTTCCCATCGTGCTTCCGGTCATCACCGACGTGTGCCCGGAGGGCGCGCAGGCGGGTCAGGTCAACGCGCCGCTGCGGATCAGCGGGCAGAACTTCGCGGCCGGTGCCACCGTGAGCACGAGCGCGCCCGGCATCATCATCGGCTCGGTGACCGTCACGCCGACGCTCGTCACCGCGCTCGCCACCATCCCCGGCGCCACGGCGCCGGCGAGCTACGACGTCACGGTGCAGAACCCGGACCTCCGTTCCGCGACGGCGGCCGGCGCGTTCACCATCGTGTCCCGGCCGGCGGATCTCGTCGCGGCGCCCGGCGCCGGGCCCACCAACGCCCCGCGCGTGCTCGGTTTCACGGCGGCGGGCACGCCGATCCCGCAGATCGATTTCCTCGCGTACGGATCGACTGGGTACGGCGCCAACGTGGCCTCCGGCGACGTCAACGGCGGCCCGGCGGGCGCCGACTACGCCGAGGTCGTCACCGGACCGGGGCCGGGAGCCAACTACGGGCCGCAGGTGCGCGCGTTCGATCGGACCGGGACCCCGCTCGCGAAGATCAACTACTACGCCTACGGCACGCTGCGCTACGGCGTCCACGTCGCCGCGGGCGACCTCGATTGCGACGGCTACGCCGAGATCGTCACGGGAGCGGGCCCCGGCGGGGTCTTTGGACCCCACGTGCGCGGATGGAACTACGACGGCGCGGTGCTCTCGTCGATCGCCAAGATCAGCTACTTCGCGTACGGCACGCTGAAGTACGGCGTCCACCCCGAGCGCGGCGACGTGGAGCGGGACGTGTTCGAGGAGATCCTCACGGGCCCGGGGCCGGGCGCGGTGTTCGGCCCGCAGGTCCGCGGATGGAACTACGACGGCGCCGCGATCGCCTCGATCGGGAAGATCAACTTCAACGCGTTCGCCACGACGTCGTACGGTGCCTCGGCAACCGGAGCCGACGTCGACCAGGATGGCTACGGCGAGATCGTCGCGGGCATCGGGCCAGGCCCGGCGTTCACCGCCGACGTCGCGGGCTTCCAGTACGACGACACGGCCATCGCGGCGATCCCGGGCTACGCCTTCACGACGATCCCGGGCGCGCTCTTCGGCTCGTCGTTCGTGCGGGCGGGCGACGCCGGCGCCGACGGCGACGACGAGGTGGCGACGGGCGCCGGTCCCGACCCCGCACAGAGCGGGCAGATCGTGGTGATCGACACCGCGGTGGGAGCGCCCATCCCGGCGTTCACGACGACCTACGGAGTGAAGACCGCGCTCACGGACATGGGCTACTGATCCCGCCCGGCACCGGCTCGCTCCCCTCGCGCATCGGACCGTTCCGCCTCCTGTCCGCGCTCGGCGGAGGCGGGATGGGCGTCGTCTACGAGGCGGTCCACGCCGAGACAAATGAGCGCGCGGCGCTCAAGACGGTGCGCGTCCCCAGAGCGGAGCATGTGCAGGGTGTGCGGCGCGAGGTGATGGCGCTCGCGAGGCTCTCCCACCCCGGCATCGTGCGCATCGTCGGCGAAGGTCTCCACGACGGGCTCCCCTGGTACGCGATGGATCTCGTCGCGGGCGAGACGCTGCGGTCGTGGGCCCGGAGGCTCCGGGACCACGGCGATTCGCTGGAAGAGGGAGCGACCACTCCGACGATGCGCTTCGGCCTCGGGGAGGCTCCCACAGCGCGCATCGACATCGTGGGCGACGCGCGACCGTCGCGGCAGAGGCCGGTCGAGCCGCTTCCACCCGAGCTGATCCCCGAGGTCCTCTCGCTCTCGCGGGACCTCTGCAACGCGCTCGCCTACCTGCACGGCGAGGGGATCGTCCACCGGGACCTGAAGCTCGACAACGTGCTCCTCCGGGAAGCCGTGGCCCGCGCCCCCGGCGACGCCGCCTTGCGTCCCGTCATCGTCGACTTCGGCCTCGCGGCGCGGTTCGCCGCCGTCGGCCGCGATGCGCTCGAGGTGCAGGGCGAGATCACCGGCAGCGTCGACACGATCGCTCCCGAGCAGGCACGAGGAGACCTGATCGACGCGCGCGCCGATCTCTACTCGCTCGGCTGCATGATCTACGAGCTCCTCGTCGGACGCCCGCCCTTCGTCGGAGCCTCGGCGACGGACGTCGTCGTCCAGCACCTGAGCTCGGAGCCCGTACCCCCGTCGCGCTACGGCCTTCCGCGGGAGCTCGACGACATCGTCTTGCGCTTGCTCGAGAAGACGCCGGCGCGGCGTCTCGGATCGGCGCTCGCGCTCGCCGCGCGGCTCGAGCGCATCCTTGCCGCCGGAAACCCGCCGGGGACGAGCCCCCGCCCCACGGAAGCGCGGCGCGCGGACGAACGGGCGACGGCTGCCGCGCGCGGAGCTGGGTTGCCGGTGTGCCGGCCCCACCTCTACCGCTCGCCTCTCGTCGCCCGCGACGACGCGCTCGCGGTCCTCGGCGAAGCTCTCGACGATCTCGGAAGGCAGCGCGGCCGCATCGTGATCGCGAGCGGCCCGAGCGGGAGCGGCAAGACGCGTCTCGGCCTCGAGCTGTCGCGCCAGGCCGTCGCGCGCGGCTACGTCGTCCTCACCGCCCACGGAGGCGAGCGTCCCGGCTCGCGCCCTCTGCGCGGCCTTCCGCTGCAGGGCATCGCCGACATCTGCCGCGAGGGGAGCGCCGGAGACCCTGCGGATCCTTGGCGCGCGCGCGGCGACGCTCGCGCCCTACGAGCCCGGGCTCGCGGCCCTCCCCGGTCTCGAAGACCTCCCGCCCGCGGCCAACCTCGCCGCCGACGCCGCGCGGCTGCGCGTCTTCGTACATGCGCGCGACGTCCTCGAGGCGCTCGCGGTGCCGCGCCCGGTGGTCTGGATCCTGGACGATCTCCACCTCGCCGACGAGCTGACGACGGGCACGGTCGCTTACCTCGCGCGCGCCGGCGCGCCACCCGCGGTCATGGTCCTGGCGAGCTACCGTTCCGAGGACGCCGGACCGGACCTCCAGCATCTCGGCGGCGGCGATCGGGCGACGGCGCTCCACCTCGGCCGTCTCTCCCCCGACGCGGTCTCGGCGATGGCGGGCCACGTACTCGGGCTCCTCGAGCCTCCCGCCGATCTCGGACGCCTCCTCGCCGCGCGCGCGGAAGGCAACCCGCTCTTCGTGGCGGAGTGCCTGCGCGCGCTGGTCGACGAGGGAACGCTCGCCCTCGGACGGGACGGCGAGTGGACGTCGAGCGCCATCGGGGACATCCCGCTGCCCGGCTCGATCGAGACCCTGCTCGCGCGTCGCTTGACGGCGCTCGGCCCTGGAGCGCGGCGGCTCGCGGCGATCGCCTCCGTCCAGGGGAGGCGATTCGAGGAAGGAGTGCTGGCCGCAACCGCGGAGCTCGATGCCGCTTCCGTCCGGGTCGGGCTTGCGGAGCTTCTCGCGCGCGACGTGCTGGAGGGCGAAGGATCGTCGTTCGCGTTCCAGCACGACGGGCTCCACCGCGCCGCCTACGAAGCCCTCGATCCGGCGGAACGACGGATCCGGCATGGCGCCGTCGCGGGCGCGCTCGAGGCGGGCGGGCGCGCCACGGCCGCGGAGCTCGCGCCTCACTGGGAGCGCGCCGGGGAGCGAGCGCGAGCGAGCGGCCTCTACCTCGACGCGGGCGACGCGGCGGCAGCGCAGTTCGCGCTGCAGGCGGCCGAGCAGGCCTTCCGATCGTGCCTCGCGCTCTCGGGCGGCCCGAGCACGACGTCGGCGAACGCCCGGCTCCACCTCTCGAACCGTGTGCTGCGGCTCCAGGGTCACATGGACGAGGCACGCGACGTCCTCTCCGCGGCGCTCGAGGATGCCCTCCGGATCGACGAGCCGGTGCTCGCCGCGCGCTGCCGGCTCAACCTCGGCGTCGTGCTCCACAAGCTCGGCAAGCTCAACGAGGCGCGGGCGACGATCGAGGCGTCGCTATCGGAGATGGAGCGGGCGGGCGACCGCCACGGCGAGGCCGACGCCCTCAATTCGCTCGGCACCTACCACCTCGACCGCGGAGAGCTCGCGAGCGCCGTCCAGTGCTACGAGAAGGCGGGTGCGATCCACGGCGAGGACGGCGACGCGCTCGGACGGGCGACCGTCCTCGGCAACATCGGCGTCGTCCTGTTCGAGCAGAGCCGGTTCGAGGACGCGCGCGGTCTCTTCGCGGAGGCCTACAGGGTCTACGGGGAGCACGGCGACGTGCGCGGGCTGGGACGGATGCTCGGGTGCCTCGCGAGCCTCGATCTGAGCCAGGGACGCCTCGCGGAGGCATCGCGGGACTACGAGACGACCCTCGTCCTGGCGCGCCGCACCGGTGACCGCCTCGCCGAGGGGATCGCCATCGCAAACCTCGCCAACGTCGCCCACGAGCGGGGCGACCTGGTTGCGGCGCTGCCTCTGTACGAAAGCTCGATCGCGACGACGCGCGAGATCGGAGACCGCCGCACGTTCGGCACGCAGCTCGGTAACCTCGCGCTCCTGCATCACGAGCTCGGCGACACGGTGCGGGCGCGCGCTCTCTTCGACGAGTCGCTCTCGGTCCTCCGGGAGATCGGAGACCGCCGCTTCGAGGCGATCTCGGCAACATGGCACGTCTCCTCGATGACGAGGGCGATCGGGAAGGAGCCCGCCGCCTCTTCGCCGATGCGGCGGAGCGCCACCAGACCCACGGCGACCGGAGGTCCGAGAGCATCGTCTGCGTATCCTGGGCCCGGCTCGAGCGTCGTGCCGGATCCCTCGACCGAGCCGGCGAGCTTCTCGACGCGGCACGCGATCCGCTGGAGCGCTCGCACGATCGATCGGAGCTCGCGCGCTGGCACGTCGAGCACGGGCTCCTCGAGCTCGCGCGAGGCGACGGCGGAGCGGCCCGGGGCGACCTCGCGGCCGCCGGAGCGCTCGTGGACGGGATCGACTTCCTACCCGGCAGCGCGATCAAGACCGGGATTGCCCAGCTCGCCGCCGCGATCGGAGAGCGCTGCTAATATCTCCGCCATGCGAAACGCCGCCGGCACCCTGGTCTGCGTCCTGGGCATCGCCGCCGCCGCCTTGGCGGCGGACATCAAGGACCTCCAGGGCCCCGTCCTGCAGGATCAGTTCAACCGCGACAAGGACTTCGTCCGGCTCCTCTTCATCGGCTCCCCCACCTGACCTCACTGCACTCGGGGGGTCTCCGAGATCATGACCGAGGTGCTGGCCAACATCCCCGCGAACGACCTGCGGGTGTACGTGGTGTGGCTGCCCGCCATCCCGAAGGACAACCGGGACGCCGCGGTGCGCGACGCCGCCATCTTCGACGACCCGCGCATGCTCCACTACTGGGATCCGGTGGCGGCCCAGGGCATGGAGTGGAACAGGAAGCTCAACCTGCCGACCGGCCAGCTCGCATGGGACATCTTCATCGTCCTCCCGCGAGGCGCGACCTGGAAGGCCGACGAGATGCCGACGCCGCTCTACTGGTCGCACCAGCTCTCGATGCAGGTCGGCATCAAGTACGACCCCGTCGAGCTCCGCAAGGAGATCGAGAAGGCGCTCGAGCGCCCCGAGACGAGCAAGAAGAAGACGACCGGCAAGGACAAGCCCGCCGGATAGCCCTCCATCAGCGCGCGCGCGGGTGGTGCTCCCTGTAGACGCGCGCGAGCGCCTCGCGCGAGAGGTGGGTGTAGATCTCGGTCGTGCCGATGTCGGCGTGGCCGAGGAGGAGCTGGACCGCGCGCAGATCGGCCCCGCCTTCGAGGAGGTGGGTCGCGAAGGAGTGTCGCAGCGTGTGAGGGCTGAAGCGCGCGGCAGGGATGCCGGCCCTCTTGCCGATCGCCTTGAGGGCGAGGAAGAACGACTGGCGTGTCAGCGCGCGGCCGCGGTTGCTGACGAAGACGTGCGGGCTCGAGCGACCCGACAGGAGCGCCGGGCGTGCCGTCGCGACGTACTGGAGGTAGGCGGCGCGCGCCGGGGCGCCGATCGGGATCGCCCGCTCCTTGCTCCCCTTCCCGGAGACGACCAGGTACTGCGCGTCGGCGTTCACCTGATCGACGCGGAGCGAGCAGCACTCGCTGGCGCGCAGGCCCGCCGCGTAGGCGAGCTCGATCATCGTCCTGTTGCGAACCCCGACGGGCGTCGAGGGATCGGCCGCACCGAGCAAGCGCTCGACCTCCGCGACCGAGAGCACGCGCGGCAGCTTCTTCCCGCGCCGGGGCGTCCGGAGGTCCTCGGTGGGATCGTCCGCACGCATACGCTCGAGCTGCGCGAAGCGAAAGAAGGAGCGAAGCGCCGACGTACGACGGGCGACGGTGCGCGCCGAGAGCCCGAGCGCGAGCATCGACGACACGAACCCTCGCACCTCGGCGCGCGTCGCCTCCTCGATACCCCTCGGCGAGAGGTAGCGGCCGAAGGCCTCGAGGTCCGAGCTGTAGGCAAGGACGGTGTGGGCCGCGAGCCCCTTCTCCGCTCGCGCGTAGTCGAGGAAGGCGGCGCCCGCCCCCGTCATTGTCGATGGCCGCGGCGCTCCGCGGCGGGCTCCTCCCCCGCCCGCTTCTGGTAGATGAACGTCACGGGACCGTCGTTGCAGAGGTCGACCTGCATGTCGGCTCCGAAGATCCCGGTCTTCGTCGGCGCCTCGGCGCGCAGGCGCGAGACGAAGGCGTCGAAGAGACGCTCCGCCTCGGGGCCGGCGAGCGCCCGATCGAACGAGGGGCGGCGCCCTTTCCTGACGTCGCCGGCGAGCGTGAACTGCGAGACGGCGAGCACGCTTCCCGCGACGTCGGAGAGGCCGAGGTTCATCTTCCCCTCGGCGTCCGAGAAGATGCGCAGGCTCGCGACCTTGCGCGCAACATCCTCCGCGACGGCCGCATCGTCCCCGCGCTCCACTCCCACCAGGACCAGCATGCCGGCGCCGATCTCCGCGACGGTCCGTCCCAGCGCGGCGACGCTCGCGCTCCGGCACCTCTGGATGACGACGATCACGAGCCCCATGGTACCCTTCGGGGATCGCGAGAGGAGGAGCGAAAAGTCCATGGGCAGCGTGAACAAAGCCATCATCCTCGGGAACCTGGGCCGCGACCCGGAGATCAAGTACATGGGCGACGGGCGCCCCGTCGCACGCTTCACGGTCGCCACGTCCGAGAGCTGGACCGGCAAGGATGGGGAGAAGAAAGAAAAGACCGAGTGGCACCGGATCGTCGTCTGGGGCAAGCTCGCGGAGATCTGCGCCGAGTACCTGAAGAAGGGACGGCAGGTCTATCTCGAGGGGCGGATCGAGACCCGCACGTGGGAGGACCGCGAGAAGAACCAGCGCACCACGACGGAGATCAACGTGAACCAGCTCGTGCTCCTCGGATCGCGCAGCGGGGGCGGTGGCGGTGGCGGAGGCGATTACGGCCGCTCGCGCGGCGCCCAGGGTTCGCCCGGAAGCCCGTCAGGACCGGACATGGAGCCCCCGATGGACGCCACCGACGGCGGGGGCGGCGGCGGCTACAAGGACGATGACGATGTTCCGTTCTGAGATCCGCGCTCGCGACATCGCGCTCCCTCTTCTCACCCTCGCGCTCGCGGCCACGGCCCGCGCGAGCGACGACGACTTCGTCGGGCTCGGCGGCCACATCGTGACGTCTTTTTCATCCGGTGCGGACCAGGCTGCCGTGCTGTCGTACGGCGCCCAGGTCCGCCTGCGCCCGTTCCGCAAGTTCGGCGCCGAGGCGTCGATCGGCTTCCGCCGGGAGGATTTCTCCGACGGCGACGTCGAGGCGACCGCCTACCCGGTCCAGGCCTCGTTCCTCTTCTTCATCCTCACGGGGCGGCTGGACGTCTACGCGCTCGGCGGTGCCACGTATCTGATCGTCGACGTGAAGGACACGATCACGGGCGAGTCGGGATCGCGCAAGATCCCCGGCACCCACCTGGGCGCGGGGGCCCAGCTCAAGCTATACGGACCGTGGCACGTGCACGCCGACGTCCGCTACCTGTTCGCGAGCGACGATTTCGAGGGACACACGCTCGACTACGACGGCGCGCTGATCAATGCGGGGATCTCGTATTGGTGGTGAGAGCGGAGCAGAACCGGCGGGGGACAAGCCCCCGCCCTACAGGCCGAGCGGAGCGGAACCGGCCGGGGACAAGCCCCCGCCCTACAGGCCGAGCGGAGCGGAACCGGCCGGGGACAAGCCCCCGCCCTCCAGGGCGGGCGGGGCTTCATGACGACTGACACGATCGCCGCAGCCGCCGGCCGCATCGCCATCCTCGGCACCGGCAACATGGGAGAGGCGCTCCTCGGCGGGATGCTGCGCGCGGGTCTCTATCCCCCCGACCGCGTGGTCGCCACCGGCACCCGGCAGGAGCGCATCGACGAGATCCGCGAGCGCTGGAGCGTGGAGGCGACGCTCGACAACCGCGCCGCGGCCCGCGGCGCCGGCATCCTCTTGATCGCGGTCAAGCCCCAGGCGATGACGGGACTGCTCGGAGAGATCGAGCTCGACGTCCAGCCCGGATCGCTCGTGATCTCCATCGCTGCCGGAATCCGGACGAGCACCATCGCGCGGCGCCTCGAGGGCGTCCCGATCATCCGCGCCATGCCCAACACGCCCGTGCGCGTGGACGAAGGCGCGACCGCGATCGCGCTCGGTGAGGGGGCGAACGACGAGCACCTCGCGCAGGCGCGCGCGATCTTCGACTCGGTCGGCAAGACGGTCGTCGTGCCCGAGCGGCTGCTCGACGCCGTGACCGGCCTCTCGGGGAGCGGGCCGGCCTACATCTACATGGTGATCGAGGCGCTCATCGACGGGGGCGTCAAGATGGGGATCCCGCGCCAGGTGGCGACACGCCTCGCCGAGCAGACCGTGCTCGGCGCCGCGAAGCTGGTGCGCGAGACGGGCCTGCACCCGGCGATCCTGAAGGACCAGGTCACCACGCCGGGAGGAACGGCGATCGCGGCCATCCACGAGCTGGAGGCGCACGGCCTGCGGCCGATGCTGATCGCGGCGGTCGAGACCGCGACGCGCAGGTCGTCGGAGCTCGCGCGGCTGCTCGACGACGACGCCACGAGCGAAAGGCCGAAGTGATGGGCGCGCACGCGCCCGCGGTCTACTTCGATCTGGACGGTTTCGCCCACGCGGATCTGTTCGCCGCGGCGGCCGACGTGTGGGAGGCGCTCGGCTCGCTCCCCGGGTATCTGCGCGCACGCGTGCCGGCGTCGGGCAACGACATCAGGGGCACGGTCCACCAGGGGAGCTTCGTGGCGTCCGACGGCGTCGTGATCGGCGAGGGCACCGTCGTGGAGCCCGGCGCCTACATCGCGGGACCCACCATCATCGGCAAGGGCTGCGAGGTCCGCCACGGCGCCTACATCCGGGGCGAGGTGATCGTCGGGGACGGCTGCGTCGTCGGCCACACCACCGAGGTGAAGACCTCCGTGTTCCTCGACGGGGCGAAGGCGGGGCACTTCGCCTACATCGGCGACTCGATCCTCGGCAACGGCGTCAACCTCGGAGCCGGCACGAAGCTCGCGAACTTCAAGCTCACCGGCGACGAGATCGTGCTGCGGCTGGCGGACGGACGCCGCCCGACCGGCCGGCGGAAGCTCGGGGCGATCCTGGGGGACGGTTGCCAGACGGGGTGCAACTCCGTCACGAGCCCGGGGACGCTCCTCGGGCGCGGCTCCTTCGTCTACCCGTGCGTGTCGGTCCGCGCCGGCGCCTACGATGCGGGGTGCCGCCTGTCGTCGCACGGCTCGTGAACCATCTGGCTGACGTCCCGTAGAACGGCTACGTCACCAGCGAATGCGCAGCGCGTGGCCGGAGGTCGTGCAGAATCGCGAGACCTCGAGGACGCCGCCGACGAGGAAGCGCGACGCCGTGATCTCCTCCGCGAGCGCTTCCTCGAAGGCGTCCATCGAGCCAGCCGCCTCGAACCTGGCGACGGTGCGCGGCGCGACGGCCGCGAGGTGATCGCACAGCCCGCGGATCGGGAAGAGCCGCACCGGGCCGGCGTCGAGCGGCTCGAAGGGACCGATCGGCAAGCCTACCGGAGCACTCGCGCGAGAGATGCCTCCGTACCCGAGGAGGCGGTGGATCTCCGCCTCCTCGATCTCCTCGTAGCGCAGCTGGACGACGAGGTGGGACGGGATCGGATCCCGACTTCGCGCCGCGAGCTCCGCGAGGTCGTCGCGCAGGTGCGGGGGGATCGCGCCATCGAGCTCGTGCGGATCGATGACCTCGCCCAGGGGGATCGGCCCTATCTCGAACATCTGCCGGCGCCCATGCCGGGACGCTATCACCCCGCGCGCCGCACGCGCGTGCTCCCGAAACGTCCTCGCCTCAGGGCCCGAGGCGCTTCGCGAGCTCCAGCGCCGGCTCGAACCCGGGGCTGACCTCGAGCGCCCGGCGGACCGCCGTGCGGGCATCGTCCTTGCGCCCCTCGTCGATGAACATGAGCGCGGCGTTGCACCACGGGAGCGGGGACATGGGATCGAGCTCCGATGCGCGCCGGTAGTCCGCGAGCGCCTCCTCGCGCCGGCCGAGCGCGGCGAGGAACGTCCCGCGATCGTTGCGCGCATCGGCGGTCTCCGGAACGACGGCGAGCGCGCGGTCGATCGCCTGGAGCGCCTCGAGGCTGCGACCCAGCGTCGCGTCCTGCTGGGCGAGGAAGCGGTAGAGGTGCATCCGCCGCGGATCCTCCTGGATCGCCCGCTCCTCCAGCGCGATGGCCCGCTCGCGGCGGCCGGCCTCCGCCTCGTGGGTCGCGAGGTTGTGGAAGAACATGGCGTGACTCACCTCTTCGCGCGACGTGCCGAGGGCGATCGCGGCGCTCGCCGCGGCCGCCGCGGCGAGAGGAGCGGCGATGGGTCGGAGCGCCCGCGCGCGCGCCGCACCGGCGATGCGTGCCAGCGCGATGCCGGCGAGGACCGCCTGCGCCGGGAAGAGCGCCATCCGGTATCGCGAGAAGACGAAGAAGACGAGCATCACGGCGACCTGGCAGGCGGCGTGTGCGAGGAGGAGGCGAGAGATGGCGAGCCGCCGCGCGGCGCCGTCCGCGAGGAGCAGTGCGAGCCCCGCGGACCACAAGACGAGCAGCAGGAGCCCCCGGAACGGGAGGAACCGGAGGATCGACGGGATCTCGCGGATCTCCATCGCGAGGTCGTACTCCGCCGGGTAGTCGGTGGGCGAGACGACGCGCAGCGCCTTGGCCGCCACGAGGCGCGCCGCCCTGCCGGGATTGCCCGTGAGGAACCGGAGGCCCTTGCCGAAGAAGAAGCGGTTCGTCTCGCTGGCGGTGGCGCGACGACCGAGCGCGATCGACGCCGCCTGGCGCGCCTCGGCCGCCTGCGTGACGATGTTCATCGAGAGCTCGTCGACCTCGCCGATGCCGCCGTCGGCGTTCGGGTTGTTGCCATGGTAGAAGGTCTCTCCCATGTTCCACGACACGACGACGAGCCCCCGTTCGCGCGTCGCGTTGTAGATGGTCGCCGGCAGCACGCCCAGAGCCGCGGCCAGGACGAACGGGATCGCCACCCTCGCGGAGCGCGCGAGCATCGGCACGAGCAGGACGAGCAGCAGATCGGAAGGGCGGTTCAGGACGAGGATCGCCGTGACGGCGCCGGCAGCGATCGCGCGCCCGCGCGACGGCGCGTCCAGGAGCCAGCCGGTGCCAAGGAGCCACGCGCCCGTCAGCGCGCCGGCGAGCGTCGTCGAGAGGAGACGCGTTCCGAAGAAGGCCGGCGCGGGGGCGAGCGCGTAGACGAGACCGGCGGAGCGCGCGGGCCAGGATCCGTAGCGGCGCGCGATGCGACACACGAGGTAGGTCTGCACTCCGTCGAGCGCGATCTGGACGAGGAGCACGCTCCGCAGAGATCCCGTGAGACGCCGCGCGAGGAACACGAGGATGGGATAGAGCGGCGCCTGATGGAACGCTTCCGCGGGAAAGAGCGCCGCGAGGCTCTCGCTCTGGCTCCAGACGACCTCCGCGTCGAGGACGGGCGCAAACGCGGCGGGCGCGATGACGAGCGTCGGCAGGAGGTAGGCGAGACGCACTGCCACGGCCGCGGCGGCGATCGCGGCGTGGACGAGCGACTCTCGGGTCTCCTTGCCCATGAGGCCGCGCTCAGCGCGTCGGCTTCACCGAGAGCGGCGTCTTCACGGGACCCGAGGGATGCGGCACCCCGCCGGGCTCCACACCCTCCGCGCGCAGCCTCCCGGCGCGCTCCCCCGCGTAATGGGTGAAGGTGCCGGTGACGCTCTCCGCCACGATGCGGTCGTAGAGATCGAGCGCCTCGCGCTTCCCTCCGGTCGCCTCGAGCGCCTCGCCCAGGAAGAGCCGCGCCTTGTCGCGGCGCATGAACGACGGGTCGTCCGGGAAGAAACGCGTGTAGCTGACGATGAGCTGGCGGTAGATGGGCACGGCCTCGGCGGGCCGTCCCAGGCGCTTGCTGAGCGCCTCGGCCTTGCGCATCTTCGCCTCGAAGACGGCCTCGTCGAACGGCATGGGAGAGAGGCGCGCGAGCTGCCGGTCGAGCTCGGCGACGACCTTCGCCCAGTCGCCCCGCTGCGCGTAGATGTCCGCGAGCTCGAAGTCGAGCGACTCGTCGCGGTCCGCGCGCGCCTTGGGGCTCGAGGTCGCCTTCAGGAAGGCATCGACGGCGTCTTCCGTGCGGCCCGCCTCGCGACGGCGACGGCCCACCTCGCCCCAGAGCGAATCGGCCTCCGGGAACGCGGGGTAGCGGGCGAGGAACTCCGTGAGCGGCGCCTCCTTCGGGCCCCTCGGCACCGCGGGAGACGGCACGGCCACGCGCTCGTCCGACGTCACGCGCGCGGCGCTCCTCGCCGGCGACGGCACCGGATCGCCCGCCTCGATCGGCCGGACCCCCAGGGTCCCCTGTGTCGCGAAAGCCACCCACGGCGCGCCCTCCACGAGGACAGCGCGCTCCGCGACGATCCGGAACAGCTCACGTTCGCCTTCGAGGATCACCGCGACGGGCCGGACGCGACGGTCGCGCCCGGTGACGAGCACGTGGCGTTGCGAGGATGCGATCTCCGCGGCCTCAGGGTCGACGTCCGCGGGAGTCACGATCGTCTTGCCCGTCGCGCGATCGAGGAGCTTCCCCTCCGGCGTCCGCGAGATTCCGGGATCGCGGTCGGCGCCGGCAAGGGCCGTGAAGGGAAACTCGGGAGACGGGAGGCGCTCGTCGGAACGCCGGTCGTAGACCACCTCGGCGGCCCGGGCCCGCGACGGATCGAGAGCCACCAGGACCTCCTCGCACCTCGCGAGGATCCGGCCGTCGCGCCCGGCGCGCGCGGCACGCGGGCGCAGCCCCTTGAGCCGGAACGTCGCGAGGTCGGCGCCAGACAGCATCGATACGCGCTCGCCGTCGGGACCCTCCCCGCGATCGACCAGGACAACGACGCCCGCCGACGCAGCGGCTCCGTTCGCGGCGTGCGGGATCGCCACGAGCGTCGCGGCGCGAACGTCCCAGACCACCGCTCCGTGATCGCCCGACGCGACGATCAGCCCCGGGCCGGGCGCTCGCAGATCGCGGATCGCGAACCCCGCGTCGACGATGGTCTCGGGCGCGCGGGAGTCTTCTTGCCGCGAGCTGCAGCCGGCCGCGACGACGATCGCGGCGACGGCGGCCGCGCGTCGCGCTCCGCCGCGAGCCAGAGGCCGGCCAGTGCCCGCGACGCGCGCGCCATCTGCCGCGCCACGATCGGCACCGCTTCGTCGAGGATGCGGGGGCTGCGGCCCATCATGTCCCCGCCGGCGCGGCTCGCCCTCGCATCGATCGCAAGCAGCGCGGGGACGTCCCGGATTCCCTCCTCGAGGAGCGCGATCGCGAGGGCGCGCGCGTCGCCGGAGGCGCCGTCGGGCCCCGCCACCTGCCGCCGCATCGACTTCGTGATCCTGCGCTCTGCCCAATGGAAGAACGGTACTTCGAGGAGGAAGTGTACTCCAGCGTTCCCCGTCTCCTGGCCGTCGAAGTTGCCGGTCGCGTGGAGCGGCATCGTGGCGTCGCCGACGTAGTGGCCGAGCAAGCCGGCGGTGCGGGCGGCCTTCGCGTCGTCGCCGATCGAGAGCGCCGCCACGAGCTCCTCGTAGAGCTCCGCGATCGCGATGGGGAGCCGGCCGGTCCGCGGGCGGCCGCAGCCCTCGAGCGCCGCCTCTGTGAGCGGCGCCCCTCCGTAGCGCCCGCGCTCGTCCGGGCGATCGAGCTGGTCGAGGTTGAAGAAGTGGCGCTCCGCTTCGGCGTCGTAGTGCGCGCGGAAGATCAGGTCGGGCTCGGCCCCGCCGAAGACGACGGCGGGCCGGTTCCGGACGAGCCGCTCCTTGAGCGGACCGTCGGGCAGCGCATCGATCGCGGCGTCGTTGATGAGCTCGTGCGCGTCGTGACCCCATCCGAACGCCGGCAACGGCAGCAACGACAGGAGCGCGATCGCGACGGGCACCGACCGATCCAATCGCCCGAGCATCTCACGACTCGCGAACGCTCTCATTCCCCTCCGTGCCTCCGTCCTCCGTGGCCACTCACCTCGGAAAAGAAAAACGGCCAGCCGGACGATCCGGCTGGCCGTGAGATGACGATCCGCCGCGGGCTAGAAGTTGCCGATCTCCCCCAGCGCCAGGGTGGCGCCGTAGGTGTTGCCGCTGTACGCCACGAAGGGCGACTGCGGCGGGATCGACGTCGGGACGCCCGACACCACCTTGTAACCGCGCACGTTCGCGTTGTCGGCGGTGCCGAGGCCACCGCTCGCCGCGACGAACTCGTCGCCCGCCGTGCCATCGATGTCGCCGCCCGCCACGATGGCCCCACCGCTGAGGCCCGAGGCGTTGAGCTGGCTGATGCCGGCGCTGATCGTGTTGTTGTCGTACTGGTACCCCTTGACCTCCGAGTCGAGGGCGGCGTTCGGCCCGCGGCCCGTCATGATCTCGTGGTACCTGTCCGCGTCGTAGTCGCTCCCCGCGATCCGGACTCCGTAGAAGCCCGAGGAGTAGGCGTTGAAGTTGACCTTCGACAGCGCCGAGACCGTTCCCGTGTACTGGAACGCGCGCACCTGCGGCCCGAAGGCGGCAGAGGGACCCGCGCCCGTGATGATCTCGATGTTGTTCCCGCCGGTCAGGTCGCCCGACCCCACGTTGACGCCGTACTTCAGCGTCGCGTAGGCGAAGAAGTTGATCTTCTGCATCGCCGAGAGGGCGCTGCCGTCATAGTTCCAGCCGCGGACGTGCGGTCCGAAGACGCTGCCCGGACCGGCGCCCGTGCCGATCTCCGCGTAAGCGTCGCCGTCCCAGTTGCCGGTCGTCACGTTCGCTCCGTACTTCAGGGTGCCGTAGGCGTAGAAGTTGACCTTCGCGATCGCGGTGCTGGTCGCCGCCTGGTAGGCGCGGACCTGCGGACCGTTCGTCGGCGAGGGACCGGGCGCCGTGAGCACCTCGTGAAGCGCGCTCGCGTCCATGTTCCCCGCGCTCACGTTGCAGCCGTAGCCCGTGCCGCAGGAGGCGAACTCCACGACCTTGGTCGTGTAATCGTGCTGCCACTCGGTCACGAGGCCGGCCGTCGCCGGGTTCGGGCCAGGACCGGTGATGAGCTCGACGCCCACCTGGCCGCCGCCGCCGCCGTGCGTGCCGAAGCACGGAGGCCGCGTGGCCGGGAGCGACGCGCCCCAGCTCGACACGCCCGCGTCGCCGTGGGCGTTGAACGCGTCCCAGACGACGCACGCGTTTGGCGTGCCGTTGCCGAGGTTACCGTCGTCGTCGTCGTAGACGAGGAAGTTCGCGTACCAGGTGCCGCCGATCCGCTGCGTGTTGAAGACCGTCCTGTAGAAGATCTCCTGGCGCTTGATCGTCGACGTCTGGCTGGACGGGTTGTTCTTCACGTTGCTCCAGGCATCCCAGGAGACCGAGCCCATCGCCACGCCCTGGCAGTGCACCTCGCCGCCGCACCCGTTCCAGTAGCTCGGGTACTTGCGGTCGATGCACAGGTTGCGCAGGCCGTTGTTCGGCAGGTTCACGTAGAAGCCGAGCCCGAGCCGGCAATCATCCCAGTACCACATCGACATCGCGTCTCCGTGGTACTCGCCGTAGCCTCCGTCCGGAGCGCCACCCGTGCCATTGCCGTCGAGGCCGTGGCCGAACTCGTGCTGGATGACGTCAGCGATCCTTCCCGTGCTCTGGCAGTTGTTCACCAGGGGGTAGAAGTTGATCGACGTTCCGTTCCAGAACGCGTTGCAGGAACCGGAGAGGTTCAGGTTGCAGAGCTGGTTCTTGTTGATGAAGTTCGCGTTGGTGTACCAGGTGCGTATGAGCTCCTTCAGGTCCGGCACGAAGTAGAAGCAATCCATGCTGGCCTGATCGCCGGAGCTGATGGTGAAGTTCAGCGTCCCGGTCGTCGACTGGCTGAACGTCACGTCTGCGCCAGCCCTGTTGTCGGATCGCACCCTGCCGCACGTCGCCGTGTCGAGCAGCGCCGCCGTCAACGTCGCGCTCCCCGACCCCGCGATGTTGTAGTTCCCGGTCGGGTACGCGGTGCAGCCGCTCGATGCGCCGACCACGACGTTCAGATAGGAGCAGTTGTCGTCCACGAGGTTCGGGACGGTCGCCGTCCGGAAGTCGTGGCGGATCTTCGCGTTGCCGTCATAGCTCGCAACGTTGGAATACTGCTCCAAGACGTCGCCACGCGTCGCGTCGAGGTAGGTCGTCACGTTCTTGACCGTTGCGGCATCGCTGCCCTTGACCGTGATCGCGTGAGCGAGATGGTAGACGACAGCGTCGTTCTCGATCCGCGGGTAGATCACGAGGTTCGGCCCCTCGAGAACATCGGATTCCTGCTGTTCCACGCTCGCCGCCACGATGTTCATCGCCTCGGCCTGGCTGACCACGGAGGAGACGTCGAAGTTCTCGATGGGGAAGGTCTCGCCGCCGAACATGATGACGCGGCCCTTCTTGATCACGATCTCCGCAAAGGCGCTGCGCACCTCGATGCCCTTGTAGGTCTGGCGGAAGTACCCACGCCACATGTCGTCGCCGTCGAGCCAGATGTTCTCGGTCACGAGGTCGCGGGTGTCGACGCCGATCAGGGTCTCGTTCATCCGGAAGAACGAGCGCATCGCGGCTTCGACGTCATCCTTCTTGAGGGTGTTCATGACCTCGGGCAGGACCTGGATTCCGCTACCCATCACGTGATCGACCGTACCGGTGTAGGCGTTGATGCCGCCCCACCACGTCCCGCCGTAGCGGTTCAGGAAGCTGACCCATCGCGGGTCGTTCGCATACTTGCTGTTGTCGAGCGACACGAGCTTCTGCTCGATCGCGGTCGCGCCCTGATGCATCCCTCCCTGCGGCACGGGCGCGAACGCCCAGAGCGAGGGAGCCCCTCCGGCCAGGAGAGCGAGGGAGGCGAGCGCGACCGCCACTCTCCGGACAGAGGGTTTCGTTGAAAACGTCTTCGAGGATCTCATGTCGTGCTCCTGACCTCCTTCAAGGTCCCGGTGGGCACACCTCCACACCGGGTACACCAATCGGCCGAGAAAAGAAAGCCGCGCCATCAATATTTCTGGGATACCTTGCCCCGTCAGGCTATACCATCGTTACGGCCCCTGTAAAGAAGGTGGCCTCACCCGCTCCGCTGGAGATCCCGATGCCAAGACGCTCCCTGACGCTCGCATGTAGCCTGCTCCTCGTTTTCGGGACGCTGTCGTTCACGGCCTGCGCTCCCACCGACCCCGCCGAGGCCGCGCTGCGATCCCTCGAGAAGCAGTACGCCGACTGCGAGCGCGAGTTCGCCCAGACCCAGCGGCTCGCGGCTCAAACCCAGGACTCGGGCGCCGCCGAGCAGGCGGATGCGCTGAAGAGCAAATGCGAAGAGCTGAAGGAGAAGCTCGACCGGCAGAAGGCCAACGTGGCCAAGGCGAAAGCCAAGTAGGGCGGAGGCTTGTCCCCCGCTCGTCGTGGAGGGTACACTTCGTCGAGGTGCGGGAAGCAGATGGAAGGCACGATGCCAGACCGCCTCGCCGCTCTGGCCGTCCACTATCCGGATTCGGACGGTGAACCCATCGGCGAGACCGACGTTCACGTCAAGGCAATCCTGTACCTGAGAGACGCGCTCGACTACGTCTTCCGGCGGTAGGAAAAGGATCTACGTCGCCGCGAACATGCTCCTCTCCTTCGAGGAGGGCGATCCGGCGTCGCGTCGGTCACCCGACGTCTTCATCGTCAGGGGGATCGAGAAGCGCGATCGCCGGAGCTTCAAGACCTGGGAGGAAGCCGCGACCCCTTGCCTCGTCGTGGAGGTGACCTCGAAGGGCACATGGCTCGAGGATACCGGCACCAAGAAGGCGCTCTACGAGAGCCTCGGAGTCCAGGAGTATCTCCTCTTCGATCCGCTGGAGGAGTACCTGAAGCCTCGGTTCCAGGTCTTCGGGCTCGAGAGGCGCGGTTACGCGCCGCGGGATCTCGCTCTCGATGGAAGCTATCGAAGCCCCGCGCTCGGCATCACGTTCCGTCCCACGGCATCGCTCCTGCGAGTGGCTCGCGGAGCTGCGGCGTCGCTCGCCGGGCGTGTGACGCGGCCCGCTGCCCGAGCCAGGAGAGACCGTCCGCGCCACGGCGATCGACGCCGGGCACGTCAGAGCGAGCCGCCTCCCACCTCGATCCCGTAGCTCTGGCCGGCATACGCATCGAAGTCGAGCCCCGGCACGAGGACCGGCGATCCGCCGTCGACGTCGTAGGCACGAAGCCTGGACGTCGCGGAGGGATCGGGGCCAGCGCCGGCGACGAGCTCGTCCCGGCCGTCGACGTCGACGTCCGCGCCGCCGACGTTGATTCCCCACACCGTCGCGAACGGGGTGACGTCGATGCCGGGCATGAGCGCGACAGCGACGCCGTCGTAGTCGAACGCCTTCGCCTCCGCCCCCATCGAGGCGGCCTCGCCGCGCCCCGTCGCGATCTCCTCGAAGCCATCTCCGTCAAGCAGCGCCACGTCCACCTTCGCGCCCCCGCCGACCTGGGGGTAGGCCCAGAAGTTGACCTTCGCGATGGCGCTCACGGAGCTCTGGTAGTCCCATCCGCGGATCTGCGGTCCAAAGCTCGGACCTGGTCCAGGCGCCGTCGCGATCTCCGCGCGGCCGTCCGGATCGATGGACCCTCCGGCCGTGCGCGCTCCGTACTTGAGCGTCTGGTATGCGTAATAGGAGAGGTTCTTGAGGGGCGCGACGCCGTTGCCGGCGCGCTGCCAGCCGCGCACGTGCGGGCCGAACACAGGACCCGGTCCGGCGCCGGTGAGCATCGCATCGCGCTGGCCGAGATCCACGTCGCCGGTCCCGACGTTGACGCCGTAACGGAGCGTCCCGTAGGCGAAGAAGTTGACCTTGCCGATCGGGACGCCCGCGCCGTCGAAGGCGCGCACCTGGGGTCCGTAGACGGCGCCCGGTCCCGGCCCCGTCACGATCTCGCCGCGGCCGTCGCCATCGAGATCCCCGCCGGTCCCCTTCGCGCCGTAACCCGTGGCGCCGTAGGCGACGATGTCGAGGACCGGGGTCGATCCGCTCGCGAGCTCGAAGGCGCGGATGCGCGGCGCGTTGCTGGGAGACGCCCCGGCGCCCGCGATGGCGACCGGCCGGGGCTGCGTCGCGCACGACGACGGCGCGGCGGCAATGCCGAGAGAATCGGCGAGCCCGCGATAGAGCTCGTAGGCGATCCCGCAGACGTAGATCGGATCCCGCAGGCGCGCCTCCTCGGCGGCGTTGGTGATGTCCGAGCCGCGCGTCAGGATCGACGTCATCTCCGTGTCGCGCACGAGCGCATCGTCGATCGCGACGACCCCGGCGACGCCCGTGTTGGAAGCCGCCTTCCCGATCTGCGCGTAGGCGGCGAGACGCTCGAGCACCGCCGCGGCCCAGTCCTCGGAGCGACCGTCGGACAGGCTACCGACCACGTCGCTTCCGTAAACGCAGACGGCCGCCTCGTTCGTGGACGGGTTCGCCGACCCGAGATGGATCGAGATCGCGCGATCGACCTGCGCGGCGTTCAGCGCGGCGACGCGCTGCGCGCCCGTGAGGTCGACGTCGGTCGTGCGCGTCATGACGACCGTCGCACCGTGGGCCGCGAGGAGCGCCGCGAGCTCCTGCGCGATCTCGAGCGTCACGACCTTCTCCGCGAGCCCGGTCGGACCGATCGCCCCGGCATCGGATCCACCGGCGCCGGCATCGATACCGACCTTCAGACCCGCGAGGGACATCCGCACGAGCTTCTGCTTCAGCGTGTCGACGAGCTCCGGCCGCGTTCCGTCGTAGCCGAGCGCCCACATCCCCGTCCCGCCCAGCCGCTCCGCAAGCATTGCGTCGACCTTGAGCCCGAGGCTCTGATCGTCGTCGTACCACACCTGGACCGGGCCGGGCTTCATGTAGTAGGGGTTCTGGGCGTTGGGCTCCCATCCGCGGCCGTAGGTCTGGGCCTCGGCCGCCGCGGTGGTGTAGAGGACCGCGCTCCCCGAGCCCGTCGTGTTCGACGGGATGCTCGTCGACACCGTGGGCCACGAGTACCCGTAATACGGGAATCCGAGGATCACCTTGCGCATCGCGCGCGCGATGCCATAGGCCCTGTAGTCGCCGATCGTCCACATGACGTTGTAGGTGCCCCAGATCGTCCCCGACGTGAGCGGCGAGACGGGCCCGGCGACCGAGGAACCCGACCAGTAGTAGTCGTAGGCCATCACGAACGTGCCGTCGATGTTGTCCATGATCTGGTCGTAGTCCCAGGCGCCCGACCAGTCGACCGCCGGCGTCGCGACCCAGACGTCGCCCTGCGGCACCTGCGCGTGGAGCTGGGCCTTGAGCTCTTTCAGGAACTGCACCATGTTCGCCTTCTGGGACACGGGCAGCATCTCGAAGTCGATGGCGATTCCGTCGGCGCCGTAGGGCGCGACGAGAGCCACGAGGTTGTCGATGGCGTTCTGGCGGTAGGCCGAAGACGAGAGGAGGGTGGTCTGCTCGGACGGGCTGAAGTTGGTCGCCGCGAGGAGGACCTTGACTCCGAGCGGATGGGCCGTGCCGACGAGCGTGGCGGCACGGCTCGTCCAGCTATTGGTCGACGAGATGTCCCCGGTCGACGTGACGTCCGCGGAGAAGTAGGCGACGTGCGTCAGGACGTCCCAGCGGAGGTTGCCGAGGCTCGACCACTGCCAGTGCGGCAGCCATCCGAAGACGTCCTTCGTGACGGTCGGTCTCGCGGCGCGCGTGCCGGCCGCGAACGGAGGGACGGTGAAGGTGAAGACGTTCGGGATCTCCTGCTCGCCCGCGTGCGCCGCCGCCTCGCGCGCATGGATCGACGGAGGCGGCTCGAAGCCCTCGGGCGTGATCGGGACGTCGCGTGCCGTCGCCCCCGCGGCCACGAGCAACGTTGCGATCTCCAGCCCTGCGAACCGGCGGGGGACAAGCCCCCGCCCTACGTGCAAAATTGCCCTAGGTCGCATACCGCACCGTCCCCTTCCCGACGATCTCCTCGCAGAGCGCCGTCAGCTCGCGCGAAGGCTTGACGCGCAGGAACGAGCTGGGACGCACGAGCGCGCGAACGCCGCCCGCGAGCCGGCAATCGAAGTGGACCTCGCACGCCTCGCCGTGGAACCGCCGCTCGATCTCTTCCCGGAACCGGCGCAGCGCCGCGAGGTCGGGGCCGTCGTCCTGGATCAGGATGAACAGGCGCCGCGCGGTGCGCTCGGCCACCTCGTCGAGCGGCAGCACCTCGGACACGAGGAGCTTCGCCTTGTCCTCGTCGGCCTCGACGCGTCCGCGGACCAGCACGGGACGATCGGCGGTGAGCAGATCGCCGTACTTCTTGGTCGCCTCCGGAAACGCCGTCGCCTCGATGGTCCCCTGGAGGTCCTCGAGGGTGAGCTGCTTCATCCAGTCGCCCTTGCGCGTCTTGACGGGCCGCGACGACGTGACGATCACCCCGAGGGACACCTCGCCCGCGACGAGGCCCTCGCGGATCCTCCCGGTGTCGGCGTTGGCGTGCTCCTCGAGGACCTTCCTGTAGTCGAGCAGCGGATGGCCCGAGAGGTAGAAGCCGAGCATCTGCTTCTCCTGCGCGAGGAGCTCGCTCTCCGGTAGCTCGGGAATGTCCGGCGGCGGCGGCTCGTCCGCACCCTCGTCCATGAGGCTCGCGAACAGAGACACCTGTCCCGACTCCGCGTCGGCCCGGCGCGACTGCGCGCCCTCGAGCGTCCGATCGAGCATCGCCATCAGCGCCGAGCGCTTCGCGCCCAGGCTGTCGAAGCACCCGCTCTTCACCAGGCTCTCGAGCACGCGGCGGTTCACCGCGCGCAGGTCGACCTCGTCGACGAGCTGGCGCAGCGTCCGGAACGACCCGACGCGCTGGCGCGCCCCGAGGATCGACTCTATCGCGCCCTCGCCCACGTTCTTGATCGCGCCGAGGCCGAAGCGGATCTCGTTGCCCGCGACGGCGAAGTCGAGCGCGCTCCTGTTGACGTCGGGCGGCAGCACCTTGATGCCCATGTCGCGGCACTCGCCGATGTACTTCACCACCTTGTCGGTGTCGCCCTTCTCCGAGGTCAGGAGCGCGGCCATGAAGTGGACGGGGTAGTGGGTCTTCAGGTAGGCGGTCTGGTAGGCGATGAGCGCGTAGGCCGCGGAGTGCGCCTTGTTGAAGCCGTACTCCGCGAACTTCTCGATGAGATCGAAGATGTGGCGCGCCTTCGACTCGGAGACCTTGCGCGCCCGGGCGCCGTCGACGAACGCCTTGCGCTGCGCCGCCATCAGGTCGAGCTGCTTCTTTCCCATCGCCTTGCGGAGCGTGTCGGCCTGGCCGAGGGTGAACCCGGCCACGACGCTCGCGATGCGCATCACCTGCTCCTGGTAGACGATGACGCCGTAGGTCTCCTTCAGGATCTCCTCGAGCTCGGGGAGCAGGTACTCCACCTTGCCGCGCCCGGCGTGGCACTTGATGAACTCGTCGATCATCCCGCCCTTGATGCTGCCCGGCCGGTAGAGCGCGTTGAGGGCGACGAGGTCCTCGAACACCGTCGGGCGGAAGCGGCGCAGGATGTCCTTCATGCCCGTGCTCTCGAACTGGAACACGCCGTTGCAGCGCCCGTCCTGGAAGAGCTTGTAGGTCGCCTCGTCGTCGAGCTCGAGGTGCTCGAGATCGAACGCGATGCCGTCGGCCGCCATGAGCGCCACGGCGTCGTAGACGACCGTCAGCGTGCGGAGGCCGAGGAAGTCCATCTTCAGGAGGCCGACCTTCTCCACCTCGTCCTTCGCGTACTGGGTCGTGATCTCGTCGTTGGTGGAGCGGTAGAGCGGGAGGAACTCGGTGAGAGGCGCGGGCGCGATCACGACGCCCGCCGCGTGGACTCCCGCCTGCCGCGACAGCCCCTCGAGCGATCGGCCGATGTCGAGAACGTCCTTCACGCGGGCGTCCGCGTCGTAGGCCGCCTTGAGCTGCGGCACCTCCTTGAGGGCGTCGTCGAGCGTCTGGTTGATGGCGGGCGGGATCATCTTGGCGATGCGATCGACCTCGCCGTAGCTCATGTCGAGCGTGCGGCCCACGTCGCGCACCACCGCCCGCGCCTTCATGCGGTTGAAGGTGATGATCTGGCAGACGTTCTCGCGCCCGTACTTGTCGGTGACGTAGCGGATCACCTCGTCGCGCCGGCGCATGCAGAAATCGATGTCGATGTCGGGCATCGTGATGCGCTCGGGGTTCAGGAACCGCTCGAAGAGAAGGTCGTACTCGAGGGGGTCGACGTCGGTGATGCCGAGGCTGTAGGCGACGAGGCTCCCCGCCGCCGATCCGCGGCCCGGCCCGACGGGAATGCCCTTGCCGCGCGCCTCGCGGATGAGGTCCCAGACCACCAGGAAGTAGCCCGGGAACTTCATCATGCGGATCATGTCGATCTCGCTCGCAAGGCGCGCCTCGTAGTCGGCGAGCGGATGGCGTAGCTTCCCCTTGCCGGCGCGCACCTCGAGCGCGGCGCGCCGCGGGGCCCATCCGTCCTGAACCACCTTGATGAAGTACTCCTCGAGGGTGAAGCCGGGAGGCAGGGGGAAGTTCGGGAGATAGGACTTCCCGCGCGGAAGGTCGAACTGCACGCGATCGGCGATCGCCGCGCTGAGATCGAGCAGATCGCCGTTGGCGGCGAATGCGGGGCGGCGCCGCATGTCCTTCTCGCTCTTGATGTAGAACTCGGGCACGTTGTACTTGAGGCGGTTCCCGTCGAGGCGGGACTTGCCCGTGCCGATGCAGAGAAGCACGTCGTGGGCCTGATGGTCGCCGGGCCCGAGGTAGTGGCAGTCGTTCGTGCCGACGGCCGGGATCGAGAGCTCGCGGGCGATCTCGAAGAGCTCCGGGCGCACCTGGTCCTGCTCGGGCAGGCCGTGATCCTGGATCTCCACGAAGAAGCTGTCCTTGCCGAAGATCTCCTGGAACTCGGCGGCGTTCTGGCGCGCGAGAGACGGATCCCCCGCCATGAGGGGCCCGCAGATGGGGCCGTTCAGGCACGCCGAGAGCCCGATCAGTCCCTCGTGGTGGGCGCGCAGGAGCTCCTTGTCGATGCGCGGCCGGTAGTAGAAGCCGTCGAGGTACGCCTTCGTGACGAGCTTGACGAGGTTCTTGTACCCCTGCTCGTTCTCGACCAGGAGCACGAGGTGGTTCGAGCGGCTGCCGCGGCTTCCCGGCTCCTTCTCGTCGTGGCGGCCGAAGGCGACGTAGGTCTCGCATCCGATGATGGGCTTGATCCCTTTCTTCTTGCACTGCTCGAAGAAGGTGACCGCGCCGAACATGTTGCCGTGATCGGTCAGGGCGAGCGCGCCCATGCCCTGCTTGGCGGTGAGCTCGACCATGCGATCGACGCGGCTCGCGCCGTCCAGCAGGCTGAAGTCGGAGTGGTTGTGGAGGTGGATGAACGCCAGGGGATCACTCCCACTCGATGGTGGCGGGGGGTTTGCTCGAGACGTCGTAGACGACGCGGTTGACCCCGCGCACCTCGTTGACGATGCGGCTCGAGGCGCGCGCGAGGAGATCGTAAGGCAGGCGGCAGAAGTCGGCGGTCATGAAGTCCGACGTCGCCACGGCGCGCAGGGCGACCACGTTCTCGTAGGTGCGCACGTCTCCCATGACGCCCACGCTCTGCACCGGAAGCAGCACGGCGAAGTACTGCGCCGCCGGCGCGGCCGAGCGAGGGTCGTGAAGCCCCGCCGCCTCGATCTCCGCGGTGAAGATCGCGTCCGCCGCGCGCAGCAGCGCGAGGCGCTCGCGCGTCACCTCGCCGATGACGCGCACGCCCAGGCCGGGTCCGGGGAACGGCTGGCGATGGACGAAGGCGTCGGAGAGGCCGAGGTGGGCGCCCGCACGGCGCACCTCGTCCTTGAAGAGGCGCCGCAGCGGCTCCACCAGGGACAGCCCCATCCGCTCCTTGAGCCCGCCGACGTTGTGGTGGCTCTTGATCACGTGCGACGGCCCGACGACGCTCGTCGACTCGATGACGTCGGGGTAGATGGTGCCCTGCGCGAGGAACTGCACGTCTCCGATGCGGCGGGCCTCCGCCTCGAAGACGTCGATGAAGGCCGCCCCGATGGCCTTGCGCTTCGCCTCGGGATCGGTGATCCCGGTGAGCCGCTCGAGGAAGAGCTCCGACGCGTCGACGTGATGGAGGCGAGGTCCCAGGCGCGAGAGCTCGCGCACGACGCGCTCCCCCTCGCCTTCCCGGAGCAAGCCGTTGTCCACGAAGATCGCGTCGACGCGATCGCCCAGCGCCCGGTGCAGGAGCACCGCGGCGACGGACGAGTCGACGCCGCCGGAGATGCCGAGGACGACGCGGCCGCCGCCGACCTGCGCGGCGATCGCGCCGATCGCCTCCTCCACGAACGATGCCGCGCTCCAGTCTCCCGTCGCGCCACAGACGTCGTAGAGGAACCGGCGCAGGTAGCTCGAGCCGTGCCGCGTGTGCGACACCTCGGGATGGAACTGGATGGCAAAAAGGCCCCGCGACGGATCGCCCATCGCCGCGAACGGCGCGCTCCCGCTCGTCCCGAATACCGCGAAGCCCGGCGGCGCGGCGTCGATGCGATCGCCGTGGCTCATCCAGACGGGGTGGGACTCGGCGGCGGCGCCGAGGAAGCTCGCGGCGCAAAGGTCGAGGGTCGCCGGACCGAACTCGCGATCGTTGGATCGCACGACCTTCCCCCCGAGGAGCTCCGCCATGAGCTGGGCGCCGTAGCACACGCCGAGCACCGGAACGCCGATCCCGAACAGCTCGACCGGCACGTGCGGGGCGCCCTCCTCGTAGACCGACGCGGGACCGCCCGAGAGCACGAGCGCGATCGGCCGGCGGCGCGAGAGCTCGGCCACCGGCGTCGAGAACGGGACGATCTCCGCGTAGACCGAGAGCTCGCGGACGCGGCGGGCGATGAGCTGGGTGTACTGGGAGCCGAAGTCCAGGATGAGGACGGTTTGATGGACCATCGAGGCGGGCGCGAGATTATA
>JAXLQT010000042.1:0-54290 GCA_046331505.1 Acidobacteriota bacterium
GAGCGCCGCCATCTCGTTCTTCCTGTTCGTGGGGATCGTGGTCGCGATCGCCACGAGCCGCACGCTCAAGAAGCGCCTCGACAAGCTCGACCGCAAGACCCGCATCGACGCGCCGCGCCTCGATGCGCTGGCCCGCCGCGTCGACGAGCTCGCGGCCGAGGTCAAGCGCCTGACCTCCGTTCGTCCCGTGTCCGAGCCCGTGCCCGAGCCCGTACCCGCTCTCTCGCCGGTACCGGTCCCACCTGCCCGTCCCGAGTCCGTCCCTCCGGTCCCCGTCGCCGCGCCCGTTCCCGCACCGCCTCCCACAGCGGTGCCTGTCTCCGTCACCGTGCCGGAGCCTCAGGATCCATTCGCGTTCCGGTTCGAGCCGCCCGCGCCACCGCCTCCCGGGTCCCCGACGCCCCCTCCCGGGCCTCCGCCTTCGCATCCCGCGCCCCCGGCCGCCAAGCCCGCTGCCGCGAAAGCCGCGCCTCCTTCGAAGCCGGCGAAGAAGTTCGACCTCGAGGAGCTCCTGGGCGTCAAGCTCTTCTCGTACGTCGCCGCCCTCGCCCTCTTCGTCGCCGCCATCTTCTTCCTCCTCTACTCCATCAAGCAGGGCTGGATCCATCCCCCGCTCCAGATGGCGATCGGCATCCTCACGGGCATCGGCATCCTGACCGCCTGCGAGCTTCGCATCGCGCGCCGCTACGCCGTCACCGCGAACGCCCTCGACGCCGCCGGCATCGCCATCCTCTTCGCCACCCTCTTTCGCGCCTACTCTAAGTGGCAGCTCATCCACGTCACGGTGGCGTTCGGCCTCATGGTCCTCGTCACCGCCGCCGCGGTCCTCCTCTCGATCCGGCGCGACTCGATCTTCATCGCGATCCTCGGCATGGTCGCGGGGTTCGCGACGCCTGCCATGCTCTCCACCGGAGAGGACCACCCCTTCGGTCTCTTCGGCTACCTGCTCCTGCTCAACGTCGGGCTCGCGTGGGTGGGCTACCGCAAGGGCTGGCCCCTGCTCGCGGCGGTCTCGATGGGCCTGACGGCGATCTACCAGTGGGGATGGGTCGCGAAGTTCCTCGACGAGTCGAAGCTCCCGACCGCGCTCGCCATCTACCTCGTCTTCCCCGCGTTCGCCCTCGCAGCGCTCTTCCTCGGGCGCAACCTGCGCGGCACGGGCTGGAAGGCCGAGGTCTTCCGCTTCACCGCGGCGGCCACGGCGATCCTCCCGCTGCTCTTTGCAACCTTCATGGCGGCGGTCCCGGCCTACGGCGCGCACACCGCCTACCTGTTCGGCTTCCTGCTCCTCGTCTGCCTCGCCCTCTTCGTGCTCGCGATCACGACGGGGCCCACGGCGCTGCACGTCGTCGGCGGCGCGGGGGCTCTCTGGGTGGTCGCGATCTGGCTCGAAGCGTCGCGCGCCGGACGCGCCTGGCCGGGACTAGTGGGATACCTCTCGGCGCTCGTGCTCTTCTACCTGGCCGCGCCGCTCGCCGCCTCCCGCGGGCGCAAGCCCGTCGACCTCGGAAGCACGCTCGTCATCGCCCCGCTGTTGCTCTTCGCGTTCCCCATCGTCTGCTACCGGGAGGACCGCGCCGCGGAGCCCGCGCTCCTGTTCTCCGTGCTCTTCGTCCTCCTGGCGGCGATCGCGGCCGGTGCCGTGGCTCGCGCAAGCGCCTGGATCCACGGCATCGCCTCGATCTTCTCGCTCCTGACCGCGGCGATCTGGTCCGCGCGATTCCTCACTCCCGGGCGCCTGCACGCCGCCCTTCTCGTCTACGGCGCCTTCGGGCTCCTTCTACCTCGCCGTCCCCGCCGCGGAGAGGATCGGCAGACCGCTCCGGCCGGAGGGCAGCGGCGCCGTGCTCGCGTTCCTCTCCCTCGGCCTCGTCTTCTTCGTCTCCGCCGGTCCGGTGGCCGATGCGGCGCTCTGGGGCATGGCGCTCCTCCTGATCGTGCTCAACCTGGGCCTCCTGAACGAAGCCGCCGCCGGTCGACTCCCGGGTCTCGCGTTCCTGGGAATCGTCCTCTCCTGGCTCGTGATCGCGACCTGGTGGATGACCGCGACCGACCTCCCCGGGCGCATCGTCCCTTCGCTCGTGGTCGTGGCGGGCTTCGCGTGCCTCAGGCCTTCGGCGCGGCATGGGCGGACGGGCGCTGCAAGGAAGGAGGTCCCACGGTCTACCTCGCGCTGGCGGGCCACGCGTTCCTGCTCCTCGTGCCGCGCGGCGCGACCTCACCGAGAGTCCCTGGCCGCTTCTCGCCGTGCTCGCGCTCCACGACGTCGCGCTCGCCGGCGTGGCGCTGCTCGCGCGGCGCGGTCCGCTCCTTGTCGGAGCGGTCGTGGCCTCCCACCTTGTCCTCTCGACCTACGCCGTCGCCCGTCACAGCGTCGCGGGGGCGACCATCGCGCTCTCGGCGACCACGCTCCTGACCGCGGGCACCTTCGCCGCCGCGCTTCACGGGCGCCGGAAGCAGCCCGCGGCGACGACCTGGCCGGCCGCCGCCGCGATCTGTGCGTTCCTCGCCTTCTTCACCGGCGTGGCCGCGGATCTCTCGGGCGCGCCACCGCTCCTGCGGCTCCTTCCCTTTCACGCCGTGCATCTCGCGGCGCTGCTCGCGCTATCGGCCTATCTCGAGTGGCACGTCCTCGCCGCGATCGCGGTGGCGCCCGCGGCCCTCGCCGGGTTCACATGGCAAGAGAGCCATCTCTCGGCCGCGACATGGACCGCCGATCTCGCGCTCGCAGCGACGTTCTGGACCCTCTTCCTCGCCTACCCCGTCGCCCTAGGCCGCCGGGCCCGTCAGGCGCTCGCGCCCCATCTCGCCCCCGTCCTCGGGAGCGCGCCGTTCTTCTTCCTCGCGCGGCGGGCGATGATCGCCGGCGGCCTAGAGGACGTCATCGGGATCCTCCCGATCGGGCAAGCCGCCATCCTCGCCCTGCTCCTCTGGCAGCTCCTGACCATCGAGTTGCCGGGGGCGCGCACGGCGGGACGGCTCGTCATGGTCGCCGGCGCGGCGCTCGCGTTCGTGACGCTCGCGATCCCGCTGCAACTCGAGAAGCAGTGGATCACCGTGGGCCTCGCGCTCGAGGCGGCGGCGCTCGCCTGGCTCTTCGGCCGCGTCCCGCACCGCGGGCTCCTCGCGTGGAGCGCCGGCCTCGCAACCGCGGTCTTCGTGCGCCTCTCCGTGAACCCGGCCGTGCTCGCGTACCATCCGCGCGGCGCCATGAGGATCTGGAACTGGTCCCTCTACACCTACCTCGTGGCAGCGATCGCGCTCTACGCCGGAGGCGCCCTCCTGAAGCGCTCGCCGCGCCAGGAGATCGCTCCGTCGCTACCGCGCCCATCGACCTTGTTCGCGAGCGGCGCGACGGTCCTCCTGTTCCTGCTGCTCAACATCGAGATCGCCGACTACTACTCGACCGGCGCGGCGCTCACGTTCAACTTCTCGGCGGATCTCGCGCAGGACACGAGCTACACGATCGGCTGGGCGTTCTTCGCCCTCGCGATGCTGGTCACGGGCATCGTCACCGCGAGCCGATCGTCGCGGCTCTCCGCGCTCGTGCTCCTGGTGGCGACGATCGTGAAGGGATTCCTCCACGATCTCTGGCGCCTCGGTGGTCTGATGCGCGTGGGCTCGTTCGTCGGGCTCGCCGTCAGCCTCGCCCTCGTGGCGCTCCTCGTCCAGAGGTTCGTGCTCGCCGGGCGGTCATCGGAGACGCCTCCGGCATGACGCGAGCCGCGGTCCTTTCGGTTCTCGCGTGCGGCGTGCGCGCGATGGCCCAGGACGCCGCCCTGCCGTCGACGGGCGCGCCCCTGGACACGAGCGGCTTCCGCTACGTTCGCACCATCTCCGGAGGTCCGGAGGGACTCGCCACGGTCGTGCTCGACGCGGCGGTCCTGTCTCACAGCGCGGATCTCGGCGACCTCCGGATCGGCACCAGCACGGGCCTTCAGGTGCCCTACCTCGTCGAGGCAGAGGCACGCCCGCTCACGCTCCCGCTCGCTCCGCCGGCGCTGCTACCGCCGGACGGGTCCGGCATCTCGCGCTACCGGCTCGAGCTCCCCCACGACACCCTTCCGAAGGGCCGCCTCGTCCTCAGGACGCCGTCGCGCGTGTTCCGGCGCGAGGTCGCGGTACGGGTCCTTCCTCCCGGTCCGGACCGCGATCGCGCTCCCGTGGAGGTCGCCCGCGCCGCGTGGGCGGCCGAGAGCCCCGACGTCCCCGCCGAGGCGCTCGTCCTCGAGCTGCCCGCTCTCGCCGCCTCGCGGATCGAGGTCGCGCTCGATGACGGCGAGAACCAGCGGCTGCCGCTCGACCCACCCGCGCTCGAGCTCCCCTCGGCGCGGCTCCGGTTCGTCCGCCCGGCCGGGACGTCTCTCCTCTACTACGGCCATCCCGGCCTCGCCGCGCCGCGCTACGACCTCGCCATGCTGGAGAGAGCGCCTGGCGCACGCCGACGCGATGGAGTCGTCGCTCGGCACCGAGGAGAGCATGCCTCCTCCGCCCGATACGCGCGCCAACCAGAAGAAGGTCTTCTGGCTCGTGCTGGCCATCGCAACGATCGCGCTCTCGGTGCTCATCGCCCGGCTGGTCCGGCTCGCAGAGCGAGGGCCCGCATCGTGACGCCGGCGCAACGGCACGCGGGACGCGGGAATTAATCGACCCAGCCCTTCGTTGCTAGAGACAGAAGCGGTGGGGACGTTCCGTGCGTCCAGTCCCCGGCGGAGAGCGGCCGTGATGCCGCTCACGAACAACCGCTCGTCGGGTCCGTACCTTTGGGATGACAGCGTAGCGAGGTCCGTCATGCATCCACACCGCGCGCTCCAGGACATCCCGGCAACATCGCATCCCCCGTCCCGCAGGACGGGAACGCGTCACGCGGCGCGGGCCGCGTCGACGCTCGCGCTCCTCGCGGCAGCCGCGATCGGGCGCGGCGCCTCCGCGGCGCCGTCAGTCGAGATCTTCCCCCTCGACGACGTGAGGCCCGGGATGCACGGCACCGGTCGCACGGTCTTCCAGGGAGACGCTACGGAGGACTTCGACGTCGAGATCCTGGGGGTGCTGAAGAACGCGCTCTCGCCGCGCCGCGACATCATCTTCGTGCGGCTCCACGGCGAGAAGGTCGAGTACACGGGCGTCGCGGCGGGCATGAGCGGCAGCCCCGTCTACGTGGACGGCAAGCTCCTGGGCGCGCTCTCCTACAGGTTCGGCATGTTCTCGAAGGAGCCTCTCGGCGGCGTGACGCCGATGAGCTACATGATGGCGATCGACGGCGGCGCGCAGGGCGCGCCGAGCACCGTTCCGGGCGGCGTCCCGCTCTCCGATCCCGCACAGCCCGAGCCGCCGCGCGCCTCGAGCGTGTCGTGGGCGCGCGGGTTCGACGAGTTCGTGCGCACCCGCCGCGACAGGCCCTACGATCCCGCTCTCGCGATCCTCGCGTCGACGCCAGCGGCGGCGGTTGCCGCCTCCATGCAGCCGATCGCCACGCCGCTCGCCCTCTCCGGCTTCCGGAACGACGGCGCGATGACCGAGGCGTTCGCGAAGCTGGGATTCGCCCCGGTGCAGGGCGGCGCCGCCGCCTCCGCTCCCGCATCCGGATCGGGCGGATCGCTCGTGCTGTCCGGAGGATCGGCCGTGTCGGTCCAGCTCATCCGGGGAGACATGGACATGGCGGCGACCGGCACCGTGACCTGCGTCGACGGCGATCGCGTCTACGCCTTCGGCCACCAGTTCTTCAACTTCGGACGCATCAGCCTGCCGATGTCGCGCGCGTCGGTCATCACCGTGCTCCCCTCGCCCGCCGGCTCCTACAAGGTGACGACGGTCGGAGACACGGTCGGGAGCTTCAACCAGGACCGCATGGCGGGGATCTTCGGCCGCCTCGGCACGAGCTCCGCGATGGTGCCCGTCGAGGTGGACTTCGCCGATGGCGCCGGGCTGCCCGTCCACTATGCCTACGAGATCGCCGCGGACCCCGTCCTCGCGCCGGTGCTCCTGAACTACTCGCTCCAGAACGTGTTCTCCGCCGCGGACAAGGACTTCGGCGAGAAGACGCTCCGCGTCAACGGCGCCATCTCCATCGAGGGCGCGGCACCGGTTGCGGTCGAGAACCTCTTCTCCGGCACAACCGCGTACCAGTTCGCCTCGGGCTACGTGTCGGCCTTCCTCGGGTTCATCTACGGAAACCAGTTCTCGCTTCCCAAGGTGTCGGCCATCAAGCTCCAGATCCTCGCAACCGACGACGTGCGCACCGCCGAGGTCACCGAGGTGGTGCCGTCGCGCTACCGCGTCAGCCCTGGGGACACGCTCGAGCTCGAGGTGGGCCTTCGCCCACGGCGGGGCGCCGATCTCGTCCTCCCGTTCACCCTCAAGGTTCCTGCGGATGCGCTTCCGGGCAAGACGACGCTCTTCATCGGCGACGGCACCACGCTCGCGAAGCTCCAGTCGGCGGCCGCGCCCTCGGAGCCCCAGTCGATGGACGACGTCATCTCACGCCTGAACGGCATGCGGCGCGACAACACTCTCTACGCCGCCCTCTCGTCCCAGGAGGACGGGCTGTCGATCAACGGTCAGGCGCTCGCCGGGATGCCGGGCTCCTTCCAGGCCATCCTCGCCGTCGATCAGGGATCGGGGAAAGCACCGATCCAGGGCGTCCCCCTCACCGAGGCCGCCGTCGACACCGACTACACCATCACCGGCTCCCGCCAGATCACCGTCGAGATCGCCGCCCCGCGGTCCTGACGGACCCTCCACTTCCATGAGGAGGATCCCGCCGCGCCTGCGGCCGTATCCTGCCGACACAGCATGCGCGCTCACGCCTCAATCCACCACATCCTCTTCCTCGCATCCGCCGTCGCCGCGACGGCCGCCGAACCTCGCGCTCACGTGGCCGCCACGCCCGAGGAGCTCCTCGGCGGGGAGACCGAGAACGTGCAGGTGCTCTCCCGCGGACGCGCCATTCTCGGCCCGTCGATCGAGAGCCTCGCGAGCGTGCCGGCGCCGGTCGTATGGTCGATCGCCGCGGATGGCGACGACATCTGGGTCGGGACGGGTCACGAGGGCAAGGTGTACCTCGTGCAGAAGGGCGCGGCGAAGGTGGTGTTCGATGCTCCCGAGATCGAGGTGACGGCGCTGCTTCCCGACAAGAAGGGCGCGGTCCTTGCGGCGACGTCTCCCCAGGGCAAGGTGTACCGGATCGAGAGGAACGGCGACGCGGCCAGCGTCTTCACCCCGCCCGACCGCTTCATCTGGTGTCTCGCCTGGGACGGAGACGATCTCCTGGTCGCCACGGGATCTCCAGCCCGCGTCTACCGCGTCGCGATGAGCGGGGAGCACACCGTCCTCTGGAAGAGCACGGAGCGAAACGTCACGACGCTCGCAAAGGTGGGGACCGCCCTCTTCGCCGGAACCGACGGCGCCGGCAAGCTCTATCGCGTGATGCTCGACGGCTCCGCCTTCGCCGTGTGGGACAGCACGCTCCCGGAGATCGCGAGCCTGGTCGCGATGGAGAACGGCGACCTCCTCGCCGTGGCCGTCGAAGCGGCCGCCGCTCCGTCTCCCCCCAGGCCCACGACCCCAGCGGCGAAGCCGCCGGGCGCTCCCGACGCGGACAAGGACGAGAAGGGTAAGTCCGAAGGTGTACCGCCGCCTCCCGCATCCGCACCGACCGGCGGTCACGGAGAGATCGCCCGCATCAACGGACAGGGATCGGTCGAGCTCCTCTCGGGGATCTGCGGCGACCCGCTGCGCGCGACGGCCGCGCCCACGGGCGACGCGACCATCGTGGTGTCCGATCCCCGCGGCGCGCGCCTGGCGCGCGTCGGAGCGGACGGCAACGTCGCCGTGATCGGCACCATCGCGGATGGGCAGGCAAGCGCCATCCTCGCGCTGCCCGATGGCCGGTGCATCGTCGGCACGAGCAATCCCGGCGCCGTCTGGATCGCGGGCCGCAACCCCGAGACTCGGGGGAGCCTCACCGGAGGCATCGTCGACGCGGGTGCCGTGAGCCGGTTCGGCGTGCTGACGCTCGTGGGACAGGCCGCCGGCGGGCGCCTCGACGCACGCGTGCGCACCGGCAACTCCGCCGAGCCCGGCTCGGACTGGACCGGATGGAGCCAGGCGATCGGAAGCGGCGACAAGGTGCCGGGGCCCCCCGCGCGCTACCTCCAGTGGAAGGTCGAGCTCGCCGGCCAGGGCGAGGCGTCGCCGTGGCTCGAGCGTGTCGAGGTGACGTCACTCCAGCAGAACCTCGCACCCCGGGTCGACACCGTGACGCTCCTCCCTCCCGGCGTGGTCTTCAAGACCGACGCCGCCGACCCCGCGCCCCGGAGACCTCCCGCCGAGATCGATCTCTTCGCGGCGCGGGTCCTTCCGGGCTCGAAGGACACGGCCGACGGAGATGCGCCGCCGGTCAAGAAGAAGGAGCTCAAGAAGGGGCTCCGCACCGTGGTGTGGACGGCGCACGATCCGAACCAGGATCGCCTCGCCTTCGACGTCGCGTATCGCAAGGACGACGCCGGCTCGGCGTGGGTCCCCCTCACATCGGGCGCAAGCGGCGACGCCTACGCCTTCGACACGAGCGGCATCCCCGACGGCCTGTACCGCCTCCGCGTGACCGCAAGCGATCGCCCCGACAACGCACTCTCGACGGCGCAGAGCGGCAGCTTCGAGTCGCAGGCGTTCGTCGTCGACAACACCTCCCCCCGGGTCGATGCGCAGACGTCCGCCGAAGGAGCGACGATCCACGCGAGCGACGCCTCCGGCCTCTTCCTAGCCTACGTGTCCTTCCAGAACGGCCCTTTCGTTCCGGTCCTGCCCGAGGACGGCATCACCGACGACGTTCGCGAGGTCTATCACGTGCGAGCCGCCGATCTCGCGGCCATGGCCGCGGGCGACACCCCCCGCGATGCCCCCGCCCACCCGGCGGGAGGCCTCCTCCAGTTCAAGGCGTTCGACCGCTCCGGCAACGTCGGCTCGGTGTCGGTCACCCTCGGCAAGCCATAGCCCGTCCGGGCGGCTGGAGCCGCAACGCGCTTGACTTTGCGCCGCGGTTTCTCCAAGCTTCCGCACGAATCGACGTCCTGCCGCTGCTCGCGTCTCGATGCAGCGCGCCTTTCGGCCTCGCAAGCACGGGGCCCGATGTCTCGCAGCGACGGCCTCCAAGTAACACTCATTCCTCGCCGGCGCAGCGTGGCTTGATCACAAGACAGGACTCCTTCCATGAACTCCGTCCCCACGGGGCCGTCAACGGCCTCCATCCATCCTCCCATCTCCCCGTCCACCGACTTCGCGTCCCTCGGGCTCATCCAGCCCCTGCGGCGGGCGATCGAGGACGAGGGCTATTGCACCCCGACGCCGATCCAGTGCCGCGCGATCCCGCCGGTCGTCGCCGGTAGCGATCTCCTCGGCTGCGCCCAGACCGGTACGGGCAAGACCGCGGCGTTCGCGCTGCCGATCCTCCAGCGCTTCTCGCAGGTGCGGCGCGATGCTCCGCGGCGGGGAGGCAGAGCGCTCGTCCTGACTCCGACGCGGGAGCTCGCGCTTCAGATCGCCGAGAGCTTCCGTACCTACGGCAGGCACCTGCGCGTGTCGGTCGCGACGGTCTTTGGCGGCGTCGGGCAGATGCCTCAGGTCGGCGCGCTCGCTCGAGGCGTTGACGTCGTCATCGCCACGCCCGGACGCCTGCTCGACCTCATCGGGCAGGGTCACGCCCGGTTCGGAAGCCTCGAGATGCTCGTGCTCGACGAGGCGGACCGCATGCTCGACATGGGCTTCCTGCCCGACGTGCGGCGGATCCTCGCGACGCTGCCTGCGAATCGCCAGACGCTGCTCTTCTCGGCGACGATGCCGCGCGCGGTGCTCGATCTCGCCCGCGGGATCCTGCGCGATCCGGTCGAGATCACGGTGGCGCCTTCGGCAACGACCGTCGAGGGCGTCACGCAGCGCGTGATGTACGTGGAGCGTGCCGACAAGCGCGCTCTCTTGATGGACGTCCTGCAGGACCCCTCCATGAGGCGAGCGCTCGTCTTCACCCGCACCAAGCACGGAGCGAACCGCCTCGCGCGCCAGATGGGACAGCTTCCTGGCGGCGTCGAGGTCATCCACGGGAACAAGTCCCAGAACGCCCGGCAAGCCGCCCTGTCCCGCTTCAAGGACGGGCGCACGCGGGTCCTGGTCGCCACCGACGTCGCCGCGCGCGGCCTCGACGTGGACGGCGTGACCCACGTCGTGAACTTCGAGGTGCCCTCCGAGCCGGAGAGCTACGTCCACCGCATCGGCCGCACCGCCCGCGCCGGCGCCCAGGGCATCGCCCTCTCCCTCTGCGACAGCGAAGAGCGGGCAAGCCTGCGCGACATCGAGCGCGTGACTCGCAAGCCCATCGAGGTCGTCGCGGACCATCCCTACCGATCGCGCGTTCCCCACGCCTCCGCCGCGCCCCACGCGCGTCCGGGAGCGGGGCAGCACCGTCGAGGGATCCGGCGCCGGCGGCGGCGCTTCTGAGCCAGGCCGGAGAGGAGCCGGAGGCCCGGGCCGCTCGCCCCGTGCTCGGGCTCTCCGCCCCCTGCTAGACTCGGCAGCTCATGGGTCGACCGGGCTTGCCTCGAGCTCTCGCCGGGATCGTGACGTTGCTCCTGCTCGGGTGCGGCGGGGCGGGATCGGCCGATAGCAAGAAGGAATCGGACGCGCCGGTCTCCGACGACACGCTGCGCATCGCGCTCATCGCCTGGCCGGCGACCTGGAATCCGCTCCTGTCGCAGAACGCCGTCGACGAGTGGGTGTTCCACCAGGTCTTCGAGGGGCTCGTCGACGTGGACGCAAACGAGGAGTTCAAGGCGCGGCTTGCCGAGTCGTGGACGTTCTCCGCCGACGCCAAGGTCCTCACATTCACGTTGAGGGACGGCGTGAAGTGGCACGACGGGCAGCCCTTCACGGCCGACGACGTCATCTTCACGTTCAACGCGATGAAGAACGACGCGGACGAGTCGTGGCGCTCCCTGACGGTCGACGTCGACAGCGTGACGGCTCCTTCCCCGGGCAAGGTGGTGGTGACGTACAAGGAACCCTTCGCCGCCGCGCTCTCGATGTGGACCGTGCCGATCCTTCCCAAGCACTGCTTCCCCGCGGGCAAGAGCTTCGCAGACGCATCGGACCCCCAGCTCTTCAAGGGGATCGGCACCGGGCCGTACCGCATCTCCGCGACGACGTTCGGCGACTCCATCGCGCTGGAGCGCAACCCCGACTTCAAGCGGCCCGCCCCGTTCTTCCGGCACGTGGTGTTCAAGATGATCCAGGACACGACGGAGGCGCTCAAGCAGATCGCCGACGGGAACCTGGACGTCACCCGCATGCGGCCGGCGGACTGGCGCTTCAACACCAACCCCGAGGAGTGGGACCCGATCCTGAAGAAGACGATGTGCCCGAGCCTCGGTTACCTCTACATCGGATGGAACCAGGACGGCAGCAACCCCTTCTTCAGCGACCTGCGCGTCCGGCGCGCGATGACGCTCCTCTGGGACGGCGAGAAGATGAAGGGGGAGCGGATGTCGGGCCTGGCGGCCGTCGCGTTCGGGCCGTTCCCGGCCCAGAGCAAGTACTTCAGCCCCAAGTTCACGCCGCTGCCCCACAGCATCGAGGACGGCAAGCGCGAGCTCGACGCCGCGGGCTGGATCGACCACGACGGCGACGGGATCCGAGATCGCGACGGCCTGCCGTTCAAGTTCAAGGTGCTCACGATCCAGGGCAACCTGATCACCGACGAGATCGCGTTCGACTTCTCGGACGAGCTCAAGGAGAACGGCATCCAGATGGAGTACGTGCGGGTCTCCTATCCCGAGCTCCTCGCGCGGCTCCGCAAGGGTGACTTCCAGGCCTACATCTCCCAGTGGTCGGGCGACTTCGATCCCGACTACATCTTCCCGCTGTTCCACGGCAGCAGCGACAGGCAGGCCGGAAACTATGTCGGCTACGTCAATCCGGTCGTCGACGAGCTCCTCCTCTCGGGCCGCCGCACGACCGACCCCGCGAAGCGCGTCGAGATCTACCAGAAGCTCCACGAGACGATCTACGCGGATCATCCGTACCTCTTCCTCTTCTACGCGCCGACGCTGTGGGGTACGTCGACGCGCCTCGAGGGCGTGAAGCCCTTCCCGGGCGGTCCCATGCTGGGCGACCCCGGCCTTCTCGAGTGGCGGTCCACGCGCCCCGCGAAGAAGCCCGTGCCCAAGGCGCCGCCAGGAAGCGACTCCGCCGCCAAGAACCCCTGAGATGTCTCTCTCATGACGAGGTCGTCGAATTCGGTCGCAACCGGCGGGAGACCAGCCTCCTCCCTACGGAAGTCACGCCAGGTGTCCAGCCCCGCGCTCCTCGCCGCCGCGACCGCCGCGGCCCTCCTCGCGATGGCATGCCCGTCGGAGAGTCCCGTACCCGCGCCGGCGACCCCGGCGCCGACTCCTGGCGGTGGGGCGAAGGCGCCCGAGGTCGCCACCGGGCCTTCGCGACTGCGCTGGGGAACGCAGCAGGAGCCCAACACTCTCCAGCCCATCCTGTCCGACATGGCGGCGACCACCCACGTGTGCAACCTCATCCACGGCTACTTCGTGCGCATCGACAACGAGATGAACCTGGTGCCGGACCTCATCGAGGAGCTGCCGACCCTCCAGAACGGAGGCATCTCCGCCGACTACCTCACCTACACCTACCACCTCAGGAAGGACGCCACGTTCCAGGACGGTAGCCCGGTCACCTCCGAGGACGTCTCGTTCACCCACGCGCTCATCATGAACCCGAAGGTGAACGCCTACAGCCGCGACATCTACGACAAGGTGAAGTCGATCGACACGCCGGACGAGCACACCGTGGTCTTCCACCTCACCGAGGTCTTCGCGCCCTTCAACCTCATCTTCAACGAGTTCCCGATCCTCCCGAAGCACCTCCTGGCCGACAAGAACAACGAGCAGTTCAACACCGATCCCTACAACAGGAACCCCGTCGGCGCAGGACCGTACAAGGTCAAGAACTGGGTCTCGGGATCGCACATCGAGCTCACGGCCTACGAGAACTACTTCCGCGGCAAGCCCAAGATCGACGAGATCGACGTCAAGTTCATCCCCGAGGAGCAGGTCTTGATGGTCCAGATGCAGACGCAGGAGCTGGACTACTACGACAACGCCAACACCTCGCAGTACGACGAGCTGAAGAAGATCCCCGGTCTCGCCGTCTACACGACCCCGGCCAACACCTACGAGCACATCGATTTCCAGTGCCGGAAGCCCGAGCTCGCGGACAAGCGGATCCGGCAAGCCGTCGGCTACGCCATCGACCGGAACCAGATCAGCCAGAAGGTCTACCGCGGGCTTTGGAAGCCCGCCTACAGCAACCAGTCGCCGCTCTCCTGGGCCTACAACAAGGACAACGAGTCGGTGCTCGTCTACGACCCGGAGCGCGCGAAGACGCTGCTCGACGAGGCGGGCTGGAAGGACACCGACGGCGACGGGATCCGCGACAAGGGCGGCAAGCGCCTCGAGCTCGTCATGAGCACCACGGTGGGACGGCCGCTGCGCGAGCGCACCGAGCAGGTCGTGCAGGAACAGCTCAAGCAGGTGGGGATCGCGCTTTCCATCAAGAACTACAACGCCACCCTCTTCTTCGGCACCGTCGAGGAGAAGGGGATCCTGAAGACCGGCGACTACGACCTCGGGCTCTTCGCGTGGCTCGCGGGCGTCGATCCCGACGACTACACGATCTGGGGCGGCGACCAGTTCCCGCCCGTCGGACAGAACTCCACGTTCTGGAAGAACGACCGGGCGACGGAGCTCCTGAAGCAGGGACGAGGCGTGGTGGACAGAGACAAGCGCGTGCCTCTGTACCGGGAGATCCAGAAGATCATCGCGGACGACATGCCGATGGTGCCCCTCCTCTACTGGGTGAACATCGACCCTGTCACCGATCGTCTCAGGAACTTCAAGCCGAACCCGACGCGCCAGGGGAACACCTGGAACGCCTGGGAGTGGGAGCTCGGTCCTCCCGCGCCGAAGCCCTCCTAGCCCCCGGCCAGCCGGCCGCCCGCGATGCCCACCTACGTGCTTCGCCGCCTGCTCGGGGCCATCCCGCTGCTCCTCGTCATCTCGCTCATCTGCTACTCGATGATGGCGCTGGCGCCGGGGGGTCCGACGGCGATGCTGTCGCAGAACCCTTCCATCCGTCCGCAGGACATCGAGCAGATCCGGAAGAACTTCGGCCTCGACAGGCCCGTTCACGTGCGCTACGTGAAGTGGCTCGGGCGCATCGTCCTGCACGGCGACCTAGCGACGTCCTACAAGACCGGGCGGCCCGTCGCGGAGATGATCGGAGAGCGCATCCCGGCGACGCTCGAGCTCATGACGGTCGCCTTCTCGATCTCGCTCTGCGCGGCCTTCGTGCTCGGAATCCTCTCGGCGGTCTTCCGCTACACGTTCTTCGACTTCCTCGTGACGCTCGGCTCCTACGTCGGGATCTCGCTCCCGTCGTTCTGGTTCGGCCTGCTCGCGATGCTCGTGTTCGCCCAGAAGCTCCAGTGGCTGCCTTCGGCGGGCCGCTACTCGCTCGGCGGCGAGCCGACCTGGAGCGACATGGCGGCCCACCTGGTGCTGCCGGCGATGGTGCTCGGGCTGCTCGAGATCGCGTCGTGGAGCCGCTACCTGCGGTCGAGCCTCCTCGAGGTGCTCCACCTCGACTACATGCGGACGGCCCGCGCCAAGGGGCTCACCGCCTTGCGCGTCGTCCTCCACCACGGGGTCCGCAACGCCCTCATCCCCTTCGTCACGGTCGTCACCCTCCAGATCCCGAGCCTCTTCACCGGGGCGATCATCACCGAGACGATATTCGCCTGGCCCGGCATCGGACGCCTGTACCTGGAGGCGATCAGCTTCCGCGACTACACGGTGCTGATGGGGATCCTGATGATCTCCTCGACGCTCATCGTGCTCTCGAACCTCCTCGCGGACATCCTGTACGCCGTCCTCGATCCGAGGATCTCCTACCGGTGAGCGTGGCGCGCGGGACCGAGACGTTCGCGGAGCTCACGTGGCGGCGCTTCCTGCGCCACCGGCCGGCGGTCGCGGCGCTCGCGATCCTCGCGATCCTCGGGCTCGTCGCCTCCCTTGCCCCCTGGATCGCGCCCTACGGCCGCGACGATCAGAACCTCGACGCGATGCTCGTCCCGCCGTCGGCCCACCACTTCTTCGGCACCGACGCCCTGGGACGCGACGTCTTCTCGCGGATCCTGCACGGCGGGCGCATCTCTCTGTTCGTGGGCCTGACGGTGATGCTCGTCGCCCTCTTCATCGGCGTGCTCCTCGGCGTGGCGTCGGGCTACTACGGCGGGTTCCTGGACGCGCTGGTGATGCGCGGCGTGGACCTCATGCTGTCGATCCCGCTGTTCTTCGTGCTGCTCCTGCTCGCGGCCCGCTTCGAGCCGTCGCTCGGGCTCCTCGTGTTCAGCCTGGGCCTGACGAGCTGGATGGCCGTGACCCGCCTCGTGCGCGCGTCGTTCCTGAGCCTGCGGGAGAAGGAGTTCGTGGAAGCGGCGCGGGCGCTCGGATCGCGCGACGGCAACATCATCTTCGGCCACATCCTCCCGAACTGCCTCGCGCCCATCATGGTCGCCGCGACGCTCGGCGTGGCCGAGGCGATCCTCGTCGAGTCGGCGCTCTCGTTCCTCGGCTTCGGCATCCAGCCGCCGACGCCCTCCTGGGGCAACATGCTCGAGGACGCGCAGGAGTTCATGTCGAGCGCGCCGTGGCTCGCGGTCTTCCCCGGATTCATGATCTTCCTCACCGTGCTCTGCCTCAACTTCCTCGGCGACGGGCTTCGCGACGCGCTGGACCCCCGGCTTCGCAGCAACTGAGCGCGAGGGGCGGCAGAGGAGCCATCGCTATAATCGAGCGCATGGACGAGAGCGCGCCCATCACGCCTCCTCCGCCGGAAGACCCGGAAGTCGCCCGCGCGAAGGCGCGCGCCGAGGCCATCCGCGAGCTCAGGCTCTGGACGCGGGACCTCGCCATCGTCAGCGCGTGCGCCGTCTTCGTCGTGCTGTTCCTCTTCCAGCCCTTCAAGGTGGAAGGGACCTCGATGTACCCGGAGCTCGACGACGAGGAGCGGATCCTCGTCAACAAGCTCGTCTACCGGATCTCCGACATCAAGCGCGGCGACGTCGTCATCTTCCGCTTCCCGCGCGACACGAGCAAGAGCTTCATCAAGCGCGTCATCGGGCTCCCCGGCGAGACGATCGAGATCCGTCACGGGCTCACCTACGTCAACGACGTCCAGCTCCCCGAACCCTACGTCCCGGACATCTACCGGAGCGACGAATCCTTTGGTCCGACGGTCGTGCCGAAGCAGAGCTACTACGTCATGGGCGACCACCGGAGCACGAGCAACGACTCCCGCGCCTGGGGCCCCGTCGACGTCCGCTACATCTACGGCCGGGCGGTGCTGAAGATGTGGCCGCTCTCGAAGTTCGGCCGCATCCCCTGAGCACGGGGGCGGCCGTGGCCGCGGACCACGATTTCCCGTGCGCGCCGTTCTCGTGGATCCGCCCGAGCAGCTCCTCGGGCGAGCCGGTGCCGGCGGCCGCACCTTGGAGCGGCAGGACCTCAGGCCTTCAGGAAGTCGTCGGAGATCTCGGCGCGCTTGAAGAGGCCGAGCAGGTTCTCCTTGTCGCTGGCCTTGGTGTAGGCCTCCTGGGGTTCGACGACGCCGCGCTTCACCAGCTCGACCAGGACGTCGTTGAGCACCGTCATGCCGACGTTGCGTCCGGTCTGCATCACCGACGGTAGCTGGTAGGTCTTCCCTTCGCGGATGAGGTTGGCGGTGCCCTGCGTCCCGAGGAGCACCTCGAGAGCGGCGACGCGGCCGCCTCCCTTCTTGCGCAGGAGGGTCTGGGCGATGACCCCCTTCAGGCTGTCGGCGAGCATCACCCGGACCTGGGCCTGGCGGTCCGCCGGGAACTGGTCGATGATGCGATCGACCGTCTGGACGGCGGTGCTGGTGTGGAGCGTGCCGAAGACGAGGTGCCCCGTGACCGCCGTCTCGATCGCGATCGCGATGGTCTCGAGATCGCGCATCTCTCCCACGAGCACGATGTCGGGGTCCTCGCGAAGCGCGGCGCGCAGCGCGTGCTTGAAGGACGACGTGTGGACGCCCACCTCGCGCTGGTTGACGAGGCAGCCCTTGTTGCCGTGGACGAACTCGATCGGGTCCTCGATGGTGATGATGTGGTCGCGTCGCCTTGCATTGATGTGGTCGATGAGGGTCGCGAGGGTCGTGCTCTTGCCGCTTCCGGTCGGGCCGGTGACCAGGACGAGCCCCTTCGACAGGAAGCAGAGGTTCAGGATGTGCTTGCTGAGGCCGAGCTCCTCGGCGGTCATCAGGCGCGCCGGGATCTGCCGGAACACGCCCCCCATGCCGTGGCGATCGCGGAAGACGTTGCAGCGGAAGCGCGCGACTCCGGGAAGCTCGTAGGCGAAATCGGTGTCGTTACACTCGTCGAACTGCTTCTTCGATCGCTCGGGCATCAGAGACGTGAGAAGCCTCTCGGCGTCCGGCGAGCGCACGACCGGGTAGTCGGTCATGGGCCGCATGTTCCCGTCTATCCGTAGCATCGGGTGGACGCCGCAGCAGATGTGGATGTCGGAGGCGCGACGCTGCACCATGGCCCGGAACAGGCGGTCGATCTCGTACCGATCCGAGGGGAGCCCCGCGATCGGCTCGCCGAGCGCGGGCTCTGCCGCGGCTTCCGCGATCGGAGCCGCCTCGGGCCCGGGAGCCGAGGGCGTCGCCGCTTCACCCTCGGGCTTCACCGTCACGGTCAGCCCGCCGGTCGCCGTCCGTGCGCGTCCGACGAAGACGCCCACGCCGACGAGCTCGTACCGGAATCTCCCTTCCTGCCCGGCGTCGATCTTCGCGAGCTCCGCATCGTCGACCACCTCGGATAGGAGCCGCCGGATCTGCGGCGCGGTGAGCGTCTGGTTGACCACCGGCTTGGACTCGGACCCGTAGACGAGCTGTCCTCTCTCGCCCGCCACGAAGACGAGCGCATCCGCCTTGCGGTCCTTGCACGCCCTGAGGAGCTGATCGATCTGCGCCATCCTTGACCTGCCGATCCTCAGGAACCGGCCGGCAGCGGCCGGGCCGATCGCACGAAGTGCTTGTTCACGATGTGCAGCTCCTCGCCCTCGCGGAGCACGAGGAACCTCGCCGCCTGGTTGAGATAGTCGATCACCCGGCGGTAAGCAGGTCGCATCGCCCAGACGAGCTCCCCGCACACCGACGAGCCATCCCGGAGCTCCATCTCGACCTTCACCTCGGGCGCGGCCTCCTCGTCGTCATCGGGGACCAGCGGCAGCTCGCCTTCCGGGATCTCACCCTGCTCGTCGTCCTCCTTGACCGTCACCACCGCGATGCTCTCCTTCGACAGGAACGAGACTTCGGTCGCGCCCTCCTGGAAGAACGGGACGAAGCTATCGGACTGGTGCAGGTACTCCGACAGAGCCTGCGGACCGCTGTGATGCGGCGAGATCGTCTCGACGAGCATGAACCCCACCCTCTCCACCGCGCCCTGCATGTGGACCTTCACCGGGACCTTGCGCTTCGGGACCGCGAGCGTCACTTCTTCTTGCCGGTCTTGGTCTCCTCGGTGAGGCCGATGGCGATCAGGCTCACCGCGCAGTTCTTGCGGTAGAGGTTCCTCTCCTCTATCCAGTCCACCACCCACCACCGGCACCCATCCTCGAGGCACGGCTCCTTCAAGAGCGGGCAGGTCGGCTTCGGCCCGTCGGAGACGACCTCGGTGTACCGCTTCTCCCCGCGGATCGAAGCCGATTCCACCGCGCCGATCATGGGAGGCGCCTCGACGAGATCGATGACCTTCGGTGGCGGAGGCTCCAGCGGCGGTCCCTCGCCCTCGTACTCGAGAAGGACGCCTGTCTGCGAGGCCAGGGCCTGCGCCCCGTCCTGGAGCGACACTCCCGTCGCCTTGCAATAGAGCCAGAGGAGCGACCGGCGCTGGGCGGCGGCGCAGGTCTGGCTCGAGCACTGCACGAAGTTCGGGCCCGGCTCCACCGACAGGACGCCCTTGACGCCGGGCTCGAGCGGGCAATCCGCCACGACCTTCTCGCCGCGCGTCTCGACCTTGCGGATCCCGATGTCCCGCAGGAGCTCCGTCGGATCGAGCTGCGAGTTCAGCTCGCGGAGGCTGTCCGGAGTGATCTTCTGCACGCGGGTTCGAGGGCTACTTGGGCGTCGCTGACTTCAGGGCTTCCGGCGTGAAACCGGCAGGGATGGAGCCGGTGCCCGGGAGGCTGATGTTCCGGAGGAGCGTGTGCCCCTGCCTCCCCACGATGGCGAGCTGGTAGGGACCCGCGGGGACCTCCTTCAGCGTCCCCTCGGCCTTGTAGGGGGCGTTCGGAGAGCAGTTCCCGCCGCCGCCGAGCTTGCTCTTCTTGACCGCCGTATCCACCGTGATGGCGCCGCCTTCCTTGTTCTCGCTGTAGGTCACCTTCGCGTGCGACCCGTCGAAGCAGCTATCGGGCATCGTGCCGTACACGGTGATGTGGAGATCGCCCTTCGGCTTGTCGAGCGTGTAGGTCGCGCCGAGGATGGTCGGGTAATCATGGACCTGCATCCTCTTGTAGGCAGCAAGCCCGAGTGGGATGAATCCGACGATGGCCAGGATGACGACTTGATAGGGTTTCAATCTTTGCTTCTCCCCCAGCTCCTGAACCGAGTTTCCGCGTGCCTATACTACTATGTCCCCGCGACACGCAACCCTTCGGGCCGGCTTCGAGGCTGAGCGACCTGCCCAGAGCCATGCGCCCGGCGGACTCAAGGAGAACCCAAGAGACATGGCATCCCCCTTCACGCGCCTCGCGCCGCCCACCTCGGGAACCCCCATCACCATCAAGGCCGGAGGGGAGATCGCGGTCCCGGACGATCCCATCATCCCCTTCATCGAGGGCGACGGCACCGGCCCAGACATCTGGCGGGCGTCGGTGCGGGTCTTCGACGCCGCGGTCGCGAAGTGCTACGGCGGCAGGCGCCGCGTCCACTGGTTCGAGATCTTCGCCGGCGAGAAGGCGACGCGGGAGACGGGCGAGTTCCTGCCGCAGGACACCGTGACCGCGGTCAAGGAGTACGTCGTCGCGATCAAGGGGCCGCTCACCACGCCCGTCGGCGGCGGCATCCGGAGCCTCAACGTCGCGCTCCGGCAGGTGCTCGATCTCTACGCATGCGTCCGTCCGGTACGCTACTTCGAGGGCGTGCCGTCGCCCGTCAAGGAGCCCCAGAAGCTCGACGTCGTGATCTTCCGCGAGAACACCGAGGACGTCTACGCAGGCATCGAGTGGCAGGCTGGCACGCCGGAGGCGCATAAGCTCATCGCGTTCCTCGGCGAGCTCGGCAAGAAGGTGCGCCCCGACTCGGGAGTCGGCATCAAGCCCATCAGCGAGACCGGGACGAAGAAGCTCGTCAGGAAAGCGATACGCTACGCGCTCGCAAAGCGCCGCAAGAGCCTCACCCTCGTCCACAAGGGCAACATCATGAAGTTCACCGAGGGCGCCTTCAAGAGCTGGGGCTACGAGGTGGCCGCGCGCGAGTTCGGTGACGTCACCGTGACGGAGGACGACGTCTGGAAGAGCCACGGTGGCAAGGCCCCCGAGGGCAAGCTCGTCATCAAGGACCGCATCGCCGATTCGATGTTCCAGCAGGTGCTTCTCCGCCCGGACGAATACGACGTCCTCGCGACGCCCAACCTGAACGGCGATTACCTCTCCGACGCCTGCGCGGCCCAGGTGGGGGGTCTCGGCATGGCTCCCGGCGGAAACGTCGGCGACGGCTACGCCCTCTTCGAGGCCACCCACGGCACCGCTCCCAAGTACGCCGGTCAGGACAAGGTGAACCCGGGCTCGGTCATCCTCTCGGGCGTGATGATGTTCGACTACCTCGGCTGGACCGAGGCGGCCGACGCGATCACCGCCGCCATCGCGAAGACCATCCTGCAGAAGAAGGTCACCTACGACCTCGAGCGCCAGATGCCCGGAGCGACGCTCCGGACGTGCAGCGAGTTCGGGACGGCCATCATCGAGAACCTCTGAGAAAGAAGGACACGCACCCCATGCGCAACAAGGTCACGGTCGTCGGAGCGGGAAACGTCGGAGCCACGGTCGCGCAGCGCATCGTCGAGCGCGAGCTCGCCGACGTCGTCCTGGTGGACATCGTCCCCAACATGCCGCAGGGCAAAGCGCTCGACCTCCTCGAGGCGGGGCCGGTGGAGGGTTACGACACCCGCATCACCGGCGCGAACGACTACGGTCCGACCGCGGGAAGCGACCTGGTCGTGATCACGTCGGGCCTGGCGCGCAAGCCGGGCATGAGCCGCGACGATCTCCTGATGAAGAACGGAGACATCGTCCGGAGCGTCACCGCGGAGATCGTCAAGGGCTCGCCCAACTGCATCATCGTCATGGTCAGCAATCCCCTCGACGCCATGGCGCACGTCGCCCTCAAGACGAGCGGCTTCCCGAAGAACCGCGTCGTCGGCATGGCCGGCGTCCTCGACGCGGCGCGCTTCCGCACCTTCATCGCCGAGGAGCTCGGCGTCAGCGTCGACAACACCACGGCGTTCGTGCTGGGCGGCCACGGCGACACCATGGTGCCGCTGCCTCGCTACTCCACGGTCGCAGGGATCCCCATCACGGACCTCATGAGCAAGGAGACGATCGACCGCCTGGTCGCGCGCACGCGCACCGGCGGGGCCGAGATCGTGAACCTCGTGGGCACGAGCGCCTGGTGGGCGCCGGCCTCGGCGGTGGTGGAGATGGTCGACGCGATCCTGATGGACAAGAAGAAGATCCTTCCGTGCGCCGCCTACCTCGAGGGCGAGTACGGCGTGCGAGACCTCTTCGTCGGCGTACCCTGCAAGCTCGACCGATCGGGGCTCCGGCAGGTGATCGAGATCAAGCTCGACGAGGCCGAGAAGGCGGCGTTCGGCAAGAGCGTCGCGGCGGTCAAGGAGCTGATCGACGTGCTGAAGCTCTGAGACAGAGACGCGGGCGCGCGCGAGGCCGCTACCGGATCTTCGATCACACCGCGGACCTCGGCATCCGGGTAACGGCGCCGACGCGCGCCGCGCTGTTCGAGAGCGCCGCGCGAGGGCTCGCATCGGTGATCTGCGACCTGCGCCATGTGCGCCCGCGGATCGAACGAGACGTCGCCGCGAGGGCGCGGCCCGGGGACGACGCCGAGCTCCTGGTCGCGTTCCTGTCCGAGCTGCTCTTCGTCGGGAGCGTCGAACGACTCCTCTGGAGGGACGTCGCCGTCTCGTTTCCCGCCCCGGGGCGGGTGGCGGCGCATGGACGCGGGGACGTGCTCTCCGACCGCCACCCCGTCGAACGCGAGGTCAAGGCCGTGACGTACCACCAGGCCTGTGTGCGCCGCGACCGCGGCAAGTACCGCGGCCAGGTCATCCTGGACATCTGACGATGGCACCGAGCTTCGGCGGCTACGTCGTCGTGGAGGCGCTGGGACGAGGCGGAATGGGCGTCGTCTACCTGGCCCGCGACACGACGTCCGATCGCCTCGTCGCGCTGAAGACCGTTCCGGTGGCCGAGCCGGAAGCGCTCACCGGGATCCGCCGCGAGATCCACGCCCTCGGCCGGCTCGACCACCCCGGGATCGTGCGCATCCTCGACCAAGGAATGGCGGACGGGGTCCCCTGGTACGCGATGGAGCGTATCGACGGCGTGGATCTCCTGTCCTACGTCCGGGGTGCGCTGGAAGAGACCGCCGGGCCGACGGAGCGGATGGCCACGGCGCCCGATCCGGTCGGCTCCACGCAGAAGCTCTCGCCCGCGGAGCGCGTCCTGCCCGGGCGGATCGCCGCTCGCGCGGATCGCGGGGCGCTCGATCCCGGTGCGCTCTCCCGGGGCCTCGACGTCGTTGCACGGCTGTCGGAGTCGCTCGCCTACCTCCACGGCGAAGGCATCGTGCACCGGGATCTGAAGCCGGCGAACGTCCTCGTGCGTGCCGGAGGAGATCCCGTGCTGGTCGACTTCGGTCTTTCGTCCGCGACGCAGGTCTCGTCGCGCGAGACGCTCCAGGTCGCGGGGGACGCGGCCGGCACCGCGGCCTACATCGCACCGGAGCAGCTCCGCGGCGAGGTCGTCGACGCCCGGGCCGACCTCTACTCGCTAGGGTGCATCCTCTACGAGATCCTCACCGGAGCACCGCCGTTCGTGTCCGGCTCCGTCGGCGAGCTCGTGCGCATGCACCTCTCCGAGTGGCCCGACCCGCCGTCGCGCCGCGCCGCCAACCTGCCCCCACGCATTGACGACCTCACGATGAAGCTGCTCGCCAAGGATCCGCGCGAGCGCCCGGGTCACGCCGCTGCGGTTGCGGCCGAGATCGACAGGCTGACCGGCGCCGTGGCACCGCGGGCGCCGAGCCCCGTCGCTCGCCCCTTCCTCTACCGCGCGCGCTTCGTCGAGCGAAAGCTGGTTGCCGAGGCGCTCGACGCCGACCTCCGCCGCGCATCGTCGGGGAACTTCTCGGCCGCACTCCTCCTGGGCGAAAGCGGGATCGGCAAGACACGCGAGGCAAGCGCCCTCGCAACGCAGGCCGCGCTCGACGGGTTCCTCGTGCTGGCCGGGGAGTGCCTGCCCGGCGCCGGAGAGCAGAGCGGCCCCGTCGCCTCGCCCCTCTCGGCCTGGCTCGGTCCGATCCGCCGCCTGGCCGAATGGTGCGGCTCGTGCGGCCACGAGGTTGGCCTCCAGGTCTTCGGGAAGACGGCGAAGGTGCTCTGCGCGTTCGCTCCCGAGATCGCGACGCTTCCGTTCGTCGACGCGCTTCCCGCGCCATCGGAGCTCCCGCCGGAGGAGGCGCGGCTGCGTCTCGTTTCTGCGGTTGCGGCAGCGATGACGGCAGCGGCACGCACGACCCGGACGCTGATCATCCTCGACGACCTCCAGTGGGCCGATCCCCTGAGCCTCGACGTGCTCGCCGTGCTGCTTCGGGGCCGCGACCGCCGAGGCACTCTCTTCGTCCTGGGCACTTGCCGGGTCGAGGAGCCGGAGGCTCTCGCGCGCCTCGCCGGGATGGAGCCGCACGTCCTGGGCCGGCTGGACCACGCATCCGTCGGCCGGATGGTCGGCGAGATGCTCGCCCTCGATCCCGTCCCGGACGACCTCGTGGCCTTCCTCGCGCGGCGGTCGGAGGGCAATCCGTTCTTCCTCGCGGAGCACCTGCGGGCGCTGATCGCAAGCCAGCTCCTGTCGATGGAGCGAGGGGCCTGGCGGCTTCACGTGGCGCCGGGCTCGACGCTCGACGAGCTGCCGCTTCCGGCGACCTTGCACGACCTGCTTCACCGGCGCCTCGCGAGCCTCGACGAGCTGGCGCTGCGGCTGGCCGAAGCCGCAAGCGTCCTCGGTCGCCAGGGAGACCTCCGGGATCTCGCCGCGGTCTTCGGCGGCTCCGACGCCGATTTCTTCGGCGCGCTCGAGACGCTCCGGGTCCGCGCCGTGGCCGAACACGAGGGGGGAGCCTATCGCCTCGTCCACGACAAGCTGCGCGAAGTCGCCTACGGGCGCCTCGCGGCCGACGCCCGCCGCGCGCTTCACCTGCGTGCCGCGCGAGCGCTCTCCGGCGGCGACGCGGCCGCGGAGCGACTGGGGGAGATCGCGCGGCACCACGAGCTCGGCGGCGATCGGGACCGCGCGCGCACCTCCTATCTCGCCGCGGCGCGCAGCATGGTGTCGCGTCACGCGACCCAGGACGCCGTGCGGCTCTACCGCGCCTACCTCGCCCTCGTGGACGCGCCGTCAGCCGAGGCCATCGCGGCCCGCCAGGAGCTCGTGGAGCAAGGACTCTATCCGCTGGGCGATCTCGCCGGAGCGATCGAGGAGCACGAGCGCGGCGTCTCCGACGCCCAGAGCCTCGACGACGCTGCCGCTCTCGCCCGGGGACTGGAACGGCTCGCCCATCTCTACCAGATCACCGGAAACCCCTCCCGTGCGGAGGCCGCGGCCGCGCGCTCCCTGGCGATCGCGACGGAGCGGGACGATCCGGTGCAACACGTCCGGAGCCTCCGTGCCGTGGCGGCGATCTCCGACGCGCGGGGCGACAGCGACGCCTCGACGGCGGCCTACGAGCGCGCCCTCTCGATCGCGCGCGACAGCGGGAACCGGCTCGACGAAGGACGCCTCCTCGTCAGCGTCGGCATCCACAATCACGGGCTCGGGAGGAGCGCCGACGCCGAACGATCGTACCGTACGGCGATCGATCTCCTGCGCGACGCCGGAGACCGGGTGACCGGAGGCATCGCGCTCGGGAACCTCGCGAGCCTGTACGCGGAGCAGGGCCGCCACGAAGATGCCGTCCGCCTCTTCGAGGAGGCGCTCGCGATCCATCGCGACGTCGGGGATCGATTCTCCGAGGCGTACGTGCTGGCGAACCTCGCCACGAACGCGCGCGAGCAGGGTCGCGCGAGCGCCCGGGCCGATCTGGAAGCCGCTCGCTCCGTCGCATCCGAGATCGGAGATGCTGCCATGCAAGCGACACTCCTCGGCCAGGTCGCGGCGATCGACCTCGACGACGGGACGCCCGATCGCGCGGAAGAGCGGCTCGGCCAGGCGCTCGCCATCGTCCGTGCGTCGGGCAACCAGCGACTCGAGGCCTGGGTCCTGGGCGAGCTCGGGATCGTCGCGCGCGTCGGAGGGCGCCACGCCGTCGCGGCCGAGCGGTCCGAGCAGGCGGTCTCGCTCTACGCGGCCTCCGGAGATCGCCAGGGGGAGTCGCTCGTGCTCTCCGAACTGGCGCGCGCCCTCACCGAGCTCGAACGCTTCGAGGAGTCCGAGCGCGCCGCGCGCCTGCCCTCGATGCGGCGAAGGAGATCGGAGACCCGCGGTCGGAGAGCGCGGCCCTCCTCGCGCTCGCGGTCACCCTGGGCCGGCGCGGCGAGGCCGCGGCCGCGGCCGAGTACCTCGATGCCGCCGAGGCCGGCCTCGAGGGCCACTGGGATGCCCTGCTCGAATGCCTGTGCGAGCGCCTGCGGCTACCGGGCATCGCTCCCGACGCCGCCGCCCGGATCCTGGCTCGTGCTCGCGAGATCGCTCCTCGCGCCCGGCCGCTGGCGCGGCGCCGCCTCGCGGCGCTCGAAGCCGAAGCCGCGCGCGCCGCCAGGCGAGCGCCCCGTCCTGACGGCGATTCAGCGCCGCCGTAACATCCGCGGAAGGTCTCGACGGGGAGTATCCGAACGGCGCGATCGGAGCGGCGCCACAGCGTCCGCGTGCTCTCCAGCGCGCGATGGGAGGGTGGAGCCTGTTAATGATCCTGGAGCAAGATCGTTCTTATGGGTAAGGAACCGAGGAGGCAGGATCGCATGCCCATCGCCGCCAGGACGCCGGAATCTCCGCCCGAGCCCATGCCACCACGGCTCGAGGCACTCTTCGACGACCATAGCGAGACGGTGTTCCAGGCGGCCTACCGCATCACTGGCAACGCCGCCGACGCGGAGGACGTGCTGCAGACGGTCTTCCTCAGGCTCGTCGCGCGCGGCACGGATCTCGACCTCGCACCGAGCCCCGCGAGCTACCTGCGCCGCGCCGCGGTCAACGCCGCGCTCGACCTGGTGCGGGCCCGAGGCGTCCGACCCGCCGTCACGCTCGAGCTGGTGCCGCCCGAGGGGCTCCCCTCCACGGAACGTGGCGCCGAGCGCGCCATGGAGGATCGCGAGACTCGCGATCGCCTCCGCCGCGCCCTCGGCAAGCTCCATCCCCGCATGGCGGAGATGTTCGTCCTCAGGTACCTCGAGGGCCGCGGCAACGTCGAGATCGCCGCCACCGTCGGGACGTCGGCGAGCGTCGTCGCGGTCACCCTGTTCCGCGCGCGTCGCCAGATCCGGAAGCTCTTCGGGACGGAAAGGAAGTCGTCGACATGAGTAGCAACGATTCCCTCGAGAACGCCATAGACGGCATCCGCGGGGAGGCCGCGCAACCCCATGCGATCGACGCCGCTTCACGCCGCGTCAGGGCCGAGCTCGCGCGCTTCCGGACAGCCGCCGACGCGGACGGCTGCGCCCACTTCCAGGGGATGATCCCGTCCTACCGCGAGAGGATGCTGCCGGAGGGCCCGAGGGCCCTGCTCCAGGACCACCTGGCGACCTGCCTCGCGTGCCGCCGCGTCTTCCAGGATCGCGACCCGTCGAGGAACGTCGCCCCGATGGCGCCCCCGATCGCGAGGAGGCGCCGGCTGCTCGCCGCCGCGGCCATCGTCGCCGTAGCCGGGCTCGGCGCTTTGCTCGCATCGATGCGTAACCTCGCGCCCGATCCGGGCGGAAGGCTCGTCCAGGTGGAGTCGATCGACGGATCGCTCCTCTCGGTGCCGGCGAGCGGCAACCCGGTGGCGGTCGCCGCGGGTGCCCGGCTCGATGGTCGAGTCCCGCTGCGCACGGCGCGCGGCTCGCGCGCGCTCGTACGCCTGTCCGACGGCTCTCGCGTCGAGCTGCGGGAGCGATCGGAGATCGCCGTGTCGGCGGACCGGCGCGGCAAGACGATCGAGCTCGCACGGGGCGGTGTCGTCATCCACGCCGCCAAGCAGCACGACGGCCATCTCTACCTCTCGACAGGTGACTGCCTCGTATCCGTGACCGGAACGATCTTCTCCGTGGACCACGGCACCAAGGGCTCGCGCGTGTCGGTGCTCGAGGGCGAGGTGCAGGTCGACGACGGCCGCCAGGCGAGGTCGCTATACCCCGGAGACCAGATGACCACCGGACCAGGCGTCGACCGGGTGCCGATCGTCGAAGACGTGGCGTGGAGCCAGGATCGCGAGCGTTGGCGCCCAGGTCATCCGGGAGCCTGCCCGTGGGCGCCCAGGTCCAGGTCACCGCGAATCCGTCCCCGCTGAGCCCGGTCAGCTCGCTGCTCGACCTCGTGCCTTCCGACACCGTCCTCTACGCCGCAGCTCCCCAATGTGAGCCGCTCCCTCTCGGAGGCCTACCGGAGCCTGCGTGAGAAGATCGCCGGCAACGCCGCGTGCTCCGCCATGGTGGCCGAGAACGTGGATCGCAGGAGAAGCTCGCCGACGCCATCGTCGCCGAGATCGGCGGATTCGAGAGTCGGCCGGGAGCGAGATCGTGATCGCCGTGGGCGCCGAGCAAGGCGCGCTGCTCTTCCTCGCCAAGCCGAGGCCGGGGATCCCGCCCTTCTGCGTCGCCGCATCGAGGACGGGATCCGGCGGGTGAGCCCGGAAGGATCCGCTGACGTGGCCGTCCGTCTCGTGAGCGACCCGCGCGTTGAGAGCGCCGCGGACCGGACGAGCTCCTGTGGGTCTCGGATCAGGCCTTCGCCGCGTCCACCAGCATGACGAGGCCGCGTGGCCGACGCGGAAGGATCGTCCAATCCTTCGCGGCTTCCAGCCGCTTCCACGCGAAGCCGGTCGAAGCCCATGGCCGTGGCGTCGACTTCCTGCTTGCCGCCGACATCCGCGGCATGGGCGAGCACCTCGTCGAGGACGGATGGAACCGGCAGGCCCTCGAGCGCGCCGGCGCGCTGGACGCCGACGTGCTGCTCGTCGAGCAGCGCCGGACCGACGCTGGCGTCAGCCAGTCGCGCGCGACCCTGAGCTTCGACGGACCCCGCCGCGGCGTCGCATCGTGGCTGGCGGCACCGGCGCCGATGGGGTCGCTCGACTACGTGTCGCCCCAGGCCCGCCTCGTCTGCGCCCTCGCGCTCAAGGATCCGGCGCTCGCCATGGACGACCTGCTGCACGTCCTGGACGCGGCAGGGACGGAGGCACGGGAGGCCATCGCATCCCTGGAGGACACGGCCCATCTTCGGATCCACGACGACCTCGCGGCGCCTCTCGGTGGAGAGATCGCGATCGCGATCGATGGGCCCGTCCTCCCGTTCCCGGCCTGGAAGGCGATCGTCGAGGTCTACGATCCAGCCCGGCTCCAGAAGGCCATCGAGTGGATCGTGCAGGATTGCGACGCCCGTCTCCGGCAGAACGGCGAACAGGGCGTCGTCCTCGAGCCGGCGGTTCCGGGATCGCGGACCTTCTACGCGATCCACGCGAGGGGCGAGACCGGCGGTATCTACTACGTCATGCAGGACGGTTATGCCGTCGTCGCATCGTCCCGCGAGGTCCTCGACCAGGCGCTCCGGATCCGCGAGGCCGGTCACGGCATCGCACGCTCCGCGAAGTTCCGCGCCCTATGCCCCGCCGACGGGAACACCAACTTCTCGGCGGTCGTTTACCAGGACATGACTCCCGACCTGGCCCCGCTCCTCCGCCGGCTCGCTCCCAGCATCGGCGGCGGGTTCGGCGCCAGCCCCGAAGCTCTCGCACACGTGATCGGGCACGCGTCGCTCGCATACGCCTACGCGGAGGAGGATCGCATCACGTTCGCGGCGGACGACGTTGCCGAGTCCTTCGGGCTCGACCTCCGGTCGCTGCTCACGGAGCCGCCGGCGGCGACGAACGCGTCCACGCCGTGACTCCGGTCGTCGAGCTCGACGGGCTCTCGGTGACGCTCGGCCGGAGAGCGATCCTGCGAGATCTGACCGGCACCCTCGCGGGACGGTCGATCGGGCTCCTCGGACCCAACGGCGCCGGCAAGACGACGCTCATCCACACGCTGCTCGGCTTCCACGCACCCTCGTCCGGAACGGCATGCGTGATGGGACGCGACATCCGTCGTTCGATCGGGGCGGTCCGCGCTGCGGTCGGGTACATGCCCGAGAACGACGCCTTCATCACCGGCATGAGCGGAGTGCGCTTCGTCACGTTGATGGCGGAGCTCGCAGGCCTCCCTCCCTCCAACGCGCTCGAGCGCGCGCACGAGGCGCTCTACTACGTCGGGCTCGGCGAGGCGCGCTACCGCAACCTCGAGACCTATTCTCTCGGGATGCGCCAGCTCGCCAAGCTCGCGCAGGCGATCGTCCACGGGCCCGAGCTCCTGTTCCTGGACGAGCCGACCAACGGTCTCGATCCGCCGGCACGTGCCCGCATGATCCGGCTGATCCGCCAGATCCAGGAGAGCGCGGGCGTGCGCGTCATCCTGTCGTCGCACCTATTGCGGGACGTCGAGGAGTGTTGCGAGGAAGTGTTGATCCTGAGGGACGGGCGGATCGCGACCTATTGCAACCTCGAGGCGGAGCGCCAGTCGAACAAGAAGCTCCTCGAGATCGAGATGCGCGGCAACGAGGAGGCGTTCCTCTCGGAGGCGAAGGCGCTCGGCTGCGAATGGGCTCCCGGCCCGCGACGGAGCACGAAGCTCGTCCTCGCGCCCGAACTCGAGGTGCGCGACCTCTTCTGCATCGCCGAGCGCCACGACGTCCAGATCCGCCGCCTCTCGTCCAAGAGGGACTCCCTCGAGGAGATCTTCCTCAAGGCCATGGGAGAGATTCCCGGCGGAAAGGGCTAGGACGCGCCATGGCCGTGCACGATCGACGCTACCGGCGCTACACGGGCCCGCTCACCGCGGAGCCGACCCGATTCCTCGTCCTTGCGCGCTACTGCTTGCGCGAGATCTTCCGTCCGCGAGGGTTCATGGCCCTCTTCACGACCAGCCTGATGTTCCCGCTCGCCTGCGCAGCCCTCATCTACGTCGAGCACAACCTCTCCCTCATGACGCGGCTCCCCGTCGATCTGGCGGCGATGATCCCGATCGACGCGCGCTTCTTCGAGACGTTCCTCTGGGTCCAGACGGCGATGGCGTTCCTGATGACCCTCGTCATCGTGCCCGGCATCGTCGCGCCCGACCTCGTCAACGGAGCGCTGCCTCTCTATCTCTCGCACCCGCTGACGCGGACAGGGTATCTCGCGGGCAAGGCGGCGAGCCTCGTCGCGCTCCTCTCGGCGATCACCTGGATTCCGGGCTCGCTGCTCTTTCTCCTCGAGGGCAGCCTCGCCGGACGCGCGTGGCTGCTCGGAAGCTCCCGCCTGCTGTTCGGAGTGGTGGCGGGGTCCTTCACCGCCATCGTGGCATTCGCGTTGCCGGCGCTCGCGATCGCCATCCACTACCGGAGCAAGAGCCGCGGGAGAACGGCCCTCGTCTTCCTCGCGTTCGTGGCAGGCGCGGCGGGGAAGATCGCGAACGACGTCCTCGAGGTGACCTGGGGCGACGTGCTCATGGCGCCGCGCGTGCTCGAGACGGTTTACGCCAACGCTCTCGGGGGCGAGGCGTACGCGAGCTTGACGCTCCCGGGCGCGCTCGCGGCGATCGGGACGGTGTGCGTGTTGTCGATCGCGGTGATCGCCCGGAGGCTGCGCGCCTACGAGGTGGTGGCGTGACCGGACCGAACGCTGGACGCACGGACACGATCCGGTTCCACGACGTGTCGAAGTTCTACGGCGAGGTGCTCGGCTGTAACGGCGTCGACCTCGAGCTCGGCCGCGGCATCACGAGCCTGGTTGGACCCAACGGAAGCGGCAAGTCGACTCTCATGAACCTCGCCACCGGGCTCTTGCGGCCGACGCGCGGGCGCATCGACGTCCTCGGGATCCGGCCCGGAGAGCCGGAGGAGCTCTTCCGTCGCGTCGGGTACTGCACGCAGTTCGACGCGTTCCCCGCGGGCGCGACGGGGATGTCGTTCGTCGAGGGCTTCCTGGCGCTGCACGGGGACGGAGCGCGGGCGACCCGCGAGCGAGCATGGCGCGCGATCGAGCGCCTCGGGCTCGCCGATGCGGCGCTGCGCCCCATCGCGTCGTACAGCAAGGGGATGCGCCAGCGGATCAAGCTCGCGCAGGCGATCGCCCACGAACCGGAAGTGCTGCTGCTCGACGAGCCGATGAACGGGCTCGATCCGATGGCGCGCGCCGAGGCGATCGACGTCTTCCGCAAGCTCGCCGTCTCCGGCCGCACGATCGTCATCTCGAGCCACATCCTGCACGAGGTCGACATGGTGGCGGACCGCGTCGTGCTCTTGAAGGCCGGGTACGTCGTGGCCGACGGCGCCATCGGCGAGGTGCGCGAGGAGGTCCGCACGCGCCCGCTGCAGGTGCTGGTGCGATGCGACCGGCCGAGCCTGCTCGCCTCCCGGCTCTTCGAGAGCGATCACGTCGTCGACGCGCGGATCCAGGACGACGGGCGCGGCATCGTCATCCGCACGCAGGACGCCGACCGCTTCCACCGGCTCGTGCGGAGCATCGTCCGCGAGCAGGGCCCTGCATCGAGGCGATCACCTTGGCCGACAGCGACCTTCACGCCGTCTATCGATACCTCATCGAGGAGGATGACGGATCGTGAGCACGACGTTCCGCGCGCGATTTCGCCAGATCGGCGCCGTGGTCGGGCTCGAGGCCCGCCGCAACCTGGCCGGGAGGCAGGCGATCGGTCTCTACGTCCTGGCGGTCATGCCCATGGGTCCCGCGCTGTCCTTCCTGCTCCCGGACAATCCGCGCGTTCCCCTCGAAGAGATCCCGATGCTGTTCGCGAAGCTCTTCCAGGGCGCCTACCTGCCCTTCCTGACTTTCTTCGCGTGCGCGTCGATCTTCTCCGACCTGTTCCGGCGCGACATCGTGCAGAAGAGCCTCCACTACTGGCTGCTCGCCCCCATCCGTCGCGAGGTGCTCGCCCTCGGCAAGCTCGCGGGCGCGATGCTCACCGTGATCGTCGTGTTCGAGCTCTCGACGCTCGGAACGTACATGTCCTACTACGTGCCCTACGGCAGCGAGATCATGGAGCGGCAGCTCCTCTCGAGGACCTCGCTGCACGCCCTCGGCGCCTACCTCCTCACCACCGCCGTCGCCGTCGTCAGCTACAGCGTGCTCTTCTTCGCCATCGGTCTCTGCTTCAAGAGCCCCATCATCCCCGGCCTCATCATCTGGCTCTGGGAAAGCGTCAACAACTTCCTTCCCTCCGTCCTGAAGTGCTTCAGCCTCATCTACTACCTGAAGGCGCTCCTCCCCGTCGAGGTCCACGAGGACATCTTCGCGCTCAGCTCCGACCCCCCGACGCCGTGGCTCTCGGCTGCAGGTCTCCTCGTGTTCGCGCTCGTCTGCATGACGGTCGCCGTGTTCCAGGTCCGCAAGCTCGAAGTCTCCTACGCCGCGGAGTGACTCGAGCTGCGTGCCCCGGGGGATCGCCGTCGCGGGCCGTCACGGTGAGGGCGATCTCGCATCGACGGGTGGTCAGAAAAGCCCCGCGGGCGAGAACGCCACCCGCAAGCCGAACGTGACCAGCGGCTTGGACGGCAGGTCAGCGTTGCGAGAGGCAGCGCGGCAGTAGAACCTGCCGCCGTACCAGGCACCCCCACGCCCGACTCTCCACTCCTGGTCTTCACGCAACAGATCGGCGCACCAGTCCGTCACGCTCCCCGCGCTCAGAGGCGGACGATGCCAGCGGTCGTCGGGTGGAAACCGCACGCGGCATAGAACGCCGCGTGCGCCGCGTCGTAGTCGACGTGAAGAACCGTGCACCCGGCGGCACGCGCCGCATCAACCGCTCGCCTGACGAGCTCTGATCCGATGCCCCGATGCCGGTACTCGGGATCGACCCGCGGATCGAGGAGGAAGGCGTGATCCCGGCCATCCCACGCGACGTTGACGAAGCCCACCAGCCTCCGTCCGGCATCGGCGGTGATCCAGACGAGGCTGTGCGCCAGGACCGGCATCCAGTCGCTCGTGTCCGGGGCCGTCTGCCACGACGGCCATCCGACGCTGAAGAGGCCGTTGAGCTCGCCGTTCGTCAGCGCGCGCCTCACCGTGAATTCGATGCCGGCAGGCGGCGCTTCCTTCGCCCTATCGGGAATCCGGTGCGGAACGCCGTCGAGAACCAGAGCGAAGCCCGTGCCCAGCGGCTCGATGCGATCGGCGATCGCGTAGTAGGCCGCCCGCGAGAATCGCGCCCGGAACCGGCCGCCCCGAACGCGCGCGTAGAGCACGTTCCCGCTGCCGACCTCGAGCGTCGCCGGGTCGAGCGGCTCCTCGACGCCCGCCCCGAGACGGAGCCACACCTCCCGGAGCGGTCCGGATCCGGGAACGAAGCGCACGCCGCGCAACACGTACGGCACGCCCGGATCCCGCGGCCTGACGCGGCACGTCTCGCCCAGGCAACGGAAGACGAACGCGCCGTCCTTCTCCTCCTCGAGAGCCTGCGCGAACAGCCGGCGGACGCCGGCCTCGTCCTCGACGATCGAACTCCGTACCAGAGCTTCTGCCCTCCTCATCGAGCAGGAGCTCGTGCGCGATCCGATATGCTCTCCATGCCTTCCTGGAGACAACCGCGTGGTCGGAGCTGGCACGCTCGTCGCGCTCGCCCTCGTTCCATGTTCTTCGTGGTGTCAGACCTGGCGCAGTGGCCCGACGGCACCCGCGGGAATGTCGCCCTGGTCTGCATGCCGTGGCCTACGACGGTGCCCGACGCGTCGTGGTGCTGTTCGGCGGCGAGATCGCCATGGCCTGCACGCGAACGATACCTGGGAGCACAACGACTCCATAGGTCAGTGGGTGCCCGGTCCGACTGCGCCGGCGGGATTGATGGCAAGGCAGCGCGCACCACGCGATGGCCGCGACCTTTGGCCGCAGGCGCACGGTGCTCTTCTGGTGGATTCAACGACCCTTCGCTGAGCGACACCCGGGAGTACGACGGTACGGCGTGGACCGCCGGGCCGGCTGCGCCCGCCGGCCTCGTGCGCCGCAGCGTCCACGCGATGGCCTACGACCGATCGCGCTCGGTCACGGTGCTCTTCGGCGGCTACAACCAGGCAAGCGCCCCGATCAAGGACACATGGGAGTACGACGGGGCGGCGTGGACCGCCGGGAGCGGCACCGGGAGCCATGGCGCTGCACGCGGGTTTCATGTCATGGCCTACGACGACGCACGCCCACAGTAGTGCTCCTCGGCGGAGCCGGCGCGGTTGGCGATCTCGAACGATACCTGAGTACGACGGTGCCCGGACGGCAGGGCCGGCGGCTCCGGCCGGACTTCTCCCGCGAAGTCTGCCGGCGATGGCCTGGAGCGCGAACTCGGCCGATCGGTCCTGCCTGGCGGGGTCTCCGGGACGACAAACCTGAACGACACGTGGCAGTACGACGGCGTCCAGTGACGGCCGGGCCTGCGGCCCCGCCTGCGCTCGCCAGCGCGCTTCGGCCCCACGATGGCGTCGGATGCGGCGAGCGATCGCCTCGTGCTCTTCGGGTACGACAACGGCTATCGGGACGACACCTGGGAGTACGTTCGTGATCCCGCCTTCATCGTGGGTGCCGGCCGCGGCGCCCCGAATCCGAATCGCGTCGCGGCGTTCCAGGTCACCGGCGCGCCGACCGCAGTGGACTTCTTCGCGTATGCGGCGGGGGCCTGGGGTGCAAGCGCTACCTGCGGCGAGCTGAACGGCGCGGGATCGCTCGACGAGATCGTCACGACGCCAGGACCGGGACCGGTGCTCGGCCCGCAGGTCCGTGGGTTCCTTCGCGACGCCACGGCGATCGCCAAGATCAACTTCTTCGCCTACGGCACGCTCAAGTACGGGGCGAACGTGGCGCCTCGATCCATCGACGCCGATGGCTACGACGAGATCCTCACGGGCGCTGGGCCCGGCGAGGTGTTCGGCCCGCATGTGCGCGCGTTCGACTTCGATGGGAGCGCAGTCTCCGTGATCGCGAAGGTGAGCTACTTCGCATACGGCACGCTCAAGTATGGCGCGGAGCTCCATGCCAGCGACGTCGAGCTCGACGGGTTCCAGGAGATCCTCACGGCACCTGGCCCCGGCGTCATCTTCGGGCCACAGGTCCGCGGCTGGAACTTCGACGGCGCGGCGCTCACTTCGATCTCGAAGATCAATTTCAACGCCTTTCCGACGCTGCAATACGGTGGAGTCGTATCCGGAGCAAGCGTTGATTACGATGACTTCGGGGAGATCTGCGCGTCGCCCGGCCCTGGTCCCGCACTGAACGCGCGATACGTCGGGTTCGACTACGACGGAGTGGGAATCTCTGCCCTGCCGGGATTCGACCAGGCCGCAGCAACACTCTACGGCGGACGCCTCGGACTTGGCGCAACCGCGGGCGGCGACAGCCGCGGAGACCTCCTTGCCGCGGCCGGCCCCGATCCGGCCGCGGATACGACCGTCCGGGTCTTTGACTACGAGACGGGTACCCTGTCGCAGCGCGGTTCTTTCGTGGCGTTCTCCGGACTCTTCTTCGGCGTTGGCCCAGGATCCGGCGACCTCGGGTATTGATCGGACGTTAACGTTCGGCGAGGGACGGGCGTCTCTTCGGACGGGGACGAAGGGAGCCCCGGACACATGCGCACGACCTCACGAAGAGCGCTCACGGCTGTCATCGGATTCATCTCGGCGACCGGCTCGGCACGCGCCGGTGCGCCTCTCATCTGCCACGCCGTCGAGATCGGCAACGCGAAGTCGATCGCCGCGACCGATGGCGCCACCGATCTCACACCACGAGACGTGGTGGACCAGACGCTCGCGATCCTCGACGGCCTGACCCCGGTGCTCGTCCGCATGGAGACGCTGCGCGGCGACGCACGTGAGCCGCGAGAAGAGCCTCGTCGTGAGGGTGTGCGCGCCGTCGCGGAAGCGAGCGCAAGAGCGCTGCCGACGATCTCCTGGCGCCCAGAAGCGCGCGGCGGACGCCGACGCCTCCGGTCACCCCGACGCGCTCGCGATCTTCGACGCGGGCTACCTGTCGGAGGTCTACTCGCAGTGCCGGATCGCGGAGAACCTCGACGGCTACGCCTGGGTGAAGCGCGCCCACGACCTCCGGCGCGATCCCGAGATCAGCTACGCCCGGCCTTGATGTGCCTCTACCCGCAGCGGCCTGATTCGCGGGTGACCAGTACCTGCGCGAGGCGGGTGATGGGGGCGAGCGCGGGGTCGCTTCTCGGGAGAAGAATCTCGACGAGACGGGCCAGCACTGGAGCTGGGGCAAGCGGATCGCGGAGCTCCGCACGAGGTACCTGGTCCTGCGCGGTGAGCCGGACACCGCGCGCCTCGTAACGCCGCGCGGGCGGGTGACCGCGCGGCGTCTGGCACCTCACGAAGGGCTTCGCCCGGATGGTCCACGGGTGCCTGCTCGCAAGGCTCCAGCCAGCCGATGCCGACGACCTGGTCCAGGACGTCTTCCTCCATGCGATGGCCCATCTCGGGGAGCTCCGCACGGTGCGGCGTTCGCGGGTCCGTGGCTACGGACCATCGCGAGGAACCGCGTGAACGACCACTACCGCCGGAGCCGCCCCACCGTCGAGGTGCCGGAGGACCTTCCTGCCGCCGACGGACGCCCCCATGCCGCCGCCGAAGCGCGAGGTGCCAAGGATCGTCCGCGCGCTCCCCGAGGCCTACCGCGAGACGCTGATCCTCCGCCTCGTCGAGGGCATGAGCGGGTCCGGAGATCGCGCTCCCGACGGGTCTCACCGAGGGCTCGGTGCGCGTCAACCTCCACCGGGGCATGAAGCTCCTGGAGATGCTCTGCCAGGTGCCCGCATGACCGACTATCTCTGGGATCCCGGCACCGGCGAGCGCAGCGCCGAGGACTGCGAGACGCGAAGGCTCGAGGATCTCCTCGCGGTTCACCGGCACCGTCCGCGCCCGCCTGCCGGTCCCGGTCGCCGCTCCCCCGCCGCCGGCCCGTCAGAGGCCTCAGGTGCTCGCGGCCGCGGCTGCGATGCTCCTCGCGATCGGAGCCGCCGTCGCGCTCTCGCGGGTGGCCGGGATCGCGTCGCGACCTCGGCAGGTCGTGACGACCGGCGATGATGCCGGCATCGGGAGGCTCGGCGCCGGCCAGCTCCTCGAGACCAACGGAAGAACCCGCGCGCAGCTCTTCATCGCCGAGCTCGGCAAGGTGGACGTCGATCCGCTGTCGAGGGTCCGGGTCCTGGTCAACGAGTCCCGCGAGCGGCGCCTGCGGCTCGAGCGCGGAACGATCCACGCGATCATCATCGCCCCGCCGCGCCAGTTCTTCGTCGACACTCCCTCGGCGAGCGCGATCGATCTCGGCTGCGCCTACACGCTGCACGTGGACGACGACGGCGCGAGCCTCCTGTCGGTCCAGATCGGATGGGTCGCCTTCACCCTCGCCGGCCGCGAGTCGTTCGTCCCCGCGGGCGCGGCGTGCGCGAGCAAACCCGGGTTCGGGCCCGGCACACCGTACGACGAGCACGCATCCTCCGCGTTCATCGACGCCCTCGCATCGTTCGACGCGGGCGACGCGAAGGAGCTTTCCTCCGTCCTCGCACAGGCCCGTCACGAGGACGCGTTCACCCTGTGGCACCTTCTCTCGAGGGTCGACCCGGGCGACCGCGGCCAGGTGTTCGAGCGGCTCGGGATGCTCGTGCCTCCCCCTGCGGGCGTCACGCGCGCCGGGATCGAACGGGCCGATCGCGGGATGCTGGACGCCTGGTGGGACGCGCTCGGCCTCGGCACCACCAGCTTCTGGCGCCACTGGGAGGGGCCGTCTCCCTTCGGCGGGAAGACACGGTAGTCTCCGGCCGTCGCAACGACGCGAGGGTCGACTGACGTAGCATGTTGGGCCGTTTCGCGCGCTGGCTTCACGCCGCGAGAGAAAGGAACGCCCCGTGCCGCAGCACCTCATCGAGCCTCATGGTGGAGTCCTCGTCAACCTCCTGGCCGTCCCCGAGCGCGTCGCCGAGCTGAAGGCGACGTCGCGCGACTGGCCCTCGTGGGATCTCACGCCGCGCCAGCTCTGCGACCTCGAGCTCTTGATGAACGGGAGCTTCTCGCCGCTGACCGGGTTCCTCGGATCCAAGGACCTCGATGCCGTGTGCGAGGCGGGACGCCTCTCGAACGACGTGATCTGGCCCATGCCGATCGTGCTCGACGTCCCGGAGGATCTCGCCGGGAAGCTCGGCAGCGGCGCGAAGCTCGCGCTGCGCGACGCCGAGGGCGTGATGCTGGCGGCGCTTCACGTGTCCGAGGTCTACAAGCCCGACCGGCTCCGCGAGGCGAAGGCGGTCTACGGGACCACGAGCACCGACCATCCGGGCGTGGCGCACCTCCTGGAGCGGACCCATCCCTGCTACGTCGCCGGGCGCGTCGAGGGGCTCCAGCCCCCGACGCACTACGACTACCGTCTCCTGCGCCGGACTCCCGCGGAGCTACGCGCCCGCTTCACGCGGCTCGGATGGCGGAAGGTGGTGGCGTTCCAGACGCGCAACCCCATGCACCGCGCGCACGTCGAGCTGACGTTGCGCGCCGTCAAGGACGTCGAGGCGAACCTCCTCGTCCATCCGGTCGTCGGCATGACCAAGCCGGGCGACGTCGATCACTACACGCGCGTGCGCTGCTACGAGGCCGTCGTCAAGCGCTACCCGGTCTACACGGCCGAGCTGTCGCTCCTCAACCTCGCCATGCGCATGGCAGGCCCGCGCGAGGCGCTGTGGCACGCCATCATCCGGAAGAACCACGGGTGCAGCCACTTCATCGTGGGCCGCGACCACGCGGGGCCCGGCGCCGACAAGGAGGGCAAGCCGTTCTATGGCCCTTACGACGCCCAGGAGATGCTGCGCGAGCACGAGCAGGCGCTCGGCGTCACGATGGTGCCGTTCAAGAACATGACCTACGTCGCCGACCTCGACACCTACGTCCCCGACGACGAGGTGCCGTCGGGCGCGCGCACCCTCAACATCTCCGGCACCGATCTCCGGAGACGGCTCGCCGAGGGACGCGAGATACCCGAGTGGTTCACCTATCCCGAGGTCGCAAGCGAGCTCCGGAAGAGCTACCCGCCGAGGCACGAGCAGGGCTTCACCGTCTTCTTCACCGGGCTCTCCGGATCGGGGAAATCCACCCTCGCAAACGTCCTGCTCGTCAAGCTCCTCGAGATGGGCGGCCGCCCGGTGACGCTGCTCGACGGCGACATCGTGCGCAAGAACCTTTCGTCGGAGCTCGGGTTCAGCAAGGCGCACCGGAACCTCAACATCGCGCGCATCGGGTTCGTCGCCGCGGAGATCACGAAGAACGGCGGCATCGCGCTCTGCGCCCCCATCGCCCCTTACGACGCGGTGCGCCGCGAGGTGCGATCGCTCATCCAGCCGCTCGGCGGCTTCATCCTCGTCCACGTCAACGCGCCGCTCGACGTCTGCGAGGCGCGCGACCGCAAGGGCCTCTACGCGAAGGCACGCGCCGGCATCATCCCGGAGTTCACGGGGGTGAGCGACCCCTACGAGGTACCGCACGACGCCGACGTCGTGGCCGAGACCGCCGAGATGAGCCCCGAGGAAGCGGTCCAGCAGATCGTGCTCCACCTCGAGCGCGAAGGCTACATCGCGGCGAGGTGAGCGACCGGAGCGACGATCTCGCGCGCATCGCCCTTGGGCTCGCCGCCGCGTCCCCGATCTTCCAGCGCTACTCGCCCGGGGGCGTCACGGTCGAGACCAAGGCCGGCGGCGATCCCGTGACCAGGGTCGACCGCGAGGTCGACCAGCTCCTCCAGGACGGTCCTCCCGCGGCCCGGCGAGGATGGCTCTCCGGAGACGACCCGACGATCCGGCGCGCCTCGACGCCGGCGCGTCTGGATCGTCGACCCGCTCGACGGGACGCTTGAGCTCATCGACAGCATCCCCGAGTACTGCGTGTCGATCGCGCTTCGTCGAGGATGGCCGCGCCGTCGCGGGCGAGATCTGTACCCGGCGACGCGGGAGACGATCGTCGGAGCCCCGGAAGCGGCGTCACGTTCGACGGCGTTGCCGGCGCGGGCCTCCCGGCGCGCCATGCTCGCCAGGGCGCGCGTCCTCGCGAAACCCGGGCGAGATCCGGCGCGGCGAGTGGGGGCCGATGAAGGGCAAGGGTTCGAGGTGTTCCCGATGGGAAGCGTCGCCTACAAGCTCTCGCAGGTCACCCAGGTCGGGCGCGGCGACGCCACCTGGACGGCCTCGCGCCAAGCACGGTAAGGACGTCGCCTTGGCGCCGGCGCTCTGCGAAGCGGCGGGTGGCGCTGCCCGTCCACCTCGGCAAGGAGCGTGCCCCGCCCTCAACCAGGCCAGGCCGCTCCTCTCGGGCTCGTCGTAATCCCGGGGCCCGGCGCGCTCATCGATCCGCGTGCTTGCGTTTCTGGCCGCGCGCGCAGCGTCAGTCACCGGCCCCGACTTCGCCACGAACCGTTCCATGGCTGGGCCCTCCTCGAGCGCACCGCGACATCCCCGTCGCGACGCGCGATCGCGACGGCAAGGACGTGGCTCTCCGTCAGGTTGCGTCTGGAAGAGCTGCCAGCGATCCGGGCGTCCTCGAGCTCGGGCTCGAAGGCGAGCGCGGCGGATCGAGCGTGAGGCAGGCGGAGGAAAACAGCGCGGGCGAGGCCGCGCGCCTTCGTCGAGCTTGCTTCAGCGTCCAGGCCGGCGAGGAAGGTCGCGACCCGCCGTCCTCCGGCGCGGGGCGCAGCGCCGATTCGCTTGCCGAGAAGAAACGGCGCGCCAGGGCGTCGATCCGGCCGCGCCGCCCGAGTGCTCCGCATCGATGCCCACTTCGCGATCGGCGGCGACGCACGCCACAAGATCAACTGTGTGCGTGATGTTGAAGAACAGCGGAACGCCGTGATCCGGGTGGACGTACGGCTTCCCCCGCGGCCCGAGGACGAAGCGCCAGGCCCGCCGGGTGCGACGGGGGGCGAGGACCCAGCGGTGCGCGAGCGCCGCGCCACGACGTCGGCATCGCGCTGGGTCTCGCTCCGGATCCGCGCGATCCGCCGCTGTTCGAGAGCATCGAGCATCTCGAAGTAGCGCTCGCGATCGCCGGTCCGACATCCGCAGCCGTCCAGAACCTCCTCGGCGAAGCTCCCCGCCGTCCGCCCGCTTCGTGCACCCGTCAGTCGCCAGCGTCGCTCTCGAGGACGAAGAGGTCGACCTTGAGTGCGTCGTCTCGAGGCCAGGACCGAGACGCCATCGCGACAGCCGGCAACGCTCGCGGGAACCCGGCGTATCCGAGGCCGATGACGCCGACCTTCATCGCCACTTCGAAGCCGCTCCCAGGATCGACCCGCGCCCGTCGAGAGCATCGCTCATCGCGCGTGCCCTCGATCCTGCGCCCGCTGTTCTCTCATGCCGATGCCGCGGACGCCATGCTCTCCCGACCTTCGGTCGTGATCACGATTGCGCCCCTGGGAAAGGGCGGAATGGGCGTCATCTATCGCGCCCGCGACACCACCAGGCCGACTCGTCCGCCAGGTCAGACCGTCCGCGTCAAGAGGACCCCGATGCTCGCGAGCCTGAGGCGCGAGATCCTCGCACTGACATCCAGCACGAGGGGATCGTGCTGTCCTCGGCGAGGGCGTCGAGGACGGCTGCCCCTGGCTCGCCATGGAGCTCGCCGAGGGCGAGGGCTGCGCGCCTACGGCGCGCCTGCGCGCGAGGACGCTCGATCGAGGTCGACTCAACCGACGGAACGCATCCTCGCGCGGGAGGCCCCGACCCTGGACCTCGCGGCAGACGGGACCGCAGGAGTCACGACGCCCCTCGGCTCCGGCGCCGGGCGAGCTGCCGGCGCTCCTGACGGTTCTCTACCGCCTCTGCCACGCGCTCTCCTACCTTCACGGAGAGGGGATCGTCCACCAGGACCTGAAGCCGAGCGTCCTCGTGCGCGACGGAGGACGGCCTTCTCGTCGACTGGTTGCTGGCGCACTTCGGCGGAGAGATCCGCGCGAGTCGCTGCGGCAACGGCGACACGCTCGGGACCGTGTGGTACATGGCGCCCGAGCAGATCCGCGGCAAGCTCGTGGACGCGCGCACCGACCTCTACGCGCTCGGATGCATGCTCTACGAGGCCATCGTCGGCGACCTTTTCCCTTCTCCAGGCAGACGCCCGTCAGGTGATGGCCCAGCACCTCCGCAGGGCGAACCGCCATCGAGGCGCGTGGGCGGCGTCGGACGCGAGCTCGACGATCTGATCCTCTCCCTCCTCGCGAAGGATCCTAGAGCCGGATCGGAGCACCGCCGACGTCGTCATGAAGCGCCTCGTCGCTCTCGGCGCCCAGGCCGACGCCGAGCCGCCGCGCAGGCGCCGCGGCACGTGCTCTACACCGACCAGCCTTCACGGGCCGCGACGACGTCCTGTCCGAGCTCGGGGAGCCTGCTACACGATGTCTCGTCCGGGGCGTGGAAGCGTGTTCCTCGTGGCCGGGAAGGGGCGCCGGCAAGGCGGGAAGAACTCCTCATGGAGGCGGCGTCGATGGCGCGCGGGCGAGTGCTCAAGGTCCTCTCCGGAGCGGCCACGGGCATCCAGGCGCCGCCCTCGGTGCGTTGCGGCGACCACTCCGGGCGATCGGCGACGAGTGCCGCATTGCGAGGAGAGGAGCCCCACGTGCTCGGGCGCCGAGCAGCACTCCTCGCACTCTACGAGCCGAGCCTCAGGGATCTGGCCGGAGACGGTGTCCCCGAAGATCTCCGCCGGCGGACGCGCTGGCACGCCTCTACTCGTGCTCGAGACCCTCGCCGCGTTCGCGGAGCCGGGGCTCGTGCTCCTGCTCGACGATCTGGAGCGCGCCGACGATCTGACCCTCGGGTTCCTGGAGTTGCTCGCGTCGAGCGGCCCTCTCGACGCCCGGCCGATCCTCGTCGTGGGCGCCTACACCACCGACGACCCGCCGGAGCGTCTCCGCGGATCGCGGAGCACGCCCCGCGGGCGCAAACTTCGCCCCCTTCGACGAGCGCGCCATCTGCGCGGTATCGTCCGCGGCATCCTCCTCGACAGCCGGCGCCTCGGGCAGCTCCTCAGGCACCCGTCGAGTGCCGAGGCAATCTCCTGTTCGTCGCGGGTACGTCCGCTCGCGCGCTGCGAGGTCTCTTGTCCGCGACCCGCTCGGTCGATGGCGCCTGCGAGCCCGGTCGAGCACGCCGCTCTCGCTGCACGCCGTCGCTACGCGACCTCATGGCCGCCAGCGTCGATGCGCTTCCAGGAGCTCGCTCCGGTCCTGTACGCCCGCCCGGCCCGCAGCATCGTCGCGAACTGGACGATGGGTTGCTCGCTGGATGCTCTCGTTCCCGAGGACTCGGTCCTGCGCGCGGTGCGCCAGCTCATCGAGCGCCGGATCCTGGAGGAGTCCCCCACGGGGCGCCTGGCGTTCACCCGGCACGCTCGCCGCGCTGGTCTGCGAGCGCATCGACTATCGACGCGGCGCGACCGCCACCGCCGCGCGCGCCTCTCCAGGCGCGCCGGTGCAGCGGCGAAGGCCTCGGCGAGGTCGGCCGCCACTGGCGCAGCGAGGCAACGCCGGCCGCGCGCGGGCATGCCTCTACGAAGACGGCATCGGCGGCGCGGCGGCCTGCACCACGGGGCGCCGAAGCCGTGCGTCTCTACAGGGCCTGCCTCGAGCTCAACGCGCCCACGATCGACCTCGTCGTCCGCCGCACAGCTCGAGCAGCGCTGCGCCTTTCGGGGAAGACGGTCCCTCGCCGCCGAGGCGTTCGAGGCGTCCCCGCCCGCCGACGCGCGCCCTGGACGACATGGCCGAGCTCCGCCGATCCCTCGAGGCGCTCGGAGGGGATTCGATGGCTCATGGGCCGAAGAAGGACGTCGAGACGCTCAGGAGTCACTGAAGACCTGTAGCGCGGGCGCGCGGTCTTGCGGACCAGGCCATGACGCTCTCCACCCTCGCGGCGATCCACCCTGGCGACGGGCGATGTGGCGCGATCGAGGAACAGTTCGCAAGGGCCCTGGGCTCTTCCGCGCGCCGCTCCCCGCCGCAACGAGTCGAAGATGGCGATGTCCCTCTCGAACATGGCGGGCCTCAGGAACCTCCAGGCGGTCAAGGCGAGGCCCTGGCCCTCGACGACGAATCGCTCGCGCTGATGCGCCGCGCCGAAGCCGCGCGGAGAAACCGTCGGCCTGGAGAACCTGGCGAGGCCATCCATCGATCCCAGGGTCGATCGGCGCTTGAGCGAGTCCATATCGAGAGGCCCTCGCGATCGCCACGGAGATCGGCGACCGCAGGGACTGGGGAATTCTATTCCTCGCACGACATCGCCGTCCTGATCGCCGATCAGGGCGGGATGGCGAGGCGATGGCGCTGCACGGCGAGGCGCTTGCGATCCACCACCGCAGGGCAGGAAACCACGGCGGTTCCAGATCGCGTCCCTCGCGAGCCTCGCGAGCCTCCTCAGGAGGACGACTTCTACGAACCGTCCATCGAGCTCTGCAGGAAGGCCCTCGAGATCAACGCGAAGACCCAGGACCACGCGCTCGAGGGCTACCTGCTCCTCGAACGTCGGGTCGGCGCTCTTGCTCCTGGGCGAGATCGACAGGCGGCCGACCTCTTCGCGCGCGCGGCGGCAACGCACCGCGACGCCAGCGTCAGGCTCCTCCTCGCCACGGACCTGCGCTACCTGGCGACCGTCGCCCGCATGGGGCGCGGCGATCTCGAGCGCCGCGCCCTCCTGGACAGCTCCGAGGAGATCGTCGAAGGCGCCGGCGAGCTCATGCAGGCGCTCGCGGATATCCGCCTGCGCCCGCGGCCACCTCGCCCTGGCGCGGGGCGAGAGCGCGGCGGGGTTCATCGCCTCCGCCCGAGGAGCTCGCGACAGCGATGGGCCATGGTCCCGCAAGCATCGTGGACCGCACGATCGTGCGGCTCGGACAGCCGAAGACGCCTGGAGCGCCAGGCGCTTCCTGTCCGCGGCGAGGTCCTCGGCTGACCTCCCGCCAGGGCTCCGCGCCCGTCTCGCGAACGGCCCGCCAGGCGCAACTCCCGCCGCGGGCGACCTAGGATAGATGCTGTGAGCCGCCGATACGCGCGGCGAGGCGCGCTTGCAAGCCTCGCCAGCACCGTCCTCGTCATCGCCGGGAGCGCCGCCCGGCTCGCGGCGCAAGATGCCTATCCTCGCGCCGTCGTGCTGGTCACCATCGACACCCTTAGGGCCGACGCGGTGTCTCTCGAGGATCCTCGCGGGAGCCACACCCCCTTCCTCGCGCAGCTCGCTCGCCAGGGCGTGACCTTCACCCACGCCTACGCGCCGAGCTCCTGGACGCCCCCGACGATGGCGTCCATCTTCACCTCCCTCTCGCCGGTTTCCCACGGCGTTCGCTACGGCATTCTCGGGCTCAACACCGTCACGATGCAGCCGATGCTCTCGCCCAAGCTGACCACGCTCGCCGAGACCATCCACGGCCTCGGGTGGAAGACGATCGGCGTTCCTTCGAACCTCCATCTCGGCGCGCGGCTCGGCTTCAACCAGGGATTCGACAAGTACGACGCGGGCGACGCGTTCCTCAATGCCGACCAGGTCAACGCGCGCGCCCAGGCGCTGTTCTCCGACGTCTACAGCGATCCCGCCACGGTGGACGGGTTGTTCCTCTGGCTCCACTACTTCGACCCGCACGATCCCTACACTGCCCACCGGCCCTTCATCACCCGGCTCGACCCCTCCTTCACCGACAACCCCTCGTACTACTCGCACGCGGTCAGGAACGAGCTCACCAAGAGGATCCCGAGGTTCACGCCGGACGTCACGTCCTGCCTGTGGCCGCTCTATCTCTCGGAAGCGGCGTTCGTCGATCAGCGGCTGCGAAACCTCCTGCGGCAGCTCGATCTCGTCGACGAGAACGTCATGATCGTCGTGACCGCGGATCACGGCGAAGAGCTCGGCGACCACGGGAGCATCGGACATGGCTTCACGCTCTACGAAGAGGTCGTGCGCGTGCCCCTCATCGTGCGCTGGCCGGCGGGATTGCCCCACGGGATCCGCGTCGACACGCCCGTGAGCACGCTGGACATCTTCCCGACCATCGTCGACCTCATGGGGATCGAGCCGCCGGCGGGGGTCGAGGGACGGAGCCTCGCCCCATCGATGAAGGACCGCACCGAGCCCGAGCCGCGACCCGTGTTCTTCTCGCTCTTCTCTCCACAGCCGGAGATCTACGGCGTGCGCGACGGCGGCTTCAAGCTCATCGCCGACCGCAACCGCGGGAAGCCCTCGATGCTCTTCGACCTCTCGAAAGACCCGTACGAGCTTCACGACGTGGCGGCAGACAACCGCCGCGTCGTGGAGAGGCTCGAGGACCTCATCGACGCCTGGGATGCGAAGCTCCCGAGGCTCGAGGCGCCCCGCGCGACCGTCGACGAGGAGCTCGAGGAGAAGATGAAGTCGCTCGGTTACCTCGGCCACTGATCGTGGCGCCCCCGCGCTGGGTGCCGCATCGACGTTGACTCCGCGGGCCGGAAGGCATACAGTTCTTGGCCCTCCCCCCCAAGGACAGAATGCCGTCGAGCACGCTCCATCGATTCAGGCGCAAGGCCGCCCTCTTGGTTCTGGACTCCAGGCCACGGGCCCGTGTCTTCCGGACCGGCCTCTGCGTGGCCTTCGTCGCGGCGCTCGCCGTCGCGGCCTCCAGCACCGTGCGTTCCGCGCTGCTGCGCGCGGAGGGCCGCGCAGCCCATCGCTACGCGCAGGCGCTGCGGCTCCGCAGCGAACGCCAGACCCAGACGCTACGGCGCCTCGCGGGAGAGCGCGAAGAGTGGGCGCGCAAGGGGGACGCGTGGCGTCTCGCGTCGACCATCGGCGTCAGGGCGGCGCGCTACGGGACGCACCTGGGCGAGTCCGATCGCCTGCGGATCGCCGAAGCCATCCAGTCGTCGGCACGCCGTTTCTCGGTCGATCCCGCCCTGATCGTCGCGCTCATCGCCGTCGAGAGCCGGTTCGATCCCGATGCCGTCTCGCCCCGCGGCGCCGTCGGCCTGATGCAGCTCATGCCCGGCACCGGCCGGGCGCTGGCGCAGGAGCTCGGCATCGAGCTCGAGACCCCCGCCGCGCTCGCCGACCCCCGCGTCAACGTCGAGCTCGGGACCTACTACCTCGCGACCCTGATCCGCGACCGGAAGACGTTGCCCGAGGCGCTGGCCGCGTACAACGGCGGTCCGGACGCGCTCGCTTCGTTCTCGGACTACCCGCGCGCCGTCGGAGTGCAATCTCGCCTGGACCTGTAGCGGCGCGGAGTCACGCATCCGCGGAACGTTCGAGCGCTCGCGCGACGCGGTGGACCTCTTCGACCTCGAGGTCGATGCGCGCCGTCAGCCCCGTGATCTCCTCGGAACGCTCGTAGAGTCCGCGCGCCACGTCGAGCGCGCGGGCGAGGCGGCGCAGGGCTCCCGTGGCGAGGACGAGGCGTCCGCTGGCCGCGGCCAGAAGCGCGTCGGACTCCTCGATGGCGGCGAGATCGGCCTCGAGGGATTGCTCGAGCTGATCGAGGGCCGCCGAGGATCCGGCGGCCCTGCGCCGCGCGCGGAGCGCCTCGAGCGACCGCGCCACCTGGGCGACTCCGCGGGCCGATGCCAGCGCCTGGAGCTTCGAGGCACCCTCGGCGAGCGCGACGGTTCCGTGCGCGGTCTTCGCGAGCACCGGGCGCAGCTCCGGCCGGTGCGGCGGGATCCTCTCGAGCGCGGCCCACCAGGCGTCGATCGCGCTCGCGAGGACCGGCGCGAGCGGGCTTTCGCGCAGCCGGTGGAGGCGCCCCTGGAGCCCGGGCACGAGGGCGAGATCGGGATGGGTCACGCCCAGGGGAACACGATGCCGGTCGACGATGGGCCGCGATGCGAAGTAGAGGACGGCGGCGGCAGCGACGCCCGATCCGAAGAGAACGCTCGACATCCACCACGGCTTCTGGATCCACGTCTCCGAGCCGATCCCCGCCAGGGCGACCGTCACGGCAAGCGCGGCGATCATGACGCCGACCTGGACGAAGCGCGGCGCTTCCTCGAACAGCCGCGACGACCAGCCTGGGTCGATCGACGCCGCGGCCCCGAACCTCTGACCGTCCTCCTCGAGCGCCCGCGCGGAGGGGTCCGAGATGCCCTTGGCGAGCACCGCCGACGGGAGGCGCCCGGAGGCGTGGGCGCGCAGGCGCCGCGGCCGGAGCGCGCGGCCATAGAGGGCGCGGAGTCGCGTCTCGTACTTCTGGGCATCGTCGACGCCGCGGAGCCGCACCGTGCGTTCGCCGCGGACGAGCGGGATGCTCTCCGGGATGCCACACCGGGCGCAGAACGGCAGCGACGAGCGCGACGGAAACCCGCAGCCGATGCACGCGCGCACGGCGTCGCCGCCCGCGACGTCGTGCAGCTTCCGGAGCGCCTCGATCGCTTCCCTGGCACCGGCAGGGCGCGCATCGGGGTTTCGCTCCAGGAGCGAGGCGACGATCGATACGAGCGCCGCCGGAGCGCCCGGGACGAGCGTCCGTAGCGACGGCACCTCGGCCGCGATCTGACGATAGAGCGTGAGATCGCCCTTCCCGCGGCGGAACGGCGCGACGCCGGACAGCATCTCGAACAGGAGGAGCCCCACGCCGTAGAGGTCGGCGCGCAGATCGGGGCGGTCGCCGAGCAGGATCTCGGGTGCCTGGTACCCCGGCGTGCCGAGCACCGCCCCCGTGTGCGTCACCGTGGTCATCATCGCGACGCGCGCGATCCCGAAGTCGATGAGGCGCGGCAGGTCTCCCGCGGCGCGATCGAGCAGGACGTTGCTCGGCTTGACGTCGCGGTGCACGACGCCGGCCTCGTGGGCCGCATCGAGCGCCTCGAGGATGCAGAGCGCGATGGGCACGACGCGCGCGACGGGAAGCGGCGCGCACTCGGCGATGATCGCGAGAAGCGACGGGCCCGTCACGAGGTCCTGGACGACCGCGGCCCGGTCGTCCCAGGCGACGAGGTCGTGCACGTGGACGATGCCGGGATGGCGGCAGCGGCGCGACACCATCACCTCGCGGCGCAGCCTCTGGCGCGCCGCGGGATCCCAGGTCAGCCGCGGGTCGAGGACCTTCAGCGCCACGTCCGCCTCCGCCTCGAGGTCGCGCGCGCGATAGACCTCCGAGGTGCGGCCCGTACCGACGAGATCGACGAGCTCGTATCGACCGGCCACGACCACGCCGGCGCCGGCAGCCAGGCTGCTCATCGCGCCGCCTCGACGACGCTGACGGCCATCGCGTCGATGGGTGCGGGATCGACGCCGCGCGCCTTCAGCTCGACGATCGCCTGCCCCAGCGCGCTGGCGCGCTTGCTCCGGAGCTCGGCCTGGATGGCGAGGATGGCCTGCGTCCCGGCCGCCACGTCGTCGAGCACGGCCGGATCGCGCGACGCGCCCTCGAGGATGGAGGCGAGGGACGCATCGAGCCGCAGGAGCGCGCGGTAGCCCGCGCCGACCAGCTCCTCGATCCCGCGGCGCTCGTCGGCGCTCGCCCGCTCCAGGAGGTCGTGAGCCGTGACGAGGAGCTCGCGCCCGAGCGCCCGGAATCGAGGCGTGCGGAGCGCTCTCTGGGATCGTCCCGCCGCCAGGATCCCGCTCTCCTCCGCGCGCCCGGCGAGGGGAGAGACGTAGGCGGCGACCTTCCGGTGAAGCAGGACGGCGCGCACGGTAGCGAGGATCCCGAGGAGGCCCGTGACCAGCACCAGCGCAGGTCCCATGTTGGCGTAGGTCACCGACGGGGCGCCGAAGGTGCTGACGAGGAAGAAGTGCCCCGCAAGCGACAGGAGGACCGCGAACGAGACGGAGAGGAGCCCGATCCAGGCGACGGGGATGCGCTGGGCGGTCGCGACGACCCCCTTCTTGCGGAGCTCGCCGGCGAGCCACCGCGCCATCGGCTCGGAGGCGAGGTAGAGCGCGACGAGCGGCGGCGTCAGCTTCACCGAGCTGCGGCGCACGACAGGCGGGCAGCAGAGCTTCCCGAGCGCGCGTCCGACCGCGCGGGAACCGGACGCCTTCGCAATCACCACCTGCCAGGTCCCGGCGCGATCCAGCTCGCCAAGATCCTCGGCGCAGGACGGGCAGAACGGGATCCCGGGAACCCGCACGGCCTGGCACGCAGGACACGCCGCTCCCACGGCCGGGCGCCGCTCGCTCCGGGGCGCCTCGCGGGGATGGAGAGCGTCGACGAGCTCGACCGCCGTCTGGAACCGCTCCACGGCGGCTGGACGCAGGAGCCTCATGATGATCGCCTCCGTCGCTTCTCCGATCCTGGCGCCGAGGTCCCGCGGCCGCACGGTCACGCCGCTCCGGTGCTTCCGGAGCACTTCAGGGAGCGTCTCTCCGGTGACCGGTGGCAGCCCCGTCGCCGCCTCGTAGAACACCGCGCCGGCGGCGTAGAGGTCGCTCCTGGGATCGGGCACCGGCTCCTCGAACTGCTCGGGCGCCATGTACTCGGGCGTGCCCACGACGCTCCCGGCATCCGACGCGTCGACCGCCCGCGCCATGCGCGCCACTCCGAAGTCGATGAGCTTGACCTCCGACCGGTCGGGATCGAAGAGGATGTTCGAGGGCTTGAGGTCGCGGTGCAGGATCCCCTGGGCGTGGCACGCCGCGAGCCCGTCCGCGACGCTCCGCATCAGGAGCTCGAACGCTCCCGGCGCGAGCGCCCCGGAGACGAGCAGGTGGTCCTTCAGCGTTCCGCGAGGGCCGAGCTCCATCACGATGAAGCACGACTCCCCGTCGCGCCGGAGCTCGTGGATCCGCGCCACCGCATCGCTCTGAACGCGTCGCGATGCGTGGACCTCGCGCTCGAAGCTCCTCGTGGCCGCGGCGTCCCGGCCCAGGTGCGGCGCAAGGATCTTGAGCGCCACGTCGGCTCCGAGCACGCGGTCCCGCGCCCGGTAGACCACCGAGGTCGCGCCCCGGCCGAGCTCCGGTCCCACCTCGTAGCGTTCGGCGAGGACGGTCCCGGTCACGACGCCGCGATGCGCCGCCGGTGCGTCAGGTAACCGTGGACGCTCACGAGCGCCCAGGGGAGCGCCAGCGCGAATCCGAGCGGCACGAACCAGGATCTCAGGCACGAGAGCGGGCGATTGGCCGTGGTGAAGGAACTGCTCGCCCCCTGGCTGGACGCGAGGAACACGGAGCTGTTCGCGGTAGCGTTGGCGCGGGCGACGACCACGTTGCCGGCGCGCCACGAGGCGCAGTCTGGACAGTCGGTAAAGGGGTCGAATGCCAGGAGCCCGTTCAACATCACGGTCGTCCACAGCGCGAGGAGCAGCGCCGGCAGCAGGATGGCGGCCGGGTTCCGGAGAAGGCGCGACAGGAGGTCGCTCACGGCGCGTCCGGGCGAGGCGCCATCGAGGAGGAGGCGCGGCGCGACGACCGCCATGGCGGCGCGCCACGTCGCGAGCGCCACGACCGCGCACAGGCCGTCGATCGGGAAGAACTCGGCAGCGGCCATGCGGCGCAGCGGCGCCGTCGCGGCGAAGAGGAGCCCCGAGGCCGCGAGCAGGACGAGGCTCGCGGGGGCGACGGCCAGGGGCCGGGCCGCGAGATGGCGCTCGGGAGGAAACAGGTCTTCGCCGGAGATCAGCACCCAGATGCCGAGCAGCAGAGCGAAGCCGGATCCGATCTCGTAGAGCTTCACGCGGCGCGGTCCGAGGTCGCCCGACATCTCCGGCGAGACGAGCTGCGACATGAGGAGCCACGCGAAGAGGCTCACGACGATCATCATCAGCGGCCCCACCCGCGCCGTGCCCGGATCCCGGTGCCGCGCCCGCGCCTCGAGGGATCGGTAGAGGCTTGCGTGGGCCCAGGGATCGGCGAGAGCGAGCACGATCGCCGGGATGCCCCAGGGCAGCCAAGGGGAGTGGGCCACGTCGTGGACCAGCGTGAAGTCGTCGAGGCTCCACCACTCCTCGACGTGGATCGCCATCGGCCACGCTATCGGCAGCGCGCCCGCCGCGACGGCGGCGAGCGCCATCGGCGCCCCGAAGGCGAGCGCCCAGAGCAGGATCAGACGCCGCTCGGCGACAGCGACTCCCACGGTCACGAACGCACCGTCGACGGCGCGCGAGAGGAACCTCGGCGCTCGCATGACCCTCGTCTGCCCGGATGCCATGCCTCTAGCCCGTGCCCGGATCCTCCGCCGGAGGCGACGCGCCGCGCTTCCGCAGCTCCGCGAGCTCCTGCGCGATCCGCTTGTCCCTGGCGGCATCGCTGTAACGACGGTCCTCCGAAGGCTCAGGCGCGGCGCCGAGATCGCTCAGGAGGTCGAGCGCCAGGCGCGCCTCGCGCTCGGTGCCCGAGATCTCGCGCTCCCAGTCTCCGAAACGATCTTTCCCGTCCGCGCCCCCGAGCTTCTCGGCGATCGCCTGCTTGGTCCTGGCCCCCGCCTGGCGCGCGACCAGGACGTTGCGCCGCTGCTTCGCGTCGTCGAGCTTCTGGGCGGTGAGCCGCAGCGTCTCCCGCAGCTCGCTCACCACGCGCCCGTGCTTCTCGAGGCGAGCGCGGGCGGCGGCAGCGCGCTCCTCGTGCTCGATCTTGAGACCGACCGCCGCGCGTGCCGCGTCCTGATCGCCGCGATCCATCGCCTTCCTGGCGCCGCGCTCCGCCTCGTCGACGCCGAGGAGGCATTCCTTCAGCTCGCGAGCGAGGCCGCGCTCGTCCTCGAGCGCGCCGGCGAGCTCCTTGCGGAACCGAGCCACCTCGGCGAGCGCGTGCTCGAGCGCCGCATCCACCTCGTCCAGGTGCGACAGCGCAGGCTTCGACGTCCGAACGTCCTTGCCACGCAGCTTGTCGAACCAACCCATGCGACCCCCCCCCCGGAACCGAACCCGGAGAGTGTAGCCACAAGGGCGCGCTTCGCGCCAGAGGCATGGCGCCCCGGATGCGGCATGCGCGCTTGACATTGGCCTACGATCTGCCCCGACCGTGGCTGCCCCTGCCGATCCCGAACTGCCGATCCTCATCGTCCGGACGCCCCTCGACCGCTCCTCCCTTGCGCGCCTCGTGGCGGAGCCACACGAGGTGATGGCGAAGTACGTCGTCGACGTGGCACGCCGGGTGATCGCCATTGGCGGCGAGATGCACGCCGACGCGGAGGCCGTGCTCCTCGCGGACGGGAGCCGCCAGCAGGATCTCTGGGGGGCGAACTACTACCCGGGTCGCGGCCCGGACGACTGCATCCAGCCGACATCGCTCATCAACATCCGGCCGACCCAGGGAAACCGCGCCATGGAGATCCTCGATCCGGCGACGGTCGCTCTCGTCCGCGAGATCACGTTCGAGCTCGTCGGCCGAGGCGAACCGCTGTGAGCCCGGAACGCTGGGCCGCCCTTCCCTACCCGCGCCAGATCCTGACCATCGCCGCCGACATGCACCGCGCGTCGAGCCTGTTTGGTCCCGGGGACGGCCACCGGCTGAGGCGCACCTACGAGAGCGTCCTGGCGAACGTCGACCTCACGGTGCCGTGCAGCCGCGCGGGACGGCTGCGCGAGCTTCTTCGTTTCCGAGAAGTCATCGCATCCCTCTGGGTGGCGACCGACCCCGACCGCGCCGAGCACCGCCGCGCTCTCTACTGCCTGCTCGGCTTCACGGCGGAGTCCTTTCGCCAGGCGCCGTACCTCGTCCCCGAGCT
>JAXLQT010000043.1:0-52611 GCA_046331505.1 Acidobacteriota bacterium
AAGTTCTGTACAAGGGCGTCTCCGAACGTTGCGATGCCAGTGGCAAGACGCTGCGCGCGATCGCGGCCCAGGAGAGGGAGATCTACAAGTCGATCTTCAAAGACAAGTGCAAGCCCGGATGCGAAGTGAAGGTCATCGTCGAGGTGGCGGATCTGGGTCCCTGCGCCGTGACCCTCAACGGGGACATCGCCGAAGGTCGGTGGATGAAGATCAGCATCTTTGCTTTCTGCAGGAAGCGCTTCTACTAGACTCCGAGCCTCCCGAGAGGTCGCGCGCTCCCGCGCGGCGGTGTGGAGTTACGGCGCCGAGAGCGCTCGGCGCGCGGCCCCGATGGTGGCGTCGATCTCCGCCTCGCCGTGCGCGAGCGACACGAACAGGCACTCGAGCTGCGAGGGAGGCAGGAACACGCCACCCTTGAGCATCGCGTGGAAGAAGCGGCCGAAGCGCGCCGCGTCCGAACGCTTCGCCGTCGCGAAGTCGATCACGGGCGCATCCGTGAAGAAGAAGGTCATCATCGATCCGACCCGGTTGACGACTGCGGGCACGCTCGCGCTCCGCGCCGCAGCCGTCAGCCCGGCCGCGAGGCGGGCGGCGAGGGAGTCGAGCCGCTCGTAGGTGCCGGGCGCGCGCAGGAGGTCGAGGGTCGCGATGCCGGCCGTCGTGGCAAGGGGGTTTCCGGAGAGGGTGCCCGCCTGGTAGACGGGACCGTCGGGCGCCACCATCGCCATGAGATCGGCCCGGCCGCCGTAGCATCCGAGCGGGAGCCCGCCGCCCGCGATCTTCCCGAGTGTCGTGAGATCGGGCCTCACGCCGAAGAGGTCCTGAGCTGCCCCGTAGCGAAGGCGGAAGCCGGTGATCACCTCGTCGAAGACGAGGAGGATCCCGTGACGCGAGGTCAGCTCGCGGACGGCAGCGAGGTAGCCGGGCTTCGCGGGAACGCAGCCCATGTTTCCGGGGACGGGCTCGAGGATGAGCGCGGCGATGCGGGGCCCTTCGGTCGCGAGGAGCGCCGCGAGGGCGTCCAGGTCGTTCAGCGCAACGGTGAGCGTGTCGCGCGCGACCGCCTCGCCGATGCCGGCGCTGTCGGGCACGCCGAAGGTGGCCGCGCCCGATCCCGCCTTGACGAGGAGCGCGTCGGCGTGGCCGTGGTAGCCGCCCTCCACCTTGACGATTCCCGAGCGCCCCGTCGCGGCGCGCGCGACCCGGAGCGCGCTCATCACCGCCTCGGTGCCGGAGCTGACGAAGCGCAAGCGCTCCATCGACGGGACGGCGTCGCGGATGCGGCGCGCGAGCTCGATCTCGAGCTCGGTCGGGATGCCGTAGGACATGCCTCGTTCGGCCTGGCGCTTGACGGCCTCCACGACCGCCGGGTGGGCGTGGCCGAGGATGAGCGGGCCGTAGGCGCCGACGTAGTCGAGCAGCCGTGTCCCGTCGGCGTCCCAGACAAAGCATCCCTGCGCGCGCTCCACGAAGAACGGTTCGCCGCCCACCGCCTTGAAGGCACGGACGGGGGAGCTGACGCCTCCCGGCATCAGCGCACGCGCGGCGGCGGCGAGGGACTCAGATCTCGTGGGCATGGCAGGCTCTCCTTGCGGACGCGACGTCGCGGCCGATCTGGGCGACCAGGTCGGTGGGCGACGGGAACCGCATCTCGCCCCGGAGGCGCTCGAGGAATGCGAGGCGGATCGCGCTCCCGGCGATCTCGCCTCCCGCGTAGTCGAGCAGGTGCGCTTCGAGGGTCGGCGCGGTGCCGCCGAACGTGGGCTTCACGCCGAAGTTGACGGCGCTCGCGTGGCGCGATCCCGCGACCTCCGCGATCGCCGCGTAGACGCCGTGTGCCAGGACGCAGGGCTTGTCGCCCTTCACGTTCGCCGTCGGGAACCCGAGCGTCCGGCCGCGCCCCTCGCCGGGCACGACCTCTCCGTAGATCTGGTAAGGGCGCGAGAGCTCCGCGGCGGCCGTCGCGAGGTCTCCCGCGGCGAGGAGGCTGCGGATGCGCGTCGACGAGATCATCTCGCCCGCGTCCGTGACGGAATCGACGACCGACGTCTGGAACGAGAGCTCGTTGCCGAGCCTCTCGAGGAGCTTCCAGTCGCCCTTCTTTCCCTTGCCGAAGCCGAAGTTCGAGCCCACGTAGATCTCGCTCGCGCCCAGGCGCGCGAGGAGCACGTCCCTCACGAAGGCCTCGGCCTCGATGCTCGCGAAGGCGGCGTCGAAGCGCAGGATGACGAGGCGATCGGGCCCCAGCGCGGCGAGCAGATCGGTGCGCTCGCGCATCGACGTGAGCGGCGCCGGCGCGGTGTCGGGATGGAGGAAGGCCTGCGGGTGCGGGTCGAAGGTCAGGGCCACGCCGATGCCGCGGCGCGCGCGCGCCCGCTCCATCACGGTCCGGACGAGAGCCTGGTGGCCGCGGTGGACCCCGTCGAAGTTACCCACCGTCACCACGGCCGGCTTCCCGGGCGGCGCGATCTCGCCGAGCTCCCGCAGCACTTCCATCGGGCCCGGCATTCTATGCGCGCCGCCGTTCCCGCGCCCGCCCGCGCGCGACGTTGCGTCAATTAGCGATCCAGCTAATAATCATCCATCCAACCGTCGAACCAGGAGCGCCCGATGAAAGCATCGAAGCCCGAAACCGTCATCTGCACCTACCGCGTCAAGAAGGGCAAGGAGGCCGCCTTCAAGCGCAAGCTCGCCGTTCACTGGCCGACCCTCCAGAAGCGCGGCCTCGTCACGCGGGAGAAGGCGCGTCACTACGTCGGCAAGGACAGGGAGGGCGGCACCTTCTTCGTCGAGATCTTCTCCTGGAAGGACGGGAGCGCCGCTGGCCTCGCCCATCACGACCCCGCGGTGATGAAGGTCTGGGAAGGCATGGGGCCGCTGTGCGAGGAGAGGCTCGGGCGGCCCGCGATGGAGTTCCCGCATGTCGAGCCGCTCGCCCTCGCGCTCGCCAAGGTCTGATCCCCGCCGCGCCTCCGCGCGCGCGGCCGGCAAGGAGGAGGAGGCGGTGTTCGCTGCGCTCTCCCACGGGAGCCGGCGGCACATCCTCCTCGTCCTGCACTTCCGTGCGGGACGCATGACCGCCGGCGAGATCGCCTCGCGGTTCTCGTGCTCGTGGCCGACGACCACGCGCCACCTGGGCGTCCTTCTCCGCGCGGGTCTCGTGCGTGTCGAGCGAAGGGGCCGCGAGCGGATCTACGTGGTCGACCGGAAGCTCTTGCGGCGGACCGTCGGCGCGTGGCTCTCCTGGTTCGGGCGGGGGGCGGTCAGGGAGCCGTGACGTGCCACTCGCCGGCGAATCCCGGCAAGAGGCGAGGCAGGATGAAGCGGATGGCATGGAGCAGCAAGCACCCGTAGATCCCCGCCATCACGTCGTCCAGCACGATGCCGACCCCGCCGGGCAGGTGCTCGAGGCGCCGGCACGGGGGCGGCTTCACCACGTCGAGCGCGCGGAAGACGAAGAACGCCGCCAGGAACCAGGGCCAGCTCTTCGGAAGGAACGCGAGCGTGACGGCGAATCCCGCGAACTCGTCGATGACGACGATCTTCGGGTCCTTGATCCTGATCGCCTTGCACACGACGTCCGCAGAGAGGATCGCGAGGACCGTCAGGAGGACGGCGATCGTCGCGTCGGCGATCGGACCGAGCCATCCCCGGAACGGGAACATCAGGATGGCGCAGGCGGCCGTGCCGAAGGTCCCCGACGCCACGGGCGCATTGCCGGAGCCGAGCCCCGTCGCGACGACGAGCGCCCAGAGCGGCGCCCGCCCCTTCGCGCCCCCCGCGGCCTCGGTCACGCGACGCGCGCGGTCAGGTCGTAGGCTCCCGCGCCCGTGATCGCGACGTCGACGATGGCCGGGAACGGCACGTCGGGAGCCGCGGACACCGCCACGATCCCGTCGACCTCCGGAGCCTGCGACGGAAGCCGCCCCCAGAGCGGCCGCCGCCCGTCGCGGAGCCCGAGCAGGAGGCACGGGCCCGTCGTCCCGACGAGCGCCCGGTTCTTCTCGAGCGAGACGCGGCGCTGGACCTCCATGAGCCGCTTGCGGCGCGCGCGCTTCACGCGCTCGGGGATGGGATCGGCGAGCGGCTCCGCGGGCACGCCCTCCTCGAACGAGAAGGTGAAGACGCCGACGCGATCGAAGCGGGACGCCGCCACGAAGCGCTCGAGCGCGGCGAACTCCTCGTCGCCCTCGCCGGGGTAGCCCACGATGAGCGTCGTCCGGATCGAGGCGCCCGGCACCGTCGCGCGGATGCGCTCCACCGTGCGCTCGACGGAGAGCCCGCGCGCCATGCTCCGGAGGACCTTCGGGTGGGCGTGCTGGAGGGGCACGTCGAAGTAGGGGAGCAGCGGCGCGCCCTCGCCGAGCATCGCGATCACGCGCGCGCTCAGGTTCGTCGGGTAGAGGTAGAGGACGCGCAGCCACGCCAGCCCGGGGATCTGGCGCAGCGCGTCGAGCAGCGTCGCGAGGCCGTCGCGCATGCCGAGATCGCGGCCGTAGTCGGTGGTGTCGTGAGACACGAGGTTGACCTCGAGCACGCCCCGCGCCACGAGGTCGCGCACCTCGCCGGCGATGCGCGCCACCGCGCGCGATCGCAGCCGCCCACGGATCCTCGGGATCGCGCAGAACGAGCAGGCATGATCGCAGCCGTCGGCGATCTTCACGTAGGCGGTACCGGCGGGCGTGGAGAGGACGCGCGGCGCCTCGAAGTCGTAGACGTACTCGGGCTCGGTGTTGCGTTCGGGCGCGAGCTCGCCGAACGCCACCTCCGCGATGCGCGGGATGTCGTTCGCCGCGACGAACGCGTCCACCTCCGGGATCTCGCTCGCCAGCTCGTCCCGGTAGCGCTCCACCATGCAGCCCGCGACGATGAGCCGCTCGCACCGCCCCTCCTGCTTGAGGCGCGCGGCCTCCAGGATCGCGTCCACCGACTCCTTCTTCGAGGGGCCGATGAACGAGCAGGTGTTGACGATGACCACGTCCGCCTCGCCGGGCGTCGTGGTGAGAGAAACGCCGGGCCCGAGCACGCGCCCGAGCATCGCCTCCGAGTCGACGAGGTTCTTGGCGCACCCGAGGTGGATGAGCGCCACGCGGCGGTCGGTCACGGGTAGATGCGGTAGAGCGTCCGCGGGTAGGGGATCGTCTCGCGCACGTGGGTCGTGCCCGTGAGCCACGCCACGCAGCGCTCGATACCCATGCCGAAGCCGGCGTGCGGCACGGTCCCGTACTTGCGGATGTCGAGGTACCACTGGAACGCTTCCTGAGGCAACCCCTCGTGCTGGATCTTCGCGAGGAGCTCGTCGTGGTCGTGCATCCTCTCGCCGCCTCCGATCACCTCGCCGTAGCCCTCGGGCGCGAGCACGTCGACGCCGAGCGCGACTTCCGGCCGGGCGGGATCGGCCTTCATGTAGAACGCCTTCACCTGCGCGGGGAAGCGGTGGACCATGAGCGGTTTCTCCTGGTCCTCCGTGAGGAGCGTCTCGTCGGTCCCGCCGAAGTCGCCCCCCCATCGGAAGTCGACCCCCTTGGCGCGCAGGCGCAGGACGGCGTCGTCGTAGCTCACCCGCGGGAAGGGCTTGACGATCTTCTCGAGCCTGGAGACGTCGCGCTCCAGCGTCTGGAGCTCGGGCCGGCAGCGCTCCAGGACTCGCGCCACGATGTAGCAGAGGAAGTCCTCGGCGAGATCCATCACCTCGTCGAGATCGGCCCAGGCCACCTCCGGCTCGATCATCCAGAACTCGGTGAGATGGCGCCGGGTCTTGCTCTTCTCGGCGCGGAACGTCGGTCCGAAGCAGTAGACCTTGCCGAACGACATGCACGCCGGCTCGAGGTAGAGCTGCCCCGACTGGGTGAGGTAGGCGAGCTGCTCGAAGTACTTCACCTCGAAGAGCGTGGTCGTCCCCTCGCACGCCGCCGGCGTGAAGATCGGGGAGTCGATCAGCGTGAAGCCCTTCTCCTCCATGTAGTCGCGGCACGCCTTCTCGACGGTCGAGCGCACGCGGATGAGGGCGTGCTGCTTGGCGGACCTGAGCCACAGGTGGCGATGCTCCATCAGGAACGCGGTGCCGTGCTCCTTCGGCGTGATGGGGTACTCGGCCGCGCGATGGAAGAGGTGGACCTCCTTGACCGAGAGCTCGTACCCCGATGGCGCTCGCTTGTCCTCGCGGGCCGTACCCACGACGATGATCGACGACTCCTGGGTCAGCGTGTCGATGAGGTCGAACGTCTCGGGCGAGACGTCCCTCTTGCTCGCGACCCCCTGGATCATCCCCGAGCCGTCGCGGATCTGGAGGAACCGGATCTTCCCACCCGACCGCAGGTTGTAGAGCCAGCCGCAGAGGACGACCTCCTCGCCGACGTGTGCGCCGATCGTCGCGATCGTGACGCGCCGCCTCATCAGGGCCCGGAGATCTGCGGTGGGCTCGCTCACGCGTAGATGCCCCGGAGCCGCGTGTCGTAGGCGACGCGGTCGATCGCCAGCATGTAGGCCGCGATGCGCATGTTCACGCCGTGCTTCTGCGACATGGCGTACACGTCGCGGAAGGAGTTCACGATGATGTACTCGAGGCGCTCGTTGACCGTGTCCTCGGTCCAGAAGAACCCCTGCCGGTCCTGGACCCACTCGAAGTAGGAGACGGTGACGCCGCCGGCGTTCGCGAGGATGTCGGGCACGACGAAGACCTTCTTCTCGTCGAGGATCCGGTCGGCGTTGGCCGTGGTCGGACCGTTCGCGCCCTCGAGGATGATCTTCGCCTTCACGTTCGGGGCGTTCGCCTTGCGGATCTGGTTCTCCGTCGCCGCGGGGACCAGGATGTCGCAGTCGACCTCGAGGAGCTCCGCGTTGGTGAGGGGCTTGCCGGCGCCCACCCAGGACGACAGCAGCTTCCGCTCGCCGGCGTGGGCGAGGAGCTCCTTGATGGGAAGGCCCTTCGGGTCGTGAAGCCCGCCGGACACGTCGGAGACGGCGACGATCACTGCTCCGGCTTCCGCCATGAGGCGCGCCGCGGTGCTCCCCACGTTGCCGAAGCCCTGGACCGCGATGCGCGCTCCCTGGAGCTTCAAGCCGGTCACCGCGCAGGCTTCCTCGGCCACCATCAGCAGGCCGCGCCCGGTCGCGTCCCGGCGCCCGCGCGAGCCGCCGATCTGGATCGGCTTGCCCGTCACGACGGCGGTGACCGTGTGGCGCGCGTGCATCGAGTAGGTGTCCATCACCCACGCCATGACCTTCTCGTCGGTGCCCAGGTCCGGCGCGGGGATGTCGCGCTCGGGACCGATGATGTCGAGGATCTCGGCCGTGTAACGGCGCGTGATCTTCTCGCGCTCGGCCTCCGAGAGCTTGGCGGGATCGCACACCACGCCGCCCTTCGCGCCGCCGAAGGGGATGTTGACCACGGCGCACTTCCACGTCATCCACGCCGCGAGCGCGCGCACCTCGTCGATCGTGACGTCGGGCGAGAACCGGATGCCGCCCTTGCCGGGTCCCCGGGCGATGTTGTGCTGGACGCGGAACCCCTTGAAGACCTCGAAGGTCCCGTTGTCCATCAGCACGGGGATCGCCACCGTGAGCTCCTTGGCCGGGGTCTTCAGGATCTTGTAGAAGCCCGGGTCCAGCTTGAGCTTCTCCGCGGCGAGATCGAAGCGCGACATCATCGCTTCGAAGGGATTGGTTTCGCTGACGTGCATTATCTCGGCCATGTGGTCATCCTTGGTGCATGACTTCCAGGTGCGGTGTGGGCGTCCCTGCCGGTGCCGCCTCGCAAAATAGTCTAGGATGGAGCACCTGAGAAAGCGCTGGATTGTGGCAAATTCTCGATGTGGAAGCGAGGGGAGGAGAGGTGCGAGGCGCTCCGCGCTCCTGCTCATCGGCGCCGGCGCCCTCGTCGCCCTGCACTGCGGGCCGCGCGTCGGAGGGCCCGCGCCGCCCATCGATCTCAGGGATGGCGGCGGCGCGGCGGTCAGCCTCGCGAGCCTGAAGGGAAGCCCGGTGGTGGTCAGCTTCTGGGCGACGTGGTGCGGCCCGTGCCGCATGGAGCTTCCCGATCTCGTGCGCCTCCAGAAGGAGATGGGGCGCGTGAAGGTGCTGCTCGTCAGCAGGGAGGATCCGAAGACCACGGGCACCTATCTCGACCAGCAGGGGATCGCCCTGACCTCGCTATCGGACGAGAGCGGCGCCGTCCACGGCTCCTACAACGTCAGCGCCTACCCGACTCTGTTCGTGATCGACGCCGCGGGAAACATCCGCGAGTCGCACGTGGGCTATTCGCCGGGAGGCTACGAGCGGCTCAAGGGCGAGGTGGCCGCGGCAAGCTCCTGACATGGAAGATCCCAAGCTCGCACTCTTCCTCCGCGCCGAGACGATGCGGATGGAGAACAACTTCGAGGAGGCGATCCCGCTCTACGAGCAGATCCTGAAGCTCGATCCCCACGACCTCGGAGCGCGGAACAACCTGGCGGAGCTCTACCTCGTGTTCGGCGATCGCGAGAAGGGGATCCGGTCCTACTACCAGCTCGCGCAGGAGTACCGGGAGCTCGGGGAGATGGACAAGGTCGAGTCGTTCCTCCGCAAGATCAAGATCCTCGACGTCGCGTGCACGATCGACGTGACGGCGCAGGCCAACAAGGAGCTCGAGGAGATCGAGGGCCCCGGTCCCGCGGTCGACGTGCCGGACGAGGCGTCGCGCAAGCCGCGCGACCGCGCCGATCTCTTCGAGGACGAGGGGCGCGCCGAGGTGGAGCTCAAGGCGCCGATCTTCGGCGCGCTACCCCCGGACGAAATCAAGAAGGTGCTCAAGGCGATCCGCGTCGTGAAGGCGCCCAAGGGGACCGTGCTGTTCCGGGAGGGCGACCTGACGCACTCCCTCTTCATCATCGGCGACGGCGCGGTGCAGATCCGCGCGCAGGGATCGGAGTCGGCACCGGCCGATCCGAGCTCGGTCGCGATGCTCGGACCGGGCGAGTTCTTCGGCGAGTTCTCTTTCCTCACGGGGGCGCCACGATCGGCGATGGCGACCGTGATGTCCGACGTGGACGCCACGCTCTACGTGCTCTCCCGCCAGGCGATGGACGACATCTCGCGGGAGGACTCGGTCCTCCTCGCGGAGCTCGAGCGCTACTACCGCGTGCGTGCGCTCGACCTTCTCTTCGCGCGTTCTCCGCTCTTCGCGGGTCTCCCGATGGAGGATCGCCGGAAGATCGCGACGCGCTTCGAGCTCCGCTCCTATCCTCCGGGATCGACCCTCATCGAGGAAGGGAAGATGGGCGACGAGTTCTTCCTCATCAAGTCGGGGGAGGTCCAGATCGTGCGGCGCGGGCCCACGGGGTCGCCGATCCTCATGGCGCTCCTGGGTCCGAACCAGTTCTTCGGCGAGATCTCGGTCCTGATGGGCAAGCCCCGGTCGGCGAGCGTCGTCACCACGACCGAGGCGCAGATCCTGTCGGTGTCGGGCCAGGCGCTGCACGACATCATCGCCGCCTACCCATCGGTGAAGGCCCAGCTCGAGAGGTCAAGGCTCCGGCGTGCCGTCGAGATCGCAAAGAAGCTCTCCGGCCGTCCCCTGGACTGATCCCGTCACCTCGGGACCACAGACCGTGCAAAAGATGCGCGGGTTGCCGCGCCGCGCTTGCGTGCGGCCGCTCCCCACGGGGGGTGTTTCGTGTCGGCCCTCACGTTCCAGGCTGGCATCCGGATTGCTGGGAATCCAGCGCGGGAGCACGCTCCCAGGAGGTTCTATGTCATGAGAAAACTGATGGTGCTCGCCACGGCCATGTTCCTGGCCGGCACCGCCCAGGCCGGCCATCGCCACTTCTATGGCGGCGTGGGTGTGTACGTCGGTCCATGGTGGGCGCCCCCGACGTTCGTCTACGAGGGGCCACCCAACCGCGGGATGGTCGACTGTGACGTGGAGCCCGAGGACGCGCGCGTGTTCGTGGACGGCAAGGAGGTCGGCGAGGCGGACGACTTCGACGGCTATCCGCGCTACCTCGCCCTCCGGCCGGGTCATCACCGCGTGGAGTTTCGCCACAAGGGCTACGAGACGCTCGCGGTCGACGTGGACATGAAGGCCGGCTGGCTCTTCCAGGTCGAAGACGACATGGACAAGGGCGATCCGGCGAAGAAGGTCGTGCGCAAGTCCGGTCCCCCGCCGGGCGCGACCCGCTACGACGATGACGAAGACGACCGGGGTCGCCGCGACGACCGCTACCAACGCGACCGCAGGGATCGCGACGGAAGCGACCAGGACAAGGACGACAGCGACCAGTACCAGGACGACGACCGCCAGGATCGCGGCGATCACTCCCAGCAACAGTACGAGGAGCTCCCCGGCACCGGCGATAGCGACGACTACGAAGGCTACGACGAGAGCGACATGCGCGGGAGCTCGTCCTAGATCGGGCTCACCGGCAAGGCGGCGCCGTCACCTCTCTCAGGGACGCCGCCGCCTGCCGGGCGACACGCGGATCGCCGTCCGCCGCCGCGCGCCTCAAGTCATCGGCAGCGCCCTGCGCGGCTTCTCCCATCGCCCCGAGCGCATGGGCAGCCACGTACCGCACGGCGACTCTCGAATCGTCCAGCGCTTCGACGAGCCTCTCGATCGACAGCGGCGTCTCCGGGCCGATGGTCTCGAGCGCGGCATCGAGCTCGTACAGCGGCGACTCTTCCGTGGGGCCGAGGAGCGCGTCCACGTCCGCGGCGAGCTTCAAGACGACGTCGAGCGCCAGGTCCGGCTCTTCGCCCAGGGCGAGCGCTGCGCGGACCGCGGCGCTACGAACGCGAGAGTCCTCGTGACGAAGAAGCCGCCTGACGACGTCGCGAGCATCGGGGAAGGCGTAGTCCTGCTCGCCCAGCGCGGTCAGCCCCTCTGCCTGCACCCCGGCATCGGAGTCATCGAGCGCCACGACGAGGAGCTCGTTGCCCCAGGTCCAGCTCGAATCCCGGTACCGCTTCTCGTAGAAGAGCGCATCCGCCGCGGCCTGGCGGACCGCGGGAGCGGGATCGGCGAACCCCGCTGTCACGATCGAGCGGACGTCACCTGCGATCGGCCAGGGTTCCTTGCCGTCCTCGGCCGGTCGGGTGACGAGCCCAGGCCACCCTGTCACGGCGCTCCCGTAGAGCTCGAGGGTCGTCGCATCCAGTCCACACAGGTGACTCCATCCCTCTCCGTAGTAGTCGCCCAGAACCTCGATCGTCGGCGGGCGATACCGGATCTGGACCGCCGCCAGCGGCGCGAAGGCATCGAAGTCGATGGTCCATCGCAGCGTCACGCCGCCGCGCTCCATCCAGAGGCTGATGTTGTCGAGGAAGCGTTGAGTGACGGCGACCCTTGAGCCTTGGATCACCTCCGAAGCCACGACGTGCTCGATCCACACGGTCGCGATCGGCCGCCAGCTCACGCCGTCCATCGTCCCCTCGACGTCCTCGTGTGAGCCGCGCTCGGTGAATCGCACGGCGCGCCAGCCAGCGTCCGGTGGATCGATCCACCACGTCACCGGAACGCCGGCATCGTCCATCGCGGCCCGGAGCTCTCCGAGCGGCGTGGGGTTCTCGACACAGAGCTCTTGCGCCGGCGGTGCCGGGGCGAAACGCGAGACAACGACGAATCCCAGGGCTAGCCGTGCGATCGTGAGCATGCCGCCACGTTACGTGTCCGGCGTGCAGGGGATGTGGCCCGCCAGTGGAGACTTCGTGCCCGCGCGGACGACCAACCACCTCGGTTACGATGCGAGGGCGGCGTTCGCGCCGTGCTCTCCACGGTGGCGGAACCGACGGATCCCCAGACCAGCACGTGCATGCCCTTCATGGACAAGGGCGGCGCGGAGACCTATCGCCGCAAGCGTTACCGCCTCGGCCCGCAGCGCCTCCTCTCGCGAGGCGAGGAGCGCATCGTCGGCGAGGCGATCGCCTGGCTCGTCTCCGAGAAGCGCGTTCCCGTCGCTCCGATGCTCCTCGACGTCCCGTGCGGCTACGGCCGGCTACTCGCCGTCGCCCGCGGCCGGACGCCGCACGCCATCGGCGCCGACCTCTCGCTCGCGCAGGCACGCCTCGCCCGGCACAGCGCTCCGGCAACCGTCGGGGACCTCATGACGGGGCTCCCGTTCGCGGACGAGACCTTCGACGTCGTCCTCTGCGCCCGCCTCCTCCATCACATCCAGGACGTCGAGGGCCGCGACCGCATCTTCCGCGAGCTCGCCCGCGTCACCCGCGGCTACGTCCTCCTCTCCTACTACCACCCGCTCCTGCTGTGGCGATGGCAGCGCCGCCTCGTGAACCTCAGAGCGCGCGCCTGGGGCAAGAGCCGCGCGCTCGAAGCCGTCCGCCGCGCCCTGAACGCCCGCGGCTCCCCGAAGCACCTCGTCGCGCTGGTCGAGCACGACGAGCTGGTTGCCCGGACCGCGGCCGTGGGCCTCGCGCTCGAGCGCGAGTGGACCGTCGTGCCCGGCCTCCATCCTCACCGCTTCGCGGCACTGCGCAAGTCGCGGGCTTGACGCGAGCGGAGATGCCCTCAGATCAGGGGCGTCGCGCGAAGTGGCCGAGCCGTAGCAATCCGAGCTTCTTCCAGCCGTCGGTGAGGAGCCATAGCCTGGGCTTGGCGATGGGCGGGCGCGCGGCCGCGACGCGCGGCACTCGACACTCGGGACGCCATCCCGTGAAGTAAGGGCCCGAGGTGCAGGGGTCGGCGTGGATCGAGGAGCGTCTGGCGCGACTCCTCGCTCGTGCTGCGGCACGGTGCCCGTCTCTCCGCGCACGACGCATCTCGCCGCACACCATCCGTCGCTCGACGGCGATGCACCCCCTGCAGTCCGGCGTCGATCTCGCCACGGTGGTCTTGTGGTTGGGTCATGCAAGCGTGGAGACCACGCGCGGATACGTCGAAGCAGATCTCACGATGAAGGAGCGCGCGCTCAGCACCACGCGGAGGGCGGGCCCGATGCCGCCCTCCGGATCGGCTCCTTTCTCGAGACGTTTTCTGAGCTCCTGGCCGTCGTCAGAACCGCCAGCCGGCTACCGCACGCACTGATCGACTCTCCGCCGGATGCAAGTGAAAGTCCTCGACGCCCTCGGCGGGCTCGCCGGGAAGCCTGGAGGCTAGTAGTACGTGATGTCGTCGGCGTCAGCGTCGAGGAGGTTCAACGCCTCGACACCGAGGCTCAGCCCGTTGTGGAACCGATACCCGACCTGGGCGTTGACCAGGGTCGTGGCACCGGAACGTACGCTGTCATCCTCGATGAGCGGGCGGGGACCGAAGTAACGAAGCCGGACGCTGCCAAAGTAGTTGTGAAGGTCATCTACCGACACGCCGGCGGCCACGACGCCTTCGATGGCGCCGGGGATGCGGTCGCCAGCGGGATCACCTCGTCGCGGAACCGCGCCCTCGAAATGCGCCACGTCAGGTCGAAGCTGAGCCAGGGGACGGAGGCGTGTAGTAGTTCGCGGCTCACCCCCGAGACGCCGGCTCGGTCGCCCAGCCTCCGTTGCTCCCGCATCTCCGACGAAGATGATCTCGGAGTCGAGGTCGAGCCCGTAGAACGAGACGGAGGACCGCAGACCCGGCACGGCGCTCGTCCGGAGCCCGATGTCGGCCCCCTTCGCCCGGACGAGCGGATCGACCGTCTGCACGACCTCGCCGGTCTTTGGATCCACACGGATGGTTGCCCCGCGAGCGTCGTTGGAATGGAAGCCGTAACCCGCGTTGACGTACACCTCGGTCTGCGCCCACGGTCCGAGGATCAGGGAGACCTTGGGGCTCGCCAGAAAGTCCGACCGGTCACCGGAGTTCTCGGGCAGGTTGCTGTCCACCCCAGCCCGGTAGCTGTCGAGGCGGAGCCCTGTCCTCGTGCGGATCTTGTCCGTCCAGGAGATGGACGCCTCGACGAAGGGACCGACCATGAGCTGATTGATGTGGTCCTCACGCGTCGTGCCGATGCGCTCCCGTTCGGCGGTGTGGAAGAGGCCGTTGTCGATCACGTCGTTGCGAGCCTGCAAGCCGATCGTCGTCTCGACGTGGCGGCCGCCCCATTCCGAGAGCCACGTATGGTTCAGCGCGACCCCGTAGGCCATCCGCTCGTCGTCCTGCTCGAATTGGTCCCCGTTGATAGGGTCGTCGAGGAAGTACGTGAAATTGGAGAAGAGGGTCAGGTCGTAGGAGAGCAGGTAGAGCGTGCCCTTGGTGAACGACGAGCTTCCGTACCGGTGAAGCTCCGCGGCAAGGCTGTAGCGGCTGCTCTCTCCTCCGTCGGACGGATCGACGAGGCCGAAGCGATCGAAGAGTCCCTCGCGAATCCCGCGTTCCGGGATCTGATCCGTCGATATCCACTTCCCCGAGTACCCCATTGCCGTAATCGAGAGACCTCGTGAGTCATCGCCGCGGCTGAAGCGGACGAGGCCGTTCCAGTGCCGCAGATCCTCGGGCTGCTCCCAGGGGCCATCAAAGGTCTTCGCCTCGAGGGCGGCGAGCAGCTCTCCTCCCAGCGCATGGAGCGAGTCCGCCACCAGCGCCCTCCCGTAGCCGAAGGAACCGCCCGAGACGTCGATGATGCCCTTGTCGAGCGATCGGACGTAGTCGATGCTCACCGCGCCCGCCGCGGAGAAATCGCCCTCGTCGGCGTAGTAGGGGCCCTTCTTGAAGCGGACCGTATCGATGAGCTCGGGGATCAGGAAGTTGAGGTCGGCGTACCCCTGGCCGTGCCCGTGGCTCGGCATGTTCACCTGGATGTCGCCCACGGTGATCCGAATGTCCGTGCCGTGATCCAGGTTGAAGCCGCGCATGAAGTACTGGTTGGCCTTCCCGCTCCCGGAGTGCTGCGTGATGATGACGCCGGGCACGGTCTCGAGAACCTCGCCGGGCCGCAGAAGGGGACGCTTGGCGAGATCCTTCTGTCCCGTCGCTCCCTCAGTGGCCGAGTCCGCGACGCCGACCATGTCGTCAGCGCGCTCCTTCACGTCGACCTTCTCCTTGACTTCCCCTTTGGTGGCGTCCTTGTCTGCGGCCTGGTCATCGGCGACGGCTGGAAGACCGGAGGCGAGGAACAAGGAGAACATCAGCAACGCGCTGGAGCGGTCGGGCATAGGACACCTCGTCGAACGAATACGGAACCCGGCACCAAGGCGGATTGCATTGAAGGCGGCGTTGACGGAGCCTGGACATGCGAACCTCCTGCGCAAGCGGTCTCCGAGCCGCTTCGAGGTCGGCTGCCCAGGCGCCCTACGGCCGCGAGGACCGCCATCGGTGCGCCCGGTGGCTCACGGGGACGATTCCACGGCGCCACCGCCGTTCCCGCCGCTGGCCACCGTTGTTATGCGGCCATGCGCCGGCGTTCTTCCGCCTGCAACGGCGCCTTCTTGCGCGAGCAGGAGCATAACGGGCGAGGTGGGCATGGCCCGTGAAGTATGGCCTGATCTGCAGGGGTCGGCGTGGATGCCGGGCCGGCCCCGCACGAGCGCCCGGCGCTCCCGAGCGCGACGATCGCATCGCCAGCGCGAAGCTCCTCGACCGGACGGTCGGGGACGAGCCTCCGCCCTACGGCGTCAGTCCTGCCCCCAGACGAAGCCGAGCACCTGCGTGCCGGCCATCGACACCCGGAAGAGCTCGTCCAGGGACCTGAGGCGCGGGACCCAGCCCAGGAGGTAGCTGGGGCGCATGTAGAACTCGCTGTAGGCGCGGCGGATCCAGGCTTCGAGGCGATCGTTGGGGACCGACTGGAAGAGCTCGTTGTAGTAGCCCGTCGTGTGGAGCTTCTTCATGTCGCTCTCGGATCCGTCGCCGATGGCCGGGTGGAGGCGCTTGACCATGTCGAAGAGCTCGGTGCCGGGATAGGGCGTGCAGATGCCGAAGGTGATGACGGTCGGCTTGATCGTGTACTTGAGCCAGTTGATGGTGTGGCGGATCGTGCCCTCGGTCTCTCCAGGCATGCCGATCATCATGTGGGCGTGGGAGTCGAGGCCGACCTCGTGGAGGTTCGCGAAGGTCTTCTCGGCTTGCTCGACCGTCGTGCCTTTCTTGATGAGGTCGAGGATCTCCTGGTTGGATGATTCGACGCCGAACCGGATGAGGTGGCATCCGGCCTTCTTCATCTGCACCATCATCTCCCTGTCGATGGTGGAGACGCGCGAGGAGCAGATCCACGAGATCTTGAGGCCCTTCGAGAGGATCCCGTCGCAGAGGTCCATGACGCGACGGCGCGACGCGGTGAAGATCTCGTCGCGGAAGAAGACCTCGCGATAGCCCATCTTCGCGACCTGCTCGAGCTCCTCGAGCATCGCGGCCGCGGAGCGGAACCGCACCGTGTCGCCGTAGAAGGGCGGCGAGCTGCAGTAGGTGCACTGCGCCGGGCACCCGCGCGACGTGAACATCGTGGTGTAGGGCTGCCGCTTGACGATGGGATTGAAGTAGTCGACGCCGGACGGCAGCATCTTGCGATCGGGGATTGGCAGGATGTCGAGGTTCTTGATGAACGCCGCGTAGGGGTTGACCTTGACCTCGGCGCCGTCGCGGAACGCGATGCCGGCGACCTCCTTGTAGGCGCCGTTACCGTCCTGGAGCGCCGCGAAGAGGTCCTTCAGGATCATCTCGGGCTCGCGGCGGACCGCGAAGTCGATGCCCGGCTTCTGTACGGTCTGCTCCGGCATGAAGGTGGGATGGGCTCCGTAGACCGTCGTCTTGAGCTTCGGGTTGGCGGCCTTCACCGCGGCAAGGCACTCCGCGTCGTCGTTGATCGTCATCGTCGAGGTCAGGGTGACGCTGGCATCGAGGTCCTTCGCTTCCGAGACGAGGCGCTCCATGTCCCAGCCGAAGCCGGGCGCGTCGAGGAGCCGCACGTCGTGGCCATTCTGCCGGAGCCAGGTGGCGACCTCGAGCTGCGAGATGGGCGGGAAGGTGATGCCCGCGATGCGGCGGCCCTTGCACCAGCAGCCGTAGACCAGGTCGCGCGCGACGTTCTTCGCGTGCTTGCTCGGGGGGATGATGAAGCCGATCCGCATGGTCCTACAAAAGGGGAGCCATTCTATCCTCGAAGCGGGCGACTCGCCCGGTCGGCCTCCGACCGAACCCTTCGGCCCGCAGGGGCCTCTTCATGGGTGACATGGGCGCAAAGAGGGACGAGAGCTTCTGGGTGCTGCGCGCCCAGGCGGGCGATCGCGAGGCGCTGGAGCTCATGTTCGAGGCGCTCGCCCCCGTCCTGAAGCGCTACCTGGCGCGGATCGCTCCGTCGCACGCCGACGACCTGCTCCAGGACGTGCTCGTCATCGTCTACCGCAAGCTCGGCTACCTCCGGGATCCGGAGCTCCTGCGTCCCTGGGCCTTCCGCATCGCGTCTCGCGAGGCGCTTCGGCTCCTCCGAAAGGAGCGCGGCCGCGGGCACGCCGACGATCCGGCGCTCGTCGACCGTCTCGCCGCCGAGCCCGACTCCCACCCCGACATCGCCCTCGACGCGGAAGGCATCCTCGATGCCGTTCCGCCCGCGAGCCGCGCGGCGATGGTGCTGCACTACCTCCACGAGCTCTCGTTCGTGGACGTCGCCTCCATCCTGGAGATCCCCATCGGGACGGTGAAGTCCCGCATCAACTATGGCCTCGGCCTGCTCCGCAGGGCGAAGGCCTGAGGAGCCTCATGACCCAGTCACCCGGCGACGCCGAGACGAGGAAGGCCGATCGCTTCACGAAGGTCGCCGTCTGGATATTCGCGATCGTCGAATTCATCGCGATCATGTTCGCCATCGTCCCGAAGCTGCTCTCGTAGGGAGGAGATGACCATGAACAACGAACCGAACCCTCGCGCCCTCGCCCTCGACCTCGCCGATCGGGCCGAGCGCCAGTACAAGACCGCCTTCATCGGCGCCGCGCTCGTCGAGGCGATGGGGCTCGCCGGCTTCGTCGCGCTGGCGGACTTTCACAACCGGATGCACGTCCTGTTGCTCGTCGCGGCGATGCTGATCTACGGCACCCTCGCCATGGGCCTCGTGACGCTGGGCGCCTACATGAACCGCTGCACCCTCAAGGTGCTGAAGGCACTCGAGCTCTCCGAGCGTGCAGGCGCGTGAGGCGATCTTGCCGGCTCCTGCGCTACTGGAGGTAGGCGGGGATCGTCTCCGCCGGAAACGACCGACAGGAGTGATCCATGAGCAAGACCCACCTCGCGATCCTCGGCGCGCTCGCGCTCGCGACACCGGCCATCGCCGGCGGTGACGGGCTCGGCCGCGGCGATGGCGTGCTCGACCTGACCGCCGGCTACGCGACTCCCGGAAGCGACCTCGACTATTACGACTCCGGTGCGGCTCTCGGTGTGCATTACTACTACCACGTGACGCCGCGCCTCGGGCTCGGGGCCGGGCTCGAGTCCAGCTCTTTCTCGTGGGAGCAGACCTACAACTTCTACGGCATCCCGAGCAGCAACACGCAGGACCTCGACGTGCTGTCCGCGGGCCCGTTCGTGCGGGTCGTGATGAACCCGGCGTCGCGCTTTCGCGCCTACGTCGCATCGGGCATCACCTACAACCGGCGGACGTGGAGCGGCACCTACTTCTCGATCCACGGGGACGGACCGGCGTTTCGTTACACCGAGGTCAAGGCGGGGGCCGTGGCCGCGGGTGGTTTCGAGGCCGAGCTGTCGAGGCGGGTCCTGCTCGGAGCCGAGGCGCGGTTCGGCTACCTGGATCTGAAGACCGGTGACGGGCGCGAGACCCAGACCACGCTCGCGCTGCGTCTCGGGTATCGGTTCTGACGGGCGGCGAGACGCTGCGATCTGGGCGCGGCGCTTCCGGCTGGTCGCGGAGGACCGTCGGGAGTATCATCGAGGGGACAGCCGCTTCGGCAGAAGGAGAGACACCATGGCCACTGTGCAGGCTTCCTCTCGACGCGCCCTCGTTTGCTTTGCAGCGTTGACGGTGGCAGCCGTCTCCATTGCCGGAGGCCCCGTCGCTCACTGGCCGACGCTCGCGAGCATGAACACGAGCCGCGCGTATCACACTCTCACGGCGCTGCCGGGAGGCAAGGTGCTGGCGGTGGGAGGCCATCCGGTCGTCGATCGAGACAAGACCGCCGAAGTGCTCGACGTTGCCGGCAACGCCTGGACCTACACCGCGCCGGCGCTCTACCAGCACAGCCAGCACGCCGCCGTGGCGCTCGCCGACGGGCGCGTGCTGGTCGCCGGGGGCCAGGTGTCGCCGCGCTCGGTGGAGATCTACGACGCTGCCGCGAACCGCTGGCTCCCCGCCGGGTCTCTTGGCGCCGGGCGCTACGACTTCACGCTCACCAGGCTCAAGGACGACCGCGTCCTGGCGGTCGGCGGATGGGACACCACCACCGGGGCCGTGGGCCAGGTGGAGGTGTTCGACGCGTCCACCAATTCCTGGTCGGCGACCGCGCCGCTCGTCACGCCGCGCGAGCTCCACTGCGCGAGCCTCCTGCCCGATGGCAGGGTGATCGTCGCGGGCGGCTTCACCTCGAATGCGATCCTCAAGGCCGTCGAGATCTACGACCCGGCCGCGGCCGCCTGGCGCGTCGCCGCCGACATGCGCGAGGCCCGCGCGCGTTTCGGGATGGTGACGCTGACCGCGGGCGTCGCTCCGCGCGTGCTCGCGGCCGGAGGCTGCTGCACCAGCGGAGTCCACGCCCGCGCCACCTCCGAGGTCTACGACCCGCTCGCGAACACCTGGATCGCCGCGGGGGACATGAGCCGCGGCCGCACCGAGTTCCCGATCGTGGCCCTGAAGGATGGAAGCGTCCTGGTCGCCGGCGGCGAGGACAACGAATCGTTCACCAGCACGGTCGACCGGTTCAACCCGAAGACGCAGCGATGGGATCCGGTCGCGTCCACGATCCCCGTCCGCGCCGCGGAGATGCCGATGCTCCTTCTGGGCGATGGCCGCGTCCTGGTGAGCGGCGGCACGCAGAACGACGACTTCTACATCACGACGCCCGTGACGGCGGTGTTCCAGCCGTAACCGCGGCGGGGGACAAGGCCCCCGTGTACGACCCACCACCAACACCTCCACCGCCACCACCGAGCGGCTTCAATACCAGCCGTAGCTCCGCAGCAGGTTGCGGAACGCTTCGTCGTCGAGCGAGACGGGCTTCAGGTAGTCGCCTTGGAGCTCGCGATGCCACCATCCGGGCTCGCCCGAACGCGTGAAGCGGTAGCGGTAGAGGCGCGCGCGGATGTAGCGCGGAGGATGGTCAGGGAAGGGATCGACCGCGAAGAGCCCGTGCACGGCGGGATCGCCTTCGAGGAGCTTCTCGATCAGGTGAAGGAGCCAGGGATGGTGACCGACGTCGCTCATGGCGGCGAACCACATCTCCCAGTCGAGGCGCCACTGGAACGGGGCGACCACGCACGGCCGTCGATCGACGGCGCCGGGCTTGCACGGGAATTCGTACGCGCGCCACACGGTGCGCCCGTCGATCGCCTGCGCGTCGGTGCCCTCGAGCACGATCTCGCGGCGCACCTTGCCGATCGATCCGAAAGCGCCGTACGTGTTCACGAGGTCCAGGGGATCGAACGACGTGTTCATCACCTGCCGGCGCGAGATGAGGTTGGCCACGGGCCCGAGGCTCAGCCACGCCACCAGGACGACGAGCATCCACGTGACGACGCGCCGCGCCGGGCTTGCAACGGCCGCGGGATGGGGGCGAGCGAGCGAGGCGATCCGGCGCGGCAGCAACCGGGCGAGGACCCCGTCGTCGAGGCAGGGGATGGCGATCGCGATGGTGAGGTAGTTGAGCCACGAGAGGTTGCCGCTCGCGATGAGCGTCAGCTGGAAGCCGATGGTCAGGACTCCGGCGGCGCGCCGGAAGCGGCGCGGGCCGAAGAGGAGGAAGGGGACCGGAAGCTCGACGAGGTGGTTCCATAACACCTCGATCGCGTGGAACCAGGGTGGCGCCCGGTGGAGGACCCAGGAGAGCGGGCTCGGCAGCGGCTGTGTCTCGTAGTGGTACCTGAGGCACGTGAGGTCGCGCCAGCAGGGATCGCCCCTCATCTTGATGAGGCCCGCGCCGAACATCACGCGAAAGACCAGCCACCGGTAGAGCACGAGCACCGGGACGGGTGGCGGCATCCCGCGCGCCGAGAGGCTCCGCAGGGGACAGAGGAAGATGGCGAGGAACCCCGTCTCGAGGAGCAGGATCTCCCAGCCGAAGCCGTAGAACACCTGGCCCACGTGGACGAACGACTCGTAGAGGACCCAGAGGGCCGCCATGACGATGGCGTTGCTGGCGCCGAGCATCACCGCGACCGACAGCGCGAGACCGAGGTACGCGCACGCGCTCATGAACGGGTCGCTCGCGTCGATCCAGAAGATCGTCGGAAGCGCCATCCAGGCCGAGAGCCCGCGGCCCCGCCATCCGGACACCTCGTCCAGGAGCTGCGCCGCGGGGAGGATCCCGTTCTCGCCCAGGAGTGGCCGGAGCTGCCGCGCGAGCGAGAGGAATGCGAAGACGTAGACGAACCCGAGCGCGCGCAGGAAGAGAGCGCGCGTCAGCGCGTAGCGCAGGGGCTCTTCGCCTGTCTTTCTGGCCGTTTGCCCCTGCACGCCCGGAACGAGCGGGGCCTCGGTCATGGTGCTACGACTCCGGGGCGGCGTGCTCGACGTACTTCACGACCGTGACGTCGGAGATGGCGATGAGGCAGCCACCGCTCACCATCCCGTCGATGGCCGCGAGGAGCGCGTCGATCTTCTCCTCGGTATCGACGAGCTGGAGAAGGATGGGGTCGTCGCGCGAGAGACCCAGGCTCTTGTGGCGGCGGATGCGCTTGTGCGCGCCGTAGCCGATGATGCCGCGATAGGCGGTCGCTCCGGCGACGTCCATCATGAGAGCGCGCTTGCAGATCGCCTCGTGGAGCGGCTCGCCTTCCCACGTGTCGTTCGAGCCGATGTGGATCGAGAGCATCTTCGCTTTTCCGACGAGCCTCATCACATCCTCCCTCTTCGCGGGCGTGGCGGCGTCCGTTCCCGAAGCGTGCTTGACGACGCTGGTCTCCGACACCTCGACCAGGCCCCGCTCGACCATGGCGTACACGTCGGGCAGCACGCGATCGATCGCGTCCGCCGTGTCGACCACCTCGACGCGCACGGGGAGCGAGGCCGCGAGGTCGAGGACGTTGACGGTCTGGATCGCCCCGTGACCGGTGAAGCCCGCGAGCGCGCGGTAGACGGTCGCGCCGGCGAGGCCCTTGTGGCGGAACAGGTCGAGCAGGGCGTTGTAGGTGCTGCGGCCTCCGAACCGATCCGCCTCGTTGACGGTGACGACGAGCTTGCGCGCGGGACCCGGCTTCAGCATCGACGCGTCATCGTGCCATGAAGGCGCCCAGGCGGAGGGCGCCGTACCCCGCCAGGACGGATCCGAGCACGTTCGCGAGCGCGAGCGCCGGCGCGCCCGCCTTCGCGAGCCCTTCCGACTCGTACTGGAGCGTCGAGAAGGTCGTGTAGGCCCCGAGGAACCCGGTCGCGATCAGGAGGCGCCACCCCGGGTCGACCGTCGTCCGGCCGAGTGCGAAGGCCATGAAGAACGAGAGGACCCAGCAGCCCGAGACGTTGACCAGGAACGTTCCCAGGGGGAACTCTCGCGTCCAGACGCGCGAAACCGCGAGGGTGACCGCGTAACGCGCGATCGACCCCAGGAATCCGCCCGCGCCTACCAGCGCGAAGTTCTTCATCGTGCCCCTGCGATCCAGGCTCGCCGGATCGCGACGAGCGATCCTACGGCGAGTCGGCGGTGAGGTGCGCGATGGTCGTCCGCAGTGCTGCTTCCTGCGGCGGCGGAAGTCGCGCGGAGAGTCGTTCGAGGTCCCCGAGCGCGCTCCTGTGGGCCGGCGTCAGATCGGGTGGCGTCCGGAAGTGGCGGGCCAGGTTCATCGCGACCGTCGCGAGCAGCGGCTGGGCGCGAACGGAATCGCCGGCATCGAGCGCCGCGGCGGCCGCGGCCAGGGCCGCCCGCAGGTTCGCCGGCGACGGCGCGAGCTCGCTGAAGCGCACGGGCACCCGGCCGTCGACGGGGACCTGGGACGCGTCGGTCACGCGCTTCGACCGCGGTCCGTAGCGCGTGAAGACGTAGACGATCTCGTCGATCCCGTTCGCGGCGGCGAGCGCCTGGGATCGCAGGAGCTGCTCCTCCGACGAGTTGTGCTCGAAGAGGACGTACTTCCACACGACGCGGATGAGAGCGCCGGCGCGCCGCGATTCCTCGACACAGCGCGTCATGAACCCGAAGGCCCTGTCGAAGTTGCCGTGGACCCGGTAGGGCGCGTGCGACGCGGCGTCGACTCCGTCGATCGCGCAGACGACCTCGCTCGCGCGCGAGGACCCGATGCCGTCCCTGACGATGCCGTTGCCGCTCGTGCAGATGGTGATGTAGGCCCCGGGGTGGATCTCGCGGGCGCGGCGCGTGAGCGACCAGAGCTCCCGGCACATGAGGGGATCGCCGTGGCCCTGGAAGTCGATCACCTTCACCCGGATCGACGCGCGCGCCAGGTCTGCCAGCACCTTCGCCATCACCTGCGTGGCGAGCGTGTGGCTTCCGCGGATCGCCTTGCGAAGGGTCTGCGGGAAGCACCCCGGGCACTCGAGCTGGCAAAGGACCGTGGGCTCGATCTCGAGGTGGGCGATGACGCGGTCGTCCACGGCGTAGGTGGAGCTCGGGACGCCGCACCGAAGCCACGCGCACTTGCCGCACAGGTGCGGGAACGGGAGCGTTCCGGCGCGCAGCTTCTTCCGGATCGCCTGGAAGGGCGGCCCGAGCCAGACGTCGCGGCCATAGTCGGTCCGCTCGTCGAAGGACCGGAGCACGTGATCGCCGCCCACGTCGTTCCAGCAGACCAGCGCGCCCGAGGCGCGCAGGTACACCTTGTCGTGCGACGCGCAGGAAAGGCCGATGACGGTTGGCTGCGATGGCGCGGAGAACCCGCGCCCTTCGCGCGCGCCGAAGGCGAGGTAGTGCTCGATCGCGCCTGCCTCGTCGTGGATGCCGGCGGCCCTCAGGTCGTCGTACCGCTCGAGGTAAGACCGCCAGTCGAACCCGGCGGGCAAGTGGGGTGCGAGGGTTGGCGCCTTGCGATCGACGAGCCCCATCGCGCGCGCGAAGATCCGCCCGACCTCCGACAGGCGAGGTCGGATCGACGGTATCGACAGGGCGCTCTCGAACAATGTTTCCCCCCGCAGCCGGCTCCGGAGGTCGATCATACTCTTGCTCCGCGAGAGGTCGGCGATCCCTCGGGATCTGAATCCAAGGCCGTGGTTCCGAACGCAGCACACCCGAAGTCAGGCGACCCGATCGACGAGGCGCTCTCGAGCTTCCGCGCAGGCAGGCTTCCGGAGGCGCTGAGCAAGTGCGAGGAAGCGCTCGCGGGGCAGCTCGACGACCCAGGCGAGGAGGCGCGCGCTCTCGAGGTCAAGGCGCAGGTCCTGCACCGGCTGGGCCGCAATGCGGAAGCCCTCGTCGTTGCCGAAAGGGCCGAGTCTCTCGTGCGGGACCTCGGCGATCCCGCGCTCTCGGCCCGCATCGCCAACACGCGCGGCAACACGCTCCAGTCGATGGCGCGCTACGCGGAGGCTCTCGCGTGCTTCGAGGCGGCGCTCCCGCTCTGGCGCGCGGCGGAAGACCCGCCGGGGGAGGAGCGTTCGCTGATGAACGTCGCGACGTCGCGCTGCTATCTGGGCGACATGTACGGGTGCATGTCGCTCCTCTACCAGTGCCTCGAGCTGGCGCGCCGGCGGGGGGACCGCGGCGCCGAGGGCAACGCGCTCCACAACATCGGCTCGCTCGGCACGACGTTCGGCGAGTTCGATCGCGCGCGGGAGAACGTGGAGCAGGCGCTCGCGATCTTCGAGGAGAACGGCGATCGCTACCGGCAGGCGCTGGCGCTGACGACCCTCGGCGGCGTGCTGGCCTCGCTCGACAGGGCCACCGAGGCACGGCCGATGCTCGAGCGCGCGCTCGCGGTCCGCCAGGAGATCGGCGATCGCGACGGCGAGCAGTTCACGCGGGCGAACCTCGGGCGGGTCCTCACGCACCTCGGGCGCCACGACGACGCCAAGCGTCACTACGAGGAGGCCCTGCGGCTCGCGCGCGCCGGCAGCGCCCGCGACACCGTGGTGAAGGTCCTGCTCTTCCTCTCGGATGCCGAGACGGAGCGCGCCCGTTTCGACGAGGCCGAAGCCTACGTGTCGGAGGCCGCGGCGATCGCGACGGCGTCGACCCGGCCCGATCTCCTGGCGCAGCTCCACCACAGCCGCGCGATCCTCGAGAAGGGGCGCGGCCGTCTCGAGGACGCCCGGTGCGCCCTGGAGGCGACGCTCGAGAGCGTCGAGCGAGCGCGGGAGGGGTTTGCGTCGCCCGACATGCGCGCGACCTACCTCGCGATGGCGCGCGACTGCTACGAGCTCCTTGTCGACGTGACGCACGATCTCGAACCCGAGGCGACGCGTCTCCCTGCCACCTTCGCCATCAGCGAGCGCGCCCGGGCGCGCGCCCTGCTCGAGCTGCTCCTCGCCGAGCCGGCAGAGCTTCCCGATCCCGACATGCGTCGCGCGCGCCGCGGCCGGCCGGAGCCGCTCGCGCTCGACGCCGTGCAGCGCGATCTGCTCGATGCCGACTCGACGCTCCTGGAGTACGCCGTCGGGGATGCACGAAGCCACGCTTTCGTGCTGACGCGCGATGCGGCCCGCCATCAGACGCTTCCCGGGCGGGCGGAGATCCAGGAGCTGGCCCGGAGCGCGCTCGAGGCGTGTGCCCAGCGGGACGGCGCCGCCGACGAGCCGCTTGCGCGCCTCGCCGGAGCGATCCTCGATCCCCTCGGCGAGCTTCCCGGGCGCCGCCTCCTCGTCGTCGCCGACGATGCGCTCCTCCAGGTGCCCTTCGCGTGCCTCCCGTTGCGAGGCGTCCCGCTGGTCGAGCGTCACGAGATCGTGGGCCTTCCGTCCGCCTCCGTCCTGCCCGCCCTGAGACGCGAGGCGCTCGCCCCGATCGACCAGGTGTCGCTCGCTCTCTTCGCCGATCCCGTCTTCGCTCCGGACGAGGTCCGTGAGCCGCCGGAGAGCTCGCGCGGGGTGGGCCTGTCCGAGAGCCGGTTCTCGAGGCTGCCGTTCTCCCGGCGCGAGGCGCAGGCCATCGAGAGGCTCTTCCCTCCTGGCAAGGCCTCCGTCGCGCTCGGACTGGACGCCACGCGCGAGGCGGTCCTCGATGCCGCCGGCAAGCACCGGTGGCTCCACCTCGCGACCCACGGGTTCCTCGACGGCTCCAGGCCAGAGGCTTCGGGGCTCGTCTTCAGCCTCGTCGATCGCGATGGCCAGCCGCGGCAGGGGTTCCTCTCGGGAAGGGACGTCGCGGGCCTCGAGCTCCACGCGGACCTGGTCGTCCTCAGCGGCTGCCGCACGGCGCTCGGGCGCCATCTTCGAGGGGAAGGCGTCATCGGCCTGTCGCGCGCGTTCCTCCTGGCAGGTGCGTCGCGTGTGGTCGCGTCGCTGTGGCGCGTCGACGATGCCGCAACGTCCGACCTGATGAGCGCGTTCTACCAGGGGATGCTCGGACCGAAACGACTGTCGGCCCCCGCGGCGCTATGCGAGGCCCAGCGCTGGCTCCGGTCGAAGAAGAGGTTCCGCGCCCCCCACTTCTGGGCGCCGTTCACGCTCCAGGGGATCCCGGCGTGACGCCGCGGGCCATGGTCCCCGGTGCCGGTGCGATGATGGAGAGATGCAGGCGTCGCACGAGATCGACGCGCTCCTGGCGGCGCTCGACGCCAGCCGGGATCGTGCACGGGAGCGGTACGAGGTCCTCCGCATGAAGCTCGTGCGTTTCTTCCTCCATCGCGGACATCCCCGCGCCGAGGAGCTGGCGGACGAAACGCTGGACCGCGTCTCCCGCAAGCTCGCCGGAGGCGAGGTGATCCGCGCGCCGGACATCGGGCCCTACGTCCTCGGCGTCGGGCGCAACGTCCTCCGTGAGGCGTGGGCGAAGCCGGCACGGGAGGTCCCGTTGCCCGACGATCACGAGCCTCCAGCTCCCGCGCCCGCCGAGGACGGGGAGCACGAACCCGATCCCCGATCGTCGGCCCTCACGGATTGTCTCCAGCGACTTCCCCCCGAGCACCGCCAGCTCCTCCTCGATTACTACCAGGGAAGTCACGGAGCGCAGATCCCGCTGAGGAAGAGCCTCGCGGATCGGCTGGGCGTCGGCAAAAACGCGTTGCGGATCCGCGTTCATCGACTGCGGGCGCGGCTCGAGGAATGCGTGCGATCTCGAAATGGAATCGCGGGCGGGGCCACATCATGACGACCAATGGCGACGTCTTGGATGACCCCGCACGCAAACGGCAGCTCATCGCGTACCTGCTAGGAAAGCTCTCGGACGAAGAGCGCGATGCCCTCGAGGGCGAGCTCTTTGCGGACGACGGTCTCTTCGATGCGCTCCTCGCTCTGGAAGAGGAGCTGGCGGAGGAGGCTCTCGACGACAGACCGTCGATGGGGACGACGGGGGATCCGTCATGGTTGACGCGTGAGACGGCCCGCATCCGAGAGCTCCGGCAGGCGGGAGCGGATGCCGCGGCGATTGCCGTGACGCTCGCCGCCGTGCTGCGGCTGCGCCTTCGGCCGGGGCTCGCGCGCGACGCGAGCGACACGGAGACGGCGACGATCGCCGATGCCGCCATGCAGACGCTCGAGATCGAGCTCGTGCTGCCGCGAGATGGTGCGCGGGACGCGTCCTACCACGCATCGATCGAGGATGCCGGTGGACGCGTTCTGGTCAGCGTCCGCGATCTCGCGATCGACGATCCCGCGGCACCGCACGTCACGGTCCGCGTGCCCGTCGCGGCGCTTCCCGAGGGAGTGCTCGTGGCGCATCTCGCCGCCGACGCTCCCGCCGGCCGGGAAGAGATCGACGACTACGTCTTCGTCGTACGCCGCGCGCGCCCGTCGGTCTGAGCCCCGAGGGGCGGGCGGAGCGCCCGGCGAGCTTCCGCACGCCGCATCATCGAGCCGTCCTGGCGGTGGACGTCGCTGGCGGCGGCGCGGACCGCTCCACTTTCGAATAGGAAAGCTCCAGAGAGAGCAGCTCGTCGGGCTTTCCGGCTCGCACGTCTCGTATCCGGACTTTGCCCGGAAGGGTGACGCCGTCGACATCCACGTATTCGATCGCGTAGATCGACTTGTCCAGCGAATTCATCGGATTCTCCGGGTCGATCTGTCCGAAGCTGATCTGGCAGGGAAGGTCGCGGTCCTTTCGCTCGCACCACCTCTCGATCCGATCGCGGATCTCGAACCCGCCGCCCAGCGACCGCGTCGCGGCGACGATCCGTCCCTCCGGGTCCAGGAAGAAGGAGCAAGCCAAGATCGAGTCGCCCCACTCGAGGTCGAGCGCCGACGCGTGCTCGAGGTCGAAGTGATAAACCGCCCCGCCTCGCCCGGCGCGTCGCTGCGCGGTCGCGACGTACCTTCCGGACACCCACTCGGGGTTGGTAGTTGACAGTCCGTGGAGCTCCGATCGAGGAAGGAGGAAGTTGAGCGCGTGCGACACCAGCAAAGTGCCGCCGCTCGCCTTGTCGCGAACGTCGAACATGGCGGTCTCACCTCTGTGCCATGCGAACGTGCCAGTGACGTCCCGTTGCTTGTCCGGAACCCGCAGCGTTCCTCGTACCTCGCCAGCCAGCGCCACCAGGCCGTCGTCGATCTCTGGCCGGTAGAGTCGCTTGTAGACCGCATCGACGGCCTTGGCGACGGGAATGGGAGGTGGGGCGACCTTCTCCGAACCGAACGCGATCGTGGTCCCCGGCGCGCCGGATCCCAGGAAGAGGGCGGCGCCGAGCAACGGTAGGACGGAACCGCGACCACGAAGACGACGCCCGCACATATGAAGCGATCGTACAGCTTGTCCCCATGGATACCCAGGGGACGGGCCACGACGCGCTGAAACGCTTTTTCGGATCGCCCCACTTGGAGAAGAGCGGCGATCGCCGCCGCCAGAAGGAGACCCGAAGATGAAGACCCGAGCCCTCTCGTTCGTTTGCCTCTTGCTTTTCGCCGCCTCCATGGCGTCCGCCCAGTCCATCTCGATCGACACGGTCAAGGTCGAGCCCAAGACGTCGAGCCTCGGCAGCGACAAGGGCAAGCAGTACCTGCGCATCGCGTTCCGCGCGAAGGTGGGGGAGGCCGTCGCGCCGAAGATGACCATCGTCGTGAAGGGACGCGCCTGGGTGGGCGATCAGGTGCTCGTGGACGACATCCGCGCGCTCGGCGCGAAGCTCGAGGACATCCAGGCCGGCGATGCCAAGGACATCACGGTCCCGCTCTTCATGAGTAACGGCCTCGGGGGTCGCGCGGACAAGTGCGAGCTCACGTTCACCCTGGTCAAGGGGTTCGAGAAGAGCGGCCAGCGCCTCGCGACGTTCTGCTGGGATGGCTCGGGCAGCACGGCGGGAAACTGCCAGTAGGGCGGGGGCTTGTCCCCCGCTGGTTCGCCACCGTTCTCTGTGCGGGACGTGTCCCCGCCGTTCGCATGGTGTCCGGGGCGGGGGTCTTCCCGCCCCTTCTCTGTCGTGGCGGACGAGGCCGCCTAGAGAGGCCTGGTGCTACGCTGTCGGAGCGTTCATGACACCGAAGCTCGAGGGCATGGCCCCGCTGCTCCAGGTCTTCGACATGCCGGCGTCGGTCCGGTTCTACCGCGACGTACTCGGCTTCCAGATCGTGGCGCAGGCGCCGGAAGGGGACGACTTCGACTGGTGCTTGCTCCGGCGGGACGGGATCGAGCTGATGCTCAACACCGCCTACGAGGCGCCCTCGCGGCCTCCCGCGCCCGATCCTGGCCGCGCCGCGGCTCACGGCGACGTCACTCTCTTCATCGGCTGTGCCGACCTCGACGCTGCCTGGCGCGACCTCCGTGCGCTCGGCATCGCCGTCGCGGCGCCCGTCGTCGCCCCGTACGGGATGAGGCAGCTCTCGCTCTCCGATCCCGACGGCTACGCGATCTGCTTGCAATGGCCAGCAGCGGGCTGACGCGCGGGCGGCCCGGCAGCGCGTCCGGGGAAGAACGCTCCGCCAGCGCCGCCGACGCCACGTTCCAGCACGCGACGGCGCATCGGATCGACGCTGCGTCTCGCGCTCGCCTGACCCCGCGCTCGCTCCCGCTCTTCCCGGGAGACTCGCTCTTCGCCCGCGTGGCGAGAACGCTCTGCACGGCGTCCTGCGTGCCGCGCAAGGAGCTCTTCGAGAGCTGGGAGGTGGCGCGCCGCATCCGCAGGCACGTCCGCGGCGGCCGCGTCGTCGACCTCGCGTGCGGCCACTCGCTGGTCGCGCACCTCCTCTTGCTGCTCGACGACACCTCTCCCGGGGCGCTCGCGGTCGATCGCAGGATCCCGCTGTCGGCGCAGCGCGTGGCGGATGCCCTCGCCGGGACGTGGCCGCGCCTCTCGGGAAGGGTGCGCCTCCTCGCCGCGCCCGTCGAGAGCACCGAGCTCTCGTCCGAGGACCTCGTCGTCTCGGCCCACGCTTGCGGTGGGCTGACCGACACCATCCTCTCGCGAGCCGTTGCGGCCGGGGCGCGCGTCGCGGTGCTGCCGTGCTGTCACGACCTGGTGCGCCCGCGAAGGCTCCCGCTCGAGGGTTGGCTCGACGGGCCGCTCTCCCTGGACGTCGCGCGCGCGGCGCGTCTGGAGGCGTGCGGCTATACCGTCCGCGCGATCCGGATCCCGGCCGAGATCACGCCCAAGAACCGGCTTCTCCTGGGAATCCCCCCACGCCCGTGAATGCAGCGATCTCGACACCCGGTCGAGGTGCTACGCTCTCGCGGCATCGATGAGCGGCGCTCGAGGCATGATCCGGCCCCACGCCTCTCTCGAGGCGCCGAGCGGGCGGCTGCGGGAAGGCCCGAGGTCCGGGCTGGCACGCATGCCGCTCGTCACGGCATGCGTCACCGCGATCTTCGCGGTCGCGCGTCCGGTGGGATCCGACGAGCTCCGGGGGGCGACGGTCGCAACGTCGCTCGTGCGCATCGTCAACCACTCCGCGCGCGGCGACTGGTTCGCGCCCTGGGACGCAGGCGAGGTATCGCAATCGATCGCGAGCGGATTCGTCGTCGAGGGCGGGTTCGTGATGACCAACGCGCACGCGGTCAGCGACTCCCGGCTGCTCGTCCTCTACCTGAACGGCGATCCCGATCCGCACGTCGGCGACGTCGTGCAGATCGCTCACGACTGCGACCTCGCGCTCGTGCGGCCGCGCGAGGCCGGCGTCCTCGAGGCTGTCCCGGCGCTGCGCTTCGGCGGGCTTCCCGCGATCGGGTCGACGGTCGAGACGCTCGGATACCCGGCCGGCGGCTCGCAGCTCTCCTCGACGCGGGGCGTCGTCTCCCGGATCGAGGCGCAGGTGTATGCCCACTCGGCGATCGATCGCCACCTCACGGGCCAGACCGACGCCGCGATCAACCCGGGCAACAGCGGCGGTCCCGTGGTCCAGGACGGCAAGGTGGTCGGGGTCGCGTTCCAGGCCGCGCCGGGCCTCCAGGGGATCGGCTACTTCATCCCGACGGAGGTGATCCAGCGCTTCCTCGCGGACGTCGCGGACGGACGCTACGACGGTTATCCGGACCTCGGGATCCAGTGGGTCACACTCCTGAACCCCGGCGCGCCGGAAGGCGGCGATGGCGGACGGCGACACGGGCGTGCGCGTCGACCTCGTGTGGCCCGGCGGGTCGTCGTCCGGGGGCATCGACGAGGGCGATGTCATCGTCGAGATCGACGGCCATGCCGTCGCCAACGACGGCACCGTCGAGGACGGTCCGCTGCGGGTGCCCTTCGGCCTCCTCGTCGATCGCAAGCAGATCGGGGAAACCGTGAATGTCCGGGTCCTGCGAGCTCGCGGCCGGAAGGACGTTCCGCTGCGCCTGTCGCGCGCCGTCTCCGGGGATCGCAGGGGGAACGCATTCGATCGCCTCCCCCGGTATTACGTCTACGCGGGGCTCGTGTTCGTCCCGCTCGAGCGGGAGACGATGAAGACGTTCGGGCAGGAGTGGATCGCACGAGCCGATGCACCCCTGCTGAAGGAGTTTCTGATCCGGCCCCTCGAAGCTCCTGAACGCCTCGGCCAGGAAAGGGTCGTCCTCTTGCGGCGCCTCGACCATCCTGTCAACGCGAGCCTGGCATGGTTCCGGAACCTGCCCATCGAACGCGTGAACGGTCGCGAGATAACCAGGCTCGAGGACCTCATCGAGGCCATCGAGGGAAACCAGGGGCGCTTCCACGTCATCGAGACGTCGATCGACGGCGGCCTCGTCGTGCTCGATCGCTCGGACGCTGATGCGGCCAACGCGGAGATCCTCGAGCAGTACGGCGTCTCGAAGGACCGCCACCTGTGAGCGCGCGCGGGATCGTCGTCATGCTGGTGCTCGTGTCGGCCGGCGTCGCGCGCGCCGCGGGGCCGGCCTCGCAGGTCGTGGGGCTGGAGGTGACATATCAGGAGTGGGATCAGAGACGACCGTGGGCGAAGCGCGATCCAAGCCGCCGCAACGCGTCGGCGGTGGTCCTGGCGGGACCAAGCCTCCTCACGACGGCGGAGATGGTCGGCGCGGCGACGCTCGTGAAGATCGAGAAGTTCGGCCGTTCGACCCAGGCCGTCGCGCACGTCGCCTTCGTCGACCCCGACGTCAACCTGGCGCTCCTGAGTGTGGACGACCCGCGCTTCTTCGACGGGCTCACCCCGGTCACCCTCGCGCCCGCGACGCCCATGGCCGAAGCCTTGCGCACGATCCGGTGGAACGACCAGCAGCTCGAGTCCGCGGCGACCCGCGTCAAGCGGGTGGAGGTCGACGCCTCGCTCCAGGGCTCCCTGGAGCACGTGTTCCTCGAGGTCCAGACCGATCTGACAGGCGGCGGGTGGAGCGAGCCCGTGTTCCGCGGCGACCAGCTCGTGGGGCTCACCGTGTCGCAGGAGGACGATCAGCGAGCGCGCGTGATCCCGGTCGAGGTGCTGTCCCTGTTCTGCCGCCGGGCACGGGCTCCCGAATACGCTCGGTTCCCCGTGCTCGGCGCGGAGTGGGAGTCCAATGCCGATCCCGCGCTGGCGGCGTTCCTCGGGCAAGCTGGAGAACCTTCGGGCATCATCATCCGCAAGGTGCCATGGGGCGGGTCGGCCTGCGGCGTGCTCGAGCCGATGGACGTCCTGCTCGCCATCGACGGCGTTCCGATCGACGCGGAAGGGTTCTACCCCCACCCTCATCTCGGCCGCCTCCTCTTCCCCCACCTGCTCGTGGAGCGGCACGCGGCGGGAGACGTCGTCCCCGTGAAGGTCCTGCGCGCGGGCCACGTTCTCGACCTCCGCATGACGCTTCGCGCCTATCCCTCCGCTCTCGACCTCGTCCCGCAGAGCAACAATGGCGGACCGCCCTATGCGGTCGTCGGGGGCCTCGTGTTCCGCGAGCTCGACGTTCCGTACCTCGCCTCCTGGGGAAGCGAGTGGACCGAGAAGGCGCCCGCGGTGCTACGCCTGCTCCATCGCCTCGATCAGGAGTCGCAGCGTCCCGATCGGCGGCGGATCGTCGTCCTGTCGTCGGTGCTCCCATCGCCCTACAACGTTGGTTATCAGGACATCGCCGATGCTGTCGTGGAGAGCGTCAACGAACGTGCGGTCCAGTCCATCGGCGATCTCGTCGGCGCATTCGAGTCCCCGATCGGAGGCTTCCATACGATCACACTGGCGCGCACGGCGTCGCGCCGGGAGATCGTCCTCGATGCCGGCGGGCTCTCCGACGCGACCGCGGGCGTGCTTGCGGCCTACGGCGTTCCCCGGGCCGTGCGCCTGCCGTCCGGGCCGCTCCCGGACATCCCTTGCGCCTCCCGGCAATAGGAGTCGGGGCGCTCCACGAGGGGCTCGACGTCAGTAGTTGTCCACCGCGACGTTGATGCCATAGACGGCGCCCTGGTAAGCCGTGATGCTCGACTCGTAGACGACCGCGCTTCCCGTGTACTCGAGTGTCTTGGCCGTGGCGGGGGCGGCCGGGTCGGGTCCAGGCCCGGCGATCAACTCGTCGCGGCCAGTCGCATCCATCTTCCCGACCGCCGCCGAGGCGCCGTACATTGTCGCGAACGGCGTCACGTCGCACCCGGGCAGGGCCACGACGCCGGGGCCGCGGTACCGGAATCCCCGGAGGGAAGATGGCTCCGTCACGCCCGGTCCACGCGCACAGACGATGTCGACGTCCATGTCCTCGTCGACGTTTCCCGTCGCGATGCGCGCGCCATACTTGCCTCCGGCAAACGCCGAGAACGAGAGGCCGCCGAGCTGCACGATGCTCGATCCCGTGTACCGCCATCCTCGGATCGTGGGGCCGAAGCCGGCTGCGGGACCGGGCGCCGTCAGGATCTCCGCCGCGCCCGCGAAGTCGACATCGCCGACGCTGACCTGGACGCCGTAGCCATACGTGGAGTAGGCGTAGAAGCTGAATCCGGGAAGCGGCATCGACGTGGCATCGAAGCCGCGAACGAGCGGACCGTGGAAGGGACCAGAGCCCAGTCCGGTGACAATCTCGTCCTCGGGGTCGCCGTCGACTTGCCCTGACGATGGGTGGACGCCGTACGACGTCGTACCGTACGCGAGGAAGTCGAGGCCCGGGAACGGCGTCCCCGACGGGTAGAAGCCCCGGATGCGAGGTGAAAGGCCAGGTCCGGGCCCAGGTCCGGTCACGATCACGTCAGCGATGCCGTAGGTCGCGTTCGCCGATGCGACCTCCACGCCCCACTGGCTCATGCCGTACGGGACGATCTCGTTGAGTGGAATGCCGCCCGGAGTGATGAGCTTGAGGCGGGCCGCCTCTGTCGGGCCGAAGCCGCGACCCGCGAGGAGATCCGTCTCGTCCTGAACGAGCAGCTCGTAGGGGCGTCCGGCGGAGCATCCTTGCGCGTCCGTTGCGCCGACGACGAACGATCGGAGCCCTGGCGCTGTGGGAACGCCGAACAGCGTGCCCCACGACGTGAGGGTGAGGCCTGGAGGCAGCGAGCCGCCCGAGTATGTGTACGGTGGGGTCCCTCCGGATGCCGTGAATGTCGCCTGATAGCTCGCTCCCTTGCTCGCCCCTGGAAGCGAGGCCGGCGCGATTTGGATCTGCGCGCACCCTGAGGTGACCAGGAGCGTGTAGTCGCCAACGAGTCCAGAGCACGTTGGGTCCTGGTCCACTAGGTGAACTGAGAACGCGTAGCTGCCCGGGGCCGTAGGAGTGCCGTCCAGGAGACCCTCGGACGGGAGGTTGGAGCATGGTAGCGGCGGCGCCTCGTGAAACGTCATCCCGGGCGGGATCGTCCCGGTCACGGACCAGATCGGCGTCGTCGTGTTCATGCCGTAGGCACAGAACCGCTGCTCGTACGGCGATCCCACCTGCCCGCTCGGGAGAGGTCCGCTGGGTGGGCTCAGATAGTAGTAGGCGCATGTCCACTGCGATCGAGCATCGATGGCCGCGGCTGCAAGGGCGATCTGGATCGTCATGAAGCGCCAGGCTCCCAACCGGCAACGACTGCCTCGGCTCGAGATCGTGGAAGCAGTGGCTCGCGCTCCGCAGCCGGGAACGCAACTCGAAGCTGTCGTGCTCATGGTCACCCTCGTTTCCCCCCCCCGGAATCATGATAGCACCCTCCGCGACGTTCTTGCGTCGTGCGGCCTCGCCTGCAGACCTCTGCCTCCAGCGTTTCCGCGCTCCCACGCGGCTCAGACGCCGTATGTGCCGCGGGCCGTCTCGCGCAAGACCTTCTTCAGCGTGGCGGCATCCAGGTCCGTTAGCTTCTGGAAGCGGATGCACGACTTGCCGACGCTGGCCTTGCCCAGCGCGGCCGCGTGCTTCTCCGCGACGTAGACGCCATCATCCGACGTCGCGCAGGTGTAGAGCGAGATGTGGCCCTTCTGGCTCGCGAGCGCGAGCTTGCAGGCATCTCCCTCGCGGCCCGATGCGTAGCGGTACCGGAACGGCCCGTAGCCGATCATCTTGCCGTACATGACGCGCTCGAGCTTCGGCACGGTCTTCCGGATGAGCGCGTCGATCTTCGCGATCTCGCTCCGGCGCGGCTCCGGGAGAGCGGCGATGAAGGCGTCCGGGGTGGGGGCTTCCTTGCGCGGCACGGGATCAGCCTTCGAGCACCTTGGTGAGCTTGGCGATCTCGCCGCGGCAGTAGTCGCGATCCCCCTCGTCCTCGATCGTCTCGACCGAGGCAAGCGCCGCGTCGCGAGCGTCGCGCGCCGCGGAGCGATCGCCCAGGAGCTGGCACGCGTAGGCGATCCGCTCGTGCGCGAAGCAGAGCTCCAGACCGGGGGCGGAGTGCTCCGTGCAGATGGCCAGGCACGCGCGCGCATGCTCGAGAGCCGCGGCGCCGTCGCCCGCCGCGCAGTGGGCGGCCGAGAGCCTGTACTCGGCGCGCTCGACGTTCTCCCAGGTCCCGGAGATCTCCCAGTACTTCCTGCCGGCGCGCGCGGCCTCCAGCATCATGGCGGTCTCCTCTGCCGTCCGGTCGGCGCGGAGCTCGAGATCGCAGGCGATGTTGTTCCCGGTCACGGCCAGCGCACTGGCGGCGGGGTCGTCCTTTCCGGGACCGTAGGACGCGAGCGCCAGCGCCTCCTGGAAGTCCCGCATCGCCTCGTTCACGCGCTTCTGTCCGAGGAGCGCCGAGGACGCTGTCGCCAAGAGCCGGATGCGATCGGACGGCTGCGATCCCGCGCGGGCCATCAGCTCGTCCTCGCGCTGCCGGTCTCCGTCACAGTGAGCGAGGATCGCGCGGGAGCGCCAGATCGCGCGGCACTGCTGCGAGTCGGGGGGACAGAGCCCCCGGTCGAGAAGCCGGGCGAGGAGCGCGTCGCCCTCCGCCCAGCGTCCCAGGTGCTCACCCGCGACGTGGACGATGAGCGCTGCGAGCTGGGGCGGGTGCCCCGGATCGGAGGCGAGGTCGATGCCCTCGGGCAGCCGCTGCATGACCCCGGCCGAGTCGTGGACGTGATCGTTCCAGCCCTTGGAGACGAAGTCGTTGAAGGTCATGCGGAGAATGGTACCAGGAGGTTTGGACTTGCCGTCACGCCCGCGCGGCCGGGATGTCGTGCTTGGCGGCCCAGAGTCCGAGATCCCGGCGCTGGATCGCGGCGGCCATCAGCTCGGGGAAGAGATCGGGCGTGCAGGCGAAGCACGGGATCCCGAGCGCGGAGAACGCCGCCGCATGGCGCGCGTCGTAGCTCGGGGTCCCCTGATCGCTGAGGGCGAGCAGGCAAACGACGTTCACGCCGGACTGCACGAGGGTGGCGGCGCGCTTGACCATCTCGGCGGGATCGCCGCCCTCGTAGAGATCGGTCACCAGGACGAGGATGGTCTGCTGCGGCCGGGTGATCCGCTGCTGGCAGTAGGCGAGGGCGCGATTGATGTCGGTGCCGCCGCCGAGCTGGGTGCCGAACAGGAGATCGACCGGATCGCGCAGGTCCTCGGTGAGATCGACCACCGCCGTGTCGAAGACCACCATGCGCGTCGTGACGGCGCGCAGCGTCGCGAGCACCGCGCCGAAGATGCTCGCGTAGACGACGCTCGGCGCCATGGAGCCGCTCTGGTCGACGCAGAGAACGATGTCCCGGAGCGCGGTGTTCCGCCTCCCATGGCCGACGAGACGCTCGGCGATCACCGTCTTGCGCTCGCGGTCGTAGTTGGCGAGGTTGGCGCGGATCGTCCTATCCCAGTCGATCTCCGCGAGGCGCGGACGGTGCTTGCGCGTCGCGCGCGAGAGCGCGCCCTTGACCGCCTGGTGCATCGGGGCGGCGAGCTTCTTCTCGAGATCCTCCACGACGCGGCGGACGACGGCGCGCGCGGTCTCCTTCGTCTTGTTCGGGATCACCCTCCCGAGCGAGACGAGCGTCGCCACGAGGGAGACGTCCGGCTCGACGGCCTCGAGCATCTCGGGCTCGAGGAGCATCTGCTTTAGCCCGAGGCGATCGAGGGCGTCCTTCTGCATCACCCGCACGACGCTCGACGGGAAGTAGGTCCGGATGTCGCCGAGCCACCGGCTCACGTTCGGTGCGCTCGCGCCCAGCCCGCCCTTGCGCTCGTCACCGTAGAGCGCGCGGAGCACGCGATCGATCTCGGCGTCGGCGCCTCCGAGACGGATCCCGAGTGAAGCTTGCGCCTCCTGCCCCAGGATCAGCCGCCAGCGCTTGCGGCGCTCGTCCTCGGCGATCGGCGTCGTCGTCCGGATCGGAGTCACGACATCCCCTCAGGCGGTACGCCACCGGGATCGACGCCGAGGATGAGGGCGAGCACCGGGAGAACGCGCGCGGCGCGGGCCAGGTCCACGTCGTCGCCGGCCGCGGCCGCCACGGGACGCAGTCCGCGACCCAGCGTCTTCACTTTCTCGCCCATCGCGCGCAGCTCCGGGGGCGCGAACCCCCCGAACGCGCGGCGGACGAGGGGGAGCATCTCCTGGAACGTGTCCCCGTCGAGGCGCCGGATCCAGTTGTCGAGCGCCCGCCAGAGCCCGTCCTTTCCGAGGAGCAGGAAGCCGCTTCCCCGGAGCAACCCCTCGCAGTAGGCAGCTGCCTCCCCGGCGGGTGTCCCGGGCGAGAGCGCGAGGCTCGCGCGCGTCTCGAGATCGTCATCGCCGACGGCGCCGAGCTCGACCTGGAGCCGGCAGGCGAATCCCGCGACGAGCCCTGGGCGGCTCCGCACGCGAGCTGCCGAGGACGGTCACCCAGTCGTCCCTCTGGCCGGCGCGCTCGAGGAGCTGCACGGCCCCGTGGACCGCGAGCCCTCCGCCATCGCTCCGCGACGCCCTCGTCGTCGAGGGATGCGCGTCGAGCGGAAGGCCGATCACGACCCGTGCGAACAGCCGTCGAGGACGCAGGATGTGCTCGGTCGGCGCCCGGACGTCGCCGTAGCGTGCGATGCGGGCCAGCGCCGGGATAGCGCCCATCAGGCGGGGAACGTCCGCCGAGAGAGCGGCCGAGCGCTGGAGCATCGCGAGCACGAAGCTCGCGGCGGACGGGAGCTCGGCGAGGATCGCCTGGTCGAGGAGCGGTGTCAGTGTAGCGATCTCTGCATTGCGCGCCGCGCTCTCGATGCGGGCCGCCGCGGCGTCGGAAACCGCGTTCCCCCAGACGGACGCCTCGATGATCGCCACCTCGAGCTCGGGTCTGTAGTGGACCTCCCACACCTCGTGAAACGTACCGGCCTTGCCTCGCACTTCCTGGGAGCGAGCCCAGTCGATCCCAAGAGCCGAGAGGCGGTGAAGCAGGCGGCTCCGCCCGCGGTCGACGTCTCGTCGCAGGTCGAGGTCGAGCGTCTTCTTCTCGGTGCTCGGCTTCAGCTTGAGGCGCGCCAGCTCGGCGGCGAGGTCCTCGCGCAGCGGGACGCGCGGCGCCGTCTCCGGCACCTGTCCCAGCGTGTCTCCGATGGCGAGGCGGTTGCGGATGAGAGCGAGCGGCGCCTGCTCGCCACGGCAGAGCACCGCGAGGAGCGCATCGTCGAGCTCCGCGAGCCCGGGCGAGCGCTGTTCGCGAAGCGATGCGAGGGCGTCGGCGAGCCGCGTCGCCTCGATCACGCTCGCGGACGACGCATCGAGGTCCTGCTCGCGAAGCAGCCGCGCGGCGTGCGCGGCCCAGCGGATCGTCGCCTTCTCGGGAGCCGTGAAGAGGTGCTCGTACCAGCCGGGCGACGCGACGCCCGCGCCGTAGCCGCTCGCGAAGGTGAGCCGCGCGTGCGTCCACGGGATCCAGGTCGCCGCGACCTTCCGCTTCGGGAGGCCCTTCAGGAGCGCGGCGTCGGCCTTCGCCGGCCCGGGGTCCGCGAGGACGGGAGCGTGCCAGGCGCCGCACACGACGGCGATGCGCGCGAATCCCTCCTTCGCGGCGGCGCGGATCGCCTGCCGCATCCACGCCTCGCGGAGCGCCTCCTCGCCCTCCGGCCCGGGCGACTCGCTCCTGAGCGCGGCCATCGCCTCCGCGATCCCCTGGAAGACGCCCGTGGCATCTCGCCGCCGCTCGATCTCGGCATCCCACCAGAGCTCGTGATCCGCAAACCCCGCGGCCTCCGCGAGGACGGAGAGCGGATCGGGCTTCTCGGGATCGCGGGGCGGGATCGGGGCATCGTCGCCCGCCTCCTCTGTGCCTCCCGCGCGATGGGCGAAGGGCAGGTCGATGAAGCGCACCGGAGCGACCGTTCGAGCGCGAAGCGGATCGCCAGCCACCGAGAGAAGCGCGAACGGGTAGAACACGGCGCGGCGCGGCCTCGTCGGGTGGGTAGACCAGCAACGCGACGGCGGGCGTATCGCGGGGTCCTGCCGCGCGAGCGGCAGGACGTCCGCGGCGTCGGGCGGCCCCTTCGACGAGCACGACGTCGGGGCCGAGAGCGGCCAGGGCGTTGCCGAGGCTCCGCGCGCACCCCGGGCCGTGATGGCGGATGCCGAAGACGTGCAGGCTCACTCGATGACGTCCATGCAGCTCCGGTAGAGGTCCTTCCAGCCGTCGCGCTCCTTGACGATCGTCTTCAGGTACTCGAGCCAGACCACGCGGTCCTGCACGGATCCTTGATGACCGCGCCCGTGAGGCTGGCGGCGAGATCGGCGGGAGCGCACGACGCCATCGCCGTAGAACCCCGCCATCGAGGCCGTTGCCCATCACCGAGATCGCCTCGCCCGTCGACAGCGTCCCGGACGGCGACTTGATCTTCGTCTTGCCGTCGGCGGTGACGCTGCTGCGAAGCTCGCGAAGATCGTGACGAGTCGCCGGATCTCCTCGACCGCGGGCTTCTCCGCCGGCAGCCTCGAGCGCGCGCCCGAGGTTCCTCGATGCGCCGCGAGACGATCTCGACCTCCTCGTCCAGGCTGGCGGGCAGCGGGAGGACGACCGTGCTGAAGCGCCGCGAAAGCGCGCTCGAGAGGTCGTTGATCGCCTCGTCGCAGTTGTTGGCGGCGATCAGCGTTGTCCGCGTTGCCCAGCGCTGTACCTCGGAGGCAAGCTCGGGGACCGGGAGCGTCTTCTCCGACAGGATGGTGATGAGCGTGTCCTGCACCTCGGCGGGGATGCGGGTCAGCTCCTCCACGCGCGCGATCTTCCCGTCGCGCATCGCGCGCAGGATCGGACTCTCGACGATGGCCGCCGGCGACGGGCCTTCGGCGAGGAGGCGCGCGTAGTTCCAGCCGTAGCGCAGCGCGTTCTCGTCCGTACCGGCCGTTCCCTGCACGAGCAGCGTCGAGTCGCCGCTGATGGCGGCGGCGAGGTGTTCGCTCACCCAGGACTTGGCCGTGCCGGGAACTCCGAGGAGCAGCAGCGCGCGATCCGTCGCGAGCGTCGCGACTGCGATCTCCACGAGGCGGGAGCTGCCGATGTACTTGGGCCGGATGGCGAACCCACTCGGAAGCGTCCCGCCGAGGAGGTAGGTGCGCACCGCCCACGGGGACAGCTTCCAGGACGGCGGGCGGTTCCGATCGTCGGTCTTGGCGAGCTCCTCGAACTCGGACGCATACTCTTGCTCGGCGTGCTGGCGGAGGACGTTCTCTGGCATGGCTTGAGTCACGGTGCGATCTCCTCGTGAAGGCGCGTGCGGATCCGGATGCCGTCCTTGAGCGCGCCAAGGACGCGGTTGTAGGTCGTGGGGACGTATCCCGTCCCGGCGGCTTCGGGGGCAGAGAGCACTCGCGAGAAGCAGCTCTGCGGGAGGCGGACTGCCGCGAGCGGCATCCACTCCATCAGGCGGTTGAGCGCGCCTTCCGGGCAACTCTCGAGGTCCGCGACGAAGGCCGAGGCGAGACGCTCTCCCCATCGCTCGCGCCTGCGCACGAGGCCGGCGAGGAGAGCGCGGTCGGGAGCGTCGATGCCAAGGGCGCTCGCCGCGATCTCGAAGGCGTCGGCGCCCGGCATCGCGCCGACCAGCTCGACGGCGATTGCCGCGCGGACAGGCGATGGCAGCGCGTCGGCCGGGACGCGAACGAGCGCGCGGTGGATAGGCCCCATCCAGTGCGTCGCGCCGTGCAGTAATGCGGCGCGTCCGAGCCCGGCCACGATCGCGGCTTCCCACTCGTGTCCGCCCGCGGCTGCGGCGATGTCGGAGGCCGAGCAACCGGGCGTCTCCCATCGCGACGGCGGCACGAAGGTCAGGACTCGATGAGAGCAGCAGTGCGCCTGCTGGCCAAGTACTCCTGGTGGTGGAGCCGCGACATGCCGTCTCTGCCCCACGAGGCCTCCCATCCGCCGGGCGGGGTCGCATCCAGCCGCAGCGGCGCCTTCTCGGAGATCTGCACGCAGGCATCCGCGCGCGCCGAGGCGCGACCGGCGAAGGTGGACGACCCGATGCGCGCCAGAGCTTGGCGGCGCCCGGCGCACCGAGACGGCGCGGTCGTCGAGGGACGTCTCGAGGAGCCCTCGTCCGCGGCCGAGAGCCTGGCGGCGAGGGCGGCGAGGAGCTCCGCGCGCGTTTCGGCCTTCTCCTGGGGCAGCACAGCGGCAAGCCATGCGCGCCCCATCCCAGGGTCGCGCTCCCGCGTCCGCCGCAGCGCCGCCATGCGTTCGGGAAGCGAGCCCTCGTTCCAGGTGCGCTCGTCGGTACCGGCGTCGCCGGCCTGGGCACCCTCGATCCATCGCCACTCCCTGCGGAACCCCGCGAGCCACCGGCCGCGCTCTCCGGCCGCCACAATCGCGCCCGGCAGCAGCGCTGGATCCTTGCGATCGAGCAGCGCAGGGAGGATCGAGGGAGGCAGGCGACGCCCGGCCGCGGCCAGGAGGTCGATCGCTTCCGGCAGGTGCTCCAGATGTTCGCCCGCGAGGATCTCGCGCACGACCGCGGCGGCGCGCGTCGAGCACTCCGGGAGCTGGTCAGGGCTCGCCGGTGCCGGAGCACCCTCCTTCTCGGGACGCGCGAGGGCGCCGGCGCGAGAGAAGACCGCGAGCGCTCCCGCGTGAACGAGGAGGTCCCTCTCCGGGCTCTCCTTGCCGCGTGCGACGAGTCCCTGGACGGGCGTTTCCGGCGGCTCGCGCGACGGGTCCGCCGCGGTGCCGGCCAGCGCGAGATCGGAGAGGCGCTTCACGACGCCAGCGCGTGGAACGCGCCCTCCGCGAAAGCCGCGAGCGGCCGGAGCGCGTGTCCATCCCACTCTCCCACGACGTCGATGGGCCGTCCGCCGGAAAGGGCGAGCATCGCGAAGCCGTCATGGCGCGCCGTCGCAACGGCGTGCCCCGAGCGATCGATGACGCGCCAGGGTTCCGGCGCAGGAACGACGTCGCGCAGCACCCACGGCGTGCGAGCGATCCACGGCATCTTGGCGATCGCGGCGCCGTGCTCGTCGAGGAGCAGGGCGATCGCGTCGCTTCCCGGAAGGCGCGTTGCGAGCTGCGTCACGGAGCTCGCGGCGTCGGTCACGATCGCGCGCAGGGGATAGGCACTCGGCCAGAACGCGAGCTCGGCCTCGAGGGTCGTTCCAGGGAGCAGTGGTTGGGGGAAGGGCGCTCTGCCGAATGCGAACTGAACGACGAGCGCCTGGCGGCGCGAGCTCTCGCCGTGAAGCCAGGTCCGCTGGACCCGCAGCCGCTCGTCGTCCTCGACGACCTGGCCGATCACGGCCCATCGATCGCGCGCCACGTCGCCTGCCGCGATCACCTCGTCGCGTTCGAGGGTGAAACCGACGAGCTGGAGGACATCGGCGCGAAGCGGCACGGGAAGCGCGTCGATGCGCTGGTAGGCGCGGCAGAGGAGCATCGTGGTTCCGAGCTCTGCGAGAAGGGTCTCGGGCCAGCCGGCGCGTCCCGGGATCTCGCCCATGGCGCGGACGCGCGCCGCGAGTCCGGGCGCCTGGGCGTCGACGAGCCGGGCCGCCTGCTGCTCCCAGAAGCTCGGCGGATGCGACGGCAGTACCGCGAGCCCCTGGCGCACGAGGTCGCTCATGAAGAGCAGGAGCCCCTCGACTCCGTCGGCGACGGCCGCGCGTCGCTTCTCGAGGCGTCTCTCCTGCGCCTTGGGGTCGGCAGGCTTCGCGGGAGCCTCGGACCGCGCCTGCTTCTTCGCCATGGTGGCGGATCGCTGCGCCATCCACGACGCCACCCACTCGGGCTCGGGCGCCGCGGCGATCGTCGCCGTGGCCTCGACCGCCATCAGGAGAAGCCCCAGGGCGTGCTTGCACGGGAGCTTGCGGCTGGGGCACGAGCACTTCCCGGCGAGATCGGCCAGGCTCACGCGCACCTGGTAGAGCGCGCTTCCCGTACACTCGCCCCAGAGCGCCGCCTCGCTTCTCCCGAGGTTCTGCCACGCCTTGGGCTTGGCCACGGATCGCGCCGCGCCGCGGGCGCTCGCGTCTGGCGCAAGCGCCAGCACCTGCTCGGTCGTGAGCTCGACGATCCCTGCCATCGCGATTCCCTGCGTCGGTCCAGCGAGTATACGACCGGCCGCGCCGGTCGTCGGGGACACGGCCGCCGGTCGCGCCTGGCACCGCGGTGGTGCGGCGGGACGGTCCTGCCCCCTACGAATGGAACGTCCGTGGTACGTAAGATGGCGCCACCGATCGTGGACCTGGACTTCCATCACCCCACCCCGAACGGTCCGGGCGGCACCGCCGTCGAGAGCGCGATCGGACCCTACGATCTCCTCTCGACCCTCGGGCGGGGCGGCATGGGCCACGTCCACCGCGCGCGCCATCGCGAAAGCGGCGCGATCGTCGCGCTCAAGACCGTGCGCGCGGCGGAGGCGTCCCACCTGGCGAGCATCCGGCGCGAGATCCACTCGCTCGCGCGGCTCCGTCACCCCGGAATCGTGCGCGTGGTCGACGAGGGGCTGGAGCGCGGCATGCCCTGGTACGCGATGGAGCTCTGCGAGGGCGCGACGCTCCGGGACCTCGTGCCGGGCGTCGAGGATTTCGGCACGGACGTCGGACCGGAGCTCGTGCGCGTCGTGACGTTGATCGCCCGGCTCTGCGCATCGCTCGCGTACCTGCACGGCGAGGGGCTCGTGCACCGCGACCTGAAACCCGAGAACGTGATGGTGCGATCCGGCGACGCGCCGCTTCTCGTCGACTTCGGCATCGCCTCGGCCTTCACGGGCCGGAGCGGGCGCGACGTTCTCTGGCTCGACTCGGACGTGGTGGGCACGCCGGCCTACATGGCTCCCGAGCAGGCGCTCGGAAAGGCCGTGGACGCGCGCGGCGATCTCTACGCGCTCGGTTGCATGCTCCACGAGCTCCTCACGGGCGCGCCTCCCTTCTCCGATGGGAGCGCGGGCGAGGTGCTCCGCATGCACCTCGACGTCGCTCCGTCTCCTCCGTCGCGGCTGCGCGGCGGCATACCTCCCGAGCTCGACGATCTCGTGCTGCGGCTTCTTGCGAAGGAGCCGGCGGAGCGGCTCGGCCACGCGGACGACGTCGCGGCACGGCTGCGCGCGCTCGGCGCGTCCGGAGACGACACGGCCCTGCCGCCGGCTCGGACGGCCGCGTCCACCGTCCCTCTCTTGCGGGGCGACGCACGACGAGATGGCCGCCCTCGGGCGCGGCCGGAGCCTGCGCGCCGGCACCGGCGGGATCTTGCTTCTCGACGCCGCGAGCGGCGCAGAAGAACGCGGCTCCTCTCGAGATCGCGTCGGAGGCGCGCGCCGAGGACTTCGGCGTCCTTTCGGGCAGTGCCTCCCTCTCGGAGGACGACCCCTCTGGTGATCTGCGCCAGCCGTTGCTCGCGATCGCCGACCGCTGCCGCGAGGCGGGCCGCGCCGAGTCGGAGCGCGTCTTCGGCCGCCGTGGAAGCGGCTCGCACTCTACGAGCCGAGCCTCGCCACATTACCTGGACAGGAGGAGCACCCCGGAGCCAGCCGAGCTGCCGCCCGACACGGCGCTCATCGCTCTCCACGAGGACCCGCGGCGGGCGTGCTCGCAGGCCTCGCCCACCTCGTCCGGTCGTGCTGGTGCTCGACGATCTCCACTGGGCCGACGACCTCGTGATCTCGTTCCTCGGCCGCGGTCCGCTCGCGGGCGATGCGCTCGTGCCTCGTGCTCGGCGGATTCCCGGACCGAGGAGAGGACGGCGCATCTCGGTGCTCTGCTGAGCAATCCCGGCGTCGCGACGCTCGCGCATGCCGCCGCTTCGCGCCGCCGACGTCGGTGCGATGGCTCGCGGGATGCTCGCGATGGACGAGATGCGAGACTTCGCCGCGTACCTCGAGGCGCAGTCGGAAGGAAACCCCTTCTTCGTCGCGGAGTCGCTCCGGCTCATGGTGGTAGTCGATCCTCGCGCGGGACGCGGCGGCAAGCCGTGGCGGCTCCCGAGGGCATTGCGCTGCCGGCATCGATGAAGAGCTCGTCGCCAACCGCCTGCGCGGGCTCGCAAGGCGCGCGAGCTCGCGGTGCGCATCGGTGCTCGGCCGGGTCGCCGAGGGAGCGGTGCTCCAGCGGATGGCGGCGCATCCCGATGCGCCGTTCCTGGACGGGATCGCCAGGCTCGTGGCGCGCCAGGCCGTCGAAGTCGGCGAGGGGTACTGTTCCTCCACGACAAGCTCCGGGAGGTCGCGCGACACCATCGCCCCGCCGGATCGGGCCGCGCTCCACGCCCGGGCGGCGGGCGCGATCGAGCGGTCCACGCCGGGAACATCGCTCGAAGCTCGCCGAACTCGCGCATCACCATGACCGAGGCCGGCGATCGTGCGTCCGCGCGGCGCTACCTGTCCGCCGCGACCGGCGCGGTGACCCAGCTCGCGCGCGAGGAGGCGGAGCGGCTCTATCTACGCTACCTCGCCCTCGTCGAGGATCCGGACGCGGAGTCGATCCGGGCACGGGGCAACTTCGCGACCCGCGTGCTCCAGGCGCACGGCCGGCAGGCCGAGGCGAGGGACCAGCACCTGCGCGCGCTCTCCGAGGCCAGGGCGATCGGCGATCGTCGTCTCGAGGGGCTGACCCTCCACGAGCTCGGAGACGTCCACACCGAGCTCGGTTGCCCCGGCGAAGCGGAGGAGGCGCTCTCGACGGCCGTCTCGATCGGCCGCCAGATCGCCGATGCGCATCTCGAGGGGATCGCATCGGGTACGCTCGGGGTGTTGCTCTGCCAGTTGGGACGCCTCGCGGAGGCACGGGCGGCGCACGATCGATGCCTCGAGCTCGCACGGGAGGATGGCGACCTCCAGCTCGAGCGCACGGCCCTCGGAAACCTCGCGATCGTCCTGAACAGCTCGGGGAGGCCCGACGACGCGCGGCCGCTTCTCGAGGAGTCGCGCCGGATCGCGAGGGAGATCGGGGATCGCTACGGCGAGGCGATCGCGATCGGTAACATTGCGTGGCTCCAGGGGACGCCCGCCCGCATCGCGCGCGAGCTCGCCTACGAGGCGCTGCCCACGATGCGGGAGCTCGGGATCCGGCCGAAGGTGGCGTGGTTGCTCCTCCTCATCGGCGCGCAGGACCGGCTCCTCGGCGATCTGCCCGAAGCACGGGCGCACCTCGAGGAGGCCCTCTCGCTCGCGCGAGGGGGGGAAGCGCCGCGCTCCGAGGCGCAGGCCATGGGTCTCCTGGGGGCCGTCTTCGCGAGCCAGGGGAGGCTCCCGGACGCCGTCGAGCGGCTCGAGCGTTCCGCCGCGATATTCGAGCGCATCTCGGAACCGCCGGGCGAGGGGATGATGCGGCTCCGCCTCGGCCGCGTGCTGCAGCGGCTCGGACGCATCGCGGAGGCGCGCGCGCAGTGCGAGCGGGGACAGGCGCTCTGCGCCGCGGCCGGATACCGTCTGGGCGAGGGGCTCGGCCTCGGATGTCTCGCGGATCAGGAGACGCTCGAAGGCGATCCCGCCGTCGCGGAGGAGCTCGCGGCGCGGGGCGAGGCCATCCTCGAGACCATCGGCGCCACGCCGGATCTCGGGGTGACGCTCTGCGCGCGCGCCCGCGCGATCCACGCGTCGGGCCGGAGCGCCGCGGAGGTGATCGCCCGCGTTAAGGACCTCCTTCGCCGGATCGCGGCCGAGCAAGTGGCGCAGGAGCTCGATCTCCTCGAGGAGGTGGAGGCGCGCCAGCAGGGACGCGTGGGGGAGCGCGTGGGGTGATGCGCGCGCCGGGGGAGTGGTAGCGTCCGCCTCGCATGCGGGTGATCGAGTGCCGGCAGCTCGGCAAGAACTTCCGGACCTACCTGAAGGCGCCCGGTCTCGCCGGGACGCTGCGCTCGTTCGTGAAGCGCGACTTCCGTGACAACCCTGCCGTCAGCAACTTCGATCTCGACCTCGAGCCGGGCGAGCTCGTTGGCCTCCTCGGTCCGAACGGTGCCGGGAAGACGACCCTCATCAAGATGCTCACGGGGATCATCGTGCCGACGACGGGGCGCGTCTCGGTGCTGGGATACGAGCCGTTCCGCCGGCCCCAGGCCTTCCGCAAGCGCATCGCGCTCGTCATGGGACAGAAGTCGCAGCTCTGGTGGGACATCCCCGCGATGGACTCGTTCCTACTGCTCCAGCGCTACTACGAGATCGACGATGCGAAGTTTCGCGGCCGGATCGACCTCCTGTCCGACATCCTCGGCGTGCGCGGCGTGCTCCACGTCCACGTGCGCAAGCTCTCTCTCGGGGAGCGCATGAAGATGGAGCTCATGGCGTCGCTGCTCCACGAGCCCGAGGTGATCTTCCTCGACGAGCCGACGATCGGCCTGGACATCGTCGCGCAGAAGAGCATCCGCGACTTCCTCGCCCGTTACCAGAGGGAGCACGGCACGACGATCATCCTCACGTCGCACTACATGGCGGACGTCCAGGCGCTCTGCTCGCGCATCGTCCTGATCCTCCAGGGCAAGAAGCGATTCGACGGATCGCGGTCGGGCTTCGAGGGGATCCTCGGGCGCGAGAAGTTCGTCACCGTACGCTTCTCCGAGCGCGTGGACGACGCCGACCCGATCTGGAAGGGACTGTTTCCCGTGTGGGGCGATGACCGGATGCAGGTGGAGCTGCGCATCGCGGAAGCCGACTTGCGGCGTGTCGGGGTCGAGATCCTGAGCCGCTTCCCCGTCGTGGACCTCGCGACGGAGAACCTCCCCATCGAGCGCGTCATGTCGACGCTCATGGCGCGGCCGGAGCTCCTGCCCGAGCTATGACGCGCATCGAGGCCGAGCTCGGCAAGTGGCTCCAGACCGTGCAGATCTCGTGGTCGCAGCGCATGGCCTACAAGCTCTCGTTCGTCCTCCTGGTCATCGGCCCGACCCTCGTGTTCTTCTTCGTCAAGTACAGCCTCTGGACGTCGGTCTATGCGGCGCGCGGGGTCGATCGGATCGCGGGGTACGACCTCTCTACCATGCTCACGTACCAGGTGTGGGTGATGGTGGTGGCGTTCCTCGGCCAGGGCTACAACGGCATCAACGTATCGGAGGACATTCGCCTCGGCCGCATCTCCTCTTACCTCGTCTACCCCTTCGACTTCTGGAAGTTCCATGCGGCGAGCTTCCTCTCGCTCCAGATCCTCCAGCTGCTCGTGAGCGCGGTGACCGTCGCGGCGATGGCGCTCTTCGGAGTGATCCGCCTTCCCCCGCTCGCCACGCTCGCTGCGGGGACGGCGATGAGCCTGCTCGTGAGCCTCTTCTGGTTCGTGGTCATCTACACCATCGGCGTCGCCGGCTTCTGGCTCGAGGAGACGTGGGTGCTGCGCGTGATGTTGATGACGGTGAGCTCGTTTCTCTCGGGAGCGGTGCTCCCGCTCGAGCTCTTCCCGGCAGCGCTGCGCCGGCTGCTCGCCTTCACACCCTTCCCCTGCGTGACCTTCGTGCCGACGAAGGTCTTCATGGGCAGCTACGACGGGAGCCTCGCCGCCGCGGCGGGGTTGCTCCTGTGCTGGATCGCCATCGGGGCCGTGCTCGCGGCCGCCATCTGGCGGCGGGGGCTTCGCCTCTACACCGCGGCGGGGATGTAGGGCGACGTGCACCGCCTGGCCCACTACCTGAAGGTCTACCGGCTCTTCCTCGCCACGTCGTTCTCCGAGGCGATGTCGTTCCGCGCCCACTTCGTGCTCCTCGTGGTGATGGACCTCCTGTTCTACGGGAGCGCGCTCGGCTCGGTCGGATTCGTCTACGAGCACGTGAAGACCATCGGTCCCTGGTCCCGCGACCAGTTCCTCTTCTTCGTCTCCTTCATGCTCGCCGTCGATCACCTGCACATGACGTTCGTGAGCGAGAGCTTCTGGATGTTCTCCGCGGACCTCAGGAGCGGCCTGCTCGATTTCGTGCTCCTGAAGCCCATCGGCGCCATCTTCTCGGTCTTCTTCCGCCATGCCCGCGCCGCGAGCCTCTGCAACGTGTTCGTGCCCTGGGCCTGCCTGATCCACTTCGGCCGGCGCGCGGGCCTGGGCGTTGCGGGGCTGGCCGCGCTCCCGCCGCTCGTGGTCCTCGCCTTGACCCTCATGGTGAGCCTCGAGATCCTGCTCTCGACCAGCATGTTCTGGCTCGTGGAGTCGATGGGCATCAACTTCCTGCGCATGCAGCTCCAGCAGGTGGCGCGCATGCCCGACTTCGTCTACCGCTTCTTCGCGCGCAAGCTCTTCACGGTCGTGTTCCCCGTGCTCCTCGTGGGCAGCGCCCCGGTGCGCTTCCTCTTCGATCCGCTCGACGCGCGGTGGCTCCTCGGCATGGCCGCCGCCGTCGGCGCGAGCTGGCTCGCGATCGCCTTCTTCTGGCGGCTGGGGCTTCGGGCCTACGAGTCGGCGTCGAGCTGAACGAGGTTCCGCTCTCGCTCGAGCCCGGCCGAACCGGCGGGGGACGAGCCCCCGCCCTACAATGCGCTGTCCGAGGCGTTTCGTGACGCCGCGACCGCCCGATCCCCAAGGGGCTTGACGCCACTGTCGAGCGGATCTATAGTGTGCGGGTCATGAGGCACGAACGTAACGCACAGAGGCACTGGGGCGCCGGGCGGACGTGTGCGAGCCTCGGTCGAGCCTTGCGGTGCCTCGGCCTCCAGGCCGAGAGCCAGCAGGCGGACCTCCGCCTGCTCTAGGGAGCCCGTCCAACCAGGTAGTGGGGCGGGTGGCAACGAAGACGCCGCCTGGGAGCCCCAGCCCGAGAGCGTCGAGAGCCACCGATCCATTCCGGGATCGTCTAATGGCAGGACGCCGCGCTCTGAACGCGGAAATCGAGGTTCGAGACCTTGTCCCGGAGCCACAATGGGCTGCTTTCCGTCTCGGTTGCAGGCACACTCGCGCGCAGGGGCTGTCGTCCAATGGCCAGGATCCCGCTTTTTCAAAGCGGGGACGTGGGTTCGATCCCCGCCAGCCCTACCACCGTTCGCGAGTCGGGGTCTGTCCCCCGCCGGTTCGTGTCATGCCGAGGTAGGCAAACTGGAAGTGGCGGAGGTTGTAGGGCGGGGGCTTGTCCCCCGCCGGTTCGCGCCGGTTCGTATCACGCCGGGGTAGGCAAACTGGAAGTGGCGGAGGTTGTAGGGCGGGGGCTTGTCCCCCGCCGGTTCGTATCACGCCGGGGTAGGCAAACTGGAAAAGCCTCTTGATTCAGGATCAAGTGTCTGTGGGTTCGACTCCCACTCTCGGCACCAAGTGTTCGTTCATGCGATCGTAGGCAAACCTGGCAAAGCCGCCACGTTGAGGTCGTGGTGAATGGTGGTTCGAATCCACCCGGTCGCACCATTTCTCGTCGGCACAGTGCCGTCGTAGCCCAACGGTAGAGGCCCCTGCCTCAAGAGCAGGTAGATGTCGGTTCGAATCCGACCGGCGGCAAGATCGCTCGGGATCCCGAACGGCAAGGGAACGGTCTGCAAAACCGTGGTAGCGGGTTCGACTCCCGCTCCGAGCTCCAGCTTCAGGACGATTCTCATGGCCGTGCGAGAAGACGAGCTCGTGAAGATCGCGTCAGCGTTCGTCCGTGGCGGCCGGTGGATGCTCCACCGTGGACACGGGTGGAGCTCTTGTCGTGGGGCAAGGATGTTGGGCTGCCCGTCCACCGGTTCGGGACGAGCAGTCTGGCGCGTGCCGACGTCGTCACCGCGCTCGAGGTTCTCGAGCAGCTTGCCCTCGGGCGGCGCCGCGGGCGCGGCGATCGGCTCCTCGTGCGATGGGAGTTGCACCCTCCGACGGGGGCAGATCGCATCACGCTCGCTGCCGACCTGTGACGACGTCGCTGGGACGACGGCCGGCCTGGCTCCTCGCTTGCAGCGTCCCGGCAGCGGGTGCCGAGAGGCCCCGGAGGTGTCTCATGCGTATCAGGAACGTCGTATGTCTGGGTGCAATCGTTGCCTCGTTCGCCGTGTTCGCGGACGCGCGCCCCGTGGTCGTGGCGATCGCGCCCGCGGCGGTCGCCAGGATCGAGCCGCGCATCACGGTTCATCCCCGCCCCCACAGCGAGATCGTCGTGGGCCGGCGCCACGAGGCGCTGGTGAGTGCGCTTCCAAGGCGGGTGCCGCGGCTCATCATGCCGATGTGACGGGTCGGATCCGACCGGCGTGGCGGAATGCCGCGCCCCATCGCGGTCGTGCGGCGACGTGGAGTTCGTCGTCACACGGCCGCTCCTGGGGTAGGCCGGCGCGGGGTCGGTCCTGCTTCGCGCGCCAAGGCCGTCTGCGGGATTAGAATCTCCCGCGCTGGAAGAGAAGATCCGATGCCCGCTCGCGCCACCGTCTCTCGCAAGTCCGGACCTCGCGCCGTGGGACGTGGCGTGACCTCTCCGAAGGCCTCCATCAAGGCGCCCGGCGCGCTGGCTCCGGAGGCTTCCCCCAGGC
>JAXLQT010000044.1:0-51949 GCA_046331505.1 Acidobacteriota bacterium
ATCGAGGTCGTGAAGGAGAGACGCTGCTCCTTGACGTTGCGCTTGACCAGCTCGTCGAGGCCCGGCTCGTAGATCGGCAGGCCGCCCTTCTCGAGCATGGCGATCTTCCGCTGGTCGATGTCGACGCACGCCACGAGGTTGCCGCTCTCGGCGAGGCACGTTCCGGTGACCAGACCGACGTAGCCCGTCCCGACCATCACGATCCGCACGGCGGGTTAGTAGGCGTTGTGGTGGACGAAGCCGCGGAACGCGGTCATCCACAGGATCTTCAGGTCGAGCGCCAGCGACCAGTTCTCCACGTAGTAGATGTCGTACTCGATGCGCTTGTCGATGCTCGTGTTGCCGCGCCAGCCGTGGACCTGCGCCCAGCCGGTCATGCCCGACTTCACCTTGTGCCGGAGCATGTACTGCGGGATCTTCTCCTTGAACTCCTGCACGAAGTTGGGCCGCTCGGGGCGCGGGCCGACGAGGCTCATCTCGCCGCGCAGGACGTTGTAGAGCTGGGGGAGCTCGTCGAGCGAGAACTTCCGGAGCCACGAGCCGATCGGCGTCCTGCGGGTGTCGTTCTCGGCCGCCCACACGGGTCCGGTGTGCGCTTCGGCCCCGTCCACCATGGAGCGGAACTTGTACATCCAGAAGGAGCGCCCGTCGAGCCCCATGCGCTCCTGCTTGTAGAGCGCGGGGCCCTTGCTGGTGAGCTTGATGAGGATGGCGATCACCATGAGGAGGGGAGAGATCGCGACGGCGATTGCGAGGCAGGCCGCGATGTCCATCAGGCGCTTGGCCGCGGCGCTCCATCCTTCGAGGCCGACGCCGGAGAGCGTGATGATGGGGATGCCGTCGAGGTCCTCGAGTCCCGCCCGGATCGCGACGTACTCCAGGAGATCGGGCACCACTTTCACGTCGACCACCTCTTTGGACAGGAGCGCCAGGAGCTTGACGACGTTCTCGTGGGCCGCGAGGGGCAGCGCCACGTAGAAGTGGTCGACGACCTCGCGCTGGCAGATCGCGGCGGCGTCCTCGAGGCGCCCGATGATGGGGATGCCGCGATAGGAGGAGCCCTGCTTCTCGGGAGCGTCGTCGAGGAACCCCGTGATCCGGAAACCCAGGGCGTCGTGATCGAGGATCCGGTCGGCGACCTTGCGGCCCAGTCCTCCGGCCCCCGCGATCACCACGTTGCGGAGGTTCTTGCCGCGCCGGCGGCGCTCCTCGAGCACCGTGCGGAAGGCCATACGCGCCACGAACACCGCTCCGATGTCGAGCACGCCGAAGAGCACGAGCGCCTTCTGCGAGTACTGGAACTCCGTCGCGTGGAGGATGTAGACGCTGTAGTAGAGGACGCAGCCGAAGACGATCAGGAGCGCGAGCGCCGTCGACGAGATGATCTGGAACAGCTCGTCGACGCGGGAGTCGCCGCGGCGCATGCGGTACAGGCCCTGGAAGTAGAAGACCAGCGGCCAGACGACCACGACGAAAGGCACGAGTTCGATGTACCGGCTGAGGGCTTGCTCGTCGGGGACGTCGAAGAGGCCCGACTGGAAACGGACGAAGTAGGCGGCGAACAGGGCGCCGAGGGTGACGATGAGGTCGAGGGAGAGGTGCAGGAGGACGAGGATCCTCGTCCGGCGCTTCAGCATCCGCGTCGCCTCGAGTCTCGTCGCCGCTTCATCCGCGCACTGCCATCCGTTCGATCTCCCGCCCCGGCGTGCCGCCGCGGCACCCCGCCCTTCGCGGGCCTTCCGGGGCCGCGTCAGGCAGATGTTCGAAGTTTGAGCCGATCCCCGACGAAGCTTGCGAACCGCTCTCGGAACCGCTCCGTCGAGAAGCGCAGGACCGACTCGCGAATCGCCTGGGGATTAAAGGAAATATCACCCCTCTTGTCAAGGTCGGAAACGGCCTGCCGGATCGCGCTAACTGATTGCTCCGGGAACAGGATGCCGGTCGTTCCGGGCGTCACTGTCTCCGGCAGAGCGCCCTGGGCGAGACCGATGACCGGACGCCCGCAAGCCATGGCCTCGACCGGGGCGATGCCGAAGTCCTCGACCGCGGCGTGGATCAGCGCGCGGCAGCCCTGGTACTCCTCGAGCAGCGCGTCCGTGCCGACCTCGCCCAGGAACGCGACGTTCGCGGGCGCCTGGCGGCGAAGCAGGTCGAGATCCGGGCCTCTCCCGACGATCCGGAGCTTCTGCTCGAGGCCCCGGAACGCCTCGACGATCAGGTCCACGCGCTTGTAGGGAACGAGCGCGCTGACGACGAGGAAGGGGCGTGGCTGCTTGTCCCGCTCGCCCGCCGGAGGTCTGAAGAAGTCCGTGTCGACGGGAGGCTCGATCACCTCGCTGTCGAGGCCGTAGGCGCGGTAGATGCGGTCGCGGATGGTGCGCGAGATCGCCACGTAGGCGTGCGCGCGGGTCGCCGTGCGGCGATCCCACTCGCGAAGCGGCGGCACGACGAGGCGCGCGGCCAGGCGCGTCGGGAGGGTCGCGCGGCCCGGCCCGAAGTAGTCGTCGTGGCGATCCCACACGTACCGCATGGGCGTGAAGCAGTAACAGACGTGGAGCGCGCCGGCGGGCGCGGGAGCGCTCTTGGCCACGGCATGGGACGAGGAGATCACGAGATCGAATCCGGCGAGGTCGAGCGACGAGATCGCCGCCGGAAACAGGGGCAGGTAGTGCCTGTAACGCCTTCCGACGAGAGGGAGATGCTGCAGGAACGAGGTGACGATCCGGTGCGACTCGATTGCCCTGGAGACGGAGCCCTTCACGTGCAGGAGCGTGAAGACCGGCGCGTCGGGATAGAGTCCGCAGAGCACCTCGAGCACCTTCTCGCCGCCACGCATGCCCGTCAGCCAGTCGTGGACGAGCGCGACCTTCACCCGAGTATCCCCTCCACGAGCGCGGGGAGGATCGCCGCGGCCGCATCCCGCAGGACGACGTCTGCGCGCCCCGACAACCAGGTCTGCTCGGGGTTCACCTCGACGAGCCACGTCCCGTGCGCCCTTGCGAGATCGGGCAGCCACGCGGCGGGTGCGACCTCTGCGGAGGTGCCGACCACGAGCAGGACGCCGGCGGTCTCGACGGCGCTCCGCGCCGCCTCGAAAGCTCCGCCCGGCAGCGGCTCGCCGAAGAGGACCACGTCCGGTCGGATCAGCCCGCCGCAGCGGCAGCGCGGGGGAAGGTCCTCGATCGAGAGACGGAGCGACGCCGCGGCCATCCGCGATCCGCACGAGGTGCAGAAAAGGCCGCGCCCGCTGCCGTGGAGCTCGATGACCCGTGCGCTCCCGGCACGCTGGTGCAATCCATCGACGTTCTGCGTCACCACGTCGACGATGGCGCGGCCCGACGCTTCGAGCCTGGCGAGGGCGAGGTGACCCGCGTTCGGCTCGGCGGCGGCGATCTCGTTGCCGAGCTCCCGGAGCATCCTCCACACCTTGCCCGGATCCCTCGCGAGCGCCTCGGCGGTCGCGTACTCCATCGGGTCGTAGCGCGCCCAGATGCCCCCCTTGCCGCGGAACGGCGCGATGCCGCTCTCGGCCGACATGCCCGCGCCGGTCAGCACGGCGACGTGCTTAGTCCTCCTGAGCCGATCGACGGCGGCGGCGAGCGTCGTCTCAGGCATCGAGGCCGCCAGCCGCGAGGGATCCCGGATCGACGCTGGCATAGCCGCGCTTCCCGTCGAAGGCCTCGAGCGATCCGTCGACGACGTGCCAGATGAGCGCGTGCTTGCCGGGCAGCCGTCCCACCAGGTCGCGACCCCCGCCCGTGACGATCGCGACGAGGATCTTCCCGACGCTCCCGTGGGTGACGACGATGGGGGCGACGCGCCCGTCCTGTTGCGCTCGTTCCACGGCGGGGACGACCTTGGCGCGTAGCCGCTGCTCGACGTCCTCGAAGGTCTCGGCGCCGGGGCCTGGCGGTCGCGATCCCCACGGGTCATCGAGGAAGCGACGGTAGGCGGCGTCGAGCCGCGGGGGCAGGGACTCCTTCGCGAGGCCTTCGAGATCGCCGCGGCCGATCTCGGTCAGCGCGTCGATCACCTCGACGGGCGCTCCGAGCACGTCCGAGATGATGGCCGCGGTCTCGCGGGTTCGTTTCAGAGGGCCGCACAGGAGACGCGGCGGTGGCGGACCGGCCGTTTGCAGGAAGCGTGCGTGCGCCTCCACCATCGCATGTCCCTCCGGTGTGAGCGACGCATCGAGGCGCCCCTGGATCACTCCCGCCGCGTTCATGTCGGTCGGACCGTGACGCAGGACGAAGAGATGGCGGGGCACGTGGGAGAGAGAGGGGGGCCGGCGTGCGCCGGCCCCCGTCATCGACGACGAGCCTACTCCTCCGGCTCGACGCGCACGCGAATGGGGCGCGCCACGCGCTCCAGGATGAGGCGTTGCTGGGCGAGGAGCTCCGTGATCACCTCGAGCGCCTTGTGGAAGGCACCCTCGGCGGTGGCGGACACGCGCGCCGCAGCTTCGCGAACGGGAGCAGGCGTCGCGGCGCGCACCTTCTTGCCTGCGGCCTTCGCGGCCTTGCCGAGTGCGGCCTTGCCCTGCGACAGCGCGCGGGACACCTCGCTCATCACCGGCTCCGTGAAGCCCCGCGACCGCGGCTTCTTGATGTCGAAGCGCTTCAGAAGGCCGTAGAGCCGGACCTTGCTGATACCGAGCCTCCTGGCCGCCTCTTCCCCCGACATCCCGCCCTTGGGGGCGGTGGCCTTTGCCGCCTTCGCCGCCACCTTGGCTTCCCGCGCCTTCTGCTCGCGGCGGATCTTCGCGTTGCGCTTCCGTGCGGCCCAGGCCTTCTCGAGTCCCGGGCGGAGCGTCTTGCCCGCCTTGGACTTGCCGGCCGCTCTGGGCTTCTCGGCCTTCGCGGGGGCCTTGGCAGCCTTGACCTTCGCCTTGGGCTTGGCCTTGCCGGAGCGCCTTGCGGCCCATGCCGCCTGTAGCGCCGGGTTCGCAGCCTTCATCCGGCGTTCCTTGACCTTCTCCAGGACCTTCACGGCTGCCGGGGAAAACAGCGTCACACCCGACTGCTTGACGACGGCCTTGCCGAGCTCCGCGTCCTGCTTGATCCAGTTCCTCACGGCGGCGGCGCTCGCGCCAACGGCAGTGGCGGCGGCGGCGACGGTCAACATCGTTTCGTTCTGTGCCAACTCGGTATCTCCTTCGGGTCAGTGCTTCACGGTGTCGCGTCGAATGACGCTCTCGACATCACGAAGCAACCGAGGCTGTCGAGCTTCCAGCAAGGCGGTAGATGCCTGTCCAGCTCGGCCAGACCCCTCTCATTCGGTCGCTGGGGGACAGTCTACACGGCGTCTGCCCAATGTCAAAGTGTTCCGAGGGCGGCGCGGGCGCTCCGCCGTCGCGTCGACGGGCCGAGCGTCAGCCGACCAGCAATCTGTACGCCTTCAAATGGCGGAAGGCCGCGGCACGCTTTCCCGACGCCTCGTACAGGCGTGAGATGTTGAAGTGCGCGTCCGCACAGTCGGGATCGGACCCGATGGCGATCTGGTACGCATCAACAGCTTCGACGGGCCGGCCCAGGTCCTCGAGCGCGACGCCGAGATTGAACGCCGCGGTCGGGTCGCCCGGGCGATTCTCGAGGGCGTTGCGGTAGTGGCGCTCGGCCGCCGCCGTCTGCCCGGCGTCGTGCAGGATGCGGCCGAGGTTGACGCAGGACGGGACGTGGGACGGTTCCAGCTCGAGGGCGCGGCGGTAGCAATCTCTCGCGTGATCCACATCGCACGGCTCGAGCTCGCAGCCAAGGTCGTACCACTCGTCGGCGGTCAGAGACTCCTCGGCCCGCGCGTCCTCGACGGCCTTGATGGCCAGCGGCGTGACCTTGGACGCGATCTCCGACACCTCGAAGTTCAGGAGCGCCTGTCCAGACTCCGGCTCCCACATCGACGAGCCGTCCCGGACGACGACTTCGTCGCCCTCCGCGGTGATCCGCACGGCCGAGAGGGGACGCCCCGCAGGAAGCTGCGCGCGCAGGCGCTCGAGCGCGCGCCGGAGCTTCCGGGGCGGCACCGTCCTCGCGAGCTCAGCGGCCGTGCGCAGGAGCACCAGATCCTCGAGGGTGAACCGGAGCTCCTTCTTGCGTCCGCGGCGCGGGCTCAGGAACCCCGCGGCGACATAGGCACGGATGCGGCCCGCCGGGATCCCGAGCAGCCGGCCGATGTCCGTGACGCTGTAGCCGCCCCAGTTCCGCATCGGCCGTCGCGGCCGATCAGGATCCCGACGCGGCGCGCTTCTCCTCGGGGGCGCCCTTTCCGCGCGGCGCGCGCTTCGCGGGCTTGCGCGCGTCCGCATCGGCGGCGGCCGGGGCGCCGGCCGCGGGCGCCTTTCCCGAGAGGCTCGCCTTGAGAGCTTCCATGAGGTCGATGATCTGCGCCTGCGGCTCGACCACCGGCGCGGCGACCTCCTGGCCCTGCACCTTCTTCTCGATCGCGTCGAGGATGCGCTTCTTCACGTCGTCCTCGTAACTGTCGGGCTTGAACTGCTCCGAGCTGATCTGGTCGATGAGCTGCAGCGCGAGAGCGAGCTCGCTCTCCTTGACCTGCGTCTCGCCGATCGGCACGTCCGCGATGGAGCGCACCTCGTCGGCGTACATGAGCTGCTGCATGACGAGGCCGCCCTTCACGGCGCGGATCAGGACGAGATACTGCTTCCCCCTGGCCGCCCACCGGGCGAGCGCCGATCGACCGGTCTTGCGCATCGCCTCCCCGAGCAGCGCATAGGCGCGATCGCCGCCCTTGTCGGGGCCGAGGTAATAGGCCTTGTCGAAGTAGACCGGATCGACCTGCGCCGCCGGGACGAACTCCACGATCTCGATCGACTTGCTGGCCTCGCTCTGGAGAGCCTTGATCTCCTCCTCCGTGAACGTGACGTACTGGTCCTTCGCGAACTCGTAACCCTTGACCGTGTGCTCCCGCGAGACGATCTCGTTGTCCGTCGGGCAGACATACTGCTGCTTCAATCGCGTCTTGCACTTGTCGTGGAGCATGTTGAAGGACACTCCGGACGAGGCATCGGTGGCGGAGAAGAGCTTGACCGGGATCGAGACGAGCCCGAAGCTGACCATTCCAGTTCCAATTGCGCGTGAGGCCATGCCGCTATCATAGCAGTCCGTGCCTGGACCGGACGACCCGACCCGCCTCGCGACCTACCGCGCCAAGCGCACCGCCGACGCGACACCCGAGCCGTTCGGCGGGGCGCCCGCCGCCGGTGACGGACCGCTCCGGCTGTTCGTGGTGCAGAAGCACGACGCCCGCCGGCTCCACTACGACTTCCGGCTCGAGTTCGACGGCGTCCTCTGGTCGTGGGCGGTTCCCAAGGGACCGTCCACGGATCCGAGGGAGAAGAGGCTCGCGGTGGAGGTGGAGGATCATCCGGTCGAGTACGCCGACTACGAAGGGGTGATCCCCGAGGGCAACTATGGCGCGGGACCCGTGATCCTGTGGGACAAGGGAACCTGGAAGGCCCTCGAGGATCCGGTGACCGGCATGAAGAAGGGGAAGCTGCTCTTCGAGCTCTCCGGATACAAGATGCGCGGCGAATGGACGCTCGTGCGTACCAAGGCCAAGGGAGGTCAGGAGCGCTCCAAGGAGTGGCTGCTGATCAAGCATACGGACGCGTGGGCCGCGCCGGAGGGGACGCGCCCGTTCCCCGAGGAGTCGGTCCATTCGGGATTGACCATCGACGAGATGCGGGAGGGCCCGGCGCGCCTCGCGGCGATGCGTCGGAACCTGGCAACCTGGGGGGCCGCGTCGCGGACCGTCCGCGCCGCCGACGTCAAGATCATGCTCGCGGAGGGGCGGGACAGGCCGTTCTCGGAGCCCGGTTGGTTCTTCGAGATCAAGTACGACGGGTACAGGGTGCTGTGCGGCAAGGAGGAGGGCAAGCCCGTGATGCGTTACCGCCGCGGCATGGACGTCGTCTCGACCTTCCCGGAGATCGCGTCGGCTCTCGCGGCGTTGCCGGTCGACCATGTGGTGCTGGACGGCGAGATCGTCGTGCTCGACGAGTCGTTCCGGCCGAGCTTCAACCGGCTCCAGAGGCGCGCGCTCCTCTCGCGCCCCATGGACGTCCGCCGCGCGGCCATCGAGCTGCCGGCGACGCTTTACCTCTTCGACATCCTCGGGTTCGAGGGGTGGGACCTCCGCAAGCTCTGCCTCGCGCGCCGCAAGGAAGCACTCAGGGCGTTGCTCCCGCGATCCGGTCCGCTGCGTTACTCGGACCACGTCGAGGAGCAGGGGAAGGCGTTCTACGCGGAGATCGAGAAGCTGGGGCTCGAGGGCATGGTGGGCAAGAAAGCCGATGCGCCGTACCAGGCGGGCCGTTCGGCGTCGTGGCTCAAGGTGCGGGTCGATCGCACCGGAGACTTCGTCATCGTCGGAACGAGCCCACCGGAGGGGGCGCGCAATGGCTTCGGCGCGCTCTACCTCGCGGTCTACGAGGGCAAGGAGCTCATCTACGCCGGGAAGGTCGGCAGCGGCTTTGGCGAGAAGGACCTGGAGCGCGTGCCCAAGCTCCTCGATCCCGATCGCCGCAAGACCCCGCCCTGTGTCGGCGCCCCGAAGGAACGCGGCGCGGCGTGGGTCGAACCGCGCTACGTCTGCGAGGTGCGCTACAAGGAGTGGGTGGAGGGGCTCCACGTGCGCCAGCCCGTCTTCCTCCGGCTGCGGGATGACAAGGCGCCCGAGGAGTGTACGCGGGAGGCGGCCCAGGTTTCGGCCCCCGTCGCGGCGCCACCCCCGCGGCCAGCGCCATCCGCCATGCCGGAGGCGGAGCGCAGGGTGGCGTTCACCAACAGGAGCAAGGTGTTCTGGCCGGAGCAGGGCTACACGAAAGGGGACCTGATCGATTATTACGAGGGCGTGTCTCCGTGGCTCATGCCCTACCTCAAGGACCGGCCCGTCGTGCTGACGCGCTACCCGGACGGCATCGCGGGCAAGAGCTTCTTCCAGAAGGACGCACCCTCCTTCGCACCGGACTGGATCCGCACGGAGCGCACGTGGAGCGAGCACGCGCAGCGCGAGATCGACTACTTCGTGTGCGACGACGTCCCGAGCCTGCTCTTCCTCATCAACATGGGCACCATCCCGCTGCACATCTGGTCGAGCAGGATGAGGACGCTCGCCACTCCCGACTGGTGCATCCTCGATCTGGATCCGAAGGGCGCGCCCTTCGCGCACGTGGTGCAAGTGGCCCAGGCGACGCGGGCACTGTGCGACGAGATCGGGCTCCCCACGTTCCCGAAGACCAGCGGATCTACGGGCCTCCACGTGCTCGTGCCGCTGGGGTGCCGGTGCACCTACGCCGAGTCGCGCGGGCTCGGAGAGCTCCTCGCCCGCGTCATCGTCAAGCGCCTGCCGGACATCGCGACCATCGTCCGCGCCGTGGGCTCTCGTGGCGGAAGGGTGTACATCGACTTCCTGCAGAACGGCCGCGGACGTCTCCTTGCGGGGCCATTCTCGGTGCGGCCGCTCCCGGGCGCTCCCGTGTCGACTCCGGTGACCTGGGACGAGGTGCGGGACTCCCTGGATCCGCGACAGTTCACGATCAAGACCGCGATCCCGCGGTTCGAAAAGGTGGGCGATCCGCTGGCGCCCGTACTGACGCTGAAGCCCGATCTCCACGGGGCGCTGGTCCGCCTGGGGGAGGCGATGTGAAGAAGCCTGGAATGACCGCCGAGATCGTCGCCGTGGGGTCGGAGATGCTGACCCCCGACAGGAGCGACACCAACTCGCTCTGGCTCACCGCCATGCTCGGGGGCATGGGCATCACCGTCGGGGCGAAGCACATCGTTCCCGACGACGAGGATGCGATTGCCCGGACGCTCGGCCAGTGTCTCTCGGCGAGCGACCTGGTGATCGTCTGCGGCGGGCTCGGGCCCACGGAGGACGACGTCACCCGCCAGGCCGTGTCGAGGAAGCTCCGCCGCCCGCTCGCCCTGCACCGCGACATCCTCGGAGGCATCGAGGAGCGCTTCCGGCGTCTCGGGATCCCGATGCCGCGCATCAATGCGCGCCAGGGCATGGTACCCCGCGGAGCGATCGTCGTTCCCAACGGCGCTGGAACCGCGCCCGGGCTCCTCCTCTCGCACCGGGGGCGCGCCGTGCTCGTGCTTCCCGGTCCTCCGAACGAGCTCCGCGCCGTGTGGGGCGAGGCGCGTCCGCACCTCGAGGCGCTGCTCGGCCCGGCACGCCGCGCGCTCGTGGCGCGCAAGCTCCTCGTGGCGGGCCTGTCGGAGTCGCGCGTCGACGAGATCGCATCGCCTCTTTACAAGCGCGCGCGCGGCATCCGGACGACGATCCTGTTCTCCGCTGGCCAGATCGAGCTGCACCTCAATGGCGAGGCCGCGACGGAAGCCGCGGCGCGGCGGCGCGTAGACGCCCTGGCCGCCAAGCTCCGGACGGCTCTCGGCACGCACGTCTTCGGCGAGGCCGAGGAAACACTGGAGCAGGTCGTCGTCGACGGCTTGCGGCGGCGAGGCGCGCGCGTGGCGACCGCGGAGTCGTGTACGGGAGGGCTGCTCGGCCAGAGGATCACCAGCGTCCCAGGAAGCAGCGACGTCTACGAGCTCGGAGTCGTCACCTACGCGAACTGGGCCAAGCACGATCTGATCGGCGTGAAGGAAGAGACGCTCGAAGCCCACGGCGCCGTCTCGGAGGAGACCGCGCGCGAGATGGCCGAAGGCGTCCGGGCGCGGGGCAGGGCAGCGTATGGACTGGCGATCACCGGGATCGCGGGACCGGACGGGGGCACCGAGAGCAAGCCCGTCGGCACCGTGTACGTCGGGCTCGCGAGCGGCCGCGGGACGAGGGTCGTGCGGTTGATGTTGCCGGGACGGCGAGAGTCGGTGCGGCGGCTCGCGACGCAGGCGGCGCTCAACATGCTGCGGCTCGACCTCGAGCGGCACGCGCCGTGAGGTTGTTCTTCGGGATCGGGATCCCCGACGACGTCCGCGCGCGGGCGGTCGCCCTCCAGGAGGAGCTCCGCGCGACCGGGCTCGCGGCGTCGTGGGTGCCGCCGCAGAACCTCCACTACACGATGAAGTTCCTGGGCGACGTCGCCGATGCCTGCAACCGGCGATCGTGGCCTCGGCGCGCGAGGCCGCGGGCGCAGTAGCGCCATTCTCCATCGTGACGCGCGGCGCGGAGCCGTTTCCCGGCACCAGGCGGCCGGTGCTGTGGGCGGGCGGCCGAGACCGATGGAGACGGTCCGAGCGTCTCTCGCGCGCTCTCGACCAGGCGGCCGGGGTCGCCGGTGTCGCCCCCGGCGATCGCCCGTTGCGCCTCCACGTCACACTGGCCCGCGTCCGCGCGACCGGGAGGGCGCCGTCCTCCCTCGAGGCGGTCGTCTCCCGGTGGGAGAGCGTGGAGCTCGGCCGTTTCGTGGCGCGGGAGGTCACGCTCTACAGGAGCGACCTCGGTAACGGCCCGGCGCGTTACACGATCCTGGAGCAGCTGCCACTGTCCCCAGGATCGTCCTGAGGCTCGCCACGATGGTCAGTGCACCCCCGCAGCAGGGATCGACGTTGATGCCGCAGCGGCCACACTGGACGTGGCCGTGAACCTCGATCTCCACGAGCACGCTCGCACAGTAGGAGCAGCGCGCGTCGGCTCGTTCGGGACCAGACGAGGTCCTCAGATGCCGAACCTGTCGGCCGACCACGCCGAGGCCGAGCTCGCTCGGCGGCGCCATGTAGCCGAGCAGTGCCGACGCTCCGACCACGGCGCGGGGCTCGCGAGATAACCCTCGCCGCCGATCCCATGCGGTTCTGCCAGTTCCTGTTGAAGGTCGTGATCGCGCGCTGGCCGCGCTTCAAGGCATCGGGCCCCTGGCCGAAGCGGGGGCCGCACCAGGACTCGCGGATCTGGCCGCCGACGGAACGGAAGACGTGGGCGATCGACTCGCCGCCAGGCCGCGGATCGGGATCCTCGATGCGCTTCTTCACGCCGCCGGACCCCGGGAAGACGACCAGCTCCTTGGCGACGCTGCGAGTGCCGAGCTGCCGGGCGGCGTGGATCACCAGCGCCGCCTGAAGGAGGTCGTCGTAGCTGCCGTTGGTGCAGGAGCCGATGAGCGCCTTGTCGAACGTCACCCGTTCGCGAGCGACCTCGGCGGCCGCGAACGCATTGCCGGGGCTGTGCGGCTTGGCGATCATCGGGACCAGATCGGTGAGCGGCACGGTCTCGTCGCGCTCGTAGCGGGCATCGGCGCCCGGAGCGATGGCCGGGTAGGGGAGATCCGCGATTCCTTCTGCTCGCGGTACCAAGGCGTATGTGATCTCGTCGGGCGCGAAGATGCCGTTCTGCGCCTCGCCCGCCATCATGTTGGCGATGGTGTTCTGTAGGTGATGGGAGCTGCCGATCAGCGTCGCAGGCTCGACGCTCATGCCCTCGGACTCAGCAGCCCCAGCGCCTCAGGAGCTCGAGCACGATGTCCTTGCCGGAGACCCGCGGCTGCAGCGTTCCCCCGGAAGACCACCCGGCGAGCGCGGGCGCAGGTCATGTACACGTAGCCCGTCGACCACCCGAAGCCGAGCGTGGTCGATCCGACCCCATTCCCGACAGCGCCATAGGCGCCATCAGAAGCGCGGCTGTGGGAGTCGGCGCCGGGGTATTTGCCCGGGCAGCACGAGCCCCTATCCGGGAAGTAGAAGTGGAAGATGCCGTCGCCGGGAGTGGCGTAGTAGGGTTTCCGGAGCTCTGGGCCCGCGACTGACGCCCGATCTCCGTCTGGCGATCGTCGGCGTCGGACCCGGTGAAGACGAAGTGGTCGTTGGCGATGGCCGCCTGGCGCGGGCGGATCGTCTTCCCACCGGTGATCATGTTGAACGTGTGGATGGCGAAGGGCGCGGTACCGTCCGATGCGGGCCAGGAGGTCGGCGTACACGCAAGACGGTTGCGCCCGGCACGACCTCGGCGTCCTTGTCCACGCGATGGGCCCAGGATCTGCTCGGTGGCGGTGAGGCGCCGCGCCGTAACTCGTCAGGCCAGACGATCGCCGAGAGACGTCTCGATCGAGCGGTGCACCTCGCGCCCGGCCGACGGCGAAGATGCCGCCGGTCCTCCGGATCTCGTCCTCCTTGGGCGTCAGCGGAAGCGGCGTGTAGCTCTTGCCCTGCGTGTCGTTCGTGAGGGCGCGGCTCACCGGGTCGAAGGAGAACGCATCGCCGTCCCGAGCGTCCGCGACGGCCTCCGGGCGACTGCACCACGTGGAGCCCCAGGTTGAAGGCGTTGCGGCGGAAGATGTCGCCCATGTTGTTGCCGCAGACGATGACGAGGGTGAGGCCGACCTCGTCGGCGACGGCGCGAAGCCCCGCCGGGCTCATCTCCCGCGACGAGCCGATGGCGAAGCGATCGCCCGCGACGACGAACGTCTCGCCGCGGTGGACTCTGGCGCGGAAGTCCGGCATCAGGTAGCGGAACGCGACCTTCCACCGCTCGTCGAGAGTCTCGAGGCTTTCCGACACGCAGTCGGCGGCCGGAGTGATCTGGTCGGTGTCGATGGCGTCGAGCTTCCTGCCGGGGACCTTCCAGGTCCCAGAAGACGAGCGCCTTGCCGCGGACGGGCGACCCTCCCGACGCGGTGTCGGGAGGCGGCGGTGCGGCCGGAAGGGCGTCCAGAGTGGCGCCGGGGACGAGGTGAGCTGGCTCGATGCGGTACATGGGGAAACCTCGGGATCGTCGGCGACGATCCTATTATCGCAGCGCGTCGCGTAAGCGGCGAGCGTCATCTCGGCCGAGCGCCGCCACGAGTAGGAGCGGGCATGCGCGCGCCGTGCGATCGCGGCGGCGCTGTCCGCCGGGCGCGCGAGCTCCTCGCGCAGGGCCCTCGGAAGCGCCTCCGGATCGCCGGGATCGAAGTAGCGTGCGGCCACGGCCCCAGCGCTTCGGCCACCGGCGGGATGCGGGCGGCGAGGACGGCCGTTCCTGGGCCATCGCCTCGAGGGGCAGCCCGGCCCTCCGCGAGCGACGGGAAGACGAGCGCGGCCTCCGCGTAGAGCGCGCGGAGCTCCTCGATCGAGACCCGGCCCGGTGCCACGACGATGGGCGAGACGCCGAGCTCCCGGGCGGACTTGCGCCAGGGCCGGTCGCCTGCCGATGGCGTGCCCGCCAGCACGAGCCTCGTCTCGTTCCCCAGGTGATCGCGGATCGACGCCAGTGCCTGGAGGAGGGCGGGGAGGTTCTTGTGCGGGAGGTCGTTTCCGACGTAGAGGAGGATCCGGCCGGCGACGCCGAGGCGCTCGCGAACGGCCCGCCCGTCGCTCGGCGCCGGCGCCTCCAGGAGCGGTGGGCTCACGGCGTGGGGAATCACGCGGATCCGCGACGAGGAGCCGGGAGAGAGCTCCGCGATCGTCGCGGCCGAGGCGTGCGTCGCCGTGACGACGATGCGTGCCCGAGAGGCCGCGCGCGTCAGGAAGAAGAGGGCGTAGGCGCGATGGAGCGCGCTCCTCTCCCTCGGGCGCTCGATGTGGATGAGGTCGTGGATCGTGACGACGAACGGCGTCGATGAGAGCACGGGCGTGACGTAGTGGGGGAAGTGCCAGACGTCGGCCTCCCGCGCCCGGCGTGCCAGCGCGACCTGCTCGGAGACGGAGTAGGGGGCCGCGGTCTCGGGGACGTAGCGCCATCCCCGGATCCCCGCCGCGATGGTGGCCGCGGCCGCGCCCCCGCCGACGAGCACGAGGCGTTCGGGGCGGCCGAGCGCCGCGAAGCCGGAGAGGAGCCCGCGGACGTAGGTGCCGATGCCGAAGTCGTCGATCTTCCGGCAGTCGAGAGCGACGCTCGGCGTCATGCGGAGAGCATGCGGCGCGGATCGCGCAGCTCCTCGAGCGACACCGATCTCGACGCGACGAGCAGCGCGCCGTAGCAGGCGAGGAACAGGGGGATCGCGGCGGGACCCGCGAGGGGCGCGAGCCAGACGAGGAGGAGCGCGGAGAGAGCGCCCGAGGCCGCGATGGGGGCGAGGGCGCGCGGGACGCCCGACAGATCGGTGCGGCGCGCCAGGGCGGCCAGGTTCAGGACCACGTCGATCGTGATGACGACCGGCAGGGCGCGCGCGGCGCCGACGGCGCCGGCGCTCAGGACGCCCCACGTGAACAGCGCCGCGGCCGACATCAGGACGACGACGGAGTTGACCATGCTGGCCCGCTGGCCGTTGCTCGCGAGGAGCCCTCGGAGCGCGGGCTCGTTGAGGGTCAGAGGCACGATCGTCCAGACGATCGGCGCGAGCACGCGCGCGGATGCGCCGGCGTTCCTCGATCCGGCGAGAAGCACGAGCACCGGCGCCGGGTACGAGGAGAGGATGGCGGCGGCCGGGATCGACGCCAGGAGGAAGAGGCGCAGGCAGCGCGTCACGATCGCCCCCAGGGCGGGCGTTCCGGCCGCCCGCGCCATCACCAGAGGTAGATCGTGCCGACCACGCGCTTCCCGAGAGGAGCCACACCGCGAGCGTGAGCCCGGTTTCGGGATGCTGTAGGCGTCTCCGTCGGCCTTGGTGGCGAACCGAGGCAGGAGCGCGCCGTCGAGCTTCACGGCGATGGCGTAGGCGATGTACATCGCGAAGAACGGGCCCGCGCCGCGCACGGGCTCCGCGAGCATCCGCACCCTCAGGTCGAGCGGCAGGAACCCAGGACTCCTGGCGAGGCACGCGAGGTAGAAGACGACGGCGGACGCCCGCGCGATCGCCAGGGAGAGAAGGAGCCCGCGCGTGCCGTAGCCACCCTGGAGCGCCGCGAGCGAGAGCGCCATCCGGAGCGTGCCGTCGAGCGTCGATCCGGCGAGGAGCGCCGGGAACCTCTCCTGGCCGATGAGCACCGCCTCGAGCGCGTAGGCGATCGCCATGCACGGGAGAGCGAGCGCGCCGGCCCACAGGGGATCGACGATCTCCCTCGAATAGCCGAGCGTCCGCACGAGAAGAGGCATCGCGACGGCGAGCGCGACGCCGTAGGGGAGCAGGATGGCGATGGAGTTGTTCAGGAGTGCGCGCGTACGTTCCGGGGTCTTCGCGACCTCGCGCATCAGGAACGAGTCGTAACCGAAGTTGGCGAGGATCTGGAAGAGCGCGACGAAGTTGTAGGCGAAGTAGTAGAGGCCGAGCGCGCCCGGACCTCCGGCACGGCTCACCATCGCGTAGACGAGTAGCGTGACGAACGCCGGGATCACGCGCGCGGCCAGGAGCGTGCCGACGCGCTTCCCCGAGATCGCGCCGTCCTGGCTCAATGCACGGCCGCCATTGAGCGCAGCAGATCGAGCGTCGACGTCGCGCAGCGCTCCCATCGGAAGGTGCGGGCCCGCTCCAGCCCATGCCGCGAGAGCTCGCGGCGTCGCTCCTCGCTCTCGAGCACCGAGAGGAGCGCCGTGGCGAGGCTGGGCGCGTCGTTCTCGTCGACGAGCACCGCCGCGCCCGCGAGGTTCTCCGCGAGGCATCCCCGGTTCGACGACACCACGGGGACGCCCGACGCCATCGCCTCGAGGGGGGGAAGGCCGAAGCCCTCGTAGTCCGAGGGCCAGGCGAAGACGTCGCAAAGCGACAGCAGGGCGCGGAGATCGAGATCGGTCAAGAAGGACGTGACGCGGGTGCGATCCTCGAGGAGGTGCCAACGCGCCAGGAAGAGGGGGTCGAGCGGCGGGAAGGTGCGGTTGTCGCCGGCGAGCACCAGGGTGCCGCCGCCGAGCTTCTTGAAGACGCGGGCGCATGCGGCGACGAGCTCGCCTGGACGGCGCCGGTTGAAGAGGGAGCCGGCAAAGCCGACGACGGGGCGGACGAGCGCGAGGTGCGATTGGAGCTCGGCCACGCGGACGGGATCGGGCGGCGCGAAGAACGTGTCGGCCACGCCGAGCGGGATGGCCCGGATCGGCGCGCGCGGGTGGTAGGCGCTCTCGATCTCCGAGGCGATGGACTGGCTGTCGCACACGATGGACGACGCCCGCGATGCGGCGAGGCGCGCCAGGACGCGGCGGCGCAGGCGTTCCCGGCGCGGGAAGGTCTCGGGCATGCGCTCGAAGGAGAGATCGTGCAGCGCGAGCACCGTCGGGATCGTCGTGAGCGGAAGAGCGTACCCCGGGCCGAAGAAGACGTGGGGCCGGTCTCGCTGCAGCTCTCGAGGAAGGGCGGCCAAGAGCCACGCGGTGCCGCTCGGCGCCGGGACCCGGCGCTGGATCGCTCCCTCGTGCGTGCCGATGTCGCCGCGCGAGTAGAGGACCGTGTCGAGATCGGGATCGATCGCGCGGAAGCGGGGCAGCAGGCTCGCGAGGTACCGGCCGACACCCGTCGGCTTGCCCTCGAGCTCGCGCGCGTCGACGGCCAGGCGCATCTACGCGAGGGCGGCGTAGAGCGAGAGCATCCTCTCCGCGGCCGCGTCCCACGTGAACTGCTTGCAGCGCTCCCGGCCGCGCGCGACGAGCTCCGAGCGTCTCGTGTCGTTCTGCAGGCCCGCCGCCATCGCGTCGGTGAACTGCCCCATGTCGTCGGGGTCGAAGAGCAGCGCCGCGTCCGCCGCCACCTCGGGCAGTGCGCCGCGGCGGCTCGCCGCCACGACCGTCCCCTGCGCCATCGCCTCGAGCATCGGGAGACCGAACCCCTCGTCGAGGGACGGGACCACGACCATGCGCGAGAGCGAGATCAGCGCCTTGACGTCGCGCGCCTCGAGGTAGTCGAGGATGCGCACCTCCGTGGTGATGTTGCAGTCGGCGATCGCCTTCTCGGATGCCTCGTACCGGAATCCGCGCTGGCCCGCGATGAGAAGCCGCGTGCCGTCGTGGCGCTTCTGCTTCCTGAGCTCGGCGAACGCCCGGATCAGGCCGCCGGCGTTCTTGCGCGGCTCGAGGGTCCCGACGAACAGGATGAACGACGACGGCAGCCGCAGGCGCTTGCGGAGCTCGTGGCGGTGGTCCGCGTCGGCCTCGGCGAGCTGCTCGGGCCGCAGCCCGAGGGGGATGCAGGCGACGCGCGCCGGGTCGATGCCGAAGTCGGCGACGATCTGGCCGCGGACCGTCTCCGATGCCGTGACGATGCGGTCCGCACGCGGGAGCAGCTTCTTCATCCCCGCGACCAGCGGCGCCGTGGCGACCGGGTCGGTCAACTCGGGGTGGTGGTAGAAGAAGAGGTCGTAGACCGTCGCTATGGTCCTGGCCCTGGTCACCGGGAGGGGCAGCGGCCCGTGGGCGTGAACGACGTCGCACGGCCCGCAGAGCTTCTCCATCGGCGGCCACGAGGCCTTCGCCCACAGGGTCGTGAGGATGCGGTTCGGGATCCTGCGGTCGACGATGCGCACGTTCGGTCCCTGCCACCCGTCCGCCGGGAACCGATCCTTCCGGGAATTGGCGAACAGCACGTAGCTCGACTCCGGATCGCGCGCCACCAGCGCTCGGGTGAGATCCGCTGCCGCCACGCCGACGCCCGTGGGGCGAACGACCGTCGGGCGCATGTCGATCACGATGGTTCGGCGCACGGGGGCCGAAATGTTAGCACCGCGTCCCGGACGGGCCGAGGGCGCGCCTGTTATGATCGCGGCCTCTTTCTCCATCCGAAGTTCGCGGGAGGTCCTCGTCTTGAAGCTGCGCGCCATCGGTGTGTTCCCGTGCGTCTTGCCCCTGGCGGCATCGGCCGTCACCATCAAGAACGGACCGTGGGTCGCCCACGTGGACAGGGCGGCTGCGGTCCTCGCCTGGGACACGGACCTGGCGTCCGGATCGGTCGTGAACTACGGCACGACGCCGAGCTACGGGAGCCAGGTCGTCGGGCCGAATGCCACGGTGTCGTCGTCAGGCTGGGCCAACCACGCCGTGACGGTGCCGGGGCTCTTGCCCGATACGAAGTACTACTACCAGGTGGTGAGCGGCAACGCGAGCACGCCGGCCGGCGGCCCCAACTACTGGTTCCAGACCGCGGTCGTCGAGAACACGTCCTTCCGCTTCGTGTCGCTCGCGGACTCGCGCAACGACAGCTCGGCGATCGAGCTCGCGTTCGGGCTCCCCGCGAACTTCATCGCGATCATGGGGCGCATCAAGAACCTCAACCCGCCGCCGCGCTTCCTCGTGTTCTCGGGCGATCCCGTGTACGGCGACGACGATCCCACGGTCCTCCGCCAGGAGTGGGACATCTGGAAGTCCACGACGGACGCGGTCCACAGGAACGTGCCCATCTACATGAGCCCCGGCAACCACGAGTCCTACCATCCCGGCGCCGAGGACATGTTCCGCGACGTCTGGGAGCAGCCGCACGGCGGCGGCCTGACGCCGCTCGGCAACCTCCCCTGGAACCTCGACGAGCTCGCCTACTCCTTCGACTACGGGGTCGTCCATTTCACGTCCTACGACACGAACGTCGATGGTGATCCCCTGGACTACAACGCCCCCCCCGAGGAGACGCTCTGGCTCGCGGCCGACCTCGCGAGCCCGGTGCCCGTCCACCGTGTGGTGTTCGGCCACACCGAAGGCGCCAACCCCTGCATCTTCGGCCTGGGCGCCTCCCTCGAGGACACGAGCCAGGCCAACTACCTCGACTTCTACACGGCGATGGCCAACGGCGGCGTGGACGCCTACGTGTGCGGCCACATCCACAACTGGGTGGGCGACCTGGGCATCATGGGGATCCTCGAGATCATGAACGGCACCTGCGGGTCGATCTCCTCGACGTCGTTCTGCGGGACGGTCGCCGATCACTTCACCGTGTGGGACGTGAGCTGCGGCCGGATGGATGGCCACGTCTACGACCAGAACGGAACGGAGATCACGGAGCGCGGCGCGCCCTTCTTCTCCGTGCGCACGAACACGACGCCGCCGGAGACGAGCGTCATCGCGCCTCCCCCCGGCACCAACGTCTGCGGCGCGATCACGCTCGAGGCGTCGGCGGCGGCGCACAACTGCGAGCAGGTGGCGCGGGTCGAGTTCACCGTGGACGGTGCCCTGGTCGGCGTCGTCACCGCGTCGCCCTGGCAGATGACGTGGGACAGCACGACCGTGGCCGACGGCAACCACGCCATCGGCGCGCGCGCCTACGACTCGACGCCGCCGTCCGGGTTGTTCCGGGATGCCGCGCCCGTCGCCATCGTCGTCGACAACGCCGCGCCTTGCGGAGGGCTGCCCGCGAACATCGCGGCGGGGCCCGGTGGAGGGAGCAATAACCCGAACATGGTGTCCGTGTTCAACGCGGGGGGCGCGCTGCGGGCGACGTGGATCGCCTATGGCGGCGGCAAGTGGGGCACGAACGTCACGGGCGCCGAGATCGACAGCGACGGGATCGAGGAGGCCATCACCGGACCGGGGCCGGGCGACGTTTACGGTCCCCATGTCCGGGCGTTCCGCCGCGACGGCACGCCCGTCGCGAAGATCAGCTACTACGCCTACGGGACGCTGAAGTACGGCGTGAACGTCTCGTCCGGCCACGTCGACGCCGATGCCTGGGAGGAGATCCTGACCGCGCCGGGACCGGGCGCCGTGTTCGGGCCTCACGTGCGCGGCTGGAACTTCGACGCGAACGCGCTGACGCCGATCGCCAAGATCAGCTTCTTCGCCTTCGGCACGCTGCGCTACGGAGGAAACGTCGACGGCGGCAACGTGGACGGCGACGCGTTCCACGAGATCCTCGCGGGAGCGGGGCCGGGTATCGTGTTCCCGCCACAGGTGCGCGGATTCAACTACGACGGTGTCTCGGTCAGCGCCATCGCGAAGCTGAACGGCATCCTCTTCCCGGTCACGAGCTATGGCCTGGAGGTCGTCACCGGCGACCTGGACCGCGATGGGTTCGAGGAGATCGTCGGCGCGAAGGGACCCGGGCCCGGGTTCGACGCCGAGGCGCGAGGTTACGACTTCGATGGGTCGGCGCTCGCGGCGATCGCGGGCGTCGACCTACGCCTTCACGGGCGCGACCCTGGGCGCGCGGCTCGGATCGAGGACCTGGACAGCGACGGCTACGACGAGATCTCGGTTGGCCCGGGCCCGAGCGTCGCGAGCAGCGCGATCGTGAAGGGGTATAACGTGGATGGCGGCACGGCGGCGCCGATGCCGGGAACCAACTTCAACGCTTTCACCGGCCTCGGCTACGGAGTGAACGTCGCGGCCATCGAGGCGAACTACCCATGATGATGACCACCGTCGTCCTCTCGACCCTGCTCCTCCTTCCCGACGCGGCCCTCTCGCCCGTGACCTTCCGCTTCGTCGAGGTGAACACCGCCGCGTGCGACTGGGACGGCGCGCCGACCTTCACGTGCCGGGAGCTCGCGACACCGCTCACGCTCGAGGTGCGATTCGAGCCGGCCGCGGGACGGCAGCTCGTGATCGACATGGACGGCACGCAGGTCGCAGTCCTCGCCGAGCCCGGTTCGCACCTCTTCGCCGACGACGCCGCGCTCGCGCGCGGACCTCACCGCCTGAACCTGATCCTCATGGAGCAGGAGAGCGCGGTGTGGCGGAAGTCGTTCCGGTTCGACGTCGTGGCCCACCGGGATCCCGGCGCGGCCCCGCCGCCCTTCGTCACCTTCGTCACGCCCAAGGCCAACGAGCGGGTGGCGGGCGCCGTCACGATCGACGTGCGCGCCCACAATCCGCAGGCCGAGCGCCGCGAGGTGGACCGGATCGACTTCTCGGTGGACGGTCGCCCTCTCGAGTCGCTCTCGAAAGGGCCGTGGAAGGTGACCTGGGATGCTTCGGCGGAGACGCCCGGGGAGCACGTCGTCACCGCGCAAGCCTTCGGCCCCGGAGGGACGTCGGCCGCCGAGGTGACGGTCCATGTCCTGGGCCAGCGCACGCTTCTCGCCGCGCGTAACGTCGAGGTTGTCCCTGGATCTCCCTACAAGGCGTCGATCGCGTTCCCGGAGCACGCCATCAAGATGAAGCTCGATGCCAGGCTCCTGGTGGGCATGGACGGCAACGGCAGGGTCATCGGCCGTTTCCTCGACGAGACGGGGAGCACGGTGGCGGTGTTGCTCGACATGGCCTCCCAGGTCTCCCCGGCGATCCCGTTCACGCGCGACCTCTCGATCTACGCCGGCCACACGCTGACGCTCGAGCTCGTGGCGGAGGGAGGCGGGAAGCTCGTGATGTCGGACCTGATCGTCACGGCCTACGAGGAGTGATCGCCGGGATCGCCGCGCTCGCGACGCTCCCCGCCGTGGTGGAGCCGCTCGACGATCCCCGCTTCGCGGTCGATCCGTCGGGGATCGCGATGCAGGTCGCGAAGGTGGCCGGAGAGGCGAACGCACCCTCGCCCGCCGGGACGTCGTTCACCCTCCCCGCGCTCGGGAGCGGCGAACACGCGCGCGTCTGGCTCGTCGTGGTCCCCGCCGAGGCCCGGCGCGGGATGGACGGCGTGTCCTTCCACCTGAAGGGAAGCGGCACCGGTGACGACGCGACGATCGTGCTCCGTGCCGGCGACGGAGAGGCCGCGCGCGACTACGTGTCGGACGTTCTCCTGGCGAGCCATCTCTGGCATCGCGTGTACCTGCCGTTCTCGGAGTTCTTCGACCCCACCACGAAGGGTCGCTATCCCGTGGCGCGTCTTCCCGCCGACCTGCCGGGAGAGGTGCGCGTCGGCATCGAGGTTGCGGGTCCGACGCGCGCGCCGATGACGTTCGTCCTCGACAGTCTCGGATTCACGACGAACGACGAGGTGCGCCGCGCTCTCGGCTGGCGGACGTTCATGCCACCCTCCCACGGCTTTCCGCCCTGGCTCGATCGCTTCGACGGTCCGCTGCGCTGGACCGGGTCGGCCAGGGGAGCCGCGCGTATCGTGCCGCTCGAGGGTTTCCCGCACGAGGGTTTCGAGCACGGCCTCGAGGTCCTGCTCCCGGCGTCCGCGTCGTCCGTCTCGACGGTGCTCGAGCCGCGCGAAGCCCTTCCCCTTTACGAAGGCATCGGGTTCTGGGTCAAGGGAGATGGCCGGGACCACGTCCTTCGCCTCGCGTGTCAGGGCGACGACGGCACGCCGTATCTCTTCCCGACGCCCGTGCGCGGCACCGCCTGGAAGCTCGTCTTCGCCGGCTTCGAGAATTTCAAGCACGAAGGGCACGAGCTCGAGGTCGAGGATGCGGGAGCCCTGCGGCTCACGGTCTCGCTCGACCCGACGTCGAAGCCTCCCGCGAAGATCACGCTCGGCCCGTTCCGGCTGGGCTACGAGAAGTGAGCCCCGGTGTGATCGTGGCCGCGGGCCCAAGGGGACGTCGCGCGGCGAGCAGTGCGCCCTGCGCCACGGAGAGGGCCACGAGGGAGAGGAAGAGACCGAGTCGATAGCTCCAGGGCCTGAACGTGAACGTGAGGAGGTGAGGTCCGGCTCCCACACGGACCGCGCGGAACGGGCCGAGGCTCTCGATGGGAGCGCGGCGTCCATCCAGGCTTGCGAGCCACCCCGGGTAGCCATTGTCCGCAAGCACGAGACGATCGTCTCCCGTTGCGGCGAACCGTAGCGTCACGTCATGGGCAGCGTCTTGCACGTACTCGATCGCAGATCCGGGATCGTTCTCGAGCCTGGCCCGATGCGAGGCAGCGCGGTCCGTGCCGATGGCGATGCCCGGCGCAAATGCGCCGACGGACTCGATCGCGTCGTCTCCCTGGGAGATCGCATACGCGATCGCTCCGGCCAGACGTTCCGTTCCTCGAAACGCTCGTGCGACGTGGGACGGGGCGGCGCCCGTCGCAATCGCAAGGCGCTCGTCGGGCGTCCCCTCTGCCGTCACCACCAGGTGGATCGGGTCGGGCTTGAGGAAGAGCGGACGGTCTGGCCGCAGGGTGAGCCAGCCTCCCGCCGGCACCTCGCGCGGGCCGAGGCGCGCGGACCAGAGGACGCTACCGCCGGGCGACGGAGTCCGGAGCGCGACGACGCAACCGGCTTGCGTAGAGGTCGGGACACCGAAGGCAACCGAGAGCTCCTGGAAGAAGCCGCGTCGCTGGCCGAGCGCTTGCGACACGGACTGGCCGGGGCGAAGCTCGAGGGGCTCTGATGCGTCCCGTTGCTCCAAACGAGACGTCACGGGCTCGACAGGCCGGATGATGACGCGCGCTCCGCCGAGCCGCGTGGACACCGACGGGACGAGCGGCAGGACGTGTCCACGAGATCCATCCGCGGCCGCGACGAAGTCGTCGTGCGAGCGGAGTCGAAGGCCATCGTAGAGCCGCGTATCCCTCAAACGAAAGACGAGCGCGAGGTTGGGAAAGAACAGTTCTCGAGCCGCGGCGACACGTTCGTGGCTCGCGAGCCTCTCGGCGGTCTGGACTCCTGGCATCTCGGCGAAGATCTCGGAGGGCCGCTGCCAGGGATTCGTCCCCGCCAGGGCGTGGCCGCGCTCTCCCGCGATCGTCGCGATCAAGAGGAGTGCGAGCGTCTCGAGCCGGGCCGTGCGCATCCGCATCGCAAGCGCGCCCACGACGGCGACGACGACCCCGGGAAGGAGATCGCGCGGCGGGTCCATCCGGGCAAGGACAGGATGCATCAGCAGGAGCGGAAGAGCGAGAACGGCGACCGCTCGGGCGGCGGCGACCCATGCCGTGCGGCGCAGCTCCGCGATGGCCACTCCCGCGGCCAGGGACAGGGCGAGGTGCAGTCCGACGACCAGCTTGTCCGGATGGACCCAGGGAAGCGGCGGAATGGACCAGACGATGCGGCTCGCGGGATTGTCGAACAGCAAGAGCGACCAGGCGATGGCAACGCTCCACAGGCGGCGCCCGCTGGGATGGGACAGGGCGCCCAGCGAGAGGACCGACGCAGCGATCCCGATGTAGTACGTGGACGGGAGGAGAAGCAGGAAGCTGTTGGACGGTCCGAGAGCCTGGAGCTCCGGCGTGGATCGTGGGGCGGGCAGCGCGAAGAACAGCACGTTCAGGAATGCGCGGAGCCCGCCGAGGGTCGTGCCATGGGCGCCTCGAGCCGACAGCGCCACGCTCAGCGTCAGGTACTCGATCGACGGCAACAGGACGACGCTCGAGCCCAGGAGCGCGCCGGCGAAGACCGCGACGGCGGGGCCGCGGCTCGGAGCCGGGCGACGCGCGATCCACGGCATGGCCGCGGCCGCCCAGAGGAACGGGAGGTACTCGAAGTGTCCCGCAAGCACCGAGGAAACGAGGGCTCCCGCGAGCGCGAGGCTCGCGCCCATCGACGGACGCCCTGCGGCTCGCAAGGCGAGCGCCAGGACGAGAGGGAGGTGCGCCAGGACGCCTCCGACCGGGAACGGCAGGTAGGTGACGATGCACCCCGAGAGGCTGAACGAGGCCGCCGCGACGAGGGCGCCGGCGCCCGGGATGCCGAGCTGCCGGGCGAGAAGAACGGTGCCGCCGAAGGCCGTCGCCCAGCGCAGGAAGCAGATGACGAGCAGCGCGTACCGCCATGGGACGAATGTGCCGAGGACTGTGAACGGGTGGAGCACGGCGGACTGCTCGTTCGCGAGGAACGGAGCCCCGCAGCCGGAGTAGGGGTTCCAGAGGGGGATCTCTCCGGCCCGCAAGCTCCGGGTGACGTGGCAGAGGAAGGGCTGGATCACCGTCTCGACGTCGATCAGGAGCCGGTTCGCTCCGGGCGGGGGCGCCGCCTCGTACGGCGGCGTTCCCGAAACGTGGCCTCCGAGCACCTTGCCGTTCAGCGCGGGATGGAAGAGAGCGAGAGCGACACCGACGGTTGCGAGAATGGGAACCCACGGGACGCGGTGCATCGGTGAACCGGAGCGATCATGGAACAGTCTGGGACGCTCCAGTGGCCACGGATCTTAGTCAAGCGTCTCGGGGCGAGCTTGCCTCACCGAAGCGATCGTCTACGCGTCACCCTTCATGGGCTACGATTCAGCGATGACGAGACCGTCGGTGGCGCTGGTTGCGGTGCTCTTCGCCGGAAACGCCGTCGCGGCGGATGCGGCGCGTCCGCCGCTGAAGGTCGGCGTGACGCTTCATCCCTACTACTCCTGGACCGCGAACGTCGTCGGATCGACGGGCGTGGAGGTGCGGGCCATCCTCCCCGGCGACGTCGATGCGGGCAACTACCAGCCCGCCGTCGCCGACATCGAGAAGATCCGGGATCTCGACGCCATCGTCGTGAATGGCGTCGGGCACGACGACTTCATCATGCCGATGATCGAGGCGTCGGGAAACAAGACGATCACCATCATCCGTCCGAACGACGGCGCGCCGCTCCTGAGGGCCCTGAATGGGGGAACGGTGAACTCCCACACCTTCATCTCGTTCACCAACGCGATCCAGCAGAGCTATGCGATCGCCAAGGCGCTGGGTGCGCTCCGGCCCGAGCTCGCGCAGGCGTTCCTCGAGAACGCGTCCGCATACGCGCGGCGCCTCCGGGCGATCAAGGCGGATGCCGTGGGCAAGCTCGCGGCGGCCCGCATCTCGCGCGTCGTGACCGTTCACGACGGGTACGGATACCTGATGCAGGAGCTCGGCATCGACATCGCGGGCGTCGTGGAGCCCTCGCACGGTCTCGTGCCTTCGGCCCTCGAGCTCCAGGGAATCGTCGAGCTCTGCAAGAAGGAGAAGATCACCGTGGTGTTCACCGAGGAGAGCTTTCCGGCTCCGCTCCTGAACGTGCTACGCGAGTCGGCCGGGGCCCGCACCTACGTCATCAGCCACATCGCGACGGGGACCTACAGCGCCGACAGGTTCGAGAAGGACATGAAGACGAATGCCGACACCGTGGTGCAGGCGCTCGTGACAGACGCCGCCGCGAAGTGAGCGCTCGGTCCGTTCTCCTCGTGGGCCAGGCGTCCCTGCGGAGGAGAAGCGCGGAGATCGCGGACGTCAGGGATCCCGAGGCCGTGGCGTGCCGCCGCGACCTCGAGGACACGCTTGCGGCGTTCCGCCGTTCGTGGGGCTTCGGCCGCGCGATCGCGGCGCCGCAGGTCGGGCACGGACTGCGCATGACCGTGCTGGATCTCGGCAGGGGACCGCAGGCGATCGTGAACCCGATCGTCACGCGACGGAGCGACGCGACCTTCACGCTGTGGGACGACTGCATGAGCTTCCCGTGGCTCTTCGTCAAGGTGCGCCGCCACGCGGCGCTCACGCTCCATTACCAGGACGGCGACGGCGCCGAGCGGCTGTGGGTCGTCGAGGACCGCGCGACGGCGGAGCTCGTGCAGCACGAGCTCGATCACCTGGACGGCGTCCTGGCGCTCGATCGCGCGATCGACGGCGCGATCGTCACGCGCGACGAGATGCGCGCGGACCCGGAACGCTACCGTGCCGAGGTGGACGACGTCATCGGGGAGTAGGCGGCGACACCGCTCTCGCCGGCGCCGGCGTCGATCGCGGGCAGGCGCGACGTCTTCCTCAAGCGGGAGGACGTCCACGAGCTGGGAGCATTCGAGTGGCGCGGCGCGACTCGGGCGCTCGAGGCCTATCGCGCGGGCGGAGCGTCGTCGGTCGTCACGGCGTCGACCGGAAACCACGGAGCGGCGACGGCCTGGGCGGCACGGCGGCTCGGCATGCACGCGATCGTCTACGTCCCGCGTGGCGCGAGCGCGACGAAGACGGCTCGCATCCGCGAGCACGGCGCCGAGCTCCGCGAGCTCGGGGCCGATCTCGACGAAGCCAAGGACCTCGCCCGGTCCGCCGCGCGCGGCCTCGCTCTGCCGTTCTTCGAGGACGGCGAGAGCGAGCCTCAGATCGCCGGTTACGGCCATCGGCGCAGAGGTCCTCGCCCAGTGTCCCGCCCCGCCTGCGGCGGTGATCTGTCCGGTGGGAAACGGAGCGCTCCTCGGCGGGATCCGGACGGGCTCTGGCGCGGCCACGCAGCACCCGCGCTGCATCGGCGTCGTGGCGAAGGAGGCGCCGGTGATGGGGCTCTCCACCTCGCCGGCCGCGCGCGGTAGCATACGGCGGCATGGCCACCTTCGCCGACGGCCTCGCCGTGCGGGTCGCGATCCCCTCGGCGGTGGATCTCCTCCGGAGCGTCGTCCACGAGATCCTGTTCGTTTCGGAGCGCGCGATGGCGCGGGCGATCGGGGGCATGGACGCCTGCGGCATCCGTGTCGAGGGAGCCGCGGCGGCGCCACTCGCCGCGTTGCCTCAGCTCGATCTGGCTCCGGGTCGGTCGTGCTCGTCATCACGGGGCGCAGCATCGACGACGAGCTGCACCGTCGCGCCGTTCAGGATCCGGAGTCGTTTCCCGAATGAGCCCAGAACCCGGGACCGCCCGTCGGCGTATGTCATGGGAGGAGGCCCTCTCTCCATGCCGCAGAACCAGCTCGTCGGGATGATCCTCATCGGCGTGGGCGTTCTGGACCCGATCCTCGGGTTCTTCGTGGTGGCGCCGCGCGTTCCCGATCCGGCGAAGAAGAAGGTCGTCGTCGGCGCGCTCCTGACTTCGGGGGCGCTGATGGTCGCGCTCGGCGGGGCGTTCCTCGCCGGTGCCTTCGGCTTGTAAGCCCACCGCACAGACCGCACAGGCGCTCGCCGCGGTTCAACGGGTGCGTTCGAGCAGGACGATCCGGTGCGCATGCAGGACGGGAAGAACGTCCCATGCGCGCGCGACGCGGAGACCGGCATCCGCGGCGTCCCGCGCGAACGTCTCGGGATCGACGACGGCCACGCGCGGCTTCTTCAGCCGCAGTGCCTCCAGCGTCTTGCGGTGGATCTTCCATAGCCGCACGTCGCCTCCGTAGTAGGAGCAGAGGACGTGGCCTCGACTGCAGCGAGCCAGCTCGACCAGCGCCGCGCGCGGTCGCGCGCGTCGTGCAGATGGTGGAGGAGCCGGATGCAGAGCACCAGGTCGAACGATCCATCAGGAAGGGAAGCCCTGCGAGGAGGTTGCCCGCGAGCACCGGGGCGCCCGACGATCCGGCCTGGCGTGCCTGCGCCTCCGAGAGGTCGGCTCCCGCGCACATTGCGGTGAACGGGCGCAGCGAGGAGAGGAATCGCCCGAAGCCGCACGGGACATCGAGCAGGCGCGGGATCGCGCCCCCGTGCTCCTCGGCGAGGACGCGTGCGGCCTCGAGAACGATCCGGAGCTCGCGCTGGTGCAGGAGCCGCTGGGGCGCGCGGCGATAGCGGTTCGCCCGGTAACGGTCGGAGTCGCCCTCCGCCGAGAAGGGGATCGTGCGGATCCGCGTCCCCGCGCGGACCGTGCGTGGAGGTGCCGGCGGCGCCACAGGCGGAGCATACGTCAGGGATAGAATGCCCGCAGATGGGCACGTTCCGGAGGCTCGCCTCCTACTTCGGGCCTTACCGCTCGCGCCTCGTGCTCGTGGGAGTGGCGATGGTGCTCGTCGGCGCCGCCACCGCGGCGGTGGCATTCGTCATCTCCGACATCTACTACCACGTGTTCCAGCTCCCCGGCGCCGGCGCGGGCCACGTGCTGCCGAAGGCGAAGTTCTCCCTGGTGCGCGGCCTCCAAGACTCGTCGATCCAGGCCGTGCGCACCTTCGCGCACCGCCCGCCGCAGGAAGTCGTGGCGGTGTGCGTCTTCTTCGTCTTCTTCTGCAAGGCCGTCTTTTCCTACGTCGCGGAGTACGGGAGCCGCTGGATCGGCCTCAACGTCGTGCGCGACATCAGAAACCAGCTCTTCGAGTCGATCCACCGCCAGTCGCTGCGCTTCTTCGGGGAGATGCCGACCGGCGCGCTGATGAGCCGCATCATGAGCGACGTCGAGCGCCTCCAGGGCGTGCTCTCCGAGAAGATCTGGGACCTCCTCCAGGAGACGATCACGCTCCTGTTCCTGGTCGCCGTGATGATCAAGATCGACCGGCGGCTGTCGCTCTACGTCGTGCTGATCGTCCCGCTGGTCGCCACGCCCGTCGTACGGCTGGGGCGGAGGCTGCGGCGCGTGAGCCGGCAGAGCCAGCAGCAGACCGGAGACGTGACGTCCCTCCTTCACGAGTCGATCTCCGGCGTGCGCATCGTGAAGGCGTTCGGCATGGAGCGCTTCGAGATCAATCGCTTCCGCGAGGCGACCGGGAAGCTCTTGCGTATCAACCTGAGCGGCGCCCGCGCCGACTCGCTCACCGCGCCGGTGATCGACGTCGTCAGCGCGCTCATCACCGGGGCGTTCCTCTTCATCGCGGCGCAGTGGATCCGGAGCGGGCGGCTGACCGCCGGCGAGCTCTTCGCGTTCGGCTACACGCTCTACCGCTGCTACCTGCCGCTCAAGAAGCTCGCCGCCGCGAACAACATGCTCCAGCAGGCGCACGCCGCCGCGATACGGATCTTCCAGATCGTCGACATGAAGAGCGACGTCGTCGAGAAGGCGGACGCGCGGGACCTGCCCGGCCTGTCCGAACGTATCGTCTTCGAGGACGTCGAGTTCTCCTACGGCGCGGGCAAGCCCGTGCTCGCGGGGATCGATCTTGCGTTCCGCCGGGGCCAGGTCGTGGCGTTCGTGGCGAAGACGGGCCAGGGGAAGACCACGCTCGTGAACCTGATCCCCCGCTTCTACGACGTCACCGGCGGGCGCATCCTCGTGGACGGCGTCGACATCCGGGACGTCACCGTCCGCTCCCTCCGGGAGCAGATCGCGATCGTCACCCAGGAGACGATCCTCTTCAACGACACCGTGAAGAACAACATCGCCTACGGACGCCCCGACACGCCGCTGGACCGCGTCGTCGAGGCGGCGCGCGCGGCCTACGCGCACGACTTCATCTCCGGGTTGCCGCAGGGCTACGACTCGATCATCGGAGAGCGCGGGGCGCGCCTTTCCGGGGGCGAGCGCCAGCGCATCGCCATCGCGCGCGCGATCCTGAAGGACCCGCCCATCCTCATCCTCGACGAGGCCACGTCGGCGCTCGACTCGGAGGCGGAAGCGATCGTCCAACGGGCGCTCGGGAACCTGATGAAGGGACGCACCGTCTTCATGATCGCGCACCGCCTGCAGACGCTGCGGGGCGCGCATCGCATCGTGGTGCTCGAGGACGGCCGGGTCAAGGAGACGGGGAGCCACGAGGAGCTCCTGAGCCGCGGCGGCCTCTACGCGCGGCTGCACCACATCCAGTTCGAGGAGGCGGCGTCCTCATGAGGAGCATGACGGGGTTCGGGCGCGCCACCCAGGAGACGCCCAAGGTGTCGGTGACCTGCGAGGTGAAGCAGGTGAACCACCGGTTCCTGGACATCTGGCTCAAGCTGCCGGAGTCCTATGCATCGGTCGAGGATCGCTTCCGCGCCGAGGTCTCGGAGATGGTGCGCCGGGGGCGCATCGAGGTGCGGCTCACCCGCACGCTGACCTCGTCCGCGAGCGTGGACGCGTCGCTGTTCGACGACGTGAGCATCGGCCGCGCCATCGCCGCGCTGACCCACCTGAAGGACAAGCACGGCGTTCCCGGCGTGATCGATCTCCGCACGCTTCTCCTCTTCCCGGCGATCCAGGAGACCTTCTCCGACATGGGCGCGCCCGACGACGCCGAGGTGGAGATCGGCATCGGAGCGCTCCGTGCGGCGCTCACCGCGGCCGATGCGATGCGGCTGCGGGAAGGGGAGAAGCTGAAGGGCGCGATCGCGCGGGAGATCGCGCTGTTCTGCGAGGGGGCGCGCCGGATCGCCGATCGCGCAGCCGCCCACCGCGCGACCCTTGCGGCGCGGATGCGGGAGCGGCTCGCCGAGATCGCCAAGGACGTGACGATCGACGAGCGGCGCATCATGGAGGAGGCGGCGGTCTACGCGGAGCGCCTCGACATCACCGAGGAGATCGCGCGCCTCGACAGCCACATCCACCAGATGGAGGGGTTCCTCGCCCTCGCGGAGCCCGTGGGGAAGCGCATGGACTTCCTGCTGCAGGAGCTCCTGCGCGAGGTGAACACGATCGCCAGCAAGTCCCGCGATGCGAGCATCAGCCACGAAGTCGTCCAGCTCAAGGCGGGGCTCGAGAAGGCCCGCGAGCAAGTCCAGAACGTCGAGTAGCGTGGCGCGGTGGTGGCGGATCGTGGCCGTGGCCGTGGCCTTGTTCCCCGGGCTCGCGGTGCTCTCGGGCGTCGGCTGCCAGCCGGGGGCTCCACCATCAGGCCCGGCCAAAGGCACGCTCCCCGTGCGCGATCCCGTCGTTCCCGCGTTCCGCGAGATCGCGGCCGCCGCCGGCATCCGTTACCGGCACGAGACGGGGGCCTTCGGAAGGAAGCTCTTGCCCGAGACGATGGGGAGCGGCTGCGCCTTCCTCGACTACGACGGCGACGGTCTCGAGGACGTGCTGCTCCTGTCCGGGTCGAGCTTCCCGGGTCAAGCGCCGCGCGAGGCGATCCCGGTCCAGCTCTACCGCAACAGAGGGGAGGCGCGGTTCGAGGATGCGAGCGCCGCCTCCGGCATCGCGGCGGGGAGCGCGGGTGCCTACGCGATGGGGGTCGCGGCAGCGGACGTGGACAACGACGGGGACGCGGACGTTCTCGTGACGTGCCTCGGTGCGGATCTGTTCTTCGAGAACCTCGGGAACGGGACGTTCCGCGAGCGCGCGAGCGAGCTCGGGCTCGCTGACGACGGATTCGGCAGCTCCGCCGCATGGCTCGATGCCAACGGGGACGGTCTCCTCGACCTCTTCGTCGGCAACTACGTGACGTGGACGGTCGATACGGACATCTACTGCTCCATGGACGGCAAGACCAAGTCGTACTGCACGCCGGAGTCCTACGCGCCGGCACGGTGCCGGTTCCATCTCGGACGCCCGGGCCTCTCGTTCCAGGATGCGACGGAGAGCTCGGGAGTCGGGAAACCTCCCGCCAAGGCGCTCGGCGTCGCGACGCTCGATGCGGACGGCGACGGGCTTCTCGATCTGGCGGTCGCCAACGACACGCTCCCCAACTTCCTGTTCCGGAGCAAAGGAGACGGGACGTTCGACGAGATCGGCGCGACGGCGGGGATCGCGCTCTCGGAGAGCGGCGCCGCGCGGGGAGCGATGGGGATCGACGCGGCCGACTACGACGGGTCGGGGCGATCGTCCCTGGTCATCGGGAACTTCTCGAGGCAGATGCTCTCGCTCTATCGCAACGAGGGGAACGGGACGTTCGTCGACGTCGCGGCGCGCGGCGAGGTGGGGCGCACGTCGCTACTGATCCTCACGTTCCCGTGCTTCTTCGCGGACGTGAACCTGGACGGGTGGCCCGACATCTTCGCGGGCAACGGCCACGTCGAGCCGCAGATCGCTTCCGTCCAGAAAGAGATCGGCTATGCGGAGCCGCCTCTCCTGTACGTCAATGGAGGCGGCGGGACGTTGCGGGAGGCGGCATCGAGCGCCGGTCCCGATCTCGCGCGTCCGATCGTCGCGCGCGGCGGCGCCTGGGGCGATCCCGACGGAGATGGCGATCCCGACATCCTGATCACCTGCAGCGGCGGTCCGGCGCTCCTGTTCCAGAACGGCCTCGATCGGCCGGAGCGCGCGGTGACGCTCCTGCTCCAGGGGACGAAGAGCAACCGCGATGCCATCGGGGCGCGCGTCTCCTGGACCGTGGGCGGGACGAGGCACGCGCTCTCCGTCTCCGGCGGCGGCAGCTACCTCTCCCAGTCCTCCCGGCGGCTCCTCCTCGGCGTGGGACCCGCGGGGAGCGCCGATCAGGTTTCGGTGCGCTGGCCGAGCGGCCTCACCGAGGACCTCGGATCGCTACGCGGCGGGCAGCACGTGCGCGCGATCGAGGGGTCCGGCGCGCGGTCACTCCCCTGAGCCTGCTGTCGGTCGTCGTTCCCGTCTACAACCGCGCGCGGGAGCTCTTCCGCTCGCTCGAGTGCCTTCGCGCCCAGACCGACAGGGACGCGGAGTTCATCGTGGTGGACGACGGCTCGACGGATGACACGCCTGGAGCGATCGCAAGCGCTCGCGGCTCGTTTCCTCCGTCGTTCCAGTTCCACCGCAAGGAGAACGGCGGGCCGGCATCGGCCCGGAACCTCGGGATCCGGCTCTCGCGCGGGAGCCACGTGGTGCTGCTCCAGGACGACATCTTCGCGACGCCGGATCTCCTGGCGATCCACAGGCGAGGACACGCGTCGCGTGCGGGAGAGGTGGTGGTGCTCGGCCAGACGCAGTGGTCGCCGGACCTGCCGCGCACCCCCTTCATGGACTTCCTCATGGAAGGAGATCAGTTCGCGTTCCACTGGATCGCGGACCGAGAGAACGTCGCCTACAACTTCTTCTACAGCTCGAACGTCTCGATGCCGCGGGCGGCGCTGGATCGGCTGGGCGCTTTCGACGAGACGTTCCCGTACGCGGCCTGGGAAGACACGGAGCTCGGGCTCCGCCTCACGCGAGGCGGCGTGCGCATGGTGTACGAGCCGGAGGCCCTCGCGTTCCATCACCACCCGACCACGCTCCCGGCCTACCTGCGAAAACGCCGGCAGATCGGGCTCGCCTCGACGATCCTCTACAGGAAGGAGCCGAGCTGCGGTCCGATGATGCGCTACGACAAGCGGCCGAGCGGAGCGGCGCTCCTCGCGGCGGCTCTGCCCCACGCCGTCGCGCGCGCGGCCTTTGCCGCGGCGGAGCGCCTGGGCGTCGACGGCGCGGTGCCGCGCAGGCTGCGGCGCGGCGCCTACCGGCTCCTGCTCGACTACGAGTACTTCCGCGGGGTCTCGGCGGGACTTGGCGGTGTGGCAGAATCGTCCCTCGAGCCGGGACCTCCGGCATCCCGAGAACGCTAGGAGCATCGATGCCCCAGGATTGCCCGCAGTGCTCACGCCCGAACGGCGATGCGGCCGTCAAGTGCCTCTACTGTGGAGCGGCTCTCGAGCCGCAGGCGGTCCAGGCGTCCGACGAGGACGCGCCCACCGAGTCGTTCCCCGACACCTACGCGATCGTCGTCACGCACGACGCCGACGCGATCGCCGGGGACGTCTTCACGTCGATCACGTCGCGCCCGGCCTCGTGGCTCACGTTCGGGACGCCGCTCACGGTCCAGGTCTTCACCGACCTCGAGGATGCGATGACGCTCCACAAGGACCTCGGTGCGGCGGGCATCGAGGCCACGATCGTGAGCGACGCGAGGCTCGGTGAGCAGGGGACGATGCTCGTCGCGCGCCGCGCCAACGTCGCGCGGGGCGGGATCGAGTTCATCAGTACCGAGAGCCACAAGGCCACGTTGCTTCTCAAGGACCTCGCCCTCGCCGTCCGCGCGCACGTCGCCGATCCGGGGACCGTCGACGATCCCAACCGTCTCCGTGCCCGCTCCATTTCCGGGCGAACCTACACCCCGCTCTCCGGAGGCACGACCAAGGTCAACGTCCTCGATCTCCACTCCCGTTCCGGTCACCCTGTCCGGATCGTGGCCGAGCGCTTCGACTACGCGATCCTCGGAGGCAGCATCCTCCCGAGCGCGGCGGCCAACTTCGAGAGCCTCATCCAGATGATCCGCGATCACGCCCCCAACGTCCGCTACGACACGGCCTTCTCGAAGCTCGATCCCGCCGACGCACACGAAGAGGCGCGCCGCCTCGAGCTCTACGGCCGCCGCCTCCTCGCCGGGATGCTTCAGGGATAGGCAACGCGGGCATCGTCCGCGCCCGGTCAGGTCGAGCTCGGCGCCGGCAGTATCGAACCGACTCGACTCCTACGGGCGATGAACGTCCGAACGCTGTACGCCGCGTTAAGGATCCAGGATCCCCCACCGGTCGATCGCGCTAGGGGAGGCGATTGGCATCGAGGTTGCTTGGACGGGATCTCGAGGAGCGAGCATGGTCAGGACGCAGAAGAAGACCGTGGGTGGCGTGGCGGAGCGGGTCGTCGAGGTGACGTGCGACCAGTGCCTGGAACGGTACGAGGTGCGGATGCGCGCCTACGGGTCGGCGCGCGGCGACTCGGGCGACGAGGAGGAACAGCGGCGAGTGGCCGAGAGGATCTCGCGGGAGAACCTGGCGTTGCAGGAGGCCATGGAGGCGTGTCCATCCTGTGGGTGCTACGGGGAGGCGATGGTCGCGCGCATGTTCGAGCACCCGATGCACGTCGGGTTGAAGCGTCGCTACGACGGGGATCCGGACGCCGTGAACTCGCCCTACGCGCGCGCGGTCAGGCTCTTCGAGCGTGGCATGGAGGTGGATCGCATCGGCGAGCTCCTGCCCGAGAGCGCGCTTCTCGCGTCGATCCTCCGCGCGTTCGTCATGGACGATTCCTGGAGCGCCGTGGGAGGAAGGCTCGCGGGAAGGATGGCGTCTCTCTCGGAGGGGCAACGTCTCGCCGGGTTCCTCATCCGGAGAAGACGGATGACGAGCAAGCAGGTGGTCGATGCTCTCGGAGAGATCTACGGCGTCGACGCGACGACGGCGCGATCGATCGCGAGGACGCTCCGAACGGATCGGGCGCGCCGCGAAGGGTCCGCCTCGATGGCAGTGCTGGGGATCGCCTCTCTCGGGATCGCGGGCGTCTTCGCGATCGTCTTCGGTCTGGTGATCCCGATCGTGCGGGCGGCGAAGGAGCCGCCGCCACCCGAGCCGATCCACGCCGACTTTCCGACGCAGACCTACTGGGCGAGCCCGGTCGGTCGCGAGGATGCTGGACCCCGGATGCTTCCGCGACAGCAGAGCGACGAGACGCACGCGCGCACGCCGCGGAGGTGACCTCGCCGTCGGCTAAACTCTAGCGGCCCCTGCGTGGTCCCGAAGACGGACCCGAGACCGGGCCGTCTAGAACATCGTGGACCTCTGTACCCTGGCCGTCGGCCAGCCCGAGAAGATGGTCGCGGGGCTCTCGCCCCGTCTGCGCAACTGCACGTCGGTCGAGCAGGCCGCGAGCCTCCTCTGCCAGGAGCTCTGCGCGCGGTGCCGTTCGGAAAAGGACGGCGAGCTCTCGCTTGTCGCCTGCCGGCTCTACGTGTCGCTGCCCTACACGGGCCTCGATCCGGAGACGGCGCGCATGGCCAGGAAGAGCAAGAGCCGCCCGACGCCCGACGATCATTGCCTCACGCTCGTCGGGACCTATGGCGTGGAGCCCGAGTGGTGCGATCGGCGCCTGGTGGCGGGATGGCGCGTCTTCTGGCTCGGCCGCTACGCGCCTCCGCGGGATCCGCTCCTGAAGCGCTGCTTCGAACAGGTTGGCTTCGATCTCGAGCGGCTCGGCGTCGATCAGGATCGCATCTGGGTCCCGCGCGGCGTCTTCGTCGCGGAGGCGGCGAAGGACCCCGCCTTCTCGGAGATGGGTGACCTGGCGCGGGCCTACGGAATCGCCTCGGGCATCGGGGGCGGGGCCTGCCTTCCCGACGGCGCCATCTCGCTCTGGATCGCGTTCTCGCGCCACGCCATCGGGGAGCAAGGCGCGCTGCCGCTGCTCCCGCTCTTGCCGTCGTTCTGGTACGAGATCCGCGACCTCTATCAGAAGCGCGCGCTCTTCTCCTGATGCCGCCGCCGAACCTCACGCTCCTCACCTTCCTGCAGGACGGGCCGATCCCCATGGCGCTGGTGAGCGCCGAGGGCATCGTCACGCTGGTCTCGCAATCCTTCGAGCAGGCGACGGGCCTCGTCGCCGGAGAGAAGGCGCCCGACTGGATGGGAGGGGACGCGGCGTCGAATCGAGCGATCACCCTCGGCGATCGCCACTACACGCTGTGGACCCACGCGTTTCGCGACGGGCGGCTGGTGGTGCTGCGCGACCGCACGGAGCTGCGCGTGGCGCAGGACCGCATCTGGGAGCAGAAGCTCCACCTGTCGAAGGTCTACGCGGAGCTCGCCGTGCGCGACCGCATGCTGGGCACGGTCATGGACCGCATGGCGCACGACGGCTCATCGGGGACCCTCGGGCAGCAGATCCAGGTCGACCAGAAGGTCCGGGAGCGCGAGGCGATCCTCGCGCGTCACCTCGGGCCGGATCAGGCACGCGAGCTCGCGGCGAGCGTCGATCTCGGGAGCCACAAGAGCGTCGTCACGATCGTTGCCGCCGACATCGTGGGCGCCGAGGAGGCGCTCGGGGAGCTCGAATCCGAGGAGCTGTTCGATCTCTTCGCGGAGTACAGGAACGACGTGCGGCAGCGCGTCGCGGAGCAGGGAGGCACCGTGGAGGAGGTGTCGGCGTTCCGCGCGCGCGCCTTCTTCGGCGATCCCCTCGCTGCCGAGGACCACGCGGAGCGCGCCGTCCGGGCGGCTCTCCGGCTGCGCGCCCACGTGAAGCAGATGGAGCCGCGGTGGTTCCCGACGGCGCGCGACGTCGACGTGGCGATCGGCATCCACACGGGTTATGCGACCGTCGGCCTGATCGGTGGCATGCCCGCCGGCCACTACGCGGCCGTCGGCAAGACGGTGACGCTCGCTCTTGGGCTCCTCGAGCGGGCGGCCCCCGGCCAGATCCTGCTCTCGGGACGGACCTACGACGCCGTACGCGATCGCTACCACACCAGGGACGTATCGATCGTCCCGCGCGGCGCCCGCAGCCCCATCACCGCCTACGAGCTCCTCGGAGAGAAGACGCTCGCCGAGCCGGCACTTCCGCTCACGGCGCCCACCGACGACCGCAAGCGCCTCGGGCCCTACGTCGTTCTCGAGACGCTGGGCGAGGGCGGGATGGCAACGGTCTATCGCGGGCTCGACGAGGGGCTGAACCGTCACGTGGCGCTCAAGGTGCTGCGCGGTGCGAGCGCCCAGGACGAGAAGTTCGTGACGCGGCTGCGGCGCGAGGCGAGGGGCCTTGCGAAGCTCAACTCGCCCTACGTCGCCCAGATCTACTCGATCGGCGCCGATCCCGATCCGCCCTACTTCGCCATGGAGCTCATCGACGGGCGGACGCTTCGCGAGACGATCCAGAAGGAGGGGTTCATGGCGGTCCCGCGCGCGCTCGGGCTCATGACCGAGGCGGCGCTCGGCCTGGAGGCGGCGGCCGAGCAGGGCATCATCCACCGTGACATCAAGCCGGACAACATCATGGTCACGGCGCGGGGCCAGGTGAAGCTGATGGACTTCGGCCTCGTGAAGCGCGCCGACGACGAATCGGGGGTCACCGCTCACGGCCTCATCATCGGGACCCCGCGCTACATGTCGCCGGAGCAGGCGCGGTGCGAGGCTGTGGACTACCGCAGCGACATCTACTCGCTCGGAGCCACGTTCTTCCACGCCATCGTCGGCCGCGCGCCGTTCGACGGCGACAGCGCGCTCGCGATCATGCGCAAGCACGAGATCGCCCCGGTCCCGACGCTCCAGAGCCTGCCGCGGCCGATCCCGCCCGACGTCTACGGGATCCTCGCGCGCATGCTCGCGAAGAGGCCGGACGATCGGTTCCAGAGCTACGGGACGCTCATCGAAGCGATCGCCGCCGTGCGCTGAGGCACCCACGTAGAGGGTGCACCGCCCCTGGAGGTCGTCCCTATTTATTTAACATAATACCTATTATCGGCGCGTTGCGCCTCGGAGCCGGTGCGGCGCTCGTCGGATGGAGCGGCCGCTTTCCCTCCGACAAGGCCGCATCGAAGAGCCCACTCATCCACTGAAGCCGTGCGCACGTAAGAGACAGCGACGATCGAGGCTGATCAAGAAGACGCGTCGCCGAACGATCGTTCTTCACAAAGGAGAACAGCCAATGCTCTTGCTGCGTCGCGTGTCCTTTCCGGCGCTCGCGGGCGTCATCGTGCTCGCGTCTCTGCCGGTCCTTGCCTCGAGCCACCGCGAAGCGCCCGCCATCGCCGCCGATCCGATGATGGACGCCACCGACCTCTATGCCTTCGTGAGCCCGGACAGGCCGGACACGGTCACCATCATCGCGAACTACATTCCTCTCGAGGCGCCGTACGCTGGGCCCAACTTCTTCCAGTTCGCCGACTGGCCCGCGGCCGAGTACGAGATCCACATCGACAACAACGGCGACGCCGTCGAGGACGTGACGTTCCTCTTCCAGTTCAAGAGCGAGACCGCCAACGACAAGACGTTCCTCTACAACACGGGCCCGATGACCGCGGACCCGGGCAACGCAAAGAGCCCCTACAAGGGCCTGAACGTGTCGCAGTACTACCGGGTGTTCCTGGTGAAGGGACCGCGCCGCGCGGGCGAGAAAGGCGCGGAGCAGCTCGGCGAGTTCCTTCCGGTCGCCCCGAGCTTCCCCGGGCCCAAGTCGGTCGCCGACTACGAGAGCCTCGCGAAGGTGGCGGCGCGCGACGTCAAGGAAGGCGTGAAGGTCTTCTGCGGCCCGCGCGACGACCCCTTCTTCGTCAACCTCGGCCGGACCTTCGATCTCCTCAACGTCGATCCCGTCCTGCCCGGCGGCAAGGACTCGGACGAGGGCAAGGCTCCGGATCACCTCAAGAACTTCAACGTCCACACCATCGCGCTACAGATCCCGATCCCGCTCATCATGGGACCGAGCAACGCGAAGACCACGACCTGGCCCGTGCCGCAGGACGATCCCGGCGCGATCATCGGCGTGTGGACGACGAGCAGCCGCGCCAAGACCATGACCCTCAAGCCGGGCGGCGGGATGGATGCGTCCGGCGAGTGGGTCCAGGTGTCGCGCCTCGGGATGCCGCTGGTCAACGAGGTCGTGATCCCTCGCGGACAGAAGGACAAGTTCAACGCCTCCGAGCCCAAGGACGACGCGCAGTTCCTGCCGTTCGTTCAGACGTCGGAGCTCGCGGGAATCCTGAACGCGCTCTTCAAGGTGAAGGTGCCCTCGGGATCGCGCGACGATCTCATCACGGTCTTCCTCAAGGGCGTGCCCAAGCTCAACGAGAAAGGCGCCCCCTGCGAGTACCTGCGGCTCAACATGACGATCCCGCCGAGCGCGACGCCCAACCGCCTCGGCGTCCTTGCCGGCCAGAACGACGGTTTCCCCAACGGCAGGCGTCTGGGCGACGACGTCGTCGACATCGCGCTGCGCGTGGTGGCCGGAGCGCTCCAGAAGGACTTCAACGTGTCGCCCAACAACGAGCTCGGCGACACCGTCACCAGGAACGACAAGCCCTTCATGAAGAGCTTCCCCTACCTGGCGGCGCCGCAGGACGGCGTCAACGTCAAGTACTGAGCTCGTCCCTCGGGCCGGGGCTCATCGTTCCGGCCCGAGGATCTTCTCGGCTTCCGCGGCCCCCGCCGCGTCGAAGCCCGGATTGAGCGCGGTGGCTTTCCTGATCTGCTCGCGCCCGGCCGCGGCATCGCCCGCGGCGACACGGATCAGGCCGTCGTGGAACCAGAGTGACGCATCGCGCGTGCCGGGGGCGAGCGCGCGGTCCATGGCGACCCGTGCGTCCGCGATCCTGCCCTTGCGCAAGAGCGCGAAGGCGTACGTGTCATCGGTGCTCACGCCTCCGCGCGTGACCCGCTCTTCCTCGATGAGCTTCAGCGCCTCGTCGGCGTTCTCGTTGCGCGCCGACCAGAACAGAGCGAGCGTCCGGCGATCGCTCTGGCGTCCCTGCGTCTGGACGCGCGCGTAGGCGTCGCGCGCTCCGTCCGCGTTCCCCGCCATCGCTCGCGCATCGCCGAGGAGCCACAGCGCCTCGACGGTCGGTGCCGTCGCCACGGCGCGTTCGAGGACCGTCACCGCGTCCGCGCCGCGGCGCTGGGAAAGCGCCACGCGTCCCTTCCCGACGAGGGCCGGCACGTAGTCGGGCAGGAGCGCGAGCGCCCGGTCGAGCGTTTGCTGCGCGTCCTCGTACTGACCCTCGTGCCACGAGATCATCGCCTCGTCGACGAGCACGAACGCCGCAGGCTCGGGATCGGCGGCGCTGCTGACGTCCATCGCCGCCTGGAGGGCGGCGCGTGCCCTGGGAATGTCTCCCTTGACCCAGTGGAGGTGCGAGACCCGGATCTCCGCCGGGAGGTTCGGCTGCGCGGTCTCCATCTGGAGCGCCGCGTGGAGCGCCTCGTCGAGGTCCCCGAGCTCGAGGGCGGCATCGGAGAGCGACCCCATCGCCATCGAGTCCTCCGGCGCCTTCTCCAGGATCGCCTTCGCGACGTCCCTCGCCTCCTTGAAGCGATGGGAGTTGAGGAGCGCGAGGCAGCGCACGTTCAGCGCGCGCGGATCGCCGGGCGATCGCTCGAGGGCGAGCGTCACTGCGGCGTCGGCGTTGAGGTAGAAGCCGGGATCAGCGTCCCGCCGCGCCTTGCGGATCCACTGGCGCGCGAGCTCGATCCACGCTTCGGCAGGCGCCGGATCGGATCCGATCCGCTGCTCGATCGCACGGATCGTGGTGTCGACGTCCGTGCTCCCCTTCGGATCGGCAAGGGCCAGCACCTTCGTGTCCGAGGCCCGGGGCGTCGCGGGCGTCGAGGCGGGAGGTGACGGCGCGGGCGACGGCGAGCAACCCGCTGCGATCCCCGCAAGCAGCAGCGCGGCAAGGCGTCTCACAGGCCGATGAGCTCGCGGGCACGGAGCGCCTCGGAGACGACGTGCTTGTTGGCGTCGCCGGCGAGCCTCTTCAGGTGCGGTAGAGCGTCCTTCGCGCCGTGGCCGATCTTCCCGAGCGCGATCGCCACGCGCCGCCGTACGGCGGGGTTCTTGTCGCGCAGGAGCTCGCACAGGACCGGGACCGATGACCGCGCGGCGGCACCGATCGCCCCGATCGTCTCGAGCGCCATGCGCCGCACGTGATCGTCGGCGTCGCGCTGCGCCGCGCGCGTGATGACGTGCAGGCCCTCCATGGAGCGGGAGCCGAGCGTGCGTAGCCTCGCGAGGGCGTGCTGGCGAACGGTGGCGTCCGCGTCGCTCGCCCGTTCCACGAGCGCCGGCACGGCTGCGCCCCCGCACCTTGAGAGGACGGATCGGATCCAGAGAGCGCGCGCCCCCGCGGGAAGGTTCTCGACCAGGAGGCCCGAGATCAGCTTCAGGATCGTCCCCATGGGGGCGGGGATCCTAGCAGCACGTCGAGAGACGGGTCTTTCAACGGCGTGCTCATACCGCCCGGGCGATCGTCGCCCAGATGCGCCCGGCGCCCCGGCCCTCACGACGGTAGGAGGGCCAGCCGCGGGGAGAGCAGATGGTGCAGTCCGGATGCGCCGCGACGCGCGCCACGCCCCGCGCGGCGAGCTGCCGCCGGATCGCCTCGCGCAGGTCGACGTGCGGCTTCGCTCCGCCCGCGCGCTCGAGCCACGATCGCGCGCCCGGCGTGACCGCGCCGATCGCCGCGACCACCTCGTCTCCAACCTCGTAGCAACACGGACCCGCCGCGGGACCGAGGGCGACCTCGATGCTCGCGCCCGAGGCGCCGTGACGCGCCATGGCGTCGATGACGCGCGGCACGATCCCGGCGGCAACGCCCCGCCAGCCGGCGTGGACCGCGGCGACGGTGCCGCTCCGGGGATCGGAGAGCAGGACCGCGACGCAGTCGGCGGTCTTGATCGCCAGGGTGACCCCCCGCAAGGCCGTGACCAGGCCGTCCGCCTCCCGGATCCCGATATCCCCCGCATCCGCCACGACGACGATGCCGTCGCCGTGGACCTGCTTGACGGTCCTCATCGACGCACCTTCGGGCCAGGGGCGATCCGTCGCGAAGAACGCCGACGCCCCGTCGAGGGTTGCACTCTCGAAGCGCGACGGATCGCTCCTCGCAGGTCCGGCCTCCCTTCCGGCGCGTTCCTTCATCGCGTCACGATGCGCGGCTCGCCGAAGACGGCCCAGCCGTACTCGTTGGTCTCTGCGCGCGAGCTCGTCTCGAACCGGATGGTCGCGTGCTGGCCCGCGAACGGTGCGAGGTCGCAGGAGACCGGGAACATGCGCCGGTCCTCGGGTCGGGACCGCGGATCGGCCTCTCCCTCGAGCAGGACGTGCTCTGCCCCCGCGGCGTCGGTCAGAGCGATCCGGAAGCGCGCGCCCGCTCCGCCAGGCGCGAGCCACGTGTCCGAGGCCATGCCGTAGTCGCCCGTGAGCGTGGCGCCGGCCGGCACCTCGACCTCGAACGACGCGCGGTGCCACAGTCCGGGCTCGATCGCCGTGTGCAGGAAGAGACACTGCTCGGGACCGAAGGACTTGACCGAGAACGGGGCGACGTCACCCGGAGACGGGACGACGGCGCCATCGCGGGCGAACGTCTCGCGCGCCTCCGAGCGCCGCGCGACGAAGTCGTCGGCGACGCGCGCGACCGGAGATCCGCGATCGTCCGGAAGCGGTCCGGCTCCTTCGGGGTAACGCACGATGCGCGGGCCACCGAACCCCGCCCATGCGTATTCGTTGGTGTCGACCGGCGTTCCGGTGCGGAGGCTCAGCGTGACCTCGCGACCCGCGTAGCGCGAGAGGTCGATCTCGTAGTCGAGCCAGCGACGGTGCTCCGGCACGTGGAACGGATCGACGAGCTTCGAGAGGAGACCGCGCTCCGATGGGCCGTCGCTGGCAGCAACCTCGAAGACCACTCCCCTGCCCCCCTTGTCCCAGACCTCCTCGAAGAGCGAGAGCCCGGTGCGCAGCACCGCGCGAGGGGGGATCGTCACGCGGTAATCGACGTAGCGTCTCTTCTCGGAGGCCACCTCCGGGTGGATGAAGACGACGCGCCGCATCATCCAGTCGCGGATGCCCACGTTCCACCAGCCCTTGGTCTCGTCCAGGAAGGGCGCGCCGATGCGCGTGCCGGGGACCTTCCGGCCCTCCTTCAGCAACGTCCCCCAGCCATAGTCGCGGAAGGAGTCGACGAGATCGACGAGGATCTCGGGCTCGTCCGAGGGCCTTCGCGTCACGCGCTCGGCGACGATGCCGACGTTGGCGGTCGGCTCGATCTGGTAATCGGCGGGGATGCGGTAATTCTCGTAGAGGTACCGGTGGAGCGTCGGCGCGTACTGCCAGAGCTTGCGGAAGCCCAGGAAGTCGAAGTGGTACTGCTCGATCAGCAGGACGTAGGGGACCTGCTTCTTCTCGAGCGTCTCGACGATCTCCCGTTCGGAGTCGGCGTTCACGTTGCCGGGGAGGATCATGTCGTAGCGGGTCGGGTTGTCGATCCCCGAGAGATAGTAGATGCCGGGCTCGTACGGCAGCACGAAGAGCCCGTCCTTCGAGGTCACGTGCCCCTTCACGTAGGCGAGCACCTTCGCGAGCGCCGCAGCCTTCGGCGCGCCGAGGAACATCGGCGCACGCGGGTATCCGATGGGGACGGACCGTTCGGCGCGCTCGGCGAGATCGACGCATAGCGATCGCCAAGAACCGTAGGCGACCGGGATCGCGACGAGCGCCGCGAGCCCGAACGTGGCGAGCTCCCGCGTCTCGGTGCGTCCGTCGGATGCCATGCCCTGGGCGACGATGGAGAGAGTCATCGCGAAGAGCACCAGCGCCGGCGGCAGGACGATGACCACGTGGTAGCCATCCGTGCGCGGGAACGCGCCGAGGAAGATCAACGCCGCGAGGACGAACGTCGTCGTGAAGGTCCTCGCGCGCGGGCCAAAGTGCCGCGACACGACCGCACGGACGACGATGACGGCCGCGAGGCCGAAGAGGGCGATCGCGCCGTAGAGGCCCACGCGCAGGTGGAGCCACTCCACCTTCTGACCGAGGTTCATGTGCTCCGGCCAGCGCGCGAAGGGCGCCGGCCAGGGGAGCGAGTAGTCCTGCGAGAAGCCGTGGAGCACGAAGACGACGCAGTAGCGGAACATGTCGTCGAGGGCGCCGCGCGCCGCGAAGTATGCGATGAGCGGCAAGATCATCGCGGCGTAGCCCGCCGCATAGGCGAGGAACGCTCGAAGAGCGCGTCGCCAGGTGAAGCCGCCTCCGGCGAGCCCGAGCGCGATCCCGGCGGCGCTCGCCGCGAGCGTGTAGGCTGCGAAGTCCTGCTTGAAGCCAAGGGCCAACCCTCCCGCCGCCCCGGCGAGAGCCGCGGAGCGGACCCGGCCGTGCTGCTGGAGCCGGAGGACGGCGTGGAGAGCGATCAAGGCGAGGAACACCGCGATCGGGGAGTAGTAGATGACGGAGTAGTAGCGGCGCTCGAGGAACACGAACGCGACGGAGGCCAGGAGCGCGAAGGGGCGTTCGGCGACCTGCCGCGACAGGAAGTAGACGAGCGCGGCGGTGGCGCCGAAGAGGACGAGCATGAAGAACCGCGTGGGCGTCGCCGAGATCCCGAAGAGCTTCATCAGGAGCGCGGTCAGGTAGAAGACGCCGGGCGACACGTGGTGGTTCATGTCGCGGTAGAGCACCTGTCCTCTGAGGATGCGCTCACCGATGTAGAGGATCGTCCCCTCCTCCGCGAGGTTGAGCTCGCGCATGGCGTTCAAGGAGAAGTAGGCGCCGCCGACTCCGGCCAGGGCGGCCGCGAGACCCCTGTCCCAGGTTTTTCCGGAGGCCCTCAGGGAGTCACGCCTGTCCCGAGAGCTTGCGGAACGCCTCCATTGCGCGCTTGAGCTGGACGTCCTTCAGCGTGTCGCGCAGCGCCGGGTGCGCCGCGGCGATCTGGCGGAGCTTGTCTCCCGGCACGCGGAAGAGCTCCGTCGGCGCGACCGTGACGACCGATGCGGTGCGTGCGCCGTTGGTGAACAGCGACACCTCCCCGAAGAACTCGTGCTTACCGAGCTGGGCGAGCTCTACGAAGCCCTTCTGCTGCGTGAACACCTGGACGCGTCCCCTCTTCACGAAGAAGAGGTCGTTGCCCTCCGTCCCCTCGTGGATGATGGTCTCCCCGGTGTCCGCGCTCACGTCCTCGAACGACTGGCAGAGCGCGCTCCGCGCGGGCGCGGGCAAGCCCGCGAGCAGCCGTGAGGTTGCCATGAAGAGGGCGATCACGCGCTCCTTGTAGAGGTCGAGCACCACCTTGCGGAACGCGGGGTGATCGGCCATGAGGTTCTCTGCGTCGGTCTGGAGGACCTCGAATGCCACGCAGTCATCGTCGGCAAGCGCCGTGGCCTCCCTGGGATCGCCCGTGAGGAAGCCGATGAGGCCGAAGAACTCTCCCGCGCCGAGCTTGTGGACGCTGACCGTTGCGGCTTCCTCGCCGCGGCGCGCGCGCAGCTCGACGGTCCCCTGACCCACGATGTAGAGCGATTCCGAGGGGCTACCCTCGGCGAAGATGATGCTCCCGCGTGCGTAGGAGCGCTTCTGGCACGCGCGGATCACCTGGTTCAGCACCGATGGCGGGAGCGTCTGGAAGAGGACGCTGGAGAGGTCGGCCGACGAGCGGCTGAGATCGGTGGCTTCCTCTCCCGAGGTCCGGAGATCGTCGTCCGACACGGGTTCGTAGACCTCGCGCATCACGATCTGCGCGTCATCGTCGTCGTCGTCCTCGATGAGCGCTGGAAGCTCGTCCGTGAGGCTCTTGATCGTCGCGGGCTTCGCGGCTGGTGTGCTCATCACGTCGCGCGTGCGCTGGATACCGTCTTCCAGGGACTTGATGCGATCCTTGAACTTCTCCTCTCGGTCGAGGTTCTTCACCCGGTCGAGCAGGGGCTCCGCGCGGTCCAAGTCTCCGGCTTTGAGGAGCTTACCCAGGAGCAGCATGTACTCCGCGAGACCCTGGAGCCGGTTCCCACCCATGAGGTAGAGGCCCGCCAGCGTCTTGTGGACGTCGACGTCCTCGGGATCTTCTTCCAGGACCGCCCGGTAAGCTGGGATCGCCTGATCGATCTGCTTGGCCATGCGTAGCTTCTCGGCCTGGATGAAGAGCGCGGTCTTGCGATCGCTTCTCGGCATGTCGTTCCTCTCGCGGACGGAAGGGGTTGGTGTTCGGCGCGGCCGAATGTAAGATCATACTGTCTGTCGGCGATACGCCGGCAGGAGACCGGCGGGAGCGACCGCCCACGACACGGAGACGAGAATCGATGGAAGGCATCGGCCACCTCATCAACTACACCGTAGACAAGGAGACCTGCATCGGCTGCCGCGCCTGCGCCGAGGGATTCCCGGCCCAGTTCGTCATGAACGACGACGAGAACAAGGCCTACACGACGGGGATCTCCGCGGGCACGATCGACTGGCGCGAGCCAGTGATCGCCTGTCCGGTGGACTCGATCGCGGTCGTCGACTTCCGCGGCCGCCTGCTCCTCGATCCGCAGGGCGTGCGCGACGAGAAGCCGCTTCCCGAAGCCGCGGTCACCGCGATGGTGAAGGAGTTCGAGGCGCTGCCTCCGGAGGAGAAGCACGTCATCGAGATCAAGACTCCGGTCGGCACGGTGAGCAAGGTCGAGGTGACCGAGCCCGGGCAGCTTCCGGAAAAGTGGTTCAGCCAGTTCTCGACGCATGCGGCGATGAAGGAAGAGCCCGCGCCCGCGCGCTTCAAGCCCTGGGTGAAGCGGGCCCTCGCCCTCACGCAGCCTCTGTGGGGCGCATTCTCGGATCGCTGGAAGACCCGCATGGTCGAGCTGTCGGGCGAGGACCCGGCGATCTCTCCGGGGACCGCGACCACGCTGAACGCGATCATGAACTTCGGCATCTACTCCGCAGGCTCGTGGTTCGTCTTCGCGCACCTCCTCGACGTGCCGGCGCCGCTCGTGATTGGCGGGTCGCTTGCCTTCGCGTTCGGTGAGTTCGCCTTCCGACTCAAGGACGAGATATTCGACTGGGGCATCACGGAGCGCGATCGCGTCTATCCGGCAGCGGCCTACCTCGCTCCGTTCTCGGGGACGATGGTGCGCCTCCTGGAGCGACTCTGCGCAAGTCCGTCCGGCCAGGCGCTCGTCTACGCGCGCCCGCCGAAGGCGGATGCTCTGGAGTCGGAGCGTGAGAAGCTCTACGGGCGTGCGGTCACCTGCTCGAAACTGCCCGAGGGTGGGGTCCAGATCGAGGTTGAGTTCCCCTCGAAGCTCCAGCTCTCGACGGGTCAGGTCGTCAACCTCCCCGACTACGTCACCGACGTCGCCAGCCGCGATCAGAAGCTGGTGCTTCGCGCGTGGCTTGCAGATCCGAGCCTCGAAGCGCTCTGGTCTTACCGGGATCCCTTCCCGCTCTCCTTCGAGCGCGAGATCGTCTTCCCTGGGAACGTCAAGTCGGTCGAGCAGGAGCGCCTCGCCAAGAAGTTGCGGCTGCGGGTCCAGGTCGGGTAGAGCCCTCCTTCTCGGGATCGTCCTGGCGACCCTCGGTGCGGGACCGGCCCGCGCCCAGGGCGTTCCTGCCGGTTTCCCGGCCTACGGTCCGAGCGTACCGCCGGGCGTGCCCGGCGTCCCCTACGCGGGCGCGATCATCTTCTCCCAGGGTTTGCCGCCTTACAGCGCGTCCCTGATCTCGGGGAAGATGCCCGCCGGGCTCCAGCTACAACCGGATGGCTCGGTCATCGGGACACCGATGGGCCTGGGGCGTGCGGAGCTCAGGGTCGACGTCGCGGATGCGCACGGCCTGCACTTCGTGGAGGATGTGACGATCTCCATCGTCCCCGCGGTCGTGCGCCAGATCCATGGCACCGTCATGGTGTCGCCGTGGGGTGCCGCCGAGAGGCGCGTCGGGAGCGGCGAGGGGCTGAATCGCGGCGACGTCGTCCGCGCGCTCGCGCAGTCGTCCATCACTCTCGCCACTCCGAGCGGCACGGTCAAGGTGCGCGCCAACATGAGTGGCCGCGTGGAGTCCGATGGGCGCATCGCGCTCTCTCGGGTCCGCGGATCGGCGCCGGCGGGGCTCCCCGAGCTGTGGCCGCTGGCCAACGCGGTGGCGGTGTTCGTCCTCGTCCTACTGCTCGGCGTCATCTGGCGGCGCCGGTCCCTCTCCGTCGACATGGTCGCGCCAGCCCCGCCGATCGTTCTCGCGGAGCGCGTCGAAACGAAAGTCCCGAGGCGCGCCGCGCAGGTCCGCTCGATCCTGCGCGAGATCCGCGACGAGAACAGGCGGGCCTGAGCGAGCTCCCACGACGCTGAACTAGGCAGTAGCGGGCCTCCGCAGGCGGCCGAGCGCCATCAAGAGCAAGACGATTGCCACGGCGACCGGTACGACCCAGAACATCGTGTTGCTTCGCCGGCCGCCGATACCCATGTAGACGTCGTCGACGTCGACCGTGCCGGTGCCGTCGAGCATCGCGCGGACGGTCACGCTGTGGACCTCGACGTCCTTGATCTGGATCCGCTTGGAAACGCGCTTCCACTCCGTGGTGCCGCGGATCGCCTGGTCCTCGAACATCACCCACTTCGAGCCTGGGGCTCCGTCCGCGTCGAAGCCCTGCAGGTAGACGCCGAACATCGCGCGGCCGTTCACGTTGCGCGCGCGTATCCAGCCGGACATCACGATCTCCTGGCCCTTGAAGCCGGGCCCGATGACCTCCTGTCCCCAGTTCACCAGGGCCGGATTCTCGGGATCGGCCTGGGTCCGGGAGATCCGCGCGCCGGCTCCACCCGTCCGGGCGGCGTCCTTGACGACGTCGAACGATGCCGTTGCCTGCCCGACGTACGTGGTCCACGATGCGCGATCCTGTTCGAAGCCTGGGTTCTGGAGCAGGTTCACATGGGGCGCGAAGGATGGCGGAGGTCCAGCCGCGACTCCGACGTCGTCGACCAGAGCCGCGCCGCGCCCCAGCACGTCCACCGAGATCTCGAGAGCGCCCGCGCCGCCGGGCACGTAAAAGGACGTGGACTTCTCGACGGCGCCGCCGGCCGACTCCTTGCCGGTCCACGCGATGGAGCGTCCGAGGAGCGTGCGGCGCCGGTCCGGCGTCACGACCTTCGCCAGGATCGTCGCCTCGCCCTCGAGATCGATCGACCTCGCGCGGGCCCGCACGGTGACGACCTCCCCCACGGGCGCGGGCTCGACCACCTGGACGACCTTGAGCGGGTTCGCGCCCCTGCGGCCGTCGTTTGTCGCGACCACGTCCGGTGCGCTGATCTCGAGGCGTAGAGAGGCCTTCCCCGAGATCGGCTCGCCGGTCCAGCGCGCCACCTGCCCGACGCCCTGGAAGCCCTCGGACCTCCAACCTTCGGGCAGATCGCCGCCCTCCTCGAACCCACCGTTCCGGATGAGCTCGCGCGACGGTAGCGGCGCGGGTCCCGAGCGGCAGGCGGAGCCGGCCGGGATCGCGCAGACGAGGAGGAGCGCTTTACGCCACGAACATCGCATCGCCATAGCTGTAGAACCGGTACCGCGCCGCGATGGCGGCGGCGTAGGCCTCGCGCTGGACGGGGAGACCGGCGAACGCCGCGACCAGCATCAGGAGCGAGGAGCTGGGGAGGTGGAAGTTGGTGAGGAGCGCCCCCACCTGGCGGAAGACGAACGGCGGCGCGATGCAGAGATCGGTGGGACGGTCGACCTCGCGGTCCGATCCGACCTCGGCGTCGGAGAGAGACTCCAGCGCGCGCGCGGTGGTGGTCCCGACGGCGACGATGCGGCGTCCCTCCGCTCGGGCGGTCCGGATCGCGGCGATGGTCGCTGCCGGAACATGGATGTCCTCGGGGTCGACGCGATGGTCCTCGGTACGCTCGACCACGACGGGAGCGAACGTTCCCCACCCGACATGGAGCGTCAGTGTGCGGATCTCGATCCCTCGATCTCGCGTGCGATCGAGGATCGCGCCGGTGAAGTGCAGGCCCGCCGTGGGCGCCGCGACCGCTCCCGTGCTCGCCGCGAAGACCGTCTGGTAACGCGCACGGTCGCGGGCATCGGGTCGGGTGCGGCGGATGTAGGGCGGCAGCGGCGCCTCGCCGACCTCGTCGATGCGCGAGGCGACGTCAGGTCCCTCGAAGGTCAGGAGGCGCCGCCGCTCGTCCTCGCGGTCGACGCGGGCGCGCAGGCCGCCCGCGAAGGCGAGCCACTCCCCTGCCAGGACGCGCTTGCCGGGCCGGGCGAGGGCCTCGTAGACGCCGGGCCCCGTGGAGCGGAGCAGCAGCACTTCCACGTGGGCGCCAGTCGTTTCACGCACGCCGCGAAGCCTCGCGGGCACGACGCGCGTGTCGTTCAAGACCAGGAGGTCCCGGGGATCGAGGATCTCCGGGAGCTCGACGAAGCGGCGATGGGCGATGCGGCCAGAGCGGCGGTCGACGGTGAGGAGCCTGGAGTCTTCGCGTCTCTCGAGAGGTTCCTGGGCGATGAGCTCTGGGGGAAGCTCGTAGGCGAGCTCTTGGACGCGCAAGCGCGATATCTTATCCGCGCGCCGCCGGACAGACCGGCGGGCCGGACCCCGCCCGACATCACGTGGAAGACAGCGAGTCGCAATCCGACGCCATCATGGCGAAGTACCGGGAGCTCCTGGCGAACGTCGGGGCGTTCCACGCCCTGGTGCGCGCCCGCTACCCCACCCAGGTGACCTGCGGCGCCGGGTGCTTCTCGTGCTGCAAGACGCGC
>JAXLQT010000045.1:0-50602 GCA_046331505.1 Acidobacteriota bacterium
GGCCGAGGGATCGGGTCGCGACGCGCGCGACCAGCAGGGGAAGAACGCGTCGCCGGTCGAGCCCATCGCCGCGACGACGGCGAGGTTGTCGAAGCCGGGGAGCGCCTGGAGCCGCGGCAGGAGCTCCATCCGGCACGCTTCGCCTTGCGGGACGACGCAGCCCTCGTCGCCGGAGCCCCGCAGCACGAAGGAGAGATCGTCGACCCATGGGCCGAGGGCGTTGGTCACGATCGCAACCGACTGGAGGTCGTCCCAGCGTACGGACTCGACCTTGCCGTCGGGCAGCCAGCGCGTGATGCCGGTGTCGTCCATCGAGACGCGGGGTCTTCCGGCCTCGCGTCGCGCGAGGAGGCGTTGCAGGATTCTCACGGTCGTTGCTCCTTCCTTGCGTCAGGCGCGGATGCCGATCGCCTGGAGCGCGTTCTTTCCCGAGAGCGCGAGGTAGAGCGCGGCCTTCTCGAGGCGGCAGCGCGTGACGACGATGTGGACGTGCCACCCGCGGACACGCCGGGTGCGCCGGCCGCTGTGGATGAGCGTGAACGACTCGGAGTCTCCCGCACAGGACGACGCGACCGTCCTCGCGCCCGAGAGGGCGAGGGCGAGCATCTCGTCCTCCTCGGCGGCTGTGGGCTCGCCCTGGGCGAGCGGGACCGTCATGACGAAGTAGCTCCTCGCGAGACGGCGCGGCGCGAACGAGAGCACGCAGGAGCGGCCCGAGGACAGGGCGTAGGTGCGCGGGAGCCTGGCCGGCGCCTCAGACGGCATGGAGCGTTCCTTGCCGCAGGGGCGCGATGGCGCTTCGCGCGACGTCGAAGTCGTCGGGGTAGTGGATGAGGCGCATGCGGCCGCGTAGCTCGGAGGGCAGCGCGGCGAGCTTCTCGTAGGGTGTGTGGACCCCGTGGTTGGTCTCGTGGACGATCAGGTCCGCTCCGGAGAGCCACGCGAGAAGCTCCGGATCGAAGCACGTGTCCGCGCTGATGCCGAGGCACCGCCCGCCCGCGCGGATCCGGAGCGCCGTCGTCGGGACGTGATGGATCGTCCGGCGGCACGAGATCTCGAACGGACCGGCGGTGACCGGAACGGTCTCCGACAGCGGGCGGAGATCGAAGTAGTCGGGAAGGGTGTGGCACGACACGGCGTGCGTGGCCGGGTCCATCAGCGCCTCCATGCCCGCGGCGAGGTGGCCGTCCCAGAGCCGCGCGCTCACGGACGGGTGGGCGAGAAGCGTGACTCGCCGTCTCAGCCCATCGCCCTGCATCGTTGCGTGGGGGTCGCTCGCCGACCGGTCCGGCTCGTGACTGCGGACCGTGGGGCGGGGGCTTGTCCCCCGCCGGTTGGGCTCGGGACTGCGGACGGTAGGGCGGGGGCTTGTCCCCCGCCGGTTCGGCCGGGCGTCCAGGACGAAGTGCGTGAAGTACCCGAACCCCTCGAGACCCGACGCGTGATCGGCGTGCAGGTGCGTCACGACGACCGCCTCGAACGATCCGACGTCGAGGTCGACGCCCGCGGCACGTCCCGACTCGCGCAGGATCTTCCGGATCGGGTGTGGGCAGTCGACGAGGAGCCACGCACCGTCCGCATGGACCGCGAGGCACGACGAGTAAGAGAGAGCGGAGAACGCATCGCCGACGCCGAGCGCGACGAAGGAGAGCCCGCTCATCGCCGGCTCCCGGCGTGGGGCTGGCTCGCGATCAACCCGTCGGCCATGCGCTTCACGGTGCGCGCCGCGGAGCCCTTCGGGATCGCTCCCGGCGCGCCCGCCGCGAGCCGGTACGCTCCCTCGATGGCCGCGAGGATCCCCGCGGCCATCGCCGCGGCCCCCGTCCCCGTGCGCCCCTCGTCCGCGAGAGCTTCGTGGAGGAGCTTCTGTAGCTCGGCGAGCTCTGCCCCGACGATCCGCTCGTAGACATCGCGCACTTCCTTCTGGCGCACCGCCTCGGCGCCCACGGCTACCCAGCACGCCACGGCTCCCGGATCCGCCCCCGGACCGAGCGCGAGGTGACCGTCGATGAAGGCATGGAGCCGCTCTCGAGGGTCCCGCGCCCGGCGCGCCATGATCCCCACCCGCGCCCGCACGCGGCTCGCGATGTCGGCCACCAGGGCGAGCAGGATCTCGAGCTTGCTGTCGAAGTGGTAGTGGACGATCCCGGGCGAGAGCCCCTGGCGAAACGCGACGTCCGCCACCGTCGCCCGCTCGTAGCCCTGCTCCGCCATCACCTGCTCGAGCCCCTCCACGATCTGCTGCCGTCTCGTCTCTCGGTTCGCCGGCCGTCCCATGTGGCGTGTCTCCTGTTGGCCGCCATATAAGTTGGTCAACCAACCAAAATACTAGCCTCGTGACGGCGGGCTGTCAAGCAGCCGGGCAGGGTGCGACCCTACGGGTCCTCGACGAGCCCCGCCGTCCACGCCCGGCGACGACGTCGAGCTCGATCGTCTGGGAGTCCGGGGCTCGGCGCCCTCGCCCGGAGCGGCGCCGAGCCTCCGCTCCCGTTGCGGCGCGCTCGGCAGCCCGCGTCCGGATGGTGGGTTCGGATTGCGGAGCCGGATGGCCGGGGCTCGGGTGATTGGCCTCCCGTGTGCACGCCCTGGGCTTGGGAGTGGCACGCTGTGGATACGACCTTGAAGCAAGCGAGCGAGCGGCGCGAGATCGCGATCGAGGGCACGGGCCTCTGCCCGGAGGCGCAGGCGGACGGCGTCCCGTGCGTGGGAACCGCGACGCCCTGCGCGGCGTGCGCGAAGGCCGGCAGTCGTGTCTGCCGCTGCCAGCCGGCTCCTGGCAATCCGGACCATCCCGAGCTCGAATGGTGAGGACCCTGACCGAGACGTTCCAACTTGTCTCGCGTCGTGACAACGTGTCACGCGAAGCGGGCGCCGCGGAGATCTCGGGTCGGGCGGCTCCGGCATGACGCGGGCGCTGACCATCGGGATGGCGGGGGCGGGCGGAGACGGGATCGTGTCGGCCGGCGAGTCCCTGATCAATGCCGCGGCCATCGAGGGTTACTACGCGATCCTCACGAAGAGCTTCGGATCACAGATCCGCGGCGGCGAGTCGTCCTGCCGCCTGCGTATGTCGCCGGAGCCGATCCACAACACCGGAGGGCTGCTCGACGTCGCCGTGGCGCTCTCGTGGGAGGACTTCCTCAAGTTCGGGGCGGAGCTTCCGGTCGGCGGTTCGACCACGGTGATCCTCGACGAGGCGTGCGGCGTCGATCCGGCGCAGCTCCCGATCGGAGGGGTGAGGCCGGCGGAGGTGCTCGTCGTGCCCGTGTCCCGGATGTCCCGGCAGAGCGCGGGAAGCGAGAAGGCGAAGAACTCCGTCGTCCTCGGGCTCCTCGCGGGCTGGCTGGGCCTGGGGGAGGCGGCCATCATCGGCGGTCTCGAGCGCAAGCTCGCCAGGAAGGGGACGGAAGTCGTCGAGGCGGCGCGGCGCGCCTTCGCCATCGGCCTCGAGCACGCGCGCAAGGCCCCGCTCGCGCGCGGGCAGCGCATGCCCCCGCCATCGAGCAACGGAAAGCGTCTGCTCGTCGACGGCAACGACCTCTGCGCGGCCGCGGCGCTCTTCGCCGGCTGCGACTTCTTCGGTGGTTACCCGATCACCCCTTCGAGCGAGATCATGCAGTTCCTCGACCGCGAGCTCTGGAAGCACGGGGGGACCGTGCTCCAGGCCGAGGACGAGATCGCCGGCATCGGTGCGGCGGTCGGCGCCTCCTTCGCGGGGAAGAAGGCGATGACCGCGACCTCGGGACCCGGCATGTCCCTCAAGACGGAGATCCTGGGGCTCGCGACGATCGCCGAGCTTCCGCTCGTGTGCGTCAACGTCCAGCGAGGAGGGCCGTCGACGGGCCTTCCCACCAAGAGCGAGCAGGCGGACCTGCTCCAGGCCGCGTTCTCGGCGCACGGCGACGTCGTCCGTCCCGTGATCGCGCCCGCGAGCGTGGCCGACGTCTTCGCGCTGACCGTCGAGGCCTTCAACATCGCCGAGGAGCTCCAGACCCCGGTCATCCTGCTCTCGGATCAGGACATCTCGCAGCGCAAGGAGGTGATCGACGCGATCGACACGTCGGTGTTCCGCCTCAAGGAGCGCCGCGCGCCGACGCCGGGCGAGCTCGAGCGCTACGACCGCTTCCGGCTGACCGATTCGTGCGTCAGCCCGCTCTCGCACCCCGGCCTCGCAGGAGGCAACTACCTCGCCTCCGGCATCGAGCACGGCGAGCACGGGGCCCCCTCGTCGAGCGGGAGCGTCCACGCCCAGATGAACGAGAAGCGCTTCCGGAAGATCGATCCCCTGAAGCTCCGGCGCGATCTGTTCGACGTCCTCGGCGAAGCCGGCGCCCCGCTCGGGCTCGTCGCGGGGGGACGCGTCGCGGGAGTGGCGCGCGAGGCGGTGGAGATGGCGGCCGCCGAAGGGCTTCGCGCGAAGCTCCTCGTCCCGAAGCTCCTCTATCCGGTCGCCGAGGACGTCTACGTCGAGTTCTTCGGGTCGCTTCGCCGGGGGCTCGTGGTCGAGCAATCGCACCAGGGCCAGCTCTACCGGCTGTTGCGCATGTTCGTCGACGTCCCGCGCGGGGTCGTTCCCTGTTGCCGGAGCGGCGCGAATCCGTTCACGCCGCTCGAGATCCTGGAGCGGCTCCGGAGCCTCGCGCTCGATCTCCAGCGCTCCATGGCTCCGGAGCCCGAGCCCGCGGAGTGAGCCGATGAAAGCCGCCGACTACTGCCAGCCCAAGGATTACAAGAGCGACCTCAAGCCCATCTGGTGCCCGGGCTGCGGCGACTACGGCGTCGTCCAGGCAATCTACCGCGCGCTGGCGGCCATCGGGCGCCCGCCTCACGAGATCACCTTCGTCTCCGGCATCGGCTGCTCGAGCCGCATCCCCGGATACACGACGGCCTACGGCTTCAACAGCGTTCACGGGCGCGCGCTCCCGATCGCGCAGGGGATCAAGCTCGCGAACCCCGAGCTCCTGGTGCTCGTGGCCGGCGGCGACGGCGACGGCTTCTCCATCGGCGGAGGCCACGTGCCTCACGCGATCCGCCGCAACCTCGACATCACCTACATCGTGATGGACAACCAGATCTACGGGCTCACCAAGGGGCAGCTCTCGCCCACGTCGCCGCGCGGCCTCAAGACCGTCTCGTCGGGGTTCGGGAGCCTCGAGAACCCCGTGAACCCGCTGCTATGGGTGCTCGCCTTCGGCGCCGGCTTCGTCGCGCAGGGCACGCCCGCGGACATGGGAGGCCTGGCCGAGATCGTCGAGCAGGCGATCCGCTATCCCGGGTTCGCCTTCGTGAACGTGCAGTCGCCCTGCGTGACGTTCGGCCATGCCGATTCGCAGCTCAAGGTCCACAAGACGACGATGGAGAAGCTCGCCGATCTCGGCCACGACGCGACCGACCGCCTCGCCGCGATGGCGCGCGCCCAGGACTACGGGACGAAGCTCTACACCGGCGTCTTCTACCGGGATCCGAGCCCGCCGCCGGCCCTCGGCGAGCGAGTCCGGGAGCGGCACGAGGCGCTCCGCGCGACGGCCGCACCCCGCGAGCGCGTCCTCGATCGCTTCGTCCCGCGATAGTCCGGATCGCCTACCAGACGCCGTCCTGAAGGAAGGCGTGGATTCCCTTGCCCGCCTTGCGCCCCGCGCCCATCGCGAGGATCACCGTCGCGGCTCCCGTCACGATGTCGCCGCCGGCGAACACGCCCCGCTTGGAGGTCCGCATGGTCTCCGGGTCCGCGACGATGTAACCGCGGGCGTTGGTCGCGAGGTCCGGCGTCGTCGTCTGGACCAGCGGGTTGGCGGACGTGCCGATCGCCACGATCGCGACGTCCGCCGGTAGGTCGACCTCCGATCCTGGGACGGGCACGGGCCGCCGCCTGCCCGATGCGTCGGCCTCGCCAAGCTCCATGCGCTGGCAGCGGAGCGTACGGAGCCAGCCCGCCCCGTCTCCGAGAAGGGCGACGGGGTTGGTGAGGGTCATGATGGCGACGCCCTCCTCGCGTGCGTGCTTGATCTCCTCGAGGCGTCCCGGCATCTCCTTCTCCGAGCGGCGATAGACCAGGCTCGCATGGGCCGCGCCCAGGCGGAGCGCCGTGCGGACCGCGTCCAGCGCGGTGTTGCCGCCGCCGACCACGGCGACCCGCTTGCCCCGGCAGTCGTAGATCGGCTCGTCGTACTCCGGGAAGCGGTAGGCCTTCATCAGGTTCACGCGCGTCAGGAACTCGTTGGCCGAGTAGACGCCCTTCAGGTGCTCTCCGGGAATGCCGAGGAACATCGGGAGGCCCGCGCCGGTGGCGACGAAGACCGCGTCGTAGCCCTCCTCCTCGAGGAGCTCGTCGATGGTGACGGTGCGGCCGACGATGACGTTGGTCTCGAACGCGACGCCGAGAGCGCGGAGGTTACCGATCTCGCGGCGCACGATCTCCTTCGGGAGGCGGAACTCCGGGATGCCGTAGACGAGGACGCCGCCCAGCTCGTGCAGCGCCTCGAACACCCTCACGTCGTGGCCCCGCTGGACGAGCTCGCCCGCGGCGGAGAGCCCGGCGGGGCCGCTGCCCACGATCGCGACGCGCTTGCCGGACGACGGGTCCTTCGCGGGAAGTCCGACCTTGCCGGAGGCGATCTCGTAATCGGCGACGAAGCGCTCGAGGTGGCCGATCGCCAGCGCGTCGAACTTCTTGCCGACCAGGCAGCTTCCCTCGCACTGATCTTCCTGCGGGCACACGCGGCCGGTCACCGCCGGCAGCACGTTGTCCTCGCGGATCTTCGCGGCGGCCGCGAGGTAGTCCTTCTTCACGACGAGGTCGATGAACTCCTTGACCTTGACGCCGACGGGACATCCGCCGACGCACTTCGGGTCCTTGCAGGCAAGGCAGCGCAGCGATTCGAGATCGGTGAGCTCGGTGGTGAGGCCGAGGTTCACCTCCTCGAAGTTCCCCCGTCGCATCTCGGCCTTCTGCTCGGGCATGTGCTGGCGCGGGATCTTCACGCGCTCCTTCGGGTTCAACGTGTTCATGGCGCCTCCCGCGACGGGCACGGCTCGCGTGCGAGGGAGAGGTCCCGCGCCGGATCCCGCTCCCACCTCTCGAGGCTCGCCCGCTCGGCGTCCCGGTACATCGCGTTGCGCGCGGCGAGCACGTCGAAGTCGACGTCGTGGGCGTCGAACTCCGGACCGTCGACGCAGGCGAAGCGGCTCTTCCCGCCGACCAGCACGCGGCATCCCCCGCACATCTCCGTGCCATCCACCATGATGGCGTTCAGGCTGACGACCGTCCGGACGCCGCGCGGGCGCGTCGTCTCCGCGACGGCCCGCATCATCGGCACCGGACCGATCGCGAGCACCAGGTCGATCCGCTCGCGCTCCAGCAGGAGACCGAGCCGGTCCGTGACGACGCCCTTGTCGCCGCGCGATCCGTCGTCGGTCATGACGTGGAGCTCGTCGCTGATGGCGCGCATCTCGCTCTCGAGGATCACGAGGCCGGCGGAGCGAGCTCCGACGATCGCGAGGATCCGGTTCCCCGCGCGCTTCATCGCGACGGCCGTGGGATAGGCGATCGCGGTCCCCACGCCGCCGCCGATCACGACGACCGTGCCGTAGCGGCGCACCTCGGACGGCGTGCCGAGCGGTCCCGCCACGTCGAGGATCGCGTCTTCGCGGTCGAGCGCGTTGAGGAGCTTGGTCGTCTTGCCGATACCCTGGACGATGATCGTGATCGTCCCCGCCTCCGGGTCCGCGTCGGCGATCGTGAGCGGTACGCGCTCACCCAGCTCGTGGACGCGGACGATCACGAACTGTCCCGGTTGCCGCTTGCGGGCGATGCGCGGGGCGCGGACGACGAATCGCTTGATATCGGGAGCCAGGAAGGCGGCGTCCACGATGGGGAAGGTCATGCCGGCCCCTCGGCCCGCTCTCTCCCTGGGGCGCTGGCGCGCGCCCGGAGCTCGCGCCAGCGCTCGACGAGCGAGGCGTGGATCGCCGGCACGTCGATCGCCGCTTTCCGGAATCGTCCCTGGCGCTCGAAGTAGATCTCGAGCGCCTGCCGCGAGAGCTCGGGCTCCACGTCGATCGCAAGCTCCGAGCCGTGCCGCACCTGGCAGACGGCATAGAGACCGGACTTGACGGCGAGGCGGACGAGCTCGATCCCTTCGGCCGGCTCGGACTTCCAGCCCGTCGGGCAGGGAGAGAGGATGTGGAGGAATCGGAACCCCGTCATGGCGAGGCTCTCGCGCATCTTGCGCAGGGCGTCCTCGGGGTGGGCGAGGGAGATCGACGCAGCGTAGGGGATGCGGTGCGCCGCCATGATCGCGAGGATGTCTTTCTTGTCGACGTCCTTGCCCGAGGGCGTCGTGCTCGTGGCGGCGCCGAGCGGCGTCGCGCTCGATCGCTGTCCGCCGGTGTTGCCGTAGATCTCGTTGTCGTAGCAGATGTAGAGGATGTCCTCGTCGCGCTCGGCGGCCGCGGAGAGCGTCGCCATGCCGATGTCGTAGGTGCCGCCGTCGCCCGCCCAGCAGATGATGCGCGCCGGCTCGCCGTTGAGGCGCGCGGCGTGGGCGAGGCCCGTCGCCAGTGCGGGGGCCGAGGCGAACGTGGACGCGACGACGGGCGCGCCGTAAGCCGAGTAGGGGAAGGGGCCGGCGGTGACGATCCCGCAGCACGCGGGGATGACCATCTGGACCTTCGTGGCACCAATGGCGCGGCTCAGCATGTTGAGTCCGATCGACATGCCGCATCCGCCGCAGTTCGTGTTGCCGGGGCGCAGGAGCGGAGCGGCCCGGTCGCGGTCCGTCTGGGCCATGCCTTCGAGCATCGGCTCGCAGCAGGCCGGGAGCGCGGGAACGCGGTGGAGCTCCATCACGCCACCTCCACGAACGATGGCGCGCCCGCGCGCTCGCGGCGGCCGAGCTCCTCGACGATCGCCGTGACGTGATCGGGACGGATGTCGCCGCCTCCGAGGCCGAGCATGTAGCCCTGGACGACTGCGCCCGGCGCGGCGCAGGGCCTGAGCTCGCTCCAGAGGATGCCCCCGAGACCCGGAGACAGGTCGCGATCCAGGACGGCGACGCGGCGAGCCCGCGCGAGGTAGGCGCGCACGAGCTCCTCGGGGAACGGCCGGAACATGCGGATGCGAAGGGACCCGGCGCGGATACCCGAGGCGCGCAGGCGATCGACCGCCTCGCGCACGGTGCTGGCGGTGGTGCCCATCGAGACGATCACGACGTCGGCGTCCTCCGTGCAGTAGTCGACGACGGGATGGGGCAGCGCCCGCCCGAACGTCGCCGAGAAGGACTCCTGGACGTCGCGGTAGACCTCGGGGACGCGCCGCATCGCCTCGTCCTGCTCGCGGCGGTGCACCTCGGTCTCGTGGGGGAAATCGAGCCCGCCGATCACGCGCGGCCGTTCGTCGAGGCGGTGCGGCAGCGCGAGCGCCGGGAGGAAGGCGTCGACGAGCGCCTGTTCGGGCAGCTCCGTCATCATCATCGTGTGGGACAGGATGAACGCGTCCTGGCAGACCATCACGGGGAGCAGGACGCGCGGATCCTCGGCGAGGCGGTACGCGGCCAGGATCGTGTCGGCGACCTCCTGGTTGTCCTCGCAGTAGAGCTGGATCCATCCCGCATCGCGGAGCGCCAGCGTGTCGCCGTGGTCGGCCCAGATGTTCCAGGGCGGCCCGAGGGTCCTGTTGACCGCCATCATCACGATCGGCAGGCGGTAGAAGCCGGCCATGAAGACGTTCTCCGTCATGTAGGAGAGGCCGTTGGACGACGACGCCGTGAACGTCCGCGCGCCGGCGAGCGAGAAGCCGATGCAGACCGCCATGGCGGAATGCTCGCTCTCGACGCGCACGACGTGGCCCTTCTCGAAGGTCTGGGCGCACAGGAGCTCGATGCACTCGGTCTGCGGCGTGATGGGATAGACGCCGCTTCCGAATCCCCGCGCCCGCCGGTTCGCGCGGCCCGCCAGGGTCGCGGCCATCGCCGCAGCGTGGTTGGCGGTGCAGAGCTCGCGGCTCACGACGCCCTCATCTCGATGGCGCGCCGCGGGCACTCCGCGACGCAGATGCCGCAGCCCTTGCAGTAGGCATAGTCCACCTCGTAGTCGCCGGTGCGGCGGCGGATGATGCCCTCGGGGCAATAGACGAGGCAGGTGTCGCACCGCGTACAGTGCCCGCACGAGAAGCAGCGGTGCGCCTCCACACCGTCGTCGAGGCCCGCGCTGACCTCGTTCCAGTGGAGAATGCGCTCCGCCGGCGGGAGGTGGGTCTCGCGCGCCGCCGCGGCGTGCGCGAAGTGGTCGAGGCGTATGTCGGTGACCGGGACCGCGAGGCGCCGGTCCGGACGCGCGAACGGCGCCACCGGCGCGCCGAGCGCCGCGAGCGCTCGCGACGCGGCGCGGTGACCGTCGCCGATCGCGTGGGTGACCGTGCCGTCGCCCGTCGCGACGTCGCCGGCAAGGAAGAGCGTCCGTGGCACGCCGTTCTCGTAGCCGCGTCCATCGCGGATCTCGAATCCCTTCGGAAGCAGGGAGAGATCGGCCGACTGCCCGAGCGCCAGGAGCACCCGATCGCAGGGGATGGTCTGCATCCTGGAGGTGACGATGGGAGCGCGCCGTCCGCTCCCGTCGGGCGGCCCGAGCTCCACCTCGGCGACGACGACGCCGGAGACGGACCCGTCGCCGCGCCTGCGGAATCCGAGCGGCGCGCGCAGGACCTCGAGCTTCGCTCCTTCCTCCTCCGCCTGCTCGAGCTCCTCCCGGATCGCCGGCATCTCGACGCGGCTCCTCCGGTAGACGATGGTGACCGCCGAGGCGCCCGCCCGCAGGGCGCTGCGCGCGCAGTCCATGGCGGTGTTGCCGCCGCCGAGCACGACCACGCAGCCCTCGATGCGCTCGGCCGATCCGAGGTTGACGCGCCGCAGGAACGCGATGCCCTGCTCGACGCCCCTGGGCTTCTCGCCGCCGCCGAGCTCCCGCGGCCGCTGGAGCCCCGTCGCGAGGATCACCGCGTCGTTCATCTCCACGAGGCGGGCGACGGACGCCGCGTCGAGGAACGTCCCGAGCGCGGTCCGCACGCCGAGCGCGAGCAGCGCGCCGATCTCCGCGTCGAGGGAGGAGCGGGAGAGCCGGTAGGAGGGGATCCCCGTGCGGAGAAGCCCGCCGAGCGACGCCTCGCCGTCGTGGATCGTCACCACGTGGCCTCGCAGGGCGAGCTGGTAAGCCGCCGACAGGCCGGCCGGGCCGCCGCCGACGACGGCGAAGCGCCTCAAGCTCTCGAGCGGCTCGCGCGCGCGAAGGGCCACCGGGTGCCGGTCCGCGACGAAGCGCTCGAGGGCACGGATGTTGACGGCGCCGTCGTGCTCGCTCCGGTTGCAGGCGTCCATGCAGGGGGCCGGGCAGACGCGCCCGCAGACGGCGGCGAGCGGCGTCGTGCGACCCAGGATCGCCGCGGCGGCGGCGGGCCCCTCCGTCGCGATCGCGCGCACGAACCCGACGACGTCGTTTCCGGCGGGGCACCAGGCGCTGCAGGGCGCGAGGTTCTCGGCGTAGTGCGGCGTCTGCGTGCGCCAGTTGCCGGTCTTCAGAGGAGTCGCCGGGCTCTCGAGCAGATCGACCACCGACGGTACGGCCGCGCGTCCCGCGCCTGGCGCGCCGTCATCCCGCGCCGTGCCGCGGGCCTCGCGGAAGGTGACGCTCTCGTGCGCCTCGCGGGCGGCGGGGAGGTTCGACAGGAGACCGAGGTGCTCGTACGTGCTCTCGAGCGACGCGAAGGGAAGGCCGAGCGCGCGCACGAACGCGCCGGCGATGGTGGTGTTGACGATCACGAGCGACCGCGTGCCGATGCGATGCTTGCGCGCGATCGCCGTCGCGTCGACGAGGGCAAGGCGGAATGCATCGAAGCGCCCGTCCGAAGCTTCCGGGAGATCCGCGGCGTTGACCAGGAGCGTCCCGCGGGGAGCGAGGCCCGCGATCACGTCGGGGCCGAGGAGGGTGGGATCGAGCACGAGGAGGTGATCGGGCCGGTAGACCTTGTTGCGGTTGGCGATCGGCGCGCTTGCGACGCGCGTGTAGGCACGCACCGGCGCCCCCGATCGCTCGCCGGCGTAGTCGCCGAAGGACTGGACGCTGCGCCCGAGAGAGGCGTAGATCGCCGCCAGGATCTTGGCGCAGGTCACGCCTCCCTGGCCGCCGCGCCCGTGAACGCGGATTTCCAGGGTCGTGGACGGATCTGTCATCGCTGCTCTTTCGCAGCAAGCAGCGCGCCAAGACCGACGGGCGGCCACGGCCTTCGAGTCGCTGCCGCGGCCGGCTCTCGCGGACCGCGTTCCTCGGAACAAAACGGCGAGGGTTCCGACGACTTGTCAGGAACGGACCGAGCGCATCCGCGGTCGCGACCTGCGGCTCACGATCGCGGCGACCGGGGACGGTTCGCGCGACGTCGGGAGTCACGGACGGTCCGGGTCCGGCTGGCGAGCGTCAGGCCCGCGCGCGCGGCATCGCAGATCGCCGCGACCGCGGGGTTCCGGAAGCGGCGCTCCATGGAGATCGCGTAGAAGCGCTCCTGCACGCCCGGGGCCTCCCCCACCGTCGTGACGGCGAGCTGGCGCTCCACGTCGGCGGCGACGACCGTCGGGGCGGGGAAGACGCCCGCGCCGCGGCTCCCGAAGGCCTCCATGAGGGCGCTGTCCTCGAACTCGCCCACGACGGTCGGGCGGACGTGCCGCTCGTCGAGCCATTGATCGATCGCGCGGCGGAGCGGGGCGCCGGCGATCGGCAACAGCATGGGAGCGCCCGTGAGGGACCGGGGAAAGCCGCGGCGGAGGCTCCGCGCCCGGTCGGGTGCGGCGAAGAAGGAGATTCCCGATTGCCCGAGGAGCTCGTGGTGGGCGCGGATCCGGGCGCCCGGCGGGACCGGGCCGTCGGCGATGACGAGCTCGAGTGCGTGCGTGGCGAGATCGGCGAGGAGCCGATCGTGGCGGTCCTCCCGGCAGACGAGGCGCAAGGGGTCGCCCGCGAGCGCCGGCGCGAGGAGCTTCCGGACGACGAGCTTGGGGACCGCGTCGGCGACGCCCACGACGAGGCGCGCCGGGCGGCCCGTGGGCCGGCCGCGCAGCGTGTCGAGCATCTCGCGGCCGAGGGAGAAGATCTCGTCCGCATAGCGGTAGGCGACCCGCCCGGTCTCGGTGAGGACGAGGCGCCGGCCCTGGCGCGCGAAGAGCTTCTCCCCGAGGGATCCTTCGAGCGTGCGGATCTGCCCGCTGAGGGTCGGGTGGGCGAGGTGGAGCACCTCGGACGCCGGCCGGATGCCGCCCTCGCGCGCGACGGTCCAGAAGTAGAGGAGGTGGTGGTAGTTCAGCCACTCCACGGGAGGGGCCTCACCGGTCGATTTTTTCGAACGAACATGACATAACTATCTCATTGTCGAACGAGCGGATCGAGGCTATTCCTTTGGCGCACGACGATGGAACCGCCCGACATCGGCAGCCCCTTGCTCTTCACAGGCTTCGGCATCCTGGTGCTCGTGATGCTGGCGCTCGATCTCGGCGTGTTCCACAGGAAGGCGCACGTGATGCGCGTGCGGGAGGCGGCCGCCTGGAGCGTGGTGTGGGTCCTCCTCGCCCTGGCCTTCGGCGCCGGGATCTGGCACCTCCGGGGCGCCGATCCGGCGATCGCCTACCTCACCGGGTACGTGCTCGAGAAGTCGCTGTCGGTCGACAACCTCTTCGTGTTCGTGGTCGTCTTCTCCACGCTCGGCATCCCCGCGCGCTTCCAGCACCGCGTGCTGTTCTGGGGCGTCCTGGGCGCCCTCGTCTTCCGCGCCGCGATGATCCTCGCCGGCTCGGCGCTCCTCGAGCGTTTCCACTGGCTCATGGAAGCGTTCGGCGCGCTCCTGATCGTCACCGGCGTCAAGCTCTTCGTCGCCCGCGGCAAGGCGCCTCTCGAGGACTCGCGGATGCTCGCGCTGGTGCGCCGGGCGATCCCGTCCACCTCCTACCTCGACGGCGGGAGGTTCTGGACGCGGCAGAACGGACGCCTCCTCGCGACGCCGCTCTTCGTCGCGCTCCTCCTGGTGGAGGTGACCGACGTCGCGTTCGCCGTGGACTCGATCCCCGCGGTGTTCGGCATCACGAGCGACCCGTTCATCGTCTTCACCTCGAACGTCTTCGCGATCCTGGGCCTCCGCTCGCTCTACGGCGTGCTCGCCCACGCCGTCGATCGCATGACCTACCTGAAGGTGGGGCTCTCGCTGGTGCTCGTCGTCATCGGGGCGAAGATGACGCTCGGCCGGATCGTGGACGTGTCGCCGCTAGCCTCCCTGGCCATCGTCGGCTCGATCCTCGGCGCCGCCACGGTGGCGTCGCTCCTCGCGGCGCCGGCGGCAGCCCGGGAGGAGCGACCTCGCGCGGCGCCGCCGTGACGCGGGCGTTCACGGTGGCCGCGTCGCGCTGGGCGTATCTCCTGGCGGCGGTGCCGATCGTCACGGACTGGATCGACACGTCTCATTTCCCCGAGCACCCGCGGGAGTACTCCACCGAGATCGTCGTCGGCGTCCTCATCGCCGGGTGCGTTCGGATGCTCTATCGCGAGGCCGATCGCCTGCGCCACCTGTCGGAGACCGACCAGCTCACCGGACTGTGGAACCGCCGCCGCTTCCAGGTCGACCTGGAGGCAGAGGTCGCGCGGGCCCATCGGAGGAAGACGCCCTTGAGCCTCTGTTACCTCGACGTCGATCGCTTCAAGGAGCTGAACGATCGCTTCGGGCACGCCGAGGGGGATCGCGTGCTCTCCGAGCTGGGAGGGCTCCTGCGTCTCGGATCGAGACGGAGCGTGGATCGCGCCTATCGCCTGGGCGGCGACGAGGTCGCGATGATCCTGGGGGAGCCCGTCGCCGCGAGCCTGGCGGCGTTGAAGCGCCTCGCTGTCGAGCACGCGATGCCGACCCCCGCGCTGGAGCGGCACGGCGTGACGCTCTCGATCGGCGCCGTCGCGCTCCGGCCGGGAGAGACCGCGGAGTCCTTCGTCGCCCGCGCCGACCGTCTCATGTACGCGGCCAAGAACGGGCGCCCGGGCGACGAACCGAGCGGTCGTGCTGCGCGCTGGTGCCCGGGTGGCTCGATGGGGGCCATCGCGGCGTCGCCTCGTGTCGAGGTCACGACGTGAAGACCATCTCCGATGACGGGGCTTGCCGCGAGATCAGAAGCCGACTTCGTCGGCGGCGACGTTGACCCCGTAGGGCTGGGCCGCCGCGTAGGCATCGAAGTCGAGGGCGGCGATCGGCTGGATCGACGCGCCGTCGTAGTCGAAGCCGCGCACGTGCGGCGGCGCCGCCGGGTCCGAGCCCGTGCCGATCACGATCTCCGCGAAGCCGTCGTCGTCGAGATCGATCGAGCCTGCCGTGGCGCCGTGGAGCGTGCCAGGCATGCCGTCGAAGTCGACGGAGGCGATCGCCGCGAGCGACGTACCGTCATAGTTCCAGCCCTGGATGCGAGCGGTCGCCGCGGGGTCCGGACCCGGGGCCGTGACGATCTCCTCGATGCCGTCGTTGTCGAGATCGCCGCCCACCGCGCGGGCGCCGTAGAAGAACGCGTTCGCGATGAAGCTCACCTTTGCGATGCCCTGGATCGCCGCGCCGTCGTAGTTGAAGGCGCGCACGTTGGCGCCGAACGCCGCCGACGGGCCAGGCGTCGCGAGGATCTCGGCGAAGGGATCGCCATCGATGCTCGCCGCCGAGGCGTGGGCGCCGAACTTCAGGGTCGAGAAGGCGTAGAAGCTGATCTTGCCGATGGCCGTGACGGCGCCGTTGTCGAAGTTGAATCCGCGGACGTGCGGGCCGAAGACCGCGCCGGGTCCCGGGGCCGTCAGGATCTCCTCGTAACCGTCCGCCTCGACGTCGCCCGCCGCGGCGCCGACGCCGTACTTCAGCGTCCCGTAGGCGTAGAAGTTCACCTTGCCGATCGCCGTGCCGTCCTTCGCGAACGCCCGGACCTGCGGGCCGAAGACGGCGCCGGGGCCGGGACCGGTCAGGAGGTCCGTCACCGGCAGGATCGTGTTGCGGACGTTGCCCATCGCGACGTTGACCCCGAACTGGCTCACGCCGTAGGCGAGGAAGTCGGTCAGCCCGTTGGCGGTCCCGTCGGCGTTGAACCCCCGCACGTTCGGAGCGTTGCCCGCGCCGGGGCCGGGACCGGTCATGAGGTCCACGTTGCTGCCGCAACAGGCGAGGTTCGGACAGCGGACGCCCGTCACCACCAGCGCGAAGTCGGCATCCATCGCCGACGTCTCGGTGTGGCTGTCCTCGTTGATCTCGTCGGCGCTCACCTCGATCGTCCAGTCTCCCGGCGTGGGATTGTCGAGGAGCACGTTCTCGGTCACGTTGATCGCGTCCTTCGCTCCGCCCGGCGTGGACAGGTTCGACGCGTCGAGGCCGTGGTTGCCGTAGTACGCGGTGCCGGCCGGGTCGGTGACGACGAGCGACAGGTCGTTGATCCGGTGCTCGGTGGACGAGAGCGTCCCGGGAGGATCGAGATAGGACATCGTGATCCGCAGGTCCGGGGTCCCGGCCGGGATCGTCATGCAGTAGGTGGCGCTCGTCCCGACCGTGAGCACGCGCGTCTCGTCGATCACGTTCATGCGCGGCGCCGCGGCGAGGAGGTTCTGCAGGTTCGCAAGGCCCCATCCCTGCTGCGAGCGGAGCGCCATCCCCGCGCCGGGGAAGCCCACCGGATAGCGGAACGCCTGGTTCTGGAGGATCGCCCGCACGGTGACGGCGTGCGGCCGCTTTTCGAAGACCGTCGTCCCGGCCGGATTGGTCCCGAACAGGTTGTCGGCCCACATCTGGTGCAGGAGCCCCACGGCGCCCGCGGTGATCGCCGTCGCGGCGCTCGTGCCGCCGAAGTTCGTGCAGTAGGGCCCGCCGCTGTAGCCGCCGGGATCCTGGTCGGTCGTGTAGATGTTCTCGTAGAAGCTCGCGAGGTCGGGCTTGATGCTGCCGTCCTCGGCGGGACCCGTCGACGCGCAGTCGGGACAGCCCGGCGCTCCCCACGTGTCGTCGCTCGGCGTCAGCGTGTCCTGGTGCTGGATGCCGCCCACCGCGATCACGTCCTTCGCCCAGGCCTGGGACGACACCAGCGTGTTGAGCGAAGAGTTCGCCATGGCCTGCGTGATCGGCAAGTCGAAGCTGAAGGCGATGTCGTCGAGCTCGTAGGAGTAGCTGTTGTAGGAGCCGGTGAGCCCCGTCGCCCAGCTATTGGACTGGAACACGCAGTTCATCGGCGCGTGGACGAGATCCTCGGTGAAGAGCTTGCGATTGCCCATGGTCGTGAGCTGGCCGGCCCATCCCGTCCCGGAGGGCATCATGCCGGTCGCCTTCACGTCGCCGTCGCCGTCGCGGTCTCCGTTTCCGAAGACGATGCCGTAGGTGCACGTCCCGTGATCGTGACCCGTGACGTTCTGCCCGGGATGTTGCTGGATGCCGTCGAAGTCCTGGTGCGTGAGCTGGGTCCCCCAGTCGAGCACTTCTCCAGAGACGCCTTGCCCCGAGTCGCCGGTCCCCGACTCGAGGGCGGTCACGCCGTGGAACGGCCGCACGATGTCCATCAGCGCCACGGGCGAGAGCACGCGATCGATCCACTGGACGTCGTCCGATCGCGCGACCTCGACGAGCTGCGCGCGCGTCAGGGTCGCCACCAGGATGCGTCCCCCGTGGTCAGGGGCGATCGTGTCGACGTGTCCTCCCGCCGCCCTGACGGCGCCGGCGATGCGCTCCTGGGCGGCGCGGCCCTCCTCGAACGCGACGACGTTGAACGCCACCGGAACGTCGGGAGCGCCGCTTGCGATGTGCGCCAGGATCGCGGTCTCGATGCGATAGGCCGGATGAAAGGGCGCGACCCATCGCACGTAGGGGAGCAGCGAGCGGCAACGGCCGGGGCGTCCATGCGCGCGACGTAGGTCTGATGCGGCACGTAGCCGAGGGAGCGTCGCTCCGCGGCATGGCAAGACCGTCGCGCCACGCGTCGATCGCCGCCGTGCAGGGCTGCGAGGTAGAGGTGTCCCTCCGGGGCCTGAAGGGTTCGCGAAACGCCGGTGACACTCCGGCTCGATAAGCCGCGAAAGCGCATCCGGAAGATCCGTGCGCGCCTCGCGTGGCGCCCAGAAGGTCCGGCCGCCGTCGAGGGAGAGCGTGTACCAGTGTCGTCCCGAGGTGTCGTCCCACTCGTGCACCGCCACCCCGGAACGAGCGTCCACGAAGTGACGCGGGGCGACGCGCTCCGCCGCGCTCGCGCCGAGCACGATCGGAAGCAGCATCGCCGCAAGCCAGGGTCGGCGCGCCATCAGAACCCCAGCGCCGCCGTGGCGACGTTGACGCCGTAGGTCTGGGACAGGAACGTCGCGATCTGCGCCAGGAGCACCGTCGACGGGGCGGCGAGCATCATGGCGCACTCGCGCATCAGGCGGTAGGCGGCGATCGAAGCCGCCTCCGACGAGGATCTCGTCGCCGAACCTGAGGAAGATGCTGCCCGCTCCCACGCGCGCGCCGTAGTGGAGGGCGGGCGGGAAGGCGACGAACGAGAGGCCGGGCACGGCGGCGATCGCCGCGCCGTCGTAGTCGAAGCCGAGCACGGCCGAGTCGTAGCTTCCCGTCGAGCCCGGCCCCTTCGCGACCAGGATCTGCGAAGTCGTCGGCGTCGACGTCGCCTCCCGCGACGTTCGCGCCGTAGGACACGCCCGTGAAGGCGAAGAAGTTGATCTTCATCGCGCTGACAGCGCCCCCGTCGACGTTGAAGCCGCGCACCTGCGGGCCGAAGGACGACCCGGGCCCAGGCGCGGTGACGATCTCGTCGTAGCCGTCGCGCTCGAGGTCCGCCGCCGCGTGCACGACGCCGTACTTCAAGGTCGCATAGGCGAAGAAGTTGACCTTCGCGATCGCGCGGATCGCCGTTGCGTCGATCACCCCGGACGTGCGGCCCGAACACGAGCCCCGCGCCGGCGCCGGTCACGATCTCGTCGAAGGCATCGCCGTCGGTGGCGCCGGCCGCCACGCCGCACCCGAACTTCAGCGTGCCGTAGGCGAAGTAGTTGATCTTCCCGATCGCCGTGCTGTCGCGCTCGAACGCCCGCACCTGCGGGCCGAGCGTCGGTCCCAGTCCGGGACCGCTGAGCACCTCGTCGAAGCCGTCGCCGTCCACCTCGCCCGCCCCCACGTTGAGGCCCCAGTGTCCTGCCGCATAGGGCGTCACCGCCGTCTCTGGGCGGAGCCGTACGCGTCGAAGACGAGACCCGTGTTGGGATTCGGGTCCGCGAGGCCCGTCCGACCAGGACGTTGCGCGGGCGCCTCTTCACGGTGAACGCGTCGATCGCCGTGTCGCCCACCGAACCCGTCAGGACGCCGACGTTGCGCGTCCCGTCGAGGGCTCCAGCCTGGATCGTGATGCTCGCGACGATCTGGGTCGGGCTCAGCACCGTGACGCGGTTGACGGTGATCTCGGGGCCGAAGCTGGCGATCGACGCGCCGGCAGTCCACGCCGTGCCGGAGCCCTGGAGCGTGACCTCGACGCTCTGCCCGGCGTCGCCGCCCGCGGGCGACACGGAGGCGAGGCGGGGCGCGTAGCTCGTTCCGAGGCCGAGCGCGTACACGGCGTTCTGGTCGCCCTGACCGTCGCGGCCGCCGAAGAGGATGATGCGGTTGCCGGCGACGTCGTGCACGGCCGGCCACATCGCCGTGCGCGAGATGCTCGTCGACGGTACGAGCGCGTCCCATCGCTCGGCGCCCGGAGTGGCGTCGAGCACGTAGCCGTCGCCCGCGTACTCTCCGGTCGCGCTCGTGGCGAGGTCCAGGATGCCTCCACTGAGGACGAGCCAGCGCGGCTGTCCGGGAAAGGAGCTGGCGTCGAACGCGGCGCCGAACCCCTGGCGCGACGTCGGGAGGGGCGCCGGCGGCTGGAGCTTCACCCAGCTCGTCGTGGCGAAGGGGAGCGACCGCGCGTAGAGATCGTTCGAGGACGTCTGGCCCACGATGTCCCCGATCCCGAACAGGAGCACGCGCTGGGCCACCGGGTCGAACGCCATCTGGTGCGCACCCGATCCGGGTCCGCCGCCCGCCGGCTCCTGCGTCCAGTCGCCATCGCCGACTGCCAGCGAGAGCACGAAGAGATCGTTGGTCGGACCCAGGAAGAGGGAGGCGTAGCCGCCGTAGACGATCATCGAATCCAGCGGCGGAACGTAGACGGCCGATTGCGCGAAGCGCGCCGAGGGGGACGAGCCGGTGGGCGCCATGAGACGCCACGCCTCGCTCCCGGTGGCGAGCGTCAGCTCCCAGAGATCGCCCCGCGTCTGGTAATTCTGGCCGAGCCCGCCGTAGACGAGCATCCGGTCGCGGATCGGGTCGAACACGGCGGTGTGGAACATGCGCACCGGAGGCGGAGAGGGTAGCGAGAGCGCGGTCCAGCTCTCCGCGCCTGGCGTCAGCGAGAGCGCGGACAGGTCGCTCGTCGGAACGAAGACCGGGAGCTGGTCGAGGAGTATCGTGCCGCCGCCGAAGACGATCGCGCGGTCGTCCGGCGCGTCGAGCGCGATGCTGTGGCCGATGCGCGGAGAGGGGGGCGTCCCGGCCGGGGAGAGCATGGAGAACGTGTCCCCGGCGGCGCGGCTACCGTCGGCGGCCAGGGCAGCCGGGACGAGGACCAGGAGGCCCCGCAAGGCTCCGATCTTCATCGCCGGGATGGTAGCACGCTCGATCGCGCGTCAGTCGCGGCGTGCGCCGGGGTCGCCGTCGCGGTAGCGATCCGGGTCGACTCCGAGCTCCTTCATGCGGTCGTAGAGCTGGCGGCGCGAGATGCCCGTCTCGCCGGCGGCCTTGAACACGTTGCCGCGGCAGCGCGTGAGCGCCTCCTCGATGAACTGCCTCTCGAACCGCTGGCGCGCGGCGCGGAAGTCGGGGGCTCCCGCTTCGACCCGGGGCGTGGCGCGGACGCCCGCGCCGAGGTCGACGTCGTTCCTGTCGATCACGGTCCCGGCATAGAGGGCGGCGGCCCGCAGGCGGTTCTTGAGCTCGCGCACGTTGCCTGGCCACGGATGCGCCTTCAGCTTCTCGATTGCCCCGGGGCTCAGCCTCTGCTCGGGACGGCCTTCCTTCCGCGCGATCTCTCCCAGGAATCGCTCCGCGAGGAGCACGATGTCCTCGGGACGCTCCCGCAGCGGCGGGAGGAACAGCTCGAGAGCGTTGAGGCGGTAGTAGAGATCCTCGCGAAAGCCGCGGCCCGCGACCGCCGTCTCGAGGTCCACGTGGGTCGCCGCGACGATGCGCGCGTCGACCTTGCGCGCGCGCTCGCCGCCGATCGGGCGGATCTCGCCGTCCTCGAGGAACCTGAGGATCTTCACCTGCATGCCGTAGGGCAGGTCGCCGATCTCGTCGAGGAAGAGCGTGCCGCCGTCCGTCTGGGCGATGAGGCCGGGACGATCGCGGTCGGCCCCGGTGAAGGCTCCCCGCAGGTGGCCGAAGAGCTCTGCCTCGAAGAGCTCCTCCGGGATACCGCCGCAGTTGACGGCCGTGAAGGCGCCTCGCGCGCGCGGGGACATCTCGTGGATGGCGCGCGCCACCATCTCCTTTCCGCTGCCCGTCTCCCCGCGCAGCAGGATCGTGCAGTCGCTCCTCGCGGCCACCGGCAGGCGATCGACGAACGCGCGCATGGCCGGGGACGCGCAGACGAGCGTCCGCTGGAACCGCCCCGTCTCGAGCTCGGCGACCCGGCGCCGCAGGCGCGACGCTTCGAGCACGCGCGCGACCCGCGCGACGAGCACCTCCGGCAGGATGGGCTTCTGGAGGAAGTCGTCGGCGCCGGCCTTAACCGCGATGACCGCTTCGTCGACGCCGCCGTAGGCGGTCATGAGGATGATCGGGAGGTCGCCGGACCGAGCGCGCGCCTTGCGCAGGAGCGCGAGCCCATCCTCGCCCGGCATCCGCAGGTCCGTCAGCAAGAGATCCCAGGAGCCTCCCGCGAGGGCCGCCATCGCCTCCTCGACGGACGCGCACGCCCGGGCCTGGTAGCCCTCGTCCGCGAGCGTCGCGCTCAGCACCTCGCCGATGGTGGGGTCGTCGTCGACGACGAGCACGCGGGACGGACCGGCGCCCATGGTTTCCATGATAGTCCCCGTGTTGACTCCCGGGGCAACCGGGGGGGAGACTCGTGCCGTGAAGGGCGGCGCGCGCAAGACGTCCGTGGGGCGCGGCGCAGGGCGGCGTAAGGAGAGCTTCGACGCACGCCAGCGCGCGATCCTGGAGGCGATCGGCGGCGGCGCGGCGCTTGGGGACGTGCTCGACAAGATCGTGCGGCTCGTCGAGGATCAGTCGACGGGCCTGCTCTGCTCCGTGCTCCTCCTCGATGCGGCCGAGGGACGACTCCGCCACGGCGCCGCTCCGAGCCTCCCGGACGCGTACAACAGAGCGATCGACGGCGCCGCGATCGGACCCGACGCGGGATCCTGCGGGGCCGCGGCCTTTCGTGGCGAGCGGGTGATCGTCGACGACATCGACTCCCATCCCAACTGGCAGCCCTACAAGCACCTCGCGCTGCCCCACGGCCTGCGCGCTTGCTGGTCGACGCCGATCTCCTCGCCCGAGCGCAAGGTGCTCGGGACGTTCGCGTGCTACCACCGCGTCCGCCGGGCCCCTCGCGCGCGCGAGATCCAGTGGGTCGACGCCGCGACGCACCTCGCCTCGATCGCGATCCTGCGCGATCGCCAGGACCGGGCGATCCGCGAGCGGGAAGCGGAGCTCGCCGCGCGGGAGCGGATCCGGTCCGCCGTCTACGACAACGTCTCGGACGTCATCTTCTACATCGGCGTCGAGCCTACGGGTGGATACCGCTTCATCTCGGTGAACCGGGCGTTCCTGCGCGCGACGGGGCTCACGCTCGATCAGATCGTCGGCAAGCGCGTCGACGACGTCGTTCCGGAGCCTTCACGGACCCAGGTGATCGCCTGCTACGAGCGCGCGATGCGCGAGCGTCGCACGATCACGTGGGACGAGGTCACGCCGTACCCGTCGGGCATCAAGTACGGAGAGGTGGCGGTGACGCCGGTGTTCGACGACGCGGGCGCCTGCACGAGCCTGGTGGGGACGGTCCGGGACATCACGGACCGCAAGGCCGCGGAGCGGCGCATCGCCGAGCAAGCCGCCATCCTCGATCGCGCCAGCGACGCCATCGTCGTGTACGGGTTCGATGACGGCGCCGTGCGGTACTGGAACCAGGGGGCCGGGCAGCTCTACGGCTTCACGAGCGCGGAGGCGGTCGGCCGCGGGATCGGTGAGCTCGTGTACGCGGACGCGTCGACGCCCGCGGAGGTGAAGCTGCGAGCGCTCGAGTACGGAGCGTGGTCGGGCGAGCTTCCGCACGTGACGCGCGACGGACGAGCCCTCGCCGTCGTGACGAGCTTCACCCTGGAGCGGGATGACGCGGGGCGTCCCTCGGCGGTGCTCGCCATCTCGACGGACGTGACCGCCCGCCGGAAGCTCGAGGCCCAGGTCGCCCACGCGCAGCGCATGGAGAGCCTGGGCACGCTCGCCGGCGGCATCGCCCACGACTTCAACAACATCCTGACCTCGATCATCGGCAACACGGCGCTCGCGCGGAAGCACGTTCCGCCTGACAGTCCCGCGCTCCCGAGGCTCGACGTGATCGCGAGCGCGAGCGTGCGCGCCTCCGATCTCGTCCGCCGGATCCTGACCTTCAGCCGGCGGCGGGAGCCGCGGCGTTCCTTCGTCGACCTCAGGCCGATCGTGCAGGACGCGATCGAGCTCCTTTCCGCAACGATGCCTCCGGCGGCCGCGATCCGCTCGCGGCTCGAGGGAGGCTGCTCCGTCCTGGGCGACCCGTCCCAGCTTCACCAGGTGGTCATGAATCTCGGGACCAACGCGCGGCAAGCCCTCCGGCCGGACGGCGGCACGATCGAGGTCGTCCTCGAGGCGCGCGACCTGGCGCGCGAAGATGCGGCGCTCCCGGCCGGGCTCGCGGCCGGCCGTTACGTGCGCCTCTCGGTCTCGGACGACGGCTCGGGCATGGATACCGCCATCCAGACGCGCATCTTCGAGCCGTTCTTCACCACGAGAGGCCCCGGCGTCGGCACGGGGCTCGGGTTGTCGGTCGTCCACGGGATCGTCACCGTGCACGGCGGAACGCTGCGGGTGACGAGCCGCGTCGGCATCGGAACCACGTTCGACGTCTACTTCCCCGCGGCCCGTGCGACCGGAGAGGCCACGACGGCCGAACAGCGCGCCGGTGGGCGCGGCTGCCGCGTGCTCTACGTCGACGGCGAGGAGGCGATGGTGACGCTCGTCACGACACTCTTGCTGGGACTCTCGTACCGCGTCACCGGCGCCACCGACCCGCGGGCGGCGTTGCGTGCGGTCGTGTCGGATCCGGCGGCGTTCGACGCGGTCGTCACCGATCACGCGATGGAAGGGATGACGGGCCTCGAGCTCGCGCGGGCCATCCGGGGCGTCCGCCAGGACCTACCCGTCGTGATGATCTCGGGCATCCTCGATCCGGCCGCGATCTCCGCGGCGCGCGACGAAGGCGTCTCGGCCGTCGTCGCCCGTTCCGACCTCCTCGACGAGCTTCCCCGGGTCCTGCCCCCGCTCCTCGCGAGGCCAGAAGCGTAGCCGTCCCATCCGCCCGCCGTGTGCGCTCCACCGCACACCGGCTGCGCGTCCCCGCGCACGAGCCAGGCTCTTCACGGCCGTCTCCCCAGGGGAACCGATGCGGCACGCTCCGTGCTCTCCGGGCTGGCATGCGGAGGTGCCGAGACATGAACCACCACATCCTGGTGTTCGAGGACGAGATCGACACGCGGTTCCTGATGATCGAAGAGCTGTCCCAGGACTTCGTGGTCCTGGACGCCGCGAGCGGCGCGGACTTCGAGACGCTCGCGCAGCACGGAGAGCCGGTCGCCGTCGTCACGGACATGCACATGGGCGCCGGCCGTAACGGCGCGGACGTGCTCGAGCTCACACGGCGCCTCTGGCCGTGCGCGGCGCGGGTGGTGGTGTCGGGCTCCGAGGGCGCCCGCGACCTCCTCGCGGTGGGCGTCGCGGACGTCTTCGTACGGAAGCCCTGGACCTGGGGCGGGTTGCTGCCATCGGTCCGCTCCGCGATCCGTGCCGCCGCGGAGGAGCGCGAGACCGCCGGCAACGCCGTGTAGCCGGCCCACGGGGCGCCCGGTCCACGCCGCGGAGGATTACAACGTTTTACATCTCGCGGCACGCCGCGATCCGCGGCGGATCACTACGATGAGAGGACCGCGCCCATGATCGAGCTGTCGAAGATCCGCAAGTCCTACCCCGTCGGCCGAGGCAAGCTCGAGGTGCTCAAGGGACTCGACCTCACCATCGGCAAGGGCGAGCTCGCGGCGATCATGGGGTCCTCCGGCTCCGGCAAGTCGACGCTCCTCAACATCATCGGTCTTCTAGACGGCTACGACGAGGGGGAGTACCGCCTCGACGGGACCCTGATGAAGGACCTGTCCGAGACACGGGCCGCCGTCTACCGGAGCCGCACGCTCGGCTTCGTCTTCCAGTCCTTCAACCTCATCGCTTTCAAGTCCGCGCTCGAGAACGTCGCGCTGCCGCTCTATTACCAGCGCGTCCCGAGGCGCAAGCGCCTCGCGGCGTCGATGGCGCTCCTCGAGCGGGTGGGACTCCGGGACTGGGCGTCCCACCTTCCGAGCGAGCTCTCCGGCGGCCAGAAGCAGCGGGTGGCGATCGCCCGCGCGCTCATCTCGAGCCCGAAGGTCATCCTCGCCGACGAGCCGACGGGCGCTCTCGACTCCGCCACGTCGCGCGAGGTGATGGATGTCCTGAAGGAGATCCACCGCTCGGGAGTGACGGTCGTGATCGTCACCCACGAGCACGACATCGCCGCGATGACCCAGCGCGTCATCCGGCTCCACGACGGGGAGATCCTGGAGGAGCGCTGGAACGAGAGCCAGGCGCCCGCGGCGGCGAGGGTCTGAAGTGTTCGACCTCGAGACCTGGCAGGAGATCTTCGACACCGTGAGGCGCAACAAGCTCCGCACGTTCCTCACGGGCTTCTCGGTGGCCTGGGGCATCTTCATGCTCGTGGTGCTCCTCGGGTCCGGCCGCGGTCTCGAGAACGGCGTGTCCTACCAGTTCCGCGACGACGCCGTGAACAGCATCTGGGTGCGGAGCGGGCAGACGAGCGCGCCCTATCACGGACTGAAGCCCGGCCGCCGCGTGCAGTTCCACAACACCGACGTCGAGGAGGTGCGCTCGGGGGTGAAGGGCGTGGAGCACATCACCGGCCGCTTCTTCCTCGGAAACCCCCGGGTGCGCTACGGGCGGGAGTCCGCGAGCTTCGACGTGCGCTGCGTCCACCCCGACCACCTGTATCTCGAGAAGACCATCGTCGTCGAGGGGCGCTTCCTCGACGACAGCGACCTCGCCGAGCTGCGGAAGGTCGCCGTCATCGGCCTCAAGGTCCGCGACGCGCTGTTCAAGAAAGAGGATCCCATCGGGCGGCAGATCGAGGTGAACGGGATCGCGTTCAAGGTGGTGGGGGTGTTCGACGACGAGGGCGGCGAGGGCGAGCTCGAGAAGATCTACCTGCCCATCACGACGGCGCAGCGCACCTACAACGGGCAGGACCAGGTCGGCATGTACATGTTCACGACCGGCGACCTGCCCTTCGAGACGACGGAGGCGATGGCAGACGAGGTCAAGCAGCGGATGGCGGCGCGCCACGCCTTCGATCCCGACGATCAGCGCGCGATCTTCGTCAACAACAACAACAAGCACTTCCGTCGCTTCCAGAACCTCATGGGCGGCATCCGCATGTTCATCTGGCTCATCGGCGCCGGCACCATCGTGGCCGGCGTCGTGGGCGTCTCCAACATCATGATGATCGCCGTCCGCGAGCGTACGCGCGAGATCGGGGTCCGCAAGGCGCTCGGCGCCACCCCCGGATCGATCCTGCGGCTCGTGATGCAGGAGGCCGTCCTCTTGACGGCGATCTCGGGGTACCTCGGCCTCGTGGGCGGCGTCATGGTTCTCGAGGTCGGGGCGCGCCACCTGCCGAGCGCCGAGTTCTTCCGGAACCCGAGCGTCGATCTCGGCGTGGCGCTCCAGGCGACGGCCCTGCTCGTGCTCGCCGGAGCGCTCGCCGGGCTGATCCCCGCCCGCCGCGCGGCCTCGGTACGCCCGATCGAGGCGCTGAGGGACGAGTAGGATGCTCACCGACGGCGACCTCTGGCGCGAGATCTGGGATGCCCTCTCCCACAACAAGGTGCGCACGCTCCTCACGGCGTTCGGCGTCTTCTGGGGGATCTTCCTCCTCGTCGTGATGCTGGGGGCCGGCAACGGCCTCGGCAACGGGGTGCGCGCCGGGTTCTCCGACTCCGTCTCGAACAGCCTCTTCGTGTGGACGCAGATGACGTCGATGCCCTATGGCGGGCTCCTCCCGGGGCGCCGCTTCTCGATGAACGACGCCGACGTCGTCGCGATCCGCGCCGCGGTCACCGAGGCGGCGGTGATCGCGCCGCGTCTCCAGCTCGGCGGTTACCGGGGTGGCAACAACGTCGTGCGCGGCACCAAGACCGGAGCCTTCAGCGTCATGGGCGACGTGCCCGAGATCCGCGCCGTCGTCCCGATGGAGATCCTGTCGGGACGATTCCTCGATCCCATCGACATGGCCGAGCGGCGCAAGGTGGCGGTGATCGGCACGAAGGTGAAGGAGATCCTGTTCGGCGGCGACGAGCCCGTCGGCGGGAACGTGAAGATCAACGGCGTCTACTTCACCGTGGTCGGCACGTTCCAGGGCGCCGGACGCGGGGACGACGCCGACGAGGACACCCAGAGGATCTTCGTGCCCTTCACCACCTTCCAGTCGGCCTTCAACCGCGGCGACGACGTCGGGTGGCTCGCGATCACCTCACGCCCGGATACGCGAGCGTCGCGCGTCGAGGAGCGCGTGCTCGCCCTCCTGAGGCAGCGCCACACGGTCCATCCCGACGATCGCCGGGCCTTCGGCCACTACAACGTCGAGGAGGAGTTCCAGAAGGTGCAGGGCCTCTTCCTCGCCATCGCCACCCTGACCTGGATCGTCGGGTCGGGCACGCTCGCCGCGGGCGCCATCGGCGTGAGCAACATCATGCTCATCATCGTGCGCGAGCGCACCAAGGAGATCGGGATCCGGCGGGCGGTCGGCGCGACGCCCTGGGTCGTCATGAGCCAGATCGTGCTCGAGGCCGTGATCCTGACGGCCATCGCCGGTGCGACCGGTCTTTGCATCTCCGTCGGCCTGCTGGCCCTCGTCGAGTCGTTCCTGCCTCCCGGCGGCTCTCCCGAAGCGATGTTCGGCGCCCCCGAGGTGTCCCTCGGCAGTGCCCTGCGCGCTCTCTCGGTCCTCGTCGTCGCCGGCATCGTCGCCGGCCTCTTACCCGCGCGCCGCGCCGTCGCCGTTCGTCCCGTCGACGCACTGCGCGCCGAGATCTGACGCTCCATGAAGAAGCTCTTCGCGGTCGCCCTCGGCCTCATGCTCGTCGCGGCGTTCGCCGGGACGCTCTACTTCCTCTACAAGAAGGCCGCGAAGCCTCCGGTCGCCTTCGAGACGAAGCCTCCGGCGCAAGGCAGCGTCGTGAAGAAGACGGTCGCCACCGGCTCGGTGGTGCCGCGCAAGGAGGTCGAGATCAAGCCCCAGGTCTCGGGCATCGTCGACGAGCTCCTCGTCGAACCGGGGAAGAAGGTGGCCTCCGGGGACGTGGTCGCGCGGATCCGCATCGTCCCGGACATGGTGAGCCTGAACAACGCCGAGACCCGCCTGAACCTGGCGCGCATCAACCGCGACAATGCCGAGCGCGAGCTCCGCCGAGGGCAAGAGCTTGCGAGGCAGGGGACGATCGCGACCGCCGAGCTCGACGCCCGCAAGGTCGCGCACGAGAGCGCCCTCGAGGAGCTCGCCGCCGCCGAGAGCAATCTCGACCTCATCAAGAAGGGATCGACCGCCCGCACCGGCACGGCGACCAACACGCTCGTGCGCGCCACCATCGGCGGCACGGTCCTCGAGGTGCCCCTCGAGGCGGGCGCTTCGGTGATCGAGAGCAACACGTTCAACGCCGGCACGACGATCGCCACCATCGCGGACATGAGCGACATGATCTTCCTCGGCAAGGTGGACGAGTCGGAAGTCGGGAAGCTCCGGCCTGGCATGGAGCTCGAGCTCACGGTCGGCGCGATCGAGGGAAAGAAGCTCTCCGCGAAGCTCGAGCACATCGCGCCCAAGGGAGTGAAGGAGGAGGGAGCCATCCAGTTCGAGATCCGTGCCGCTCTCGCCGTGGACGAGAGCCTCTCGGTGCGCGCCAACTACTCCGCGAACGCCGACATCGTGCTGGATCGGCGCGACGACGTCTTGACCCTGGACGAAGCCCTGCTCCAGTTCGACGACGGGAAACCCTTCGTCGAGGTGGAGGTCGGCACGCAGAAGTTCGAGAAGCGAACGGTCGAGGTCGGCCTCTCCGACGGCATCGTCGTCGAGGTCAAGTCCGGTCTCGACCTGAAGGACCGCGTCAAGGACCCTCGCGAGAAGGGCGCCAAGGCGATCGCTCCGTGACGACGACATCTCGCGAACAAGGGAGGCTTCGATGAGGATCCTGGTGATCGGCGGCTCCGTCTTCATCGGTGCGGCGGTGGTCCGCCGGCTGCTCGAGCTCGGTCATGACGTCACCGTCCTGAACCGCGGTCGCCGGAAGGAGAACGTCCCGCCCGGCGTCGGCCACATCGCGGGAGACCGCGCCAGGCTAGCGGACTCCGCCGGCGACCTCCGGCGCCTCTCCCCCGACGTCGTGCTGCACAACGTCGTCGTGGTCGGGGATCACGCGCGCCAGTGCGTCGACGTGCTCCGCGGTGTCGCGGGCCGGCTCGTGATGACGTCGAGCTGCGACGTCTACCAGGCGTACGGCCGCATCTCGGGGCGCGAGCCGGGCCCGCCGGTCGCGCTCCCGCTCACGGAGGAATCGCCCCTGCGCACGGTCATGTACCCGTACCGGACGCCCGAGACCGAGCCGACCCATCTCTCCTACGACTACGACAAGATCCCCGCCGAGCAGGCCGTCCTCTCCGAGCCGTCGCTTCCCGGGACCGTGCTGCGGCTCCCGATGGTGCTCGGGCCGGGCGACTACCAGCACAGACTCTACTCCTTCGTGAAGCCGATGCAGGACGGTCGTCCCGCGATCGTCCTCGAGGAAGGCTACGCGACCTGGCGATCCACCTACGGATTCGTCCACAACGTCGCCGCGGCGATGGTGCTCGCGTGCACCGATCCCCGGGCCGCAGGGCGCACCTACAACGTCGGCGACTGGCCCCTCTCGACGCACGAGCTCGCCTCCGCCGTGGCGCGGGAGCTCGGATGGAAGGGCGAGATCGTCGGCGCGCCGGCGGCCGACATCGCCCTCGAGCTGCGGGCGGGGATGGAGCTCTCGCAGGACCTCGTCACGAGCGACGCGCGCATCCGCGACGAGCTGGGCTACCGCGAACGCGTCGATCTCGACGGTGCGATCCGCGCGTCCGTCGCATGGGAGCTCGAGCACCCTCCGGATCCTGCCCCACCTCAACCTTACGAGGCGGTGGACGCCTACCTCGCGAAGCGAGGAGCGTGACCTTCCTTGACAGCGAGCACATGGAGGAAGAGCGGGATCCGTAGCCATCGCTTGCTCCGCTCGCTCATCTCACGGTTCTCGATCGCCGGCGGCTCGCGCACCTTCTCGATCAGAAACCCAGCGCCCTCGAGAGCACGCGCGTAGCTCTCGAGCGGACGGTGGCGGCTATGGAACGTCATCGTCAACCCGGCGCGCCCGAGGCTCTCCTCGTAGTCGCGCTCCCCGAGGTAGGAATCCCGCATCACGAACGGGCTGTCGACGTCCTCGTTCTCGAAGAGGCCCGACGAGTTGATGGGATGGACGATGGCCGCGCACAGCCGTCCGCCCGGGCGCAGGATGCGCGCGCAGTCCTTCACCGCGCCCTCGAGATCGTCGACGTCCTGGAACACCATGAAGCTCACGACCAGATCCGCCTCGCCGTCCGGAAGCGGGATCGCCTCCGCGGCGCCCTGCCGGTAGTCCCCGCCGGGATCGGCCTCGCGAGCGGCCGAGAGCATCGCGCTGGACGGCTCGACGCCGATCGTGCGGTGGCCTCGCGCACGCAGGTCGCGCGTCAGGCGCCCCTCCCCGCAACCGACGTCCACCGTCAGCGCGCCCGGAGGCGAGACGAGCGCGAGGAACGCATCGCGATGGAACCGCCAGTAGGAGTCATGACCCGGAGCGCGCGCCCACGCGATCCACTCCGAAGCGTGCGCGTCCCACTTCTCTCGCAGCGACACGCGCGAATGATAGCCGCGCCCAGGACATCCTCCCGGGCTTCGCGGCTAACCCTCGAGCAGGTCGGCGTTCCAGACCCGCTCATAGGGCGCGGCGGCCTCGCGCTGTACGTCGCGTACGGCCTCGGCGTCCGGGGCCTCGTACTCGCAGACCATCCTCTTACGATCGAGCGACAGGTAGCTCCGGACCCAGCGCACCCGGTACGTCTGGAGGCACGGGAGCATCTTCTTCTTGACGTCGGCGAGCGCTTCCTGGGTGACCGGGGGATCGAAGGTCCGTTCGACGATGATGCGCGACATGAGGCGACTCCTTCCCTCTAGCTACCTTACCCGATCCGTCCGGGAACGGGCAGCGCCCGCCCCCGGACCGATCGATCTCCGCTACATCCCCGCGCCGGGCGTGACCGTGCCGCTGGAGGCGATGTGGATCATGAAGCCGTTCCGCTCCTTGAACGTGTAGTCCTGGCCGTTGCCCTTGTAGAAGTGCGTGCCCTTCGCGAGGCGGAACCCGGTGTTGGTCTGGGCGCCCCAGTACGGGAGGTTCTCGATCACGGTCTGCTTGCCGGCCTTGTCCTTGACTCCGGTGAGCTTGACCTCTCCCTTGTCTCCGAGCTTCGCGTAGGCGTCGGTGCCGTGCTCCTCCCAGGTGATGGGAGCGCTGTCGACCGCGCTCTGGCTCCACTTGACGGGATAGATCTGGCCCATCAGGAACATGAGGGCCTTCTGCTGATCCGGCTTCACCGACGGGTCGAACGTCATGACGAGCGACTTGAACTCCTTGGACGTCAGGTCGCCGCCGAGGTCGCCCGACAGCCACACCTTGCAGCCATCCACCTTCACGTCGCCGACGTGGCCCTTCGACACCTTCACTGCGTTGTTGAACTGGCAGAAGTGTCCGCCCTCGGGCGTGGGATTGAAGTAGCACTGACAGAAGAGGCTGCACGAGCAGGCCTCGATGTAGTCCGCCTCGATCGACCAGGTCGCGTCGGCGGCCGGTGCCACGGCGGCACCACCGAGGATGAGGGAAAGAGAAGCAGCGAGAGTCAACGTGGTCTTGAAGCTCATGGCAACCTCCCGGTTGGCGTTGGGACGATGCTCGCCGTCGCCCGTGGTAGGGAGCGTGGTAGCGGCCGTGGAAAAATGCGGGCGTCCCATGAAGTCGGCGCGCCAGACCGGCAAGGAGATACGGCTCCTCGGTGAGCTCCAGGTGCTCGACGGCAGCCGGGCCCTCCCTCTGCCGCCTTCCCGCCGCGCGAGGGCTCTTCTCGGGTACCTCGTCGTCACGGGAACGCCGCACCTGCGCGAGACGCTCTGCCGGCTCTTCTGGGAGGGTCCGGACGATCCCCGGGGCGCGCTTCGCTGGGCGCTGGCGCGGCTGCGACCGATCGTCGACGATGCGAACCGTTCGAGGATCGTGACCGATGGCGGGCGCGTGGCGTTCGACGCTGCCGGCGCGGGCGTGGATCTCGCGACGGTGACCCGCACGCTCTCCCCCGGGATCGACAAGGTCCCGACCGGCGAGCTCGTCTCCTCCGCGGCCCTGTTCCGGGGCGAGCTCCTCGAGGGGCTAGACCTGGCGGATTGCTACCGCTTCCGCGAGTGGTGCGTCGCCGAGCGCGAGCGCGCCCGCGGCGCCCGCGTCGAGATCCTGAAGGAGCTGGTCGCGCGCCTCGCCGATCGTCCCGAGGACGCGCTCGGCTTCGCCAGGCATCGGCTCGCCGTCGACCCGCTCCAGGAAGAGTCCCACGTCGCGGTGATCGATCTCCTGGGGCGCCTGGGCCGGCGGCGGGAGGCCCTCGCACAGTACGACGCGTGCCGGCGGATCCTCGAGGTGGAGCTCGGCGTGCGTCCCTCGCCGGCGCTCGAGCAGGTGCGGCGTGCCGCCGCCACCGCCGCGCCGCCGCGCGCGGAGAGGCCTGCCGCGCCCCCGCTTCCGACCCCGGTCGCCACGACGCTCGTCGGCCGCGGCCGGGAGATCGACGCGCTCGAGGACGTGGTCGGCGGCATCGGCGCGCGGGCCAGCAACGCCGTCCTTCAGATCTCGGGAGATCCGGGGATCGGCAAGACGCGGCTCCTCGGCGAGCTCGCCGCGATCGCGCGGCGCGCGGGTGGCGTGGTCCTCGCGGGCCGTGCGTTCGAGGCGGAGATGGTCCGCCCCTATGGGGCGTGGATCGAAGCGCTGAGATCGCTTCCGCCGGAGGTTCCTGCCCCCCCGGAGGACATGGCGCCGCTTCTCGAAGAGCGTGGCAGCGGCGCGCCCCCCGAGTGGGATCGGAGCCGTCTCTTCCGGGCGTTCACCGGCTATCTCGCGGCGCTTGCGTCGAAGCACCCCGCCGTCGCGGTCCTCCTCGACGACGTCCAGTGGCTCGACGAAGCCTCGGCTGCGCTCCTGCACTTCGCGGCGCGCGAGCTCGACGGCTGCCGCGTGCTCATCGCCTGCGCGGCGCGCCCGGCCGAGCTCGCCGACAACCGCCCGGTGCACGCGATGCTGCGCGAGCTCGCCCGGCAGGGACGCCTCCGCGCGCTCGACGTCGAGGCCCTGGATGCCGCGGCGACCCGAGAGCTCGTGGGGGCCGTCGACGCGGCGCTCGACGCGGATCGCGTGTACCACGACGCGGGCGGGAACCCGCTCTTCACCCTCGAGCTCGCGCGCGCCCTCAAGGATGGGGCCACGAGCCTGCCCGATTCCCTTTCCGGCCTGATCGTCGATCGCCTCCTCCGGATCGAAGGGCGGGCGCGGGACGTGCTCCCGTGGGCCGCGGCCCTCGGTTCGAGCTTCGACCTCGCGATCGTCGCTGCCGCGACGGCGCTCCCACCGGTCGAGGTGGCCGCCGCCTTCGAGGAGCTGGAGCGCCACGCGGTGATCCGACCTGCGGGCGCGAGGTACGACTTCACGCACGACCTCGTGCGGCAGGGGGCCTACCGCCAGGTGTCGGAGCCCCGACGCCGGTTGATGCACCTCACGCTGGCGCGTGCCCTTTCGGCGTCGGGGGACGCCGCGCTCGCGGGCGACGTCGCACACCACGCCGCTCTCGGCGGCGACCGCGAGGCCGCGGCGCGCGCGTGCGTCGCCGCGGCCCGGCGGTGCGTCCGGTTGTTCGCCTCGGTGGATGCTGCGGCCCTGGCCGAGCGCGGGCGCGAGCTGTCGCAGGACCTTCCCCGCGAGCTCCGCGCGCCGATCCAGCTCGAGCTCATCGAGATCATCATGGAGGCTCGCTCCAAGGAGTGGACCGTGCCGAGGTTCGAGACGGAAATCGAGCGCCTGGTGCTCGACGCGCAGAGCGCCGGGCTTCCGGCGTGGGTGCAGCAAGGTTTCTACCTTCTCTCGCAGCTGCACTTCCAGGCGGGGGACTTCCGCGGCGCCCATCACGCCACGATGCAGAGCACCGCTGCCATCGAGGCCTCCGACCCCGGCAGCGCGGCCCGGACGCTTGCGAAGTCGGCGCGGTGCCTCGCGCTGCTCGGGCGCGAGCACGCGCTCGCGGCGTCGCACCTGCTGCGCGCCGACAGGCCTCACGCCAGGCGGGCATCGACCTTCCGGACATTGCGTGGGCGCTCGGCATCGTGCGCCACCACGAGGGACGCATCGACGAATCGGTCGACCTCCTCGAACGCGCGCACGCGGCGTTCTCCCGCATCGAGTATCACTGGGCGGACGTCCAGTGCCTCGCCGAGCTCGCGTCCATCGATCTCGAGGCCGGCGCGTCGGACCGCGTCCTCGCGCGTTGCGATGCGATCGATCCCATCGCGCGAGCCATGCCCGAGGGGAGCGAGCTCGCGATCGCCCAGGCCCTGCGAGCCCTCGCGCGGCTCGAGAAGCGAGATCCCGGGGCGCCGGCCGCGTTCGAGTCCGCGCTCGGTGCCCTGCGCGCCGTGGACACCAAGGCCTTCCTCGCGTTCGCCCTGGCGTTCGCTGCCGAGTCCGACCTCGCGCGCGGGGACGTCGAGCTCGCGCGCCGACGCGCGACGGAGGCCCTCGAGGCCGCGACCATCGTCGATCGCAAGACGGAGATCGCCTGCGCGCGGGCCGTGCTCGCCGGCGTGTCCGTCCGGGAGGGTGACACCCGGCTTGCGCGAGCGATCATCGCGCCGTCACTGTCGGAGGCTCCACTCCTGAGCGCTCGGGCCCGGCACCTCCTCGCAAGCGTCCAGCCTCAGATCCAGCCGGATCAACCTCCGAGCCCGTCCGCCCCGGGTCTCTGAACCGCGGGTTAAGGGACGGACCGGCATGGTGGCGGGAGCGCGTCGATCGCGCGCTGGCGTCGAGCTTGCTTGCACTGCGAGGGGAAGAGTCATGATCTCGGCGCTTACCGTGCCATGGTCGCCATGATTCCCGGCAGCATTCCCCGGGAGCGTCACCAGATGATGCGGAGCGCTTTCCGCGAGGGTCGGATCGGCCGCGTCTTCGCCGGGGAGATCGCGATGGTCGCGATCGCGCTCCTCGTCCCCGTCCGCGCCGCATCGGAGGAGATGCGGGGGAGCACCGGCGCGGGGCTCGGATGTCCGGTCATCGCGCTCTTGCCCCCGTCCTTACCTCCCGGCAGCGTGGCAGCTCCGTACAGCACCACCGTCTTCGCGTCGGGAGGCACGTCTCCGTACACCTTTGCGGCGACGGCGGGGACGCTCCCGCCCGGCATCACCCTCGGCACCGGCATCCTCTCCGGGACGCCGACGATCCCGGGAACGTTCGCCTTCACGTTGACCGCTGTCGACCAGACCGGTTGCGCTGGCACCCGGTCCTACGACTTGCTGATCGTCCTCGGAGGTTGCCTCCTCGACATCTCACCTCCGACCCTCCCCAACGGTGCGGTCGGCGCGCCCTACTCGGTGACGCTCATGGGGAGTGGTGGCACAGCGCCGTACACGTTCGCCGTGACTTCGGGGATGCTGCCCCCGGGCCTGAGCCTCGCGACGTCGGGGCGACTGTCGGGGGCGCCCACTGCCCCGGGAACGTTCACGTTCGAGGTGACCGTGCTCGACACCGCCGGATACTGCGGGACGAGGACATATGACCTCACGATCGCCACGTGCGGTGCCATCACGCTCTCACCGGCCGCGCTGCCCGACGCGAGCGTCGGAGTCTCCTACGCCCAGACGATCAGCGCGTCGGGAGGAACGGCTCCCTATGCGTTCTCCGTGGCCGCGGGGACGCTCCCGCCGGGTCTCGTGCTCGCGCCCGGGGGCACCCTCTCGGGGACGCCGAGCGGCACGGGGTCCTTCTCGTTCACCATCCGTGCCCAGGACTCCCAGGGATGTGCCGGATCCCTTGCGTATGCGATGGAGGTGAGACGCCCGGCAAACTACCTGATCGGAGAGGCGCTCGTACCGCCGAGCACGAACCGCTACCGCGTGTTCGACGCCTCCGGCGCTCCAAGCGTCGACGTTCAGGCCTACGCCGCGGGCCGCTTCGGAACCAACGTCGCGTCCGGCGACGTCAATGGCGGAACCTCCTCGGAGATCATCACGGGACCGGGCCCCGGCGATGTCTTCGGTCCCCACGTTCGCGGCTGGGATCGCAATGGCGTGGCGATGGGAAAGATCAGCTTCTATGCCTACGGCACCCTCAAGTACGGTGCCAACGTGGGCGCCGGGAGCACCGATCTCGATGCGTTCTGCGAGATCGTCGCCGGCGCGGGGCCAGGCGCGGTCTTCGGTCCCCACGTGCGCGGGTTCGACTTCGACGCGACCTCCATCTCATCCGTTGCGGGGATCAACTTCTTCGCCTACTCGACCCTGAAGTACGGCGTCGAGGTGGGTGCGGCGTCCATCGATGCGGACGGCCCCGCCGAGATCCTCACGGGGCCGGGCCCAAGCCCACTTTTCGCGCCGCAGGTGCGCGGCTGGAACGTCGATGGTGGAGCCGCGACTGCGATCGGGAAGGTCAACTTCAATGCGTTTCCAGCGCCCCAGTATGGCGTCAACGTCGCCGGAGGTGACGTCGACAAGGACCTGTTCGCGGAGATCGTCACCGCCCCCGGCCCGGGGCCGTCGCTCCCGGCGCACGTCCTGGGATTCGACTACGACGGCACGGCCGTGGCGGTGCTCCCCGGCTTCGACGTCACCCCCTTCACGACGTCCGGAGGGGCCCGCACCGGCGCCGGGGACCTCGACGCGAACGGCTCCGACGAGCTTCTCGCTTCCGAGGGTCCGCCTGGCGCCACGACAGAGGTGCGGACCTTCGTCTACAGTGGCGGTGCCCTCACCCAGGTACCGTTTGTCCTGGTCGCCTACCCTGGCAACTGCTGCGGCGCCATTCCGGCAACGGGCGATTTCGGATACTGAGTACCTCGTTTCGGAGCTACGTTCACGTGCCAAGGAGTCGTCGGGGAATGACTGCATCGATTCTGTACGGCCCGCGCCGTCGCTGGCTTCGCCGCGCCTCCTCCGAAACCGCACGGGGCATGCGTCGTCTCTGCTCCTCGCCATTCGGCGCCCAGTCCTCGCGGATCACGCGAGCGTAGCTCCGAAACGAGGTACGGAGGTTTCGCCGCGGACGCGGCGCAGCACACCCCTAGGCGCCGTCTCGGTCACACGTCGACGGGCGGAGACGGAGAGGCGCTTCCGATCCTCGGGACAATCTCCTCGAGCTTCCGCAGGAGGCGCTCGTCTCGGAGGTCGACGAGCAGGACGCGGGACCGCTCCAGGATCTCCTCCGCCGCCTGCAACTGGTTCGCGTCGAGCGCGCACTTGCCCAGGTTCATGAGGCAGATGGCCTCGCCGCGGCGGTCGCCGACGAGCCGGAAGAGGGCGTGCGCTGCCTCGAGGCGCGGGCGGGCCTCGTCGAGCCGGCCGCGATCGCCCTCCAGGTTCCCGAGGCTGCCGAGCGCCATGCCCTCTCCGCGCCGGTCGTTCGTCGCCCGGAAGCACTCGAGCGCTTCCTCGAACGCATCGTGGGCCTCGTCGGCGCGCTCGATCAGTCGGAGGTGGCCGCCGAACGCGAGCAACGTCTCGCCGAGCGGTCGCGACGGGCCGAGCTGCTTCATCATCGACACCGCGCGCACGAACATCAGGTCGGCGTTCGCGACATCGTCGAGGTCGCCGAGACACTGGGCCAGGTCGGCGGTCGCGGCCGCTTCCGCCGTGAGGTTCCCGGTGCGCGAGTGGCATGCCACCGCCTCTTCGAGGGCGCGGCGGGCCAGCTCGCGTTCCCTCGATCGACGGTGGACCTTCGCCATGCTGCGCAGCGCGGCGCCGAGGAGGGCGTCGTCGCCGAGCGCGCGAGCTTCGCGTACGGCGCCCTCGGATTCCAGTGCGAAGTCCTCGCCTGGCCCGAGGAACGAGAGGAGGTCCAGGAGCTCGATGCGGGCGCTCGGCCTCTCCGCGCCCGCCTCGCGGGCGAGACATAGATAGGAGCGATACGACGAGATCGCGCGTCTCTTCGCGTGGCCGCCCGCGGTCCATCGCGCCGCCTCGAGGTGTCTCGCCGCCGCGAGCTTCCGTTGCCCGGCCCTCTCCCAGTGGATGGCGACCTCCTCGAGCCGCGGGCTGCGTGCCACGGCCGGAAGTCCGTCCAGGGCCGTGGCCGCACGCCCGTGGAGATCGGCGCGGCGTTCCCCGGACATGGCGTCGTAGGCGGCCTCCCGCAGCTTGTCGTGCGCGAAGGACGCTCCGCCATGGTCGTCTTCCAGGACGTGGGATCGTACGAGCTCGTCGAGGGAGTCGAGCGCGCGATCGTCGTCCCACCCGAGCATGGCGGTCAGGAGCTCGACGCTCGATCGACGGCCGATCACCGCGGCGGCTTCGAGGAGGACCCGAGCGGCGGGCGAGAGGCGGGCGAAGCGGCGCGCGAAGAGGGCGGCGAGCGTCTGCGGCAGGTGCAGCGCCCCGACGTCTTGCGCTGCGGCTCCGCGGAGATCCCAGGTGCCGTCGCCGGCGAGCCGCACCAGTCCCTCGGCGACCGCCGCGCGCAGGTACTCCGCCACGAACAGGGGGTTGCCTTCGGAGTGGCTGGCGATGGCGCTCGCGAGGCCCTCGTCCGGCGCGTCGAGGGCGAGCATGTCCGCCACCACTCCCGCAACCTCCGAGCGCGATAGCGGACCCAGCGGGATCGGGGTCATCCCCGAGAGGAGCGACGAGGCATCCTTCGAGACCTCCTCCTTCCGGTAGGTCGTCAGGATCACGATCGGCGCCGCTCTCGCTCGGCCGGCGAGATCTCCGAGCACGTCGCTTGCGAAGGCGTCCGCCCACTGCACGTCGTCGACGACGAACAGGATGGGATCGTCGTTCGCGAGCGCCGCAGTCGCTGCCCAGAGGGCGTCCTTGAACGCGAGCGTCTCTTGCTCCTGCGGGAGCTCCTCGTGAGGAGGGAAGCGCTCCGCTCCGGGGAGCGACGCGAACGCGGGCTCGACACGGGCGAGGATGCGCCCGCGCCCACCGAGGATGCGCTCCGCCGCCGCGGGCCCGGCCTCGCGGCACCGATCCGCGATCGCGGCGAGAAGGGGGGTGAGCGGGGCCTGCGAGGACTCCCGCGAGGCGGTCGGCGGCAGACACTCGCTCACGACGACGCGCATCCCGGAAGCGCGCCCGAGCGCGGCGACCTCCATCGCCAGCCGCGTCTTGCCGATCCCGCTCTCGCCGCCGACGGCGACGGCGGCGCCGGTCCCGCGCTGGGCGGCCGCGAGCAGCTTGACGATGCGGGCCACGTCGCCGGTGCGTCCCGAAAGGAGGGGCCGGTAGAGGTAGGTCTTGGCCGGACTCCGATCGAGCTCTCGTGCGCCGAAGCGGGAGAGGGCGGAGGCCACGACGCTCGCGTATCCGATGCGGCGCCGGGGATCCCGGCGAAGGAGCCGGAGCACCAGCGCATCGAGATCGGGAGGCACGTCCGGGGTGAAGCGCGACGGCGGTTCGACGCCGGCGTCGTCCGGAAGCGTGAGGAGGTCCGCGGGGCTCTTCTGGCCGTGCGGCGTGATCCCGGTCAGGAGCTCGTAGAGGATGCAACCCACGGCGTAGAGATCGGCGCGGGCGTCCACGGGCTCGCCGCGTGCCTGCTCCGGCGCGACGTAGTGGAGGGTCCCCGCGGCGTCGCCGGCGCCCAGCAGGGTCTCGCGTGATCCGGCGCCGGCGAACATCCCCATCAACCCGAAGTCGACGATCACCGGACGGTCGTCCGGAAGGACGACGACGTTGTCGGGCTTCAGGTCCCGGTGCACCACGCCTTCGCCGTGAAGGTAGGCGAGCGTCTCGCAGAGCCTGCGTACGAGCGTGATCGAGAGGTCGAGGGGGCAGGCGGCACCGGCGTTCGAGGGAACCGTGGACGATCGCGGGAGGACCTCGGTGGCGGCGTTGGCCGAGATGGGCACGGTCGGCGATGCGACCGACGCGCCGGTCCAGGGAGGCGCCTCGGATCGAACCAGGTGCCGCAGCGTCGGCCCCTCGAGGAGAGTCATCGCGTACCAGGGGAGGCCCTCCTGGATCCCGTGAGCGATGATGCGCACGATTCCGGGATGGTCGAGACGCGCGAGCGCGTGGATCTCGCGGCGCAGTCCGACGAGATGCCCCGCGTCCACGACGCGGGCGGTCTTGAGCGCGACGCGTCTCCCCGTCTCCCGGTGGATCCCCTCGTAGACCACGCCCATGCCGCCCATTCCGAGCTGGCGGGTGACCTCGAACGCTCCGATGGTGGCGGGCGCCGGCTCGCCCTTGATCATCAATCGCACGCCCTCCATGGGCTCTTTGCGACCATCGGCGGGATTCTATGGCGCCTCGCCATTCGGGGTGCGCGAGGGCGTCGTCTCGCGACTGTCGCGATACGCTTCTGAGAGCCCGATGGTGGATCACGGGGACGGTTCGATGATGGGTCCTGCGCGTGAGCCATCGCGGCTCTCCCGGCGGGTCGGACCGTTCATCCTCGAAGAGCCGCTCGGCCGCGGCGGGATGGGCGTCGTCTACCGGGCGCGCCACGAGGAGTCCGGCCGCCGGGTCGCGCTCAAGACCGTGGAAGGCGCGGATGCGAGGCTCCTCGAGAGCATCCGCCGCGAGATCGACGCGCTCGCCCACGTCAGCCACCCTGGCATCGTGCCGATCGTCGCGCACGGCCTCGAGGGCGGGATCCCGTGGTATGCGATGGAGATCGTACGCGGCGTCACACTGCTCGGCTACGCGCGCAAGCTCGGAGTGCCCGCGGACCGCGCTCGCCCGGCGCCGGTTGGCCAGAGTGCGTGGTGGACCGAGCACCGGAGCCTCGCCCCGGCACAGATGCGGCAGGCGCCGTCGCGCGCCCGGCGCGTGAGCCGCCGCGAGAATCGCGTCAAGCCCGCGGCCCTCGCGTCTCTCCTGACGGTCATCCGGCGCCTCTGCGCGCCGCTTGCCTACCTCCACGGCGAGGGTTTCGTCCACCGCGATCTCAAGCCGGGAAACGTGCTCGTGCGCGACGATGGCATGCCCGTCATCCTGGACTTCGGGCTCGCGGCGCGGTTCGGCGCGAGCGTGGCGCGCGAGACGATCGACGTCGAGGGCGAGCTGGTCGGGACGATCGCCTACCTCGCGCCGGAGCAGGGCCAGGGCCAGCTCGTCGATGCGCGGGCCGATCTCTACTCGCTCGGCGGCATCCTCTTCGAGCTCCTCACGGGCCGCCCCCCGTTCGAGGGGGGCACGCCGTACGAAGCGCTCCAGCGCAGGTACGTCGAGGCGCCGCCGCGGCCGTCCGATCTTGCGGAGGGCATCCCGCCGGGCCTCGACGAGCTGGTCCTTCGCTTGCTCTCCCGAGATCCCGCGGATCGGTTCGGCTACGCCGACGACGTCGCGCGCTCTCTCGCGTCGCTCGGAGCCGGTGACGGGCTTGCCCCCTCCGGCCCGGCGCCCAAGGATTATCTCTACCGTCCGGGCCTCGTCGGACGCGGCGACGTGCTCGACGATCTGGCGCGCCGCGTGGAGGGCGTCGAGGAGCGCGGCGGGCTCGTCCTCCTCACCGGAGAGAGCGGCATCGGAAAGACCCGCCTCTGCATGGCACTGGCCGCGCGGGCGCTGGATCTCGGGCTCTCCGTCCTCGTCGGTGAGTGCTCGGGACGATCCGTCGAAGGAGCGCGGCCCTTCGGCGCACTTGCCGGGCCGCTGCAGACCGTTGCGGACCGGTGTCGCCACGTGGGCGATGGAGCGGCGGCACGCATCTTCGGGTCGAGCGCGGGTCTCCTCGCGCAGTACGCACCGAGCATCGCGGCGCTTCCCGGGGTCGATGCGACGCCACCGGCACCGCTGCCGATCGCCCAGGCGAAGCAGCGGCTCTACCGGGCGCTTCGCGAGACGTTCGAGCGGCTCGGGCGCGATCGTCCCGTCCTGCTCGTGGTCGACGACCTCCAGTGGGCGGACGATCTGACGCTCGGCTTCCTCGAGCACGTCGCGCGATCGCGTCCGCGGCGTCTCCTCGTCGTCGGGACCTTCCGGTCCGAGGAGGTCTCGCCGGGCATCTCGGATCTGCTCGCGGTGCCCGGCGCCGACGTGGTGCACGTGGGCCCGCTCCCCGCGGCGGCCGTGCGGTCGATGTGCGGCGGCATGCTGGCGCTCCACGAGCCCCCGCGCGGCCTGCTCGATGCGCTCGAGGCGAAGTCCGACGGGAACCCCTTCTTCGTGGCGGAGTATCTGCGGACCGCGGTCTTCGAGGGGCTGCTCCACCGCGACGATCGGGGGCGGTGGCGCGCGGCGGGCGGTCGATTCGATGCGCTACCGCTGCCGGGCGCCGTCCGCGATCTGGTCGGGCGCAGGCTCGACGGGATCGTGGGAGTCGCGCGCGAGGTGCTCGACATCGCCGCCACGATCGGCCGCGAGGCGAGCGGCCGGATCCTCTCGATCTCGAGCGGGCTCTCCGACGCGGCGCTGTTCGAGGGATTGACGGTCTTGCTCGCGCGGCAGGTCATCGAGGAGCCGGCGCCCCAGACGTTCCGCTTCGTCCACGACAAGCTCCACGAGGTCGCGTACGAACGCATCGCGCCGGATCGAAGGCCGGCGCTCCATCGCGCCGCCGCGGAAGCGATGGAGTCGTCCCCCGAGGCGCGCTCGATGTCGGCGGCCCTCGGCCTCCACTGGGAGCGTGCCGGCGACAGGGAGCGCGCCCGGGCCCACTACCTGCCCGCCGCGCGGCAGGCCCGCGATGCGTTCGCGCTGGACGATGCCGAGCGCCTCTACGAGGCCTACCTCGGGCTCGTGGTCGAGCCGACCGCCGAGAGCATCGGCGCCCAGAACGAGCTCGGGCAGCGCGTGCTGCGCCATCGGGGAGAGGGAGAGCGCGGACGCGAGATGCACGCCGACGCGGCGCGCAAGGCGGCGGCGATCGGTGCGCCGTCCGCGCAGGCCGAGAGCCTGCGCTGTCTCGGCGCCGCGCTCCAGGACCTGGGGCGCTGGCCCGAAGCTCGCGACAGCTACGAGAGGGGGCTCGCGATCGCGCGCAGGGCAAAGGATGCGAAGGTCGCGACCTCGCTTCTCGTGAACCTCGGAAACGTCCTCAGGATCCAGGGCGAGATCGATGCTTCGGAGAAGTGCTACGTGGAGTGCCTGCGTCTCCGCCGCCGTACGGGAACGGGCGAGCACGAGGGCGTCGCGCTGAGCGCGCTTGCCGCCCTGGTGCACGAGCGCGGGGGCGTGCGTCGCGCGCGCCGGCTCTACGAGCGCGCGCTCGCCTCTGATCGCGCCCAGAAGGACGTGCGCGGCGAGGCGATCACGCTCGCCAACCTCGCGGGGCTGCACATGGAGCAGGGGAGGCTCGCGGAGGCGATGGATCTCTACCAGCGCTCGCTCGCGGTCCACGAGAAGACCCAGGATCGTCTCTCGGAGGCACAGGTCCTGGCCAACGTGGCGGCGCTCCTTCACACGCTCGGGAGGATCCCCGAGGCCGAGGCGACCTACGAGAAGGCCCTCGGAGCCTGCCGCGACCTCGGTATCGAGCGGAGCGAAGCGCACGTGCTCGACAACATGGCGTCCCTCTATCAGGAGCGCGGCGAAGCGGTCCGGGCGCGCGAGCTCGCGAGCCAGGCGCTGTCCATTCATCGACGGCTCGGCGATCGCCGGTTCGAAGGCATCGCGCTCGCCGCCGTCGCGAGCATCGACGTCGATCTCGGCCGCCTCCAGGCCGCGCGCCGCGGCTTCGAGAAGGCGATCGCCATCCATCGCGAGGTGTCGGATCTCCTCGGAGAGGCGTCCGCGTCGATCGGGCTCTCGCGCATCGCGCGCCGCCGGCGGGACCACGCCGCGGCGGGACGCTTCGCCCGCCGCGCCGCCCGTCTCGCTGGAGGCATCGGCGAGAGCGCCGAGCTGTTGCGTGCCGAGGTCGAGCTTGCCCACGTGGCGCTGGCTTCCGGGCGATCGCCCCACCGCCACGTCGCGCGAGCGCGCGCCCTCCTCGAGCGGATGTCCGTCTCCCCCGAGAGCCCGCTCGCGCGCGCCGTCGACGACGTCTCTCGCGCGCCCGCGTCTACCGCCGTCTCGGGACGCGGCGCGCGCCGGGCCACGGATCGAACGGGACGCGCACGTTCTCGGTAGTCACGCCGGGAGCCAACGGCCCCTGATCGAGGCTACGACGCTCGCCCGTCCATTTGGGCGCGTGCGTCTTCGAGCTGTCTCGCCTGTCCGCGGAAAGCGACGAGGAGCGCTCCCTTGAAGGTGTGGCGCCAGTCGTTGCGGGCCGCGTCGATGAAGCGAGCAAGTCCAAGCTCGACCAGCCGCTCGACGCGTGTCGACTCGATCGCTTCGAGCTCCGAGAGAGGATCGCGCTCGTCGCACGGTCGAAGCGCTCCCACTCCCGCCGTCCGCCGCTCGTGCAGTTCGCGGAGATCCGGAACATCGGCTCCCGTGAGCACCACGGTCTCCACGAGGCCGCTTCCGTCCCAAGCGCCGTGCTCGTCACAGGTCTCCAGAACGCGGTTGCCGGCGCGGCTCCGGAGTCTCGCCCGCTTGTGGGGTAGCCCGGCGATGCGCCCCTGGGTCACCCGGAGAGGCGTGACGCCCGCGGGTCGACCCAGATGCCGAGGAAGAGGCGCCTCGCACGCGATATCAGCTCGTAGGTGCCGAGAAGCCTGTAGCCCAGCTCGGCTGCCTGCTCGGAGAACCGGTGCGCGTAGTGGAGATCCCTCGGTAGCGCCGGGCACGGCCGGAACGAGCGGATGCGGTTCCGCTCGAACAGAGCGGCCAGGAGAATGGGCCCCGCAAGGACGAGCTGGATGGCGAGCGCGGGTCTGTACAGGAGAAGCACCACCTCGAGGACCGTGGCGCACTCGAGGATCCTCACGACCTTGATGGACGCGATGGCCTCGCCCAGCGCCTTCCGGCTCTCGATCTGGCCCTTGGCGTACGCGCGGACGTCCGCGGCTCAGAAGGAGGCGGTCGAGACCCGGGTCCCGTACGGCGTGGTGTAGGCGACGACGTCGAGCGACGGGATCGGTGCGATGCGCCCGTCGTCATAGTCGAAGCCGAGGAAACGGGCCGCCGACTGATCGTCCTCGCCCAGCCCGACCACGATCTCCTCGACGCCGTCGAAGTCGACATCGCCGCCGTCCGCAAGGCACCCCCCGCCTGCCATCGCCGCCGGGAAGTCGACACCGGGCACGGGCGTCACGGCGATGTCGTCGTAGTCGAAGCCTCGAACGATGGCGCCGTTGAGATTGTAGGGTCCCATCGTCGCCAGCATCTCGGAGAACCCGTCGCCATCGAGGTCGGAGCTGCCGATCCGTCCGCCGTACTCGTACCCCGCGAAGGCGTCGAAGTTGACCTTCGCGATCCCGGCGACGGGCGGGAATCGGAAGCCACGCACTGTCGGAGTGAAGACGATGCCCGGTCCAGGCATGGTGAGGATCTCCTCGGCACCGGTTACGGAGAGCTGCCCGTCGCCGACGTTCACGCCCCACTTCAGCGTACCGTAGGCAAAGAAGCTGATGCCCGGGATCGCGCCGAGGGCGACACCGTCGTAGTTCCAGCCCCGGACGTGCGGTCCGAAGACGGCGCCCGGCCCCGATCCCGTGAGGATCTCGGCCGGGGCATCGCCATCCACCTCGGTCCCTTCCACGAGGACTCCATACTTCAATGTGCCGTAGGCGTAGTAGTTGATCTTGGCGATGGGAGCGGAGCTCGGACGGAATGCGCGCACCTGCGGGCCGAACGTGGGCCCCCAGCCGGGACCAGTGAGGATCTCGTCGCCCGAGACGCCGTCGAGGTCGCCGTCGCCGACGTTCGCCCCGTACCGGGAGACCCCGTAGGCCATGAAGTCCGTGCCCGGAAGCGGGCGTCCGAGGAAGTCGAACGCAAGGATGCGCGGGGGCGCGGCCCAGTCGGGTCCCGGCGCCGTCACAATCCGGGTCCCGGTGCTTCCCCATTCGTATGCGCCCATCTCGAAGCCGGAGCCCAGCGGCCTCGGCATCCCGTCGGCGTCGAACGCCGGCGCCAGCACGGGAGAGCCGGCGTCGATGGCCGGCGAGCCGGCCCGGAGCCGGAAGTCCCGCGCGGCCGGGTCCACGAAGAGGGGATCTCCTTCCACGTAGCTCGTACCGCGCGTCTCGCCTGGGTCCCAGCCGCGGAACCCGTCGATGAGGTTGAAGTCGATCGTGTATGCGGTCGGGGGCACCGCCGCGTCGACGACGATCTGGAACGACTGGTTCTTGCTCACGACGTTGTTGCGGACGGTCACGTTGTTCGCCTCGGGGTTCCAGAGGGCGATCCCTCCGGCCCAGGTCGGGTCGGTGCATGCGTAGACCGTGTTGTTCACGATCGCGATGTCCTGCATCGGATGCGGCGCGCCGGTCACGCCCCACGCGGTGACGACGATACCGTAGGGAACGGCGGTGACGGCATTGTCGAAGACCCAGACGTTCTCGAGCAGCCCGCCGTTTTCGGCTGCCAGCGCGATGCCAGGTTCCGTTCCGTAGTGGCAGGTGTTGCGGAACACCTGGATGCCCGACGTGAGCTTGTCCCAGGCGTCCACGTAGATCGCGGCCCGCTTGACGTTCGAGACATCGTTCTCTCGCACCTTGCCGTTCGAGGACCCGTCCTTCACGGCGATGCCGACGCTCCCGGGCGTCCCCGCTCCGCCTCCGTAGACGCCATTGCCGTACACGTCGAACCGGTTCGTGGTGGCGATGGTGAGGCTCTCCTGCGTTCCACCATTGCAGGCGAGGAAAACGTCGTTGTCGTGGACGGTGACGTCGCTCGAGCGCCAGACGCCGATCCCCGAGGAGTAGGTGTTGGACGTCGTGTTCCAGGCAATCACGATGTTCGACGACTGGTCGGCGTAGATCCCGGAGCCGAGCGAGAAGTCCACCTCGAGCCCCTCGACGCGCACGAAGCTCCTGCCGGAGAGATCGATGACGCCCTCGTCCTCGGCGAGCGGGATCCCGCTAGCGTCGAGGATCGGAGCATCGCCCGGGTAGTTCCGAAACGCGATCCAAGCGGCCGCCGTTCCCGACGCGGCCGGGACGAGCCTCTCGTGGTAGGTCCCCGCATGCACGAGCACGGTGTCTCCGCCGACGACGACGGAAGCGGCGTGCCCCACGGTCTTCCAGGGGTCGACCGCACTGCCCGATCCCGTGTCGCGTCCGGAGGGATCGACATGGTAGGTCGCGGAACCCGCGATCTCGGCAATCCCGAGCAGTAGCCATCCCGCTGCGGAATGGACTTTCATCGAGCGTCTCGCACGGATGCCTTCGCCTGCAAGTTCGGATCCGGCGGCCTCTCGCAGGGAAGGCTTGTCGGCGGGGTCGCCGATCCTTAACCGAGAGTTAGGAGTCTTCAGGGAATTGCTGCGCCCCAATCGGTGCAGTTGTTCCGTGGCGACTCCTCGAGCCTCGACGCACCGGCGCTACCCCGGGTCGTCGCGGTGAGCTCGGCCGGCGATCGCCTGCGCGAGCTCACCGGCCCGCCGGCGGGCCGGGCTCAGCGGGCCGGCGGCAACGGGCGCGATGAGGCGCTCCACCTCATCGAGCCGGGGACGCGCGTCCTCTCCGGCGAGGAGCGCGTGCTGGCCCTGCTCGCAGAGGCATGCCGCGAGCCGCAGGATGTCGCCGGCGGCACGCAGGGCAGCCTCGGACTCGTCGAAGCGCCCGCGACGCGGCGGACGATCGCGCCTCGCCGCAGAACGTGGCTCGCGCGATGCCGTCACGCCGTGCCGAGGGGATCGGCTCGCGGATCCGCCACGGCCATCGCGCGATCAGCTCCCGGGCGGCGTCATCGGCGCCCCTGGCGGGCGATCGACGAAGGCCATCGATCGCCACGCGTCGAGGCTCGAGCTGCGGGCTCCTGCGCTCGATGAGGCGAAGCGCCTCGCGGAAGGCTTCGCGGGCGTCGTCGAGCCCCTCCTCTTCAGCAAGCCACCCTCGACGAGCGCGGCGAACGTCATGGCGCTGGCCCTCCATCTCGATGGCGATGGCTTTCGCCTCCGCGACCAGGTCATGCCGCCTCTCCGAGTCGCCCTTGCTCGAGCGCGACATGGGCGAGGTTCACCTGCGCGACGCTCTCGCCGACGCGGGCGCCGAGCTCCCGGAAGATCGAGAGCGCCGGCTCGTAGCCGCCGCGCGCCTCCGGAAGCGCCCCGCGGGAGTGGTGGATGGCGGCGATGTTGCCGAGGAGGTTTGCCTCCGACTCGCGGTCGCCCTCGGATCGCGCGAGCGCGAGTCCCTCCTCGAGGATGGCGATGGCCTCGCTCCAGCGTCCCTGATCGTTGCGCAGGGCGCCGAGATTCAGGAGCGAGGTGAGCTGACCTGGAACGTTTCCGACGGCGCGGTGCGTGGCGAGCGCCTTCCGGTGGGTCTCATCCGCGACATCGGGGCGGCCGGTGTTCTGCGGGAGGAGCGCCAGGTTCTCGAGCGCGTTGGCCTCGAACCGGTGGTGGCCCAGCGCGTGGAGCACGGCGATGCCCTCCTCGTAGTGCGCGCGCGATCCCTCGACGTCGCCCAGGATCTGCTCGCAGGTGGCCATGTTGGTCAGCGCCTGGCCCTCCAGCGCGACGTCTCCGAGCGCGCGCGCGCATCGTCCAGAGAGCGAGGGCGTGCTCCGCGAGCGCGGCCGACGTGCGGCCGGTGCGTACGGATCTCGCCCAGCTCGGCGCGGGCGTGAACGGTCTCCACGCTCGGGACCGTCGAGAGGCGGATGACGGAGCGCAGCAGCCGCTCCGACTCGCGCCAGGCGTACCGGACGCGGGACGCACGGGCCGCTCGCATGTAGCAGGGGATCGCGCGATCGGGGACGCCGGCCCGCTCCCAGTGCTGCGCCAGCGCCGGCGAATCCCCGTCCCCGCGATCCGCGCGTTCGAGGGCCTCCGCGGCGCGCCGGTGGATCGCGGCGCGATCCGCGGGCGGGACGGCCTCGTAGGCGACGTCCCGGAGCGACGCCTGCCGGAAGCGCAGCCCCGCTTCGGTCTCGAGCATGCAGTGGCGGCGTACGAGCTCCGCCACGCCCTCCGCGATGCGGGTGTCGTCGATCCCCGCCACCTCGGAGAGCAGCGCCGCGTCCACGTCTCGGCCAAGGATGCACGCATGGCGGAGGACGTCGGCAGCGGCCGGAGAGACGCCGGCGAGCCGGCGGGCCGCGAGGTCCCTCAGCGTCGCCGGGAGCGGGATCGCATCCTCCAGGAGCTGGGCCTGGGACGCGTCGACGCGTCGCATCCGCCACCGTCCCGACGCGTCTCGCGACAGGACGCCCTCGGACACCGCCGTGCGAAGGTACTGCGCGACGAAGAACGGGTTGCCCTCGGAGGACTCCCGCAGGAAGCGGCGGAACGGATCAGGGAGCGGCCGGAGGGCGAGCATGTCGGAGGCAATCGACGCGATGGAGGTGTCGTCCAGCCGATCGACCGGCACCTGCCGGGCGATCGCCTCCTCGCTCAGGACCGAGAGCTCGCCGCCCGAATCCTCTGGCCGGTAGCTTGCGACCAGCAAGACCGGACAATCGGTGAAGAGGCGCGTGCGCGCCAGGTAGCGGAGGGCGCCCAGGGTCAGCTCGTCGGCCTCGTGGAGATCGTCGACGAGGATCGCCATCCCGCCCGTGCGCACCAGCGCGACCAGCACCTCGCCGAGCGCCCGGTGGAGTCGCTGCACGGCAGCCTCCGGCGAGAGCGGCGCGGGGCTCTTCAGCCCGAGGCTGTCGGAGAGGCGGCGTACTCCGGCGTCGTACGGCGCGAGGATCGCCGCCTGGCCCCCGACCAGCCGTTCCGCCTCGTCGCGCCCGCGCTCGCGGCAACGATCGGCGATCGCCTCGAACACGCCGCGGAAACCCTGAAGTGGCGTGCCACCCTCCAGCGCCGGTGCGCAGTCGCTTGCGATGACGCGGTA
>JAXLQT010000046.1:0-46949 GCA_046331505.1 Acidobacteriota bacterium
CGGGGCCGGTCGGTCCTCCGCCGCCTCCGCCCGCGCGCGACGCCGGAAGCCGGAGGGCTCTTCGCGGGGCGGACGGGACGCATCTACCTCGAGGTGCGCGGCGGAGCGTCCCCCGCCGGCGTCCAGGCGTTCCACCCGAGCTTCGAGGCTCCGGTGGGCGTCGTCGCCGGTGGCGACGTCCCGAGCGAGGCGAAGCTGACGCCGGTTCGCCGGGGCCTCGACGCGCTCGAGGGGATGCGCATCGTCTCGCGGGCCCCCTACGGGATCACGCGGCAGGCGCGGGGAATGAAGCTCCCGTCCCCGCTCGTCGTCTTCCCCTCTCCGGCCGACGACCTCGATCTCCAGAAGTACCTGTCGCGCGCCGTGCGCGGCGAGGCTCCCGCGATCTCGCTCCGCCCCGGCATCGGCCACGAGTTCCTGTCGCTACGCGAGCATCGTCCCGAGGACGGCATGCGGAGGATCCACTGGAAGGCCTCGGCGCGGACGGGACAGCTCCTCTCGCGCGTCGACGAGAAGGTGGACGAGCAGGGTTTGACCATCAGCGTCGCGACCACGATCCCGGAGGACACGGACGTGTGGCGCGCCCGATTCGAGCGGGCGCTGTCGCTCGCCACGGCGGCGATCCTCCAGGCGGCGGAGCGGGGCATCCCGTTCCGGCTGGTGTGCGGCGGACGGCGCTCGCCGATGGCCACGGGGCTCCGCCATCGAAACGGGTCGCTCCAGGCTCTCGCGCTCCTGGAGCCGGCCGTCGGGCCCGCGCCGATGCGGGACGCCGGGCGCGACGTGCTGACGTTCAGCGCCGAGGACGCCGTCGAGGCCGGGCGATGATCTCGTTCCGCCCGCGTCGCATCCTTCCGTACGTCGGACCGGTGTCGCTGCTCCTCGTGGAGCCCGAGTCCTACACCTGGCCGCTCATCATGGTGCTCGGGCTCGCCGCCGGGGACTGGCTCGTCCCCGACATCGCCCCGTTCCTCAGGGGCGCGACGGCCCAGCGGCTGCGCAACGGCGCCCTGCTCCTCGTGGTGATCGGGCTCGTCGTGCTCGCGCCGGCGCCCCTTCTCCACTGGTTCCTCAGGTTCACCGTGCTACTCGGGCTGTCCCTCGCCCTCTCACCCGACGAGCCGAACCGGCCATGGAAGCTCTTCGTCGTCTCGTTCCTCCTGCTCCTTCTCGCGACCGCCCATACCGAAGACCCGATCATCGCGTTGCCTCTGCTCGCCTTCGCGGGGCTCGCACCCGCGGCCCTGGCCGACCTCGAGGTGTCGCTGCACCGGAAGGAGGCCCGCCGGCTCGATCGCTTCGAGATCGCCGCCGGTCCGATCCTGATCGCGGCCTCGCTTCTCGTCTTCTTCGCGATCCCGCGCTCCTCGCGGACGATCCTCGGGCGCGGCTTCATCCAGGATCCCAACATCTCGAGCTTCCAGGACCGGATCACGCTGGACTCCATCACCAACATCAAGCTGAGCCCGCGCGTCGCGATGCGCGTCAAGGTCGACGGGATGCTGCCGGCGGGAACCAAGTGGCGCGGCGCCGCGTTCGACGGCTACGTCGGCGGGGGCTGGCGCATCTCCACGCCGCTGGTCGCCCCCAAGCGCCCCCCGAACAGCACGACCGTGATCTACGCGGACGTCCCGAAGACCACGCCGCTCTTGAAGCAGGAGTTCCAGATCGAGCCCGGGCTCGCGTCCCACCTCTTCGCGGCGCGGCGCGCCGTGAAGCTCGAGTCCGAGCTCCCCTACCCCTCGTCGCTCTTCGCGCGCGGCGACGACCTCGCGCTCCGCTACATCCCCCCGTTCTCGCAGCACTACTTCGCTTACTCGGCGGTCACGACCGCAGCAAGGCTCCAGCTCGCCACCGAGTCGATCGAGGAGCTCCGCCGCTGCCTCGACACATCGGAGATCCCGGCGAGCTACCGGAAGCTCGCGAAGGAGATCACGGCGGGCGCCGTGACGGAGCGCGACAAGCTCACGGCGATCGAGCGGTTCTTCAAGACCCAGTTCCGCTACTCCCTCGAGGTCACGCGCGACGACCGGCTGCCACCGCTCGACGACTTCCTCTTCAAGAACCGCGTCGGGCACTGCGAGTTCTTCGCCTCCGGGATGGTGCTCCTCGCGAGGACGCTCGGCATCCCGGCGCGGGTGGTCGACGGCTTCGTGACCGGGGAGTTCTCCGACGTGACGGGCGCCTACATCGTGCGGCGGAGCGACGCGCACGCCTGGGTGGAAGCCTACGTCCGCGACAGCGGCTGGATCGAGCTCGACCCCACGCCGCCGGCCGAGGAGCCCAGCGGGATCGTGTCGCTTCTCTCCCGCATGAAGGGCGCGGTCGTCGGCGTGTGGACCCGCTACGTCGCCGACTACACCGCCCTCGAGCAGCAGAGCGCGCTCAGGATCGCGCTCATCATCCTCGAGAAGACGCTCCGGCTGATGCCCTACCTGATCGCCGTGGCCGCGGCGATCGCCTGGCTTCCGCGGCTGCTGCGCCCGCTTCCCGCGGCACTTTCGCGCCGGCGCCGCGCCGAATCGCCGCTCCGCGCCGCGATACTCGGCGCCTGCGCCGCACTGCGTCGGATCCGGATCGAGCGGGCGGCCGGCGAGACGCCCCGCGAGGTCGCGGCCAGGGCGTTCCGCGTCGCCAGCCTCCCGTCGCTCCACGCCCTCGTGGTGCTGCACGAGCGCGCAACCTACGCGGAGACCGGCGGCCCCGGGATGACCGGAGCGCCGCCCGCGCCCTGCTCCGCTCCCTGAAGAGAGATCTCCATCGCGCGCACCCGCGGCGTGCCCGAGGAGCCGTGAGCCCCATCTACCTGCCCTGCCTTCGGTGCGCTCGCGAGCTACCTGATCGCGTCGCTCCACCTCGCCTACCAGGCGCGCTGGCACGCGGCGGAGGTGCGAGGACCAGCGTCTCGCTCGCGCCGATCGGCGCCGCGACGCTCACGCCGCGGCGCTCATCTCGCGCACGTTCGCCGAGGGCCGCCCGCCGTTCGTCGGCCTCCACGAGTCGTTCTCCTCTCGCGTGGGCCATCGCAGGTCCTCGCGCTCGACGCGAGGCCCACCTCGGGAGCTCCGGGGTCTTCGTCATCCCCGCGGCCGCGCTCGCTCTCTTCGCGAGCACCATCGTCATCCACGAACCCGTCTACGACCTGCTGCTCGACTCCCCGTGGCTGGGCGTCCACGTCGTCGAGCTTCCTCGAGACGCCGCGTTCTGCGTCACCTTCGGCCTCTCGGTCCTCTACCTCATCAAGGAGCAGGCGCTCAAGGGAAGCGTCCGCCGCTTCTCGACCCGGATCCCCGCCCTGGAGACTCTCGATCCCTCCAGTACGACGTTGCGTGGGTCGGCTTCTCGTTCCTCACGCTCGGGATGTGCAGCGGTCTCATCTGGACGGTCACCGCGGGGCGGCCGGTCGCCCTCCTCGACCCGAAGGTCCTCGGCACCGCGTTCACGTGGCTCATCTACGGCGGCGCGCTCGCCATGCGGCTGCGTGCGCGCTGGGGCGGGAAGCCCAGGCACGCACCGCGATCAGCTTCGCCGCCGCGCTCCTCACGTTCCTCGGCGTGTCCGTCTGGAGCAGCCACCGCTTCCTGTAGGGCGGCATCTCGTCCGGCGGTCCTGGCCGCGGGCTCGCCCGCGCCATCGAGGTCCGTACCGGATGGGAGTATCCTTCGCCGATGGCGAAGGTGATCCTGGGGACGCGCGGCAGCAAGCTGGCGCTCGCCCAGTCGGGGCTGGTGAAGACGGCGCTCGAGCGCGCCCGGCCTGGCACCGAGGTGGAGCTCCGGGTCATCGTCACGCACGGCGACCGGGCGCAGACGTCGGGAGAAGTGCTGCCCAAGGGCGCCTGGGTCGACGAGATCGAGGCGCAGCTCGCCGACGGGAGCGTCGACATCGCCGTCCACAGCATGAAGGACGACCTGCCCGCGGATCTGCGGGACGGGCTCGCGGTCCTCGCCGTCCCTGCTCGGGCGTGAAGATCCGCGCGACGTGCTCCTGACGCGACGCGGGCCTGCTCGCCCAGCTTCCTGCGGAAGCTCCATCGGGACCGCGAGCCTGCGCCGCAAGGCGATGCTGCTCGCGTCCTGTCCCGACCCGACGTCCGCCTGATCCGCGCAACGTCGACACGCGCGTGCGCAAGCTCCTGGAGGGAGAGGTCGACGGCCGTGCTCGCGCAGGCCGGCTGACGCGGCTCGGGATGCCGACTTCGCCATCGAGCCTCTCGACGTCGGCACATGCCTTCCCGCGCCTCGGGGCAGGGGGCCCTCGCGATCGAGGGAGGACCGCGACGCTACTCCGCCTGTCTCCTCGCACCGCTCGACGATGCGAGCACCGCCATCTGCGTGCCGAGCGGGCCTTCCTGGAAGACGCTCGGCGGATCCTGCAAGCCTCCCGCTCGGCGCGCTGGCCCGCTACCAGGGGGCGTGGCTCGAGCTCGACGGGATGGTGGCGACGACTGACGGCAAGCGCGCGCTGCGCTCGACCCTGGTCGGCGACCCGGATGACGCGGCGGGTACGTGGGAACGCGCCCGCCAAGGCGCTCGTCGCGCTCGGCGCCGCGGACATCATCGCGCAGTGCCTGGGAGACGCCGCGCCGCGCGGTTGATGCGCCCGAAGCCGGGTCTGGTCAGCCTCGTCGGAGGGGGGCCGGGCGATCCCGGTTCCTGCACTCTGCGCGGGCTCTCCGCGCTCCGCGCCGCGGATGCGGTGCTCTACGACGCCCTGCGCCGTCCGAGCTCCCCTTCCGAGCCCCGGAGGGCGCGCAGAAGGTACGTGGGAAAGCGCCGCAAGAAGCACGCGGCGACGCAGCAACGGATCGAGCGGACGATGATCCGGCTCGCCTCCCAGGGGCTGCGCGTCAGTTCGGCCCAAGGGAGGCGACCCGTTCGTCTTCGACGCGGCGGCGAGGAGATCCGGGCGTGCTCGCTCGCGCCGGGGTCCCGTTCGAGGTGATCCCCGGAGTCACCTCGGCCATCATCGCGGCGCCGGCCATGGCAGGCATCCCGATGACGCACCGCGGCGTGTCGTCGACGTTCGCCATCGCGACGGGAACCCGCACTGGGGGTCACGCGGCGCTCGGCAAGCTCGCGGGCGCCGTCGACACGCTCGTCGTGCTGATGCCGGTCGCGCGCCTCGCGAGCATCGTGCAGCCGCCTTCGCCGCCGCCTCGACGCGCCGACGCCTTGCGCGCTGGTGGGATCGTGGGAGACTCCGGCGCAGCGTGTGCTGGTCTCGACCCTCGGACGCTTGGTCCGCGACGCGAAGCGGGGCGTGCGTCTTCGTCCCCGCGCCCGGGCCGTGCTCGTCGTCGGGCGAGCGGTCGCGCCCTCAGAGACGCGCTCTCGTGGTTCGAGAAGCGAGGCCTCTTTCGGCAAGCGCGTCGTCGTGACGCGCGCCGCGGACGACGCGGGCCCGCTCGCGGAGGCGCTCGCCGACGGCGGAGCCCACGTGATCCGGCTTCCGACCATCGCACGCAAGCCACCCTGACCTTCTGCCGAGCTCGATCGCGCGCTGCGCTCGCTGCGCACGTTCGGCTGGGTGGTTCGCGAGCGCCGCGACCGTCGACGTCTTCTTCACCCGGCTCGACGCCAGGGGCGTGACGCCCGCCTCTCGCGGGCGCGCGCGTCGCGAGCGTCGGCGCCGAGACGTCCCGGGCCTCGAGCGCCACGGCGTCCGTCCCGATCTCGTCGCCCCTGCCGGCAACGCAGAGTCGCTCGCGTCCGCGCTCGGCCCGCGGGCTCAGCGCGCGGGTCCTGTTGCCGCGCGCCCAAGAGGGACGCGAGGTCCTCCCCGACAGGCTCCGTGCGGCGGGCGCCCGCGTGGTGACCGCCACCGCGTACCGGACCGCCACCGCCGCGAGGCCGGGCGCCGCCACCCTACGGGAGGCCGAATCCGCTGACGCCGTCACGTTCACGTCGCCGTCGACGGTCCGCGGCTTCGTCGCGATCCTGGGCCGCGCACGCGCGCTGCGCGTCCTGCGTCGGTGCACGGTCGCCGCGATCGGCGCCACGACCGCGGCCGCCCTCGATGCGATCGGCATTCCGGCGGTCGTCGCGACGGAGCCATCGGTCCACGGGCTCGTCGCGGCGCTGGAGGCGCGCCTTGACAGGCGGGGCGACGGTTCCTAAGTTCCTCGGTGGACGCGGCGCCCGCGTCGAGGACGATGCCCAGCCTGCTCGAGATCGTGCAGAACGTGATCGTGAAGCTGTACGACCTCGATCCGCGCCTTCCCGGAGCCGAGAGGTTCCTCATCGGCGACGACGGGCGGCGTCGCTTCTACGGCGACGCGCGCATCGTCGAGGTGGTTCGTAGCGACGCGTTCCCGGCCCAGGTGCTCGTGCGGCCGTCGGAAGGCGAGGAGCTCCGCGTCTCGATCTACCTCCCCGACGCGATCATCGGAAGGCTCGAGGAGCACGACCCCACGCGCGCGCTGCACGAGGACAACATCGACGCGTTCCTCTGCTTCGTCGAGGAGATCGATCACTTCCTCCTCATCGCATCGAAGTGGTCCCGGCGTCGTACGGTGACGCTGCTCGAGCTCGAGCTTCACGCGAACGTCACGAAGCACTTCGTCGCGCGCCACTTCCTCCGGCGCCAGCTCGGCGTGCTGCCGGCGCAAGCCGCGCTCTTCCTCGCCTACCACCTGTTCCACAAGCGCGACTTCTCCGATGCGGACGACGCGGTGCGCGCCCGCTACGCCGACGCCCGGCGCCTCGGTGTCCAGTACCTTCGCTATCTCGAGACGCTCGACGCCGCCCGGCGCCTGCGCGAGCTCCGGGCCTGGTCGGACGCGAGCGCGCAGGAGAAGGTGTCCCGCATCCTCCTCGCGGCGTAGGCGAGGGCGGGCGGGCACGCGTATCTACGTCATGCGGCGCGCCCTCACGCTCCTTGCCACGTCCCTGGCCCTCGGCTGCGCGCCGGACCCCGGGCGCCCCGATCCCTCCCCGGGAGCGGTGCCCGCCACGCCCGTCGCGGAGCAACCGCGGAGGCCATCGCTGAGGCTCCTGTTCATCGGCATCGACGGCGCGGACTGGGACGTCCTGCGACCGCTCACGGCGTCCGGACAGTGCCCGAACATCGGCCGCCTCGTGGCTCAAGGCGCCTCGGGGACGCTCCTCTCTCCCCCGCCGCGGATCTCGCCCATGGTCTGGACCACGATGATGACCGGACGGGAGCCGGAGGACCACGGCGTGCTCGACTTCTTCGCGCCCATGCCCGGCGGCGGGCTCGTCCCCGTACCCGCGACCTCCCGGCGCGCGAAGGAAGCCTGGGAGATCCTGCCGGAGCACGGGATCGCGTGCGGGAGCGTGGGCTTCTGGGCCACGTGGCCCGCCAGCCGACCCGCCGAGGCGGATGCCGGCGAACGGAGCGTCATCGTGTCGGATGCCTTCGCGCCGTCGCTCTTCGGCGGCGCGCAGAAGACGAGCGATCTCGTGTGGCCCGAGGCCTGGGCCGGACGGCTCGAGCCGCTCAGGATCCACCCGGCGCGAGCGGGCGCTGACCTCGCGAGGTTCGTGGGCGCCGGTGCCGCGGGGACGGCGCCGCCGACCGGAGTGACGGACATCGAGAAGGACCCGGTCGCGCACCTCGAGAGGATCCTCCGCTCGACGCGGCTCGTCCAGGGCGCGGCGATGGAGATCGGGAAGGCCGGCCAGGTCGACGCGCTGTTCGTCTACCACGAGATGATCGACGAGGTCTGCCACCGCTTCATGCGCTTCGCGCCGCCGGCGATGAAAGGCGTCGCCGACATGGACGTGGAGCGCTACGGCCGCGCCGTCCTCGAGGCCTACAAGCTCGAGGACGATCTCGTCGGCGAGCTCCTGGCCCTGGCCTCGCCTGACACGATCGTCGTGCTCGCGTCCGACCACGGCTTCCTCTCCGGCGACAAGCGACCCGCGTCCGACCCCTCGGATTTCGCAGGGCAAGCCGCGGCATGGCACCGCGAGGAGGGAATCGTCATCGCGCGCGCCCCCGGCATCGCCCCGACGGAATCCCTCGCCGGCGCCACCATCGACGTCACACCGACGCTGCTCGCCCTCCTGAAGGTCCCCCAGGCAAGCGACATGCCGGGCCACGCCCTTCTCGGCGAGAGCGCGCTGCCTCGCGTACCGTCCTACGGCGGCCCCACGCCCACCGTCGCCGCCTCGAGACCCGCCGACGAGCGGCTCGAGGAGATGAAGGCGCTCGGCTACGTCGGACCGGACGAGAGCCTTCCCCAGGTCTCCGCCAACGGCTACGTCAACCTGGGACTATCCCTCGCGGCCCGCGGCAAGCGCGAGGAGTCCCGAGCGGCCTATCGCAAAGCCCTCGGCGCGTTCGAGAACCACCCATCCGCCCTCTTCGACCTCGGATCCTCGCTCGCGATCGACGGAAAGCTCGACGAAGCGTTCCCTATCCTCGTTCGCCTCGCCCGCCTGGACACGGAGCTGCCGGAAGGCGCCCTCCTGCGCCTGTGCGACGTCGCGGTCAAGCTCGGCCAATCGAAGGTGGACGACGCGCGCAAGGCGCTCGACGCGCGCCCGCCCCCCCCGACGCGATGGCGAGTGGCGCGAAGCCGCCTCGATGCTGCCCGCGGCCGCAACGGCGAGGTGACCGAGCCTACCTGCCTCCGGCGAGCGCGTTCCTCCGCGGGCCGGATCCCGTGCGCTCGTGGGGCGATGCGAATCCCGTCGTAGCGCCCGTACTGGGTCACCCGCGACCGGATGCCCGCCTGGAGAGGCGCGCCTGGCAGGCGAAGGCGTGCGCTCTGCTCTCGCACACATGAACGCCGACCATCCGCACCGTGACGCACCTCGGAGCCGCGATCGTAGCAGCAATTGCGGAGGGCGACGTTGACACCCCCGGAAGGCGGAACTAACATCTCCGCCCCGCGCCGGGAGCGCCTGTCCGCCCGGTCCCGCGCGGCTTTCCGGATGCTCACCCTCACCGAAGTCGAGCGGGCCGCAGGAGAGTACAACGTCATCCCGCTCGTGCGGGAGGCGACAGCGGACCTCCTGACGCCCGTGTCCGCGCTGCTCCAGCTCCGGCACGCCGGGGTCCCCTGCTTCCTCCTCGAGAGCGTCGCGGGGGGCGAGAACATCGCGCGCTACTCGTTCCTCGGGGTGGAGCCCTTCCTCACGTTGCGGGCTCGCGGGCCACGGGTCTCCATCGAGGAGGCGGGGCGCCCCGCGCGCGACGTGCGCGGCGATGCACTCGCAACGATCGGCCAGAAGCTCGCGAGCTACCGCGCGCTTCCTGTCCCGGGCCTGCCCCGGTTCTCTGGAGGTGCGGTCGGATACTTCGCGTACGACTGCGGTCGTTACGTGGAAGACCTGCCCGATACCGCACGCGACGACGAGGGCGCGGACGACGTGGTCCTGATGTTCTTCGACACGGTGCTCGCCTTCGACCATGCCGCGCAGCGGATCGTCGTGATCGGCAACGTCCTCACCGGAGACGGGCTGTCGGTTGCCGCCGCATACGACCGCGCGTCACGGAAGATCGATCAGGTGCTCTTCCAGCTCGATCGCGCCTCGTCGGGCAACCGCCTCCCGCCGATGGGAAACCACGATCGCAACTTCTTCCGGCCGCACATGGAGCGCGACGAGTTCCTGCGGGGCGTGCGGAAGGCGCAGCGCTACATCAAGAAGGGCGACGTCTTCCAGGTGGTGCTGTCGCAACGATGGGAGCGGCCCGTGGCCGGCGACCCCCTCTCCTGCTACCGCATGCTGAGGCGTCTGAATCCCTCGCCCTACATGTACTACCTCTCGTGGGGTGACGGCGCCATCGCGGGGACGTCCCCCGAGATGCTCGTGCGCGTGGAGGGCGACCGCCTCGAGACCCGCCCCATCGCCGGGACGCGCCCGCGCGACGCCGATCCCGCGCGCGATCGGGAGCTCGAGGCGCTCCTCCTCGCCGACGGCAAGGAGCAAGCCGAGCACATCATGCTCGTCGACCTCGGCCGCAACGATCTGGGCCGCGTCGCCGTGCCGGGAAGCGTCACCGTCCCGGAGCTGATGAGCGTCGAGCGCTACTCCCACGTGATGCACCTGGTGTCGAGCGTGCGGGCGACGCTGCGTCCCGGGGTGTCGCCGCTGTCGGCGCTGATGGCGTGCTTCCCCGCCGGCACGGTCTCCGGCGCGCCGAAGGTGCGCGCGATGGAGATCATCGAGGAGATCGAGGGCCAGCGCCGCGGCATCTACGCTGGCGCGATCACCTACTTCGACTTCCAGGGCAACCTCGACTCCTGCATCACGATCCGCACGCTCGTGCTCCGTCAAGGCCGCGCGCTCGCCCAGGCTGGCGCGGGAATCGTCATGGACTCGGATCCGGAGAGGGAATGGGACGAGACGCACCAGAAGGCGCGCGTCCTCTTCCAGGCCGTGGAGGCCGTCGAGCCGCCGCCCCGACCTCGTCGCATGCAAGCTTGAGAGAGGCAAGAGGATGATCCTCATCATCGACAACTACGATTCCTTCACCTACAACCTCGTGCAGTACCTCGGAGAGCTCGGGGCCGACGTGACCGTCGCGCGAAACGACAAGATCACCCTCGACGAGATCCAGAAGCTCGCCCCCGAGAAGATCGTGATCAGCCCCGGTCCCGGGAAGCCGCAGGACGCCGGGATCTCCGTCGCCCTTGTGAAGCGTTTCGCCCCCCACGTCCCGATCCTCGGCGTCTGCCTGGGCCACCAGGCCATCGCCGCGGCATTCCGCGGAAAGATCGTGGAGGCCAAGGTCCCGATGCACGGGAAGGTCTCGCAGATCAAGCACGACGGCAAGTCGATCTACAAGGGCATCCGCTCGCCCCTCACGGCCACGCGATACCACTCGCTGGTCGTCTCGGGGAAGGGCTTCCCCAAGCCGCTCGAGGTCTCCGCCACGACCGATGGCGACGTCATCATGGGGCTGCGCCACAGGAAGCTCCCCGTCGAGGGCGTGCAGTTCCATCCGGAGTCCGTCATGACGGCCGAGGGCAAGAAGCTCCTCGCGAACTTCCTCAAGCTCGGCGTCCCCACCAAGCTGCACCCCGGCACCGTACGGGTCGTGCAGTACGGCGAGGAGCCGGCGACGACTCCGTCCCCGGCACCGTCCGCCGCCAGGTCGCCCGAGAAGCCGAAGAGCGGCAAGCCCGCCGCCGCGCGGGGGAGCACCCCGCGCCCGCGAAGCTCCTGACGGCATGCTCGCCGAGGCCCTCGAGACCATCGCGCGCGGCGACGCGCTCACCACCGAGCGAGCCGAGGCCGTGATGAAGGAGGTGCTCGAGGGACGTGCGACGCCGGCGCAGATCGGCGCGCTCCTCCTCGGGCTGCGCGTGCGGGGGGAGTCCACCGGCGAGATCCTCGGATTCGCCAGAGCGCTGCGCGCGCACGCGCGCTCCGTTCCCCTGCCGCCCCCCCTCCTCGACACCTGCGGCACCGGAGGCGATGGCCAGGGCACCTGGAACGTCTCGACGGCGGCGGCCCTCATCGCTGCGGCGCACTCGGCGTGCGTCGCCAAGCACGGCAACCGCGCCTCCTCGAGCCGCTCCGGGAGCGCCGACGTGCTCGAAGCCATGGGCGTGCGCATCGACGTGGCCCCCGACGAGGCTCCGCGATGGATGGAGCGCGCCCGCTTCGTCTTCCTCATGGCCCCGGCCTATCACCCGGCGATGAGGCACGCGGCACCCGTACGCCGCGAGCTCGGCGTGCGCACCGTGATGAACCTCCTCGGACCGCTCGCCAACCCAGCGCGCGCGACGCACCAGCTCATGGGCGTATTCGAACGCCGGTGGATCGAGCCCGTCGCGCGGATCCTCGCCGATCTCGGCGTCACGCGCGGGCTCGTGGTCCATGGCGAAGACGGCCTGGACGAGATCTCGATCAGCGCGCCGACCCAGGGCTTCCGCATCCATGATGGCGCGCTCGCGCCGATCGTGATCCATCCCGAGGATGCGGGGATCGCGCGGCGTCCCCGGGAAGCCTCGGGGCGGAGCTCCCGGCGACAACGCACGCGCGCTCGCAGAGACGCTGCAGGGTGCCGCGGGACCGCTGCGCGACGCCGCGATCCTGAACGCGGGCGCGGCTCTCTGGATCTGGGGCGCCGCGAGCGATCTCCGCGAGGGGGCCACGCTCGCGCGCGAGACCATCGACGACGGCCGGGCCGTGCGCCACCTCGCCCTCCTGCAGGAGCTGTCCGCGGAGGTTCGTCCCACGTGACTCCCAGGTACCTCCAGGAGATCCTCGAAGCTCGCGGCTCGCGCCTCCGCCCGCCACGTCCCGCAGCGTGCCCGCCGCCGCGCGACTTCCGCACCGCGCTGGCAGCGCGTCCGATCGCGATCGTGGCCGAGATCAAGATCGCCTCGCCGTCGAAGGGCGTGCTACTAGGCGACCGGGATCCCGCGCAGCTCGCGAGGACCTACGCGGAGCACGGCGCGGCGGCCATCTCGGTCGTGACCGAGGAGACACGGTTTCTCGGGAGCATGGACCTCCTCCGCGTGGTCCGCGATGCGACCGATCGGCCGGTGCTGCGCAAGGACTTCCTCACGAGCGACGACGACGTCGACGAGAGCGTCGCCTGGGGAGCGTCGGCGATCCTCCTGATCGCACGCATCCTCGACGGTGAGGCACTCGATCGCCTCGTCGCCCGGGCCGAGTCGCGCGGGATCGCGGCGGTGGTGGAGGTCCACGACGAGGACGACGTCTGCAAGGCCCGCAGGGCGGGAGCGCGGCTCTACGGGGTCAACAACCGGAACCTCGAGAGCTTCGAGGTGAGCCTCTCGGTCTCGGAGGAGCTTGGGCCGCTGCTCCCGGCCCACAGCGTCCGCATCGCAGAGTCGGGCATCGGTGGTCCCGAGGACATCCGGCGCCTGCACCGAGCGGGCTTCACGTCCTTCCTGGTCGGCGAGTCGCTCATCTCGTCCCCCGATCCCGGCGCACTCCTGGATCGTCTCGCCGGAGCGCTCGCGTGCGCGTGAAGGTCTGCGGTATCGGAAGCCTCAAGGACGCCCTCGCCTGCGCCGATGCGGGAGCGGACGCGCTCGGGTTCGTGCTCTGGGCGAGCTCGCCCCGCGGCGTGACGATCCGCGCCGCGGCGCGGATCTGCGAGCGTCTTCCGCCGTTCGTCACGCGGGTGGGCGTCTTCGTCGACGAGGACCCCGAGACGATCGCCACCGCCGTCGAGGCCTGCGGGCTCGACTGGGTGCAGCTCGCCGGTACCGAGGATCGGCACCAGTGCCGCCGGATCGCCGCGCGCGTCGACCGCGCCCGCATCATGAAGACGTTCCGCGTCGGGCCCAGCTTCTCGGCGGCGCGGGCCTTCCGAGGGTTCGACGTGCAGGCGTTTCACCTGGACGCGGCCGTCCCGGGGCGCTACGGCGGGACCGGCCGGGAAGTGCCGTGGCGCGCGGCCGCCCGCGCCCGGAGCTCGCGCCGTCGCTCGTCCTCGCGGGAGGTCTCCGCCCGAGAACGTGGCGCGGGCCATCGCGCGGGTCAGACCCGCGGCGGTCGACGTCGCCTCCGGCGTGGAGCGAACACCGGGCATCAAGGACCATGCGCGCGTGCGGGCCTTCGTCGATGCGGCGAGACGCGCATGAGCTCGACGGGACGCTTCGGACGATTCGGAGGCGCCTACGTTCCGGAGACGCTCGTGGCGCCGCTCGAGGAGCTTGCCGCTGCCTACGAGGAGGCGCGCCGCGACGCGGCGTGGACCGCGACGGTCGACGACGCCCTGGCGAGCTTCGTCGGGCGGCCCACGCCGCTCTCTCACGCCGCACGTCTCTCGGCGGAGATCGGCGGCGCGCGGATCTACCTGAAGCGCGAGGATCTCGCCCACACCGGCGCGCACAAGATCAACAACACGGTGGGACAGGTGCTGCTGGCGCGGCGCATGGAAAAGCCGCGCGTGATCGCCGAGACCGGCGCGGGCCAGCACGGGGTCGCGACCGCCGCGGCCGCGGCACGCTACGGGCTCGCCTGCACCGTCTACATGGGGAGCCGCGACATGGAGCGGCAGGCGCTCAACGTGCGCCGGATGCGCTTGATGGGCGCGGAGGTACGGCCCGTCGCCACGGGGAGTCAGACCCTGAAGGACGCGATCAACGAAGCGCTCCGCGACTGGGCGGCCACCGTGCGCACGACCCACTACGTGCTCGGCTCGGTGCTCGGCCCCCATCCGTTCCCGACGATCGTCCGCGACTTCCAGAGCGTCATCGGGCGCGAGGCCCGCGCCCAGTGCCTCGGGACCATCGGTCGGCTCCCGGACGTCGTCTGCGCCTGCGTCGGCGGCGGCAGCAACGCGATCGGCATCTTCGGCGCCTTCCTCGACGATGCCTCGGTCGACCTCGTCGGCATCGAGGCCGGCGGCGCAGCGCTCGAGCCAGGACAGCACGCCGCGCGCTTCGCTCCCGGAGCCGGCGGCTCTCCCGGCGTCCTGCACGGGACCGAGACGTTCGTACTCCAGGACGACGACGGCCAGATCCTGCCGACGCACTCCATCTCGGCGGGGCTCGACTATCCCGCCGTCGGCCCCGAGCACGCGATGCTCCGGAACGAGGGACGCACGCGCTACGACGTCGTGGACGACGACGCCGCCCTCGACGCGTTCCATGCCCTCTGCCGCGCCGAGGGCATCCTCCCCGCGATGGAGTCGGCCCATGCGGTCGCCTGGGCACGCCGGGAGGCCGCGCGCGCTGGCGGCGAGAAGGTCATCCTGGTGAACCTCTCGGGACGGGGCGACAAGGACCTCGACCTGGTACCCGATCGATGAGCCGCATCAAGGTCGCCATCGAGTCCGCGCGCGGCCGCGGGGCGTTCGTCCCTTACGCGGTCGCCGGCGATCCCGACCAGACCCGATCGCTTGCCGTGCTCGCGGCGCTCGCAGGACACGCCGACGTGCTCGAGGTCGGCGTTCCGTGGAGCGATCCCATCGCCGACGGCCCCGAGAACCAGATGGCGATGCAGCGCGCGCTCGCGCACGGAGCGACGCTCGCACGCACCCTCGATCTCGTGGCCGAGCTGCGCCGCTCCCGCTCGACGCCGGTGGTCCTGATGACCTACCTGAATCCGATCCTCCGCATGGGGATCGATCGGTTCGTCGCGGCAGCGCGGGACGCTCACGTCGCCGGCCTCCTCGTCACCGACCTGCCGCTCGAAGAATGGGGCGCGATCGAGCGCCCCGCTCGCGATGCAGGCCTCGACATGATCGCCCTCTGCTCGCCCACGACGCCCGACGCACGCGCCGCGGTCCTCGCGCGGCGCACGTCCGGCTTCCTCTACGTCGTGGCTCGCCTCGGAGTGACCGGCGGCGGCATGGGAAGCGACGGCGAGCTCGGCGACCGGATCGCGCGGCTCCGGAGCCCCGATGTCAATCCCGGCCGCGTGCCGCTGGCGGTGGGATTCGGGATCTCGTCGGCCGCGGACGTCGCGAGGGTCCTCGAGTTCGCGGATGCCGCGGTGGTGGGAAGCGCGTTCTCGGCGGCGATCCGCGAAGCGCTCGAGGCGGGAGGCGACCCCGCTGCCGGCGCCGACGCGCGAGCGAGCGAGCTACGCGGGGCATGAGCACGGACGACCGCGAACGGCTGGCCGGCCTGCGCGACGCGATCGACCGTCTCGACGAGGAGCTCGTGCGCCTCCTCGGCAAGCGCGCCGAGGTCGCGATCGAGATCGGGCACGTGAAGCGGCGGCTCGATCTCCCCATCCACAGCCCCGAACGCGAGCTCGAGGTGCTGCGCCTCGTGGGCGCCTGCAATCCCGGCCCCCTCACGGACGCGGCGATGCGGCGGCTCTTCGAGCGCATCATCGACGAATCGCGGCGCCTCGAGCGCGAGACCATCGAGAAAGACGAAGGAGAGACGACAGCATGATCGTGGTGATGGAACGCGGAGCGACCGAAGCCGAGGTGCAGGGAGTCATCACGATCCTCACCGACCGCGGATTCGACATCCACCGCTCGACCGGGGTCGAGCGCACGGTGATCGGCGCCGTCGGGGTCAAGCCCCTCGACCCGCGCGACCTCGAGGTCCTCCCCGGCGTGCGGGAGGTCCACCGGATCACCGACGAGTTCAAGCTCGCGAGCCGGAGCTTCAAGCCCGAGGACACGGTCGTGACCGTGGGCGGTTGCCGCATCGGCGGCAACGAAGTCGCCGTGATGGCGGGACCCTGCACCGTGGAGAACCGCGACCAGGTCCGTGCGATCGCGCGCGAGGTCAAGCGCGCGGGCGCAAGCATCCTGCGCGGCGGCGCGTTCAAGCCTCGGACGTCGCCCTACAGCTTCCAGGGCCTTGGCGAGGAAGGGCTCAAGTACCTGCGCGAAGCAGCGGACGAGAACGAGCTGCTCGTGATCTCGGAAGTGATGGACCGCGCGGACATCGAGGTCTGCTGCCGCCACGTCGACATCCTGCAGGTCGGCGCCCGCAACATGCAGAACTTCACGTTCCTGAAGGAGCTCGGCACGCTCCAGAAGCCGGTCCTGCTGAAGCGCGGTCTCTCCGCGACCATCAAGGAGTTCCTCATGGCCGCGGAGTACCTGCTGACGGGCGGCAACAAGCAGGTCATCCTCTGCGAGCGCGGCATCCGGACCTTCGAGACCTACACGAGAAACACGCTCGACATCTCGGCGATCCCTGTCGTGAAGAAGCTCTCGCACCTGCCCATCGTGGTGGACCCGAGCCACGCGACGGGCCTTCGCGACAAGGTGATGCCGATGTCGCGGGCGGCGGTCGCCGCGGGAGCGGATGGCCTCTTGATCGAGGTCCACAACGAGCCCGAGAGGGCGCTCTGCGACGGCGCGCAATCCCTCTACCCGTGGCAGTTCGAGCGGCTGATGACCGAGCTACGGATCATCGCTCCGGCGATCGGACGGCGGATGGCGTAGGGCGGACGTTCGGCGCGGAGCTCGGTAGGGCGGGGGCTCGTCCCCCGCCGGTTCGTCCCGCCGTCAGAACCGTAGCTTGATCTCCCCGATCACCTTGCGCTCGATGATGTCCCCCGCGATGAACTCCCGGTGCTTGTGGTCGAGCAGGTTCGTGCCGCGGATCCCCGCCGAGAGCGCCCCGTCCTTGAGGAAGCTGTAGCAGGCGCTCCCGTTCACGAGCGTGTACGAGGGCACGGTGCCCGAGCGGTAGAACGCCGTGGAGGGTGGAAAGAAGAGCTTGTCGGAGTAGGTGACGGCGAGGCTTCCCTGGAAGCCCTTGCGCCGCACGTACTGGAGCGTCAGCGACGCCTTGTTCGACGCCGCGACGTCGGACACCTCGTCGCTCTGGGACGTGTCGGTGTAGGCGTAGCTCCCGAAGAGGCCGAGACGCTCCGAGAGGTAGAGCTCGGCCGACAGCTCGATGCCGGTCTCCGACGCGCTGCCGGCGTTGACGTAGGTGTAGCTCTTCGGCACCGTCTTCCCCTCGTCGTAGAAGTCGGTGGCGATGAACTGGATGAAGTCGTGGAGCCGGGCGTGGAACAGGTTGACGTCGAGGAGCAGGTTGTCTCTCGGGAAGGCGCGGTAGCCGAGCTCGAAGCTCACGATGCGCTCCGGATCGAGCTCGGTGTTCCCCGTGGCGTCGATGTCCAGCGTGTTGCCGCCGCCGATCGGGATCTTCACCGTGTAGTCGAGGTAGGACTCGATGAAGCTCGACGAGTTGTAAGCGGTCGCCGCCGTCAGGCGGAACGAGTGCTTCGGGTTCGGGGCGAAGACGATCCCGCCCTTGGGCGCGAAGACGGTGCCGATGAGCGGGTCGTGATCGATGCGAAAGGCGGCGTTGCCGGTCCACCGATCGGACAGCTTGATCTCGTCCTGTCCGTAGACGCCGCAGGTGAGCTCGCTCTCGTCCTTCGAGGTCAGGTCGCTCGCGATGTCGGCGAGCCGCGCGCTCGCGCCGAGGACGACGAAGTTCCTCTCTCCGAGTTGATGGCTGTACTGCCCCTCGAGGTCGTAGGCGTTGGTGGTGAAGTGGTTCGTCTGGAGGCTCGTGAGGTTGAGGGTCTCGCCCTTGAGCCCGTTCCAGAAGCCCTGGAAGAAGAAGTCGCCGCGCGTGTAGGCGGTGCGAACGAAGGGCGAGTAGGAGCCGGGCTGGATGTCGAGCGGGCCGATGCCGGTGTAGAGCGTGCCCGACGTGGCCCCGTAGCCCCCGTCCACGGTGAACCGGGAATCGTCGTCGAAGTCGTAGCTCACGCGGAACATCCCTTTCGGCTGGCGGCTCGCCACCTCGCCTTTGCGCTGGAACCGGCTGTCCCCGTCCTTGTCGGGATTGTCGAAGGCATCCGTCTGGTAGTAGGACGCGCTCACCTTGTAGCCGAGCTTGCCGGCCGCGTCCCCGTAGAGGATCCCCGCCTCGCCCGTCGCGAACTCGCCGTAGCCCGCGTGCGCGACGCCGCCGTCGATGTCCTTCGGAGCCTTGGTGATGATGTTGACGACTCCGGACGATGCGTTGGCGCCGTAGAGCGCCGAGCCGGGACCGCGCACGACCTCGATCCGCTCGATGTCGTCGAGCGTCACCTGGATGCCGTCCCACAGCGTGAACCCCAGGAGATCGAGGTAGACCGACCTCCCGTCGACGAGCACGAGGAGCCTCCGCGACAGGGTGTTGTTGAACCCACGCGCGTTGACGTTGTAATCGCGCGCGGAGACCTGCATGAAGTCGAGCCCCGGGATGCGGCGGAACAGGTCGGCGAGGCCGAGGGCGCCCGACGCCTCGATGTCGTCCGCGGTGATGACGGTGACCGCGGCCGGGGCCTCGGTGATCTTCTGCCCGTGCTTGGACGCCGTCACGACGACCTCGACGTGCTGCCCGGCGTCGTCCCTGGAGCCTCCCTCGTCGCCTTCGGCGGCGGCACTGGCGGCCAGGGCCATGAACGCCACGCCGGAAAGCCACGCCAGGCGCCTCATGCCTGCATTATCGACGTTCTCCGTACCTCCGTGCCTCCGTGGCGTTCTTCCCTTCGCAAAAAAGAAAGGGCGCCCGGAGGGCGCCCTTTCACGAGAGCCGGCGCTGGAACGCGTTCAGAAGCGGATGCTCACCTCGGCGAGCACCTTGCGCTCGATGATGTCGCCAGCGATGAATTCCCGGTGCTTCTTGTTGAAGAGGTTCGTCCCGCGGAGGCCGACCGACAGCATGCCGTCCTCCAGGAACCGCCAGAACGCCGCCCCGTTGACGACGGTGAAGCTCGGGATCGTGCCGGCGGTGTAGAACGCCGTGGAGGCCGGGAACTCGAGCTTGTCCGAGTAGTTGACTCCGATGCTCCCGTTGAACCCCTTCTTGCGGGTGTACTGCACCGTCATTCCCGCCTTGCTCTTGCTGATGACGTCGGTGACCTCGTCGGGCTGGTTCGTGTCCGTGTACGAGTAGTTCGCGTACACCGAGAGGTGATCCGTCGCGTAGTACTCGGCCGATAGCTCCACGCCGTCCTCGGTCGCATCTCCCGCGTTGATGTAGGTGTAGTGCTTCGGGATCGTGTTGCCCGGCGGATCATAGAACTCGGTCGCGATGAACTGCACGAAGTCCTTCAGCTTGGCGTGGTACACGTTGATGTCCAGGAGGAGATCGGACCTCGGAAACGCCCGGTAGCCGAGCTCGTAGCTCGTGATCTTCTCGGGATCGAGGTTCTCGTTGCCCGTCGCCGTGATGTCGAGGGTGTTGCCGTTGCCGAGCGGGATCTTGACCGTGTAGTCGAGATACGACTCGATGAAGCTCGACGAGTTGTAGGCCGTCGACGCCGTCAGGCGGAACGAGTGGTTGGGGCTCGGGGACCAGACGAGGCCGGCCTTGGGCGCGAAGACGGCTCCGACCAGCTCGTCGCGATCGAGACGGAAGGCGACGTTGCCCGTCAGGGTGTCGGTGAACTTGATCTCGTCCTGGCCGTAGACCCCGCCGTAGGTTTCCTGGTGGTTCTGGCTCGTCAGGTCGCTCGTGAGATCGCTGTACCGGAACTCGCCGCCCACGACGATGAAGTTCTTGTCCCCGGCCTGCACGTTGTACTGCGTCTCGAAGTCGTAGGCGTTGGTCTTGAAGAAGTTCTTCTGGAGGCTGGTGAGGTTGACCGTGTCGCCGTCGAGACGATTCCAGAACGCCTGGAAGTAGAGGTTGCCCACCGAGTACGACGTCCGCATGAAGGGCGTGTTGGACCCGTCCTGCACGTCCAGCGGCCCGATCCCCGTGTAGAGCGTCCCGCTCGTCGAGGCATAGCCCGCATCGAGCACCCATCGCGAGTCGTCGTTGACGTCGTACTGCATCCGGAACGTACCCTTCGGCTGCTTCGTGGCGACCTCGTCCTTCGTCGAGAACTGGCTGTTCGGGTTCTTGTCCGGATTGTCGAAGGCGTCGGTCTGGTAGAAGCCCGCCGAGAACTTGTAGCCGAACTTCCCGAGCTCGCGACCGGTCAAGAGACCCACGTCCGCCGTGCTGAACTCGCCGTAGCCGAGGCGCACGCTCGTCGAATCGACTTCCTTGGGCGTCTTGGTGATGATGTTGACCACTCCCGACGAGGCGTTGGCGCCGTAGAGCGCCGACCCCGGTCCGCGCACGACCTCGATGCGCTCGATGTCGTCGATCGGGACCTGGATGAGATCCCACGGCGTGAACCCGAGCAGGTCGAGGTACACGGTGCGGCCGTCGACCAGCACGAGGAGCCTGCGGGACAGCGTGTTGTTGAACCCGCGGGCATTGAAGTTGTAATCGCGCGCGGACACCTGCATGAAGTCGAGACCCGGGACGCGGCGGAACAGATCCGCCACGGTGAGCGCGCCCGATGCTTCGATGTCCTCGGACGAGATCACGGTCACCGCCGCAGGCGCTTCGGTGATCTTCTGCCCGTGCTTGGAAGCGGTGACGACGATGGAGATCTTCTGTTCCTCGCTCAGGAACTCCATCTCGTCCTCGAGCTCGGAGGCCGATCCCGACGGCTTCTCGCCGACCTTCTTCTCGGCCTCCTTGAGCTTTTCTTCCTTCTTGTCTTTGTCCTTGTCCTTGTCTTTGTCCTCGTCTCCCGCCCAGGCAGAAGACGGGAGCCCGAGCGCGAGCGCGAGGCTCAGCACGCTTGCACAGATCCGTTTCATTCTCTCTCCCCTCCCGGCGACCGCTTCTAGTTGCGGATGCGCGGGCCTGCGCCTTTGAGCAACGACCGCTCCAGGCGCGCTGCGAAGCTTCCCTGCTGTGTCAGCTCGACCATGTACGGCATCGGATCCACGGGGTCGTCCTTGATCCGAACCTCGTAGTGAAGATGGTAGCCGGTGCTGCGTCCGGTGCTCCCCACGACGCCGATTATGTCACCCTTGCGAACGCGCTGCCCTTCCCGCACCTTGAGGCTGAGAAGGTGGGCGTAGCGCGTCGTGAAGCCATAGCCGTGCTTGAGATCGACGCTGAGACCGTAGCCCGTGACGTAGCCGGATTCGAGGACGACGCCATCCGCGGTCGCGCGTACGGGCGTCCCGCGGTCGGTCGAGATGTCGAGACCCGTGTGGTACGCGCGCGACCCGGTGATGGGATCGAACCGCGACCCGAAGTCGCTCGAGATGTCTCCCTGGACGGGCGCGATCGAAGGCACCGTCGCGAGCAGCTCCGAGCGGTCCTTCAGGATCTGCTCGACCTTGTCGACGTTCGCGTGCAGGACCGTCGTCTCGTGGCGAAGATGGTCCAGATCCGCAAGGTGCAGGCGCCCGGTGAAGCTGTCGTCGAAGACCGACGGGCCGCCGACGCCGGACGTCGCGCCGAGCGCGCTGTCGAATCCGAGCGCGGTCTGGAAGCGCTCCGTCCTGCGCGCGAGATCCTGGACTTGCCCGGCAAGCTTCTCGGCCTGGGCCGAGAGGACCGTGTTCTGGCGCTTGAGGGCGGCATTCTCTTCCGCGATCTCGAGTGCTTGCTTGTGTTGCCGCGCGATCATCTCGCGCTGGAAGAAGAGAACCCCGACGCCATAGAACGTCGCGAGGGTGACCAGGATCACCGGGATGAAGGCCAGATACGGGACGCGCGCGCGCCGTGCGGTCGCACGCCCCTCCGGAACGACGATGATTGTGAAACGCTTTCTCAGCATGCTTTTATGGGTCCACCGGACGTTGGATTTCTGCCTCGGCATCCAGGGCCAAGGAGTCGTGGGCTGCACCACCTCGGCCCTCGCGGGCGTCGGCTGAGCTGTGACGGGGCTCACATCCACCCCGAAGCGCGGCGGATGCTAGCAGACGAACCTCGCGGGAATCAAGAGAATCCGCAGATTCGCCGCCAAGCGCACCGGCTTGCGACGGTCGCGGATCCCACGCGTGGATGCCGCTTGACGCCAGTCCGGGTCGGGTTAGAATGGGGTTTTCGTTAAGTGTCGGCTATCGCAAAGGTTAGTTTCCTCCGGCGTTCCTGACTACGGAGAGGAAAACAATGCCCCTGACCAAAGCGGATCTCGTCGACGGAGTGGCCACGTCGGCCCAGCTATCGAAGAAAGAGGCCGAGGTGATCGTCAACATCTTCCTTCAGAGCCTCGTCGAGACGATCCAGAAGGGCGAGGGCATCGAGCTGCGCGGCTTCGGATCGTTCCGCTTCCGCGAGCGCGGTGCGCGTTCGGGAAGGAACCCGCGGACCGGCGAATCGGTACACGTCCCGGCGAAGCGCGTCGTCTACTTCAAGATGGGCAAGGAGCTGAAGAAGCTCCTGAACCAGGATCCGGCGACCCCCGCACCCGCTCTGCCACCTCCTCAGCCGGCGTCGCTTCCATAGTCCAGGAGATGCACCGCTCGGCCGGCGCGGCGCTCCTTGCCGCCCTGGCGCTCTCGGCCTGCTCGAACCAGGCCGGCACGATCTCCTTCCGGACGCTGCGCCGACCGATCGTTCGCTCGCATCTCCGAGCTCTCGCCGTGAGCGGGACGACCGGCACGATCGTCGCCGCGGGCTTCGACGGGGCAATCGCGCGATCGACGGATTCGGGCTTCGGCTGGTCCGCCGTGACCCCGGCGTCCGGGAGGCGCCTCTACGGCGGTGCCTGGGGCGATGGTTCGTTCTGGCTCGCAGGCGAGGCGGGGACGATCCTCCGATCGACCAACGACGGCCGCTCGTTCTTCCCGGAGCACACCCCGATCCCGGTGCGTCTGTCCGCCGTCATCGCGACGCCCGGCGGGCGCGTCGTGGCGGCGGGAGACGGTGGCGCGATCCTGGAGCGTGGGCCTTCTGGTTGGCGCGTGACGCGCGATCCCGTGCCGTCGGAAGCGGGGATCCGAGCTCTCGCGGCACGGCGCGGCGGAGACCTGATGGTCGCCGTGGGCTACGACGGCCTCGCTCTCGTCGAGCGCGGCGGCAGCTGGACGCGCCTGCCGCCCATCGAGGCGGACGCGATCTACGGGTTGACGGCTCGCGACGGGGCTCTCTTCGGGTGCGGATCGTTCGGCGCGATGCTCCGGAGCGACGACGGCGGGGCGAGCTGGAACCCCGTGCCGACGGACACCCGCGCGTTCCTCCGGAGCATCTCCTTCTCGGGGGCGTTCGGCGTGGCGGCCGGCCTCGGGACCATCCTCGCGACCCAGGATGGGGGCGAGCACTGGACCGCCGTCCTGACGCACTTCCCGGCGCAGCTCCTCGCCTGCGCCGCCCTGTCGCCCGCACGCGCGATCGTCGCGGGCGAGTACGGAACGCTTCTTGCCACCACCGACGCCGGCCGCACGTGGACCGATGCGACCGCGGGCGGCGCCTTCCCGATCTCGGCCCTCGCGTGTCCCACCATGGACGCGATCGTCGCCATCGGCGCGCAAGGGTCGGTGCGCTGCGCTCCACCGATGGCGGAACCAGCTTCGCGCCGGTCGCGGCGCCCACCAAGGAGGACCTCTCTGCGATTGCATTCGATGACGGAGGCCAGCACGGTCTCGTGGCGACGACCTCGGGCACCATCCTCGGCACCACGAACCTCGCGGCGTCCCTCGAACCCGCGGCGGCGGGCCTCGGCCGGGTGCGGGCGTTGCTCGCCGTGCCCGGTGCGTTCGTTGCCGCCGGCGAGGGTGGGCGTCTGTCCGTATCGGTCGATCGCGGCACCACGTGGGAGCCCGGAAAAGCTCCCGGAGGCCAGCACCTCCATGCTCTGTGCGCCGGCGACGCCGACGATCCCTACTGGGCCGCGGGGGAACGGGGCCTGCTCGCGCACGCCCGCAAGGTGGGCGGCGCGATGATGGCGGTGTACTCCGGCATCGATCGCGACCTCGAGGCCGTCGCCGCATCTGGAACCTACGTGTACGCTGCGGGCGCGTGCGGCACGCTGGTCTCGAGCGGCAACAAGGGCGCGGGGAGCTCGCTTCATGTCTTCTCGGTTGCTTCCGCCCCGACCTTCCGCGGGATCGCCGCATCTTCCGGCGATCCGCGCCGCGCGATCGCGGTCGGCGACGGCGGGACGGTGGCGGTGACGCGGGACGGTGGGCTGACGTGGACGACGGCGATCCTCGACGCGCGGATCGGGCTCACCGCGGTCGCGTGGCGCGGGAGCCGCGCGATCGTCGCCGGCGACGGCGGCTGCCTCTACTCCGTGGCGATGGATTGACGGCGACTACTTCTTCTTGAACGGGCCGAGCTTCCCGCCGCCCGGGAGCGATGGCGCCTGCTTGCCAGGCTCGGACTTCGGCGGCGGCTTCGCCGCGTCGCCGGTCTTGGGCTCGGCCGCCCCCGCAAGCCCCTCGAGACAGCCGGCCGCCGCGAGCGCCTGCGTCGCGGCGGACCTGACCGAGGACTCGTCGTCGTCGAGCATCGCGGAGATCACGCTGCAGGCGGCCATGCCGAACGAGCCCAGCGCCAGGACGGCGTCCTCGCGCAGCTTCTTCTCGGGATCCTCGAGCGCCGCGACGAGGAACCCGAACCCGGCAACACCCATTTGCGCCGCGGCGTGGATCGCGGCCTTGCGGATCGTGGGATCCGCGTCGCCCAGGACGCTCGCGAGCGGAAGCACGCCCGCCTCGCACAGACCGCCGAGGTCGTTCGCCATCTCGTGGCGCACCGACGTCTCGGCATCGGCGAGGAGCGTCGCCGCGAGGCCCGCCGCCGCCGGGCCGATGCGCCCGATCGCCTTTGCGCTCGCGATCCGCACGCTGCGATCGTCGTTCGCCACCCCGAGCTTCACGAGCGGGATCGCCCGCTCCCCCCAGAAGGGACATTCGAGGAGCACCGCCTCCATCACGGACGTGTCGGTCTTCTCGAACACCGTCTCGATGAGGCTCTCGGCCTCGGGTCCCGATCGGACGAGCGCCTTGGCCGCGGCGACGCGAACCTCGGATTGCTCGTCGTCGAGGGCATCTCCCATCTCGGTCAACGGTGGCGGTTCGAGGCGTGGCGTTCCCGAGAGCGCGGCGATGCGTACGCCCGCCTTGTCGTCCTTCAGCCCCAGCAGCAGGAGATCCCGGGGCGGGGACATCCAGCGCGACACGCCCTTCATCACCTCCGAGCGGACCTCCGCCTCCTTGCTCTTGCCCAGCTCGGTCAGGAGGTCGAGCTCCGACGGTCCGGTGGCGGCAAGGCCGCGGATCCCGTAGGTCGCGACCGTCGCGTCGTCGTCCTTCACGGCGATGCGGAAACCCTCCACCGCCGCGTCCCCCTGCCGCAACAGGCCCGCCGCCGCCGCGCGGCGCACCTCCGCCTTCTTGTCGCCGAGCGCTTCGATCATCGCCGGGATGCCCTTCGTCCCGGTGAGCGAGATGGCATTGAGCGCGAGGAGGCGGATGGGGACCTCGCCGTCGTGGATCACCGGCGCCAGATCGTCGGCCGTCGCGCCCGAACGGATGAGCCCCTCGAGGGCCGCCTTCCTCACGTCGTCGTCCTTGTCTCCGAGCAGGCCCTTGAGGGGAGCGATGGCGGACGCGGTGCCGAGCTTGCCGATCTGCCGGACCGCGTTGAGGCGCACATCCTTCTTCGGATCCGAGAGCATCGGCACGAGATCGTCGAGCGCGCCGGAGCTCGCGACCGTGAGGCCCTTCGACGCCTCCGCCCTCACCCGCGGATCCTCGTGCGCCGACGCCGTGCGCAAGGCCTCGACAGCGGCCGGGCCCACGCGGCGCAGCTCGGCCGTCGCCCGCACGCGGACCTCCGAGTCCTCGTCGTCGAGGAGCTTCGCGAGGGCGTCCACGGCCTTCGCTTCCGGCTTGCCGGGAGTCGCCCCCGATCCGATGAGGCCGAATCCCCCGGCCACCTCGGCACGGACCTTCGGGTCCTTCGAGCCGGCGGCGATCGCCTCCAGGGCGCCGAGCCTCGCGACGTCCCCCGTGGAGAGCGCCTTGACGCACTCGAGCGCCGCCCTCTTGTCGATGATCGCCTGCCTGGCCACGACGTCCCATCCCGGCGACCCCAGCTCCGCGAGCTCCTTGCACGCCTGGATCCTCACGGCGGGCTCGTCGTCCGCGAGCATCGACGAGAACTCGGTGACGTCCTTCATTCCGAGGTCGGCGGCCTTTTCGACGACGACGCGGCGCACCTCGGGGTCCGCGTCCTTGCGCGCGTTCCAGACCACGGTGAGGCTGTTGGCGCCCAGCGAGGCGAGCTGCGACACGGTGGCCCGCCGCACCATCTTGTCGTCGTTCTGGAGTGCGCGCTGGAGCGCGCCACGGGCGGGAGGGCCGATCTTCCCCAGCGCCTCGACCGCCCGAAGGCGCACCGCGCCGTTCTCGCTGTCGAGCTTCTCCTCGATCCCCGGGATGCCGGCAGCCCCGAGGAGCTGGAGGTTCTGGATCTGGGCGATCTGGTCCATGGGGTCGGTGCTCGGGACGGAGCCTGGGATGTCCTCCGCCTTCGCGCCGAGCTCCGGCAGGCCCTTCATCGCCGCGCTGCGCACCTGCAGGTCGGGATCCTTCGCGGCCTGCTCGATCGAGGGGCGCGCCTCCGCCGGAGCGGACCTGGCAATCCGCACCAGCGCGGTGACCGCGGCGAGCCGGACGTTGGCGTGATCGCTCTCGAGAAGGTGGACGACGTGAGGGATCGCGGGCGCCCCGATGACCCCGAGCCCGAAGGCCGCGTTCGAACGGCGGTTGGGATCGTCCTTGGCGAGCTCGTCGGCCAGGGCTCCGATCGCCGGCTCGCCGATCGCGCCCAACGACTCCGCGGCCGCCCTGCGCACCGCGAGATCGCGATCGCGGATTGCCTCGATGAGGATCGGGATGGCGCGGGCCTTCTCCTCGCGCAGCCCCTCGACCGCCTCGACGCGCTCGACCGCGCTCCCGCGGCGGAGCTTCTCGACGAGCTCGTCGTAGGTGACCGTCGCCGCGCTCGCCCACGCGACGGCGCACATGGCGACGACGGCGCAGTGACGGACGCGTTCCGGAGTGGACATGCGGGAAGGGAGCGTCGCCGCGGCGCGGCAGAGCGCTCGGGAAGGGACCGTAAGCGTAGCGCGCGCGGGTCGCCGGCGCCAACGAGGGAACAACGCGGTCGCCGTGCGCGCACCGATCTTGCCCGAGGGCCGCCTCACTCCTTCTTCCCCTTCATCAGGCCGAGGGCCTTCATCTTCCCCAGGAGCCCCTGCCGAGAGAGCCCGAGCGTCCGCGCGGCCTGGCTCCGGTTGTCCTTGCACCGCGCGAGGACCGACGCGATGTAGTCGCGCTCGAACCGCTCCGTGGCCGAGCGCAGCGAGACCGGGCTCTGGGTCTCCGACCTCGCGCGGATCTCGGACGGCAAGTCCCCCGCGCCGATCTCGTCCCCCGGAAGCTCGACGATGGCCCGCGTGAGGACGTTCTCGAGCTGCCGGACGTTGCCCGGCCAGGGGTACGCGCAGAGCGCCGCCATGGCCGACGGACCGATGGACGGCTCCTCGAGGCCGAGGCGCCGCGCGATGCGCGCGACCAGATGGCGCGCGAGGACGGGAACGTCGTCGGGCCGCTCGCGCAGCGGTGGGATCGAGATCGAGACGACGTTGACCCGGTAGAAGAGATCCTCTCGGAACCATCCGTCCTTGACCCCGCGCGCGAGGTCCTTGTGGGTGGCGAAGAGGAACCGCACGTCGATCTTGCGCGCGAGGTTCTCGCCGAGGCGCCTCACCTCCCCTTCCTGGAGGATGCGGTTGAGCTGCACCTGGGCCTGCAGCGGTACGTCTCCGATCTCGTCCATGAACACCGTGCCCCCGCTCGATTCCTCGAGGAGGCCCGCCCGATCGGCCACGGCCCCCGAGAACGCTCCGCGCCGTGCGCCCTGGAGCTCCGCCATCGCGAGGGACTCGGGGAGCGCCCCCATGTTGATCGCCGTGAAGCGGCGGTCGCGGCGGCGCGAGAGGCGGTGGATCGCGCGTCCCACCACCTCCTTGCCGGTTCCGCTCTCTCCGAGGATGAGCACGGCAACGTCCTTCGCCGCGATCGCCGCGAGGCGTCTTCCTAGCTCACGGGTGACGTCGCTTCCGCCGACGAGGCCGGGCGCGAGCTCCTCGCCCGGATCCGCATCGGAGGCAAGGAGGGCGCGCAGGTGCTGGGCGAGGAATGCGGGGGCGTGCCCCGCGAGCGCCTCGAGGAACCGCCGGTGCGTCTCCGCGTAGGGCGGCTTCCCGCCGTCGCGGCGCGCCACCACGACGCCGACGATGTCCCCGCGCCGCCGCAGGCACGCGCCGAGGCTGCGTCCGGTTGCATCCGGCAGCTCGCCGCCGATCTGCCGCACGCGCTCCGCGATGGCCGCCAGATCACCCTCGCCGTGCCGCGCGACCACCCGCAGCGCGCCGCGCCCCGATGCGAGGAAGAGCGCCGCCGTCTCCGATCGCGTCTCGCCGGCGATCTGCTCGAGGAGCCGTTCGATCGCCCGCCTCGGATCGGCGTCGTCCAGGAGCACCTCGACGGCGCGAAAGGCCCGCAGGAGGGCGGCGGGCTCGTCGTCGGCGCGCGTCCGGATCGCATCCCGCAATCCCGGCGCGGCCGCGGGAGCGCCTGCGGCATCCAGCCGGCGAACGATGCCCTCGACCCGCGCCCGCCATCCGTCGCCGGGCGGTCCGTCGAGCCCGATCCGCAGCGCCTGCTCGGCGAGGACGACCTCGCCGTGGAGGCTCTGGCCGGCGATCGCCTCGAAGGCGCGCTCGAGGATCGCGCGCGACTCTGCCGGAGACTCGCGGCTCGCGGCCCGTGCCGCTGCCCGGAACGCGAGGGGAAGAGGATCGCCCGTGGAGACTGCGGACGCGGCCCATCGATCGAGGCGCGCGACGAGACCCTGCGGCGCCGCGCCGTCTCGCGCGACCCCGAGCAACACGCCGAGCGCCGCGCGATCGACGGCGGTCTCGTCGCCAGCGGTCTCGCGATCCGGCACCCGCCCCAGCGCCTTCGCGGCCTCCGCGTAATCGCGCCGCCGCATCGCGAGCTCGGCGATCGCGAGCGCGGCCTGGGCGGCGCTCGCGACCTCGCCCGACGCGAGGAGCCCGCGCTCGCTGTCCGAGAGATGCTGGCGTGCCGCGGCCTCCTCTCCCATCCAGGAAGAGACGAGGCCGAGCCAGTAGCGATCGTGGGCGAGGTAGCTCGGGTGGCCGAGCTCCTGATCGACCCGCGCTGCGTGGAGGAAGCGCTCCAGCGAGTCCTGCCACTCCCCGCGCTCCGCCAGGAGCGTGTCCCTGTTGAACCGGGCGAGCGTCGCGGCCTCGGTGTTGCCCGCCGCCTCGGCGGCTTCCTGTGCGGCACGGTACATGGTGAGCGCCTCGTCGCCGCGCCCGAGGATCCGGACGCAGCTCGCCACGTCCACCATGACGCCGGCGGCGCCGCGCGGGTCGGACGCCTGGCGGAGGATGCGCTCGGCCTCCTCGTAGGACGCGAGAGCCGCTCGGATGTCGCCCGCGATCTTCGCGGCCCTTCCGCGCCGCTGGAGCACGCGGGCCCTCACCGCCGGCGAGGTCCCGCCGAGCGCGCTGGCCTCGGACGACAGCCGCAGCGCCTCGCCGCTCTTCCCCGACTCCGCCGCGATCACCGCCTCGAGGGAAAGGAGGCGCGCGCGCTGGTCATCGCTCGACGCGGCAGCGAGCCCTGCCGCGATCGACCCCTGCGCGCGATCGGGGTCGCCGCCACGCCAGTGAATCTCGGCGGCGTGGATCGCCCGCTCGCAGGTCTCGTCCGTCGTGAGGCCGTGTCCATCGAGCGCCGCGAGGGTCTGGAGGGCCTCGGGAAAGCTCATGGCGTCGGCCTGCGCCTGGGCGAGCGCCAGGCCGAGGCGCACCGTCACCGGCGCCAGACGCGCCGCCTCCTCCAGCGCCTCGACGGCCTCGATCACTCGCCCGGCGTCGAGCAGCCTCCTGCCCAGCTGGAACAGGATCTCCTGGCGCACGGCCGGCTCGAGCAATGGCAGCCGCAAGGCGTCGTCGAGATCCTCGATCGTCTCGAGACGGAGCTCGCCCAGATCCCTCGCGCGCTCCGCACCGTCGACATCTGCCATGCGCAACGCGATCGCTTCGGGATCGGCCCCTTCCATGAAGGACGCAAGGACCCGGCGAGCGCGCCGGCGAACGGAAGGCGTCGGTCCCGCGATCCAGACCGATCGCTCGAAGACGTCCGCCGCCCGGCGGCCGGTGCCGTACGCGGAGAACCCACGCTCCGCCGGTGGCAGGCGGCGTGCCAGGTGCCCGAACCACGCATCGAAGGACGACGGCCCGAATGCTGCGGGAGGGAGGCTTCCGCCGAGGAGGTCCTGGAGCAGCGTGGCGTAGGGCAGCTCGCCGGCCGCGCGCGCGACGACCAGCGCGAACGGCGCGATGACGGGGCGCCCATCGGGCTTCAGCCGGACGTCGCCGCGCCCGATCTCCGGAGCGACGAACCCGGAGTCATAGAGGAACTCGAGCGTCAGGAGGAGATCGCGGACGATCGTCGCGTCCGCGGCGCCTCGCGGCTCGACGCGGCGCGCGGGCACGCTCCACGCGACGTGGCGACCGTCGTCGCGCCGATCCTCTTCCGCCGCCGCGATCCCCGGATGGGAGAGGGCCAGGAGCAGCGCGTCGTCGCCGGCCATGAGGCGCTGGCCGCGCTCCAGCTCGGCGCCGCCCCCGAATCCCTCCATCCGGATCACCTCACCCATGGACCGCGATTCGGTTGATCTGGCTCGCGGCGTATCCCGCGCCGAAGCCGTTGTCGATGTTCACGACCGTCACCCCGGCCGCGCAGGAGTTGAGCATCGCGAGAAGCGCGGCGAGGCCACCGAAGCTCGCGCCGTAGCCCACGCTGGTGGGCACCGCGATCACCGGCGCGGCGACGAGCCCCGCCACGACCGACGGAAGCGCCCCCTCCATCCCCGCGACGACCACGAGCACGCGGGCCTCGCGAAGCTCCTTCATCCTGGCGATGAGCCGGTGGATCCCGGCGACGCCGACGTCGAAGATGCGCCCGACCCGGCTTCCCATCGCCTCGGCGGTCACCGCGGCCTCCTCCGCGACCGGGAGGTCCGACGTCCCCGCGCTGACGATCAGGACGTTTCCGCGCGGCGGCTCCTCTCGCCCCTTCGCGCGGATGAGGACCGTGCCCGCCATTGCGTTGCCCTGGGCGCGCGGCAGCTTCTCGAGCTTCGCGCGCGCGACCGCGGCGAGCCTCGTGAAGAGCACCGGCCACCCGTCGCGCGACATGCGCCGCCCGATCGCGAGGAGCTGGGCTTCGGTCTTTCCCGCTCCGAGCACGACCTCCGGGAATCCCTTGCGGAGGTGGCGATGGTGATCGATCTGGACGAACCCGAGGTCCTCGAAGGGCAGGACCTCGAGGCGAGAGAGGGCATCCTCGACAGAGGTGTCGCCCGATCGCACCGCCGAGAGGAGCGCGGACAGCGCCGCCCGGTCCACGGCGTCAGACGCGTGCGGCCGGGACGCCGACCGCATCGACGATCCCGACCACCGCGGCGTCGAGGGGCGCCATGGGCCTCCGGAACGCGGCGATCGCCGCGCCCCCCTCCACGACGACCAGCACGCGCTCGCCCGATCCCGCGCCGACGGTATCGATGGCGAGGAAGGGGTCGCCGGGCGCGGGCTCTCCGGAAGCATCGAGGGGGCGGACCCAGAGGATCTTCGCCCCCTCGTACTTCGGATGCTTCTCCGACGCCACCAGGCTCCCCGCCACCCGGCCGAGGATCAAGGAACGAGCTTCCCGAGGTCCGCGATGCCGAGCGTCGCGCCGTACCGCGCGAGCGGGTAGGCGACGGCGAACGGGTTCGCACCGGAAAGACCCGAGATCACGACGGGAGCGCCCGTCCCGTCGACGTCGTAGCCCTTCGCGAGCGGTCGCGCCGCGGGATCGGGCCCCGGCGCGACGACGATCTCGTCGAAGCCGTCGCCATCGACGTCGCCGGACGCCACGATGGCGCCGAAGAAGTAGTTCGTCCAGGCGCTGAACGCGACGTTGCTGATCGCCGACGGCGTGCCGGAGCCGTCGTAGTTGAACCCGGCGACATCGGCCGTCAGCGACGATCCTGGCCCGCGACCCGCGAGGATCTCCGCGAAGCCGTCTCCGTCGATGTCACCCGCGCCGACCGTCGCGCCGAACCCGTTGGGGCTCCCGAACGCGTCGAAGCTGAAGAGCTGGGACACACCCGCTGCGCTCGCGTTCCACCCGCGAACGGTCGTCGCGTAGGCAGCGCTGTAGACCGGCCCGGTGAGGATCTCGTCGTCGCCGCCGGGGTCCTGATCGAGGTCCGCCGCCGCGACGTTGACGCCGTACTTGTATGTCGGGTAGGCGAAGTAGGAGATCTTGCTGATCGCCGAGATCGCCACGCCGTCGTAGTTCCAGCCGCGGACGTGCGGGCCGAACACGATCCCCTGCCCGGCGCCCGTGACGATCTCGTCGAACCCGTCGCCGTCGAGCTGCGCGCCCCGCACCTTCACCCCGAACTTGAGAGTGCCGTAGGCGAAGAAGCTCACGGCCGGGCTGATGGGAGTCACGCCGTCGGCGAGCCAGCCGCGCACGTGCGGGCCGAACACCGCCACGTTGCCCGGGCCCGTCACGAACTGGCCAGGGAACGTGCCGTCGAGGTTCGCGCCGTCGACGTTGACGCCCGCCGTGAACGTGCCGTAGTGCAGCGCGCCGTTGACCGCCGACGTGTAGCCGCCCTCCTCGCAATCGCGTGCGATGTACGCGGACGCCGGCGGATGGTCGGTGGTGGGGCCGGGTCCGAGCCCCATGATGATCTCGGACGGGGTCGTCTCGAAGATGGTGATGTACTTCGCGTAGGTGCGGCTGGTGGTGTTCATCACCTTGAGCGTCACGTCGTACTGCCGGAACGTGCCCGAGGTGTAGACGTGGTTCGGGTTCTGCTGCGCGGAGGACGCGCCGTCGCCGAAGGTCCAGAGCCACACGTTGGGCGTGGGAACCGTGCGGTCCGTGAACGACACGTTGAGCGGCGAGGTGCCGCAGTGGACGTTCGCACTCCAGAACACGGACGCGATGGGGAACCCGCGGAAGTAGCTGAGATCGTCCGAGCCGAAGTTCGCGACCAGGACGTCCTCGTCGGTATCCGCGTCGGCGTCGCCGACGGCGATGGCGTCGGCGCCCGTGCCGGTGCTGTAGACCTCCGGCGGGAAGAACGATCCGCCCGTCGATCCGAGGAAGACCAGCTCGTCGGTGCCGGCCCCGAGCACGGCCATCACGTCGATGAAGCCGTTCTTGTCGCCGTCGCCCAGACCGATCGCCTGCAGCCCCGACGCTCCGAGGCTCGCTTCCGTCTGCGCGTTGTAGGCGCTGCCGTTCTTCAGGAACACCTGGACCTTCGAGGGCGATGCCGCGAGGCCCACCACGACGTCGAGTTCGCCGTCGTTGTTCATGTCGGCGGTCGCCGTATCGGTCGGCGTCCCGCTCGCGAGCCCCGAAAGGTTGATGGCGGAGTTGCTGAAGTTCCCGATGGCGCTGCTCCACACATAGATCCCGACCTGGCTCCCGTGGCAGACGACGGCGTCCAGGTAGGTGCCGGAGAACGACCCAAGGCTGAGGCCTATCGCGTTTCCGGGAGACGGTCCAGAGGTCTTCAACGTCAGCGTTCCGTTACCGTCGTTGAGCGCCGCGCGCAGGCTCGATCCGTAGGTGACGACGAGGTCCTCGTCTCCGTCGGCATCGACGTCGCCCGTCTCGAGATCGTTGACGGTCTGCGACACGGTGAAGGCGGCGATCGGGCTCGAGAACGCCCCCTTCCCGTCGCCGAAGAGCAGGACGATGTCGTTGGGGCCGTTGTTCGCGACGGCGAGATCGGCGGAGCCGTTTCCGTCGAAGTCGGCCACCGCGAGCGCCGTGGGATTCGTCGCTCCGGTGGGCACGGAGGTCTCTGGAAGGTACGTGCCGTCGTTCACGCTCTCGATCACGATCACCGTGCCCGGGGACTGTCCGAGGGCCAGCATGTCGAGCAGGCCATCGCCATTCACGTCCGCGAGGCGCACGGCGACGGGCTGGTTCAAGGACCCGTAACGCACCTCGTTCGTGAAGACCTGGGCATCCGACGCGCGGACGCCAAGCAGGGCGGCGGCCAGAACGAAAACGAAACGCTGCACGTTCTTCATCTCTTTACTCCCTGGAGCGCGCGAGACCCGCGCTCCGGTCACGACTTTCCAAAGTTTGCCGGGAGGTGCTGCCTCTCGACGATGCCAACCACGGCCGCGTCGGTGACGACGCCCGCCAGATCCACTGCGTGCGCGAAGGAGGCCTCCTTGCCTCGGACGAAGACGACCACCTCGCGATCCCCCGAGGAGACGGTATCCGTCGCCACGATGGGAGTCCCGCGATCCGTGCCGTCGGGTCCGAGCGGCTGCAGGAGGAGCAATCGCTGCCCCTCGATGCTCGGGTCCTTCAGGGTCGCCACGACCGTGCCCGTCACTCTCGCGAGGTTCACGTCCGCCTGCCCCGGGGCTCGACTTCCACCGCGTCCACCACTCCCACGATGGCGGCGTCGACCGGGCGCCCTTCCATCCCGGCGGCCATGCGCGCCGAGCTCCCGATCACGCACAGCACCCGGTCGCCAAGGCCCGCGTCGACCGTGTCGGCAGCCACATGGTAGGAGGCGCTCTCCTCTCCGGCCGGGTCGATCCCCCTCACGACGAGGAGCTTGAGCCCCGTCAGCTTCTCGTCTTTCCGGGTAGCCACGACGTGGCCGACGACCCGCCCAAGCAGCATTGGTTCTCCCGAGCTACGAGCTCTTCCCGATCGGGAGCCGGTCTTCCAGCTCCTTGTGAGGACGCGGGATGACGTGCACGGAGACGAGCTCTCCGACCTTGCGCGCCGCCGCCGCGCCCGCATCGGTTGCGGCCTTCACCGCCGCGACGTCGCCCCGAACGATGGCGGTCACGAGGCCGCTGCCGATCTTCTCCCAGCCGATGAGCGTCACCTTCGCCGCCTTCACCATGGCGTCGGCGGCCTCGATCATCGCCACGAGGCCCTTGGTCTCCACCATCCCGAGCGCTTCACCGAGCGGTTCCGCCATCTAGCCTCCTTCGGCCATGTTCCTAACGCGGATCATCCTTATAACACATCGCATCCGCCATCAGCGCGATGAGCTCCTCCCTCGTGAACCGGTACTCTCTTGCTCCCGAGCCCGCACCCGAGCTCGTGCCCGCACCCGAACCCGCGGGCACCGGACACCCCGGGATCTCCGCCAGCAGCCCCTCGACCTTCTCCCGGGCGCGACCCTGGGCACGGAGCAGGTCCTCGACCTCGGCGCACGACAAGGCCGTCGATCCACCCAGGATCCTCGTCAGGAGCGCAATCTGGGCGTAGTGCTCGAGAGTCTCCATGCGGTAGAAGGCCTCCCGGAGCGTCGTGCCGAGACAGATCGCGCCGTGGTTCGCCATCAGGACGACGTCGTGGCTCTTCGCCAGGTCCGCGATGGCGGCGGCGAGCTGTCCCGCACCCGGGCGGCCGTAGGGCGCGATCGGCACGATCCCGAGATCCACGACCGCTTCCGCGAGAAGCGGGCGATCGAGCGCGATGCCCGCCACGGCGAAGCTCGTGGCGTACGGTGGATGGGCATGGACGATGGCCCGGATGTCCGCGCGCGCGGCGTAGACGGCGAGGTGCGCCGGGAGCTCGCTCGACGGCCGCGGGCCTCCCCACCTGGGCTGGCCCGTCATGTCGGCCTTCGCGATGTCGGCAGCGGCGAGCGACCCCTTGTCCTTCATGGTGGGCGTGGCGAGGATCGCCTCCTCGCCAGGGACGCGGCAGCTGACGTTCCCCTCGAGCGCCACCACGAGGGCCGCCGCGCGAAGCTTGTGGCAGACCCATACGAGCTCGTCGCGCAGCTCGCTCTCGGACGGAGCGTTCGCGGTCGGCACGCGTCCGTCCGAAGGATAGGAACCTGTCAAGCGCCAGTGCCGATCCGCGCCGCGAGCTCCTTCACGCGCGCGAAGGAGGGGTCCTGCTCGAGCACCTTCGCGACGGCGGCGCGAGCGCCGGCCGCATCCCCGCGGTCGAAGAACTTCACCACCGCCATGTTGTACCACCCCTTGGTGAGCTTCGGATCGACGGCGACGGCGCGCTCGAGGTAGGACACGGCACGCTCGGGATCTCGGACGTTCCGGTAGGCGATCGCTCCATCGACGAGCACCGCGGCGTCGCCCCCGTCGATGGCGAGCGCCTCGTCGTAGAACTTCGCCGCCATGTCGTAGAGGCCGTTGTCGGAGGTGATGTTGCCGAGACGCACGCGGGCCTCGCGGTCCCGCGGATCGGCCTGCGCACGCGAGAGCAGCGCCATGATCACGTCGTGCATCGCCTTCTGATCCGCATCGAGTGACGGGTCGGCGCCGCCAGGGGCCTGGGGGCCCGATCCCATCGCGCCGCCAGCAGGCATCGAGGCCTCCTCGCCCGCGGACGGCCCGATCGCGACCGGTCCACGAGGACCGGACGAGTTGCCCACGTACACGGCGCGCGCGAGGAGGAAGCCGGCGGCGAGCCCCACGAGGGTCCCCGCCGCCAGCACCTTGACCTGTTCGCGATCCACCTAGAAGGACCGGCCGATGTAGAAGGCGGTGCGCGTCTTGTCGTCCCAGTTCTGGAAGTCCGTGCGACGCGCGAAGGTCCACTGGAGCTCGAACGGCCCGAGGTCGAAGCCGAATCCCACGCCGACCGCGGCCTTGAGATCGACGAGGTGGAACCCGCCTTCCCGCGACCACAGATCGATGTTGTCGCGGTCGAAGTAGGCGAGGCCCGTGTCGAGGAAGACCTTGCCGCGGAGCTGGCGCAGCGCAAGGCCGAAGCCGAACCGGAGCTCGTCCACGAACGGGAAGCGCAGCTCGGCGTTGGCGAAGGCCGCGCGCGACCCCACAAGCTCGCGGAAGTCGAACCCGCGAAGCGTGTCGGAGCCGCCGAACGAGTAGAGGTTGGGGGTGTCGCTCTGAGAGACCGCCCCGAAGAAGCGCAGCGCCACGAGGGATCGCGCGGTCACCTTCGTGTAGTTCCGGAAGTCGAGGGTCGTGTCGAAGAAGCCGCGCGAGCTTCCGAGCGCGTTGGGCGCGTACCGCATCGTCAGGTCGTAGCGACGCCCGTGGTACGGACCGAACTCCTTGAACCGCGTGCTGTCGCCGACGAACGACGTCGTCACGTACGGGTAGTTGTCCTTCAGCACGCCGTTCTCGTCGATGAGACTGTTGTCGATGATGTCGAGCCCGAACGCGCCGTAGTCGATGGTGCGATCGATGTACCCCACGCCCGCCTCGACGCGGTGGAACTTGTCGAGCGGGTAGCTGACGAAGCCCAGCGCTCCCGACTCGCGGCGCACGCGGCGCCGGCTGAAGTTGGTGGTGCCGGTGCTCTGGTCCGGCACGTAGAAGAAGTCGCGCTGGTCGTAGAGCCGCACGCCCCAGTTCAGGCGGTGGCGGATGTTCAGGTAGAACGTGTCGAAGTTGCTGAAGGAATCAACCGACTGGAGCTGGAAGACGATGCGCTGGTTGCCGAGGAGATCGGACAGCCCGACGACGGAGTTGCTGAGGATGGTGCCGTCGTCGGCGATGCCGCCCTCGACGTAGAGCGTGTCGATGTGGAACTTCTTGCCCAGGCCGATGTCGCCGTAGGTCTTCTTGTCCTCCTCCTTGATGTCGAGGGACTTCACCTCGGCGGTCTTGATCGCCTCCTCCCCCGCCTTCGGATCGATGCGCGCGACGCGGATCGGCTCGCCGAGCTCCATCTCGTAGAGGCGCATGCGCCCCTCGAAGAACGACGAGAAGGCGAGCCGGCTCTTCCCCTCCTTGGCCGCCAGCGGGATCGGCGAGAAGTTGCCGCCCACCACGTCGGTGTACTGGCGGATCTCCTGTCCGCCCATCTGCAGCGACGCGAGGTTGAAGATGCCGCTCTCGTCCGTCGAGAAGTAGACCGTCTTGCCATCGAGGGCCACGATCGGCTCGATGTCGTTCCAGGGACCGAAGGTGATCTGGCGCCGCGTGCCGCTGCCGAGGTCGTAGACGAAGATCTTGTCCCAGGCTCCGACCTTGCTCGTGTAGATGATGGACTTGCCGTCCGGGAACCACATCGGGTTGCTGTCGTAGTTGTCGTCCTTGGTCACGTTCTCGACGTGGTCGGCGCCGCGGTCGTAATAGAAGATGTCGACGATCCCGCCCTTGTTCCCGGCGAAGAGCACGCGCTTGCCGTCGGGAGAGAACGCCGGCGACTGGACCTCGTCGACCTCGACGTCCTCCTTCTCCTCGACGTGGCCGTTGGTCGCGTCGATGATGAAGAGGAGCTTCTTGTTCTCCTTGCGACCGAAGAAGGCGATCTCGTCGCCGCTCTGGGACCAGGTCACGTCGCGCTTGCCGCTGAAGGACTTCAGGACGATGTACTCGTAGCGGTTGGTGAAGCCCCTCGTGAGGTTCTTGAACACCGTGCCGTCCTTCGCGGAGATGAGGACGAGGTCGATCTCGTCGCCGTACTTGTTGGTGAGGACGGCGATGAGCTCGCCCGACGGCGACACCGCCGGCGACAGCGTCTGGATGTAGGGCCCCTTCAGGCCGATCTCCTTGCCGTAGTCCGACGGGTCGTCCTTCTCGACGACGTAGGGCAGGTACTTGTCGCGCAGGTACTTCTTGAAGGCGTCGTTGAACTCGTCCGGCTTCATCTTGAAGGCTTCCTCGATCGCCTTCTCGACCTTCGCCGAGATGTTGTTCCGGTACTCCGCCATCAGCTCGCGGATGCCGTCCATGCCCCACTTGCTCTCGATGAAGTCGAAGGCCGCCTGGCCGAAGCGGTAGGTGAGGAAAGAGAGCTGCGTCTGATCGAAGATGTCGGGCACCTTCTCCGTGACGACCGCGTCGCGGATGACCATCACGTCGATGGTGTCCTCGTCGTGGGCCATGTGGGAGGCGAGCCCCTCCATCAGCCACAGGGGCGGCCGGGCCCTGAGGATGCGGCCGAAGTCCGAGGCGAAGAGGATGTCGTACTCGAAGATGTGGGTGAGCTCGTGCGTGATGAGCGCCCGCTGCGTCTCGTCCGGGTTGTCGATCGGGATGACCATGCGGTTGCGCGAGGGCTCCGCGAACGCGCCGATCGACTCGGGCAGGAAGTTGAGCTCGATGTTGGTCTCCTCGAACTCGCCGTGGGTCTTGTAGAAGATGAGGGGGATCTTCGACTTGATGTCGTGCTTGAACGACTTGCTGAGCTCCGCGTAGGCGTGCTCGGCGATGCCGGAGATCTTCGGAAGGAAGCGCTCTTCCTCCGGGTAGTAGAAGAACTGGAAGTGCTCCGACTCGTACACCTTCCAGTTGAAGTCGTCGTACGCGATCTTGTTCTTGCCGAACTGGCCGGACGCCAGCGGAGCTATGGCGAGGGCGATGAGGAAGAACCCAGCTTTCCTGGCGTGCCGCATGGACGAGACCTCCCGGTCGTAGCGCGGGGCAACCCCGCCGTTTCCGTTCATCGCCGGGCGGGGGCTCGTCCCCCGCCGGTTTCGTTCAAGCCGTAGGGCGGGGGCTCGTCCCCCGCCGGTTCCGTTCAATCCGTAGGGCGGGGGCTTGTCCCCCGCCGGTTCCGTTCAATCCAGAAGGTACCTCGTCGCGATCGTCTTCTGAGGGGTCACGAGCGCGAGGACGTTGCTCGAGAGGCTCCGGATCAGGTCGAAGAAGTTCTGCAACGGATCGGCCGTCGCCCCCTCGAGCGTGCGGTCCTTCAGGAACTTGTCGCGGTAGAGGATCTCCCCGCTCTTGCCCTCGATGAGGATCACCTCGATGGTCAGCGTGGCGCCGCTCCTGTACACGAAGGTCGGACGGTCGTTGTAACTCCGGCCCGTGATCGATGACTGGTAGGTGTTCTCGACGTAACCGGATCGGTTCGAGGTCTTGAAGGAGACCTGACCGGTCAGGACGAGATCGGCCGCGGCGTCCGAGGAGAGCTTCTTCCAGAAGCCCTGGTCCTTGGTCATCGCGTCGACGGACGCAAACGGAAGGGGCACGTCCCCGTTGTCGACCACCTTGAGCTTGGTCTCCCGGCCGAAGAGCCTCTCGAAGTAGCGGGTCGCCTCGCGCTCGAAGGAGTAGTCGTCCTTGACGGCCGGCACCGCCGCATCGCGAAGGAACGGGGCGACGGTGAGCGTCTGGTAGCCCTCCTTCTCGATGTCGATGCGCGCGTGCTGCGGAAGCTCCACCTGGACCTCGAACGACCCCGCGCGGGCGGACGCCCCCGCGGCGGCGATCAGGAGGACGGCACGCACGCTCCTAGGACGCATGCTTCTCCGCGTCCTCCCCGGCCGCCGAGTCGTCCTGCCCGGGCCCCTTCAGCTTGTTCTTCTTGTAGAAGTTCTCGAAGGCCTCGATGTTCTTCTTGATGTAGGCGTTCTCGGGGTCGAGGTCGAGCGCGCGCTGGTACTCCTTGCGCGCCTCCTCGTAGCGACCCTCGTGCTCGTAGGCGATGCCGAGGTTGTTGTGCAGGCGCGGGTCGGAGGGATGATCGAGAAGCGCGCGCTCCCAGCGGAAGACGGCCTCGTTCCAGAGTCCGGCCTTGGCCGACCTCATGCCGAACTCGACGTCCTTGGCGGTCGAGCCCCCACCGCCGCTGCGACAGCCCAACGCTGCGAGGACGAGCACTGCCGGAAGCACGCTCCGCACGCGACCGTTCATGGAGACGTTTCCATGTTAGCGGCGGGGCCGCGGGAAGAGCAAGGCGCGCTTGCGCCTCCGCGGGGGCGCGGTGTAGATTGAGCGTTCGTTTCCATGCCGTCGCATCGATTTCACCTGCGGGTAGCTCCGACAAGGAGGTTCTTGACGATGAAGAGGACCGTCACGGTCTTTGTCCTGGCCGTCGTGGCCGCTTTTCCCTGGATCGCGTCGGCCCAGGAGGGGTACCGGTGGACCGACAAACAGGGCAAGACGCACATCACCGCCAAGCCCCCGAAGCAGGAGGACGTGACCCAGCAGGAGTGGGATCGCCTTCAGAAGGAGATGGAAGGCGCGAAGACCACCGCGGCCGCGGACAGCGAGAGCCTGCCCGCCCTCGCGCCGGGGACCTTCCTGAAGTGGAAGGACAAGGGCGGTGCCGAGCACTACACCAACGCCCCCCCTAAGCACTCCGACGTCTCCGATGCCGAGTGGGAGCGCCTGAAGGCGGACATCCCCAAGATGAACGAGGCGGCCACCGCGAAGGCTGCGGAGGCCCCCAAACCCGCCGCGACCCCGGCGCCCGAGGCGGGCGGCGAGTCCCTCCCCGCGTTGCCTGCGGGCAAGACCCTGCTCTGGACCGGCAAGGACGGCAAGCGGAACATGACGTCCGATCCTCCGCGCCAAGACCAGGTCACCGACAAGGAGTGGGAGCGGCTGAAGAAGGAGATCGCCGACATGATCGAGGAAGCGAAGAACGCTCCTCCGCCGTCGACGACCCCGCCCCCGATGCCGCCGCCGGTGGACGAGAAGAAGCCCGAGGGCGACAAGCCGGCCGACAAACCCGGCGATGCAACTCCTCCCGCCGGCGCCAAGCCAGCGGACGCCCCGCAGGCGGCGAGGAGAAGAGCTCCACGCCGTAGCCTCCGTTTTCGTTGACCCGGCGCGACGGCGTTGATAGGCTCGCGCCACCAATCAGGGCGGCTCCCCTCGGAGCCGCCTTTCCATTGCCGGCGTAGCTCAGCGGTAGAGCAGCTGATTCGTAATCAGCAGGTCGTCGGTTCAATCCCGACCGCCGGCTCCATCTAAAACCCAGGATTGACGGGCCTTCCAGAAGGAAGGCCCCTCCAAGGGCGGCGGGCAGAAAGCCAGAATGTAGCGGTTTTGTAGCGGATCTTGGCCGGCGCTGCAGCGGTCGCGCCCGTCGCGACGCTTCGCGACCCGCAGCACCGCGCCCGATGGCGATAGAGGCGCGAGCAGACCGGTGCCGCTTCAAGCCCGGCAGACGACGGACGCGGGGCGACTCAGTTCCTCGCCTCATCCGGAGCCTGGGCGACGGTCCAGCTCCCCGTCGCATGCCGGATCCTCGCGTGAAGCCTCGCCCCGTACGAGATACCAGTTGAGGCGGTCGATCTCCTCCGGCGTGACGAGCGCCTCGATCGTCTGGAGAACGCGCGCCGCCTCCTCGGTCCTTGGCCCATCGGCAAGCGTGGTGGTCGCCAAGATGTCGCACGCACCAACGTGGAGGGACGCAACGGGGCTGGACGCGAACACCAGGTACTCCCTTCCGATCTCCGCGGGGTTGTCGGCATCGACGATCACCACGTCGCCCTCACCCTTGAAGTTGCGAATCACCTCGAATGTGAGGTGCGCGGGGAGATCCAGGGCGTCTGGCGCGTCGTAGAGGTACTCGACGCGGCTCACCTTCCCGACGAACACGCGCTCGGCGCGCTCGAACCTCCCTCGCGGATCCCCGCCGCAGGCGACCGAGGTAGCGTGGAGCCGTCCTGGCATCCCGACGAGTACGGTCAGCGTCGCGAGGATCGCCGCGGAGCCTCGCGTTGCAAGCTGAAGCCGAGGTCCGACGCGACCGCCGTGACGCCGGAACGCTCCTGGCCTGGCGTCCGTCAAGACGGCCGGCAACGATCCCGCCTCGCTCACGACATGTTTGACCGCAGGAACCGCCCGTTGTTCCCGTAACGTGACGCGCCGAGCCTGCATCGAACCGCACGCGCGGGTGGGACCACCAGCTTGGCGATGTCGGCCACCGTCCAGCGTGACGACGACCTCTGGAGGGGAAAGGTGACGCCCCGCCGGGGACGGTGGCCGAGGTCGAGTCTACGGCTATCGGGCCGCGCTCGCGCAGCAGGTCATCGCGCGCTCTTATCCGACCTTCAGCGGCTCGAACCAGGTGCGAAAGCCTCAGCCGGGCAGCCCGACGACCTCACCGCTTTCCGCTTCCATCCAGCATCCCCTCAGGTTCCCTCCCTTCCAACCTCTCGCGACTACGCCTTCCACTGGCTCACGGGTGCTCCTGCGCAAGAGCACACGGATCGTCGGGGGTCGCCCTCTCGACCTGGATGGTCGCGTGACCGATGTGAAAGCGATCTCGCAGCTCCTCCGAGATCCGCGCGACCATGTCGTCGCCATGCAGATCCGACACCACGAGGTGGGCGGTGAGCAGCGTCTCCGTGGTGCTCATCGCCCACACGTGGAGGTCGTGCACGTCCGCGACGGACGGCCGCGACTTCAGGAAAGCGCGCACGTCGTCGAGGTCGATGTTCTCGGGAACGGCGTCGAGCGCGAGATCCATCGCGCGGCGCAGGAGCGACCACGAGCTCGCCAGGATGAACGCCGAGAGCACGAGGCTTGCGGCCGGGTCGAGCCAGAGGCGACCGGTCGCCATGATGGCCGCGCCGGTAATCGCCACCCCTAACGACGCCACCGCGTCCGACGCGAGGTGCAGGAACGCCGCCCGGATGTTGAGGTCTTCCTTGCGCCCGGACAGGAATAGCCCCGCGGCGACGCCGTTCACGAGGACGCCCACCGCCGCCACGACCATGACGTCCTTGCCCGCCACCGGTGCGGGCTCGAGGAACCGGCGGATCGACTCCCATGCCACACCGCCCGTCACGAGGAGCAGCGTGAGCGCGTTAAACAGCGCGGCGAGGATCGACGCGCGCTTCAGCCCGTAGGTGCGCCGCTTCGAGGGCCGACGCCTGGCAGCCATGGTGGCGCCCCAGGCGAGCGCAAGGCCGAGTACATCGCTCACGTTGTGGCCAGCGTCCGCGACGAGCGCCAGCGAGTGGGCCAGGACGCCGTACACGAGCTCCACCACCACGAAGGCAAGGTTGAGAGCTATTCCGATGGCGAACGCCCGGCCAAAGCTCGCGCCGTCGTGGCCGTGGCCATGCGTGTGCGCGTGATCGTGCCCGGCGCTCACGACTCGCAGCGGTCCTCGACCGCGATGGTGGTCACCTCCGTCAGACCGCGGCGTCCCCGCGCTCGCCCGTCTGGACCTTGACGACCTCCTCGACGGGCGAGACGAAGATCTTCCCGTCGTTCGCGTTTCCGGTGTGGGCCGCTTGCTGGATGGCCGCCACCACCGCGGCGGCGTGCTCGTCCTTCACCACGCACTCCACCTTCACCATCATGAAGCTGTCGAGGGCGTCGATGCCGTGGCTCGAGGTCTTCGGGTCCGCGTGCCCGCGGGGGAACACGCGCACGTCGCTCATCCACATGCCGGGGATGCCTGGCATGTCCCGGAGCGACGTCAACACTGCGAAGAGCCGTGCTTCGTTGAAGATGGCCTTGATCTCCTTCATGTTGTGCCAACCTTTCCGAGTTCTAGAGCTCCGCACGCGCGACCGGCGGCGCGAACCACCGGTAGAGAGCAGGGACCACGACCAGGGTGAGGAGAGTGGCCGGCAGGAGCCCGCCGATGACCACGGTCGCCAGCGGCCGCTGGACCTCCGCGCCCGCCGAGGTCGCGACAGCCATGGGGACGAAACCGAGCGCGGCCACGAGCGGCGCCATGATCATCGCCCTCATCCTCTCGAGCCCTCCGCGCAGCGCCGCCTCCGCCGCGCCGAGCCCCTCGCGCTGGAGCTCGATGATGTAGGACACCAGGACCACGCCATTCATCACCGCCACGCCGGCGAGCGCGATGAAGCCCACTCCCGCCGAGATGGAGAACGGCATCCCCCGCGCCAGCAGCGCCAGGATGCCGCCGCACGCGGCGACCGGGACGTTCAGGAAGATGAGGAGCGCCGGCCGGAAGGTGTTGAAGGTCATGAACAGCAGCAGGAAGATGAGGGCCATCGCGAGCGGCACCACCAGCGCGAGCCTCTGGCTTGCGCGTTGGAAGTTCTCGAACTGGCCCCCCCACTCGAGGTGGTACCCGGGCGGAAGGTGCACCTTCTCCCCGACGACGCGCTGCGCCTCTGCAACGAACCCCGCGAGGTCTCGGCCGCGGACGTTCGCCTCCACCGCAATCCGTCTCTGGAGGTTGTCGCGGCTGATCTGGTTCGGTCCCTCCTCCTTGCGGATCGTCGCGAGCTGAGCGATCGGGATGAGCCGCCCTTCGGGGTCGGCAACGGGGAGGTTGCCGATCTTCTCGGCATCGTCGCGGTCGGACGAGTGGATCCGCACCTGGAGGTCGAAGCGCCGCGAGCCCTCCAGGACCTCGCCCACCTTGCGCCCGCCGACGGCGGCGATGGCATCCAGCACGTTCTCGGCGTTGATGCCGTACCGCGAGAGCCGCGCGCGGTCGATGCTCACCCGCAGCATCTGCAGGCCGGCGATCTTCTCGGCCTTCACGTCGGCTGCCCCAGGCACCTTGGACACGACCCGAACGAGGTCGTCCGCTTTGGCCTTGAGGATGTCGAGATCCTCCCCGAAAAGGAGGATCGCCACGTCCGAGCGCACGCCGGCTATCAGCTCCTGCACTCGCAGCTCGATGGGCTGCGAATAGCTGATGGCGTTGCCCGGCACCTCTCGGAGCAGCGCCTCGTCGAACTTCTCGATGAGCTCGTCCTTGCTCCGCGCGGTGGTCCACTGGTCGTGGGGCTTGAGCATCACGAGGATGTCGCTCAGGTCGACGCCCATCGGATCGGTGGCGATCTCCGCGCGGCCGGTTTTCGACACGACCGTCTCGACCTCGGGGAACCTCTTGAGCGCGCGCTCGATGACGGCGGTCGAGCGCAGGGAGTCCTCGAGCGACACAGAGGGAAGGCGTCCCGCCTGGAGCGCGAGCGACCCCTCGTCGAGACGGGGAATGAATTCGGCGCCCAGCAGCGGGAACAGCGCCGCCACAACCACGAAGAACGCGCCGGCGATCGCGGCGGTCGTCTTCGGCCGTGCGATGGCGCCCACGAGGAGCGGCCGGTAGGCGCGCTTCAGCGTCCGTACGATCCAGGTTTCCCTCTCCTCGTGCTGCTTCAGGAAGAAGCTCGCCAGGACGGGCATGAGGGTGAGCGAGAGGAGCAGCGACGCCGCGAGCGCCAGGATGACGGTGATCGCCATCGGCCGGAACATCTTTCCCTCGACACCCGTGAGCGTGAGGATGGGCAGGTAGACGATCACGATGATGGCGACGGCGAAGAAGATGGGCCTCACGACCTCGCGACCCGCCTCGAAGATGACCTCGACGCGGCTCTTGCCGCTGGTCTGGTGCTCGGAAAGCTTGCGGACGATGTTCTCGATCATCAGCACCGAGCCGTCGACGATGAGCCCGAAATCGATGGCGCCGAGGCTCATGAGGTTGCCGGACACGCGGGCGACGACCATGCCCGTGAACGCGATCAGCATGGACAGGGGGATGGCCGAGGCGACGATGAGCCCTCCGCGGAGGTTCCCCAGCAGGAGGAGCAGCACGGCAACGACGAGGATGGCCCCTTCCGCGAGGTTCTTCTCGATCGTGTGTACCGTCCGGTTGACTAGCGCCGTGCGGTCGTAGAAGGTGTCTATCGTGACTCCGGGCGGCAAGGCCCCCCTGACCTCCGACACGCGGGCATCGACCGCGCGCGCCACCTCACGGCTGTTGGCGCCGATCAGCATCATGACGATTCCGCAGACCGCTTCGCCGCGGCCATCTCGCGACACGGCGCCCTGCCGGATCATGGGGGCGAGCTCGACGTGCCCGAGGTTGCGGACCAGCACCGGAGTCCCGCTAGCACTCGCCTTGACGACGATGTTGGCGATGTCGTCCGTGCTCTCGACGAGCCCCTCGCCTCGGATCAGGACCTGTTCCTGGTTGTGCACGATGTAGCCGCCGCCGGAGTTCTGGTTGTTATGCTCCAGCGCCTCGAACACCTGCTCCAT
>JAXLQT010000047.1:0-43395 GCA_046331505.1 Acidobacteriota bacterium
TCCATGGCGAGCGGGAAGCTCCAGGTGGTGCGGCCCGTCTACGCCGGGAAGGCGTACGCCACCGTCGCGTTCAACGCGCCGATCGCCATGGCGACGCTTCGCCCGAACGTCTTCGCGGCCGACAAGCCCGATGGGTCGCGCCCGTGCGAGGTCGTTGCCGTGGCGGCGACCCTCCCGGCGCCGCGCGCCTCCGTCCGGGAGCTGGTCTCGTCGGGTGGAGGCGCCGTCGAGCTGACCGAGGCGGAGATCGTCGTGTCGGGCGGCCGTGGGCTCCAGGGTCCCGAGAACTTCGCTCTGATCGAGAAGCTCGCCTCGGTGCTCGGCGCTGCGGCGGGCGCGTCGCGGGCCATCGTCGACGCCGGCTGGATCGATCACCACCATCAGGTGGGCCAGACGGGCAAGACGGTATCCCCGAACCTCTACATCGCCGTCGGCATCTCCGGCGCGATCCAGCACCTGGCCGGCATGTCCTCGTCCAAGGTGATCGTTGCCGTCAACAAGGATGCGGACGCGCCGATCTTCAAGATCGCGAGCTACGGGATCGTCGGCGACCTATTCCAGGTGGTGCCGCCGCTGACCGAGGAGCTCCGGAAGCTCCGGGCCTAGCCATGATCGACGAGCTGAAGGAACGCTTCGACGCGTTGCGCATCCGGATCGAGGACATCGGGAGGTACCTTTGACCCGTCGCGCATCGACGTGGATCTCGCCGCGCTCGAGAAGGAGCTCGCGCGGGAGGACTTCTGGAAGGACCGCGACAAGGCCCAGGAGGTCCTGAAGCGGAGGACGCGCCTCGAGTCCCTCAGGAAGAAGTGGGCGGGCCTCTCCGGACGGGTGGAGGAGATCGACGTGTTCTTCGAGCTCGCGGGAGAGGGAGAGGACGTCGCGAAGGACCTGAAGGCGGCGGTGACGGCGCTCGAGGAGCGCGTCGCCCGTGACGAGATCGAGACGCTGCTCTCGGGCGAGCACGACGCGCGCAACGCCATCGTGGAGCTCCACCCCGGCGAGGGAGGGACCGACGCGATGGACTTCGCCGAGATGCTCCTGCGCATGTACCTGCGGTGGTGCGAGCAGCGCGGGTTCCGCTCCAAGGTGCTCGACTACCAGGTGGGCGACGAGGCGGGGGTCAAGTCCGTCACGTTCATGGTCGAGGGCGAGTACGCCTACGGTCTCCTGCGCGGCGAGCTGGGCGTCCACCGCCTCGTGCGCATCTCGCCCTTCGACGCCGCGAGGCGCCGTCACACGTCCTTCGTCTCGTGCTCCGTCGTACCCGAGCTGCCGGATGACGTCGACGTCCAGATCGAGCCGAAGGACCTGCGCGTCGACACCTACCGGAGCTCCGGAGCCGGCGGGCAGCACGTCAACGTGACCGACTCCGCCGTGCGCATCACCCACCTTCCGACCAACATCGTCGTCTCCTGCCAGAACGAGCGCAGCCAGCACCGCAACCGCGACGTCGCGATGAAGGTGCTCCGCGCGCGCCTGTACGAGCTCGAGCTCAAGAAGCGCCAGGAGGAGCTCGCGAAGACCACGGGCGTGAAGCGAGACATCGGGTTCGGGTCGCAGATACGCTCGTACGTGCTCCAGCCCTACCAGATGGCGAAGGACCACCGCACCAAGCACGAGGTGGGCGACGTCGGGTCCGTCCTCGACGGGAAGATCGACCCGTTCATCAAGTCGTACCTCGTGAAGGCCAAGCGGGGCGAGCTCTCGGCGGCGGCCGACGAGGAGATGTAGGAGAGCGGGCTGCGTCAGCCCGAGAACCAGCGGGCGAGCTCGGAGTCTCTGACGCGGCGGCGCGCCTGGATCTCCCGGCGCTTGGCGAGCGTGCGCGGCATCAACCGGAGCACGTCCGCGAGCGCGGGGATCGACGACCACTCGCGCAGCAAGACGTAGCCGACGACCATCGCATCGCGGGCGATCTCGTGGAGCCCGTTGCGCGCCAGGAGCCCCGGCCCCTCGTTCTTGATACGCATCAGGAAGCGGTTCCTGACCGACATCGCGTTGTAGGCGCGCGGCAGGCTCCGGCGCCTCTCCGGCAGCACCACGCGCCGGTGGCGGGCGACGGCGCGGTGGCAGTAGAACCCGCGATGCCCCATGAGCCGCGCGCGCCACGCAAGATCGGCATCCGCGCGGTAGGTGGCGAAGTCGGTGTCGTAGATCTCGCCTCCGACGGCCACGTCCTCGAGCATGGAGCGACGGTAGATCGCGGCGGCGCCGCACGGGCCGGAGACTTCCTCGTCGCGATCGAACTGGCCGCGGTCCAGCTCTCCGGAGCCGCGATCGAGATGGCGCCGTTCCTGGTCCAGACGATCCCCGTGGAGTCGATGCGCGGCGCGCCGTCGCCTCCGGGACGCAGGAGCTTGCCGGTGACCATGCCGACGGCGGGATCACTCGCGAACGCGGCGATGGCGGCGGTGAGGTAGGCGGGCGCGATCGCCGCATCGGGATCGAGCGTGAGGACGAGCTCGGAGCGCGTCGCCGCGATCGCGGCGTTGTGGCCGCCGGTGTAGCCGCGGTTGTCGGGAAACGCGATCAGCTTCGTGACGACCGAGCTCCGCGCCAGGAGGTCGCGCGTCGCGTCGCGAAACCCGTTGTCATTTCGACCACCACGACCTCGGTGGGAGCGAGGCGCGACGCCACGAGCGGGCGAGGGCCTCCATTGGGCGCGGGCATCCGTGTAGATACGATCGTGACGGCGACGGTGGGGTCCCCCATGGACGTAGTATCGTCCAACAGGCTCATGACGACGTCCCGTGAGGCCCGCGCGCGGCGACCAGCAACGGTGCGATCCCTAAGTCGTCCCGCAGGCGCGCTCCTCGCGACCGCGATGTCCGTTGCGCTCGCCGGTACGGCCGCGCCCATCTCCGGGGAGCGGGCGTTCGACAAGCTGAAGTCGCTCGCCGGCGACTGGGAAGTCCATGGCGACGCGATGGAGGTGGCCGGGCCGGTGGCCTCCTATCGCGTGACCGCGGGCGGGACGGTGGTGATGGAGACGCTCATGCCCGGGACCGAGTACGAGATGATCACGATGTACCACATGGACGGCGACGACTTGCTCTTGACGCACTATTGCAGCATGGGGAACCAGCCACGCATGAAGCTCGACCGCAAGAGCTCGACCCTGGAGCGACTGGGCTTCGCTTTCGTGGACGGGACCGGCATGCGGCGGAAGTCCACCCACATGCACACCCACGAGATCGCCTTCGTGGATCCGGACCACGTGATCTCGACGTGGGGCGTCTCGGAGGGAGACGACGCGCCCGTCGAGACGAAGCGCTTCTCGCTGGTCCGCAAGAAGTGACGCGCGGGCGGCGTCCCGCGTGACTTTGCGATAATGGCGGCGGCCCAGGAGTGGCCGTCGCCGTGGGCAAGAAGGCCAAGCCAAGAACCCAGCCAGCGTCGACCGCGAGCGCCGCGGAGGGCGTGAGCCTCACGCGCCGCATGCTCGTCGTGGGCGGCGGCGCGGCCGTCGCCGGGCTCGGCATCTGGGGCGCGACGGCGCTTCGCAAGCCTGGCGTGCCGGCGTCCGCGAAGAAGCGGGGGACGATCATCGGGGCCGGGAAGTACTTCACCGCCGACGAGCCGGAGAAGCCGAAGTTCGTGCTCTGCCTGATCGACCTCGACGGCGGGCGCAACACCCGGATCGAGTTCTCGTTCCTCGGCCACGGATTCTCGCCCGATCCCACCAACGCGCGCCGCGCGGTCTTCTTCGAGAAGAAGGGGCCGGGCGCCTGCGAGGTCGACCTGGTCGAGGGGCGCGTGCTCCGCCCCATCACGTCGCCGAAGAACCGCCACTTCTACGGGCACGGGGCGTTCACGCGCGACGGGAAGATCCTGTTCGCGGCGGAGAACAACCTCGACACCTACCGCGGCCTCATCGTGATCCGCGACGGCAAGACGTTCCAGGAGCTCGGCGAGTTCCCGACCTACGGCATGAACCCGCACGATTGCCATCTGATCGACGACGGGAAAACCCTCGCGATCACCAACGGCGGGGGCACCATCGACGACGCGACGGAGATCGGCGCCCCGAGCGTGACCTTCGTGGAGGTCGAGAGCCGGAAGCTGGTCGAGAAGCTGACGTTCTCCACGCCGCGCATCAACGCGGGCCACCTCGCGTTCTCGAGGAGCCGCGACGTCGTCACGATCTCCGCACCGCGCGACGGCCTTCCGAAGGAGGGGCCCGGGGGCCTCACCATCCGCGTCGGCAACGGGCCATTCGAGACGGTCACCTCGCCAGAGAACGTCGTGCAACGGATGATCGGCGAGACCCTGTCGCTGACGATCCACGAGGCCACCGGCGTGCTCGGGACGACCAACCCCACCGGGAACATCGTCACCTTCTGGGACCTGAAGACGAAGGCCTTCATCAAGAGCCTGGACCTCGACACGCCGCGCGGGATCGCGCGGACCCTCGACGACGAGTGCCTCGCCGTGAGCCAGGGGTCCGGGACCGTGATGTTGCTCTCGCCGGCGACGCTGTCGCCGCTTCCCGAGCAGCACCTCACCGATTGCAAGCTCGCCGGGTCCCACATCTACGCGTGGGATCCCTACGCGAGGGCCTGATCGAGGCGATCCGGCAGCAGGAAGACGCGCCTCGCCAGCGGCGAGGCCAGCGTCTCCGGCCGGTAGTACCGCTCGAGGCAGCCGCGCGCGAAGAGGTCCGGATTCGCGGCGGCGAAATCGTCCCACGCGGCCTCGGGCGCGCGGGCGATGCGCTCGTGGATCAGGAGCAGGAAGGCCCAGGTGATGGTCTCGTGGTACTTCTCCGCCGCTCCGAGCCCGGCCGCGAACCGCCGCAGGGCATCGCTGAAGCGGGGCAGGGTGGTCAGGAGCGGACGCTCGCGAAGGGAGAGCCAGGCGAGGTGCACGTGCATCGCGTGGGTCATGGCGTCTGGCGGCAGGGTTCCACCCTCGAACGACGCGAGGAGACGCTGGTCCGCGGCGCTCATCTCTCCCGCATCCTGTGGCTCGCGCGGCTATCGAGGTCGAGCCCGTAGATCCTCTTGAGCTCGGCGATGCGCGCCAGGTTCGCGTCGCCGAACGGGGCCTTGCCGTCGAACGCGTGCAGCACGATGCCCTCGAGCAAGTCGCCGAGGGTCATGTCGTGGTACTCCGCGAGCGCCTTGCAGACCTTCAGCAGGCGGCGCTCCATGCGGACCCCTGTCTGCACGCGCTCCACCACGAGGCTCGGCTCCGGAAGCGGCGCGCTCCGACGGCGCCGTGATCTTGCTACCATGGTACATATATACCAAACGAGGCGACGGGAATCAACCCGGGCTCCCGCCTCCCCTGACTCCTCGGTGCCTCCGTGGCGATCACCTGGCGTGACCGCTGCATGGCCATGCCCGCACCTCGAGCGGCACGTTGGGCAGATCCGCGGGCTGGTCCGGAGGCGGCAGGCCCGCGGACGAGCCCGTGATCGTCGTGGTCGTCGTCGACCCTCAGGGCGTCTTCCCCGCGTGGTTCGCGGTGGCGGTGCAGACCATCTCCGGTTCGGTCCCGCGCTGGAACACCGCCTCCGTCACGCCTTCCTCCGGACAGTCGTGCCGGGGCCCGCGCGCAGCCCGGTCACGCGATCGACCTTCACGCGGATGATTTCCGCGACGGGCCAGGCGTCGGCGGGGTGGTCCTTCAGGTAGTCCGTCATGAACTCCATCCAGATCGAGCGCCACGATCGCGCCCGTCCGCTTGGGGCCGAGGGTCTTCTTCTCTCGAACCCGACCACGTCGCGACGATGATACCTGGAGGAGAAGCCGATGAACCAGGCGTCGGTGAAGTCGTTCGTCGTTCCGGTCTTGCCGGCGAGGGCCTTCGCGAGCTTCTTCTTCGCCTTGGTAGCCGTGCCGTATGCGCGACTCCGGAGAGGAGGTCAACCAGCATGCGATGGTGGCCGTCGGCGCGGATGCACGGCTTGGCCTCGCCCGGCTGTCTTCCACGACGTTGCCTTCGACGTCGACGATGCGCTGCACGAGCGTCGGCTCGACGAGGCGGACGCCCTGGCCTCGGGGAACACGGAGCAGGCGGTCGCCATCTCGACGGGCTTGATCCTCGCCGCTCCAGCGCCTTCGACGGGCAGCGGGCACCTTCGCCGTGACGCCGAGCAAATTGACGCACGATGACTGCCAGGCCGAGCCGAGGAACATGCGGACCGCGGAACGTTGCGGGAAAGCGCGAGCGCCTTCCAGAGACCGGATCTCGCCCATGTACTTGTAGTCGTAGTTGTGCGGCGAGTAGACCTTGCCGGTGGCGCGGTCGACCAGGTTCAGTGGCGCGTCGAGGATCAGATCCGACTGGCGGTAGCAGTTGTCCATGGCGGCCGTGTAGACGAACGGCTTGAACGCCGAGCCGACCTGGCGCATCGCCTGCATGGCCCGATCGAACTTGCTCTTCTCGAAGTCGTACCCGCCGACGATCGCCTTCACCTGCCCCGTGCCGACCTCGATCGCGATGAGCGCGCCCTCGACCTTCGGATCCTGGACCAGCTCCACGTCGAGGTCGCCGCCGTTCACCTTCTTGATCCACACCGTCGGAAGGTCTCCCGGCTTGAGCGCCTTCTTCATGTCGAACGCGCCCAGCTTCCCCCAGATCCACTTCGTGTTGGTCTCGGTCAAGGCCGTCTGGTACGTGCCGACGCGGATCTCCGCGCGATCCTTGGTCACCTTCGTCACCAGCGCATGGCAGAAGGAGTCGTCCTTGACGCGGGCCCGCCAGTCGGGGTGCTCGTAGCTCGCGAGATCCGGGTTGCCCCCGGCGTCGGTGACGTTGGGGACGTCGCCGCGCCAACCCTGGAGCTTGTCGACGTTGTGCAGGCCGCGGCGCACCGCCTGCTCGGCGATTGCCTGGAGGTGCGGGTTCATCGTCGAGTAGACGCGCAGGCCGCTCTTGTACAGCCTGTCGGCGCCGTACGTCTCCTCGATGTGCTGCCGGACTTCCTCCACGAAGTAGGGGCCGACGGTGGAGCGCCCGAGGCCGTGGTCGAGCTGGATCGGCTGCGACCGGAACGCGGTCGCGGACGCCGCGTCGATCATCTTCTCCTCCTCCATGCGATCGAGCACGTGGTTGCGCCGCTCGAGCGCTTTCTTCGGGAATACGTCGGGCGCGTAGTTGTAGGGATCCTTGAGCATCGCGGCGAGCGTCGCCGACTCGGCGACCGTCAGGTCGATCGCGGGCTTGTTGAAGTAGTACTGAGCCGCCGCCTCCACCCCGTAGACGCCGTGGTAGAAGTAGACCTTGTTCGCGTAGAACTCGAGGATCTTCTCCTTCGTGTAGTGGCGCTCGATCTGCGTGGCGAGGATCGCTTCGTTGAGCTTGCGCTTGATGCTCTGCTCCGAGGTGAGGAAGAGGAGCTTGGCGAGCTGCTGGGTGATCGTCGAGCCTCCCTCGACGACGCGTCCCGCGCGGAAGTTCTTGATCGCGGCGCGCGCGATGGCGATGACGTTGATGCCCGAATGCGTGTAGAACTGCGCGTCCTCCGTCGCGATGCAGGCGTTGAAGAAGTTGGGCGAGATCTTCTCGTAGGGCATCAGGATGCGCCGCTCGATGGCGAAGTCGCCCACGACGCTGCCGTCGTCCGCGAACACCTTGGTGATGACGTTGGGGCGGTAGGTCTCGAGATCGCCGACCCCGGGCAGCTCCTTGGTCGTCGCGACGACATAGCCACCGAGCGCTCCCGCGAGGATCGCGATGGAGAAGAGCAGCGGAACGACGATCGTGCTGACGCGGATGCGGCGCCGCCGTGCCTGAGTTGGTGCGGGGTTCGAGGTCATCTCGCCGCGGAGCGGAAGTATAGCGTCCATGGTCCGGTGCGCCAGCGTGGTGCCCGTGGCCGCTGCAACGGCCATGCCGCTCGATGCCGCCCGTCACGCTTCGAAGAGCGAGCCATGGGTGGGTCCGTCGCGTCCGGATCGACACGCTTCGCTGTCGTAGAATGGCCGCAATGAGCGGCTTCGGCAGCCGTGCGGCGCTCTTCGGGGCCCTGATCGCCGGAACGGCGTGGGGCCAGGTCTTCGGGCCAGCCGCGATCCGTCCCGCCGGCAGGCTTCCCTCGGCGGTTGCGGTCGCGGACTTCGACGGGAGGCTCGGGCCGGACATCGCGATCACCAACGTCACCGACGGGACAGTGGCCGTGTTCTTCGCGAGGGGCGACGGCACCTACGATCCCGCCGCGACGGTGGCGGCGATCGCGGTGTCGGACGCGCTGCTGTCGCTCGATGCCGACCAGGACGGGAGCCCCGATCTGGTGACGACCAGCCAGTCGTCGGGCGCGAGGCTCGCGGTGCTGCTCGGCAACGGAGATGGGACGTTCTCCGTCTCCACCTACGCGACGACGAGCTTCGCCGGGGCGCTGGCGACGGCGGACTTCGATCGCGACGGCAAGCCCGATCTCGCGGGGGCGAACGAGATCGCCGACAGCGTCACGATCTTCCGGGGCTCGGGAACGGGGATCTTCACGGCCACCGGCACCTACACGGTGGGCGACAACCCGGTGGCGATCGCCGCCGCCGACCTCGACCTCACGAACGGTCCGGACGTCGCCGTGGCCCACACGGGTGGGACGGACGGAGTCACCGTGCTCCTCAACGGGGGGAGCGGTCTTCTCGGGAGCCCGGTCGAGTACGCCGTGACGGCGGGCGGCAATCCTGCCGCGATCCGCGTCGTGGACGTCGATCAATCGCTCGGTCCGGACCTCCTCGTCGCGGATGCCATCACCCGCGACTTCGCCGTTCTGCTCGCCACCGGCAATGGCCAGTTCGCCCCGGCCGTCGCCTATCCCGTGCCGGGCTCCGGATCGCCCACCTGCCTCGCGATCGCGGACGCCGATGGCGACGGCGACATCGACGCGATCGTCGGCCTGGAATCGGCGCCGGGCGTCTCGGTGCTGGTCGGCAACGGTGCCGGGAGCTTCGGATCCGATCCGTCGTCGCCCTACACGGCGCCGCTCGCCGTCCGGGCGATCGCGATGGCGGACGTCGATTTCGACGGCGCTCCCGAAGGGATCGCCGCGCTGGGCGACACCGCGGCACCGAACGCCACCGGCTCCGTAGCGATCTTCGGCAACCTCCTGGGTGCGTTCGGACCGGTGGTCACGACCACGACGCTGCCGAACGCGGCCGTCAACCAGGCGTACGGCGCGACGCTCTCCGCGACCGGTGGAACACCACCCTACACGTGGAGCCTCGCGTCGGGCGGCCTTCCGTTCGGCATGACGCTCGATACCTCGACCGGCGCGATCTCCGGAACACCCTCCCTCACCGGCACCGTCTATTTCACCGCGAAGGTCCTGGACGCCGCGCTCGAGGCGGGGATCCGTCCGCCCCCGCTGCGCGTCGAGCCCCGCGAGCGTGCTCGCGGCGAAAGGACCGGGGCCCGCCTCGAGCTACAACCAGATCCTGGCGGGTTACGAGGCCGACGGCACGCCCATTCCCGCACTCGTTCCCGCGTTCAGCCTCAACGGCTATGGCACACGGCTCGGCGGCGGCGATCTGTTCGGCGACGAGGTCCACGAGATCCTCGCAATGCCTGGACCGGGGCCGACCCACCCGCCCGCCGTTCGCGGTTTCCATGCGAGCGGCGTCCCGATCGCGACCGTCGACTACTTCGCGTACGGCGTGCTGGCGTACGGCGGCAACGTCTCCGCCGCGGACGTCGACGACGTCTCGTTCTCGGAGATCCTGACCGGACCAGGCCCGGGACCCGCGTTCGGCCCGCAGGTGAGGGGATGGTCCTACGACGGGAGCTCCCAGCCGCAGGGTCTGACCAAGGTGAACTACTACGCTTACGGCACGCTCAACTACGGCGTGAGCGCCGACGCACTCGACGCCGATGCGGACGGCTACGCCGAGATCCTGACCGGGGCAGGTCCCGGCCCCGTGTTCGGTCCCCACGTGCGGGGCTGGAACTACGACGGGACGGTCCTCGCGAGCATGCCCGGGCTGTCGTTCCTCGCCTACAGCACGCTGAAGTACGGCGTGAACGCGGTCGGCGGCGAGCTCGATGGCGACGCACGCGGCGAGATCTTGACGGGACCTGGACCTGGCTCCGTGTTCGGCGCTCACCTGCGCGGCTTCCAGTACGCGGGGACGGTGAGCGCGATCGGCAACATCTCGGCGTTCGTGTTCGGGACGCGCTACGGCCTCGACGTGGCCGCCGCCGACGTGGAGGCGGGATGGCTTCTCCGAGATCGTCGTCGGGCCTGACCCGATCCCGCGGCGTCGTCATCGCTTCGCGCCTTCGACTACGACGCCACCGGGCTCACGCCGATCCCCGCGCTCTCGATCGATCCCTTCGCACTGTCGTACGGCCTGCGCGTCGCCGGGCTTCCGCTGGGTTACTGACGGCCGTTGGCGAGGCGCAGGCGGGCGAGCGCGTCCCGGCCGGAGGATCGCCCGGCGCCCGTCCTGCAGGCACCTGCGGCACCCGTGCCGTGATCCTCGTCGTCGGTACCGCCGCCTGCTATGGCGTTCCGGGATGCCCGCGCTCATCGATCAGGTGCTCTGGTCGCGCGCCTTCGCCCGGGTGTTCGGGAGCTCGACCTTTGCCGTGGCCACGGTGCTCGCCGCGTTCATGGTGGGGCTCGCGGCCGGTAGCTTCCGCGGCGTCGCGCGCTCCGATCCGCCGCCCGCTCAGGTGTACGCGATGCTCGAGGCGGGCATCGCGCTGTTCGCCTTCGGGTCGCTTCCGCTCATCGAGGCGGTGTGGAGCGGCCGACCGGTGGCTCGCGGCTCCCGGGGTCCCGGGCGCGGCGCGCACCGCGGGCCTCTTCGCGACGAGCTTCGCGATCCTCCTCGTCCCCACCGCGCTGATGGGCGCCACGTTCCCGACGCTCGCCACGCTCGCCGGATCGGCTGGCGCGCGGGGATCACCCCGAGCTCCTCTACGGCGTGAACACGCTCGGGGCCGCCGCGGGAGCGATCGCCGGCGGCTTCCTTCTCATCCCTCACCTCGGGTTCCAGAGAACGCTCGTCGCGAGCGGGGTGCTCAACCTGACGGTGGCTGCCATCGCCGCGTTCCTGCCATCCCCGCGGGAGGCAGGCACGTCGCCGCGCACGGTCGGGCCGGGCGCCGACGTTGCGCCCGCCGCCGTGCTCCTCTTCCTCGCGACGTCGGGGGCGATCACGATGGCGTGGGAGGTCGTCTTCTCGCGTCTGACCGCGCTTGTGTTCGGAAGCTCCGTCTACTCGTTCGCCGTGGTGGTAGCGGCGTTCCTCGCGGGGATCGGACTGGGCGGCCTCGCCCACCACGCGAGCCGCGAGGGGGGCAACGACAAGCTCCCGCTGCTCGCGGGGCTCGGATCGCTTTCCGTCTTCCTCGTGAGCCTCCTCGCCGGGAAGCTCCCGTCTCTGTCGGTCGGGATCCACCACGCGATCGCCGCGCGGTTCGGGCTCCTGCGCACCGCGACGTTCGGGACGATGTTCGTGCTCCTCCTTCCACCGGCGCTCTTCCTGGGGATGACGTTTCCCGCCGCCATCGACGCCCTCGCCGGCCGGCTCTCGAGCATCGGGCGTGCCGCCGGCATCGGGACCGCGGTCAACACGATGGGAGCCGCCGTGGGTGCGATCGCCGCGGGCTTCTGGCTCCTCCCGAGGATCGGGCTCGAGTCGCTGCTCGAGGGATCCGCGCTGCTCGGGATCGTCGTCGCGCTCGCGATGGAAGCCTCGCGGCCGCGCCGCGCCGTCCACCGCGCGCGGCGGCTCGCATTCCTCGCGTCGGCGGCGGCCCTCGGCGCGGTGCTCACCGTGGGCCAGGGTCGGCTGCGCTGGAGCAAGGCGGAGCTCACGGAGGGCGTCTTCCGCACCTACGCACGGTACCAGAGCGGGACGGAGATGCGGGCCGCCGTCGGGCTCAAGAAGCTCCTTTACTACCGTGACGGGCCCGCGGCGACGGTGGCGGTGTTCGAGACCGGAGACGGCTCGCGGAGCCTGCGCGTCAACGGCAAGGCCGACGCCTCGACCGGACCGACCGACATGCAGACCCAGCTCCTCGCGGGACACCTCCCGGCGCTCCTTCACGGTCATCCGCGCACCGCGCTCGTCATCGGCCTCGGCAGCGGATCGACGGTGCACACACTGTCGGAGTACCCCACCATGCGGCGTGTCGACGTGGCGGAGCTCGAGCCCTCCGTCGTGGAGGCGGCTGGAGCGTTCTTCACGAGCGTCAACAAGGGGGCGCTTGCGGCGCCCAACGTCGTCCTCCACGTCGAGGACGGGCGCCGCTTCGTGCGCCGCACGCGCGAGCGCTACGACATCGTCGTGTCGGAGCCGAGCAACCCCTGGGTCGCCGGCGTGAGCGATCTCTACACGCGCGAGCATCTCGAGCGCGTGTTGGGGATCCTCGAGGACGACGGCATCTTCGTGCAGTGGATCCATGGCTACAGCCTCGGCCGCACCTGGGTGCTCGCGACCCTGCACACCGTGTCCGACGTGTTCCCCGAGGTGTCGCTCTGGTTCTCCAACCACGGCGACTTCATGCTTCTCGGGTCGCGAAAGCCGCTCGTCCTCGATCTCGATCGCGTGCGCCACGCCATCCGCACGATGCCCGATCTCGAGGCGGAGCTGGGGCAGGCGAGCGTCTACGGCGCGCGTGGCCTCGTCGCCCGCTACCTCCTTGGCACGGACGAAGTGCGGCGGGAGTCGCGCGGGGCGCCGCTCATCCAGGACGACCTGCCGCTGCTCGAGTACTTCGGGCCGAAGGACCTCCACGTCCCCGAGCTCGACGCCCTCAACTACCAGGCTTTCGCCGCGGTGGCGGTGCCGTGCCCTGTCCGCGGCTCGCCCGTCTCGTCCCCCGAGGAGGCCAACGAGTGGCTCTGGCTCGCCACGAGCGCGCGCCAGGTGAGCCGGCCGATCCTCGCGCTCCCGGCGTTCGAGGCTTCGGCGAACCTCGACCCGCGTGCCGAGACCTACCAGCGCTGGGCCGACTACGAGAAGAGCCTCGGAGACCTCGCCAGCGCCGGCGCTCTCACGGCGCGCGGCCTCGCGATCGCGCCGGACGACCCGGCGCTTCTGCGCCTCCAGGGCGAGCTCAACGCGCCGGGCTCGATCCCGTGAGGCCGATCTCCGTGAGGACGCCGGGGAGACTCTCGCCGGTGAGCATCGCGGAGATCTTCGACGGCGTGACCGCGGCGAACGTCAAGCGCGCGTCGGGAAGGAACCCGTCCGCGTCCATCTCGGCGTGGTTCTCGCGCACCACGAGGCGCACCGTCTGACCCGCCTTGACCCCGAGATCGGTGTAGGTGATCTCAGCCTGGATGTGGTCGCCCTCGACGGTGCCATGGGGGGCGTCGAAGAGCCGTCGCGTCGCCTTGCCGCCGCCTCCCATCGTCGACACGGAGGCGATCGCGTACTGCGCCACGACCTCGCTCTGGGCCGCGCCACCGCCGCCTCCGCAGCTCGAGTAGCCGCTGCGGTAGTCCACGCAGATCGAGAGCGCGATGACGTACTCGAACCCCATCTTGTCGACGCCGAACCCCGGCGCGGGCTTCCCGGTCGTCGCGTCGTCGTCGATGTCGACGTAGATCAGGATGGGGTCCTTGTCCATGTAGCCCTGGAAGGAGCCCTTGAGCGTCGCGCCGAAGGCGATCTTGGCGCCATCGGTGGCGATGCTGAGCTTCACGAGGTCCAGGCCGTGGTTCTCTCCGGTCGTCTTCACGTCGCCCGCCTTGTCGGAGAGCTCGAGCGTTCCGGGCGCGGCGAGGAGCGGGATCGCGGTCAGGGACAGGGCGATCGCGACGAGGCTTCTTCGGTAGGGCATGGACACCTCCGCAACGAGTTTAAGCGACCTCATTCTGAGGCGGCATGCGCGAGCGCGCCCCGGAGACGGGCCGCCTGCTCTTCCATCGCCTTGCGGAGCCTCTCGTCCCGGGCGAGGGGAAGGGCGCCGGTTTCGATCTCGAGGGCCCCGGCCGCGTTCCCGGAGGCGTCGAGCGCGGCGGCGAGCGTGTGGTAGTAGAGGGCCTCGCCGCCCCGCAGCGCGATCGCGCGTCGCGCCATCGAGAGCGCGATCGGTACGTCCCCGGCAAGGAGCGCGGCGCGGGCGCGATCGTTGATCGCGGCGGCGAGCCACGGCGAGGTCTCGATGATGCGATCGAGATCGGCGACGCGCCGCGCCGCGGCGTCCGACACCGTCGCGGCGATGCCGGGATCCTCGTGAAGCCGCGCGCGCTCGAGAAGGAGGTAGGGGTCGTCGCCGTGCGCCGCGACGCCGGCGTCGAGGATCCGCGCCGCCCGATCGAGGTGCCCCGCGCGCGCTTCGATGCGCGCCGCGGCGAGATAGCCGAGCGGTAGGCCGTGCTCTCGCGGCATCGTCGCGACCGCGGCGCCGGCGTGCCCGCTGCGCACCATCACGTAGGCGAGAGCGGCGAGGCCATCGCTCGGGGAGAGGCGCGTCGCCGACACGACCGGAGCCACGTCGAGGGGTCCTTCGACCTTCCGGAATCGGTAGAGGCCGCGCTTGACGTAGAAGCGGAAGTCGGTGCCGAGGGCATCGAGATCGGTGCCGTCCGGCAGGTGATCCGCCAGGAGCTCCCTGTCGCCCGCGCGCAGCGCCCGGAGGTAGCCGTCGATCGATGGAGCGAGCGTGCCGTCCTTGCCGTGGATGAGGAAGTGGACCCACGCCCAGCACTCGGCGTAGAGGTAGTCGCGCCGCCGCGCCGACCAGCTCGCCTCGTCGTCCTTCGAGAGCAGCATCAGATCCCGCGGTGGAAGGAGCGCCGCGGGAGTCGCGAGCACCGAGGATCGATCTTCGGGGACCTTGCCGAACCGCACCGTGCCGCCGTCGACCTCCACCGTCGCCAGGTACTCGGCGAGCCCCTCGTTCAACCAGTAGGGACGGTAGGGAAGGAACTGATCGATGAAGAGGTGGGCGAGCTCGTGCAGGGTCGACCGGAGGGGGACGCTCTTCGCGCCCGAGAGGGACGCGGCGAACAGAGGGCGCGCGGGGTCGGCGTCGAAGAAGCCGCGGACCTCCTCGCGGTCCTCGCCGCCCTGGGGCGCGCGGATGGACGCCCAGATCCGATCGTCACGGATGACGTAGATCAAGCAGCGCAGCTCCGGGTCTTGCTGGGCGCGGAAGAACACCTGCCACAGGACGGCGTATCCAGCTTCGAGCTCCTCGGCGGCCGCGACCGCCGAGCGCCGATCCAGATCGGTGTAGAGATCGAAGTGGCGGCTCTGCACGCGCACGATCGCCACGTCATCGTCGAACGCGCGTGCGCCGGGCGAGAACAACGCGGCGACGGCGGTGGCGCCGAGAAGCCCCTTTCCCAATCCATCACGTAACATGGACGCGCGCGCCATGAGATCCCGCCCTAAACGTATCGCGATCGAGGCCCGGAGCTTCGCCAAGGTGAACCTGGGGCTCGCGGTCGGAGCCAGGCGGGCCGATGGATTTCACGAGCTCCTCACGCTCTACCAATCGATCGGTCTGGCAGACACCATGAGGATCGAGCGCAAGCGATCGCCGGGCATCTCGCTCTTGTGCGACGACCCCGCCGTGCCGACCGACGACAGGAACCTGGTGGTCCGTGCCTACCGCGCTCTTCATCGCGTGGCGGGCCGCCTCCCGGGACTTCAAGTATCAATTGAGAAGCGGATCCCCGTCGGCGGAGGTCTCGGTGGTGGAAGCAGTAACGCGGGAACGTTCCTGAGGGCAGTGGACCGCTGGCTCGGGCTAGATGTGCCGCTCGGCAAGCTCGCGCTCGCCGCCGCCGAGCTCGGCTCCGACGTGCCGTTCTTCCTGGTGGGAGGCCTGGCGCTGGGGCTTGGCCGCGGCGAAGTGGTGGTGCCGCTCGCCGATCTCCCGCGCCGCTGGGTCGCGCTGGTCATGCCCGCCCAGGGCCTTCCGACCGCGTCCGTCTACGCGCGGCTCGCGGAGCTTCGCGCGGCGTCGCCTTCGTTGACCCCGACCCGCACCGGAGGTAAAATCCACGCCTTCCTCCTGGAAGGACTCGGAGATCCGTCGGAGCTCGGCAACGACCTCGCTCCCGCGGCTCGAGGACTGATGGTAGGATACGATGATGTCCTCGGCAGGCTGCGCGAAGCCGGGGCCGAACTGGCGCTTCTTTCGGGAAGCGGCTCGACATTCTTCGGTCTCTTCCAAGAGTACGGAGAGGCCCAAGGCGTGCGCGAGGCGACCAAGACGACGACAACCAAGGTGACGCACACGGTGGGCCGGCGGGAGTACCTTCGAGGCGTCCTCCCGGAACTGACGGATCGGGCCCTCCGATCGACAAAGGCGAGGTTGCGAAACGGCGATGGAAATCACAAGCGTTAGAGTCTTTCCGGTCAGCGAGGAGAAGCTCCGAGCGTTCGCGACGGTCATCTTCGACTCCTGCTTCGTGGTCACCGACATCAAGATCATCCGTGGAAGCTCGGGCCTCTTCATCTCGATGCCTTCGCGCAGGCGCAAGGACGGATCGTTCAAGGACGTCGCGCACCCGCTCAACAGCGGGACGCGGCGCATGATCGAGGAGCGCATCATCGCCGAGTACGAGCGCATGAACGAGCAAGGAATCTCACCGGAGGGCATCGACCCGGCGATCCACTAGAGAACGGCTCGGAACAGCGGCGGTCCGGGAGCGCTGCCCCAAGAGACGACTGGGGCGTGGCCAAGCGGTAAGGCGCAGGTCTTTGGAACCTGTATTCGGAGGTTCGAATCCTCCCGCCCCAGCCAAGCGGCGCATGGCATCCCTCGAGAACCGACGTTCTGGCCCTTCCGATCCCCGAGAGTTCCACCATGTCCGAGCTCACGCTCTTCTCCGGTAACGCGAACCGGCGCCTCGCCGAGGATATCGGCCGCTACCTCGGCGTCGGTCTCGCGAACGTCCACCTGACGCGGTTCTCCGACGGCGAGATCTACTGTCAGATCCTCGAGAACGCGCGCGGCCGGGACGTGTTCATCGTCCAGCCAACGTGCCCGCCCGTGCACCGTCACCTGATGGAGCTCCTCATCATGATCGATGCGCTGAAGCGGTCGTCCGCGTCGCGCATCACGGCGGTGATCCCCTACTACGGCTACGCGCGGCAGGATCGCAAGGACAAGCCGCGCGTGCCGATCACGAGCAAGCTCGTGGCGGACCTGATTTCGGCGGCAGGGGCGAGCCGCATCCTGACGATGGACCTGCACGCGCCCCAGATCCAGGGCTTCTTCGACGTGCCGGTCGATCATCTCTTCGCGGCGCCGGTGATCATCGACCACGTCGCGAGGATGGGGCTGACCGATCTCACCATCGTCTCTCCCGACGCCGGTGGCGTCGAGCGCGCGCGGGCGTTCGCCAAGCGCCTCAACGCCACCCTGGCGATCGTCGACAAGCGTCGCGTCGAGGCCAACGTCGCCGAGGTGATGCACGTGATCGGCGACGTCGAGGGCCGCAACATCATCATCACCGACGACATCATCGATACTGCGGGGACCATCACCGGCACCGTGCTCGCGCTGAAGAAGGCGGGCTGCCGGGAGGTCTACGTGAGCTGCAGCCACCCGGTGCTCTCCGGACCCGCCATCGACCGGCTCAACAGCTCGCCCGTCCGCGCCATCCTAACGACGGATTCCATCCCGCTCGCGGAGAAGAAGGCGCTCTGCCCGAAGATCGAGGTGCTCTCGGTAGCGCCGCTCCTCGGAGAGGCGATCAAGCGCATCCACGAGGAGACGTCCGTGAGCTCCCTCTTCATCTAGCGGCAGCTCGACGGGATCGGCGGACACGCGAGCCGCCAGGACAGGACTCGAACCGCGGGGACGTGGTGCCCCGCGAAAAGGCAACAGGAGAACGAGGAAAAGACCATGGAGCAGATCGAAATCACCGTGTCCCGCCGCATCCGTACGGGCAAGAACCTCTCGCGGCGCCTGCGCCACAAGGGGAAGATCCCGGGCATCGTTTACGGGCTCGACATGCAGGCCGTCCCGGTGGAGATCGACCTCCAGACCCTGCGGCTCTCGAAGGCCTCGGACAACGCGATCTGGCTCCTCAAGATGCAGGGCACCGAGGCGACGCGCCACGTCATCGTGAAGGACATGCAGCGCGATCCGCTCACGGGATCTCCGATGCACGTGGACTTCCTGCGCATCGATCTCACGAAGGAGATCGAAGTCGACGTGCCGGTGACCGTGACCGGCACCGCCGCCGGCATCAAGGAGGGTGGGCTCGTCGAGTTCGTCCACCGCGCGATCCGCGTCGCCTGCTTGCCCGGCGACATCCCCGAGGGCATCACCATCGACGTCACGAACCTGCACATGGGAGACGCGTTCCGCGTGGTCGAGGTCGCGTCGATCCCCAACGTGCGCATCCTGACGGACCCCGACACCGTGCTCGCCGTCGTCCACGCGCCGAAGGAAGAGGCGGCGCCGGTGGCGGCCGAGGCGGCAGTGGCCGCCGAGCCCGAGGTCATCGGGAAGGGCAAGGAAGCCAAGGAAGGTGCCGCGGCCGGCGAGAAGGGCGAAGCGAAGCCCGCCGCCGCGGAAGGCAAGGCTCCCAAGGAGAAGGACAAGGAGAAGAAGTAGCCTTTGGCCGCCTTGCCGATCCCTCGGGGGCTCGAGATCGGCAAGGGCCCGGCGCTTCTCTTTGGCCTTGGGAATCCTGGGCAGCGCTACGCGCTCACGCGGCACAACGTCGGGTTCCTGGCGCTCGACGCCATCGCGGGAGGGGTCGATCGGTTCGGCGCCTGCGGGAGCCCCCTCAGGATCGCGTGCCTCGCGGAGATCGCCGGGGTCGAGGTGCTGCTCGTGAAGCCCCAGACCTTCATGAACGGAAGCGGCCTCGCCGTCGCCGAGGTCGTCTGCGAGACCTCGGCTGACGCGGGGAAGGTCGTGGTCATCTACGATGACGTCGAGCTCCCGTTCGGGACCATCCGCGTCCGGGAACGGGGGAGCGATGCCGGCCACAACGGCATGCGCTCTATCCTCGAGACCCTGGACACGCGCGAGGTGCCGCGGATACGGATCGGCGTGGGTGAGCCGGACGAGACGGGATCGGATCTCCGCGATCATGTCCTCGGCGAGATGAGCGACGCCGAGCTTCGCGCTCTTCCGGCGATCCTCGGCCTCGTGCGGGAAGCGCTCGGGCTCGTGGTGATCGGGCAGATCGGCAAGGCCATGTCGCTCTACAACCGCCGGCCGGCGGCCGGGGAGCCAGGGGCCGCGCGATGAGCCTCGTCAAGCTGTTCCTCCTCGCCCCGTTCGTCGGCATGATGGGCCTGGTGGCGGCGGGATCTCTCTACTACGTCGTCCTCGAGCTTCCCCTCGGGGACGAGCGGATGCGCCGCATCGCGTCATCGATCCAGTCGGGCGCCATGACGTTCCTGCGACGGGAGTACACCGTCCTGGTGGCGTTCATCGCGGTGGTGGTCGCGGCGCTCTCGGCAGCGCTCTCGACCGCGACGGCGGGTGCGTTCGCCTTCGGCGCGGCGTGCTCGATGGCAGCCGGCTACTTCGGGATGCGCGCGGCCACGCGCGCGAACGCCCCGACCGCGGAGGCTGCGCGCTCCGGCGGCATCGAGCCCGCCCTGCGCGCGGCGTTCTATGGAGGCTCCGTCATGGGCCTCTCGGTCGCCAGCCTCGGGATCCTCGGCCTTGGCGTGCTCTTCGTGATCTACCTTCGCACCGGCGGGACGCCCCGGGACGCCGAGTTCATCTCCGGCTTCGCCATGGGCGCGTCGTCGATCGCGCTCTTCGCGCGGGTGGGCGGCGGCATCTTCACCAAGGCCGCCGACGTCGGAGCGGATCTCGTCGGGAAGCTGGAGGCGGGCATCCCCGAGGACGATCCCCGCAATCCCGCCGTGATTGCCGACAACGTCGGCGACAACGTGGGCGATACCGCCGGGATGGGCGCGGACATCTTCGAGTCCTACGTGGGCGCGATCGTGGCGAGCATCGCCATCGCGGCATCGACTCCCGAGCTCGCGTTCGGCCGCATCAAGGCGATGTTCCTGCCCATCCTCCTCGTGATGGTCGGGCTCCTGTGCTCGGTGATCGCGATCCTCCTGTTCCGCGCCCTGTCGGGATGGGGCGCCGTCTGGGCGCTGCGCAACGTCTCCTGGGTGGCGGCGGCGCTGTTCGTCGCGGGAGCCTACCTGGCAGTCGACCGGCTCCAGGTGATGGTGCAGTTCGTCGGGGCGAGCGCGCCAGTCCAGACGCTCGGGCCATTCTGGGCGATCGTCTCCGGATGCCTCGCGGGCATCGCCATCGGCGTTCTGACCGAGGTCTCGACCTCGGGCCGCGTCGTGAAGCGCATCGCGGATGCGGCCCAGACCGGAGCGGCCACCAACGTCATCACCGGCCTGGCGGCGGGCATGACCTCGACCGTGCTCCCTGTGCTGGCGCTCTCGATCGCCGTGTTCGCCGCGTACAAGACCTCCGGACTCTACGGCGTCGCCCTGTCCGCGGTGGGGATGCTCGCCACGGTCGGCGTGACGATGAGCGTCGATGCCTACGGTCCCATCGCCGACAACGCCGGCGGCATCGCGCAGATGGCGGGGCTTCCCGGGGAAGCCCGCCGCATCACCGACTCGCTCGACGCCCTCGGCAACACGACGGCCGCGATGGGGAAGGGGTTCGCGATCGGATCGGCCGCGCTCACGGCGCTCGCGCTCTTCGTCGCGTTCCAGCAAGCGGTCGGCCTCGAGGCCATCGACGCATCGCGGCCTCTGGTGGTGATCGGCCTCTTCCTCGGCGGCATGATGCCATTCGCGCTCTGCGGGCTCGCGATGTCGGCCGTGGGCCGGGCGGCCAACGCCATGGTGGCGGAGGTGCGGAGGCAGTTCCGCGAGATCGCGGGGCTCCTCGCAGGCACGGCGGAGCCCGACACGGGACGGTGCATCGACATCGCGACGCGGGCGGCCTTGCGCCAGATGGTCCTGCCGGGGCTTCTCGCCGTCGCCACCCCGGCGTTCGTGGGGTTCGTACTGGGCGCGGAGGCGCTCGGTGGGCTCCTGGTGGGCGCGACCGTGACGGGGGTGCTACTGGCGCTCTTCATGGCCAACAGCGGCGGGGCGTGGGACAATGCGAAGAAGCTCATCGAGAGCGGGCTCCACGGCGGCAAGGGGAGCGATCCTCACAAGGCCGCCATCGTCGGTGATACCGTAGGCGATCCGTTCAAGGACACCGCGGGGCCGGCGATGAACATCCTCGTCAAGCTCATGTCGGTTGTCTCGCTGGTTCTCGCGCCGCTCCTGAAGGCGTCTCAACCCCTCCTGGATCGGCTCTTCTGACTCGCAGGTGGCGGGCGTCGGCTCGCCGCAAGGATTCTCCGTGAGGCGGGGCTTCTCCCGCCGTGAAAAAGCTCCGTAGGCGGGGCTTGTCCCTCGCCGGTTCCGTCGGACGAAAGGCAATCAAGAAACCTTGGACAGACACTACGAGACGTTGTGGATCGCGAGCGGCGCCCTCACCCAGGAGGAAGCGGACGGCCTCGCCACCGAATTCGAAGGCATCGTGCGCGGCAGCCAGGGCACCATCAGCGCCATCGACAAGCAGGGGAAGCGCCGCCTCGCGTACCCGATCAAGGGCCAGCGCGAGGGCTACTACACCCTCTTCACGATCGAGGGACAGCCCGCGGTCATCCTGGAGCTCGAGCGCAAGATGCGGCTGCACGAGCAGGTCATCCGCTACCAGACGGTGAAGATGGATGAGGAGGTCAAGCGCAAGGAGAAGGTTGCCGCGCGCCGCAAGGAGAAGAAGGAGCGCCGTGCGCAGCGTGGGGCCGCCGAGCGTCCCGAGAGGCAGGACGGCGTCACCCCTCTGGTGAAGCGCGACGAGGACCTCGACTAGCCGGGGGCGGTCGCAGGGCACGAGCTGACCGCGCCCGAGCCCTGCCCGCTCGCGTGGGTTCGAGGCGGTTTCGCGGAGGGCGCCGGGCCGGCACGGGCACGTCGGGCCCGGGAGGGCAGGGCAAGGGAACACGGGGAGGGGGGAGGGTGTCTACCGATAGCATGCCGGCGGTACGCCGGGGTGCGAGCCAGGAGAGAACGATGAAAGCCCTTGACCCACGACGCGTCCTTCACTTGGCGGTGGTGATCGCCGTCACGGCCCTCTCACCCGCGGCCTTCGCGAGCGGCATGCTGATCCCGGAGGGGCAGAACCTGCCCCCGCTCGCGATCAAGAGCCATCGCGTCGAGACCACCATCCGCGATCAAGCGGCGACCACCAAGGTCGTCCAGGTCTTCCAGAACAACGTCAACCAGACGCTGGAGGCGACCTACCTCTTCCCGCTGCCCAAGGACGCGTCGATCCGGGACTTCTCGATGATCATCAACGGCCAGAGGGTCCAGGGAGAGCTCCTCGAGCGCGACAAGGCGCGCGGGATCTACGAGTCGATCGTGCGGCGGTTGAAGGACCCGGGGCTCCTGGAGTACGCAGATGCGAACCTGATCCGCGCGCGCGTCTATCCCATCGCTCCGCGCGCCGAGCAGCAGATCGAGCTGACCTACAGCGAGCAGCTCGTCTTCGACGGCGGCGTGGTGCGCTACCTCTACCCGCTGAAGACCGGCGGCGGCAGCCTCCGCACGATGCAAGACCTGGTCTTCCAGGTCTCCGTCGACACGAAGAGCCCGCTCAAGAGCGTCTACTCCCCGACGCACAAGCTCGACGTCGCCCGCAAGGGCGACCTGCACGCGACGGCGTCCTACGAGGAGAAGGGCGGCTCGCTCAACGACGACTTCCTTCTCTACTACACGGTCGCCACCTCCGACATCGGTCTCAACGTCCTCACCTTCGATCCTGGCAAGGAGGACGGCTACTTCATGATGATGCTCGCGCCGAAGGTGGAGATGCCCGCCGGGCGCATCCTCGCCAAGGACGTCACGTTCGTCGTCGACACGTCGGGCTCGATGTCGGCGGACAACAAGATGCGCCAGGCGCAGAACGCGCTGAAGCTCGCGCTCAAGGACCTCAACGACGGGGATCGCTTCAACATCATCCGCTTCTCCACCGAGGCGGAGCCCTTCAAGGAGGGGCTCGTCGAGGCGAAGGACCCCTACCTGAAGGAGGCGCTCGCGTTCGTGGATGGCTTCCGCGCGCGCGGCGGCACGAACATCGACGAGGGCCTGCGCCTCGCGCTCAAGACGCCGGGCGACCCGAAGCGTCCTCACGTGATCGTCTTCATGACGGACGGCATCCCCACCATCGGCGAGACCGACATCGGCCGCCTGATCGACCAGACGCGCAAGGGGCGAGGCCCGGAGACGCGCGTCTTCGTGTTCGGCGTGGGCTACGACGTCAACACCAAGCTCCTCGACACGCTGTCGACGGAGAACCGGGGCGTCACGCGGTACGTCCGGCCCGAGGAGGACATCGAGGTCGCGATGGGATCCCTCTGGACGCGCATCAGCGAGCCGGTGCTCGGCAAGCCGCAGATCAAGGTCGACAGCGTCAAGGTGTACGACCTCTATCCGAAGGAGCTCCCCGATCTCTTCGCGTCCGATCAGGTCATCGTCTACGGGCGGTACGCGGGGCGCGGCGGGTCGGCGATCCGCCTGACCGGAGATGTGGCCGGCGAGCGCCGCGAGATGGTCTTCGAGACGACGTTCACCGACGAGGCAAAGGCGGACGAGCGCAGCGACTTCATCCCGGCGCTGTGGGCCACGCGGAAGGTGGGCTACCTCCTCGAGGAGATCCGGCTCAAGGGCGAGAACCCCGAGCTCAAGGACGAGGTCGTGCGGCTCTCGAAGGAGTTCGGGATCATGACGCCCTACACGTCGTTCCTGGTGCTGCCCGAGAACGAGCTCGAGGGGCGTCGCATGATCGGCGCCGACGATCGCCAGCAGCGGCCGACGGACATGGACAAGATGCGCGACGACGCCGCGCCGAGCCGCCGGGGGACGCTCGGCGAGGAGAAGCAGAAGGCCGACGCGGAGCCTTACAACCGGTTGCCCGGGGCTCCAGCGCCCATGGCGTCTCCCATGGCCGAGGCTCCGAAGCCCAGTGCGCGAAGCGAGGCGGCGAGCAAGGCGCTCGGGGGCGGCATGGCCCAGGAATCCGGCGAGGCCGCGGTCAAGGCGTCGGAGGCCGTGGCCGATTACAAGGAAGGCAAGAAGGACCTCTCCGGCACCGGCGTCCGCCGCATCGGCGCGAAGACGTTCCAGCTTCGAGACGGTGTCTGGACCGAGTCGACGTACGACGGGAAGGGCACGACGCTCAACCTGAAGTACGAGAGCGACGCCTACTTCCGGATCATCGCCATCGAGCCGGACCTCGCGAAGTACCTGGCTCTCGGGTCGCGCGTCGTCGTGCAGCACAAGGGCGTCTGGATCGTGGTCGGCGACAGGGGCCGCGATCAGATCACCGACGACGAGGTGCGGACGCTCTTCTCACGGTAGGGCTCGCGAGCCTCGACGCTCTTCCACGACCCGCGCCGCGCTCGTAGCGGCGCGGGTCGTCACGCCGGGCGTTGCTGCTCCGAGACGACGCCATCCCAGAAGCGCACCCTCTCGTCGTCCTCGCCCATCATCTGCGTCAGCCAGCGCCGGACATAGGTTCCGTCGAGACCACGGCCCTGGGTCGCCACCAGGTACTCGACGTCGGCCTTGTCCTTGGAGCGGAAGAACAGGAGCTTGAAGAGGCAGATGGCTTCCGCCGACAGGAACCATCTCTCCTCCTCGCCATCGGAGATGCGAACGCGCGTCGTCATCGCCTCCCAGCAGAACGGGATGGACGCGGTGAAGAGGTCAATCCGCATGCCGTCGTAGCGTCCGACGACGACGTCGCCCCTCTCGGCTCGCGCGACGGCCTCGGTCGGATCGATGCGGAGGCCGCAGCTGATGAGCGCATCGAGAGCCGGCCGCAGGCCGGCGGCCTCCACGAACACGTTGATGTCGACGTCCTTGGTCGCGCGGGGGACGGACCATACGCCGTACGCCAGCGCGCCGCCGATGGCGTAAGGGATGCCGGCGCGCTCGAGACACCCGGTCAGGTGACGCGCAACGAGGGTGGCGCTTGCAGGGGGGTCAGCCACCATGCCCGGTGCGCAGCCGTGAGAGGGCCGCGACGGTCGAGGCGGGCAGCGGTGCTTGCCAGTCCAGGATCCGCTCCGGGTCGGGATGCATCATCACCTGACGGATGGCGTCCTCGCAGAGCTCGTGGAGGATCCGCAGCTTGTCGGCGGGTGACGTCTCCCGGAACTCGGCCACTTCCTCTGCGATCGGATGGAGCTCCTTCTGCAAGGACGGCGGCAGCACCATTGACGCGAGTATAGCCACGCTCGACGCGTCGACGCCTCTCTAGCTCCGGGCCGTCCCGTGGCTCGCGGGCTCCGCCCTCTGGATCTCTGCCCGTTACAATCGCCGGCGCCATGCGCCGGCTCTCGCTCCTGGCCTGCGGGGCCGCCGGTCTCGCCCTCGTCCTTGCGCTCTGCAAGCAGGGCGAGCGTACCGTCGACGACGCGTACATCATCTTCAGGTATGCGGACAACCTGAGAGCCGGGCACGGGCTGGTGTTCAACCCCGGAGAACGGGTCGAGGGCTACTCGACACTGTCGTTCGTGCTCCTCGTTGCGGGTGCGGGCGCGATCGGGTTCGGGCCGATCCTCGCGTCGAACCTCCTGAACCTGGGAGGGGTCGCGCTCGCCGCGTGGTCGTCGTTCCACGTCGGCGCGCGCGCGGCGCGCGGGCGCGAGGCATGGATGCCCGCCGTGACCGGAGGGCTTGCGGCGCTCCTGGTCGCGTTCTCCGACGGCTTCTGCAGCTACGGGCTCCTCGGACTCGAGACGGCGTTTGCCGGCGGGCTCGTGGCGCTCGGGCTCCTCACCGACGCGGCGGCGCGCGCGTCTCGCACGACGGGCCATGCCCTGGTGTCCGGAGCGGTCCTCGGCACGCTCGCGATCACGCGTCCCGAGGGGATCTCCGTCTACGTCGCGATCGTCGCCGGCGGTCTGTTCGCGCTGGGGCCTCGGCGCGAGGCCACGCGGGCGGTGCTCGGGCTGGGAATGCCGCTCGCGCAGATGGTGTTCCGCCTCGCGTACTACGGAAGCCTCGTTCCCAATACCTACCACGCCAAGATCTGGTCTTCCTGGGACCGATACGTGGCCGGTGGACGCTACGCCGCGTCCTTCCTGTCCGCCCTGGGCTGGCCTCTGCTCTTGATCGCCGTCACAGGGGCGATCTTCGTGCGGGGATCCGGGATGGCGCGGGATCTCGGACCGGCGCTCCTGGTCGCCGTCGCGGGCCTCGCGTTCGGGGTGTACAGCGGCGGCGATCTGTTTCCCGCGTGGCGCTTCTTCGTCCCCACGTTGCCCGCCCTGGCGATCGTCCTCTCCGTTTGCGCCGTCGCGCTCGCTCGCGTCTCCCGGCCCGGAAGGGTCGTCGTCCTCGGCGCGCTCGCGTTCGCGGTCGTCGAGGGCGGCGCGTTCTCCGTGTGGCGGCGAGATGCCTGGCCACCCGCGAAGATCCCCGGACGGATCGCCGCCAACGTCGCCGCGCTCGGAGTGCCCATGGAGACGGTGCAGGTGCGCGTGGGACGCTTCCTCGCGCGCGAGCTCCCGCGCGGCGCGACCCTCACCGTCGGGGACTGCGGGAGGATCCCCTACTTCTCGGGGCTCCGGGTCGTGGATGCGCTGGGCCTGATGGACCCGGTCGTCGCGCGATCTCCGGGGGCGAAGGACCGGAAGCTCGCCACCGACTACCTCCTGGCCCGGGACACGGACTTCTACCTCCTCCGGCTCGCGCCGCTCGCGCGCTATCCCGCGATGGGCGGCTTGCGGGTCGACAACCTCATCGCACGGCGCGCGGCTTTCCAGGCGTCGCACGAGCTCCTCGCCTACTTTCCGTGGAACGACCAGAGCGGCTACTTCCTGTTCGCCAGGACACCGCGCCTCCTCGCCGAGCTTTCCTCGAAACTGGGAGAGGGCGTCGCCGTGGGAGACGTGCGCGCCACGACGATCGCACCCGCACCGAGCCGGGAGGAGGTGCGCGAGGCGGCTGCGGAGTTGGCGGAGCGTCCGTTCCAGCTCTTCCCGGCGTCCTGCGGGGCGGCCCGCCGCTTCCGTCTCCTATGGCCGTGCCCCGGGATCGAGCTGCGCGGAGCCGGGTCGTCGCTTGCGATCGTCGTCGCGGCGCCCGCGACTCTGGCGGCGGCGATCGACGCCAGCGGGGCGGAGGTCGAGGTGATCGACGGCGCGGGGGAGCGCCATTCCATCGAGGGCCGCGATCTCCTCCAGTCAATCCCCGTGAGCGCGGGAACGCTGACGATCCGGCTCGCGCGGGGCTCCCAGGCGACGCTCATCGCGCCGATGCTGGTCGCATCGCGCGGGTGACGCGAAGCGTCAACTGCTGTCATACGAGCCCGGAAGGGTACGGATCCTCGCGGCGGAGATCGCGCGGGTCGTCGCCGAGCACGCGCCGCTCCGTGATCCGCGCGGCGGACCTCCCGCCGACGCGTCACCCGCGCCGCTACCCTACCGGCGCTCCACGTACACTCCGTCGCGTAACGCATAGCGCGTGACGACCTTCGATCGCGTGGTCTTGCCGTTCTCCTCCTCCTCGACGTCCTTGTGCGTGACGGTGGCGGTGCGGGCGCGAGGATCGAACTTGACGTCGAAGGTGCTCGAGACCGGCGGATCGATCACGCCGGAAAGTGGGAGCGCGACCCGCAACGTGCCGGACGCGCGCGCGCCGGGGGACGAGTAGCTCAGATACGACGTGCTGTAGTCGGCGCACGCTTCCGGAGAGGAGTCGACCTTGAGCAGGGGGATGCCGGCGGTCGCGGCGGCGACGAGCGAGGCGGAAGCGTTGCCCCCTTGCGCGAGAGGTATCCTTCGCCGGAGGGACGCAGGTCCACCGTGCTGACCGCGCGCGTCGCCGGCTCCAGGACGCGCACGAGGATGCGGAAGCTCTCGTCGAGCGCCACGGTGATCGTCTCGTCCTCGCCGTCGGCATCGAGATCGGCCGTGAAAGCGAGCGAGGTGAGCTGCGCGCCGAAGACCCATCCCTCCTTGGCGTCCCCCGCGTCCACGGACACGCGGTACCAGCGATCGACCCTGCCGTCGCGGACGTCGAGACCCTCGTCGATCTCGCGCACCACGACGGGCGTTCCCATCGCGAGCTTCGCGATCAGGCGGGCGCTCGGATCGGCCTCGGCGAGGACGGCGACATCGTCCTTCACCGCGAAGAGACGATCCCCGGCCTTCCAGTCGGGGATCTGGTACTCGGCCGCATCGGGCGCCGGATCGCCCTCGCCGACCTCCGGCCTCGCATACGTCATCAACGCCGGCGACTCCTCCGACGTGTCGGGCGCCTCCCCGGCCGTCGCCAGCCGTACCGTCGTCATGGCGAGCACGATCGCGATGGACCTCATGTCCCTTCCATTGTCGCCGGTCTTCCGGAAAGAGTGGTGGCCATGGAGAGGAAGAGCAGCGTCATGATCGGCAGGAGCGAGAAGGGGAGCACGTCGGCGAGGAACGATTCCTCGGTGGCGGAGAGCGCTGCGCGGGCGACGGCGGCGATCGCGAGCCAGAGGGCGAGCCCCGCGAAGAGCGCGGCGCGGCTCTCGAGGAATCGCTTCACGTTGACCGCGATCACGAAGAGCGCCACCGGCAGGAGAAGCAACCAGTCGTCGGGCCGGCCCGTGCCCTCCGCCGAGAAGAGAGCATCGCGCAGGAGGTACGCGGCGGCGCGCGCCGGAGATCGCACGACGTGATCGCCTGTGATCGGGATCCCGTGCAGCGCCAGCAGCGCCGGCCACGGGATCGCGAGCAGGGCCGCCGGGACCGTGAAGGCGGCCAGCGCCCTGCGCCGGTCGGAGCTCCTCGATATCGCGCGCGCCGCGAGCGCGACCGCGGCCGGCATCGCCATGAGCCCGTCGGTGCCGGCGGCGGCGGCGAGCCCGGCGAAGACTCCCGCGAAAAGGAGGTCCGGCGCGCTCCCTTCGGAGCTCCGGTGCAGGAAGATCGCGGCGAGCACGATGCCGCAGGCACACGGAAGCGCCGGCGCGCCTGCGATGACCGATGCCCGGAGCGCTGGCGCGGCCGCAAGCAGCCCCACGAGCCCGGCGGCGGCGAGCCGCGAATGGCCCCGATCGCGCAGGAAGCAACCGATCGCGAGCAGCGTCGAGGCCAGCATCAGGAGACCGTGGAGCCTCGCCGGGCGGGCGCTCCAGACGCCCGAGGCCATGCCGATCCACGAGATGTGGAGCGGCGCGAAGATGGGCTCGCCGACGCTCGGTCGGTGGAAGAACGCGCTGTCGACGCCGAACGTCCCGAGATGGCGCGCCTTGACCAGGGCCTCGAGCCCCTGCGCGGAACCGGCCGCTCCCGCGAGCGCCTGGGCGCCGGTGACGAGGAGCAGGGCGACCGTCGCCCCGGAGAGCGCGGCGTCCTTCGCGTCGATGGAGTCCGGTGCGCCCCTGGCATCGTCCGGCGCTGCGCGTCCGATCAGCACGCCGGCGAGCGCGATCGCGAACAGTGCGAGGATCGCGATGTACGGACCGACGTCGGGGGGGAGCGTTGCCAGCGCCGCGAGCTCGAGGCCGTACGTGAGCGCCGCTCCCACCGGGTAGGCGAGCGCGATCCGCAGCCGTCGCGGGAGCGGGCAGAGACGGAGTGCGAGGGCGCCGGCCGCTACGGGCACCACGAAGGCGATGAGGATCGCGGCCAGGAGCGCGAACCGCGCCTCGAAGATCACGGCTCCTGCCTCCTCAGGATCGCGGCGTCGGGGAGCACGACCTCGGGGTCGTATCCCGGAGGCGCGACCGCGATGGAGAAGGCGAGATCGGTCCACGTGCCGTTCCTCATCGCGTCGCTCGACGCGAACCCGTCCTGGTAGGGCTTCGAGCTGTTGAGACCGAGGCGCAGGCACCCGTCGCCTCCCGAGACGGGGAACACCTCGAACGACGCCGGGCCGCCCCAGATCCAGACCGGCTGGTCGAACCGAACCCGCGTCGAGCCCCGCGCGATTGCGGTGCCGCAGACACGTCGCTTCAATCCGGTGAAGTAGAGGTTGACCTGGACGTCCTCGTCGGGGTCGATCCACGCGGGATCTCCGACGAGGTCGACTCCGAGCACCCAGACGCCGTCGCCATCGACGTGGTAGACCTGCGACGCCGGCTGCCACTTGGTGACCTCGAGCCATCCATCGGAGCCGCGCGCCGCGATTGCGGGCAGCGATCCCCATCCGAGGTACACGCGGTGCACAGCGCCGGTGCCGGTTCCGACGCGCCTCGGGAAGAGCAGGTAGCGGAGCCGTTCTTCGACTCGCGGCACGGCAGCTCCCGTCACCGCGATGTCGTCGTCGTCTCCGGCGAGGCGGCCGAGCGCTCGCACGACCGCAGGCAGGTCCGGGTGGATGCGCTGAGCCTCGAGGAGCTGCGCGTCCCTCTCCCCGAGACGTCCCTCGTGGTCCCAGATGGCGCGGGTCTCGTCCCACGAGAGGAACGCCGTGCGCCCCGCGTCGACCGCCCACACGGCGAACGCCGCCGACAGCGTGCTGGCCGGTAGGATCCTGAAGAAACGCGCCGCCGCGTTGCGCGCGACGACGCTCGGCAACGGGCGTGGGAGCCGCGCCAGTGCGCGCAGCACGGTGACGAGTGCGAGGGACGCTCCGCCGAGCACGGACGCGAGGAGGAGCAGGGCGTTCTCCGGTTGCGACGGTGCCCACGGGGGCGTCGTGGCCAGCGCGCGCAGTCGCGTCGAGAGGTTCCTCGGCAAGAGGTCGGCCTCGTCGACCAGGATGCGTGACGGGCCGTCGCGGAACTCGACCGTCAGGTCGGAGACGCCGGCCTGGAAGGCGTCAGGGATCCGCCCTCCGGGGATCCGGCCCAGGTCGAACCAGAGATCGCGCGGATCGCCGCCGGCCCACGCTCCGAGATCGAACGCGTAGATGGCGGGCGCGCCGGCGGCCGCGTCACGCGTACCGACGATCTTGCCGCGGAGGCAGGGGAGGGAGGCATCCGCGTGACGGACGTGCAGGTGGAGGATAGGCGTGGACGCGATGTCGACGGCGCCGGAAGCGACGCCGAGCGTTCCCGTTCCATCGGCGGTGGCGACGATCCGCGCGGGAGCCGCCCCGGCCGCTCCCGAGGCGAGGCACAGCGCGGCGGACGAGAAGAGGAGGAGGCCGCTAGCGGACGTCGTAGAACACCGGGCTCGACCAGGCTTGCTCTTCGTCGAACTGGGTGACCCGGATGTAGTAGTAGCCGTGGCCGCTCTTGGGCGGATCGGGATCCATTCCTTCGATGCGCGCGCGGGTCGTGCCTGGGCGCGCGACGCCGAGGACGGCACCGTCCTTGACGACTTCCACGGTGTCGATGGGCTCGTCGGCGAAGACCTCGCCCCTGTAGGCGACGGGAGCGCCGGGCGCGAGCTTGGTCTCTTCTCCCATGAAGCGATCATCGATCCAGAACAGCACCGTGATGCGAGCACCTGTCGTGGCGAACACACGCCGCGCCCGCATCGCCTCGAGCACCGAAGCTCGCGAGCGATCCCGGGCGAAGATGCCCGCCAGCCCCGTGACGGGCGCCGACGGATCACCCTGACCGGGATGTCCGTTGTGGGTGTCCCCGGAGCCGAGGAACCCGAGACGGTAGCCCCGCGCCAGTGCGTCCACCACGAAGTGGCCCTGGACGGGACGGTGGATCATATGAGGGCAGTCCCATCGTTCCGAGCTTCCGTGGATCGAGCAGATCTCGACCAGCGGCTCGAACCGAGGGTCGTGGTGCTCCCAGTCGGTGGGTACGGGGCCACCTCCGGGATGGTGGGGGATCGTGATCGCGTCGTGGCCCTCGAGCGCCTTCCAGAGCTTCTCGGGCGTGTCGGAGTCCGGCGACCGCATCGACAGGAGGGGCGCGGGATCGCCGTCGCCGTAGAGCACGTGCTTGTGACCGTACTTCCAGTTGGTCCACTCGTAGGCGTTGAAGGTGACGAAGCGTCCGGGAGCATAGAAGCTCCTCGTCACCTCGCCGATGCGTCGCCAGAGATCCGGGCGGTCGTCGAGCGCCCAGAGGCCGTGGGCGTCGTGATCGGTCAGCGCCGAGACGTCGAGCCCGGAGACGTCGCGCGCATAGCGGTAGTAGTCGTCCGGCGTCCCCGTGCCGTCGGAGAGGTTGCTGTGCCCGTGGAGATCGCCCCAGAGGAGCGTGTAGGGAACGGGCAGCTTCTCCGTCGCGACGCGGTTGCTGCGTCCGGTGATCCCCGCCTCCCTGTCTTCGGCGGCGATCCGGAACGGTTCCGCGGGGGAGCTCCGGAACGTGAACGTGTGGGCGCCCGCGTCCTCCTCCGTGAACGCGTAGGCCGGCGGGAGGCCGGAGACCTCCGGCGGCACCGCGAACGTGACCTTGCCCCGGTAGTCCGGGGCGCGGTCCTCCGCCTCGTCCAGAGCGGCCACGCGCAGCTCGAAGGCGCCGTCGTCCCGCGGGAAGCTCGACGCGGTGGCGACGAGGCGCGCGGCGTCGCCGGCAACGACCTCGATCCAGGGGAACTTCGCGATCGGAGTGAAGTAGCCATCGCCGTTGCCGTCGACCTTCACGTAGAAGCGCTCCTCCTTTTCCGAGAAGCGGTCGACCCGCGCGTTGGCGTAGTGAAGGCTGATGGTCTCGCCGGCGCGGACCGTTCCGCCCGCGATGCGGGCGATGACGAAGTCGAGCGGGCCGATCTCGGTGGCGATGGTCGCAGAGGACGTCGTCGAGATCGACACGTAGCCGGGGAGCTCGGGCGATTCGGACTGGGGGTCGCTCCAGCCGAAGAAGGGGGAGATCTGGAACAGCACCCCGCCCTGCGTCGCGATCCCCGGCCCCTCGGCCTTGTAGACGACATCGAACGTCTGGGTGCTCGCGCGCGGCACGCGGGACGGTCCGGAGAGCTCGGCGCTCCCGAGTCCGTCGGAGGGATGCTTCTCGGGCGGCGGTCCCTCGCGAGCGTGAGCGGGCGGCGTGGAAACCCCGTCCGTGGGCGGCGACGCATTCGCGGTGCGAGGGTCCTGCCGGCACGCGGAGAGGAGGCACAGCGCGCAGCCGATCGCGACTCTCAGTGGCACGAGGTAGCATTTTACGGTGATGCACGAGGACGGACCCTACGTCTGCGTCGAGATCGCGGCCGCCGGCGACGTCCTCGCCGACGTGCTGGCCGGGATCCTCTGGGATGCCGAGCCCCTCGGGATCCTCGAGGAGCCGTGCGATGCGGGAACGCTCCTGCGCGCGTTCTTCGTTCCCGGAACGGACGCCTCGGGGCTCGAGGCCGATCTCGCAAGCGCGACGGGGGGAGCCGCGGCGCCGCGCGTCCTCGTCATCCCGAAGGAGGACTGGTTCCGCCGGTTCCGAGAGTCGTTCCAGCCGTTCCGCCCGCTGCCGGACGTGTCCGTGCGCCCGCCCTGGGCGCCGCGCTCGACCGCGCGGACCGAGATCGTGATCGATCCCGGCGCGGCGTTCGGTACGGGGCTCCACGAGTCGACGCGCGCCGCGATGACGCTGCTCGACTCCGTCCCGCTCCAGGGGCGGTCGATGGTCGACGTCGGCGCGGGCTCCGGGATCCTGTCGTTCTTCGCCGCGCGGCGCGGCGCGCGCGGCGTGGGGCGCGAGGTCGATCTCGACGCGATCGGCAACCTCCGCGAGAACCGGGAGTCCAACGCGCTGCGCCGCGAGGTGGCGATCGTCGCCGGTGGCCGGGGTCGCTCCGCTCCCGCTTCGACGTCCTCGCCTGCAACCTCACCCACGAGATCCTGGACCTGCACGCGGACCAGATCGCCGCGCTCGCGCGCCCGTTCGCCACGGTGGTCCTCGCCGGTCTGCTCGTCTCGCGGCGGGACGCGGCGCTCGCGCTCGCCCGGCGGTTCGGCGCGCGCCCCCGCGAGCTCTGCCTCGGCGACTGGCTCGCCCTCGCCGTCACGGCGCACGCGACCGATGGCGCGCCGGCCGCGTAGGGCGCGCCGCTTCGTGGTCGCCGAGCCCGCGGGCCCGGGCGATCGCGTCGCGCTTTCAGAGGCCGAGAGCCGGCACGCGCTCGGCGTGCTCCGCCTGCGCGACGGAGCTCCGGTGGAGGTGACGACGCCGCTCGGCACGTTCGAGGGGACGATCGTGCACAGCGGCGATCGCGCCGTCGTCGAGCTCGAGGCCGCCGCGCCCGCGGCTCCGGCGGGGGCGCTCTGGCTCGGGGTCGGCCTCGCGCACGGCGCGGCGATGGACGAGTCGGTGCGGGCGGCGACGGAGATGGGCGTGGCCGGCATCCAGGTCCTCCTGACGGAACGGAGCGAGCGTCTCGCCCGCGCCGCGATCGAGGCGCGTCGCGCTCGGTGGGAGCGCATCGCCCGCGAGGCCGTGAAGCAGTGCCGTCGTCCGGACGTGCCGGCGATCCCCCCGCCTCGGCCGATCGCCGGCATTGCCGCGGTGCACCGGGCGATCGTGGTCCTCGATCCGGGCGCGCCGCCGCTGTCCCACGCCGCCGGGAGCGCGCTCGTGATCGTCGGACCGGAGGGCGGGTTGACCGGGGCCGAGGTGCGCGCGCTCGCGGACGAGGGGGCGCTTCTCGCCGGGATCCCGGGCCCGATCCTCCGCGTTCCGACCGCCGTGGTCGCTGCGCTCGCGATGATGAAGCTGGTACACTCCGCGCCCTAGCGAATGCTCTTCAAGGGTCAGAAGCTCGGCAAGTACAAGGTCGTCGACACCATTGGCTCTGGGGGCTTCGGCGTCGTCTACCTTGCGGTGGACACCTGGATCGAGAAGCAGGTCGCGATCAAGGTGCCGCACCAGCAGAACGAGGACATCGGCGAGCTCCTGAAGGAGCCCCGGCTCCTCGCGACGCTCGATCACCCCAACGTCGTCAACGTGATCACGGCGGAGAAGAGGGACGGTCTCTTCTACATCGTGATGGAGTACGTCGACGGCGAGTCGCTCGAGGACGTGCTGAAGCGCGAGAAGATGATGGAGGTGCGCCAGGTCTTCGAGATCACCGCGCAGATCTGTCGCGGGGTGGACTACGCCCACTCCCACAGCATCATCCACCGCGATCTGCGGCCCGCGAACATCCTCATGAACAAGCGCGGCGAGGCCAAGATCGCCGACTTCGGGACCTCGCGTCTGCTCGAGAACATCCCCTACGCGAAGACGCGCATCGGCTCGCCTCCCTACATGGCGCCCGAGCACCTGAAGGGACGCGCCGTGTTCCAGAGCGACATCTACTCGCTCGGCATCGTGATGTACGAGATGCTGACGGGCAACGTCCCGCTCTTCGACGTGAACCTGGCGAAGCTCGAGAGGCTCGTGGCGGAAGGGAAGATCACGCCGCCGAAGCTCCGCAACACGGCGATCCCGAAGGAGCTGTCCGAGATCGTGATGAAGGCGCTCGCGACCAACGTCAGCGAGCGGTACCAGCGGGCGGGCGATCTCCTCTACGACATGGAGAAGTACTTCGGCACGTCCGAGAAGAAGCGCCAGATGGACGACATCCGGTCGCGCTTGCGCGCGCGCGAGGACGGGAGCCGCGAGGCGGCGTGCTGGAACTGCGGCAAGGCCCTCCCGCGGCGCGCCATGGAGTGCGCGCACTGCGGCGTCAGCGTGGTGTAGGCCTCGTCGCGCTGGCGGCGTTCGCCGCCGGTTGCGATCGCGGGCAGGCATCGAGGCCGGCGGCGGCGGAAGCCGGACGCTTCCGGGACGCGACGGTCGCGGCGAAGATCGACTTCCGCCAGGATCCCGGCGTCGATGGGAGCTACTTCATGCCCGAGAGCATGGGCTCGGGCGGTGCGTTCCTCGACTACGACGGCGACGGGGACCTGGACGTCTACCTCATGGACGCGGGGCCTCACGGTCCCGGCGCGACGGGCCGGCCGAACCGGTTGTTCCGTCACGAGGCGGACGGGACCTTCACCGACGTCACGGCGGGATCGGGGCTCGGGGACACCGGCTACGGCATGGGCGTCGCCGTCGGGGACATGGACAACGACGGCGACGTCGACGTCTACGTCACGAACTTCGGTCCGGACGCGCTCTACAGGAACGACGGCGGCGGGAAGTTCTCGAACGTCACCGCCGCGGCGGGGATCGCCAATCCTCTCTGGGGCACGTCCGTCGTCTTCGTGGACTACGACGTCGACGGCTACCTCGACCTCTACGTCGCCAACTACGTTCTGCTCGATCCCAAGGTGACCTGCGTCGACCATGCGGGACGGCGCGACTACTGCGGTCCCGCTGGATACAAGGGCTCTCCGGATGTGCTCTATCGCAACAGGGGCGACGGCTCGTTCGTCGATGCGTCGGCGGAGAGCGGCATCGGGGCCGAGTCGCTCAAGGGGCTCGGCGTCGTCTCTGCCGACGTCGATCAGGACGGGTTCCCCGACATCTACGTGGCGAACGACGGCGAGGCGAACCACCTCTGGATGCACCGGAGCGACGGGACGTTCGCCGACGAGGCGCTGGCGCGCGGCGCGGCCTACAACGAGATGGGGCAGGCCCAGGCGAGCATGGGCGTCACCTTCGGCGACGCGGATGGGGACGGCGACCTCGATCTCTTCATGACGAACCTGAAGGGCGAGACGAACACCTTCTACGAGAACCAGGGCGAGCCGGGCTTCGTGGATCGATCGTCTCCCTCCGGCCTCGCGGGGCCGAGCTTCGCCTACACGGGATTCGGCGCGGCGTTCTTCGACGACGACAACGACGGCGACCTCGATCTCGCGGTGGTGAACGGCCGCGTGATCCGCGGCGCGCGGGTCGTGCCGGCGGCCGGGTCCGAACCTGCGGGGGACAAGCCCCCGCCGTACTGGGATGATTATGCGGAGCCGAACCTCCTGTTCCAGAACGACGGCCACGGGAAGTTCCAGCCTTCCTGCGACGGCGACCCCTTCTGCGGGATCGTCGAGACCAGCCGCGGTCTGGCGATCGGCGACGTCGATGGGGACGGCGGGCTCGACCTCCTCGTCACGAATGCGGGCGCGCCGGCGCGTCTGTTCCTGAACGCGGCGAAGGACCGCGGCCACTGGCTTCTCGCGAGGGCGTTTGATCCGGCGCTCCATCGCGACGCGGTGGGCGCGGAGATCGCCCTCGAGGCCGGTGGAAAGACGATCCGCCGGCGGCAGGACCCGGGTTACAGCTACCTCTCGAGCAACGACCCCCGGGTCCACTTCGGCCTCGGGGCCGCCACCGCGTTCGAACGCATCACCGTGCGCTGGCCAGGCGGAAAGGTCGAGAGCTTTCCCGGAGGTCCCGTCGATCGCGTCGTCACGCTCGAGAAGGGCAAGGGAGCCTCCTGATGGGGAAGAAGGCGCGCCGGCAGCCGCGGGCCTCGCGCGGTGCGGGAGGCATGGCACCGGCGGCGCGCCCCCGCCGGCGCGGGCTCTCGCTGCTCGCGGCCGCGGCGATCGTCGCCGGCGCGCTCGGAGCCTGGATCGCTCTTGGCGGGCGCGGCGGCGCACCCGAGCCGCCGCCGCTCCATGCCGGAGGCACGGAGCCGGAGGTGGCACGCAAGATCGAGGAGCTCCGGGCCGACGTCGCGGCGCGACCAGGGTCCGCCGAGGCGTGGGGCAAGCTCGGCATGACCTTCGATGCCCACTCGTTCCAGGCGGAAGCCGTCATGTGCTACCGGCAAGCCGCGCGGATCGCTCCGGGGGAGTTCCGGTGGGCCTACCTCCTCGCGCTCTCGTCACGCGATCTCGGCTTGCCCGAGGCGAGCTCGTGGCTTTCCCGATGCCAGGAGATGCGGCCCAGATCCGCGCCGGTCGCGCTCCTCGACGGGCAGATGGCGTTTGCCGCCGGCCACGTCCCCGAAGCCGCCGCCGCGTTCGCACGCGCTCTCGCGATCGATCCCGGGCTCGCCCAGGCGCACCTCGGCCTTGCACGCGCCGCGGCCGCCTCCGCGGATCTTGCCGTGGCGCGAGAACAACTCGAAAAGGCTCTTGCCCTCGACCCCAGGTTCGGGGAGGCGCACGGCCTCCTGGCCGAGGTCTTGCGACGGCAGGGCGACGCGGCGGGTGCGGCGCGCGAGCAGGATGCCGCGGCGCGCCTTCCTGCCGTCACGCGGGTCGCCACCCCCGAGTCCGACGCCGTGGCGGCCGAGGGCGTCAGCGCGTTCTGGTACCGGAAGCGCGGGCTCGCCCTCCTGGATCGCGGCGATGCCGCCAAGGCGGAGGCGGAGCTCCGGCGAGCGCTCGCCGCGGCGCCCGACGCCGACGCCCATCACAGTCTCGGCACGGCGCTCCAGGCTCTCGGGAGGAGCGATGATGCCATCGCCGAGTACCGCGCGGCGCTCGCGCTCGACCCGACGCTCTCCAAGACGCGCAACAACCTCGCGACGGTGCTCCAGAAGGCCGGCAGGAACGACGAGGCCATGGAGGTGCTCGAGGAAGCGCTACGCCAGGACCCGGCGGTTGCCGGAACCTACTTCAATCTCGCCGTCGGCCATGAGCTGAGGGGTGACGAGGCCAGGGCGATCGAAGCGCTCCGCGCGGGCCTCGCGAGGGCCCCGCCCGACCACGATCTCGCCCCGAAGCACCCGCACGTGCTCGCGACGAGCGAGGACGCCGCTCTCCGCGATGGGCCGGAGGCGGTCCGCCTGGCGGCGGGCGTGGCATCTCGCGAGACGCCGCAGACCGCCCGCACGCTCCTCGTCCTCGCCCTGGCCCACGACGCGGCGCGAGAGCGCGACGACGCGATCGCCACCGCCAGACGGGCCCTGGAGCTCGCGAAGGCCGAGCACGACCGCGCTCTCCTGGAGCGGATCCAGGCAGAGATCGAGCGGCTCGGCGCGCCGGGGTAGAAGCCTCCCGCCGGCGTCGAAGACCCCTGCCGGGCGTCAGCGGAAGTGCGACTCCAGGAGCTTGTTCCAGGACTTCTCGATCTGCGCGTACTCGCCCTCGCACCGATCGCCACGCGCTTCGGGAAGGTGGCCGTCTTTCACGAGGTAGCCGTACTTCTCCGGATCGGTGCCGTAGACCCAGCAGACGATGTTGTAGAAGCGCTGCTGGTCCATCGAGTGCTCGTCCCAGAACGCTGGCTCCTCCTCGTCGCTCTGCTGCTCGGCGAACGCGGAGAACGAGACCGCCCCGTCGAGCGCGGCCTTCTCGCCATCCTCGCCGGCATCCACCAGCACGAGCGTCGCGAGCTGATCGACGGCGTCTTCCTCCTTGCCGGTCGTCGGAAGGTCGTAGATGTGGATCAGGCAGTGGCCCATCTCGTGGAAGAAGAAGAACAGCATCGCGTCGACCACGGCCTCGTCGGCCTCCTCGGGCTTCTCGAACTGCCCCGCCAGCATCTCGGAGATGTCGGCGACGAGCTCGTAGCACATCGAGATCTTCCCGGTCTCGGGGTCGTAGAACGCGTTCGATTCGCCGCACTCGCGGAACTCGATCGGGACGTCGCGCGGGAGGACGAAGCGCTCGTTCATGTCGGTGGCCACGCTCTCGAACAACCCGGAGCCCTTGATGTCCTTCTCGAGCTCGGGGAACTGCTTGGTCGCGATGTAGACGACCTTGAACTTCCCGTTCCCGCCGGCGGCCGGCGGTCCCGCGCTCGCGGTGTGCGTGATCGCCAATGAGAGCAGGGCTACCGTCACGGATCTCGATGTCGTTGCCACCATGATTGCTCCTCTGTCGTCGTGTCCGGCGTGGGGGGAGTGACGATGCTATCCTGCCCGCCCGTGAGGAAGAGCATCACGCTCGCGCTGGCCCTTTCGTGCCGCGTTGCCGCGGGCGGGGATGCGGCGGGCGGGCCGCCGGCGCGCACCGATCCCCTGGACGCGTCCATCGCGAAGATCGAGGCGGTGCTCGCGAAGGACCCGAAGCTCGCCGACGGGTGGGTCGCTCTCGGGGAGAGCCTGGTGCGGAAGGCGCGCGCCAGCGGCGACGAGCTCTGCTACGCGCGGGCCGACAACTGCGCCGAGAAGGCGCTCGCGCTCGCGCCAGGGGATCCCGGTGCGCTCAACGTGCGCGGGCTCGTGCTGATCGCGCGCGGGAGGTGGGAGGACGCTCGCGACGTCGCCCGCCAGGTGGTGGCGAAGGACCCCGGGAGCGCGATCGGCTTCGGGACGCTCTCGGACGCGCTGCTCGAGCTCGGCGACTTCACCGGCGCCGTCACGGCGATCCAGCAGATGATCGCCGCACGGCCAGATCTTGCGTCGTACGCGCGCGCGGCCTACGTCCGCTGGCTCCAGGGCGACGTCACCGGCGCGCGCGAGGATCTGTCGCGCGCGTTCGGAGCGGGCCCCGGGATGCGAGATCCCGACACGTCCGCATGGATCGTCGTAGAAGACGCCACCTTCCTCTGGCACGAGGGGCAGTACGAACGGGCGCTCAAGGGCTTCGACTCCGCTCTCGGGATCGCTCCCGACTTTCCCGCCGCGCTCGCGGGCAAGGCGCGGATCCTGCTCCACAACGGGGATGCGGCGGGGGCTGCCGCCCTCCTCTCCCGGTCCGAGGCGCGCCGGCCCCAGGCCGCGACGGCGGCGCTTCTCTCGGAGGCGCTTTCCCGGATCGGCGATGCGGCGGGCGCCCGCGCCGCCTTCGAGGAGACCCGGCGTCTCGGCCGCACCGACGACGCGAGCGCCCTCGCCCTCTTGCTCTGCGAGCGCCGGGAGCCGCCGGACGTCGCCGAGGCCATCGCGATCATGACCGACGAGCGGCGGAAGCGTGCGGACGTCTACACCGAGGACGCCTACGGGTGGGCGCTGTTCCGCGGCGGGCGCCTCGGCGAGGCGCGCGCGTGCAGCGAGCGCGCCCTCGCGCTCGGGACGCGCGACGCGAGCCTCTGGTTCCACGCGGGCGCGATCCTGATCGCGTGCGGGGAGACGGCGGCCGGGCACCGGCTCCTCGATGCCGCGCTCGAGCTCTGCCCCGGCTTCGATCAGGCGGGTGCGGCGGAAGCGGCCCGGCTCTGCGAAGCATCTCCGGGCCGATGAGCGCCCGCCGCCTCCGTCTTCCGGGGCCTCTCGACGAACCGGTCGTGAGGGCGATGCTGCCCGCTCTCCGCGGCATCGGCGGCGATCGGGGTGCTCGTGAGCGCGATCGTCGGCGATCCGCAGCGCCCCGGGACGTGGCGCGGCGGCTGCTCGAGAGCGGCAACGCCGCCGCGGCGGAGCGGCGTGCCTGGGCCCTCGTGCTGGCGACACCCGGCGACGCCGGGCTCTTCGTCGACTTCCTGGACACGCGCGCGCCCGGAGGTGATGCGCGCTCCGAGGTCCCCAGGGAAGAGATCGCGCGGTTCCTTGCGAGGCCGGACCTCCCGCCCGCCACGGCCGCGATCGACCGTCTCGTCTACGCCGCTTCTCGAGGGGAGGACGACCCCGGCGCGGTCGCCCCGGTGCAGGCGCTGGCCGGCGCCTCGCCGCCCGCCCGCTGGGCCAATCACGTGCTCGGCCGTCTGGCAGCGGCCGGGCACCGCATGGCCGAGGGCCGCCTCGTACTACGAGAAGGAGGCGCTCGCCGTTCCCGGAGCGCACGACCGACCTGGCGACGGCGATCGCGATCTGGGCGAACGCAGGCGCGTGGAGCGAGATCGATCGGCGCATCGACGATCCGCGCTATGCCGCGATCGTGTCACCGCTCTTGAGGCTCGAGCGCGCCATCGCGCATCGCGACCAGCGCGGGATCCTCGTGAACCACATGAGGGCGTGGCTCGACCGAGGACGCCCGGCGCTCGGCCTCGCGGGGCTCGCCGCGGCGCTCTGGCTCTGGTTCACGGGGAGGCTCGGCCGGCTCGGCGAGCGGCCGCGCGCGATCCGGGCCGCGGCGATCGTCGCGTTCTTCCTCGGCGTGGTCTCGAGCAACGTGACGCTCGTTCTCGTGATCGTCGAGGACAAGATCCTCGGGTTCACCGAGAACGGGAACCCCGCCGTCGACCTCGCCTACTTCGTGATCGGCGTCGGGCTTCGCGAGGAGGTCTCGAAGCTCCTCCTGTTCCTCCCGCTGGTGCCGATCCTCAGGCGCCGCGGGAACCGGCTCGACACGCTCGCGATCGCCGCGATCGTGGGGCTGGGGTTCGCGGCGGACGAGAACCTCGGGTACCTCGAGCACGGCATCGGCACCACCGCGCTCGCGCGCTTCCTCACCGCGAACTTCGCCCACATGGCGATGACGGGGCTCGTCGGGATCTCCCTCTACGACGCCCTGGAGCGCCGCCGTCCGCCGGAGACCTTCTCCCAGACGCTCGCGCTGATCGTGGTGCTTCACGGCGCTTACGACTTCCTGCTCTCGAACGCTCTCGTCGCCGACGTGAGCTTCCTGTCGATGACGATCTTCATCATCCTGACGCGCATGTTCCTGTCGGACGTGGCGAGCGTGCGGCGGAGCGACGCGGGGAGCCCGCTTCTCACCGCCTTCGGTCGTGCGGTGGCCTGCGTCACGGGCGCGAGCTTCGTCTATGCGGCGGCGCTGGTCGGGCCGCTCCACGCGGCCCAGATCCTGGCACTGGGGCTCCTCGGCGAGGCCATCATGATCTACATGTTCACCCTCGAGTTCGGGAAGCTCTGACGATGTTCGAGCTGCGCGGCGTGCGGAAAGCCTATGGCGCCACCACGGCGCTCGCGCTCACCGACCTGTTCACGGAGCGCGGGAAGACGACCGTCCTGATCGGCCCGAGCGGCTGCGGGAAGTCGACGATGCTGCGCCTGATGATCGGGCTCGCGCTCCCGGACGCGGGCACGGTCACGTTCGATGGCCGTCGCCTCCAGGCCGACAACGTGCTCGAGCTCCGGCGCCGCATGGGCTACGTCATCCAGGACGGCGGCCTCTTCCCGCACCTGACGGCGCGGGGCAACGTGACGCTGCTCGCCCGCCACGTTCGCGTGGCTCCTTCCGAGATCGCCTCTCGGGTCGCGCAGCTCGCGGAGCTCTGCCGCCTGCCGGAGGTGACGCTCGACCGGTTCCCCGCGGAGCTCTCGGGGGGCCAGCGCCAGCGCGTCAGCCTGATGCGCTCCCTCATGCTGGATCCCGGGGCCCTGCTTCTCGACGAGCCGCTCGGGGCGCTCGATCCGATGATCCGCGCGGATCTCTCGACGGACCTGCGGGCGATCTTCCAGGACCTCGGCAAGACCGTCGTCATGGTGACCCATGACATGCGGGAAGCGGCCTACTTCGCCGACCGGATCGTGCTCATGCGGGACGGCGCGATCATCCAGCAGGGGAGCGAGCGAGACCTGAGGACGCGGCCGGTCGATCCGTTCGTGACGCGGTTCCTCGACGCGCAGGCGCTGGCGGAGGACGCCCGTTGAGGCGCGCCGTGCTGATCGGGCTCCTCCTGTCGCTGCCGGCGCGCGGCGCGGAGCCGCTCCGGGTCGGCTCGAAGAAGTTCACGGAGTCGGTGATCCTCGGAGAGATCGTCACGCAGCTCGCGGTCTCCCAGGGGATCGCGGTCGAGCACCGGCGCGAGCTCGGCGGGACCCAGATCCTCTGGAAGGGGCTCCTCGCGGGCGAGATCGACGTCTACCCCGAGTACACGGGCACCATCATCGAGGAGATCCTCGCCGGCAGCGGCGTGCGCGGGCTCTACGAGGCGCGGGAGAAGCTGAGGGCG
>JAXLQT010000048.1:0-41040 GCA_046331505.1 Acidobacteriota bacterium
CGGATCGCCGCGCTCCTGACAGGCGCGAGCGCGCTGCAGGTCTGGTACGCCCAGGAGGCGCGCATGTACGCGCTCGTGACGCTTCTCGCCACCGCGGCGACGCTCGCGCTCTTCGCCTACCTGAAGAGCGGCCGCGGCGGGGCCGCCTACGTGATCGCGGCGGCGCTCGCGCTCTACACCCAGTACTACGCCTACCTCCTGGTGGCCACCCACGTCGCGCTCGGGCTCCTGGTCCTGCTCGCGCGCGGCCAGCGGCGCCGCGCCCTGGGACTGCTCGCGATGGGCGTGGCCCTCGGGATCCTCGTGCTGCCCTGGATCCCGATCCTCTTCTCCGACTTCCATCAGGCGCAGCGGTTCGACCGCGGGTTCCCGAGCAACTTCTCGCTCCTGGGAAGCATCCCGTTCGTGTTCGCGAAGTTCGCACTGTTCGCGAACGAGGTCTACCTGCGCGATCGGCTCCCGCTCTACCTCGTCATGGGGCCGGTCTTCGCCTGGTTCTTCCTGCGCGGCGCGCTCGCGCTCACCAGGGGCTTTCCTGCCGGGCCCGGTCTCCTGTTCGGGTTCACGGTGCTGCCGATGGCAGCCGTCGTGGCGGGCTCCGCCCTGGGCGCCTCGATCTACAAGAGCCATCCCTTCATCCTCCTCTCTCCGTTCTTCTACGTCCTCACCGCCCACGGCCTCACCAGGTCCCGCCGGCGGAGGGGATGGGTCGCAGCGGCGCTCATGGTTGCGGCCAACGGCTACGTGCTCCTCACTCTCAACTTCGGCGAGGCCTACGTGAAGCCTCGCGTGAAGGAGGCGCTGGCCTTCGTCAAGAGCAACCTCCGTCCCGGCGACGTCGTCGTCAAGATCCCGAGCAAGCTCCACACCCAACCGGTGCAGACGGGCGAGATCCTGAGCTGGATCCTCTACGCTGCCCCTCAGGGCATCGAGGTGTTGGAGTGCAACGGAAGCGGTCAGGAAGATCTCCTCCGCCGCCTCGATGCTCTGACCGCATCGCGCGCGCGGTTCTTCCTCGCCGTCGCGGATACCCAGTACACCGCGGCCCTCAAGGAGCCTCTCCTCGATGCGTGCGCGCGACGCTACCGCCTCGCCGCATCCGAGAGCTTCCCGAGCCGCATCCGGGACTTCGGCCTGTCCCTTTACCTCTTCGAGCTCGCCCCGGGAGGCGAGCGTTAGCGGCGTCCACGAGGCGCCAGGAAAGATCCATGTCCAGCCAGGAAACCAAAGACTCATCGAAGGACAGCGGCTACGTCCTTCGCGACCGCGTCCGTGCCTTCGACGGCACGGAGCTCTACCGCGCCCGCGCGAGCCGCGCGGACCAGCCCTATCTCGTCAAGCTCGTGAAGGACCGGAACGTCCTCGAGCTCACCTCGTGGGAGCACGTCGCCCTCGGGACCGTCTCCCACGATCTTTGCCTGCGTCCCCACGCGGTCGTGCGCGACGACAAGGACCACATCCTGTTCGTCTACGAGGCTGCTGCCTTCGTGACCGCGGAGAAGGCCGAGGAGGCGTCCCTCGATCCCGTTCCGCTCGCGGCCGGCCTCCTCGATCTTCTCCGCGCCCTGCACGCTCGCGGGATCTGCCGCCTCGGGATCGACACCTCGTCCTTCTGGCTCCGACCGCACAAGGGCGCGTTCGTTCCGGTGCTCGTGCAGCTCCGCCCGCAGCACGCGATCCCGCACCGGGAGATCTACAGGACCGGCGTGACGGCCCACGACCGGCCGCGCCTCAAGGGTGACGCCGCGTCGATCGCTCCCGAGGCGCTGCTCGGGGAGGAGACCGATGCGCGTTCGGATCTCTACGCGGCGGGCGCGATCCTCTACGAGATCCTGTCGGGCGTTCCGGTCGTGACCGCCGACGACGCCTGGACGGCGCTCGAGAACAGGAGCCACCGTCCGCCGGCGCCGCTGATGTCTCACCGGCCCGAGATCCCCGAGGCGTTCAGCAAGTGGGTCGCGAAGCTCCTCTCGTTCTCTCCGAGCGAGCGCTTCCAGACTGCCTTCAGGCGCTCGCCCTTGCTCGCCGAGATGGTCGCCGGAGCCGCGCCGCCGGCCGAGCCTCCCGTCCTCACGTGGACAGTCCCGGGTCCTTCCGAGCTGCTCGTCCCCGACTTCGTCGGCCGCGCGACCGCCATCGGACGCATCGAGGCGGCCTACGAGGCGACGATCGCCGACGGCATGCGGGGCGTGCTGGTTGCCGGCGACGAGGGGCTCGGGAGGACGCGCCTGATCGACGAGCTCCTCGCGCGCCACCGCCTGCGCGGGATCGCGAGCTTCCGCGCGCGGTTCCTTCCCGACGAGCGCGCCGTCTACTATCGCCCGTTTGCCGAGCTCTTCCGCGCCCTCTATCCGCCCGGGCGCCGGATCCCGCACGACGTGGAGGAGATCGCGAGCCACCTCTTCCCGGACGCCGCGCGCCCGAGGGGGCGTGCCGGCAAGAAGGCTCCCACGCCTCCGAGGCGGGAGCAGGTGCAGGATTTCCTTGCGAAGCTCGTGCTCGAGCTGTCCCACGACGGCGCTCCGCTGTGCCTGGTGCTCGAGGGCTACGCGGGAGACGATCCCGATCACCGGGCGCTGGTCCACGCGCTGTCCGAGAGGCTCCACGGCAAGCCCGTCCTCCTCGTCGCGACCCTGCGGCCCGGCACCGAGCCGCTCGAGGGAGACGTCGCCGCGGCCTCCGCGTCCGGGGAACGCGAAGGCGAGCCGGTGGTGTGGCACGAGCGGATCGATCTCGCGCCCCTTCCCGTGCGCGAGCTCGGGCGCATGGCGTCCTCGAGCGTCGGCGTGCCGGAGCTCCCGGAAGCCGTCGCGGCGTTCCTTCATGACGAGTCGCACGGCAGCCCCCTGTCCTGTCTCGAGCTCCTGAAGCAGGGCCAGACCGCTCCCCGGCCGCTCGAGGAAGGGGCGCTGGTGTCGCCGCTCCTCGGGCCCGAGGACATGATCGCGCGCCGCATGACGGCGATCTCCGACGACGCGCGCCTCTGCCTCGAGGCGGGTGCCGTCCTCGGTCAGATCTTCGATCGGCAGGCCCTCTTGCGCGTGGCGGAGCTCCCCGAGGACGACGTGATGGCGCACCTCCAGTCGCTATGGACCCTCGACTTCGTGCGGGTGTCGGCCGCCGGCCACCACCTCGAGTACACGTTCCCCCATCCGGCGTACCGCCGCGCCATCTTGAAGTCGGCGTCGCCGTCGCGGCGATCCCTTCTCCACACGCGCGCCGCGCACCTGGCCGAAGGGAAGTTCAAGCGCGGCGCGTCCGAGACGCTCTGGGACATCGCCTACCACTTCTCGCGGGGGGCCGAGGAGGCCAAGCGGGCACGCTACAACGCGCTGGCCGCCGATCACGCGCTCGACCTCTTCGCCGTCGATGCCGCGCTGCGCTTCTTCAAGAGCGCGAGCCAGGCGGGCGTCCCGGACGACAAGCTCGCGCGCGTGCGTCCCAAGCTCGAGGGGCTGCTCGGACTGATGGGCCGCGAGTCGGAGGTGCGCGGCCTCATCGATGCCGCCCCCGCGGCGGCCGCGGCGCAGATGAACCAGGACGCGGCGTCGCTCCTCGCGCAGGGGAAGCTCGCACTCGCATCGACGGAGTTCCGCAAGGCGCTGAAGATGCTCTCGCTCGCGATGGAGCAGGCTCGAAGGTCGGCGACCTCCTGCTCGCCGCGGAGGCCGCCTGTTCTCGGCGCGCTCTACCGCCGTCTGGGATCCTACGGGCGCGCGCAGGAGGTGCTCGAGAGAGCGCTCGGCATCGCCGGGACGTCCGGTCGCCCCGCGGCGCTCGCGCGCGCGGACCTGGGGCGCAACCTCATCTTGAAGCGGGACCTCGAGCGGGCAGGAACGAACCTGCGCGAGTCGATCGAGATCGTCGCGCGGCAGGACGATCCGAACCTCGAGGGCTATTGCCGTGCGCTCATGGGCCGGCTCCTGGTCGCGCAGGGGAAGATGGACGAGGCGCTCAAGGAGCTCCTCGCCGCCCAGAACGCCGTCGCGCGCTCCGGGGATCAGAGCGGCGCGGCATGGGTCGCGCTCGCTCTGGGCGCCTACTTCGAGGAGGGCCGCAACGACACCGAGGCGCTCGCCCACTACGAGCTCGCCGAGCGGACGGGTGCCGACGTACGGACGCGGTTTCGCGGCACGGTGGGGGCGGCCCGATCGCTGACGCGCCTCGACCGCGTCGCGGACGCCGAGGCCAAGGTGCGCGCGGCGATCGACGCGTCCCAGGCGCCGGGAGCAACCGACCTCGGGTGGCAGGCCTACGCGGAGGGCGGCCGCGCGGCGCGCATCGGCGGGAAGCTCGAAGACGCGCTGCACGCCTACCAGCGAGCGGTCGCGGCGATCGAGACGCTCATGGACCAGGCGCCTATCGGCCGCAACGAGCGCGGCGCGTTCCTGAAGCACGACGGCCGCCTCAAGGCGTTCCGCGGGCTCCTCGCGGTGCGGCTCCTGGTCGACAAGAACCCGACCCTGATCGAGTTCGCCGACGACGACTACCTCGTATCGCTCATCGAGCGCTTCTACGACGACCGTTACCGGCAGCGGAAGAAGCTCTCCGAGCGCGTGGAGCGCATGGTAGAGTGGCTGCTCCGCAACCGCGATCAGATCCGCATGCGCCGGGCCCAGCCTCCTCCTCCCAAGGAGGCGAAGGAGGCGCCGGCGGGCGCCCCGGCGCCCGTCCAGTCGACGCCGCGCGCGCCGCGCGTCGATCGTCTCGAGGGAAAGAACCTGATGCGGCTTGCCGCGATCCTCGGATCGCTCGCCGACACCGAGGGTCTGAAGGGGCACCTGCTCGACATGGCGCTCGACATCTCCGATGCCGATCGCGGCCTCATGGCGCTCCTGAACGAGCAGAACGAGATGAAGCCGGCGGTCGTACGCGACCTCAAGGGACGCGACGCCGACGACGCGCTCGCCAAGCTCGACTCGCTGCGAGGCCACCGCGACCTCGAGGATGCGGGACCGATCCTCTCCGTGCCGCGCGAGGCAGACGCGAGCCCGTCCCTGCTCCTTCCCCTCGCCAAGGCCGACACGCTGAAGGGCGGCATCTACCTCCAGGGCGCGAGCGTCAAGGGGCTCGCGGATCACGAGAAGAAGTACCTGAAAGGGTTTGCGAACCTCGCCGTGATGTCGCTCGATACGTCGCGGGAGCACGTCCGGGTGCTGGCGGAGATGGGGCGGCTCTCGAAGGAGGTGCGTCGCCTGGCCCAGGAGTCCTCGTCGCGAGGGCGTGGCGAGGATCGCGACGCGCGGCGCGAGGAGCGGCGGGACGACCGGCGTGAGGAACGGCGCGACGAGCGGCGCGAGGAGCGCCGGGAGCGGGCGCCCGAGAGGCCGCGCGAGCCGCGAGAGCAGGAGCCTCCCGTCGAGGAAACCGCCGAAGCAGCGGCCGCTCCGGCCCCGGGCTCCGAGGCGGCAGGGGATGGTGGCGAGCAGAAGCTGTCGCGTCGCGCGCGGCGAACGCAGGAGAAGACCGCGATCGTCGACGCGCTCCGTGCTTGCGACTGGAACCGCAAGGACGCCGCGACCAAGCTCAACATGTCGCGCTCCACCCTGAACGCGAAGCTCCGCCGGTACAACATCCGCATCAACCGGCTGCGCGAGCTGCCGCGCTCCGCCGAGCCCGGGACGATGGCCGAGGTGCCGCTTCCGCTCGAGGACGCAGCCGACGCCTCCACGCCGGAGCTGGCCACCGGCGGCGCGGAGCCGGCTTCCGAGGCTGCGATGACCAGCGACGATCTCTTCGCGAGCGATGCGGGCGAATCCGAGTCCGGATCTGACGAAGGGGAGGGGGAAGACCCGGTCATCGAGGGGACCCCTTACGATGACGACACCGATTCCGGTTCCGGCGTGGACGAGGAGGAGTGAGGCCCGGCTTTGCTATCCTCGCTACCGCGGAGAAACACACCATGCCCATCTTCGAATACCACTGTGACAAGTGCGGCAACGACTTCGAGCAGATCTTCCTCTCGCGCGAGAGCGCGAAGTCGGCCGCGTGCCCGTCGTGCTCGAGCAAGAAAGTCGTGAAGAAGCTCTCGACGTTCGGCGTCGCGGGCGGCAGCAAAGGCGGCGACTTCGGAGACTTCGGCGGAGGCGGAGACTTCGGCGGTGACGACGGCGGCGATGGAATGGACGCTGGCCCGACGTGCGGGCGCTGCGGATCGTCGAACCCCTGCGGCGCCGACCTCAACTGATCGGGTGGACGGCGTGATCACCGATCCTGCCCTTCTCCCGATCCGTGAGAAGGTGCTCGCGAAGGAGCGGCTGTCGCTCGAGGACGGGGTCACGCTCTATCGGTCCGCAGATCTCCTGGGAGTGGGGTGGCTCGCCAACGTCGTGCGGGAGCGGATCTCGGGAAGCGCCGCCTACTACGTCCTGAACCGCCACATCAACCCCACGAACGTCTGCGTGGCGTCGTGCAAGCTCTGCGCTTTCGGCAGGCCGGAAGGCGTAGCCGGGGCCTACACCTACACGCTCGACGAGATCTTCGAGCGCGCCCGCCCGGCTCCCGGGCGCCGCTACTCGGAGCTCCACATCGTCGGGGGTCATCACCCCACCCTCACGCTCGATCACTACCTCGCGATGGTGCGCGGCCTCAAGGAGCGTTACCCCGAGGTCCACGTCAAGGCGTTCACGATGGCGGAGATCCTCTACTTCGCGCAGATCTCGGGCCTTGCCACGCGCGAGGTGCTGATCGCGTTCAAGGACGCGGGCCTCGACACGATGCCGGGCGGGGGTGCCGAGATCTTCGCGCCCAAGACGCGGGCGCGCATCGCCCGGGGCAAGTGTACGGGCGACGAGTGGCTCGCCATCGCGCGCGAGGCGCACGAGCTCGGGATCCCCACCAACGCGACGATGCTCTACGGACACGTGGAGACGATCGAGGACCGCGTCGATCACCTGTGCCGTCTTCGCGATCTCCAGGATGCGACCTCGGGCTTCCTCGCGTTCATCCCGCTCGCGTTCCATCCCCCCAACACCGGCATGTCGCGCCTGCCCTTCACGGGGGGGATCCTCGATCTCGCGAACATCGCGGTCTCGCGGCTGATGCTCGACAACTTCCCGCACGTGAAGGCGTACTGGATCATGATCGGCGAGAAGCTCGCCCAGGTGGCCCTCTCGTTCGGCGCCGACGACGTCGACGGCACGGTCGTCGAGGAGAAGATCTACCACGACGCCGGCGCCCCCACGTCCGAGGAGCTCACGAAGGCGGAGCTCGAGCGGCTGATCCGCGATGCGGGGCGCGTCCCGGTGGAGCGCGACGCGCTCTACCGCCCCGCGCTCCGCGAGCCCGCTCTCGTCTAGAAGATCCGCATGGCGGGCTACTTCTTCTTCCTGCAGCTCGCCGTCGGACTGCTCGCCTTCCTCTTCCCCGTGCCCCTCACGACGACCGGCAAGGGGTTCGGCCGCCTCATCGCGCTGATCGCGCTCGGCGCTCTCCTCTTCTCGTCCCTGCTCGCGCTGCGCATGGATCTCCAGAAACGCCACGCGCCGGGCACGCTGTTCTACGCCTCGCTCGGCGCGTTCCTCGCGTGCTTCCTCTACGTCGGCCTCCTGGCGGGCCGCGATCGCAGGAAGCACCAGGCGGGCCTCGTCATTGCCGCGCTCGGGTCCGCCGCCGCCCTCGCGGCGTCGCTCCTGTCGGCTCCCCGCCTTCCGATCACGCTCGGCAACGCTCTCCTCTCGGCGCTGCTCCTCGGAGCGATCACCGACGCCATGATCCTGGGCCACTGGTACATCGTGCTGCCCAAGATGACGCTCGTCCCCCTCGAGCGCCTCACGCTGTCGTTCATGGTCCTCGTGGTGCTCCGCGCCCTCTTCGTGACGCTGCTCGGCCAGCCCACCTGGCCCATCGGGCTCGACCTCCATCCCGAGCGACTCTGGCCCGCGCTGTTCACGATCCAGCGGCTCGCCGTCGGCCTCGTGGTCCCGTTCGTCTTCGCGATCATGATCTGGAAGACGGCGAAGATCCGCTCGACGCAGTCGGCCACGGGCATCCTCTACGTCGCGAACGTCTTCGTCTTCGTCGGCGAGCTGATCTCGACCTACATGACCTACAGCCTGGGACGGATCTGCTGAGGTCGAGGTCGGAAGCGAGCAGGTGCGAGTGATCGAGTCCCTGGCCCGCGGGCGCGCCGTGGTTGCGGCAATCCCGACGAGCATCGAAGGTCACGCGCCCTGACGCCGGCCCACCGCGAGGAGCGCGCCACGACCGGGAACGGACGCAGGACTCCGGCGCCGCCCACGCTGTTCCGGAGCTTCCTCGTGCTGACGACCGCCCTCTGCGGGGCCGTCGTCATGGTGATCGAGGTCCTGGGATCCAAGGTGGTCAGTCCCTTCTTCGGCGTGAGCCTCTTCGTCTGGACGTCGATGATCGCCGTGACACTGGGGGCGTTGTCCCTCGGATACGCCCTCGGAGGCGTGCTCGCCGACCGGAAGAGCGATCCCCTTGGCCTCTACGCCATCATCCTCGGGGCCGGGGTCCTGGTGCTCCTCGTCCCGGGGCTCAAAGGACCGGTCCTGAAGTCCTGTGTCGGTCTCGGGCTACGCGCCGGCTCCTTCGCCAGTGCCCTGGGTCTGTTCTTCCCACCCCTTCTCCTTCTCGGGTGCACCTCGCCCTACGTCGTGCGGCTGGCCGCCCGCGAGGCCTCGAGGCTCGGCCGTACCGTGGGTCTGTTCTATGCCGTCTCCACCCTCGGCAGCCTGGCCGGCACTCTCCTCGCGGGCTTCGTGCTGCTCGCCTACTTCAGGGTCGATCGCATCTTCCAGTTCCTCGGAGCCTCCCTGATCGTCGTCGCCGCCGCCTACTTCCTGCTGTTCCGGCGGAGGTTGGCCGCTGCAGGTTGCCTCCTCCTGCCTCTTCTCATCCAGCCCCCCGCGCGGACGCACGAGAAGGTCCTGGCAAACGGCACCACGGTCACGGAGGTGTTCGCCCAGGACGGCTTCTACGGCAACGTCAAGGTGCTCGACTACTCGTACGGGGAGAAGCGGATCCGGGAGCTGACGATCGACGGCCTCATCCAGAGCGGCATGGACCTGAGAAGCGGGCTGTCCGTCTACGCGTACCCCTACCTCCTCGAGCTCCTCCCTTACGGCACCAATCCGACGGGACGGCGGTGCCTCGTGCTCGGTCTCGGGGCCGGCATCGTTCCCATGTGGTACGAAGCTCGCGGGGTGCGAACGGACGTCGTGGACATCGATCCGCGGATCCCGGGCGTGGCGCAGAGGTACTTCGGCTTTCGCGCGCCGGGCGGCGTCGTCATCTCCGACGCGCGCTGCTACCTGAGGGGCACGCACGAGCGCTACGACTACATCATCGTCGACGTGGCGAACGGAGACTGGGCGCCCGCGCACATTCTCAGCCTGGAGACGTTCAGGCTGATGCGGGAGCGGCTCAGCGACGGAGGGATCGTCGCCATCAACCTGATCGGGAGCCTGCGGGACCACCCTCTGATGACGGCATCGGTCGTGAGGACCCTCGGCCTCGTGTTCGGAACGGTGAGGACCTATGCGAGCGTGGATCCCGAGAAGGGCGTCGACGTCCAGAACGTCGAGATCCTCGCGTACGACGATCGGGCAATGGCCTTCGATCCAGGGCGCGTGGCCGGCTTCCCGATCCACGCGATGGTCGATCCTGCCATCCGCGACGTCCGTGGCCGCGAGCTCGCCTTTCCCGGCGCGACGTCGGGGATGATCCTCGAGGATGGCTTCAATCCAGTGGACTTCTACGACCTCCCGGTGAAGGAGAGCATCCGTCGCGAGCTCCTGTCGTACACCGACTGGGACATGCTGATGTGAGCGCGCCGCGGGGTCATCCTCGTGCGGGAGCTTCGGTCTGGGGCTTCCTGCCGGGCGTCTTGCGATCGTAGTAGCGCGGCTTGTGGCACCCCGGGGAGCAGCCGCCACCGGTCTCCGTCTTGACGAACTTCAGCGGCAGGTTCCACTTGCCGAAGGGCACGCTCTCGGCCACGAGCACGGAGTTCCCGCCGCCGTGAATGTCGTGACAGAGGGTGCAGCTACGCGCCTTCTGCGTGTTGTTGACGTGGACGAAGTGGAGGTTCTTCTCGCCGTCGCGGAAGTTGGTCGCGAACGACGTCTCCGGATACTGGACCGCGTCCCGCTTGTGGCAGGAGAAGCAGAGCGCGAACTCCGTGTCCGTGTAGGGGACGTAGGGGCCGGCCGGGAACTCCTTCACGAGGAGCTTCGCGTTCGGGCTTCCATGAGGATCGTGACAGGCGCTGCACTTGCCATCGTTGATCGGCCCGTGCAGGAACGTCATCGTCTTGGTGAGGATGGTGCCGTGGCAGCCGAGGCACGTCTCCTTCATCGGCTTCTGGAGGAGCTTGGCGTTGTCGCTGGCGTGGGGAGAATGGCAGGAGGCGCAACCGTTCGGGTCCTTGACCGGCGGGTGAGGTGACGCGGACTGATCGGCCTTCTCGGCGACGTCGTCGTGACAGTCGAGGCAGACCTCGCGCCCGACATTGGCCAGGAGCTTCGGATACTCGGATCCGTGGGGGTTGTGGCACGACGTACAGCCCGTCTTGAGGGCGGTGTGACGGTACGCCTTCGTCAGCACTGCGGCGATGTCCTCGTGGCAGCCGAGACAGACGCCGTCGCCGGGCTTCCTCAGGAGGGTCTTGTCGTCGCCGTCGTGCGGGACGTGGCAGGCCGTGCACTCTCCGGTGGCGACCGGCCCGTGCACGACGTCGAAGTCCACGTGATCCGCGTGACAGTCCTTGCAGAGCTCCTTCATCGGCTTCCTGAGCAAGCGCCGCTCCCCGGAGGAGTGCGGGTCGTGGCACGTGGTGCACTTCCCTTCCTTGACCGGCGCGTGGACCTGGCTCTTCTTGCCCACCCCCTCGTGGCAGCCGAGGCAGAGCTCCGGGAGCGGGTCGGCGAGCTTGAACGTCTTCACGCCCTTCTGGGGATGAGGCGTGGCGGTGGACTCGTGGCACTCCTCGCACGTCTCGGCCACCTTGTGCACGCTCTTGCCCACGATCAGCGTCGCGTGACACTTCTCGGAAGCGCAGTTCTCTTCCTGGGCTCGGGCGTCCTGCCACGCGGTGCCGACTCCGGCCGCCACGAGGGCGGCGAGGAGCCACGAGCGAAGAAGCCGTCCGGGAATGAGGGATCGATTGGGGGCGAGCCTTCCGGCGGCGGGGGCCGTCCCGAATCGACCACGCATCCCCGGACAGCTCCTCAGTTGCCTTTGATTCATGGCCGCAATCCCTCTCTCCTGTTCTTCCGGTGGTGCCGGCGTCGCCGGCTCACGGGTACGAGGCATTGGCATGGGTCACGCCGTGACATACGAGGCTGCAGCTTCCCGTGAACGTCCCGCCGTCCGTGAAGACCGGGACGCGACTCCCGGGGAGCGGCAAGACGATGCGCGTGTCGAAGTTGACGAGGTGCGTGTGGGAACCCGCGGCGGGGACGCCCAGGTCGGGTGCGGCGACTCCGTGCGGGTCGTGACACGCGGCGCAGGAAGCACCCGCTGCCAGGTGTCCGTTGTGCCCCCCGCCGGACCCCGTCCTCGGGGCGATCCTGGCGCGGAAGCTCGCGTTCCTCAGGATGCTGCTCCGGTCGTGGCACGCGTAGCACAGCGCGTAGCTGTCGGGGCTCTCGTGAGTGCCGTCCGCCGTCTCGTAACGTGCCTTGAGGATCGGTGGGAAGGTCGAGCCGTGCGGCCCGCGGGACCGGCCCTCGTCGTCGGCGTGGCAGTCCGAGCAGTAGATCATCGCGCTGGCGCTCATGACGGGCTGGGTGCGGGTCGGGATGCTCGGCACCTCCAGGTTCCGGCCCATGCCCACGACGGGATGGTACGAGGGATTCGTGGTGTCGAACGCGCGCCTCAGGTTGGTCGTGCTGACGACGCGAGGCACGCTCACGGAGTCCGACGCATTGTCCGCGTGACACTTGAAGCACACCTCGTACTCGTACCGGGCCGAGCGGACCGCGGCACCGTTGCGATCGACGCCGCTCACTCCCTGGAGGGTCCCGGAGACGTAGGGGGCAGCCGCCGGCCCCCGGGCCGCCGCGTGGGGATTGTGGCAGTCGCCGCAACCGACGGCGGACAGCCTCGACCAGCCCGCGCCGCCCGATCCTTGCGCGGCGGCAGGCAAGCTGCCGAACGGTCCGTGGTGCGCCGATGGCTTTCGCACCTGGCGGTCGATGTCGGTCATGGGGAACGGCCCGCCCGGCGGCCCGCCGAGAGTCCCGGCGGACGGTGGCGGGGCCTCGTGGGGGGGAGGTGGAGGCGAGGCGTGGCAGCCGGCATTGGTGCAGGCGAATGGTTCGGGAAGGGCCTCCGTGAAGTTCAGGAGCTGCGCCGCGGTGGGGGCGAAGTGCGGGGTGTGGCAGACCTCGCACCCCCACTCGTTCATCCGCCCGTAGGTCGGCCAGGTCTTCGGCGGGCGCGGCAGGATGCCGGCCACCGGCGCCGCCGACGTGGCATGTGCCGAGCCGGTCCATCCCGGCATCTCGTGGCACGTGGTGCAGAGGCCGGAGTAGCGGTTGTCCTTGACCAGGAACTTCCCGTACTTGTCGTCGTGCGGGTCGTGGCAAGTGGTGCAGTGCACTTCGTCCGTGCCGCCGTAGACGAGGCTGGACGGCGGCGGCGACGCCAGCGCGTCGTTGGGAAGGGCGTCCTTGTAGGCGAAGGACACCGGATGATGCCCCGAGAGATCGAGGCCCAGGTTGGCCAGGCTCCCGGGGGAAAGCGGACCGGCGCGCCGCATCGAGATCCCCGATGAAGGGTTCAGGACCGCACCCATCGCCGTCGTGCCGTCGTGGCAGGACAGGCAGAGCTTCGTCGGACCCCAGGGCCGGGACAGCGGACCGGCCTTCATCGTGGGGCTGGTGTAGACGGTGTAGGCGCGAGGCTCGACCGCCTTGTTCCACAGCGGGGAGAGAGGGGCGCCATTGTGCGGCGTATGACAGAAGACGCACACGCGCGTCTCCTGGAGAGCCCGTACGGAACCTGGTCCCGACGCCGAGAGATTGTGCTTCGTCGTCATCACGTCCGCGCGAGGCTCGGCGCGAAGCCATGCGCCCGATCCCAGGGCCATGACGGCGGCCGCCAGGACTCTCACGCCTGGACGCGGGGCGCGGCCGTCAGGATCCGTCATGTCGGTATCGCTCCGTGATCTGGAACATCTGGACGCGCGCGTTGTACGTGTCGCACACGTAGAGCTGGCCCCTGTCGCTGATGAACGCTCCCGAGGGAAGCCAGAACTCGCCGAAGCCCGTTCCGCGCTCTCCGACCGTCAGCAGGAAGTCGCCCCGGCGATCGAAGAGCTGCACGTTGTCGAGCAACCCGTCCACGACGTAGACGGTGCCATCCCCGTCGACGGCGAGGCCCTTCGGCATCGCGAGGTCACCCGACCCGTCGCCGTGCCGGCCGAAGGACCCGACCGGACGGCCATCCTCGTCGAAGATCTCGATCCGGAAGTTGAGCGAGTCGGTGACGAAGAGCTCGCCCGAGAGGGCGCTGAAGATGTGAGTGGGGCGGTTGAACTGTCCGAGAGCTTCGCCCCAGCCGCCGAACGAGAACGCAAGGCTGCCGTCGGGTGCGAGCGCGTGGACCCTGCTGGCAAGGGTATCGACGACGTACAGGAGCTTCTTCCGGGAACTGAATGCGAGGCCCGTGGGACGTTCGAGCCTGGCCTCGCCGGCCGTCCGCAGAACCCGCAGGCCCGTACCGTCGGCGCCGAAGACGAGCACGAAGCCGGTCGAGTCCGAGACGTAGAGCCTCGAGGCGTCGTCGAAGCAGAGTCCGACGGGCGAGACGAGCACGTCGTCGCCTAGCCTCGCGAGCCTCAGGTACCGGCGCTCTGCCGGGAGGTAGAGGTGTACGCACTTGCGTCCCATGTCGGCCACGGCGATGCGTCCATCCTGTCCGGTCGCCACGGCGACGGGTAGCACGAAGGCGTTCTCGTCCTGCCTGGCCTTGCCGATGACGATGTCCCGCAGGGCTCCACCCGCGCCTCCGCGGCCGGCCAGTCCCGTCAGGCACTCGACATAGGCGACCTTGGCCGCTTCCGGCTGGTAGGGCCACTGGAGCGCCTGCGCAGGCCGGACCGTTCGCAGGGTCCATCTGGGCGAGCAGCCGATCGCCGCCAGCGGTACCGCGCACAGGACCATCGCCGCCCGCCGGCGACTCGTGAGGCGTCGGGCAGGCCGTTCGGGCCGTATCTTGGGCCAATCGTTTCTCAAAAGAAGGTCCTGCGAATTCGTACGAAGCACGACATGTGATTGCGCCGCGTCGCGACGGTGGTCCCCGCGCCGGCGTCCACCGAATAGGTCGTGACGCCGGCGCTGACCTCGAGCTTCCCGACCTTCCAGTCGAGTGACGCCGTGCCCGAGTAGGCACTGGAGTCCTCCTCGGACTGGATGCGGGAGTAGGATCCGCCGAGGGAGATGGCCAGGCTCCGGGCGAAGAGCTGCTGCTGGATCGTCGCGGCGACGGACTCCCTGGATTCGTCGAACCCGCGGCCATCGAACTCGGCTCGCCCCTGCTGATAGTGCTTGGTCGCGTAACCAGCCGAGCCGTAGATGCTGGTCGTCGGCCCGGCCGATCCGGACAGTTGCACTTCGACCCGAGAGGAGGTGTAGGGGCTCACATCGGACACGAGCCTCTGGTACTCCGCAAATGCGCTCAGCAATCCCCGGTGCGTGCGCACTCCGGCGATGTAACTCCGGGAGTCCACGGGGTTGCCCGGAAAGCTCCCCGAGAGGATGTGCGAGGAGACGTCGAAGTAGCTGAAGTAGGGCGTGAGGAGATTGTCGAAGAGCTCCACGCTTCCGTTCAGGCCATAGTTGTCGGAACGGATCGTGAAGTCGCCGCCGGCGAGGCTGTACGACACGAGGAAGTCATAGTATCCCGGTACCACGAACTGTGGCGGCAGCGTGATGACCAGGATCTCGAAAGTGTTCAGGTCCGGTAGGGCGCGCACGGTGTAGTTGGCGTCTCTCTGCAGGAGGATGGCCTCGAACGGCGGTAGGGGCGACCTCAGGAACACGACGATGCTCTCACCCTGGACGTCCTGCTGGTTGAGGGAGAAGGTCTGTGTGGGGACGTAGATCGCGGAATGAGCCTCGTCGACGATGTCGGTCCCGCGGCCGTTGCTCGCCGTGCGGGCGGTGCCGGCGCTGAGACCCGCGAGGATCGTCCCGCGAGGAATCGACTTCGAGTAGTTGAAGGCGATGGCGTTGGACAGCGACGTCGTTTCGCCTCCCGGCGACGAGCGGTCGCTGCCGATCAGCGTGTAAGTCGTATCGAGGCTCTCGTAGAGCCGGTGGATGAGATTCGCCTCGAGGACGTGGCCGGTCTCGGTGAACGACCGGTCCGGCAATCCGGATGCGTCGAAACGGCTCGCGTTCCGCTCGTAGCGGTAGGTCGCGTCGCCACGCAGGCGCCAGGGCATCGACACGGTCAGACGCTCCTGCCACAGGAGCTGATCGCTTCCGTAGGTGCCGGCGACGGGCGCGTCCTGATGGGTCGATGTGTCGCTCAGGGTCGAGGACAGCCGCAGGCGGTCCAACCCGACGTCGTTGCCCAGGTGGTACTCGACCAGGGTTCCGTCGAGCCCGCTCGTGCCGGTGAAGGTCGAGCGCTCCGCGGAGCCGGAGAACGAGAGAGAACGATCGTCACGGAGCTGCCGCGAATAGCGGGCATCGGCACTGAGCTTGGCGACGTCCGAGGACTCGTCCCCGGTCTCGATGGCGTCGTTGACATAGGCGACGTGAAAGAAGTAGGGTGAATCGCGGAAGCGGAAGACGGCGCCCCGCCGGGTCTCCAGGCTGTTGCGCCGCGTGGAGAACTCGTTCCTGACCACCGGTTCGAGCCGCGAGGAGAAGAGGGACAGGTTGTAGGCGTGCTCCGGGAGGAGCGTCAGCCGGGCGTCGTAGTCCCAGCCCGAGCCGGTCCTACGGCCAAGGGGCGCGACGTCCGAGGACTCGTAGTCCTCTTGCTTCAGCGCGAACCCCGCGCTGAGCTGGTACTGCAGGAAGCGGGGGTCGTACCAGTAGCCGTTGCTCTCGACGGCCAGCCGTTCCTTGGTGAAGACGTCCTTCCATTCGAGCTTGCGGGCGGAGCTCGAGAGCTCGTCCCGCTCGACGGAGCCGAAGGCCTCGAAGAACAGCTGCGTGCGCGTGGAACGGGGCAGGAAGAACCAGTCGGCGGCGAAGCACGGCGCGCACGCGATCAAGAGCGTCAAGCTCCCCGTGGCCAGCGCCTGGAGGCGGTGGGATCCTCGCGCCGTCACTTGAGCAGGTGCTCCCTGTCGGACATGTGCGCGTCGTGGCACGTCGTGCACTGATCGCCGACCCGCTCGTGGGCTGGGTTCGCCATGACGGAGGCGCGCTCGTGGCAATGGAAGCAGAAGGTGTCGGACTCCGACACGAGCAGGTATCGGTACCCCGAGCCATGGGGATCGTGGCAGGCGAGGCATCCTCCCGAGGCCAGCGGTCCGTGGACGTACCTCTTGTTCTGGGCGATCGCGTGACAGCGCACGCACAGCTGGTCCGCCGGTGCCACGAGCGCGTTCGTGGCGCTCGCGTCGTGACAGGCGTTACAGAGGCGCGCGGTGTAGGGCCCGTGCCCTCCGTAGGCCGGAGGCCTGGAGGGCCCGCCGGTGCCGCCGGTGGCGTGTGGGCCGGCAGGCACGGCCTCCGCGCCCTTCAGCGGTGGGACGCCGTCGAAGAGTGTGGTCAGGACCTTGTGGCGACGAACGGGGCCGCACTCCATCGGGAAGACGGCGGCGGCGCACACCATGATCACCCGGATTCTCATGCGGGTTCGAAGGAGGGACTCTCGTCAGGGAGACGGATCGGACTTGGGCTCCGAGGTCTGTGACGGAGAATCGGGCGCCTTCAGCTTCTCCTGCTTCTCTCGCTCTTGCTTCCGGCGCTCCTCGAGCTCCTTCATGAGCTCTTCGTCCGTCGGGTATTTCTTGGCGCTGTCCCGTCCATAGGCCAGGACGTTCACGCGCCGGTCGCCGAACTGGCTCGTGACCAGGATCAGGTACTCCATCCGAAAGCCGCTCGCCGCATACTGCTGGAAGTACTGGAGGTTGTCATAGTCGATCGCCACCTTGGCGGGCAGAATGAGATCGCCAGGACGGTCGCCACCCTCGCCGCAGAACATCAAGATGCGTCCGGCCTGATCGAATATCTGGACGTTGTTGAAGGACGCATCGACGGCAAGGAGGTGACCCTCGCGATCGACGGCGATCCCCTTCGGCCGCGCGAAGTGGCCGAGGTTGTCCCCCAGCCTCCCGAAGGTCGACTTGAAGTGGCCGTCCCGGTCGAACTTCAGCACCTGGAACCTGCCGATGTCCGTGACGTACAGGTAGCCCTCCGTGTCGAAGGCCAGGTTGGTAGGCCGATCCAGGCGCTCCGCGGGGTCTCCCTTGTCTCCGATGATCCGGACCACCTCGCCGCTTGCGAGGTCGAGGACCTTCACGACCCAGCTGGCCGTGTCGACGGTGTACAGCCTCTCCCCGAACGGCACGGCGTCCACGGGCCGCCAGGCTCCGGGAGCGCCATAGGCTGTCTTGTACTCGTCCTCCTTGTCGAAGACGACCACCTGCCCCCTCACGGGATCGGAGACGTACTTGTTGCCGTCCTGGTCGATGCTGATGTTGACCGGCTGCTTCAGTGCGCCGGGACCGATGTCTCCCTTGAGGCCGCCGAAAGTGCGTGCCTTCAGGTCCAGGACGATGACGGAGGTGTTGGTGTCGCAGACGTAGATCTTCCCGTCGTGGATGCCGATGCCATAGGGCTTGTCGATCTTCCAGTCGGGCTTCTCGCCCACCACGAACTTGTTGAAGCTCGACTGTCCTTCGATGTCCCTGCGGCCGGTGAACGACGTCAAGTACTGAACGCGCGGAAGGTCGGGCGGGGGCGGGAAGAAGCGGGGCGCCGGGCCTGTCTGGGGTGGCCGCGCGCACGCAGCTGCGAGGAAAAGTGCGAGCCATGCGGAGGACGTGCGGAGAGCGGCATTGCTGCTGACCTTCACGGCTGCATTATCCTAGGTCCCACTTCCCAGCGTCAAACCTCTCCCGGTTGACATTGCAAACCCGGGGCCGCGCCGCGGGATCTCCCGCCGCGGAGGATCCGGGGCGGTGACGCGAAAAAGAAAGAGGGGAATGTTGCCATTCCCCTCTGTGAGCGCACTGTTGATGACTGACTGCGTTACGGAGTCGTGTAGATACCCTTGTCGTGACAGGTGAGGCACAGCTCGCTGTTCTGGTCGCTCCTCCAGAGGAGCATCTCGCCCGCATTGCCCTTGTTGTGGACGGAATGGCAGCTCGCGCACTCCAGGCTCACGTTGGTGCCGGGCACGCCGGGCAGTCCGAACAGGTGGTCCCGGACGGTCGTCGTCGGAGTCAACTGTGCGACGTCGGGGTCCCGGATCTGGTCGTCTGCGCCGTAGACGGCATCGTAGTCGAAGCTGATGGGGTGGTGGTTGCCCAGGTAGTGATCCTTGCCGATGACGTAGCTAGGATCGATCATGGTCGTACCCGTGCTCTGGCTGCTCGCCGGTTGATCGACGTTTCCGTACGAGTTGACAGCAATCGTGCCATCGTGACAGCTCAGGCACAGGAGCGACACGTTGTTCGGGGCCGCGCCGAGGATGGCATTCAGGGCCCTCGGGCCGGTCTTTGGCGCGCCGGGTCCGTTCTGGTACATCACGTACGCCGAGACGGTCGTGGGAAGGGTGTGGTTCCACAGCGGCAGGTACGTGAACTCGTCGATCGCCTGTGGTCCCGCACCGATGTTCGGCGGGGGGCCGCCGTTGGCCTGGCTCAAGCGATAGGTGTTGTGCGGTGCGTGGCAGAAGATGCAGATCCTGCCGCCCACGGGATCCGGCGGCACCGCCGTGTAGTTCATCCCGTTGTGGGCCGTGCCGAGATCGTGCGGTGTCCCGTTGATCCCGGAGCCCGGAACGTAGGTGCCAGTGAAGGCCATCGCCGACGAGCCGACCGCCAGCGCGATGGCGAGCACCAGCAGGGTCCGTGTGATCTTGTTCATGTTCTTACCCATTCCTTCTGCCACTCTTGCTGCGTTCCTTGGTCTCATCTTATCTCGGGATGTGAGCGGGTGGTCGCCCACCCGCTCACTCCATATTGCTTTGCAATTACGGCGCCGTCGCCTTGATGATGTTGCCGAGGCTGTCAGGCCCGATGGTCAACGTCGCTGCCGGGTTCGGGAAGGTGTAACCAGGCTTCGTCACGGTGACGACGTAGGTTCCCGGCTTGAGGCTGGACGCGAGGAAGCTGCCGTCCACGGCGGTGGTCAGGGTGAGGAGGAAGTTCGTGCCCTTCTTCAGCTGCACTGTCGCTCCCGGGATCCCGGCCGTGCCGGCCTTGTTCATCACCTTGCCGCCAATCTTGAAGTAGGCGGGCGACACCGTGGGCTTCGGGATCTCCGTGCCCATCTTCGGGTACGTGTCGGTCGCCGTGTGCGTGATGGTGTAGTACCCCGGTATGGGGGCGGTCTGCGTGTAGACGTGGGTGAAGGTGTCGCCCTGGTGGCCGGCGGACTTGGTGCTCCCGTCGCCCCAGTCCACCATCACCGTCGCGATCGGCCAGGGATCCGTATCCGTCGAGGTGTCCCTGAGGGTCGCGGTCCACGTGTTCGCGTCGAAGTTGAAAGCGGACGTGACGACCGGCGGGAGCTCCGCGGTCGACACGTTGACGGTGCGCGAGGCCGCGCCGGCGACGAGACCGTTCAACCTCACGACGAGGTTGATCACATACTGGCCAGGGGCGGCGTAGACGTGCGGGACGGGGGTCTTGCCGCCGTCGATGACGTAGTTCCCGTCGCCCCAGACCCAGTCGTAGGTGAAGGTGGGGCAGCCACCCCCGCAGAAGACGACGGCGGTCGGCGCGACCGTCAACCCGGTGATGACCATCGAGAACGTGGTCGGGTAGGTCACTCCCGACGAGTCGTGCATGCCGCTGGCAACCCCCGCCAGAGCGGCCTTCGTGTAGTAGGGGGCGCTGTTCTTCGTGGGATTCTGTACCACGGCCGAGCCGGTCACGCCGTGGGTGGCCTTGCCGGCCAGCGTGACGGTATTGCCGGCGACGGTCTTGATGTAGGTCTCGAAGGTGTCGTAGACGTTCGGGGCCAGGTAGGCCCCCGCGTTCGCGATCGTGATCCGTTCGTTGGCCAGCAAGCCCGCGGCGCTCGCCACCGTCAGGGTCGCCGAGCCGGTCGCGATGTCGCCGGTCGTGGTCACCTTGGCGGTCCCGCCTCCGTGGCACTGGCCGCAAGACGCGTCGAGGTCGTTCCACACGGCGTTCGTGAACCCGCCCTCGGGGGCGGTGTTGGCGCTCACGTTGCCGTTGATCGCCGCGGGCATCGGGAACGTCGAATAGCCGGCGCTCGTGTTGATGCGGAAAAGGTGCTTGCCGCCCGGCATGTGGCACACGACGCACGCCTCGCTGGGCTCGGTCCCCATGTCCTCGAGGGGGGTGCCCGGTCCGGCGAGGTGGTTGATCAGCGCGAGGTTGATCTGGGGCGCGATGTCTCCAGCCGTGGAGTGACAGTCGGTGCAGGTCTTCTCGAAGGGCTCGGCACCGGCGACGACGCCCGCGTGGACGTTGTGGCACCCGGTGCAGGTGTTACCCGCGTTGACGATCTCGCCGTCGATCTGGAAGTCGCTGCCGTACCCGGCGCCGAACTTCGAGGTGGCGATCTCGCTCCACTTGCCGGTGTACTCGCCGTGCGGGCTGTTCAGGAGCTGGTTACTGTGCGGGTGGCTCGGGAAGGCGACCGAGTTGTGATACGGGCCGACGATCAGAGGCAGGCCGTTGCCGGTGTCGGTCCAGGTGCCGCCGCCGGCGACGCACGATCCCTGATCGGTGTACACGGGGTTGCTGCAGGTTCCGTTCGTGTAGGGCAGCCCCTTGTTCTCCTGGCGGTGGCACTGCATGCACATGGCCGTGATGATCTGACCCCGGTTCGTGTTGTTGCCGGTCCACTTGCCGCCGGCGTCCTCGCATCGAACGATGTCGGTCGCATACTTGAAGGCCCCGCCCACGGCGTCGCAGGCGGCCTTGCTCGTGATGTCCTTGCCCGTGGCGTCTTTCTTGTTGCACATGCCCTCGAGGCTGCACTTCGAGTAGGACCACGTCGAGCCGGCGATCTGGCAGGACGACTGGGAGCCGTTCAGGCGCCACGTCTTGACGCCGTCCCCGGTACCGCCCGTGCAGTTCGCCTGCGGGTCGTTGGTCTTGCACCAGCCATCCTGCCACGTGAAACCGTTGGCGGTACACGTCGCGGAGGTGGAGTAGAAGGCGTTGCTGCACCACCCGGGAGCGCTGACCCATGTCCCCGAGACCGCGGTGCACTTGGCCTGGGTATTGGCCGCCATCCCGCAGACGCCCGGCGTCGGGTTCTGGCTGCAGGCGGTCAGGAACGTACCGCCGGCGTTGATGCAGTTGGTCTCGTAGGTGCTCGGGGCGGCACCGCTGCCGGCGACCCACCGCACGTCCGTGCACACGCCCGCGGTGTTGTCCGCAGAGGTCATGTTGCTGTGGTGGCCCGACATGTTGGTCGGCGCGGTGAACGGCGGAACGCCGCCGTTGGTCGTGTTGTCGATGATGGCGCTGTGGCAGCGGGAGCAGACGATGCCCCAGGAGTCCCACGACGCCATGATGTTCGCATCGCCCGCCACGCCTCCGGCGAGCTTGACCTGGTTGGTCGTGCCCGTGCCCTGCCAGGTGATCCCGGCCCAGGTCTTCTCGGGCAGCTTCGTGGCCTTGAGGGTGGCGTCGCTGGTCCAGCCGGTCGTGTGGCACCTGGCGCAGGAGTACGACATGTCGTTGACCGCGGGGTCCGTGTAGATGGCGCGCGGCAAGGGGCTCAGCCAGTCGGCGTAGATCCAGTTCAGGTTGTAGCTCGCCGCGCCGACGTTGATCTTCCCGTTCGGCCAGTCGAAGGTGTTGCCGCTGTCATCCGATGGATAGATGGCGGGGTTCCACTGCTGGCCGTGCGCGAGGCAGTCCTCCTCGGTGGTGTAGATCGGGTTCGTGCACGAGAACGGGGGCCCGCCCCACGGTTGTCCCGCGACCACCGGGCGGGACATGTTCTTGTGCCCCATCATGAGGGTGGAGTTGACGTAGCGTACCTTCGCGGTGTTGTAGAAGGTCTTGTCGTTGTGGCAGCGCAGGCACTGGTCGCCAGGGGAGTTCGAGGTCAGAAGGCCGTTGCTGCCTCCCCACGGATCGTTGTACTTGTCGTACGCCGCGTCGTTGCGGGCCGGCATGACCCAGTTGCCGATGCACGCGCCTGCGGTGACCCAGGTGCCGCCGTTCTTCATGCACTGGACGTCGTTGCGGTCCTCGCCCTTCATGGTGATGGCGCAGACGTTCGTCGCGCTGTTCCAGAACCTCCCCGGAGCTCCGTTGCAGGCCGATTGCGTCGTGTTGACGAGGTCGTTGCACACGCCGGTGCTCCAGCTGTGGCCGGCGTTGGTGCAGTTCGTTTGCGACGAGTAATTGAGTCGCAGCGCCTGGCAGTCAGGACGGGTCGTCGCGGAGGCATCCGAACAGGAGCCCTGCTTGGGCAGGTCCCAGCCGCCGCTCGTCGCGTCCTGATAGGCGCCATCTCTCGTGTACTGAAGGACTTGCCCTTGCGCCCAGGTCATCCCGACGCCGAGCGCCAGGGCCAGGGACAGCGTCTGCAGGGCGGCTGTCCGGGCGTTTCCTCCGGATAGGATTCTTGCCTTCTGATTCATGGCTTCGGGTCTCCTTGCCAAGGTGTCACCATCTCGCCCGCTCGCGCCCGCCGTCGCGGGTGCCGGGCTCATCGAGGCGGCCTCGAGAGCGAGCATGGTTACCGTGCCTGGTGTCCTGGGTTCTCCGCCGTGACCTTGCCTTCTGGGGATCAATGTGGTGGTACCTGGCGGTCCTTTGAGCAAAGACCGTACCGAGCCGTGTCAGCCCGGCGAGTCAGCACCGTTCGCCCTCCGGCGTCCGGTCGGTTCGGGATTGGTGGACCCATCGGGTCCATCCCTCTTCGAGCCCTCCTGACAGGTTGGCAGCCCCCTTCGCCAGTCCGTCCAAGGCCGCCCGCGATCTCGATGGCGGGCGGGTCGATGGGCAGCGCGACCGCTCCGGTCCGCGCACGTCGAAGCAACCGTCCTTGCACGCGCTCGGCTGGCCCTCGCCCCGTGGCAGAATCCCTGCATGAAGAGGCTCGCCGTTCCGGCGCTGCTCGTGCCCGTCCTGCTCTCGGGATGTCCGCAGCAGTCCGTTCCCGCAGCTCAGGATCCGCCGAAGACCGTGGCGCGCGTCGATGGACAGGCGATCACCGAGGAGGAGCTGATGGCGGAGGCCAAGGCTCCCATCGCGGCGGCCGAAGCGAGGTTCGCCGAGGAGATCCACGGCGTCAAGATCCACACCCTCGAGGCGATGATCGACCAGCGACTCCTCGAGGCCAAGGCCAAGAGCGAGGGGATCACGGTCGAGGCGCTCCTCGATCGGGAGGTGGGAAGCAAGGTCGCGGAGCCGGACGAGGAGTACCTGAGAAGCGTCTACGACACCACGAAGGCCAACGGCAAGACGGTGCCGCCCTACGACGATGCGAAGGCGGACATCGTCCGGTTCGTCAAGAACGCGTGGTCCCAGGACCTGCGGAGCTCCTACCTCGCCAAGCTGCGAGCGGATGCGAAGGTCGAGACCCTGCTGCGGCCGCCGTTGCCCGCGAAGGTCGAGGTGGCCGCCGAGGGCCCATCCAAGGGCGACGGAAACGCCCCGATCACCATCGTCGAGTTCTCCGACTACGAGTGCCGGTTCTGCGCCGCCGCCGAGCACTCCGTTGGCCAGGTGATGGACGCCTACAAGGGCAAGGTACGGGTCGTGTTCCGGAGCTACCCGCTGTCGATCCACGAGGATGCGTACAAGGCGTCCGAGGCGGCGCTCTGCGCCGGAGAGCAGGGGAAGTACTGGGACATGCACAGCATGCTGTTCGCCCACCAGCACGCCCTCAAGGTCGAGGACCTCAAGGGATATGCGAGGTCCCTCGGCGTCGATGCCGCGGCGTTCGACACGTGCCTCGATACGGGCCGGATGAAGGGCGTCGTCGAGGCGGATCGAAAGGCGGGCGATGGCGCGGGGGTGACCGCCACACCGACGTTCTTCATCAACGGGCGCCCCATCTCCGGCTCGCCGCCCTTCGAGACCTGGAAGGAGATCATCGATTACGAGCTCTCGACCGCGGGGCGCTGATGCTCCCGCGATCGATGCCGCCGTCCGTCCGCAACCCTCGAGGAAGGTAGTCATGCTCTCAACGCGTTCCCAGATCGTCCTGACGGCGATGGTCGCCGTGTTCTTCGGTTGCAGTGGCCGGTCGCAATCCACGGAGGTCGCTCCGGCCGTCGATCCCCCCGTGAAGTCCGTGCCGGCGAGCCGGCCCGACACGCCCGTCCTGTTGCCGGCCGGGAACCCATCGCCCCCGCCCGCGGGGAGCGAGGCACCGGCGTCGCCGCCCGCGGCCGGAAGCCCGGGAAGAGAGATGCCCTCGGGATCGCTCACGGGGACGATCCTCGAGACGCTCGACGCCGGGAGCTACACCTACCTTCGTCTACGCACCTCCGGAGGCGAGACCTGGGCTGCCGTACCCAAGACCACGGTGAAGACGGGGCAGCTCGTCACGATCGTGGCTCCCATGCCGATGGACGGCTTCGAGAGCCCGACGCTCCATCGCAAGTTCGATCACATCGTCTTCGGCGCCCTCGGAAGCGCGCCGGCACCCACGCCTGCTCCAGCGGAGTCGACCGGCAAGCCACTCGGGATGGAGCGCGCGCCGGACATCGGCAAGGTGGAGGTGGCGAAGGCCGAGGGGCCGGACGCGCTGACCGTCGCCGAGGTGTACCGACGCCGCGCGGAGCTTTCGGGCAAGTCCGTGTCGGTGCGCGGCAAGGTCGTGAAGGTCGTGCGCGGCGTCATGGGCAAGAACTTCTTCCACCTGCGCGACGGCAGCGGGTCGAGCGCCACCGAGGACGACGACCTGACCGTCACCTCGAGCGGAGACGCCAACGTGGGCGACGTCGTTTCCGTCCACGGTACCGTGAAGGCAGACCGGGACTTCGGCGCCGGTTATGCCTACAAGGTCATCGTGGAGGACGCGACTCTGGCCACACGGTAGGGTCGGGGAGGTCGAGGCCCGCGTGGAGGTCGTGACGGGACGTCGCGCGTTTCCGCGTCAGAGGTCGTAGCCCTCCATCGACCAAGGCTCGGACTCCGCGGCGGCACGCCACTCCGCCATCGCGGGTAGCGCCCGGATCGCCTCGACGTAGGCGGTCGACACGGGATCGAGATCGACGCCGTAGGTGGTGAAGCGCGTGGCGACGGGAGCGTAGAAGGCGTCGGCGATGGTGAAGCGGCCGAAGAGGAGCGGGCCCTCGCCGGCGTGGCGGGCGCGGCAATCCGCCCAGATCGCCGCGATGCGCGCGATGTCCTCGGCGACGCCGGCGGCGCGTCCCTTGCCGGCGGATCGCCTCCGGACGTTCATGGGCATGTTCGCGCGGAGCGCGGTGAATCCCGAGTGCATCTCCGCGCAGATCGACCGCGCGTGAGCCCGGTCTCGCGCGTCATCGGGCCAGAGGCGTGCCGCGGGGAAGGTCTCGGCGACGTACTCGGCGATCGCGAGGGAGTCCCAGACGAGCAGTTCTCCGTGTCTCAGGAACGGTACGCGGCCCGCCGGCGAGAGCGAACGCACCCGCGTGCGCCCCTCCGGCGTCAAGGGGATCACCTCCTCGCGAAACGACGCGCCGCTGTGCCGGAGCACGAGCCAGGCGCGGAGCGACCAGGACGAATAGTTCTTGTTGCCGAGATGGAGCGTCAGTTCGGGCACGGGCTTCTCCTCGCGCTCCATGTTGCCACGAGCCCGTACACTTGGGCCGTGTCGAGACCCGACGTCGCGTTCCGCTGTCCCAACGAAGGGTGCGACGAGCCCGTGGGCGCGGTGCTCGATCCCGCCGCGACCCAGGCGGCGTGCGGCGCGTGTGGAACGACGACGAGCCTGAAGGCGGGCTCGGTCGATGCCGCGGGGCGCGTCGTGCACTGCCCGGTGTGCGGCATGGAGGACTTCTGGTTGAAGAAGAACTTCCGCAGCGAGTACGGGTGCCTCATCCTGGTGGTCGCGGCCTGCTTCATGGACCTGACCTACCAGCTTTCCGGTCCCGCGGCGGTGCTCCTCGATCTCGTGCTCTACCAGTTCCTCGGCGACGTCGCGGTCTGCTACCGCTGCAAGGCCGAGATACGGCATGCCGCCAAGAATCCCGCGCACCTTGCCTACGATCTCCACCACGCCACGGATCTCGACAAGGAGATCTACCGCGCGGGAGGAGCGAAGGCCTTCATCGAGTGGGCGTCTCCAGCTCCTGCCAGCTCTCCTGGCGGATGACGTAGGGGTGCGCGGCGCCGATCATGAACGGTGGCAGCGCGCGCGCGAGGTCGAGGGACTGGGCAACGTCCGCGGCGTCCAGAGCGATGCGGCGCGACGCCGCCGCGCCGGCAAGCGCCACGCGGCCCAGCGCGATCTCCTCTCCGGCATAGAGGGCGGCCATGACGCTCGATCGCTTCGCGGCGGACGCGACGTCGATCCGGCCGGCGGCGAGAAGGCCGAGCGCGTCCGTGGGGAATCGTCTCGACGGGAGGATCGACGATCCCGAGATCGTGATGGAGGCGCGGTCGCCCGTGGCGGCGATCGTGGCGCGGCCGAGGTAGAGGACATCGGGGCCGGCGATCGCGATCGATCCCTGGCGCGCGAGGATCGCTCCGAGGAAGATGATACGCGCGCGGTTCGCGGGGGGGATGGGAGAGAGGCGCGGCGCGGGGTCGTCCGGGGCCTTGCCGAAGAACGCCACCAGAGAGGCGAGTGCGTCGCGATCGCGCTCCGAGAGGCCGCTCGCGTAGCGGGCGAAGTTGCGCTGCACGAAGTCCCAGACGAGCTCCGGGCCGAGGGTCGGGCTCGTCGTCGCCAGGGCAGGCAGGAGCAGGAAGCCGTGACCGCCTCCGCGCGAGATGACGCAGCTCGACCAGGAGGCTTCTTCGCGCGCGGGGAGGTGGCGGAACACGCCCACGATGGACGATTCGCCGGCCGGATCGACGAGCACGTCGACGGGTCCGTCGCTCGTCACGCCGGGCCCCCACGACGGATCGGCCCAAGGCGTGGGGACGTCGGCGCCGTTCGCCTCGACGATCTCCACGCGCGCGCGGCGGATGGCCGCGGCGAGCGATCCGTCGAAGGCGAGCGGTGCGGAAGATGCGACCGCGTCCAGAGACAGCGCGTGCGTCCCGGTCCCATCGGGAAGCCCGGCGAGGAAGGCCTCGTAGGTCGCGAAGCGGTGCGCGTGAAGGTCCTCGAAGGGCGCTGCCAGCTCCGGCAACGAGACCGGCGGCGCGTCGTAGGGAAGCCGCCGATCCTCGACGTGGTTGTCCGCGGCGCCGACGAACCTCCCCGGGTTCTCGCGCGGCCCGAGGAGCACGGCGTCGAGCGGACCCTTGCCCGGCGACGCGATGGGAGGGTCGGGGGCCGCCGCGCACTCCGCCGGGTCCTCGCAGGAGCCCCCCGCGTGATCGCTCGGACCGAGGCTCACGTCTCCGGTCCTCACGCGGATCTCGGCCCGGAGCGCGTGCGGGTCCGGGATGCGGAGGCGCAGGGCGATGCGGGAGTCGATCCCCGACAGCGAGTTTTCGATGCGGCTCCCTCCCGATAGCGCGAGCGCGATGCGCGTGCCTCCCGCATCGAGGACATGGATCGATCCGCGCACGGTGGATCCGCGCGCGACCGAGACGGTCTCCGATGCGAAGAGGGCTCCGCCCCAGGGACCGGCGTCGATCGCCCTCAGGATGGCGATCACCTGCCGGCGCGCCCGCCGGGCGCCGTCTCCCGCGGACCTCGCCGCCGACCCCTCGGCGACGACGCCGATGCGGTCCCATCGAAGGACACCGTCGGCGGCACCGGGACTCTCGCGGAACCCGAGCAGCCGCAAGCGGAAGCGCGAAGACGCTGGGAGGTAGCGAGGCAGCTCCCCCTCGGCGATCGTCCAGGGGAGCGCCGGCACGGGCGCGGGCGAGCTCATGGCGCGCCGCCACTCCTCGTCCGAAGCGCACCGTCCATCGCCGCACGCCGTGGCGCCGAGGTCGATCCAGTAGGTGCCGGGCGTTCCCGTGACGTCTCCCGAAGCATCGAGCGTCGCGCCCGCGCGCCACGCTTCGGGCAGGGTCCGCGGGCCGATCGCCAGGATCCGGTTGCTCCACCCGTCCCGATCGCGCTCGAGGTCCACGGCGAGGTGTCTCCGCGCGATCGAGACCAGCGCATCCGCCGCGGCCAGCGCCTCGTCGGAGCTCGCGGCCGAGGAGGCCGCGCCGGTCTCGTGGGTCGCCGTCGCGAGCAGCGTGACGCAGAGCGCCGCGAGCACCGCCGTGGCCAGGACGACGATCAAGAGGACGCTGCCGCGGTCCGCTGGAGCCAGCGCGGTGGTCATGGCTCGTTGCGCAGCATGACCGTCCCGGAGAGCTGGAAGTAGCTCCAGCGTCCCGAGCGCGGATCGGCGTGGCGAGACTTGCCGCGCAGCGTCACCACGATCGCGTAGGGATCCCGCGCGCCGGCGCGGCGCGCGAGCAGGAAGACGGGGCGGCCCTCCATGTCGATGCCGTCGGCGAACGGCTCGATGAGGATCGTCTCTCCCCGGACGCTGACCGTGCGGAAGATCTGGTGGTCTGCGGTGCCGGGGCACGTGGGCGACGACGCGGGACCTTCGCAGTACTCGTAGGCGATGTCCTCGTCCGGGCTCGCGTCGTCCGGGGTTCCGTTGCCGATCTCGTCTTCGCCGATGCGGCCGTCGCGCTCGCGAGGGAGGTCCATGCGGATGTGAATGCGGTTGGGCCCCTGGTCGTCCGGCGGGAAGAACGGGGCGCCCGCGCCGAACGCGCGGCCCGTCGGATCGGCGCCCGCCTGGCGGATGTCGCGCGTGATCTGTGCGAACGATGCGCGGGTGGTGCGCTCCAGCTCCATCACCTCGGCCTGGCTCCGGACGATCTCGCTGGCCTGCAGGACGAGCTGGTAGGTGGCGGCGATGACCGCGAGGCCGATCGCGCTCGCGACGAGGAGCTCGATCAGGCTGAACCCGGCGGATCTTCGAGGTCTAGAGATCACGGTGGGTCGCGAGCGCGCGGGGCGTGCGGACCGCGCCGAGGGTGACGGTCCCGCCCGCCGGACGAGGCGCGGTCGCTCGTGCCGTCACCTCGATCGTCACGATCCCGGGCTCGATGGCGTCGCGCGTGACGGTCCAGGCTCGCGAGTAACCCCGGTGGCCGCGCCCGACGTCGACGACCACCGTGTCGGCACCGTCGGCGAGCCCCGGGTCGTCGTCGGGGAGCGCGAGCAGGGCCTCGATGCGGTCGCGGCACAGGGCCGCGAGCTGGGTGCGCTCCGCCGCGCGGGCCTGCGTCCGCATCGAGAAGAGGAGCAGCGACGCGATGGAGAGCACCGCGCCTCCGAGCACGGCCATCGCGGCGAGGGTCTCGACGAGGGACGTCCCGGCGCGCATCCGGCGCGGGTCCGGACGCCGGCAACTCGTTAGAATGCTTCCGTTCATGGCGCCGCTCGATAGCAACGCGCTTGCCAGCGGCCCCGCGTCGCGGAGGGCCGCGCGGGACGGGGCTTTCCCGCGATGCGGGACCTCGCCGCCATCCACGTTGCGTGTCGCGCGTCCTTGTCGGTGTCAACCGCCGGAGGGATCGTGAGCGGCGCGGAGCTGACCGAGGTGCGCCTCCTGCGCAAGGGCCATCGCGGGAACGCCGATCTCTACGAGGCGAAGCTCGCCGACCGTCCCGTCGTCGTGAAGGACTTCCGCGAGAAGGGATTCTGGGTGCGCGGCGTCGTGGGTCCCTTCTCGATCCGCCGCGAGCGGCGCGTGGCGGGGAAGCTCCTGGGCGTGGCGGGGATCGTGCGCGTGCACGACGCACCGATGCCTGGGCGCGTCGTGATGGACCGGATCACGGGCGAGCCGCTGTCGTCGGCGCCCCCGGGGTCCATCGACGCGGAAGTGTTCGCGCGGCTCGACGCGATCGTCCTGCAGCTCCACCAGAGGCGGATCGTCCACGGGGACCTGAGCCATCGGGGCAACGTCCTCCTCGACGCCGATGGACGTCCGTGGGTCATCGATCTCGCGTCGGCGTTCGATCTCGGATGGCTCGGCCCTCTCGCGGGACCGTTCGTTCGGCTCCTGGGCTTCTTCGATCGCGCGGCGGTCGCGAAGTGGAAGAAGCAGCTCTGCAAGTCGCCGCTCACCACCGAGGAGGAGCGTGCCCTCAGCCGCCTGATGTTCTGGCGTCGCTTCTGGGTCCTCAACCCGAAGGTCCGGTAGCGTCCTCGCGCCGCGAGCTCGGGCTCGTGTCAGCCGGGAAGGAAGCCGGTGAGCAGATCGCGCAGGCGCGCGTCGCAGCCGTCGGACGCGAGCGACTCGGCGAGGCTGCTCGCGTTGCCGCAGCGCCGGGCGTAGTCCTCGAGGAGCGCGAACCCCGCGGCGGTCAAGGACGCCACGAGCTTCTCCTTGGTCAGCGCCCCCTCGATGAGGGAGAGCCGATCGCGCAGCGTCCCGCCCCACATCGCCCGCGCTCCCGAGACCGGGGCGAGCCGGTGCGCCTCGATGAAGACGAGGAAGCCGCGCTCGCTCCGGAGCCACTCCCCGAGGTCCTTGATGATGCGGCTGTCCTCGAGCGAGAGCTCCGCGAGCTCGTGCTCGAGGAGGGGCTGCTCCGGATCGTCCGCCGGCAGCGCCGCGATGCGGGATCGGAGCGACGCCATCTCCTCCGGGATCGCGGCCATGCGGCGCTTCCAGGCGGGGAGCTTCTCGACGAGGACGGGGACCGCGACGTGCGTGAGCCACTGGTGGGAGGGCAACACGAAGCCCGCCACGTCGGCGAGCGAGAGCTTCTTCTCGAAGGACGTCAGCGGCTGGACGCGCTCCCGGCCGGGGCGGCTGTAGAACGTGGTCGCGCGGATGCCCGCCATGCTCTCGAGCACGAGCATCGACGGGTAACCGAGGGAGAGCCCGAAGAGCGCAGCGTGCCTCTCTGCGATGTCCTCGTGCGAGTGAGGCGTCCGCTCGCCGTTCTCGAAGAGGCGATCGGTTCCCCCGCTGTGGCCGTAGTCGTGGCCCAGGGCCGCGAGGAGATCCCGGGCGACGACCCAGGGCGCGACTCCGCTGTCGGCGAGCGCGTCGATGGTCGCGAGGATCTCGGGGACGATCGCATCCAGGGTCTCGTAGGGCCGCTCGGCCCGGAGGCGAACCGCGTCGGGGAGCGCACCGTCGACCGGCCACTCGAGGACGAGCAGCCGGAGCAGCACCTCGAGGTTGTGGATCGTGCGATGGAAAGCGTTGTCGATCCCGAGCGTTCGCTCCAGACGGCGGGACCGCTCGTGGAAGCTTCGCAGCGCGTCCTCGATCCGTTCGCGGCCGAGGGAGAAGGCGTGCGCCTCGTCGAGATCGAGGCCCTCCCTCGCGATGCGCCGCAGCAGCACGCGGCAGCGGATCGGCCAGGCATTCGGGCTGATGGCCGAGACGACGAAGCCTCGCAGCGACTCGACGTCGCGGCAGGCGTGCGCGGCGAGCCGGGCGCTTCCGCCGTCGTGGCCAACGCTCATGGCGCGTATCCTACTTTAGCCCGCGCCCGTGCCCGCCCCGCCGTCTCCGGCACCACCCCGGCGGCAGGGCGATAATGCGCGGGTGGGCGAGCGTGGGGAGCTGCGGGAGACCTACCGGGCGTGGGCGGAGCAGGCCCTGGAGAGGTGGCTTCCGCGCGAGGCGCCTCACTTCGCGCAGACGCTCGCCTGGGTCCATGGCCGTTTCGCCGAGGGAGAGGCCGTCGGGGCGAGCCTCGTCGTGCGTCTCGGGGGCGCGCGGCCTCACCCCGAGCCGTGGCGCGTGCTCGATCTCGGGTCGGGCAACGGCGGCATCAGCCTCGGGGTCGTCCAGAGCCCGGATCTTCACGCCGTCGCGTGCGACGTCACGCTCAACGGCGAGGTGCCGGAGCTGCTCTCCCGGACCGGCCGGCCGTTCCACTATGCCGTCGGCAACGCGGAGCGTCTCCCGTTCGCGTCGGGGTCGTTCGACGCCGTCCTGATGCTCGACGTCATCGAGCATCTTCCGAGGCCTCGCGCCGCCGGCGCCGAGGTGGCGCGCGTGCTCGCCCCGGGCGGGGTCGTGGTGGTCACGACGCCGCCGCGGGCGCAGTTCCTCTTCACGGGCGACCCGCATCTCGGGATCTGGGGGCTCGCCCTCCTGCCGGCGTCGCTCCAGCGCGTGATCGCCGAGCGGCTCTTGCGCCGCACGAAGAGCTACGACGTTCACCACCTCTACTTCACGGCCGCGGGCGTCGCGCGGCAGTTCCCGTCGCTCGCCATCGCCGAGATCGGCGGCCGCGCGCGCCGCGGGCTCTCCTGGGATCGGATCGTGCTCCAGAAGCTCGACGGCGGGGGCGTCCGGGCGACTTCTACGGCTGCTTCAGCTCTCCGTTGACGATGAAGACGTCGCTATCGTCGTTGGTCCCGCCGGGGATGCGGTCGCGGCCGAACCAGGCGAGCATGTAGCCCTTCGCGGCGGTTCCCGGCGGATCCAGGACCTCGTTCTTCTCGTTGGTGACGCCGTAGCTGTAGCGCGCGCCCCAGGGATCGCGGGGCATCGTCTCCATGTAGGCGGGAACCAGCACGTCGAGGTTCGGAGGATAGGAGCCGGCCTTGAAGTAGTAGCTCTCGATCGCCTTCGCGATGACCTTCAGGTTCTCCTTGACCTCGTTGACGTTCTTCAGTCGATCGATGGAGATGGCGCCCTGGATGAACTTGAAGTCGACGGCCCGGTCGACCGACTTCGCGACCTTCGTCATCGGGTACTTCTGCTTCAGCTCGTCGTACACCGCGAGCGCCTGCTCGTACTGCTTGGCCTTCTCGTACTTCTGCGCCTTGTCGAAGAGCCGCTGCGCGGCTTGCTCGTCCTTGTTGCAGGACGAGGCAGATACGAGCATCACGGAGACGAGCGCGATCCCGGCCACACGGAGCATCTTCACGGTCATCGGCGGTGTGCCCCCTCTTCGATGGGAGCGGGATTATAGCGTCAGGCCGTCGATCTTGTTCAGCACCAGGCCCGATGGGACGCGAGGCGCGCCCGCGACTCGGAGGGCATCGCGGCTCGACACGAGCGCCGAGAGCACGAAGCCCTCGGGGCTCGCGGGACCGAAGTCGGGGTTCTCGCGCCGCGCCCAGTCCCGGAGGGCGACCGCCGCAGCGATCTCTTCGCGCCCGTCGACGATCGCGCGCGCCTTTCCGGAGAGGGCGGCGGCCACCGTACCGGCGTAGTGAGCGCCGTTGACCGCCTTGAAGGAGTGGAGCACGCCGTCCTCCCCGCGCCACTCCCCACGCAGGTCGTCCGCGTCGTAGTGCATCCGATCCAGGAGGTCCTCGAGGGCGCCATCGTCGTCTCCCACGGAGAGGACGGCGGGAGAGAAGCTCGTGTGGCAGGCCATCATGAGACGCCGCGCGTCCGTGGCCGCCGCGGGGACGTCCTCGAGCGCGTCGAGGCAGAAGAGCATCCGCCTCAGGTGCGTGCGGCCCTGGCCCGGAACCTCCGCCTCGTAGAGGTAGAAGGCGGGATCGGTCTCGCGCTTCAGGATGCCCTCCCGCTGCCAGTCGAGGAGCGTGCGGCGCGCCCTCGTGAACCGGTTGCTCTCGGAGGTGTCGCCGGGCAGCGGCTGCCCGCGCACGAGCCGGACGACGTTGTGCGGCGACCGGCGCTCGAGTGCCTCGGCCGCGAGGTCGTCGATGGCGTCCGGTGGGGGACACACGAAATCGGCGAGCGCGCCGTGCGCGCGGATGTCGAGGTGGAGGCCGCGGAAGGGCTGGCTCACGTCAGTCCTTCTCGTCGTAGTGCGAGAAGCTCATCGTGTAGACGCCGCGGCCCTGGGAGAGCGACCGGAGCTTGGTGGTGTAGGCGAAGAGCGTCGCGAGAGCCGCCTTGGCCTGGATGACCCGGCTCTGGCCTCGGGCGACGATGTCCTCGATCTTGCTCCCGCGGGCGTTGAGGTCGCCGATGACCTCCCCCATGAACTCCTCGGGCACCACGACCTCGAGCGACATGATGGGCCAGAGCAGGATCGGCTTGGCGGCGTCCAGCGCCCGCCGCAGCGCCATCGCCGCCGCCACGCGGTAGGCCATCTCGACGGATTCACCCTCGTGGTATCGCGCCTCCTCGAGGGTCACGGCGAGGTCCACCACGGGGTATCCCTGCTGCGGTCCGCTCTCGAGCGACTCCTCGATGGCCGAGCGGACCGCCTTGCGGTAGATCTCTGGAAGCGCGACGCGCGTTCCCTCGTCATAGCGTCGTCCGGCGCCGCGGGGAAGCGGAGCCACCGAGACACGCGCGTGGCCGAACGCCTCCTTGCCGGCGATCTCCTTCTCGAACGTCTCCTCGCCGTCGCCCTGCGCGGAGACGGTCTCGCGCAGCACCACGCGGGGCATTCCCGTGTTCACCCGCACGCCGAAGTCGTTGGTCAGGCGGTGGCAGATCACCTCGAGGTGCAGCTCCCCCATGCCGGAGATGATGGTCTGCCCGCGCTCGGGGTCGAACTTCACGCGGAACGTGGGATCGTCCTCGGCGAGCTTCCGGAGCGCCGCCTCCAGCTTCTCCTCGTCGGCGCGCGTCTTGGGCTCGATGGCGATCGAGATCACGGCGTCCGGCACGTCGACGCCTTCGAGGAGGATCGGGTGATCCTGGGCGCAGAGGGTGTCGCCGGTGCGCGTGGTGCGGAGCCCCGCGATCGCCACGATGTCGCCCGCGCTCGCCGCGTCGAGCCGCTCCCTTCGGTTCGCGTGCATGCGGAAGATGCGCGCCACGCGCTCGGTCTGGTCTTGCCCGGACGGAGAGACGACGCGCACCGGCTGCCCGGTCTCGAGCGTCCCGGAATAGATCCGGACGTAGGTGAGGCGCGTCTCGCGATCCGTCGCGATCTTGAAGGCAAGGGCCGCGAGCGGCGCGGACGGATCGTGGGGCCTTGTCACCGTCTCGCGGCTCGGAAGGGACGCACCCTGGACCGGCGGAACCTCCGAGGGGGAGGGCAGGTGGTCGACGACGGCGTCGAGCAGTGGCTGGATGCCGCGGTTCCTGAGGGCGGTGCCGCAGAGCACCGGGCAAGCAGCTAGCGACAAGGTCGCGCGCCGGATCGCCTTCCTGATGTCCGCCGGCGCGACCGCGGCGCCGTCGACGTAGCTCTGGAGGAACGCCTCGTCGCTCTCGGCGAGGCGCTCGAGGAGCCGCTCTCGGCGCGAGCGAGCCTCCGCCGCGAGGTCGGCCGGCACGTCCGAGACGAGCGGCGTCTTGCCCTGGTCGTCCTCGGAGAAGGCGATCGCCCGCATCTCCACGAGATCGACGACGCCGCGGAAAGCGTCCTCGGCGCCCCAGGGCATCTGGAGCGGGAGCGCCTTGACGGAGAAGCGCTCCTCGATCTGTGCCACGACCGCGTCGAAGTCGGCGCCGACGCGATCCATCTTGTTCACGAAGGCGATCTTCGGCACGTGGTGACGCGTCGACTGGTGCCACACCGTCTCGGACTGGGGCTCGACGCCGCCGACGCCGCAGAACACGACGACCGCGCCGTCGAGCACACGGAGGCTTCTCTCGACCTCGATGGTGAAATCGACGTGGCCTGGCGTGTCGATGAGGTTCACGTTGCAATCGCGCCAGGCGAAGCTCGTCGCGGCGGAGGTGATGGTGATCCCGCGCTCCTGCTCCTCCGGCTGCCAGTCCATCACCGTCGTGCCGTCGTGGACCTCCCCGAGCTTGTGGGTGCGCCCCGTGTAGAAGAGGATGCGCTCCGTGACGGTCGTCTTGCCCGCGTCGATGTGGGCGATGATGCCGATGTTCCTCTGGTGATCGAGCGCCTTCCTGGCCACGGGTCCTCTCCCGGCGCCATCTGGGCCCGCTGCCGCGCCCGGCGCCGCGAAACTCCTAGCTTACAATTCCGGCGGTGCCTCGTGCGGACCAACGACCGCGTAAGAAAACGTCGAGCGACGGCTTCACCATCCTCGTGGGGCGCGACGCCGAAGGCAACGACGAGCTGACGCTCTCGGCCGATCCCGACGACTTCTGGCTCCACGTCGCGGGCACGGAAGGCTCGCACGTCGTGGTGAAGAACCCCGACCGCGTGCCCCGGCTCCCGCGAGCGACCCTCCGCGAGGCGGCGGCGCTGGCCGCCTACTACTCGAAGGCGCGCGGGGCGCGCGCCGCGGTGGTGCACTACACGGAGGCGCGCCATGTGTCGAAGCGCCGCCGCATGCCCGCGGGGCTCGTCGAGCTCTCGCGATGGGAGACCGTGCGCGTGGCGGCGGAGCTCCCCGATCTCGATGAGGCTCCCTAGCGTCGCGGTTGCGATCGGCGTCGCCTCCGCCGCGCTGGCCGCGGAGGGAGCGCGCGATCCCGCGCTCGGGCAGCTCGCCACGGGCATCGCCGCACGCCTCGCATCGGAGCTTCCGTCGGCGTTCGGCTCCGTGACGCGGGTCCAGGGACCGCGGGCGCTCACCGATCTGACCGGTGCTGCTGCGGGGGACGTCCTCGACGTCTACGGTCCCGAGCCAGGCGAGGACGAGGAGGTCGTCTCCCTTCTGCCGATCGGGCGGTGCCGGGTCGTCGACGCGGGACCCGGCGGCACGTGGGTCGAGCCCCTGCCGCCGCTCCTGCCCGACGCGCTCGCGGGCGCGACGCTGCGCGCGCGGACCGGGCCGCGCAGGGTGGCGCTCTCCTGCGGTCCCGTGTCCGGCCCCAGCGCGCGCCTCGCAGGCGCGCTCGCGCTCCTCCTCCCCGAGAGGCTCCGCGCGCGAGGGTTCCTCGCCATCGACGCTCCGGCGCCGCGCGCCTCGCTCTTCGCCGACAAGGACGCGGCGGAGAGCATGATCGCCGCCCGCGACCTCGACCAGGTGCTGCACGTCGTGGTCGCGGTCCGTGGCGGGGAGGCGCTGGCTTACGGAGAGCTGGTGACCGCCGGCAAGCCCCCCCGCTGGGACGTGTTCGAGATCCGCGCGCGGGCCGACGACCAGATCGCGCTCCTGTTCGACGAGCTCCCGGACCAGGGGCGGGGACTCCGGTCTTCGGCGAGCGCGATGCTGCCTTCTCCTCCGCTTTCGCTCGCGGCGGTGCGCGGCGCGGCCGGCTCCGCGCTCCTCGTCTTGACGCGCGACGCGTTGCTCCGTTTCCGCTACCAGAGCCGGACGCTCGAGCCCGAGGCGACCGTGCCGCTGCCTCCCGTCTTGCCGAGGGCGGCGGCGCGGACGCGGAGCCCGGCCGGGGCTCTCGAGGCGGTCGACCTGGATCGCGACGGAAAGACCGAGGTCTACCTGACGGCGAACTGGCTCGCGCTCCCGTACCGCGTCGTGCCGCTCTTGCCGAGCGGGCCGAACGCGGGCACGGGAACGATGGAGTCGGTCGCGGAGCCGGTGCTCGCGGCGGCGGGAGGCGGCTACCTCACGGGAGCGTTTCTCGAAGGGACCGACGTGCTCTCGCCGACGGTGGGCTACCGCGCCGGCCCGGGCCAACCGCCGGTCTCGCGCGAGCTCCCTTTCGGGGTCCAGCGCATCGTACCGTGGGAGGGGCGCCACTTCCTCGTCCTCACGGTGGACGGTGAGATCGACGTGCTGAGCCCCGAGGTCTGGGAAGTCACGCCGCTCATGCCGTCGCGAAGGACCGGTTACGCCTTCGACATCTCCTACGACGCACAGAACGCCCGCAAGATCCTCGCGTCCACGAGCCTGGCGACCGAGGGCGATCAGGTCACGCTCCAGTACATCCTCCCGGAGCAGGCCATCGCGCGCGTGGATGTGGCCGGGATCGCGGAGGCGGTGCTCCTGCGCGACCTCGACGGCGACGGGAAGATCGAGCTCGTCGTCGCGGAGGGCCCGGGGACGGCGCGCGAGGGGCAGAGCCGGCTTTCGGTCTATCCGACCGAGATGGTGGCCAACGCCCCGATCGACGGCGCCGCGGACGGCAAGGCGATCCCGTGACGTCCCAACCGTTCGGAAGCGCGCGAGAGCTGGCGGGACGCATCGACCACGCTCTCCTGAGTGCCGGGGCGACTCCGGACGACGTGGACCTGCGGCGCGGGGAGTGCGCCAACTTCCTCGGTCCGCGCGCTGGTCGCCGCCCCGTGCCATGTCGCCCGGGCGGCGCGCGCACTCGAGGGATCGACGGTCCGTCGCCGCGGTGGTCGGGTTCCCGCTCGGCAACACGACGACCGCCATGAAGCAGCTCGAGGCGCTGGAATGCGAGAAGGAGGGGGCCACCGAGCTCGACGTCGTCATCAACATCGGGGCCTTGAAGGCAGGCGATGCGCGCTACGTCGAGCGCGAGATCGACCTCGTGATGCGCCGGACGCCGGAGTGCGCCCACAAGGTCATCATCGAGACGGGCATGCTCGACGCTCCCGAAGTGCTCGGTGCCGTCCGCATCGTCAACGCGCTGCGCCCCGCGTTCATCAAGACCTGCACGGGTTTCGGACCACGGGGCGTCACGGTGGCCGACGTCGACCTGATCCGGTCCGAGCTCGCGGACGGCATCCTCGTCAAGGCGTCCGCCGGCATCAAGGACCTTGCCTCGGCCACGGCGCTCGTCGGTGCCGGCGCCTCGGTGCTCGGCACGTCGAGCACCCTTCGCATCCTCGAGGAGCTCGAGAGCCTCCAGAGAGCCGCGTCACGATAGGAGTAGAGAGACATGCCAGAGCAGCCGAAGAACCCGCCCGCAATGGAGATCCAGATCAAGGCCGACGAGAACACGATGGCCGGCCACTACAGCAACTCCGCCCGCATCACCCACTCCGTGGACGACGTCGTCCTCGACTTCATGTTCGTGCACGGAAACCCCCCGTTCGGGAAGCTCCTCTCGCGCACCATCCTCTCGCCGGCTCACGCCAAGCGCCTGCTGCGCGCGCTCGCCGAGAACCTGAAGCGGTACGAGGAGATCTTCGGCACCATCAAGGAAGGCCCTGAACCCCCCGCGCACGGCGGATACGTGCAATAGCGCGGGAGCTCGTCCCCCGCGGTCCGGGGCGGGCCTCGTCGCCCGCCAGCTCTCAATGCCCGAGCGCGCTCGAGTGTACGGGCTCGTCGACCTGCGGGAGCTTCGCGAGCATCTCCGAGGTCGGCCGTCCCGGGATACGCTTCCTGCCGCGTCCGAGGGTCATGCGCTTCTGCGCGAGGAAGACGAGGTTCCGGACGCCGTCGCGCCACAGGTGGAGCTTGCTCGCGCCGATGCGCTCGACGTACTTGAACTGGATGGCCACCTCGCGTGCCTTCACCTCGGGGTGCGTGAAGGCCTCGATCTTGAGCTCCTCGGAGAAGGCCATGCCGTCGCTCGTCACGTCGAGGTGCTCGACGACGCTCTTGCGGAACACCCACATGCCCGACTGGCTGTCCCTGATGACGCGCAGGTAAAGGAGCCAGAGCGTCCAGGTGAGGACCTTGTTGCCGAAGAACCGCTGGATCAGCTCCGGGCCCTTCTTCCAGTCGATGGGGAGCCGCCACGCCGAGACGAAGTCGAGATCGTCCTCGCACAGGACGTCGACGAGGTAACCGATCGCGATCGTCGGGTAGGTGCCGTCGCCGTCCATCGTCACGACGATGTCGTGGCTCGCGGCGGCGATGCCGCTCTTGTAGGCGCGTCCGTAGCCCTTCCGCGGCTCCACGACCACCTTCGCCCCCATCGCGCGCGCCACCTCCTCCGTGCGATCGGTGCAGGAGTTGGCGACCACCACCACCTCGTCGATGAAATCGGGCATGCGCGACAGGACGTAGGCGATGCCGTTCTCCTCGTCGTGACAAGGGATGACGGCCGAGATCTTCACCCGCCGGTGCATCCGAACATTCTATCGGCAAGGCTTACAATCCTCGCTGGCATGGCGTCCCAGCCAGGAGAGCTGCTCGACAACCGCTACCGGCTCACGGAGGAGCTTGGGAAGGGCGGCATGGGAGTGGTGTGGAAGGCGAGGGACCTGACCCTCGAGCGGACCGTCGCGATCAAGATCCTCCGCCGCGAGATCCTCGACGCCGAGGCGCAGGAGCGGCTGAAGCGCGAGGCGCGCGCCGCTGCGCAGCTCACCCACCCGAACATCGTCACCATCTTCGACGTGGTGCTGGGAAGCGACAACACCTACCTCGTGATGCAGCACGTGGGCGGCGAGAGCCTGCGCACCTGGCAGGACCGCATCGATCTCTCGTGGACGGACGTCGTGGAGCTCGCCAAGCAGCTCACGGCGGCGCTCATCTACAGCCACGCGTCGGGCATCGTTCACCGCGACCTCAAGCCCGAGAACGTGATGGTGACGCAGCGCCGCGCGCCGCGCGAGCGCGGCGACGCCGACGGACCGTTCCCGTACCACATCACCCTGCTGGACTTCGGGCTCGCCAAGCCTTTCGAGTCGACGCGCCTCACCCAATCGGGCATCTTCGTCGGCACCGCGTCCTACATGAGCCCGGAGCAGGTCACCGGCGCGGCCGTGGACGGCCGCAGCGACATCTACTCGCTCGGCGTCATCCTCTTCGAGCTCGTGTGCAAGCGGCGCCCGTTCGAGGGCGACAGCTTCCAGAACATCCTCTTCCGCCACGTCAACGAGAAGCCGCGCCCGCTCTCGCACATCAACTCCGGCGTCGATCCGGAGCTCGAGCAGATCGTCATGCGCTGCCTCGAGAAGGCGCCCGACCGCCGCTTCTCCGACGCGGAAGCGCTGCTCGCCGAGCTCGAGCGCGTGGGGCGGATGCTCACCGCCCGCGCGCCGGAGCTCGTGGCGACGTCGCTGGCGGTCGCGCCGGCGCCCGCCGAGAAGCCGGCCGCCACGGTCTTCATCGGCCGCGAGCAAGAGCTCCGGGACCTGCGCCTCCGCTACCAGAAGGCGCACATGGGAGAGGCGCAGCTCGTGATGCTCTCGGGCGACGCCGGGGTGGGGAAGACGCGCCTCTGGCAGGAGCTCGCGAGCCAGCTCTCCGACTCGGGGACGCT
>JAXLQT010000049.1:0-37488 GCA_046331505.1 Acidobacteriota bacterium
GGCGACGGTCCGAGGACGGTGTTCGTACGCCACCCGGAGTCCTTCTTCCGGAAGGGCCTCTACCAGGACAACGGCGTCGACTACCCGGACAACGCCGCGCGCTTCTCGCTCTTCGCCCGCGCGGTCACGACGTGGGCGGTCGAGAGCGAGCCCCCGCCGGACATCGTCCACGGTAACGACTGGCAGAGCGCGCTCGCCGCCGTGATGATCAAGCTCCTTCCGGCGGGAGCGATCCCGGCCGGGAAGTGCCGGACCGTGCTGACGGTCCACAACCTCGGCTACCAGGGCCTCTTCGAGCCCGATGCCTGGAGCTCGCTGGACCTGCCGCCGGACCTCTTCGGTCCCCAGGCGCTCGAATTCTACGGCCGCGTCAACTTCCTCAAGGGAGGACTTCTGTACGCCGATCTCCTGACCACGGTGAGCGAGCGCTACGCCCGCGAGGTCCAGACGCCCGAGCTCGGCATGGGCCTCGACGGCGTGCTGCGGGCGCGCGCCGAGGCCCTGCGCGGGATCACCAACGGCATCGACGGGAGCTGGACGCCGCGCTCCGATCCGTACCTCCCGGAGCCGTTCGATCGCGATCGTCCGTTCGGCGGCGACGGCCACTCGGGAAAGCTCGCAGCCCGCCGCGCCCTGCGCGACCGCCTCCGCCTTCCGGGGGATCGGCCCGGCCCGCTGGTCGTGATGATCGGGCGCCTCGTCGATGCGAAGGGCCTCGACATCGTGACCGAGGCGCTCGACGCCCTGATGGAGCGCCCGCTCCAGCTCGCGGTGCTCGGGACCGGGCTCTCCCACTACGAGTCGTACCTGCGGGAGGCCCAGAAGCGTCACGCCGGCAAGCTCGCGATCGAGCCCGACGTCTCCGAGCCGATGCGCCACCTCGCCCTGGGCGGCGCCGACGCGCTCCTGATGCCGTCACACTACGAGCCCTGCGGCGAGCACCAGATGATGAGCGTCGCGTACGGGACGCTGCCGATCGTGCGGGCGACGGGCGGGCTCGACGACACGGTGATCGACGTGACGAGCGATCCGAGCTCTGGCTACGGCTTCAAGTTCCAGGAGCACGACGCCGGGAGCCTGCTGTCGGCGATCGACCGCGCCGTCGCCCTTCACCGCCAGCCCGACGTCTGGCTGGCGCTGATGCGGCGCGCCATGGCCCTCGACTTCTCCTGGGACCGGGCGGCGGGACGGTACGAGCGCGCCTATCGCGAGGCGCTGGGCGAGCGCTAAGATCCCCGCATGCCCAGGCGCATCCCCGTCGTCGTCAGCATCGAGCCGAGCACGTTCCACGCGCTCGAGGAGTACACGCGCGGGACCAGCCGCTCACGCATCGTCGAGGCGGCGATCGTCGAGTACCTGAAGAGGCGCGACTACAAGCGTCCCGAGGACCTTCCGAAGTACACGCCCAACGGCCGCCCCATCAAGCCCTTCATCCCGAAGCTCCCGCCCAAGGCGCAGCTCGAGCGCGACCTCGCACCGCTCTGGCAGGCGCTCCGCGAGGAGACGCGCCGCCGGATCGCCGGCGAGGAAGCGCAGCGGCGCAAGGACGCGGAGAAGTGGAAGCGCCTCCAGGCGCGCGAGGCGAAGCGCGAGGCCGACGTGCGCCCGGAGGATCGCGAGCCGCCGTTCTAGCAAAGCGCGGAATGGAGCGAGCCCGAGACGCTCCTTCGATTCCAGCCACAGGAGACCGAGATGACCGAACGTCTGAAGAAGCTCATCCGCGACGTGCCCGACTTCCCCGTCAAGGGGATCGTCTTCAAGGACATCATGCCGCTGTTCCAGGATCCGGAAGGGCTGCGCATGACGCTGGAGCTGATGGGAACCGCGTTCCCGCGCGGATCGTTCGACGCCGTGGCCGGGATCGAGTCACGCGGGTTCTTCTTCGCCCCGGCGATCGCGCACCACCACGGCGTCGGGTTCGTGCCGATACGGAAAGCCGGGAAGCTGCCCTACAAGGTCGTGACGGACCAGTACAAGAACGAGTACGGCGAAGGGACCGTCGAGATGCACGAGGACGCCGTAAAGGCAGGCGACCGCGTGGTCATCGTCGACGACGTTCTTGCCACCGGCGGAACCGCGCAGACCGCGTGCCGCCTCGTCGAGAAGCTCGGAGCCCGCGTCGAAGGGCTCCTGTTCCTCATCGAGCTCACGTTCCTGGACGGCCGCAAGGTGCTGCCGGGCTACGACGTCCGGAGCATCATCACGTACTGACGTCGCGCCAAGGAATCTCGAACGAGAGCGTTCAGTGAACCACACCTTGGTTGACGTGAGCGGAACCCGTCACCATCGGGTCGACAGGAGGTTTCAGGCCGTCGGCCCGATCTCGTAGAACCGGATGCGGCCGAGCCGCAGCCATCCTCGCTCGAGGAGCCAAGTCCGCGGCGGCACCCGGGGCGGCGATCCGTCGGGCCTTCGCGTCACGAGGTGCTGGTCCTTCCATCCGTCGAAGTAGAGACCCGACGAGAACACGTCGACGCCGCCCAGAGGGACCCGCGCTGGCATCGGCGGCTCGGGGAGATGGTGGAAGGCGTTGTTCAGGGTGTAGCGCAGCGCGTTCCTGACCTCCGTGGGCGTCGAGAGCACGTGAGCGTGGTAACGCTCCGCGATGACCTGGCCGCGGCGAGCCCGTAGACGGTTGATCCCCCGCGCGATCCGCACGGCGAGTCCCGTGGCGCCTCGATAGAGAGATTCTTTTCCCTCGGACTCCACGATGAGGTGCAGGTGCGTGTCCTGCACCGAGAAGTGGACGAGCCGGAAGCCGAAGCGCTCGCGCCCCTCGCGAAAGGCCTTGCGCAAGATGCGGGCTGCCTCCCAGTTGCGGATCTTGCCCGCCTCCTTGTGGATGCGGAGCGTGAGGTGGATGGGGTGGTGGCGCGACACCTCGGGTCGAGCGCGATGGGGCGTGCCGCCTCGCCTGGAACGCGGCCTGCCGGCGCCCTCGCGCGTCCCGCCCTGGGACTTGAACGGAAGGGGTGGCTGTTCGCCATCAGTGTGAGTCATTTGATTAAGGCTAACATAATTCTAGCGTGCTGTCAAGCATCTTCTGCCCTCCTCGCAGAATCTGTGGGACCTCCTCCCTGAGGAGACGGCCGAGGCAAGGGACCTGCCGCCGGGAGCTTGCGGCACTGATCGATGTCCGCCGTGTTCAGTGGATCGTGGTCCTCGGGGTCCGACCGCAGGAGCTCCCGCGTCGTGGCTCAGGGCGTGGCGGCGAGCTAGAGCAGCGAGCTCCGGAACTTCGTCTACGACAACTCGAGGCTCAACCAGAAGTTCGGCGCGGCGCCTCCGCTCCGGCGGACGGCCGCGATCAAGGGCGTGGCGGCGCCGGCACGGCGGCCTTCCCGTCGAGCGCCGCCCCTTCCTTCGGGACCGGCGCGACGCCCGGGAACGTCCCGCGAGCGACCGCCGACTCGAGGAACGTCTTGATGACGCGGGCCCCCTCGTACTCGGCCTTGCCGGCCTTCGCCGCGTGGAGCCCGAAGGCGATCACGGGCTTGTCCACCGGCGCGAAACCGATCATCAGGGCGTCGAGTCCTCTCGTCTTGTCCCCCGCGGTGCCCGTCTTCGCGGCGATCGAGAGGCCCTCGACGCGCGCGCGCCGGCCCGTGCCTTTCTCCGACTCGATGACGCCTCGCATCGCGAGGATCAGCTTCTCGATGGCCTCCGGCGATGCGACGCGGCCATCCCCCTCGAGCGGCGCGGGCTTGCCTTCGCCGATCCGCTCGCCGACCACCGACAGCGTCTCCCGGACCAGGTAGGGCCTCATGGCGATCCCGCCGTTGCCGATCGCCTGGCCGAGCATCGCCATCTGGATCGGCGTCGCGGCCACGTCGTCGAGGCCGATCGAGAGGTTCGCGACCGGAAGGTCCCCGGTGGCGGCCGCACCGTCTATGTGGCCGAAGTGGAACGGGCCGAGGCTCGGGTGATCGAACCCGAAGCTCCGCAGCGTCGCGCGGACCTTGTCCCGGCCGGCCAGGAGGCCGAGCCGCGCGAAGGTCAAGTTGCACGAGACGGCCAGCGCCTCGTTCACGTCCTGCACCGCCCCGTGCTTGGTCCAGTCGAAGAACTGCTTGCCGTCGACGGGCATCCACCCCTCGCAGGCCAGCGGGAAGAGCTTGCCCATGTCGACCCCGGCATCGAGCGCCGTCACGAGGGTGGCCACCTTCACGACCGACCCGGGCTCGAAGTCGGGCGCCGTGCCGGTAGCGGGAGGGTGGACCGCGTAGGCGAGGACCTCGGCCGTGGCCGGATCGAGGACGACGAGGCTGCCCTCGTACTTGCCGAGCGCCGCGTCGGCGAGGAGCTGGAGGTCCTCGTCGATCGTGAGGACGTAGGTCTGGCGGCGCGCGCCTGCGTCGAGCCCCGAGAAGAACCCCCCGTCGCCGGAAAGCAGCGCCGCGAGGCCTGGCTCCCGCACCTCGAGGTCGCCGCCGTCGCCGAGCGGCTTCTCCGCGATGGGATGGCGATGGCGATCGACGAGCACGACGCGCTTGCCGGACGTCGACAGCTCCTTGATGCGCTCCCTGAGCTGGTTACTGCGGTCTCCGAACTCCGAGACCGGCGCCACCGTGGCGAGCGCGGCCTGCGCCCCCGGAAGGTCGCCGAGCGCGATGCTCGCGGCGCCGGTGTAGAAGTCGACGGCGTCGCTCCGTCCCGACTCGGTCATGAACTTGCCGATCTCGAGCGCGAGGTCGTACTCGCCGCGCGCGAAGCAGGCTCGCATCACGTCGTCGGGCCGGATGGGGCTGACGCGCCGCTCGTGCTTCCTCGCATCGGCCATGTGCGCCAGCGCCTCGGCGCGATGCCCTTCCATCGCCTCGATCATCGCGAGGCCGGCGTGCGCGCGCCCGGCTCCGACCCACGAGTGCGTCACCTTCTCGAGGCAAGCGCGCGCCTCGGCATTGCCGCCGCCCGCGTGCACGGCGTTCCCGGCGCGGATCAGGAGACGGTGCGATCGGTACGCGTACCCGAGCACGACGATCGCCGCGGCCGAAACGAGAACGATCGCGTATCGCAGGAGGCGCCCGCCGCGCCGCTCCCGCGGGGGCGTGAACTTGCCGACGTCCTTGTAGTCGAGCATCAGCGGTCGCTCTCCACGACGACCGGCGTGCCGGTCCCCGCGCGCAGGCGCCGGGCGGCGCTCCCGTCGCGCACCGCGATCTCGAGGTGGCCCGTGGACTCCACGAGCGCGACCATGCGCCCGGCGGCCGCGGCGCCGTAGGTCGGCGAGATCCCCTCGATCCGGAGGCGGCCGCCCACGCGGACGCGGCACGCCCCGCGTTCGACAGGCAGCAGATCGCCGTGGATGTTGGTGATCAGGTTCCCGAAACGATCGACGTAGACCACCTCGCCCTCGACGCGACCCGCGGCACGGCGCGGCGCGGGCGCGTCGAGCACGACGAGGTCCTTCACCTCGGGCCCGAGGCGCCGCGCCTCCTCGCCGCGGCAGAGGCGGGCGGCGGAGGGGGCGAACACGTCGCGGCCGTGAAAGGTCGCGCTCGCCCCCGGGGGCGTCGGGAGAGCGTGGGCGCGATAGGTCCCGAAGCGGCGGAGCGCGAGCGAGAAGAGGCCGTTGTCGGGACCGACGAAGAGCGCCCGCCCGGCGTCCACGGCGATCCCGCGGCGCGACGTGCCGACTCCTGGATCGACGACGGCCAGGTGCACCGTCCCCGGCGGGACGTGGCCGACCGCGCCGTCGAGCACCATCGCCGCGCGACGCACGTCTTGCGGCGGGATCGCGTGGCACAGATCGACCAGGGTCGCGCCGCGAGCGGCGGCCAGCACGACGCCCTTCATCGAGGCGACGTAGGCGTCTTCCTCGCCGAAGTCGGTGAGGAGCGTGACGATGCCCGAGCGGGCGGTTCTGCTCGAGGTTCGCGGCATGGACGGCTCACGTTTTCCGCCTTCGCGGAAACGTGCAACCCCGCGAGGGGGCGCAAGATTCTATCCTCGCGGGGAGAACGGGAGCGTCGGTTGCCCCGACTTCTCGAGCACCATCCGCCGCGTTCCGTCGACGTAGACCATCGAGTGCTCCAGCTTGAAGCTCGGGAAGAGCTCGAGGATCTCGCGGTTCTCGTAGCGGCAGGGGCTTCCGTCGAGGAACCGCATCGGGTGGACCCCGCGCCCGTCGGTCAGCATGAACCCGCGCGCCTCCGCGCGGGCGCGGCGGGCCTCGCGAGGGGGCGCCGACCACGTCCCCGCGACCACGCCTCCGACCTTGAGGAGGCGCGCGATCTCGCGCGCGAGGAGGAAGCCGCCGAGGTAGGACAGCTCGTCGAAGGCGTTCCAGCAGAGGACGCCGTCGAAGTCGAGGGACGGGAGATCGAAGCGGAAGAGCTTCCCCGGATCGGGCCCCACCTTGAACGCATCCTCTTCCGACGTGAGCACGATCTTGCCGACGCGCTGTACGGCGGTGTCATCTCCCGTCGCGCGGAAGCCCATGTTCACCAGGTTCATGAGCTGGCGCTGCTTGCCGACGCCGAGGTCGAGGACCGCGGGGTCCGTCCTGCGGCTCAGCGCGTCCATGAACCACTGCATCACGAGCGCGTCTGCGGAGCCGCGCGACGCGCGATCCGCGGCGGCATCGGCGCGCCCCGCGAAGCGTTTCAGGAACGGGATCGCCATGCCTAGCGCCGCCTCACGCGTGGACCCGCGGCGCATCGTAGAGGCCGCGCATGTCCCAGATCCGGACCCGCACCAAGTCGCGCAGCATGCGGAGCGAATCGACGATCGGATCGACCTTGCTCCCGAGGGAGTTGTTCCATGTCACGGGCTCCTCCACGACGCGGAAGCCCGCGCGGCGGGCGAGGTAGAGCACCTCGGCGTCGAACGCGAACCCGCTCCCGCGCTGGGTGGAGAAGACGTTGCGCGCGGCATCGCGCGTGAACAGCTTGAAGCCGCACTGCGTGTCGAGGAACGGGAGCCCGGTGACCGCGCGGACGAGCACGTTGAAGATGCGCCCCATCCTCTCGCGGGCCCACGGCTGCCGCTGGCCGAGTCGCGACGACGGGAGGCCCCGGGAACCGATGGCGATGTCGTAGTCGCCGCGCATCACGGGCGACAGGAGCAGGGTGACCTCCTCGATGGGCGTGGAAAGGTCCGCGTCGGACATGAGTATATAGGCGCCCCTGGCGTGGAGCATTCCGTGGCGCACGGCGAATCCCTTGCCCCGGTTCACGCCGTCCCCGAGCACGCGCACCGCCACGGTCCCGTCGAAGGACCGCGCCAGGGCGGCGGTGCCATCGCGCGATCCATCGTCGACGACGACCACCTCGGAGCCCGGCATCTTCGCGGAGAGGAATCCCACCACCCTCTGGAGCGTCGTCCCGATACGCCGCTCCTCGTTGTACGCCGGAATCACCACCGAGAGGTGGGGATCCGAGGGCGTCACCTCTTGCGCGCCTTCTTTCGGAGCTGCTTCTCGAGCTTCCGGCGCTTCCGGATGTCGGCGTGGCTCATCACCGACTTCGTGTCGCGGCGCTTCTTCAGCGACGTGCCGGAGAGGCCCAGGTTCGCCCCCGCGGCCATCAGCTCCTCCTTCGCCTTCAGCTTCTTCAGCATCTGCGCGCCGGGGAGCTTGCCGAAGAGGCCGCTCGGTCCCGCGTGGCGCATGACGGTCCGCATCACGTCGAACTGCTTCAGGAGGTCGTTGACCTCGCGCTCGGTGCGCCCCGACCCTCGGGCGATGCGGCGGCGCCGGCTCTTGCCGATGAGCTCGGGATCGGCCCGCTCGGCCTTTGTCATCGACGAGATGATCGCCTCGAGCTTCACGAACTCCTCGGCGTCGACGTCGAGCTCGTCGACCGCCTCGCCGCCGAGCATCGGCAGCTTCTGGATCAGGTCGCCGATCCCACCGATGCGCCGGATCTGGCGGAGCTGCGCGAGGAAGTCGTCGAGGGTATAGGTCCCCTCCATCATCTTCTGGGCGTCGGCTTGCGCCTTGTCCTTGTCGATGACCTCCTCGATGTCCTTGACGAGGCCGACGATGTCGCCGAAGCCCAGGATGCGCGACGCAAGCCCCTGCGGGCGGAACTCCTCGAGACGGTCGAGCGCCTCCCCCATGCCCAGGTACTTGATGGGCTTTCCCGTCACCTCCTTGATGGAGAGAGCCACGCCTCCGCGCGCGTCGCCGTCGAGCTTGGTGAGGACGAACCCGGTGAGCGCGAGACGCCGGTCGAACTCGACCGCCGTGTTGACGGCGTCCTGTCCGATCATCGAGTCGACGACGAAGAGGATGTTGGTCGCCTTGGTGACGTCCTTGATGGACTTGAGCTCGGCCATGAGCGGCTCGTCGATGGCGAGGCGGCCGGCAGTGTCGACGATGACGATGTCGCGCAGCTTCCCGCGCGCGTCGAGGAGACCTTCGCGGGCGATCACCTCGGGCTTCGCCCCCGAGCGCGTGAAGACCGGGACGCCGATCTTCTCGCCGAGGACGACGAGCTGGTCGATGGCGGCCGGCCGGTAGATGTCGGCCGCGACCAGGAGCGGCTTCTTCCCCTTCTTCGCGAGGAGCGCGGCCAGCTTCGCGGCGGTGGTGGTCTTGCCGGAGCCCTGGAGCCCGACCATCATCACCACCGTCACGCCGTACGGCGCGTAGGCGAGGTCCGTGTCGACGGGCCCCATGAGCCCCTCGATCTCGTCCTGGCAGATCTTGATGAAGTGATCGCCGGCGGTCGCGCGGAAGACGTCGCCCGACTCCTTGTCCTTGATCTTGAGCTTGACGACCTCGCCGAGGGCCTTCTCCTTGACCCGGTCGAGGAAGATGCGCGTCACCTTCAGGTTGACGTCGGCATCGAGGAGCGACCGCCGGATGTCGTCGAGCGCCTCGCCGATGTTCTCTTCCGTGAGCTCGGTCTTGCCCTGGAAGCGGTTCTTGACGTTGCGGAATCCCTTGGTGAGGGCGTCGAACATGGGCGGGGATTCTATCCTCGGCGGGTCGCGGAGCCGGACGCGACCGAACCGCTTGGGAGACCGAAGACGGCGAGCGCCTCTGCGAGCTCGGCGAGCGGGAGGCCGATCACGTTCGTGACGCTCCCCTGGACGGAGCGCACGATCGACGCGCCGATGCCCTGGATCGCGTACGCGCCGGCCTTGTCGAGAGGCTCGCCGGTCGCGACGTAGGCGCGGATCTCGTCCCGCGTGAGCCCGCGGAACCTCACCGTGGAGCGGCAAACGAAGGCGCGCGAGAGCGCCGCGCTCTCGATCGCGACACCGGTGAAGACCTGGTGGGAGGCGCCCTGGAGCGCCCCGAGCATGCGTCGCGCGTCGGCGCTGTCCCTGGGCTTGCCGAGGATGCGGCCGCGCAGGACCACGGTGGTGTCCGCGCCGATGACGGTCGCTCCCGGATGGCGCGGCAGCACGCGGCGCGCCTTCTCGATCGCGAGACGCCGCACGTAGGTGGCCGGCGGCTCGCCGCGCCGTCGCGTCTCGTCGACGTCGGCGCTGTCGGCGACGAACGGGATCCCGAGCGCGCCGAGGAGCTCGCGCCGCCGGGGCGACGCGGAGGCCAGGACGAGGGCCGTGCCCATCAGTCGCGTGGCATCCGAAGCCGCGCCAGCCCGAGCTCCATCGGCACGACGCCGACGGCCGCACAGAGGGCGACGAGGCCCACGTGGAACGGCCAGGCCGCCACCGTCCTCATGCGGATGACGTCGAAGCTCGGGAAGTGCGCGACGAGGTGCTGTTGCGTCGGCACGAACAGCACGCCGAGCACGAGCGTGATGAAGAGCAGCGCGAGCACCATGTAGGTGACGCCGCCGACACCGGCGGCGATCTGCGTCGCGCTCTCGAAGCGGAACCTCGGGAGCATGGCTCCGAGCCCGACGCCGAGGCCGGTGAGCCCGAAGGTCATCCCCGCGGTCGCGTAGACGGACGTGATCAGCAGGTAGGGATCCCAGGCGAGGAGCGCCACCGCCAGCACGACGAGCGTCTCCGCGAGGAGGCCGAACGGCACGAAGTGCAGCATGAGCTTCGAGTAGAGGAAGCGGCGGTAGTCGACCGGGGCGCTGCGAATGACCCAGAACGCCGCGCCCTCCAGGCTCACGGCGGGGAAGGCGTAGCGCACGGAGATGGCCGCCAGGATGAACCCCGTGAGACCGAGGTTGAGGTAGCCCACGAAGATGCGGAGATAGGGAAACTCCTCCACGGCGGGGAGGTTCTTGATGTTGAAGAGGTAGACGAAGACCAGCGCCGCGATCAGGAAGAGCTGCGACCACTGAACGCTGTCACGCACGAAGACACGCGCGTCCTTCTGCGAGAGCGCGCGGGCCTGGCGACTCGCCGGCGAGAGCAACACCGCGAGCATGCGATCGAAGACCGAGCGCCGGCGCGCCGCGCCCGATGCCGGAAGGCCCTCGCCCGAGCGCGAGTAAGCGCGGAAGTAGCCCGCCGTCGCCGCCGCGGAGAGCGGAAGCAAGAGCATCGCGGCGAGCAACGTGAGCTTCAGCACCTCGTGTGCGAAGACGTCTCTGAGCCCCTGGATGGACGAGACCACGGCGGTCGATGCCCAGGTCGAAGGGAGGAAGCTCGCCGTCGGGGCGATCGAACCGAGTAGCTTGACGAGATCCTCGGCGTGCTCGGGATTCAGGAGCCTCTCGGGGCGCATCATCCGCAGCAGCGTCACGAGCACCACGCCCGCGAGCACGGCGAGCCCCGTCAGCACCTGGTGGGCGCGCCGCGCCGGCACGAAGCGCATCAAGACCAGCGCCGCGAGCGAGCCGAGCGCCGCTGGAGGCAGCGCGTAGAGCAACAGCACCACCAGGGACCAGAGGGCCGTCCGGGGCGCGGAGCCGTAGGCGCGGCCGAAGGCGATGAAGAGCGGCATCGTGACCAGCCAGACCATGTAGGACGAGAGGACGAGCGCCTCGAGGAGCTTGGCCGCGAAGATCGCCCCGCGCCGGAGCGGCGAGGAGTGGAGCAGCGGCAGGTCGGCCGCCATGTATGCCGTCGAGACGCTCGTCAGCAGGTTCGAGATGAGGAGCATCGAGAAGGCGGTCATGAAGATCATGTCGTGGAGGCGCTCGACGACGCCGATGAGAAGGAACCGCGGCATGTTCGGCAGCTCGCCGAGCTTGACGAAGACCTGGAGAAAGAAGCGGTACTCGCCGTAGAGGAACAGGAGCAGGAGCGCGAGCGCGGCCGCGAGGCCCACCGCGAGCCGCGGCCCGCCCTTCCTGAGGCGGTTCCAGAGCGAGTGGAGCCGCACGCCTTCGAGGAGGATGACCTGAGCGACGAGAGCTGGACCTGCGTAATGCCCCACGAGATTCCTTCCGATGCGACCGCCAGGGCGACTTCGAAGTAGCCCTTCGAAGGCACATCGCCGCGCAGCCGCCGCCTTCGGCTGCGGTTGCGCCGCGATGTGAGAGCATCGAGCGAGCGATGGGCGAGCCCCACCACGAGCATCGTAGCACCGCCCCGAAAGCCATCTCGTGCGCCGTTCTCACCATCTCCGACACGCGGACGATGGAGAACGACGAGGGCGGCCGCATCCTCGCCGAGGGTCTCGCCGCGGCGGGCCACGAGGTCACCGCGCGCGAGATCTTGAAGGACGAGCCGGAGCGGATCGTCGCCGCGGTGGCGACCCTCGCCGAGCGCGGCGTGAAGGCCATCGTGCTGACCGGAGGCACCGGGATCACCCGGCGCGACGGCACGTACGAGGCGGTCGCCTCGATCCTGGAGAAGCGGCTCGACGGATTCGGCGAGATCTTCCGGTATCTCTCCTATCTCGAGATCGGATCGGCGGCGATCCTCTCGCGCGCGCAAGCGGGCCTGTGCCGCGGAAGCATCGTCATCTCGGTGCCCGGTTCCCCCGCGGCGTGCCGCCTCGCGCTCGAGAAGTTGATCCTCCCGGAGCTGCGCCACATGGTGCGCGAAGCCTCTCGCTAGCCGTGCGACGGACGACAGCCGCTGCTCGTAGGGCGGGGGCTTGTCCCCCGCCGGTTCGCCCGGTCACTCTATAATGCGCGCGTCGGAGGGCGATTAACTCAGCGGGAGAGTGCTACCTTCACACGGTAGAAGTCGCAGGTTCAAATCCTGCATCGCCCACCACGCCGCGGCCGTGCCCGAACCCTCGTGGATCTCCCACGACTCTCCGTGCCCGCTCCTGCGGCGCCGGTTCGATCTCCCGGGCCCGATCGTCCGTGGCACGCTCCACGCCGCCGCGCTCGGCCTCTACGAGCTGTGGCTCAACGGCGCGCGCGTCGGCGACGACGTCCTCGCGCCCGGCTGGACCGATGTCGGGAAGCGCATCCCCGGGCGTGTCTACGACGTCACCCGGCTCTTGACCCAGGGTCCCAACGTGCTCGGTGCGATCGCGGGCGACGGCTGGTACGCAGGCCACGTGGGGCTTCGCGGCAAACCGCGCGATCGGCGGCCTGCCCTCGCGCTGCGCCTCGAGGTCGCGCACGGGGATGGCACGACGACCTGCGTCCTCACGGACGAGACGTGGCGCGCGACCGCTTCACCCCTCGCCGGCTCCGACCTCCTGATGGGCGAGACCTACGACGCGCGCCGCGAGGTCCGTGACTGGCTTTCAGGCGACCTCGACGACCGCGGCTGGGATCGCGTCCAGATCCAGCCTCCGCCCGCCGCACCCGTCGTGCCCCACCCCGCTCCTCCGGTCCGGCGCCTCTCCGAGCTTCCCGCGCGCGCCCTCACGGAACCACGACCAGGCTGCTTCGTGTTCGACATCGGCCAGAACGTCGCGGGCTGGGCGCGCCTGCGGGTGCGCGGAGAGGCCGGCACGCGCATCACGATGCGCTTCGCGGAGGTGCTCCAGTCCGACGGGACGCTCTACGTGAAGAGCCTGCGCGGCGCGCGCGCCACCGACCTCTACGTCCTGCGCGGCGGCGATCCCGAAGTCTGGGAGCCGCGCTTCACCTATCACGGCTTCCGCTACGTGGAGGTCACCGGCTACCCGGGCCGTCCCGCGCTGGACGCCGTCACCGCCATCGCCATCGGCACGGACCTCCCGCGCACCGGGTGGTTCGCGTGCGACAGCAAACGGGTCGAGAGCCTGCACGAGGCGATCGTCTGGACCCAGCGCGGGAACCACGTCGAGGTGCCGACCGACTGCCCGCAGCGCGACGAGCGCCTCGGCTGGACGGGAGACGCCCAGCTCTTCGCGCTGACGGCGGCCTACCAGATGGACGTACGCGCGTTCATGGAGAAGTGGCTCGACGATCTCTGCGACGCGCAGGACGCCGACGGATCGATCCCGGACGTGGCGCCGGAAAGAGAGGCCGCCGGGTCCGGGAACCTCGGATGGGGCGACGCGATCGTCACCTGCCCCTGGGTGCTGCACGAGATGTACGGTGACAGGACGAGCCTCGAGCGACGCTGGGACGCGATGGTCCGCTGGATGGGGTTCTGCGAAGCAGCGGCGCGCGGCTTCATCGCGGCGAAGACCCATGGCGACTGGCTCGCGATCGACCATCGCACGCCCAAGCCCCTCGTTGCCACCGCGTGCTTCGCCGGGAGCGCGCGGCGCATGGCCGCGATCGCGCGCGTGCTGTCGAAAGAGCCTGAGGCCAGACGCTTCGCCGCCCTCTCGAGCTCGATACGCTCCGCGTTCGCGCGGGAGTTTCTGCGGGCCGACGGCCGGCTGCGCGCCGCGACGCAGACCGGCTCTGCTCTCGCCCTCGAGCTCGACCTGGTGCCTCCCGAGACGCGCGCCGCCATCGGCCGCGATCTCGCAGCCGACGTCGAGGCCCGCGGCCTCACGACCGGGTTCATCGGGACCGCCCACCTCCTGGACGCCCTCACGAGCGCCGGCCGCCTCGATCTCGCCTACCGCCTCGTCGAAAGCCGCGACTTCCCTTCGTGGGGCTACATGCTCGATCGCGGCGCGACGACGATCTGGGAGCGCTGGGACTCCATTCGACCCGACGGATCGTTCCATGACCCCCGGATGAACTCCTTCAACCACTTCCCCCTCGGAAGCTGCGGCTCCTGGCTCGTCACGACGGTCGCCGGGATCCGCCCGCTCGCTCCCGGTTTCTCGAGGATCCTGATCCAGCCGAGACCCGGAGGCACGCTTCGACGCGCCGAGGCAACGCACCGTACGCCGCACGGCACGGTCCGATCCAGGTGGACGATCGAGAGCGGCACCGGACGATTCGAGGTCCTGATCCCGGAGAGCACCTCCGCGATGGTCGTCCTTCCGGACGGTACGGAGAGGTCCGTCGACGGGGGCGAGCGTTGCTTCGCGGCTCGCGTGCCGGACACGCCTTGACCCGCGGTGGGCTCCGGTCTCCGAAGCCTCACGTGGCTGGCCAGCACTGGGGTGGGGCGGAAGGACGCGGGGATCCTACCCTCTCCTGGCGCCTTGAAAGGCCGTCCGCACGAGGCAGCTCCTCGCCTGGACATGGAGCATCGGCGAGCAAGAACGCTTGACTTCCAAGTCCAAGAATTCTATGCTATATATGTGAAGAGCGCTCGACGACCCCGGCAGCTCGTCCTGGACTTCGAAGGCGGCCGCGAGGAGCGCAAGGGCCGCGGACGGCGCCGGAAGAGAGGACGGCCGCCCAAGCCGGACGCCGGCGTCTCCCACCTGCGGAGGGACGACTTCGCACCGAGGCATCCGGCGCACGTGACCCTGAAGGTCCTGAGGGAGGTCGGCAACCTCCGATCGACGCGGCTGTACGGCGCCGTCGAGCGATCCATCGCGCTCGCGAAGGATCGTCACGGCGCGCGGATCGTCCACTTCTCGGTGCAGGACGACCACATCCACCTCCTGGTCGAGGCAGACGGGAAGAAGGCGCTGGCGCAGGCGGTCCAGGCGCTCTGTGTGCGGATCGCGCGGCAGATGAACCGCACGCGTGGAGTGAAGGGGCGCGTGTTCGCCGATCGCTACCACCGGCGCGTGATGACGACTCCGATGCACGTTTACAACACGCTCGCCTACGTGCTCTTGAACGGACAGAAGCACGGGTACCGGAAGCCCGAGGGCATGGATCAGGACATCGACGACCGATCCTCGGGAGTGTGGTTCACGGGATGGAGGGAGCGCAGGGCCGTGGCACAGGCAGCACAGGGACGACGGGCACGGTCCGTCGTCCCTGTGGTGGAGGCACGGACGTGGCTCCTGCGGGATGGCTGGCGAAAGGTCGGCCTCGTCTCGATCGACCGCGCGCCGCGCTGTCCCTGGTGAGAGCCGCTCAGGCCATGAGCTCCTCCCAGCGCGCGACCAGGAGGTCCGCATAGAGATCGGGATCGAGCGCGTAGGAGCCGAGCCCGTAGCCGTCGTTCATCTCCACGAGTGCGGTCCGCCCATCCGCGAGCACGCCGAAGTCGATGCCGTAACCAGCCCGCGCGCGGCCAGCGCCGGCGAGCGCTGCCACGGCATCGCGCACGCACACCTCGTCCACCGCGACGTTCTGGTCGCCCGCGTAGCACTTGATCCCGACGATGCGGTCGTGCACGACGTAGGCACGCCACTCGGATCGGAACGTCACGATCTCCGAGCAGTGGATGGGTAGCCGCCGCGAGGCCCCTTCGAGCGCGTACAGATCGTCCATGCCGCCGAAGATGCGGCCCGTGAAGCGCTTCAAGGAGCCCGCGGGTTTCGCGAACACCGGCCGGAGCGTCCCCTCTTCGAGCTCTCGCAGGAGCGCTCCCACGGTGCTCCGCCAGACCCGCCTCTGGAGGAACGCGCCGAGGCAGCCGGGGTAGTCGTCGGGCTCCGGCACGGGGACCTCGAGCTGCCGGAGCGCGCTCTCGACGACCGGGATCGTGCCGGCCACGATCGTCGTCCTCGCGAGCGGAAGCTGGCGTCGCGCAAGCCGCTTCTCGGTGAAGAGCTCCACGGAGATCCCGCGCCGCGGAAGCGCCCTCACGAGCGCAGCTCCCTCTTCGTCCAGCTTCCCCTGGCCCTTCTCCAGGACGAGCGCCTTCTCCACCCTCATAGTGGCGACGACCCTAGCGGGACCAGACGACGAGCTCGGGCTCGGTCAGGTCCTCGATCCCGTAGCGGACGCCTTCGCGGCCGCTGCAGTGCCCCGGAACCCGACGGTCCACGGGTCTCGAGGAACCAGGCGGCGCGCCCCTCGGCGATACCCGTTTCCTCCGCCTCCTCTCCCTCGACCTCTTCGGCACGGGACGGAAGAGTCGTCGCCGCCAGCAATAGCACCCGGCACCTTATCGATCTCGTCTTCATGGCTGTCTCCGAAACCTCACGTGGCTGGTCAGCACTGGGGTGAGCGGGAAGACGCGGGGATCCTACCCCGTGCTGCTCCTGGCGCCGTGAAGGGCCGTCCGCACGAGGCAGCTCCTCGCCTGGACATGGAGCATACGCGTCGGGCCGCGGCACGGGCAGCGCAGGGGCGGCTGGCGCGGCCCGCCGCCCCTGTGGTAAAGGCGCGGACGTGGCTCCTGCGGGATGGCTGGCGAAACGTCGGCCTGGTCTCGATCGACCGCGCGCCGCGACTCCCTGGTGAGAGCCGCTCAGGCCATGAGCTCCTCCCAGCGCGCGACCAGGAGATCCGTATAGAGATCGGGATCGAGTGCGTAGGAGCCGAGACCGTAGCCGTCGTTCATCTCCACGAGCGCAGTGCGCCCGTCCGCGAGCACGCCGAAGTCGATGCCGTAGCCCGCCCGCGCGCGGCCAGCGCCTGCTTGGAGGCCGAAGTCGGATGGGTCGCGGAGCGCGAGCGCTTGCGCCCAGGCATGGTACGCCTCGATCGCCGCGACCGTTGCGGCCCCGGAAACCCGATGGTAGCGTTGTCGCATGGGCGGTCAGGAGGATCAGCGCGCGCCACGAACGCCTGAGGAAGACATCGCGATCGCACGGGAGGCCTTCGGGAAGGGCGAGCGGCAGCACGCCCTCCAGCACCTTGCGAGCGCCGTGACAAGCGATCCGTCCCGCGACGACTGGCTCCAGCTCGCCGACGAGATCCTCGATTCCGACGACGATCCTCTCGGCTTGCTTCCGGTGGACGGAACGGAGGTCTACGTCGGCACCGGCGCGCTTCACGCCCACGCGCTCCGGCGGCTCCGCCGGCCTGGAGAGGCGCTCGAGCTCTTGCTGCGCATCCTCGGAGGGATGCCACGATCCCCCTTCCGCGCCTGGGCGCTTGCGTGGGCGGTCGATCCCGATGTCGTTGCTTCCCTTTCCCGGGAGGTGATCGTGACGTTCATGCGTGGCGCCATGACCGCGTTCCCGGGGATCGTGCGCGAGGAGAGCGAGCGCGCCGAGGTCCGCGAGCTGTTGCCGCTCGCCGAGCTGCTCGGCGCTCGATTCCCCTCGGACGCGGACATCGTGTGGTGTCACGCCGGTCTCCTCCGGAAGGCTGGCCATCACGAGAGGGCGATCGCCATCTCGCGCAGCGAGCTCGCGAGGGAACCGACGTGGCTGTCGGCGGTGGGCCTCGGGAACGCCCTGCGCGACGCAGGGGATCTCGACGGCGCTCGTGACTCTCTCGCGCGAGCCCTCGAGCTCGATCCGGCCGACGTCACCGCGGCTCTCGACATCGGAGACATCATGCTCGAGGCGGGGCGCCTGGAAGAGAGTCTGGCAGGGTACGAGAAGGCTCTCGAGCGGCAGCCCCATCACCAGTGGGCCAAACCGTCCCACGCCTATGTCCGCTGGGCCCTCACGCGCGATGACACGTGGCGCAAGAGGCTCGACGCGATCGCGAATGTATCCGGCGCGGGGGAGCGCGCCCACGTCCTCGCCGAGGACACGTGGAGACGGACGCCCTATCTCGGCCACCTGCCAGATCCGGCGGACGCAACGGTGAACATGATGAAGCGCATCGAGGCTGAGCAGCTCCCGCGCGACGCCCAGATCTCCCTCGCGCTGAGCTCCATCGAAGCCCCGAGCTCCCGCCTCGCACTCGGGCGCCTCATGGACAACGTCACCGTCGAGGCAGAGGTCCAGCAGCCGGACCCGCGTCTGGCGACGGGGCCGACCGAGTTGCTCCTTTGGCGATACGACGGAGTCCACCCGTCTCCCGCGCTCGCTCCGCCAAGCCTCGAACAGCTCGAGCCCGTGGTCAGCCTCGCAAGCACAGAGTTCCAGATCGATGTCTGGAAGTCCCGCGCGCGCTCGATCGCCGCAACGATCCTCCCGCCGGCATCGTCCACCATGCAACCCTCCGCGGGATGGCTACGCCGCCTGTTCGCGAAACCAGGCGCATCCTCTCCTGCCGGAGGCAGCCTTCTGCCCGCACGGATCTTCGACCTTGCGGCACTGATGGTCCACCCACCGCCAGCGCCCCACGAGATCCCGATCTGGCGCTGGATCTTCCGGATCCAGATCGCGGTCGCCCTCGTCATGGCCTATGTCGACGACGGCTGGGAAGGTTCGCTTCGGCGTCGCGCGCTGCTCTCGCTGCTCCGCGGCCCGATGGACTGGAGCGTCGAGGCAGCGATCGTCGCCCTCGGAGAGTTGGCTCGGGAGAACCAAACGATCGCGCCGGAGGCTCTCCGGGAGCTCCAGAGGCTGAGAGCGCATCGCCCTGGGCCTGGCTACTGCTGCTACGAGAAGACCCTGTTGTGGACGATGCTGCGAATGCCGTGCGTGGACCCGATGGAACGGCCGGTCCTCGTCGCGGAGCTCCGCGCGCGGGAGGATCCGGGATAGCCGCGACGCGGGCCGCCAGCGAGGGAAGCTTCTATCGCGACCAGACCAGAAGCTTGGGCTCGGTCAGGTCCTCGATCGCGTAGCGGACGCCCTCCCGGCCTATGCCGGATCCCTTCGTGCCGCCGTAGGGCATGGGATCGACGCGCCACGTGGGCACCTCGCCGACCATCACGCCGCCGACCTCGAGGACGTCGTAGGCCTGCATGATGCGGCCGAAGTCGCGCGTGAAAATGCCCGCCTGGAGGCCGAAGTCGGACGCGTTGCAGAGCGCGAGCGCCTGGTCCCACGTGTCGTACGCCTCGATCACCGCGACCGGGGCGAATGCTTCCTGGCACCAGAGACCGCAATCGTGGGGAACGTCCTGGAGCAACGCCGGGGTGACCCAGGCGCCACGCCGATCTCCCCCGGTGAGGAGCTTCGCGCCGGAGCGCACGGCATCCTGGATCGAGCTCTCGGTCTTGCGCGCGGCGTCCTCGTCGATCATCGGGCCGATGTCGGTGTCCTCGGCGAGGACGTCGCCGACCTTGAGGCCCTCGGTCTTCACGACCAGCTCTCGCGCAACGTCCGGGACGATGCGCCGCTGGACGAGGATCCGCTGGACGCTGATGCAGGACTGCCCGGCGTAGCCGAACGCGCCCGCGACGATCTTCGGGATCGCGACCGCGAGGTCGGCGTCGTCGTGGACGATGACCGCGGCATTGCCGCCGAGCTCGAGGACGACGCGCTTGCGGCCTGCGATCGCGCGCAGGCGCCACCCGACGGCCGCACTCCCGGTGAAGGTGAGCGCGGCGAAGCGGGGATCGACGGCGAGCTTCTCCCCGAGCGCCGATGGGCACGGAACGACGTTGACCGAACCCGGCGCGGCTCCGGACGCGGCAACGATCTCGCCAAGCGCGAGAGCGGAGAGCGGCGTCGCGGAGGCGGGCTTGAGCACGATGGAGCAGCCGGCGGCGATCGCGGGGCCGACCTTGTGCGCCACGAGGTTGAGCGGGAAGTTGAAGGGGGTGATGCCGGCGACCGGACCCACGGGGAAGCGACGCAGCATCCCGGACCTGCCGCGCGCGTGCGGCGCGGAGTCGAGCGGTAGGAGGTCGCCGTGGATGCGCGTCGCCTCCTCGGCCGAGCACGCGAAGGTGTGAAGCGCCCGGTCGATCTCCGCGCGCGCGGCGCGGATGGGCTTGCCGGCCTCGAGCGCCAGCGTGCGCGCGAGCTCGTCCTTTCGGGCGGCAATGCCGTCGCGGATGCGGCGGAGGATCTCGGCGCGCTCGAACCCCGCGAGCGACCGCGTCGTCGCAAAGGCTCGCGTCGCCGCGGCGGCGGCTCTCTCGATCTCTGCCTCGTCGCAGAGCGGCGCCTGGGCGAGCAGCTCGCCCTTGTCCTTCCGCGCAACGGCCAGGGTCCCGGCTCCCGCCACGAGCTCGCCGTCTATCAGCGCCCGGAGCGGCGCGCTCACCGGCCCTTCCCCTTGCGCGCGAGCGGCTTCAGGTCGGCCGCGCAGCGCGGGCAGCGCGAGAAGGCGTTCGGGAACCGGAGGTCGGGGTGCGTGTCGCAGGTCTTGCGCGCCCCCGGCTCCTCCACCCGGACCTCGGAGACGCGGAACTTGCGCTTCAGGAACGTGTCGTAGACCTGGACCGAGAAGTCGTAGGTGAGCGGCGTGCCGTCGAGCGGGCAGAAGAGGTACGAGAGGCGCTTCAGCACGAGGTGCGCGCCCTGCTCGCAGCGGATCGCGCCCGCCGGACCCAGGCGAAGACCCGAGAGGATCTTCGGAACGAGGATCCCGACCTTCGGGTCCTTGTAGACCATGAAGCTCCGGATCTCGATGCCGTCGCTGTTCTCGATCGGCTTGGTCGAGACGATCGGGATGGCGATCTCGCGGAGGATGCGGCGGATCTCGTGGAGCGCGCCCTCGAAGCTCGGAGCGTCGTCGCCGAGGATCAGCACGGGCTTCTGGTGCGCGGCGATGCGCGAGCTCTCGGCGTCGGAGCTCTCGTGGATGTGGGGGCCGTCGAAGCAGACGCCCGAACCGTCCGGTGCGACCGTGATCACCGCGCCGGCGAAGTCGGCGATGGATTCCTCGAGCACGTAGATCGCGATCGACATCGGGTCGATCAGTCTACATAGATCGTCAGGACGTCCCCAGGCTGGATCTCGGCGCGCTTGATCTGGTTCCACTGGGCGAGGCGCTCGACGGTGACGTTGTAGCGCCGCGCGATGCGGTAGAGCGTGTCGCCCTTCTTCACCTTGTAGGTGACGCGCTTGCCGCGGACGGGCGCGGGCGTGCTCGCGGCGGGCTCCGGCGTCTTGACCCGCCCGGCGTCGGCGATCTTCGTCGTCGTGCTCACGGCCGGCGCGATCGCGGGGGCGGCCGTTCCCCGCGATCCGCCCACGGGAACCTGGAGGACGGCGCCGGGCCGGAGCTTGGCCTTCTTCCCGACGTCGTTCCAGTCCGCGAGCTCGTCGAGCGGGACCCCGTACGCGCGCGCGATCGAGTAGAGCGTCTCGCCCTTCGTGACGGTGTGGCTCACACTCCCGCCGCGCTCCTCCGGCGGCAGTGCGAGCACCTGCTGCACGAGCGACCCGCCCCGGCCGGGCGGCACCTTGAGCGCGTAGGGGGACGGCGGCGTCCGGTTCTTGCGCAGCTCCGGGTTCAGCTCGCGGAGGTAGTCGGCGCTGGTGTCGAGGTTGCGCGCGACCGTGCGCAGATCGATGCTGACCGGCATCACCACCGAGTCGTAGCGGAGCGGGTTCTCCATGTCGGGATCGAATCCGAAGGCTTCCGGGTTCTTGGAGATGATCATCCCGGCGAGGATCGCGGGGACGTAGTTCTTCGTCTCCTCGCGAAGGCGGTTCATGCGGACGAGGTCCCAGTAGCTCTTCGCGTCGCTCGAGCCCAGCTCGCGCACGATCTTCCACTCGCCGCAGTTGTAGGCCGCCATCGCGAGGTACCAGTCGCCGAACATCTCGTGGAGGTCCTTCAGGTACCTGGCGGCCGCGCGCGTCGCCTTCTCGGGATCGGACCGCTCGTCGAGGAAGCTCGTCTGGCGGAGGCCGTAGCGGTGGCCCGTCTCGGGGATGAACTGCCACACCCCCTTGGCCTTCGCGCGCGAGAGGGCCGAGGGCTTGTAGTTCGACTCGATGAGCGCCATGTAGACGAGGTCCTGCGGAAGCCCCTCGTCCCGGAACGTCTTGCGCATCATCTCCAGGTACCGCCCGCCCCGTTCGAGGCCGGACTCGATGGCGCCCTTGTGGCGCGTGCGGAAGTACTCGATGAAGGCGAGGACGTCGTCGTTGATCTGGACCGGGAGGTCGAAGGAGATCGCCTGCATCGCGGCACGGATCTCGGACTCCGCCTCGGGGTTGGGCTGGGTGAGCGCGAACTCCATCCCGAGCATCTCGAGGGGGATCTCCTCGCGCGTGATCGCCGCCAGGGACTCGACGTCGTACTGGCTCATGCGCCAAAGCACCTTCTGGTAGGCGAGCCGCGCGGAGGGATCGCCCTCGACGTCGATGCCCGGCACGTCGAATGCGGCCAGGGCCTTCGCGAACTCCTCCTGGGCCTCGTCGGGGTGCTTCGCCTCGAACGCCGCAATCCCCGCCACGAGGTGCTTCTCCGCCTGGTGGTTCACCCAGGCGACCGTGGCGGGCGGCGTCGTCGGGGCCTCGGCGGCGGGCGCCGCCGCCTTCGGGACCGTCGCGACGCGCTTGCCGGAGGTCGCACATCCCCCCATCGCCCCGAGACAAAGGAGGGACACGAGCGCAGAGGTGCGGCAACGACGCGGACCGGAAGACGTCACGAGAGCGACGCTTTATATCAGGGCCGCACGCGGGATGGAACAGAAAAGCTCGGATCCGATCGCCCGATCCGTCATCCGCCCTGGAAGATGTCGTGGAGCGCGCCGAGGTCGCGTGCCGCGGGCGTGATGATCGTCCGGCCGTGGACGACGATGCGCCGCTTCTCGCGGATCGCCGTGCGCACGTCGTCCTCGCACACGAAGTCGACGCGCGGAACGGGAGCCGCGGCGGCAACGCGCGGGCAGGGCTTCTCCGGTGCCGGCGTCTCCGGTGCGGGCGCCTCCGGCGCCGGCGCCGCCGGAGGTTGCGCGGGCAACGCTTGCGCGAGCACGCCCTTGCCTTGCAGGAATCGCTCGGCACGCGCCCGCAGGTCGGCCGGCGCCTTGCCGAGCGACGACGCCGCCGGCGCGACGGCCGACTCAGGGACTCCGGCGGGAACGGTGTCCTCGATCCCGAACGCGAGGCGCTTCCGGTTGATGAGATGGAGCGGCGAGATGTTGTCGGAGGTGATGTTCCCGCCCATCGCGCCGCAGCCGAGCGTCATCGCCGGATCGAGGCCCGTGCCCAGACCGACGGCGCCCGTGGCGGCCGGCGCATTGGCGATGATGCGGAACGCGGGCTTCTGGAGCGCGAACTGGAAGATCACGTCCTTGTCCTGACCGTGGACCGCGAGGGTGTGGCCAGATCCGCCGAACGCGAGGATCTCCTTGCAGCGATCGCAGCCCTCCTTCCAGTCCTTCACCACGTAGTAGGCGAGCACCGGCGAGAGCTTCTCCGCCGAGAGTGGGAACTTCGGTCCGACGCCCGCGAGCGGCGCAACGAGGGCGCGCGTCCCCTTCGGCACCTGGATGCCGCAGAGCTCCGCGATGCGCGTCGCCGGCTTCCCGAGCAGCTTCGGCTGCACCGTCAGCCGCGGCGTGAACAGCTCGTGCGCGAGCTTCTCCTGATCGGCGGCGGGCAGGAAGTAGGCGCCCTGCGCCGCGAGCTCGCGCACCACCGCATCGCTGCACGCAACGTCGGCGATCACCGCCTGTTCGGAGGAGCAGAGCGTGCCGCAGTCGAACGTCTTGCCGGCGAGTATCCGCTCGACGGCCAGGCGCGGGTCGGCGCTCGCATGGACGTACGCGGGCACGTTCCCGGGCCCCACGCCGAAGCAGGGCTTGCCCGCGCTGTAGGCGGCGCGCACCAGGTCGCTGCCTCCCGTCGCCAGGATCACGCCGATGTTCTTGTCGCGCATCAGCGCCTGCACGCCTTCGGGCGTCGGGTTGCCGATGCAGGCGATGAGGCCCTCCGGCGCGCCGGCGCGCACCGCGGCATCCTTCATGATCTCCGCGGTCCTCTGGATCGCGCGCCGCGCCGCGGGGTGCGGGGAGAGCACGACTCCGTTGCGCGACTTCACGGCGATGAGGATCTTGTAGATCGCGGTCGACGTCGGGTTGGTGCAGGGAAGCACCGCGGCGACCACACCCACCGGCTCCGCGATCTCGTAGACCTTGCGCGCCGCGTCCTCGCGCAGCACGCCCACCGTCTTCATCGGACGGATGAAGTCGTGGACCGTCACGGCCGAGAACAGGTTCTTGCGGTTCTTGTCCTCGACGTTGCCGAAGCCCGTCTCCTCGTGGGCGAGCTGGGCGAGCTCGACGGAAGCGGCCTTCGCGGCCGCAGCCATGGCAGCGACGACCGCGTCGACCCGCTCCTGGCTCGACTCCGCGAAGGACCGCTGGGCGTCGCGTGCCCGCGCCGTCAGGTCACGGGCTTCGGCGATCGCGTCGAGATCGGCGTAGCTGCCCATGGGTCAGAGCCGACGGATCGAGGGACGCTACCCGACCGATCCCTTCGCGGGGGCGTTGCCGCCCTTGGGCAGGATCTTCTCGACCTCGGCGTGGGGGCGCGGGATCACGTGGACGGAGACCAGCTCCCCCACCCGGCGCGCCGCGGCGGCACCGCTGTCGGTCGCGGCCTTGACCGCGCCGACGTCGCCGCGCACGAAGACGGTCACGAAGCCGGCGCCGATGTACTCCTTGCCGATGAGGACCACGTTGGCCGCCTTCACCATGGCATCCGCCGCCTCGATGGAGCCCACGAGTCCCTTCGTCTCGACCATACCCAGCGCTTCGTACGACATCTTCTCTACCCCCGGGCCGACGGTGGCCCATCCACTAAGATCGACGGATCCGCGCCGCGCGACGCGAGATTCGCATCGCGCGCGGCCGGACGCTAGCACAGCTTTGCCGCCGACCAAAGCGTACCTCGCCACGATCCCCGCGCTCCTCGTCGCGATCGCGCTCGCCGCGCGGGCGGCCGCGCCCACACGTGCGGCGCGGTTCCGCGTCGTCGTGCTCGGTATCGACGGCGCCACGTGGCGCGCCATCGATCCCCTGATCGGGCGCGGCCTCCTGCCCGCCTTCGCGGCGCTGCGCGCATCGGCCGCGACCGGAGACCTCCTCTCGATGCCGCCCTACAACTCCCCGCAGATGTGGACCACCATCGCCACCGGCCAGCCCCCGGCGGTCCACGGGATCGAGAACTTCGTCATGCCCGGCCCCGGCGGCAAGCCCATCCCCGCCTCCTCGAACCTGCGGCGCTGCCCGGCCATCTGGAGCATCGCATCGGAGCATGGCCGCCGCATCGGGGTCGTGGGCTGGTACGTCACGTGGCCCGCCGAGCCGGTCAACGGGTTCGTGATCTCCGATCACGTGCGTCCCATGGAGGAGGGTCCCATGTTCTGGCCGGTCACCGCAGAGCAGGAGAAGACGCTCGGGCACCGCACCTATCCCGACGCGCTACTCGCGACCGTCGCGAGCTGTTGTTTCGTCGATCCCGCGGGCGTGGACCGCCCGGAGATGAGGGAGGACCTCCCGATCTTCGGCGCGAAGCACCCCTACCTCCAGGACGAGACCGCGATGCGGGCCGCGCTCTACCTCGCGCGGCGCCTCCCGTACGACGTGCTGCTCTGCTACCAGCACGGGACGGACGTGATGCAGCACATCGGCTACGGCCCGTTCGACGCCTACCTCTCGGGCGACGAGATCCAGGAGCGAAAGGCGCGCCGCGTCATCGCCTACTACCGATACGAGGACGACAACGTGCGCAGGCTCGTGCAGTCCCTCGGCGGTTCGGTGCGCGGCGGCCCCGTGCCCAGGATCGACCTGCCCCGCGACGCGGTCCTGGTCGTCGTGTCCGATCACGGGTTCGGCCCCGGCCGCCGCCCGCTCCAGCCGGCCCTGACCGGCGATCACCGGCCCGAAGGGATCCTCGCTCTCTGCGGTGGCCCCTTCGCGCGCGGCATCCGCATCCACGGAGCATCGGTCCTGGACGTCCTGCCGACGACGCTCGCTCTCTTGGGCATCCCCATCTCGCGCGAGCTGCCCGGCAGCGACCTGAGCGGGCTGCCGCATCTGACGACCGATCGTCCCTACGCCCGTGGCGCCCAGGGAGGAGAGCCCGTGCCGTCGCCCCTGGACGGCGCCATCATGGACGAGCTGCGCGCGCTCGGCTACATCCGTTGAGCGCGCCCGATCCCAACGTCGATCGGGTCCGCGATCTCCTCCGCGACAAGGGATACCTCGCCTCGCCGCTCGAGCGCTACTTGATCCCCGGCGTCTCGGAGAGCACCTCCTTCTTCGCCTGGGACGTCCGGCTCGCCGCGAACGTGGGGCTCGTCGCGGGAGCGCTCTTCGCGATCCTGCTCGGGCTCGCGACGCTCGCGACCAACCCCGAGCTCGCGGGACGTCCGCTCGACCTCCTGATCTACATGGCCTACCTCGTCCCGGTCACCGGCTTGCCGATCGCCGCTCTCGATGCGCTCCTTGGCCTCGCTCTGCGATCGATGCCTGGCGCCCTGCGGTCGCATCCCGAGCGCACGGCGCGGATCACCGCGACGATCCTCGGCGGAGCGCTCCTCGGCTTCCTCGCCCTCTTCCTGCTCTCGGAGCCGCTCCCTCGCGGGGGCGGACCGCTGCGCGGCGCGGCGAAGGTCGTCCTCCTCGCGACGCTCGCCGTCCTCGTCGCCCGGCTCGCGGCCCTGTCGGTGATGGGCTTCGCCGTCCGGCTCGGGGCCGTCCCTCGTCCCGCCGGGAGCGGAGCGGGCCGGCGCGTCGCGACCATCCTCATCCCGGCGGTGGCGCTGGGCGCGGCGTGGATCGCATCGGGCGCCTGGGACGGCTCTCGTACGACGCCACGCGCGCCGTCCACGTTTTCGCTGCAGCCCCCGGGACACGAGCTGACGCTCCTGGCGATCGATGGGGTTTCCTGGGACGACGCGCACTCCCTGGCGCCGTTCTCCGATCTCCTCGCACGAGGGTATGCCGCGCCGCTTCTGGCTCCCGCGGGCGGCTGGGACAACCCGGCGGCGCTCTGGACCACGATCGCGACCGGACAGCCTCCCGAGAAGCACGGCATCCTCTCGCTCGGGACGCAGCGTGTGCCAGGGATGAGCGCCGGCGTTCGCGAGTCGCTGCACGGCTTCCCGGCGGTCGTCGCGCGCGCGCTCCAGCTCTTGCGGATCGCGCGGCCGTCTCCCATCACGGACACCGCACGCACGGTCAAGGCGGCGTGGGAGATCTTCGCCGACAAGTCACAGCCGGCGATCGTGGTGAACTTCTGGGGAACGTCTCCGGCGCAGGACCTTCCCCGCGGCGCCGTCTGCAGCGAGACCGCCTTCTTCGCGCTGCGCCGGGGGGCGCGCATCGGCTCGGAGGTCGCGCCGGTCTGGGTGGCCCCCATCGCGGACGCCGCGTTCCAGGCCCTTCCGTCGGGCTGCGATCCCGCGTCGATCGAGTGCTTCGCCGAGAGGTCGGATGCGTTTCACGCGTCCCTCGTGCCCGCGATCGCCGCCCACGATCCGGAGCTCGCGCGCGCCACCGCGCTCGTCTACCTTCCCGGCCGGGACATCGTGCGCTTCCAGCTCGCGCGGGGGGATGTCGCGGCCGGCGCGCTCGCCGCGTTCGACGCCGGGATCGCGCAGAGGATCGCCCCCGTGATCGCGCGCGGGGGGACGCTTCTGATCGTCGCGAGCCCGGGCCGCTCGGCAAGGAGCGCGACGCGGGGAATGCTCTTGCTCCTGGGGACGAGCATCCGCCCCGGCACCCGCGGCGAGCCCGCGGATCTGCTCGACGTCGCTCCGACGTTCCTCTACCTCGCGGGCTTCCCCTCCTCCGAAGACCTTCCAGGACGCGTGCTCGCCGACGCGGCCGACGACGCGTTCCGCGCCCTCTACCCCGTGCGCAAGATCGAGACGTTCGGCGACCGGAGGGTGATCGGAAAGCAGGTCCGCGACGATCGCGACCTCTACGAGGATCTCAGATCGCTCGGCTACGTGAAGTAGAGGCCGACCGGTCAGGGTGGGGCTCCTGCCCGGCAGTTCGTGCAGGATGCGCGATCGCGGCTTCGGTCCGGGGCACGGGACAACCCACGATAGACTCTGCCGGTGCGGGACACGCGCGCCCGCGCATCGCCACCGCATGTCATCCTTCGGAGAGCTCGTCGAGGTCATGCACCGCCTTCGCGCGCCAGGGGGCTGCCCCTGGGATCGGGAGCAGACCTTCCAGAGCCTGCGCCGTTACGTGCTCGAGGAGAGCTACGAGGTGGTCGACGCGATCGACCTCCTCGCAGCGGGAGCCGGCGCGCCCGACGCGGGGCCGCGCGGGACATGCCCTCGCCCCGCGGCCGAGAACCTGGCGGACGAGCTCGGCGATCTGCTGCTCCAGGTGGTGTTCCTCTCGGAGATTGCGGGGGAGGCCGGGCTCTTCACGATCGACGAGGTTGCCGCGCGCATCAAGGCGAAGCTGGTGGCGCGCCACCCTCACGTCTTCGGCGACGCCGTGGCGCGCACGGCATCGGATGTGGTCGACAACTGGGAACGGCTCAAGGCGCGCGAGCGCGCGGCGGCGGGCGCAACGTCGGCGCTTCACGGGGTGCCGCGCAACCTCCCCGCCCTGATGCTCGCGGAGAAGCTCGGCGCCCGCGCCGCGCGGGCCGGCTTCGACTGGCGCGCCGCAACCGACGTCCTCGCCAAGATCGCCGAGGAGCTCCGCGAGCTCGAGCTCGAGGCGGGGGTCGATCGCACGCGGGCGGGCCGGGAGCTCGGCGACCTCCTCTTCGCGGGGAGCGCAAGCGGCGCGCTTCCTCGACGTCCATCCCGAGGAAGTCGCGCGCGACGCGTGCCTGCGGTTCGAGGCGCGGTTCCGCCACCTGGAGGGCGCCCTGGCGTCGCGCGGGCTCACGCCCAAGGACGTCGGCGACGCCGAGCTCGACCGCCTCTGGCGCGCCGCCAAGGCCGATCCCTCCACGACCGTCGAGACCGAGGCTGCCACCGATCCCGACCCCGTGCAGGCATCGGGGTTCGAGGAGCGCATCGGCGTCACGTTCCACGACCGCGCGCTTCTTGCGCGAAGCCTCACGCATCGCTCCTACGCCAACGAGGTGGGGCAGCCCGCGTCGTGCAACGAGACGCTCGAATTCCTCGGCGACGCGCTCCTCGGATTCCTCGTCGCGGAGCTGATGGCGCTCGAGACGACGCTGCGCGACGAGGGCGAGATGACGAAGGTGAAGTCGCGCCTGGTGAGCGAGCCCGTCCTGGCCGCCGCGGCGCGCGAGCTCGACCTCGGAAAGCACCTGAAGCTGTCGCGCGGCGAGGACAAGACCGGCGGACGCGAGAAGCCCTCGATCCTCGCCGACGCCTACGAGGCGGTGCTGGCCGCGGTCTACCTCGACCAGGGGATCGGCGCGGCGCGGCGTTTCGTGGCGCGCGACTTCCGAGCGATGCTCGTCGATCTCTGCCGGCCCGGGGCCGCCGCCGATCCGAAGAGCCTGCTCCAGGAGCTCTGCCATCAGCTGGGGCTCCCCATGCCGCGCTACCGTCTCGCCGAAGCGGAGGGGCCGGAGCACGCCCGCACGTTCGTGGTGGAGTGCGACGTCGCGTCGCTCGTGACGAGCTCGGGCGCGGGCACCTCGAAGAAGGAAGCGGAGCGGCTCGCCGCGCGCCACGCCCTCGACATGCTCTCGACGCGCAACCCGCCGCTGGTGCCGGAGGCACGGTGAAGCCCGCGATGGCGCTCGCCGCGCTCGTCCTCTTCGCCGCCGCCGACGCCAGCGCAGGCGACGACGCGCCCCCGCCGGTGCCGCCCAACAAGCTCGCGGGCATGCGCTTCTACCTGGAGGACTTCGCGAAGAAGGTGGCCGACGGCCACTTCGATCCGCTCGAGTACTTCGAGGCGGACCCGGTGTCGATCGCCTTCGTCACGAAGGACCACCTCCTCATCGAATGGGGTCAGGAGAGCCAGGACTGCGCGTTCAGTGTCATCCCCGACGCGAACCCGCCCGCCGACAGCAACGAGAGCTACGTGCTCAAGCTCTCGTGCGACAGCTCCATCAAGCTCGCCCACTGGTCGTGGCTCGGGCCCGGGCGCGCGCGCACCGACATCGTCTGGAAGGAGCCGGAAGTGATGGTTCACGTGGAGGGCTCGTTCGACGACCTCAAGACCGAGTACCAGCGCCGCCTCACGGAGAAGAGCCTCGCCGAGCTTGCCGGGCGCTACAAGGACCTGTCCGGGAAGGCGCTGCTCGTGCTGGGCGGCAACGGCCAGGCGTCGATGGACGGCGTCGCCTACAAGGTCGAGGTGGTCGAGTGCCTCACGCCGGGCAAGGTCGGGATTGCGGACGGATCCCCGACGCGGCTCACCTGCCTCAAGCTCGTCGACGACGCGAGCGACATCGTCGTCTTCGGCGTGAAGCACAGCGGCAACGACCACCTCCTCGAGCAAGGCCGCATCCTCTGGGACCTCTTCCCGGACGGTCCGCTCTTCGAGCGCACGCCCGACGGCCGGCGGCTGCTCAGCGTCAGGTAGGCTCCTTCGGCTTGGGCTGGGACTTGCGGAAGATTGGACCCATGGGCTTGCGAGGACCCGAGGGGCTCGTCGAGAAGTAGCGCGCCGCGTCGCCGCGCGCGAGCCACGCCGCCGTCAGCTCGTCGAGCCGTACCACGTCCGCCGCCACCGTGGGATCGGTGATGCGGTCCCGCTCCTCGTGCGGATCGGCCGCGAGATCGTAGAGCACGCGATCGCCCTGGCCTCGCGTCACGAGCTTGAGCATGCCCCGTCGCGCCAGGAACCAGGGGTCGCCGCGCGTCTCGGGATCGTCGGAGAGGTGGCCGGAGCTGAACACCGCCTCGCGCTTTCCCGTCACGAGGCTCACGCCCTCGAGGCCCGGCGGCGTCTGGACGCCCGCCGCCTCGAGGCACGTCGGCAGGAGATCCACGCTGGAGCCGAGCGACGCCAGCGAGCCAGGCGCAACCACGCCCGGCCAGCGCACGAGGCATGGGACGCGCGCCGACTCCTCGTACCACGTGTCCTTCGCGCGGATGCCGTGGCTGCCCATCATGAAGCCGTTGTCGCTCGCGAGGATCACGAGGGTCGTCGCCGCCAAGTCGAGCGCATCGATCTCCCGGAAGAGCCTCCCGAGCTCGCGGTCGAGGCGCTCGACGCTCGCGTACGTACCGGAGAACTGGGCGATCGCCAGCGGGTCCATTGCCTGCCCGGGGGGCCAGCCGGGCGGGGGTCTTTGCACCATGCGTTCCGGCGGATCGTTGGGCGAGTGCGGCGCGGTGGTCGCAAGCCAGAGGAGCCACGGCCGCTCCCGCTTCTGATCGCGCAGGAACGCGATCGCCGCGTCCACGAAGATCTCCGTCGAGTGTCCCTTCACCACCGCCTCCCGGCCGTCTATGCGGAGCGTCGGATCGATGCGCTCGCATCCGCCCCCGGGCGCCACGGCCCGCGCGTCCTTGAAGCCCCAGCGCGTCGGATCCCCTCCGAGGTGGGCCTTCCCCACGAAGCCCGTGGCGTAGCCGGCGCCGCCCAGGTGCGTCGCGATCGTGGGCATGCCTTCGGGGATGTCGATGGGGGCGCCGTGATCGGCTCCCTTGCAGACGATGCCCGTCTCGTGCGCGTGCCGCCCCGTCAGGAACGTCGCGCGGGAAGGGCAGCAGAGCGGGATGGCGTCGTAGAACGCGTCGAACCTCGCTCCCGCGGCGGCGAGCGCATCGATGTTCGGGGTCGCGATGTCGCCGTTGCCGTAGCAGCCGAGCGAGTCCCACCGCTGATCGTCGGTCAGGACGATCAGCACGTTGGGCCGCGGCCTTGCGCCTCCGGCGGACGGCGCCGCGGGTCCCCTCGGGCACGCCGCCAGCGACACCAGCGGGCTCGACGCCGCCGCGAGCCACGCGCGGCGGGTCCAGCGAGACCCGCCGGCGCGCCGCGCCACTCTCACGACGCGGCGAGCTCCCGCGCCAGGACCTCGGCGACCGCCTGTGCGGTCACGCGGAAGCCTCGCGCGTTGGGGTGGTTGTAGTCGAAGAAGAGATCGCGCGCGGTGCCTCCTTCCCGGTCGACGTTCTCGACGAAGGCGGGATAGAGATCGAGGAACGGCACGCCGTGCGCGGCGGCGTGCTCGCGCAGCACCGCCTGCGGGGCGAGGAGATCGCCCGCGTCACGGCGGAACTGGAACGTGTAGGGGAAGACCACGAGCAGGACCGGGATGTGGCGGGCATGGCAGGCATCGTAGATCTTCTCGATGCTGGGAAGAGTGAGCTTCCACGCTTCCCGCACGCACGGATCGCCGGGATGATAGATGAGCGACGGCACCGTCAAGGCCTCCTTCTTCTTCGCTTCGCGGGCGCTCGCCGAACCGTAGCGCGACCGCACCTTGAGACGGTGCAGCGCCTCGAGCAGGCTCACCTCGCTCTGCAGGCGGTCGAGCCAGGACGAGTAGGAGTTGCGCAGCGCGAAACCCTCGTCGAAGCCGCCGTAGCGATAGAGCTCGAGCTTCTCGGTGACGTCGTTGAGCACGAAGCCGAGCACGACCGCGTCCGGCTCGAGGGCGAGGCCGTCGCGCTGGAGGTAGGCGAGCTCCTGCCACTCCGAGTAGCCGCCGACGCCGGAGTTGACGCTGTCGACCGGACGGCCGAGACGCTCCTTCAGGAGGGACTCCGCCTGCGCGACGTACGTGTCCTCGTCGCGCTCGAGCATGTAGCCGAACGTGACCGAATCGCCCAGGTACAGGATCCGGGCCGTCCCTTTCGGCTTGGGCATCGCAACGTCGGGTCCCCGGAGGCCACGGCCGTTGGTCCTCACGATGACCCCGCCCCAGAGCTCCTCGACGTTGGGCCGCATGCGCCAGCCGAGGACCTCGTCCGCAACGAACAGACGCGTCTCCTTCCGCGGGCCATGGACGAACGGGCGGAGGACCATCTCCGCAATCAAGAGCGGGACGGTGGACGACGCGACCAGGAGCGCGACCTTCGCCGCCCGATCCGTCCCGAGACGCGCGGAGAGGAACGCGGATCGCGGCGCGAGGGCGGCGAGGACGGCGAGCGCGAGCCCCGAGAGGGTCAGGACGAGCTGGGACCTCGCTACACGGGACGTGAAGGGCGGCTCGGGAACGCGCGCCGTCGGGATCGGATCGCCCGTCTGGAGCTGCACCATCGGTTGCGCCGACGTCTTCGGCGCAGGAGGTGGGTGCAGATAGGCGCCGGTCATCAGGACCGCCACGGCGAGCATGACGAAACCCGCTCCCCGGAACAGGAGGACGACGAATCGAAGATGCGCTCCGCCGGAGCGTCCCCCCTGCGCGGCGAACGTGGGTCCGGTCAGCTCGCGGCGCGCACCGCCAGGTAGTGGCGGAAGAGGTTCAGGTAGTAGGGCAGGTGGCGCGGTGAAAAGTTCTTCATCATCGTCTTCACGTAGCCCATGCGGAAGTGGTAGCGCTGCAAGAACTCGAGCTGGCGCGCGCGCGTCTCCGGATCGGAGGTATGGAAGAACGACTTCGTCGTGTGATGCGCGTAGTCGGCCGGATTGACGCCGTCGAACAGCTCGCTCCCGGGGAGCGGGATGAAGATGGACAGCATCACGTAGTCGGGGTTCAGCTCGATCGCGAAGTTGACCGTCTCCTCGAACTCCTGGCGCGTCTCGCCGGGGAAGTTGATCATGAAGAAGGCCTTGCGGCGGATGCCGTACTTGTCGAGCAGGCGGAAGGTGTCGCGTGCCTGATCGAGGGTCGTCGCCTTCTTGATGCGCTTCAGCACGGCGGCGCTGCCCGTCTCGACGCCAAAGCCGATGAGGATGCAGCCGGCGGCGGCCATCTCCTTGACGGTCGGCTCGGTGAGCCCGACCCGCGAGAAGCAGCTCCAGCGGAGCTTGAGGTCGGCGGAGCGCATCGCCTCGCACACCTCGCGGACACGATCCTGGTTGATGGTGAAGATATCGTCCATGAAGCAGACGTTCTTCGTCTTCCAGAGCGAGGTCAGCTCCCGCAGCTCCTCGACGACGTTCTGGGCGGAGCGGATCCGGAGCGGCCGGCCGAAGGTGTTGTGGGAGCTGCAGTAGGTGCAGAGGAACGGGCAGCCGCGGCTCGAGAAGATACGGATGAGGTTCTCGTTCTTGCGCACGTAGAAGCCGAGCTCGTCGTCGCCCATGTACTTCTCGCGCTTGACGAGGTCGTAGGCGGGGAACGGGATCTCGTCGAGGTCGTCGGGCATCGGGCGGGTGGGGGTGTGCAGGTAGCCACCGTTCCCGTCACGCAGGACGACGCCCTTGACCTGCGTCCAGTCGCGGCTCTCGCAGAGCTCGACCAGCGTCTCCTCGCCCTCGCCCGTTGCCGCCGCATCGATCGGCGCCTCCTTGAGGCAGAGCTCGGGCAGCGCCGAGACGTGCGGTCCGCCCACGACGACCTTGATCCCGCTCTCCTTCGCGATGGCGACGAGCTTCTGCACGCGGTCCCAGAGCGGGGTCGTGCAGGTGATCCCCATGAGGTCGGGCTGGAACTCCCGGATGGCCAAGGCCACGTCATCGCCGACGATCTCGTCGCAGATCCGGACGTCGTGACGATGGGTCCGGAGGGTCCCCGCGAGGTACAGGAGCCCCAGGGGCACGTGCTTGATCTGGTGGCGACCCTGCGCCGAAAACTCCCCGACGCGCTCGGGCCGAACGAGCAGGACTCTCATCTCGTGATGGACTCGCTTCGAATGGTCTCCCACGAACCGGACCGTGGGGATCCTGGATTCTACCGCCGCCCGATCCGAAAGCAAGGCACAAGGACGCTAGGGGGGCCGAGCCGAGCATCGCATCCCCGAGACGCTCCATCCATGCTGGGATCTTGTTGCGTGGGGATTCCCGGGGCGAGCGCACCCGAACCTCCCTTCCCGATGCTGCCCAGATGTTGTTGTTGGGGGGGTGGGGGGGTGGGAGAAGCGCAGCCGAAGGCGAGCGAAGCGAGCGCACCCGAACCCCCGCATCCGATGGTGCCCAGATGTTGTTCTTGGGGGGTTCGGGGGTGGGAGAAGCGCAGCCGAAGGCGAGCGCAGCGAGCGCGCCGAACCCCGCATCCGATGGTGCCCAGATGTTGTTCTTGGGGGGTCGGGGGGTGGGAGAAGCGCAGCCGAAGGCGAGCGCAGCGAGCGCGCCGAACCCCGCATCCGATGGTGCCCAGATGTTGTTCTTGGGGGGGTTCGGGGGGTGGGAGAAGCGCAGCCGAAGGCGAGCGCAGCGAGCGCGCCGAACCCCGCATCCGATGGTGCCCAGATGTTGTTCTTGGGGGGTTCGGGGGGTGGGAGAAGCGCAGCCGAAGGCGAGGCGCAGCGAGCGCGCCGAACCCCGCATCCGATGGTGCCCAGATGTTGTTCTTGGGGGGGTTCGGGGGGTGGGAGAAGCGCAGCCGAAGGCGAGCGCAGCGAGCGCGCCGAACCCCGCATCCGATGGTGCCCAGATGTTGTTCTTGGGGGGGTTCGGGGGGTGGGAGAAGCGCAGCCGAAGGCGAGCGCAGCGAGCCTGAGGCGAGCATCGCATCCACCCCCCGAAGAGGCGAATGTGGAGGCTCAGCGAGGGCCATTGGCCGGACGTTCAACGCCCAAGGATCCGTTCCTTGACCTCGACTGGACCCGGCAGTACAGTTCGACTCGATGTCGCGCGTGCGTCGCATCGTCACCTCCGTCGCGTTGTTGCTGGCCCCGTTCGCGGCGATCGGGCAGACGATCGGTGGGAACCAGACCGGCGGTGGGAAGGACCCAGGAGGCCAGAGCTTCGGGGGCTCGGGTGCGCCGGGTCGCGATCGAGACGACGGCCCCGACCTCTTCATCGATCCCTTCCGCTTCATCCGCGACGACGAGGAGACGTGGGACCAACGGTTCGTCACCGACAAGCTCTGGAAGCAGACGCTTCCTGGCCGGCCGGCGAGCGGACCGGTGCGCTCCGGCGACTTCGTGGTGGTGCCGTTCGAGGGCCGGAAACTGGCGGCGTTCCACTTCGGCGACGGCGCGGACGCCTGGAGCGTCGAGATGCCCGGAGATCTCGCCGGCTCGCTCGTGCTCTCGTCGGAGAAGGATGGCGGGTCGAGCGACGTCTTCTTCACGACGCTCCAGGGCGACGCGGTCCGCGTCCGTGCGTCCGACGGAGGGACCGCGTTCCGCGCGCACCTGTCGCAGGAGATCCGCCGGGAGCCATTCGTGATCGGCGACCTGGTCATCGTCTCGAGCCGAGACGATTTCGTCTTCGCCCTGTCGGCGAAGGATGGGACGATCCGCTGGAAAGGCACGACCGGCGGAAAGGGGCTCACGACGCCCACCGCCATGCACGACCGCGTGGTGGTCGGCGACGAGGCAGGCGTGGTCCATGCGCTCTCGCTCCAGGACGGTCGCGAGTCCTGGACCTACCAGACGGGCGCCGGGATCGTCGCGCCCGCGGCCCTCACGGAGAACCGCGTCCTCGTCGCGTCCGGGGACCGGAAGGTCTACTGCCTCGACCTCGACGACGGCGACAGGAACTGGAGCCACCGGCTCGGAAGCACGGCCGCGGCACCGCCGCTGCTGCACGACAAGTTCGTCTACGTCGCGACCCACGACGACCTCCTGTCGGCGCTTCGCCTGAAGAACGGTTTCCGAAAGTGGAAAGCCAAGCTCCCGCGGCGCGTGATCGCTCCGCTGACCGCGGAGGGCGACGTCGTCTACGTCACGCCCTTTGCCGGACGCGACGTGCTCGCCTTCATGGCGAAGAACGGCTACCCGATGGGCACGCTCTCGCTCAAGACGCACGACGACTACGGCATCGGCCGCGCGGAGGTCAGCGAGACCGCGATTCTCTACGCCACCAACGGCCGGACGCTCCAGCGCTTCAAGAAGATCACCAGCAAGCAGGTCGAGACCGGCGAGGAGAAGCTGCCCGTGGAGGAAGAGGATGAAGACGAGGACTCCGGGAGCGGAACGAGCCCAGGAATGAAGCCGGCGCCCGCCAACCCAGGTCAACTCGCGCCCCCAGGCAAGTAGGCGCGGGCCTGTCCCCCGCGGTTCGGCCGAGGCGCTCCCTGCGGAGAGCACGCGCGGCCACGGCGACGGCTAACGGGGAAAGACCTCTTTCTTGATGTGCACCCGGTAGTCCTCGGCGGGCATCGGGACGAACTGGCACATCTCGTAGAAACGCGACAGGAGCGCCGCGCCGATGCGCTCCTCGAGCGTGAGGCCCGTCCCCTTCGGGATCGCGCCGTCCTTGCCCGGGAGGAGCGCGGGATCGATCCCCGCGACCAGCCGCGCGTCGGCAAGCTCGCCCAGCGTGCGCTCGTCGAAGAAGCGCGACGTCACGATGGTCACGAGCTTCTCGTTGTAGCGGCGGTTCACGATCAGCGCGAGCTGCTCGTTCACCCAGTCCCGCGGCGCCTCGTCCCCCACGCCGTCGATCACGCACAGGGGCGCGTGAAGCAGCGGATCGAGCACCTCGGCCTGCGTGGTTCCCGACTCTCGGTCGAAGGTCGCGCGGACCTCACGGAGGAGCTCCCGGAAGTCGTAGTAGTAGGCTGGCAACCCCTTGCGCTGGATCTGCGAGAGCAGCGCGCACACGAGATGGGTCTTGCCGCTCCCGGCCGGACCCATGAGGACGAGCCCTCCCTCCACCATCGGGTAGTGCTCGGCGAACTTCTGCACCACCGCCTTCGCGCGCTTGAGCACCGGGTTCTTTGCGGCGAACCCGGCGAAGGACGCGTCGGCGAACCGCGCGGGGACCGGCGGCGCGGGCAAGCGGACGCCGCGGCAGGTGCAGCGCTGCGCGACGCTGTAGGCGCCGTCCTGGGCGAAGACGAAC
>JAXLQT010000050.1:0-34308 GCA_046331505.1 Acidobacteriota bacterium
GACACGTCGGCGCGTGCGAGCGCCGAGAGGAGCGTGAGGCCGGCGGCTATCCCGAACGCAGCGAAGGGTTCGAGGAGCCCCGCGAAGGCGCATCCGACCGCCAGGGCGGCGGCGAGACCCGCCGCCTGGTGCGGCCGGGCGCCGCGCTTGCGCGCCATCGCGAAGAGCTCCCACGTCCCCGCCGCCGCGGCCGCGAGGACGAGCGCCGCGAGCGCCATCGGCGGTCCACGCTTGCAGAGCAGGAACAGAAGCGGGATCGCGACCAGCGCGGTGGCGATGCGGATCAGGCGCGCACGTTCTCCTGGAACTGGACCGCCGAGGTCACGCCTCCGTACCTCCGCTCGCGTCCCTGGTACTCGATGATCGCCGTGAAGAGCTCGCGCTTGCGGAAGTCGGGCCAGAGCGTCGAGGTGACCCAGATCTCGGAGTAGGCGATCTGCCAGAGCAGGAAGTTGCTGACGCGCATCTCTCCGCTCGTGCGGATCAGGAGATCGGGATCGGGCGTGCCCGGGGCGTAGAGGTGCGCGACGATCTCCTCCTCGGTGATCTCCGTGTGACCGCACGGGGCGCCGCCCTTGGATCCCAGGAGCTCGTTCACCGCATCGACGATCTCGGTGCGCCCGCCGTAGTTGAGCGCGATCTGGAACAGAAGGCCGTCCATGTCCTTCGTCTCGCGCACCGCATAGGCCAGCTCGCGCTGCACGGAGGCGGGAAGGCCGTGGATCCGCCCGATGGGCTGGAAGCGGATGTTGTTCTTCTTCAGGGTCTCGAGCTCGCGGCGCAGGAACTCGCGCAGGAGCGCCATGAGGGTGTCGATCTCGGCCTTGGGCCGCTTCCAGTTCTCGACCGAGAACGCGTAGAGGGTCAGCGCCTCCAGACCGAGCCGCGCCGACGTCTCGACCGTGTCGCGAACGGACCCGATCCCGGCGCGGTGTCCCTCGACGCGGGGCAAATGGCGGCTCTTCGCCCAACGGCCGTTGCCGTCCATGATGATCGCGACGTGGCGTGGCAGGCGCGTGAAGTCTATCTGCCGCACCAGGGATTCCTCCACCGATCCCGGCGGAAGCGGGCCATCGTAGAAGCCTTTGTGAGCCATCCAGGGCGCCGCGGACGACGCGAAGGAATTATAGGCCCGGAAAAGTCAGCAGGTCCGCCGCCCGATCCGCGGCGGTCCAGGGAAGCGTTCCCTCCGGGTACAGGACCTCCCAGAGGAACAGGCCGTGCGGCGGCACGGTCGGGCCGGCGTCCACCGACCGTCCCTCGCGTGCGATCTCCTGGACGTCGCGCGGGGAGAGCTTCCCCTGCCCCGCCATGAGCAGCGTCCCGACGATGCGGCGCACCGCGTGGCGCAGGAACCCGCTCGCCTCGATCTCGTAGACCCATACGCCCATCCGCTCGTCGAGCCGGAGCGACGACCCCTTGATCGCGCGCGGCGCCGGCCCCTCGTGGCCCGCGCGCGCCATGAACGCCCTCATGTCGACGTCGCCGAGGAGTGCCGCCGCGGCCTCCCGCATCGGCTCGGGGTCGGTCCGCACAGGGACCTCGAGCACGTAGCGCGAGAGGAACGGGGAGCACGATCGCCCGAGGCTCATGTGGTAGCGATAGCGCTTGCCGATCGACGAGCGCCGCGCGTCGAATCCAGGCGGCGCGACGCCCATCCTCAAGACGCGCACGTCGGCCGGCAGCATCGACGCAAGCGACGTCATCGCACGAGCGAGGTCCACGGACTCGCCGCTCGCATGCGGGGCGGTGGCCTGCCTCCCGCCGGTTCGATCGGACCCAAGGACGAAGCTCGCCACCTGCCCGAGCGCATGGACTCCGGCGTCGGTCCGCGACGCGCCATGGAGGACGAGATGCGTCTCGGGAAGCCGGCGCAGGAAGACCTGCTCCAGCGCGCCGGCGAGCAATCCCTGGATCGTCGTGTCGCGCTCCTGCCTCGCCCAGCCGGCATACCTGGTACCGTCGTACGCCACCTCCGACGCGATCACGACGGGCTCGACGTCCATGCACGGGAACATATCGCACGGTGCGCTTCTCCTGGCATGATCGGCCTCCGATGAGCGAGCACCACAACGACCCCGAGAGACGGCTCGTCGAGAAGCTCCGGCGCATCGAGGCCCTTCATGCAGGGGCGAAAACCGACGGGGAGCGCGACGCCGCGGCAGCCGCGCGCCAGCGGATCCTCGAGGCCCTGGGCCGCATCGAGAAGACCGAGCCGCTCGTCGAGATGACCTTTTACATGAAGGACGTCTGGCGGCGGCGTCTCATGGTGGCGCTGCTGCGCCGTTACGGCATCAAGCCGTACCGGTACAGCCGCCAGCGGTACACGACGGTCATGGCCAAGGTGCCGCGGTCGTTCGTCGACGGGACTCTCTGGCCCGAGTACCAGGAGCTCGCGCAATCGCTGCAGGCGTTCCTGACCGAGGTGACGGATCGCGTGATCGCGCAGGCGATGGAGGCGAGCGCCGAGGAGGCCGAGGTCCGCAACGACCCGCCGCGCCTCGCGCTGTAGCCGCGCCGCGCTTCGGGAACCGGGGGCCGCCGAGGCCAAATCTCGTTGCGACCGTCCCAAGAGCCGTGCTAAGCTCGTGGCCGCTTGCCGGAGAAGACTGCCTTTCTTGTCCACGTTTGATAGTGGGAAAGCGCCGTCCGTTCTCCGCATGGCCGACTTCGATGGGACCCTGTCGAGGGCCCTGGGACTCTTTTTTGCCAGAGGCGCATAGCTCAGTTGGAATGAGCGCTACCTTGACACGGTAGAGGTCGACGGTTCGACTCCGTCTGCGCCTACCAGTTTCGTCGCGGGAACTGACCCCGCAGGAGAAGATTTGACCAGCAATCACACGCGGATCACGAGGAGGTAAGGAACATTCCACCCTATCGCGGCGGCCCGAGGGAGCTTCCCAAGATCACCGTCAGGGTCAACGAGAGAGTCAAGGCACGCGAAATCCTCGTCATCGACGACGAGGGAGTCCATCTCGGGGTGATGTCGCCGCTCGACGCCCTCCAGATCGCCCAGCGCAAGGAGCTGGATCTCGTCGAGATCTCGCCCACGTCAAATCCGCCGGTCTGCCGCATCATGGACTACGGCAAGTACCGCTACCAGCAGTCCAAGAAGACCCAGGAAGCGAAGAAGCGCCAGCACCAGGCCACCGTCAAGGAGGTCAAGTTCCGGCCCAACGTCGATGATCACGATTTCGACTTCAAGAAGGAGCACATCTGCCGGTTCCTGCAGCACGGGGACAAGGTCAAGGTCATCGTGGTCTTCCGCGGCCGCGAGCGGACCCACCGCGATCGGGGCGAGGCCCTGCTGCGCCGGATCATCAGCGAAGTGCAGGATTACGGGAACGTCGACCCCGGCGCGCGCTCGGAGGGTCCGCACCTCCAGGCCGTGCTGTCGCCGAAGTCGACCAAGGGCGGACAGAAGAAGCCCCAGCAGAAGCCTCCGCAGCCGCAGAGGCCTCAGGGAAGCGATGGGAGCGCCGCAGCCGGCGTCCGGGCGGAGGCCTCGCGGCCTCACAACCCTCCTCCCGTGAAGGAAGAACATGCCAAAGCAGAAGACACATCGAGGAGCAGCCAAGCGGTTCAAGGTGACGGCGTCGGGTCGGGTCAAGAGGGGCCAGGCGTTCAAGTCGCACATCCTCAGCAAGAAGACCCGGAAGCGGAAGCGTAAGCTCGACATGCAGACCATGGTGAGCGACGCGGATCAGCCCAAGATCCGCCGGATGCTGCCGTACGCCTGAGCGGACCGGCGCTCGTGACGGCCCAACCACGCCGCACTTGCGCTAGAATGTCGGGCCTTTCCTAGAGGAGTCGAAAATGCCACGGGTCAAACGAGGCACAAAGCGCCGGGCCAAGCGAAAGAAGCTGCTCCACTCCGCAAGGGGTTACTACGGCATGAAGAGCCGTTGCTACCGCCTTGCGAAGGAGGCGGTGGAGAAGGCCGGCGTGTCGGCGACGCGCGATCGCCGCGCGAAGAAGCGGCAGTTCCGGTCGCTCTGGATCGTGCGCATCAACGCCGCCGCGCGCGGCTGCGACCTGTCCTACAGCAAGCTCATGGCGGGTCTGAAGGCGGCGGGCGTCGCCATCGATCGCAAGAACCTCGCGGACCTCGCCGTCCGCGACCGGGACGCCTTCGCGAAGGTCGCCGAGACCGCGAAGGCCGCGCTCGGCAAGGCCGCATAGCGCGGCGCTCCCGAGAGGAGGACAGCGAGCTTGAGTGCCAACCTCACGGATCAAGTACGTCAGCTCGAGGAGAAGATCCGCGCGGCGATGGATGCGGCGAAGCTCTTGCGCGAGGAGAAGCGTCTCCTCTCCCAGGAGGTCGACGTGCTGCGCCGCAAGCTCCAGGAGAGCCACGGCCGCGATCAGGAAGCCCAGGCGCTGCGCGCGCAGGTGACGGCACTCAGCCAGGAGAAGCAGAGCCTCCTGGCGGAGCGCGAGGAGGTACGCCACCGCGTCGACGGGATGCTGGCGAGCCTTGCGGAGATCGAGGTGGTGGCGGCCCGCCAGGGCTAGCCTGTCGCCGTGCCCAACGACCCCGTCCGCGTGGACATCTACGGGACGATCTATACAATTAAGGGTGAGGGGTCGCCCGAAGAAGTCCGCGAGGTCGCGCGCCACGTCGACCGGATCATGCGGGAAACCGCTCAAGAGAGCGGGGTTACCGACTCTCTCAAGGTCGCCGTCCTGGCCGCGCTACAGATCGCCGACGACTACCAGCGTCTGAAGCGAGAATTGGGAGAACTCGAGACATCCGTCTCCGGAACCACTCAACACTGCGTCTCGCTCCTGGACGAGTTCCTCGACGCGATGAGCTCCGCGCGCTCGTAGCGAGGGTTCGTCGCCGCGGGGCGGGGGTCTGTCTCCCGGCGTCTCGCGCGGATGTCCGATGGGCCTGAGCCTGATCTCCGTCACGGGCGCGCTGATCGCCGTGATCGGCGCGCTCATCTCCCTCGCCCTGGCGATCCTGGCCGGCGCCCGGAAGCACCGCGCCGACCTCCTGCTCAACGCCGCGAGCGAGGAGGCGCGCCGGATCGTGTCGGAGTCCCAGCGCGAGTCCGAGAACCTCAAGAAGGAGGCGACGCTCGCCGCGAAGGAGAAGCTCCTCGCTATGGAGGACTCGTTCGCGGAGTCCTCGCGCGGACGCAAGAGGGAGCTCGACTCCCTTGCCGAGCGCCTCGACCAGCGGGAAGAGAGCCTCGACCGTCGCGTCGGCCTGATCGATCGCAAGGAGTACGAGCTGGTCAACTACGGCGCGCACCTCAAGACGCGCGCCGACGAGCTGGCGCGCGCCGAGTCGCACCTCGCGGAGATCCTGCGCGAGGAGCGACGGAAGCTCGAGGAGATGTCGGGGTTGACGGCGGACGCGGCGCGCTCCGAGCTCATGCGCATGATCGAGCTCGACACCAAGCAGCGCGCCGCCCTGGCGGCAAAGCGCATCGAGGACGAGGCCGTCGCCCACGCCGATGCCAAGGCCCGCACCATCCTCGGAACCGCGATGCAGCGCATCGCGACCAGCTACTGCATCGAGACGACCGTCTCCGTGCTCGACCTCCCATCGGACGAGATGAAGGGGCGCATCATCGGCCGCGAAGGGCGCAACATCCGCGCGCTCGAGAAGGCGCTCGGCGTCGACCTCATCGTCGACGACACTCCCAACGCCATCCTCCTCTCCTCCTTCGATCCCATCCGGCGCGAGGTGGGTAAGCTCGCGATCACCGAGCTCATCCGCGACGGTCGCATCCACCCGGCCCGCATCGAGGAGGCAGTCGCGAAGGCGCGCCGCGACATCGAGACCAACGTGCGCGACATCGGCCAGGATGCGGTCACCGAGCTCGGCTTCCCCGACATGCACGCCGACCTCGTCCGCGTCGTGGGGCGCATGAAGTACCGCACGAGCTACGGGCAGAACATCCTGCTCCACTCCCGCGAGGTGGCGCACCTGGCCGGCGTGATGGCCGCCGAGATGGGAGCCAACGTCGAGGCGTCGCGCCGCGGCGGGTTCCTGCACGACATCGGAAAGGCGATCGACCGCGAGGTCGAAGGGACGCACACGCAGATCGGCGTCGAGCTCGCGAAGAAGCTCGGCGAGCGGCCCGAGGTGATCCACTGCATCGCGGCCCACCACATGGACATCGAGTTCGGATCGGTGGAGGCGATGATCGTCCAGGCGGCCGACGCCCTCTCGGCGGGACGACCGGGCGCGCGCCGCGAGATCCTCGAGACCTACGTCAAGCGCCTCGAGAAGCTCGAGGCCATCGCGTCGAGCTTCGCCGGCGTGAGCAAGTCGTACGCGATCCAGGCCGGGCGCGAGGTGCGCATCCTCGTCGAGAGCGACAAGGTGAGCGACGCCGACACGCTCTGGCTCAGCAAGGACATCGCCCGGAAGATAGAGGGCGAGCTCTCCTTCCCCGGTCAGGTCAAGGTCACCGTGATCCGCGAAGTGCGGGCGATCGACTATGCGCGTTAGGAGTCGTCAGGGAACACCGGCGTCGATTATCGGCGAGCCATCCGGCGTCGATGGCGAGGATCGCCGACGACGGATCCCGTGTTGGATCCGGAGGAGGTGCGACGAGGCCAGCGACGGCGGGGGCCGTCCAGAATCGATGCCGTTGTTCCCTGACGACTCCTCAGGGACCCGCGTCCTCCGGCGCGGGCAACGCCTCACGTGACGCCTTGAACGTCCTCTTCGTCGGCGACGTCGCCGGCAAGGTCGGTCGCGAGGCCCTCGCCGCCAAGCTCCCGGAGCTGCGCGTCACCCACGACCTCGAGGTGTGCGTCGCCAACGTCGAGAACTCCGCGGGCGGCTTCGGCGTCACCCCCGACACCGCCGAGGACTTCGTGCGCATGGGCTTCGACGCCATGACCTCCGGAAACCACATCTGGGACAAGAAGGAGATCATCCCGTACCTGCGCCGCGAGGGCTGCCGGCTCCTGCGACCTCACAACCTGCCGCCCGGAAGCCCCGGCTCGGGAGTCGTCGTCTTCACGAGCAAGGGCGGCCACAAGGTCGCGGTGGTCAACCTGATCGGCCGCCTCTTCATGCAGCAGGCCGCCGACTGTCCCTTCCGCACGGCCGACGCGATCCTGGGCTCCCTTCCCGCCGACGTCCGGATCGTCCTCGTCGACATGCACGGCGAAGCGACCAGCGAGAAGCAGGCGATCGGCTGGCACCTCGCCGGCCGTGCTTCCGCGGTCGTCGGCACCCACACCCACGTCCAGACTTCCGACGAGAAGGTGCTGCCTCCGGGCACGGCCTACATCACGGACCTCGGCCTGACCGGCCCGCACGACGGCGTGATCGGCCTGGCGAAGGAGTCGGCGCTCACGCGCTTCCTGACCCAGATGCCGCACCGCGCCCAGCAGGCGGAGGGCAACGTGCGGGTCCAGGCGGCGGTCGTCTCGATCGACGCCGCGACCGGTCGCGCGACGGGCGTCGAGCGGCTGGACCTTCCCGCGAGCTGAGCGCCTTGAGGGTGACCGTGAGCCGGGCTATCGTGGCGGGGTGATCCCAGGCCAGCAACGTCCGAAGACCGTCTCCGAGATCACCACGGCGCTGCGGGCCGCGCTCGAGGAGTCGTTCAGCGACCTCTCCGTCGTCGGCGAGATCTCGAACCTGAAGCGTCATGCCTCCGGACACGTCTACTTCTCCCTGAAAGACCTGGGCGCCCAGCTCAGGTGCGTCCTCTTCGCGAGCGACGCGCGTGCGGTCCGGTTTGCCATCGCCGACGGCCTGAAGGTCGTCGCGCGCGGCGACGTGTCGATCTACCCGCCGATGGGCCAGTACCAGCTCCAGGTGCGGCGGCTCGAGCCGGTGGGGCTCGGCGCGCTGCAGGCCGCGTTCGAGAAGCTGAAGGAGAAGCTGAAGGCGGAGGGCCTGTTCGAGGATGGAAGGAAGCGCCCTCTGCCGCAGCTCCCGCGCCACATCGGGGTGGTCACCTCGCCGTCGGGCGCGGTGATCCGCGACATCCTGCGGGGTCTCGAGCGCAGGTTCCCCAACGTCCAGGTGACCCTCTACCCGGCGCGCGTGCAGGGCGACGGCGCGGCGCTCCAGATCGCGCACGGCATCCGCACCCTGAACCGGCTGGGCAAGGCCGACGTGATCATCGTCGCGAGGGGCGGCGGCTCGCTCGAGGACCTCTGGGCGTTCAACGACGAGGACCTCGCGAGAACGATCGCAGCCTCGCGGCTTCCGGTGATCTCCGCGGTCGGCCATCAGACCGACTTCACGATCGCCGACTTCGTCGCCGACGTGCGCGCGCCGACGCCGTCGGCCGCGGCGGAGATGGTCGTTCCGGTCAAGGTCGAGCTCGTCCGGAGGATCGGCGACCTGCGTGGACGCCTGGCCAACGCGGTGCTCCAGAGGGCCGCCGGCGCGAGGGCCCGGCTCTCGCGGCTGGCGACGCACCGCGCGCTGGAGCGCCCTCGGTCGATCCTGTCGCTGCGGCGCCAGCGCGTCGACGAGCTCTCCGGGCGCGCCGCCAGCGAGGCGCTGCGCGCCCTCGTCGCGAGCCGGACGCGCGTCGAGCGGCTGCGCGCCAAGGTCGAGCTCCTCGACCCACGCCGCGCGCTCGCGTCGCGCCGGCGCCTGCTGCGGGCGCTCGAGGAGCGCCTGGCGTTCGTGCTACGGTCGCGCTTTCCATCCCGGCGCAAGGCGCTCCTTGCCCTCGGCGCGAGGCTCTCCAGCACGGCGAGCGCGGCCATTCCCGGGCGGAGGCGCGAGCTCTCCGCCCTGCGCGCGAGCCTCCAGCACCTGTCGCCCCTTGCGGTGCTCGAGCGCGGCTACGCCATCGTGAGGACCGACCCCGGAGCGCGCGTGGTCAAGGATGCCGCGCAGGTTCGCGCGGGGCAGCGGCTTTCTGTACGATTGCACGCGGGCGAGCTCGACGTGCGCGTCCAGAAGGCGGAGGCCAGGGGAGGCGACGGGCCCGCGCAGCCCTCGCTCTTCGCCGAACCGGAGACAGAGCCACGATGAATGACGGAAAGAAGTTCGAGGAGGCGCTCGCCGAGCTCGAAGGCATCGTCGCCAAGCTCGAGCAGACCGACGTTCCGCTCGAGACCTCCCTCGCCCTCTTCGAGCAGGGGATGAGCTTGACGCGGCTCCTCGAGCAGCGCCTCGACGAGGCGGAGCGGAAGATCGAGATGCTGGTCAAGGGACAGGACGGGAGGGCCCAGGCGGTGCCGTTCGGCGAGGAGCCGGACGGCCGAGATGACGACGACACCCCTTTCTGAGCGCCTCCGCGAGCTCGCCGCGCTCGTCGACGCGGAGCTCGATCGCATCCTCCCTCCGAAGACGGCGATCCCCGAGACCCTGCACGAGGCGATGCGCTACTCCGTCTTCGCGGGCGGAAAGCGCGTACGCCCCGTCCTGTGCCTGCTCTGCGCCGAAGCCCTCGGCGTGGCTCCCGGGGATGGGGTCCGGCCGGCGTGCGCGCTCGAGCTCATCCACACCTACTCGCTCATCCACGACGACCTGCCCGCGATGGACGACGACGACTTCCGGCGGGGAAGGCCGAGCAACCACAAGGTCTTCGGCGAGGCGACGGCGATCCTCGCCGGCGATGGCCTCCTGACGCTCGCGTTCGAGGTCCTCGGGACGTCGCCACCCGGCGACGATTGCGCCGGCCTCCGGTCGCGAGCGGTGGCGCTGGTCGCCCAGGCGTCGGGGTGGGCCGGCATGGTGGGCGGCCAGGAGCTCGACCTGCGGGCCGAGGGGCAACCCGCGGAGCTCGCGCGCGTGGAGGCGATCCACAGCCGCAAGACGTGCGCGCTCCTCCACGCCTCGGTGATGCTCGGCGCGGTCCTCGGCCGCGCGAGCGGTGCAGAGGAGCGGGCGCTGTCGTGCTACGGCTCGCGGATCGGCCTCGCCTTCCAGATCACCGACGACGTGCTCGACGAGAAGGGCGATCTCGCCACCCTCGGCAAGACGCCGGGCAAGGACGCCGAGAAGGGCAAGCTCACCTACCCCGCGGCGATCGGCATCGACGCCTCGCGCGAGATGGCGCGAAGCCTCGCGGGAGCGGCTATCCTAGATGTCGAGCCCCTGGGAGAGCGTGCCCGCTTCCTGAAGGCCATGGCCAACTTCATCGTCGAGAGACTCTGCTGATCGTGGCGGCGACGATCGACCGCCGCGCTGGTCGGCGCGCCCGTGCCGACGAGCTCGTGGTCCGCCTCGGCCTCGCCACCGACGTCGCGACCGCCCGGGCGATGATCCTCGCCGGGGAGGTTTGGCGCGAGGCCGAGCGCATCGAGAAGCCGGGGCGCGTGCTCCCCGCGGCGGCGCGCCTGGAACGCCACCCGCGCCGCGCGCACGCGAGCCGCGCGGGATCCAAGCTCGCTGGAGCGCTCGACGACCTCGCCGTTCCCGTCACCTCGCGCCGTTGCCTCGACATCGGCGCGAGCACGGGCGGATTCACCGATTGCTTGCTCTCTCGAGGCGCCGCCCACGTCACCGCGCTGGACGTCGGGCGCGGGCTCCTCGACGCGCGCCTCCGGAACGACCCGAGAGTGAGCGCCATCGACTCGGTGAATGCACGGAGCCTCGCGCCCGACGACTTCCCTCTTCCTTTCGCGCTGGTCACGGTCGACGTCTCGTTCATCTCGCTGACGGCGATCGTGCCCGCATTGCCCGCGCTCCTCGATCGGACCGCCCGACCGTCGCCGGACATCCTCCTGCTCGTGAAGCCCCAGTTCGAGGCCCCGCGCAGGTCGGTCCCCCGCGGCGGCGTCGTGCGCGACTCGGCCGTCGCGATGGATGCGATCGCGCGCGTCGGGGCGAGCGCCGCTTCCGCGGGGCTCATCGTTCTCGGCAGCGCTCCGTCGCGCGTCAAGGGAGCGGGCGGAAACCAGGAGCACTTCCTGAGGCTCGCGCTCCCCACCGCGGGGTCCCCGTGTGGCCCGCGCGCGGAGATGACGTGATGCGGAGGCTCCTCCTCCTGACCGCGTTTGCGTCCGGGCCCCAGGCGCTGGCGGTCGATCCCGGCGCCGTCACCCAGGACCGGGCGCGGATCGCGGAGCTCGCCGGCACCCTCGAGGTCCACGCCCGCGACCTGCTACGCTCGCTCGACAAGGGCGGCCGCCCCGCCCGCCTTCTTTCCGCTGCCGACCACCTTCTCGAGGCCTCGCGGTCCTTCGCGGACCTCGCCCGCTCCCCGAGCAGCGATCGGGACTACCTCGTGATGTCTCTACGGGTCCTGCAGGAAGAGTGGGCGCCGTTGTCGTCGGAGCTCCCCGACGACGTGAGGGCGAGGCTGCTGGCGCCCATCGACGACCTCCTGAAGGAGCTGGCGCCGCTCGTCGCGCGCGCCGCCGCGGATACGCAGGAAGCGACGGGCAGCTCCCGCACGGACGATCCCGGCGCACCCCGGCTCTCGCTCGCGAGCGACGGGTGGCACGGCCCGGTCCTCGAACGCTACCTGCGCATCAAGGGGAAGGCGACCGGCATCGACCTGCAGCAGATCGACGTCGTCGTGACCGACGCCCGCAACCGCGTGGTCTATTCCGGCGAGGACGTGCAGCCCGAGATCGCAGCGCACTACCGGACGCGGCCGTTCACGCACGGCCAGCGTACGAGCGTGACCTTCTCGCTCCGGTTCACCGGCGACATGCTCGCGAAGGGTGAGAACTTCATCACCTTCACGGTCGTGGACGAGAGCGGGCGCAGCGAGGATCAGACGATCGCCGCCGGCAAGTAGGGCGAGACCGGTTCGCCGGTCAGGGCGTTGCGGTGGGCGATGCTGGCGGCTGGGCGCCCGCCGTCTCCGCCGCCGCGGCGACGTTCTCCGGCGCTGCCGACTCCGGAGGAGCCGCCGCCGTCTGATCCGCCGGCGCAACCGCTGCGTCTGCCGACGGCATGCCCTCGGAGGACGCCCCGGGCGACGCCTCGGGGGACGCGGGGGGCGCGGTCGCGGACGGCACGGGCGCGGGCGGTACGGCCGCCGGCGGCTGGCTCGCCGCCGGAGGCAAGAGCGCCGCAGGAGCGCTCCGGGCGGGCTCCGGACCGAGGAGCCGCGTGAGCGCGAGGCCGGCCGCCACGCTGAAGGCGAGCACGGTCATCATGCTGAGCCCCGAGACCGCCACTCCCGCCGGGGCGCTCGGCGGAGGCGGCGCGACCGGCATCGAAGGCGGTAGCGGCGGGGCGATGGGCTCGGGGATGTCCGGCGGTGGCGGCGGCGCGGCGGAGCTCAGGATCTCCGCGATGCTCGCCATCTCGGCCTCTCCCAGAAACGCCGTCTGGTCGGGCGCCGTCGGCGTCTCCTGGGTCTCCTCTTCTTCCTCGCCGGTGAAGCTGAACTCGGCAAGCCGTCCAGGAGCGCGACTCTCGTCCTCCTTCGGAAGCTGCAGTCCTTCGCCAAGGAAGCGTGCCACGACCGCGGTGATGTTGTCGCTGCCGCCGTGGTCGTTGGCGGTCTGCACCAGGTCGCGGCAGATCTCCGCGAGGTCGCCGCCGGCATTGAGCCGCGCGTCGATGTCGTGATCGCGCACGGGCCCCGAGAGCCCGTCGCTGCACAGGAGGATCTCGTCGCCGCGACGCAGCGGCAGGCGCAGCACCTCGGCCTGGATCGTCGGCGACTTCCCTAGCGCCTGCAGGATGATGTTCCGGTGCGGGTGGCGCTCCGCCTCCTCCTTGGTGATGCGCCCCTCCACGAGGAGCTGTCCCACGAGGGACTGATCGCGCGTGATCTGGCGCAGAACGCCCGACGCGTGCAGGTAACAGCGGCTGTCGCCGACCTGCACGACGAAGAGCTCGCCGTCCAGCACGCCCGCGGCCGTCATCGTCGCGCCCATCCCGCGGTAGGCGGGGTTCTCGTCGCTCTCGCGGCTCACGACCTCGTTGGCCTTCTGCACCGCCTGGTCGAGGGCGTTGGCGAACGCGAGCCCCACGTCCCCCTGCGCGTCGGCGCGGGACCAGCGGATCATCTCCTCGACGACGGTCTCGACGGAGCGCCGGCTCGCCACGTCGCCCGCGGCCTCGCCGCCCATGCCGTCCGACACGAGGATGAGCGTGCCTCCGGTCCCGAGCGCGTGCGAGGTGACCTCCGGCCCGGTCCCCTGGTTCTTCCGCGACAGATCGACGAGCGCGAAGTAGTCCTGGTTGTTCTTCCGCACCCGCCCGACGTCCGTCAGACCGAAGACGTCGATCTGGATTCCCTGCGGCGGCTGCGAGTTGTCCGAGGCCATGTCTTGGTGCTGGTCCTCTCCGGGCGGGCGGCGTCCAGCGCCGGATTGTATCCGGCCCCCGGGCATCGGCAAGTGAGAGCCATCACTCCTCCATGGGAGGGTCGGGGCCGCTCACCTCGTCAGGGGCCGAACCCTCGAGGAGCTTCGCGATCTCCTCGAGCCCCTCGCCGAGGTTCTCGATGACGACCGTCCCGTCCGCGCGGATCACGATCCGGCACGCGAACGGCGGCTTGCACCCGGCCTCGTCAGCCACGCGGCGCCTCTTTTCCATCGACCCAGAAGACGTCGAGCCCCGCGCGGCGCGCGGCGTCGATCGCCCCGTCGATCTCCGCGCGTCCGGGACGGCGGGCGAGATCCCCGTCGAGGGGCGGGAAGGCGCCCAGCCCCGCGGCAAAGAGAGGTTCGTACTGCGTCATGAGGTTACACGTCGCCCGCGGAAGCTCCCGCGCGACGAAGCGGCACACGGGCTCGAGGCAGCACTCGAGATGGCCGGGCATGACGAGGTGGCGCACGATGACGCGCGTGGTCCGGTGGACGATGCGGAGGTTGCGCTGGAGCGTCTCGGTGTAACTTCCGGCGCGCGCGATCCGCCGGGCGCAGGCGTCGTTGCCGAACTTGTAGTCGGGCACGAACGTCCGCACGTGCGGCAGGAGCTCGCCGAGGGCCGCGGCGGTGAGGTAGAGGTTCGAGTTCCAGACGACCGGGAGCGCCCGGATCTCGGAGACGAGCGGCAGCAGCGCGACGAGGCTCTCGTCCGGGTTGCCCCCGATGAACGAGACGCTCCTGGCTCCCTCGCGCGCCGCGGCCGCGATCCGATCGAGGAGCGCCGGGACGTCGAGCGCGACGCCCCCCGCCGGATCGGCGACCTCCGCCTGCTCGGAGCAGTAGGCGCAGCGGAAGCTGCACCCGGTCAGGAACAGCGCGAAGGTCGGGCTGTACTCCGGCTCCTCGCCGTGGTGGAGGAACGCGCGGTAGACGCGCGCCTGGGCGGGAAGCCGGCAGACGCCAAGCTCCCGCGTGCGATCCACGGCGCAGCGGTGCTCGCACAGCTCGCAGCGCTCGAGCTCGAGAGCGGCGAGGGCCCCGCCCACGGGATCACCGCCCCTTGAGCCGGGTCCTGACTTCGCGGGCGGCGCGTTCCTCGTAGAACTCGGGCGTCCGGCGCGCGTCCAGCCGCTCGCCGAGGATGTCGAACGCCTGCGCGACGTCCAGGCAGGACGATCCTGGGCTTCCCTGCACGGACATCTCGACGGTTCCGTCCTTCTTGATGCGGAAGGCCACTTCGACCTTCTGCCCGCGCGTCACGCTCAGGCTACCCATTTGCGAACGGTGAGGACCACCTCGCCCGCCACGACACGACGCTCGATCCCCGTGAAGCCGCGGGCCTTTGCTTCGCGAACGATCAGCCCCTCGGCGTACACGCGGTGGATCTCTCCGACCCGATCGTCGGTCAGCACCTGGTTATCGCCAAGGAGCCGCACGGCCTCACCCTCGCGCCAGGAGGCATCGAAGCTCACCGCACGCCCGCGCGCCTGGCAGGTGACGGCGTACACGACGTCGCCGCGCGTGTCGGACGCCTCGCGCCGTTCGACCCCGTAGCCCACGCTCCTCAAGCCCTCGGCAAACAGCTCGTGGTCGGTGATACGCGTCTTGATCTTGACAAAGCAGGACATTTGGGGATTGAGGCTCGCGCGGGATGTGTGCGACCGCAGGCGAGATTATAGCGACCGCACGCGCCACGGCGTGGAGGTCAGCGCTGCCACATCTTCACGATCGCGCCTTCCTTGTCGAGCACGAGAAGGAGGCTCCTGTCGCGCGCGCGGCCGAGGTACAGATCGAAGTCGTGGCCGGCGCGCCTTTGCCACTCGCGGCAGCCTTGCGCCTCGTCCGGCACGGGAGACGGTGGAGGCGCCGGCGCGCGATCGCGGAACAGCTCGAGGCAGAGCGCGCATCTCTGCGCCGAGTCGAGGCACGCCGCGCAGACGTCGCGCGCGCAGAGCCGGCAGCGCTTGCGATGGCGGGCGCGGCACAGCACGCCGCCGCAGGCGTTGCAGCGCGTCCGGTGGTCGCGGCAGAGCGGCGCCGATCCGCTCGGCTGCGAGCGGGACGACGCCCCGCACGCGACGCAACCTCTCGCATCCTCGCGGCAGAGCCGCTGCCCGCAGGACGCGCAAGGGCGAGACGTCGCGCGGCCGATGGGACGACCGCAATCGCTGCAGGCGATGGCGCAGCGGCCGCAGTAGCGGATCTGCGAGACGGCGTCGACGACGACGTCCTGCCTGCAGACCACCAGGCCGCAGGCACAGCTCACCGCGTGCTCGGGGCACGCCGCCTGCCCGCAGACGCCGCAGGCGACGGCGTCGTCCCGGCAGACGACCACGCCCTCCGGGCACGCGCCGCAGGAGCGCAGGCACGGGGCGCACGAGAGCCGGCCGCACACCCGGCAGGAGCGCGGCGCGTGATCGCCGCACGTACGCGCGCCACAGAGGAGGCAGCGCCCCGCGCAGCCGTCGCACAGGGCGGTGACGCACGTCCCGCAGCGCACCGCGTGCTCCTCGCAGACGGCGACGCCGCACGCGGCGCAAGCACCGCCGCCGGCCGCGTGAAAGAGATGGGCCTCGCGGCAGAGATCGAGCGTCACGCCAGCCTCTGGGATGTTGCCCAGCGACGGGCTCGCGACCGCGCCCGAGGAGAGATCCCAGTCGCAGCGGAGCACCGCATCGCGGCCGGCCTCGTCCCGGAAGCGCAGGTCGACGCGGCGCGTCGGGACGGCGAGCACCATCACCGCGAGCGGGATCACCCTCACGCGCACGCGATGCGACTCCACCTCCTCCGCCACCTTCCGCGCCTCCTCGCTCTCGAGCTCGGCGATGCGCTCCGCGCGCCGCTCCGCATCGCCCGCAACCTCCGCCTTGATCTGCGTGAAGTAGCCGCGCAGCCGGGCGAGGCTCTCGCAGAGCCTCGCCATCGTCTCGTCCTCGAACGCGACGGCGCGTGCCGCCGCCTCGAGGCGCGCCGCCTCGCACATCCTCTCGAAGCGCTGCTCGAGGTCCGGCAGCCAGATCTTGCCCGCCGTCTCGGCGCTGGCCTCGCGTGCCTCCGGCCAGGGCGCCCTCGACTCCGCCGCCGCGACGGCGAGCTCGCCAGGCCCGCCGCCGGCGAGCCCCTTCTCGACGATCCGCACCAGCTCCTCCTCGCGGACGTCCGTCTCCGAGACACGACCTTGAAGTCGATGGCCAGGAGCCCCGGCCACGCCTCGCCGAGCTGACGGCGTGGAACGCGGCGTTCCCGACGACCACGCGGCGCAGCACCTCCTGCTTGACCGATGCGAGGCGTCGCTCCCCCGGTCTCGCCAGGAGCGCGAACGCGGCGCGCACACCGCGCGGCTTGACGTACGCGTACATCTGCTCGATGAGGCGGCTCCCGGGAGCGAGGATCTCGGCGCCGCTCACCCAGGCATCGCGCGCGGTCAGAGCGTAGTGCAGGTGCTTCTTGCCGAAGTGGGTGGCGAGCGCGTCAGGCGGCTCGACGCGGAACACGCTCCCTCCCCGTCGCGATGGGCGCGCCGCCGAACCGCGACCGAACTCCGTCGCGAAGGCCACCCAGGTCGCCGTCCGCCACGCGCCTCACGACACCCCCTCCCGTTCCCCGGCGTGGAGCTGATCGAGGATCTCGCGGCTCGTGCGCTTGACCTCGAGGAACTCGCGCCGCGCCTCCTCGATCGCCTTGCCGAGCCGCCGGAACTTGCGGTCGACCTGCGACTCGCTCTTGCCGCCGCAGTAGATGTCCATGATCTGCCGCTCGATGGTCCTGCTTCCTGCTCGACGCGCCCGAGGATCTGATCGAGCTCGCCCACGATGATCTCGAAGAGCTTGATCTTGTGGGCCAGGAGCTCCGCATCACGCGCTCCTCGACCGTGCCCGTCACCGACATGTTGAAGATCAGCACGTCGCGCTCCTGCCCGAGGCGATGGACGCGCCCGATGCAGTTGCTCGACGCATCGGGTTCCAGGGCAGGTCGTAGTTCACGAGCGGTATGAAACTGGAGGTTGAGCCCTTCCGACCCCTGCCCCGTCGACACCATCACGCGCGCGCCGTCTTCTTCCGAAGCGGCGGATCGCGGCCGCCCGCTCGGGAAGCGTCAGGGAGCCGTGATAGAGGACCGAGCGGATGCCCGACTTCGCAAGCTCGGATGCGATGTAGCTCTGGGTGGCGAGGAAGTCGGTGTAGACGAGGAACTTCCCCGGATGCTCCGCGAGGATCGCCTCGAGCGCCGCGATCTTCGTATCCCGCGGCACCTGGCCCAGGAGATCGAGGAACCCGCGCAGACGCGCGCGCGTCGCGGGAGGATAGGTCTCCCGCGCCGCCATGCGCTCGAGGGTCGACTTCACGGCCGACGCCGACGAGCAGAGCTCGCGCTGGAGCGTCACCAGCGACAGCGCCTTGTAGTGCGGATCCACCTCGGTCGCCCACTCGTCGCGCACGTACTCCGTCACGCGGTCGTAGACCGCGCGCTCCGGAGGCGAGAGGGAGAGATGGAGGATCGCCGCGCGGCGCGCCGGGAAGTCGATCCCGACGGTCGCCCGTCGGTTCCGGATCATGATCTCCTGCAGGAGGTCCCGCAACCGCCGCGGGTTCTTCGGAACCCGCCACGCCGCATCCTGCACGTGGTACTTCTTGAAAGAGCGGATCGTCCCGAAGCACCCCGGCTTCAGGACGTTCGCGAGGTTGTAGAGCTCGGTGAGATCGTTCTGGATCGGCGTCGCGGTCAGGAGGAGCGCGTAGCGCTTCTTGACGGCGTTGACGAAGCGGTAGGCGAGGGTGGCGCGGTGCTTGACCTTGTGCGCCTCGTCGACGACCAGGAGATCCCACTCGCGCGCGAGCACGGCATCGCGGGAGCGCGCGCCCTTGGCCAGGGAGAGCGACGCGATCACGTGCGGGTGCGTGAAATCCTCGGGGTCGGCTGCGACCTTGAACTGGAGGCCGAGCTTGGTCCGCAGCTCCTCGGCCCACTGGGCGAGGAGGGACGACGGCGTGAGCACGAGCACCGTGCGCACGAGCCCTCGCGCCATGAGCTCCCTCATCGCGACCCCGGCCTCGATCGTCTTCCCGAGGCCCACCTCGTCGGCGAGGATCGCTCGGCCTCGCATGCGCGAGAGCGCCTTCATCACGGCGCTCTTCTGGTGCTCGTAGAGGTTGAAGCTCCAGGTGGGCCAGGAGACGAGCTCCTCGAGGGGCCGCGCCAGCAGAAGCTTCTCGGCGGACAGCCGCAACGCGACGTGCGCGGCCGCGTCCATCGGACGACCCCGCGGAAGGAGCGGCCCCTCCTCCTCGAGGGTCACCTCGATCGGCGGGAGCGCGACGCCCATGGCGTGGAGCTCGCGCGCCTTCCCCGAACGTCCTCCCTGGCGGTGATCGCACCGGAAGCAGACCGGGTCCGCCGCCGGGTTGAGCCAGCCGCACCGCTCGCACGGTCGCGCCTTGACGCCCGCGGCGCTCTCCCCTCTCGCGGGGGCGCGGGCCGCCGCCTCGTCGCGAGGGATCTGCAGCCACTCGAGACGCGCGATGACCGGATGGGACGCGGCCGCTTCCTTCTGCGTCATTCGCTCGCCGACCGCGCGTACCGGCGCGCCCAGTCCGTCAACCGCTCGATCTCGTGCGCCATCGTCGTCCGCAGCGGCACCATCTTGGAAAGGGCCTCGAGGACGTCCCACGTGGTCAGGGCGCGGTCCATGGAGAACGCCGCCACGAGCCCGCCGGTGACCGCCTGCTCGATCTCGGCGCCGGAGTAACCGTCGCTGCGCGACGCGAGGGACGGCAGGTCGAAGGAATCGGGATCCCGCCGGCGCGCGGCGAGGTGGATCCGGAAGATCTCCTGGCGCTCCTCGAACGACGGCAGCCCCACGGCGAAGATCTCGTCGAACCGTCCCCGGCGGATCGCCTCCGGCGGGAGCTGGGTCAGGTCGTTGGACGTCGCCACGACGAAGACCGGCTTCTCCTTCTCCTGGAGCCACGTCAGGAAGCTCGCCAGAACGCGCGCCGAGACCCCGGCGTCGAGGTAGCTCGACGACGAGGCGCCCGCCCAGCCCTTCTCGATCTCGTCGATCCAGAGCACGCACGGCGCCACGGACTCGGCCAACCGCAGCGCGAGCCGGACGTTGCGTTCGGAGCTGCCGACGGTCGGCGCGAAGACCTTGCCGACGTCGAACCGCAAGAGCGGGAGGTTCCACTCGTGAGCGACCGCCTTGGCGGCGAGGCTCTTGCCGCAACCCTGGACGCCGACGAGCAGGAGGCCCTTGGGATAGGGCAGGCCGAACTCGCGCGCGCGATCCGAGAACCCGTCCGCGCGGCGGCGTAGCCACGACTTCAGCTCGCGAAGCCCCCCGACGCTCGCGAATCCACCCGGCACGGGCGGCTGGAACTCCAGGATCTCCGACTTGCGCACGATCTGCCGCTTCTCCTCGACGATCACCGACACCGCGCGATCGTCGAGGCGCCCGCGCGTCACCAGCACCTTCGCCAGCGCATCCTCGAACTCGGTCAGGGTCAGTCCGCGGGCGGCCTCGACGAGCCGCGAGCGCGCGAGAGGGTCGAGCTCGACGGCGACCCGGCCACGGCGCTCGAGCTGGCGGATCCAGGCCGCGAGCACGCCCTGGAGCTCGTCCCGCGCGGGGAGCTCCGCGTCCACGACCACGATCTCCTTCTGGAGCTCGTCCGGCAGCTCGAGGACGCCGGAGAGAAGGACGAGGGTGCGGCGGCTCTCGCGAAGGAGCTGGGCCAGCTCCCGCAGGCGCCTGACGACGAGCGGGTCGCGCAGGTAGGGATGGAAGTCGTACAGGACGACCACGGCCTCCTCGTCCTTGGCGGCCGAAAGCTCGGAGAGGACCTGCGCCGGATCGCGCGATCCCTGCTCCTTGCCGGGGAGCGCCAGGTTGCGGAGCCCGCTCGCCACCGACCAGGTGAAGACCTTGCGCTTCAGCTCCTCGGTGATGGCCACCACCTTGTCGGTCATCCGGCGCTCCTCGTACGACACGAGGTAGATGAGCGGGTAGCGCGCCCGGAGGTACACCTCGAGGTCGGCCATGCGGGCAGAGGGAGGCTCAGGAGTCGGAACCGGCGTCCGTGGCCCAGTGGGCGTTCCCATCGCGGATTTCCTGGCCATGCCGAGCGAAGCCCCCCAGTATAGCGACGCGGCCGTCGAGCGCGCACCTCGGTAGAATGGCGCCATGGCGAAGTCCATCGACGACGAGCTCTCGCGGGTGACGTGGGACGTCACGGACGTCGACGCGAACCTCGAGTTCCTGAACGGACTCAAGGAGAAGACCGGCCACTCGATGAAGCAGTGGTTCAAGCTCATCGACACGGAGACCCTCCGCGACCCCCTCGATCGCATCAAGTACCTGATGACGCACGCGGACCACAAGTTCAACTACCGGGACGCCTACGTCGTGGTCGCCCGCCATCTCAATGCCTTCCCCGCGTCGTTCATCGGCTCGGAGCGCCGCAAGATGCACCGGGCGGAGGTCGACGAGATGTTCGCCGGAGAGAAGGCGCCGCTGCGCCCGGTCATGGCGAAGCTCGTCAAGACCATCCGCTCGATCGGCCAGCTCCAGGTCACGCCGCTGCGCGACATGTTCGCGGTGTCGCGCAAGTACACCGTCGCCCGCATCATCCCGCGCAAGAAGTTCATCCACGTCCGCGCCCACAGGTCCATCGACGAGGTCGCGGACCGCCGGATCCTGCAGCTCCACGACGTGGAGGAGGTCGACGCGAAGGTGCAGGCGTGGTTCAAGAAGCTGCGCGAGCACGACGAGAAGGTCGAGGCCGACGAGAAGGCGAAGAGCCCCTACGACGAGTTCGGCTTCTACGACGTCGACAAGGCGCTCGGCCTGATCTGATCCCGTCTTCCCGCCGGGCCCTCCGAGCGATCGGGGTGCACCTCAGCGCGCGCGGCGGCCGCGCTCGAACATGTCGAGGTAGTCCCAGGCGATCCGGCACCAGCGCGCGTCCCAGAGAGCGTGATGGCGCACGCCGGGGAGCTCGGGCGGGAGCTTGGCCGCGGCGTTGGTGTCGGCCCACTGGCGCACGTCGTTGCACGAGTGCGGCCAGCTCTTGGGAAGCTGCTCCATCGTGCCGATGAGCTGGCAGAGGACCACCCAGTCGTAGGCCCCGCAGTAGGCCCAGATCTCCGGCGTTTCCTTGCGCCCGATGAAATCGAGCACCTCCTCGCGGATCTGCGCGCGCGGCTTGCCGGTCGCGATGTCGATCAACGGGAGCACGTTCTCCTTCACCCAGGCGTTGGCCTCGGAGATGGGGCAGTCGCGGTTGACGGCGTAGTACTCGCGCCCGTCGTCGGCGACGATGCCGATGGAGAGGAGGTGGATCGGGCCAGGGCCGTTCTCGAGGAATTCGGTGTCGAACCAGAAGCGTGGTTTCTTCATCGGTGCGTGCGGCCTCAGCCGCCGTAGAAGAGGCCGAGGTCGCGCAGGGCCAGCGGCACCTCGTCTGCGCGCGCGCTCGCGCCCTGAACGCGGGCGACGACGACGGCGTGATCGCCCGTCTCGTCGATGGAGAGGACGTCCGCTTCCACCCACCCGATCGCGTCCGCGAGGGTGGGAGCGCCGTTGCTCCGGGCCTCGTACGCGAATCCTCCGATCGTGCCGTCCTGCGGGGACTGGGTCTTGAAGAAGGTCTTCGCCACCGCGATGTGACTCTTGCCGAGGAAGCTCAGCGCGAGTCGCCGGCTCGCCTTGAGCAGCGCGAAGGGACGCGCGTCCTTCTTGACCCCTAGCATCAGGAGGGGCGGATCGAAGGACGCCTGGGACACCCAGGTGACGCTGGCCGCGGCCATCTCGCCCTGGCTCTCCACTCCGAGCACGTAGATGCCGTAGCTGATCATCCGCAGCGCCTGCTTCTTGGCCTTCTCGTCCATCGAGCCCTACTCCTCGTCCCCGCTGTCGCCGTCCTGTGGCGCCGTGGTCCACTGGCCGCGCCGGCAGAGCTCGCGCAGGTACGACTTGTACTCCGTGGACTTTGCCGGGAACACCCCCGAGCCGCGCCTCGCGACGTGCGGCGGCGCCGCTCCGTCGGCGCCGCCGACGAGCTTCCACTCGATGTCGCGCGCGGGCGGATCGAGGGGTACCGCCTCGGGAAGCCGGTCGATCGACTCGGCGAGCCACGCCTTGCGGAAGTTGGGGCAGTAGCTCCCCTTCGACAGGTGGCGCTTCATCTGCTCCTTGTCGATCTGGAGCTGGCGCGCCCCGGGCGGACCCACGACGCGACCGTACTCGTACCAGTCCCACGCCTGATCTCCGTCGCGGTAGAACGGGTTCCTGTTGAGCAGGACCTTGTAGCGATGGCAGCCGAGGAACTCGGGGAGCGGCCACCCGCGCACGCGGCTCTGCCCGCAGAGCACCTTCGCCTCGGCGGCGGGCCCTCCCCTCTCGACGTAACACATCACCGTCTCCTGAACGATCTCATGCGTCACGGGATCGCCGTTGATGAAGAACCGTGTCGACCGCCAGCCGGCGACCTTCGAGAAGAGCTCGGGGAACCGCCCGAGGTCTTCCTTGCGGAAGAGGTTCCTGTGGACGACCAGGCCGCCCTCGAGGATCAGCTCGACGTACCCCGGGCACGCGCGGGCAACCGACAGCACGTCGCCGAAATTCTTGCTCGAGGACTGCTCGAACTCGACGACGACGTAGAAGCCGCGGTCGGCCCAGTCACACGGGGGCGCCGCTGCCGGATCGATCAGCGATTTCGCGGGCGGGGGCTGCAAAACACTCCATATTACCCGTGAAGACTGCGCCGTCACCGTGCGATCACGACGCGCATCCCGTCCGGCTTCAGCCAGTCCGCCGCGGCGCGGGCGATCGCCCGCGCGTCAACCGCGTCCATCGCATCGAGCATCCCCACGTCGTCCTCCCCCGCAATGCCGGTGAAGGCCTCGAGCGCGAGTGCCCGGGCACGGTTGATGGCGCTCATGCGCCGCATGAGCGACCGGCTCCGGCACGACGCGCGGATGCGCGCAAGCTCGGCGTCGGGAACGGCCTCGGATGCGAGCCGCGCCATCTCCGCCCTCGTGCTCGCAATGGCCTTCTCCACGTTCTCCGGGCGGGTCCCCATCGCGACGGTGAGCCAAGCGCGATCGGCCGAGAGCTCGACCGATGCCCCCACGCTGTACGCGAGACCGTCCGTCTCGCGCACGCGGCGCGAGAGGCGATCCGAGAGCACGGCGGTCATGAGCACCATCGCGGGCCGCGACCCGGCGTCGAGCGGCGCGACGCGGCCGATGTGGATCTCGGATTGATCGGCGCCCACCTGTACCTCCACGGGAGGACCTGCGTCTCCGGTGATCGGCCACGCGGGGATCGTGGGTCGAGCCGTCGCCGTGCTCGCCGCGGCGAATCGCTCCGCGACGGCCCCGAGCATCTCCCCGGCGTCCTGCGGCCCGACCACCGAGACGATGAGACCGCGAGGGTCGAGATAGCTCGCGGCAAAGCTCTGGAGATCCTCGCGCTGGATCGCCGCCAGGCTCTCCGGGGTTCCGCCGAGCGCACGCGCCAGGACGTGGCCGGCACCGAGCATCGCCTGGCGGTAGGCGAGCGACGCACGCTCGCGCGGAGAGGCGGACAGCTTGCGGGCGCGTGCGATCCGCACGTCCCTGAGCGCGCCGAGCTCGGACGCATCGAGCACCGGCAGGCGGACCATCTCCGCAACCAGGTCGAGGGCGGGAAGCCACTCCGCCGCCGGAACCTCGAGGCGAACGAAGGAGTGGGAGGGCGAGGTGTAGTAATCGTCATACGGGATCTCGTCGGAATCGGCTGTCTTGAGCTCGGCTCCCAGCCGCTCGAGCCGGGCGGCGAAGCTCGGCCGGTCGGAGAGGCGCGTCCCGAGCGGAAGCATCCGGTGTAGCACGTCGGCGATCCCCTCCCTCCCCGCGGGTTCGCATGCGGCGCGATCGCGCACGAGGAGGTGGATGGCGGTGATCTGTCCACCGGGCTCGCGCGCGGCCAGCACCCGGAGGCCGTTCGGAAGGACGCGATCGACCTCCGCCCCGACCACCGACCGCGCCGGCGCCTCCGGACAGGGGATCGGAACGGCGCCCTCGCGGGAGATCGGGATCGGTCCTCGGGATACCTGGTCCGGCCCCACGATGGCGACGCGACCCTTCGCGGCCGTCGCCGCGAACACGTTCCTTGCGAGCTCCATCACGGACCCCGGCGCCACGTCGCGGTGCGCGGACGGCGCCAGGAGCGGGAAGAGGTCCTCGCCGCAGGCCGCGAGGACCGGCGCCCAGGTCATCCCGAAGTAGTGGATGCGCTGCGTCAAGAGGAGATCGCTCGCACGTTCCGATCGGGTGACGCGGGCGATCGACTCGGGCTCGAATCCCGGCGGAGCGCAGGATGCGCGAGCGAGGCCATCGAGCAGGTCCAGGAGCTGGCGGAGCACGACGTCGGTCGTCGCGGCGCCCTGGACGAGATCTAGACGGATCGAGAGCACGCTGCCGCCCGGCCGCGGCACGTAGGACGCGCCGACGGAGGCCACGACGGCGGGATCGAGCGCGCGCCTCAGCGGTCCGGATTCGCTGCCGAGCACCGCGGCGAGCGACGGCGCCGCCGAGCCGAGCGGATCCAGTGGTCCCGGCGCGGGAACCTGGAGCACGATCGCCGCGGTCTCTCCTTCCACCTTCGTCGCGATCAACGCTCCACCGCCGGATCCACCGGCATCCGGCGGACCTGGCGGCGTCTTGCCCGCGGCCACGCCGCCGTACGTGGAGGCGACCAGGCTCCACATGGTGTCGGCGTCGAAGTCGCCCATCACCGCGAGCAGGACGTTCGCCGGCACGTAGCGCTCCTTGTAGTAGGCAAAGACCCGGTCCCGCGTGATGGCGCCGAGCGATTCGTACGTGCCGAGGATCGGACGGCCGTAGGCGCTGCCCGGAGCGAGCGCGGACCGCAGGGCCTCCTCGAGCGCCCAGTCCGGAGCGGAGCGATCGCGCGCCAGCTCCTCGAGGACGATCTTGCGCTCGGTCTCCATCTTCGCCGGCTCGAGAACCGAGTCGAAGAGCATCGCCGCCTGGATCTCGAGCCCCGCCTGGGCGGCCTTCGCCGGCACGAGCATCGTGAAGACGGTGTCGTTCTCCTCGGTGTGAGCGTTGTTGTAGCCGCCGATCCGATCGACCGCGTCATAGAGCTGTTCCTGCGTCATGGTGCTCGTCCCGTCGAAGAGCAGGTGCTCGAGGAAGTGGGCCGCGCCCGAGAACCCTTCGGCCTCGTAGGCCGAGCCGGATCCGACCACTGCCGTAGCGCAGACCATCGGGACCTCGCGGCGTTCGATGAGGACGACCCTGAGGCCGTTCTCGAGAGCCGTCCCTCGCGGTAGCCGGGCTCGCGGTGTCCCGCGACCGGGCCGCTCTTCGCGAGGAGCGACCCTGCGCAGCAGGCGGCGACCATGACAGCAGCTCTCAGGAGTCGGACCAAGCGACCGAGGATGGCGCGGCTCGGAGCGTCTTCTTCGCCGCTGAGGTGAGGGCGAGCGCCGGCAGCCGCTCGAACGGCAACCAGTCCCCGGTCCGGAGCGCCGCCTTTCGCACCGGAACACGTGGCGTGTGATTCGCCGCGCCATGATGCTGTGGCGCACGACGAGCTCCGGGCGCCGGAGCGAGGCGACAGACGCCAACCACCCCGCGGCCAACCCTCGGGCAGCGTGCGCCGGAGCTTCGCGAGGGCGGCCGGAAGCGTCGCGGCTTCCGCGACCGGTAGATCCCACAACCCCTCGAGGTGGCGCGACGTCCCTTGCCGGAGCAGCACGTGCCCGCGATCGACCCAGAGGAGCGCGGCGGCATGGCGCGTCACGGACAGTGGTCCAGTGCCGGAGCGCGGCCGAAGAGGCGCCACGCTCGCCGGCCGCGGCACGCGAAGGAGACGGGACAGGTCGAGCACCGGGGCTCGACCGGAAGGCAGACGGTCGCGCCGAGGTCCATGAGGGCCTGCGTCAGATCCGAGGGCGGGCCGATCGCGTACAGCGGGCCGAGCGCCACCTCGGCGCGGGCGTCGACCGGCTTCTCCGGGGCGAGATGGCGAAGAACCGTGCCGCGACGCGCCTCAGGTTCGCGTCGATCGGTGGCGACGGCGCGTCGAAGGCGATCGCCGCCACCGCGGCCGGACATGTAGGGCCCGAAGCCGGGCAGCGCGCGCAGATCCTCGATGCGCGCGGGCAGGCGCCCGCCATGGTCGCGCACGATCGCCCTCCGCAGCCGCCTTGAGGTGACGCGCCCTCCGGTAGTAACCGAGCCCCGCCCAGGACGCGAGGACGTCGTCCATGCTGGCGGCGTGGAGCGCCGCCACGTCGGGGAACCGCGCGACGAAGCGCTCGTAGTACGGGATCACCGCCTTGACCGTCGTCTGCTGGAGCATCGCCTCGCTGACCCACACGCGGTAGGGATCGCGATCGCGGCGCCACGGGGGATCGCGGCGGAGGCTCGGTACCACGAGAGGAGGCGCGCGGCGATGGGCGTAAGATCCCGCGTGTAACCCATCGTCAAAGGAGTCGGCGCATGAAGCTCTCGGGCAAGACGGTCGCGATGCTGGCGGAGAACCTATACCAGGAGATGGAGGTCTGGTACCCCATCTACCGCATGCGCGAGGAAGGCGCGAAGGTGATCGTGGTCGGCACGGGAAGCGCCGCGAGCTACACGAGCAAGCACGGCTACCCTGTCAAGGTCGACAAGCCGGCCGACGACGTCAACCCGCGCGAGCTCGATGCCCTGATCCCCGGCGGCTACGCCCCCGACATCCTTCGCCGATACCCGGCGGTCCTCTCCCTCGTGAAGGCGGTCTTCGACGCCGGGAAGCCCGTCGCGGCGATCTGCCACGGTGGCTGGGTGCTCGCGAGCGCGAACGTGCTGCGCGGGCGGAAGGCGACGTCGTTCTTCGCGATCCGGGACGACATGACCAACGCCGGCGCCAGCTACCAGGACGTGGAGGTGGTCGTCGACGGGAACCTGATCACGTCGCGCACGCCCGACGATCTGCCCGCGTTCTGCCGCGAGATCATCCGCGCGCTCGCCTCGTAGACGCACGATGAGCCGCCGGCGGTCGATCGTCGTCCTGGCCATCGCGGCGATGGCGCTCCACGCCCGTGCGGAGGACGATGTCGACGAGTACCGCCTCCCCCACCATCTCGAGACGATGGACGATCCGCCGGCGACCGGCTGCCCCGTCGCCGGGAGCATCGGCCCCCTCCCCGCGGCGCTCCTGCCGAGCGTACAGGTCAACGTCGCAGGCGGGCAGAACATCCCGGGCGACGCCGCCAACGAGCCGTCGATCGCGATCGACCCCACCAACCCGAGCCGCATCGCGATCGGCTGGCGCCAGTTCGACTCCGCCGGAAGCAACTTCCGGCAGGCCGGCCACGCCTACTCGACGGACGGCGGGCAGACCTGGACGTTCCCCGGAGTGTTCACGCCCGGGACGTTCCGGAGCGACCCCATCCTCGACGCGGATGCGAGCGGCAACTTTTACTACTACAGCCTCCGGAGCTCCTTCGACTGCGACATGTTCACCTCCAGCGATGGGGGCGCGAGCTGGAGCGGACCGGTGTCGGCATACGGCGGGGACAAGGCATGGATCGCGCTCGACCGCACCCAGGGGATCGGCCGCGGCAACGTGTATCTCGCCTGGTCGAACCAGGCCGCGTGCTGCGGCGACAGCACGTTCTCGCGCTCCGTCGACGGCGGCGCGACCTTCTCGGCGCCGCAGCAGCCGCCCGGCAATCCCATCTTCGGCACGCTGGCCGTCGCCGCCGACGGGACGCTCTACCTCTGCGGCATCGATCCCGCGAGCGGGGTCTTCACGGTCGACCGCTCCGCGAACGCCCAGGACCCGCTGCAGAGCCCGACGTTCGATCTCTCGCGGACCGTCAATCTCGGCGGCGACGCATGTCGAGCGGCGGCGTGAACCCCGCCGGCCTCCTCGGCCAGGCATGGATCGCCGTCGATGTGTCGGGGGCGTCACGGACGCCGACGTCTATCTCCTCTGCTCCGTCGATCCCCCAGGCGCCGATCCTCGACATCCGGATGGCACGCAGCGCCGACCGGGGGAACACCTGGAGCCCGTCGATCCGCATCAACGACGATCCGGCCGGCGCATGGCAGTGGTTCGGGACGATGTCCGTGGCTCCGAACGGGCGCATCGACGTCGTCTGGAACGACACGCGCAACAGTCCGACGGCGCAGACCTCGGAGCTGACCTACGCCTTTTCCACCGATGCCGGGGCGACGTTCTCTCCCAATGTCGCCGTGGGACCGCCGTTCGACCAATCGCTCGGATACCCGCAGCAGAGCAAGCTCGGCGACTACTACCACATGGTCTCCGACGATCAGGGAGCGGGCCTCGCCTACGCCGCCACGTACAACGGCGAGCAGGACGTCTACTACCTGCGCATCGGCACCACGAGCAGCGTCGCGCCCGCGGACTACCTGACCGGCATCGGCCACGGCCCCGGAAACGGTAACGGCGTGCGCATCTATGCCCCCGGCAGCACGACGCCATCCGTGAACTTCCTCGCTTACTCGGCGGGCCAGTATGGCTGTAACGTCGCCGCCGGCGACGTGGACGGCACCGCCTACGACGAGATCCTGACGGGACCCGGCCCCGGACCGGTGTTCGGCCCGCAGGTCCGAGGATGGACGCGGACCGGATCCCCGATCGCCAAGATCAACTACTACGCGTACGGGACGCTCCGCTACGGCGTCAACGTCGCGGCCGGGAACCTGGACGCCGACGCGTTCCGGGAGATCCTCACCGGCGCGGGCCCGGGCGTCGTCTTCGGTCCGCACGTGCGCGGCTGGGCCTACGACAACCTGGCGATCGCGCCCGAGCCGAGCTGCAGCTACTTCGCCTACGGGACGCTGTCCTATGGCGTCAACGCCGCGGCGGGGAACGTCGATGCCGAGGCGCTCGCGGAGATCCTCACCGGCCCCGGGCCCGGCATCGTCTTCTCCCCTCAGGTACGCGGGTGGGACTACCAGGCCACCATCACCGCGATCGCCCCCATCAACTTCGACGCGTTCCCGACGCCGGGATACGGCGTGCAGGTCGCCGCGGGCAGCGTCGACGCCGACGGCTACGCGGAGATCGGCGCCGCCCCCGGCCCCGGTCCCACCACGAGCTACCCCGCGCGCTTCCGCGGCTTCGACTACGACGGGGCGGCGATCGCCGCCCTGCCGGGATTCGACGTCACTGCGTTCACCGGCATGTACGGTGGACGCCTCGGGCTCGGCGACGTCGACAGCGACGGCCGCGGCGATCTCATCGCGTCGAGCGGTCCCGATCCGAGCACCAACAGCGACGTGAAGAGCTACGCGTACGACGGCAGCAGCCTCACCTTGCTCTCCCTCACCTTCCAGGCCTTCCCGACGCTCCGCTACGGCTCCGAGGTCGCCGCCGGCGCCTACGGCTACTGACGACCGCGTCTCCTCGCGCGGAAGGCGTGTCATCGTCCTGCGACACTTGCCCCTCGGTGATCATCCGCGGTGCAGGCGGCGCAAGCCTCTGGGTTGGTACGCGCCTTGATCGGGTACGTTCCATGCTCCCGGTGCTTCTCGCGTGCTTGGCGCTCGCAAGGCCGAGCGCGGAGCTCCATGTCGTGGTCACCGACGAGGACTGCCGGCCGGTCGACGGCGCTCATGTGAAGGTCGACGCGATCACGGCCGAAGTCGAGACGAATCACGACGGCGAGGCGATCCTCGTGCTTCCCGAGGAGGCCGACGAGGAGGGGTGGGACGTTCGGGCGGACGGTTTCCTGCCCGAGGAGGGCACGGTGTCGGGAGACACGCTCGACGTCGTGCTCCGCCGCGGATCGCGAATCGGCGGGACCCTCGTCGGCCATGGAGGTCAACCGGTCTCGGGCAGGGTGGAGCTCTGGCGCCTGCGTCCGGATGGCGGCGACGAGACCACGCGATCGGGGTGCATGTTCAGCCCGGTCGAGGCGGAACACTCGGTCCTTGCCGCCGACGGCGTGTTCGAGATTCCCGTCGTGGAACCCGGCGACTACGACCTCGTCGCGGTGGCGAGCGGCCACCAGCGTCTTCTGATCCCGTCCGTGGCGCTCTGGAGGGACGCGCCGCGCGAAGGGCTCACCGTGCGGCTTTCGCGAGGTCCGGCACTCTCCGGCCGCGTCGTCGGTGCGACCGATGGGTCTCCCATTGCAGGAGCCGAGGTGATTGTCATGGACGAGGATCGCCGCACGACTCCACCGGAGTGCGGGGCACGGATCTTCTTCGGCACAGCCTGGGAGGGATCCTGCGCGTCCAGGCCGTCGCCCATGGACGCCCGCTCATCGGCGCTCTCGTCTCCATCGCGGGCGTGCAAGACGGTCCCCTCTCGCCCGATCGCGACGAGCCCACCGACCTCCGCGGCGAAGCGGTCTTCACCACGCTCGCATCCGGCGCAGTCGCGATCCGCGTGACGGCGGCGGGCCGGGGAGCTTCGTGCGAAGCGCGCCTGGCCGCCGGCGAGGAGACGGTGATCGCGATCGATCTCGACGCCGCGCCCTGAGGTATCTTCTTGCGGCCGCGGCGATCGACCGCCGCGCCCACAAGGAGATGCCATGAACCAGAAGCTTGCAACCTTCGGTCTTCTCGTCTTCCTCGGCGCCGTGCCCGCGTTCTCACAGGACGCCGCGAAGCTCGAGGGCATGCTCGACAACGCGCTCAAGGCCTACAACGCGCAGGACGCGAAGGCGTTCTATGCCGACTACGCGAAGTCGCTCGCCGGAATCGCCACCGACCAGGCCTTCAACACGATGTACAAGGACGGCTACATGAAGGACCTCGGAAAGTTCGTCAGCAAGACGATGGTCAAGGAGAAGAGCGTCGTGACGGGCGATTTCCCGCTCATGGTCTTCAACGCGAAGTTCGACAAGAACGAGAAGGTCACGCTCTCCTGCAACTTCACGAAGGAAGACGGCAACTTCAAGATCATGCAGATCCGGTTCGACAAGCAGTAACGCGATGGCGAAGGGAAGGAGCGGTGGCGACGGCGTCCTGAAGGAGCTTCGCTCCTTCGGGCTCGCCTACCCGGGCGCGCACACGAAGAGCCCGTGGCCGGGCCATCTCGACCTGGCCGTCAACGACAAGACGTTCGCCTACCTCTCGATCGAAGGCGAGCCGTTCAGCATCTCGTGCAAGCTCCCGACGTCGTGCGAGGCGGCGCTCGGTCTTCCCTTCACGACGCCCACGGCGTACGGCCTCGGCAAGAGCGGATGGGTCACGGCGCAGTTCCCGGAAGGGACTGCGCCTCCCGTCGACCTCCTCAAGGAGTGGATCGACGAGAGCTACCGCGCACAGGCACCGAGGAAGCTCGTCGCGGCGCTCGGCGCCGCGCGAGCTCCAGCGCCGCCGCGTTCCAGGTCTCGAACGTCGAAGACGCGCCGCGGATGAGACGCGGATCCACGGGGTCGGGGAACGGGCCGCCCTCCGTCCGACTCCTCGAGGTTCTCCTGCGGGCGAAGCTCGCCAGCGTCCGGCAGGAGGGGCTCGGTCCCCTAGCGGGGACGCCGTGACCTCGACGGTGAGGCTGCCGGCGCTGGCCGCCCTCGTCGCCATGTCGTGCTCTCCGGCGTCCGCGCCCCAGGGTGCGACACGTGCCGTTGCCGCGGATCCGCAGGCCGCCGGCGCCGAACAACCTCTGCACACGTTCCGGGAGAGACTGGAGCGATGCGCAGCGACGACCGACAGCGACGGGCTCCTCGCGCTGTTCGACGCCGATGCCTTCTTCGCGCGAGCCATGCAGACCGACGGCGATGAAGGGCTGCGGGATCTCTTTGTCGCGCAGGAAAGCGCCAGTGCGATCCGGCTCGTGATCGAACCGATGGCCACCGCGGCCAAGAACGGCGGGACCGTCAAGCCCCTGCGCGTCTTGACCCGTGACGGCGAACCTCGGCTTCTCGTGCGCATCGTGGCCTCACGGTTCGGCCTCGGGATGGACTACTGGGAGCTGGTTCTGCGATCGAGCACGGATGGCGTCCGGTTCGTCGACGTCGAGGGCTACGCGAATGGGGCGCCGACCTCCGAGTTGATGCGGCGGCTCTATCTGCGTTGGCTCGGAGACCACGGCGTTGCGCTCGATCTCTCAGGAAGACATGGCGAGCGGATGGCCGACGCGCTCCAGCTGGGGGCGATAGACCATGCACTCACCACGAATGACGCGGCCACGGCGATCGAGCTCTACGAGTCGTCGAGAGATCGGGTGAAGCAGGATCGGTGCGCCCTCGTCCTCCGCGTCGCGGCGTCGGTCGAGCTAGGAGACGACCGTTACGAGAACGCAATCACCGCGCTGCGGTCATGCGCTCCGAACGACCCCAGGGCCGCTGTGAACATCGTGAATGCCTACGCCAAGAAGGGGCGATGGGAGGCAGCCCTCGATGCGATGACGCTGCTCGATGGCCAACTCGACGATCCCTTCGTCAGCGTCGGCAAGGCGATGGCGCTTGACACTCTCGGCCGCGAGCAGGAGGCCGAGATGGCATTTCGCGAAGCGATTCGTCGCGATCCGAACCTGGTCGAAGCCTACGAGGGCTGCCTCGCGTGGTCATGCCTGCGGCACCGTTACTCCATCGCAGTGGAGATGCTCCGTGCGCTCGACGAGAGGTTCCCTCGCCGCTGGAGCGAGCTCGAAAAGCGCCCCGGCTTCCGCGGGCTCGTCGATTCCCCGGAGTACCGGTCCTGGAGCGCCTCTCGATCCAGCGCGGGAGCGACGCCGCCGGCTTCGCTCTGAGTGCCATCGGCGGACCGGCCGCAGCGGCCCTCCTGTGAGTCAATCCAAGCCACGGCTCAGATGAAGTGCCGATCCATGCGCCACGCGGTCGGCACGGGCACCCGTAGGCCGCGCCAGATCGTGATCCGCCTCTCGTTCTCGAGCGGCATGGCGTAGGGCACGGGCGAGATGGCCTGCCTCCTCGAGGCTGTCGTAGGCATGGCGGAGATCGTCGGGATCCATGCCGACCATGACCGCGACCGACAGGCGGTCTTTCCCCGATCCCCAGAGGGAATACGGTCGCTGCCAGTGTCACGTCAAGAACCAGCATGTCGCGAGTTGCAATCCGATCACCGCGGCTGCGATCGCGGCGGGATCGATCCCGCGATTCTTGACGCGTCCGTCCATCGCCGCTACACTCTCGCCCGTTTCCGACCTTGTGTGACTGCTTTTCACGGAGGTAAGGACGAGATGATCAAGCCCGAGGTTTTCCGCACCCGCTGACGCCGCGCTCCGAGAGCATCCTCTCCGGAGCCCGCCTGGCCACAGCACGGTAGCCGCGAAGTCGCCGCCCCGACGGATGTCGGTGGCAGCCACCGTTTCATCTCGTGACGATCGCTTCCGATCGTCCCCACCTCCGAGGACGCAATGTCTCTCCGTCATCACGATCCCTCCCGGCGCAAGAGGCCGTCCGGTACGGCGGGCTGGCTCCTCGCGGAGCTCGCGCCGCACGCGGCGGAGCTCTCCCTCGCCGTCGTGCTGCTGTGCGCGTCCTCGGGGCTCTTGGCCCTCGGACCGTACCTCGTGCGCCACGCGATCGACGTCGACATCGCCGGCCGCGACGCCGCGGGCCTCGCCCGCACCGTGCTCCTCTACCTCGGGGTCGAGGTCCTCAACCTCGGACTCATCTACGGTCTCCGCCTGTGGCTCGAGCGGATCGGGCAGGCGATCCTGGCGACGTTGAAGAAGCGGCTCTTCGCGCACGTGATCGCGCTGCCGCTCTCCTTTCACGACAGGCAGTCGCCCGGCAAGCTCCTTTCCCGGATCCAGAACGACACGCAGGCGCTGCGCGCGCTCTTCTCGTCGTCCGCGGTGACGATCCTCGGCGACGTCCTGATGATGGCGATCGTCCTCGTGGTGATGCTGGCCGTGAGCCCGCGCCTCACGCTCGTGGCGCTCAGCGTGCTACCGACCGTGCTCCTCTTCTCGACCTTCTTCCACCGGAAGACCCACCCGATCTTCCTCTCGATGCGCGGCCTCACCGCCGAGGTGACGGCGGCTCTCACCGAGATGCTGTCCGGGAGCGCGGTGATCCGCGCCTACGAGCGCCGGCGCTGGGCCGCGGCGCGTCTCCAGGAGAAGAACGAGAG
>JAXLQT010000051.1:0-33687 GCA_046331505.1 Acidobacteriota bacterium
GGCGCTTTCCGCCCAGATCCGCCCCCCGTGGAGCTCGACGATGCGCTTCGCGATCGTCAGGCCGAGGCCCGTGCCCCCCTTCTCGCGGCTATCGGACGCGTCCACCTGCTCGAAGCGGTCGAAGACCTTGGTGAGCTTGTCGGCCGGGATCCCGCGGCCATGATCTGTGACCGTGAAGCGTATGCTGCCGTCGCGGCGCTCCGCGCCGAGGCCGACCTCGGATCCGCTCGGAGAGAACTTGATGGCGTTGCCGAGGAGGTTCGTGACCGTCTGGAGCAGGCGATCGGGATCGGCGTTCACCGGCAGCGCGCCGTCCGGGACGCGGATGGCGATGCCCGCCCGCTCGGCCACGGGCGCCATCATGTCGGCCGACTGGCGCAGGAGCGCGATGGCGTCGCAAGGCCTGCGGGAGAGCGTGATGTGGCCGGAGTCCATCCGCTGGACGTCGAGGATGTCGTCCACGAGGCGCGCGAGCCGCTCGGCGCTGTCGGATGCGACGGTCATCATGCGCGATCCCTTCTCGGGCAGGCTCCCGAGATCGCCGCTCGCGAGGAGTCCGAGGGCGCCCCGGATCGACGTGAGCGGCGTCCGGAGCTCGTGGCTAACCACCGACACGAATTCGTCCTTCATGCGCTCCACCTCGCGACGCTCGGTCACGTCCCGGAACGCGACCACGGCGCCCACGATCGTCCCCGCCTCGCGGATCGGGGTGCTCACGTACTCGACCGGGATGGTGCTGCCGTCGCGCCGGACGAAGATGTCGTCCGTCACCTGGCGCACGTGGCCGTCGAGCAGCGTCTGGAGGACGGGGCAGGCTTCCTTGGGGTGGGTCGACCCGTCGGGGCGGGTGTGGTGATGGAGCTCGTGCATGTCGCGGCCGATGAGCGCCCGCGCCTCGTGGCCCAGCATCTTCGCCGCCGCGGGATTGACGAAGGTGGCGTTGCCGTCGCGGTCGATGCCGTAGATCCCGTCGCCGGCGGACTCGAGGATCAGCTCGCTCTGCCGGCGCGCGCGGTCGAGGGCGGCTTGCACGCGCTTGCGCTCGGTGATGTCGTTGTTGATCTCGAGGATGGCAACCGGGGACCCGATGGCGTTGCGCTGGAGCGCCCAGCGGCTCGCGACGACGACGCGCGTGCCGTCGCGGCGGGCGTGTACGAGCTCTCCTTCCCAGCGTCCTTCGGAGAGGAGCTGTTTCTCGATGTCCGGGAGCGGGGCCGGGAAGATCGTCTTCAGGAACGCGTGGGAGTTCTGTCCGATGGCCTCGTCGCGCCGCCAGCCGTACATCTCCTCGGCGCCGTGGTTCCAGAACGTGATCGCGCTCGCCATGTCCCGCACCATGATGGTGTCGTGGGCGAGATCGAGCAGCTCCGCCTGGTCCTTGAGCCGCTCCGACTGGCGCTCGCGCTCCTCGATGGCGCGCTTCCTCTGGGTGATGTCGTTGTTGATCTCGAGGGTGGCCAGAGGCGCCCCCGCCGCGTCGCGCTGCAGCGCCCACCGGCTCGCCACCACGATCCTCGTCCCGTCCTTCCGGGAGTGGACGAGCTCTCCCTCCCAGCGTCCGGTGGCGACCAGCATCGCCTCGATCTGATCGAGCGCGACGGGAAAGATGGTCTTGAGGAACGTATGGGAATCCTTCCCGATAGCTTCCTCCGACGTGTAGCCGTACATCTCGACGGCTCCCCGGTTCCAGAAGGTGATCAGGTTGCCGCGGTTGCGCACCATGATGGTGTCGTGGGCGAGGTCGAGGAGCTGGGCTTGGTCCTCGAGCCGGGCCGCCTGCTCCGCGAGGGCACGCTCGGCCTCGTTGCGCTCCGTGACGTCGCGTGCGATCGCGATGCGCTGCACCTGGCCGCGCACGTCCACCTCGGTGACGGACAGCTCGAGGGGGAACCACGATCCGTCGTGCCGGCGCCCGCGCGTCTTGATCCATCCCGGCGTCTTGCCGCCCTCGAGGATGCCGGGCACCAGCGCCGAGACGTTCTGTCGCAGCGCCGCGTCGGCGGGCCAGCCGAACACGCGAGCGGCGCCGGGCGTGAACCACTCGATGCGCCCCGCCGGATCGAACGTGAGCACGCCGTCCGCCATGCCGTCGATGACCGCCCGCGTGCGCGCCTCGCTCTCGCGGGTCGCGGCGAGCTGCAGCGCGAGGCTCCTCTTCAGGAACCCCACCATGATCGCGAGCGCCGGGGTCGTGATTGCGAGCACCACCATCCGGTGGGCGTTCTCCGCGGGGAAGACGAAGACCGAGCCGGGGGTCGCGTAGAAGTAGAGGCTGTAGGCGAGGGTGATGGCCGCGGAGAGGAGCCCCGCGCCGATGCCGCCGGAGAACGCCGAGTAGACGACCATGGTCACGTAGATCGCATCCGGGTTCGGGAGCCGCAGCAGGTCGCGCTCCGTCAGCTCGATCACCACCAGGAGCAGCAGCGTGAGGATGGGGCCCCGGAAGGATGCGGGGCCGAGGCGGTCCCTCCCCGGAGAGGAGGCGTGGGGCGTCATGGAGGATCCGCGGAGCCCCACTCGTCCTTCTGGACGACGGGCAACTGGAGCGCGCGCTCCCGATCGAGGTCGAGCTGCCCGACGTGCAGGGACAGCGGTGCCTGGACCCACTTGTAGATGGAGCGCGTGAAGAGCGCGGCGAACCGCACCACCCACGCGTCGACGGTCTCGCGTGGATAGGAGGGGAACATCGGAGGGACCGCCTCGCGGCATTCCGCGACGGTGAGCTTCTCCGATGCGAACAGGAAGAAGCAGGTGTCGAGCACCGGGAAGGGCATCAGCTCGCCCCTCGCCAGACTGGTTGGGAGCGAGCTCCGGTCCGGCGCGACCGTCGCGAGCGTGCGACGGATCCCGTCGAGGCCCGTGACGTCGAGGAGATGGTCGAGCAGGTAGAGGACCACGGTCTTGGGAACGTTCGAGAGGATCGAGAGCCCGCCCTCGAGGTCGCCTCCGATCGTGGTGTATCCCATCGCCTTCTCCGACATGTTGCCGGTGTGGAGCCACAACGCGTGCTCGGAGTTCGCCCAGTTCCACATGCGTGCCGCGCGGATGCGCGCCTGGATGTTCTGGAGCGCGACCGGCGGCGGCTCGGCGCCCGCGGGGAGCATCGTCCGGAGCGCCGCGAGCTCGCGCTCGTAGGCTTCGTGGATGGGCACCACCAAGAGCGGCACGCCCAGGTCCTGGCAGATTCGCCTCTGCCGCCGCGCGCGTCTCGGGCGAGCTGTGCGCGGACGGCATCGTGAACGCGGCGAGCATGCGCCCCGCCGGAAGTCCGCGCCGCGTGACGGCGCGATGGGCGACCAGGAGCGAGAGCAGGCTGTCCCGGCCGCCGGAGAGAGCCACGCCGATCTTCCGGAAGCAGCCGCTCTTCTCGTAGTAGTCGAAGAGGCCGAGCGCCAGCGCGTCGAGCAGCTCCTCGCAGAAGGCGTCGCGCGCCGGGACGACCGGGCGCTCGGCGGGCAGGAAGAAGCTGCCTCCGGGAGGCGGGGGGAGCGTGAGCCGCGATCGATCGGGCGTCGCGTCGCATCGGGCGATGACCCGCGGCGCTGACGCGTCGTTTCTGTGCGCTTCCCAGTCGTTCCGGAAGGTGGAGTTCTCGGCCCGCAGGCGGGTCGTGCGATCGAGGTCGATCGTGACGGCCGCGATCCCTTCGCGGAAGCGCGGCGCCTCGAGGACGACGCGGCCGTTCTGGATCACGAAGCCGCCTCCGTCGAAGATCAGGTTGTCGTTGCCGCCGACGGCGTTCGCGTAGACGAGCGTCGCCTCGCAGTCGGCGGAGCGCGTCGCCAGCATCTCGCGGCGCGTGCCCGGGATACCGACGCGGTATGGCGATGCGGAGAGGTTGACGCAGAGCTCGGCGCCGGCGTAGGCGCGCCGCCTCATCGGACCGTCCGGCGACCAGGCGTCCTCGCACACCTCGAGCGCCACCGTTCCGAAGTCGAAGCGGAAGATGTAATCGCCGAGCGGGACGCCGTCCACATCCGCGAAGAAGCCGGGACCTCCGTGGGTGAACGTGCGCCCCTCGTAGAAGACGTTGTAGGTGGGGAGCTTCTCCTTCGGGACGAGGCCGACGATGGCGCCCCGGTGCACCAGCGCCGCGCAGTTGAACCGATGACCCATGTGGCGCGCGGTGACGCCGAGGGCGATGACGGTCGAAAGCTCGGCGGTGGCCCGGGCGAACCGGCGCAGCTCATCACCCTGCGCCTCGACGAAGCCGCGCCACTGCGTGAGGTCCTCGGGCGGATAGCCGCCCACGAGCTGCTCCTGGAACGCGACCAGGGTCGCCTCGTCCCGCGCCGCGGCGTGCGCGAGCGCGATCGCGCGGTCGGTGTTGCTCTTCACGGCGCCGACGGTGGTGTTCACCGACGCGATTGCGATGCGGACGAGCCTCACGGAGCGGCCTCCTTCGCGAGCTTCCTGACGAGGTCCACGAGACGGTCCGACGCGACGAGCGACCAGGGTCGCCCGTGATCGACGGGCAAGTCCTGCAGGTGTTCCGGTAGAAGGGCGATCTGCCGCGCGACGTGAGCGCGCGCGCCCGCGAGGCTCGGGAGATCGGGCGCGGGAGCGTTGCCGCGCCAGACGGGAACGAGCAGCGGGCGCGATCCGGCCGGACACGGCTCGCCCTCGAGCGCCACGAGATCGTGGTCCGCCGCGCGGAAGACCTGGAGCCAGCCGGGAAGCGTCGCCTTCCCCGAGCCCTTGCTGATCTTCATCGTCGGCTTGCCGTAGCCGTTCACGACGATCTTCCCGACGCATCCGACGCCCACGGGAGAGTCGGGGGAGCAGGTGATGTTCTCGCCCACCCCGAAGCCGTCGGCCCCCGCGGCGCCCAGCTCGCGTACGCGCCACTCGTCGAGCCCGTCGGACACGAAGATCTTCGCCTGGGGCGCGCCGTTTTCGTCGAGGAGCTGGCGAGCGCGGCGCACGAGCTCGGGCGTGACGTTCGAGTCGAGCCGGATTGCCCGCAGCCTCTCTCTTCCCGTCCGGGCAGCGGAGATCGTCCCAGCCTCGGTGTCGTAGGTGTCGACGAGGAGCGCGTTGCTCTCGGGGTAGAGGTCGACGAGCGCCTTGAAGATTGCCTGCTCGGTGCGCTCCGGCGGAACGCCCGGTTCCTCGGAGGCCTGCACGGCGAAGTGATCCATGGTTCCCGACGATGGGATCGCGTAGAGCGCCTCCGCCGCGAGGTTGGACGTCGCCGAGCAGCCGGCCATGTAGGCGGCGTAGGACGCATCGATCGCGGCTGCGGGATGCGTGCGGCGCTGGCCGAACTCCAGGACGGGTCTCCCCGCGGCGGCGGTCACGACGCGCGCCGCCTTGCTCGCGACCATGCTCATGTGGTTCACGCGGGCGAGCCACGGGGTCTCGAGGAGCTTGGCCCGCGTCATGTCCGTGCGCACCTGGAGCAGGGGCGTGTAGAGCGAGAGCGGTGCGCCGCCCACCATGAGCGGCTCTCCCGACGTCGTGCGCCCCGGACCTGCGAACGCGAGCGTTCCCTCGGCAACGGCGTCGATGTCGCCCTCGAAGCCGCGCGCACCGACCTCGGCGAGAGCGCGACCCATCTCCGGGCTCTGGCGCAGCGCGGGGCCCACGACCGGATGGCGCTCGATGACCCGCAGGCTCTCCTCGTCGAGACGGAGCTCGCGGCACCAGTCGAGCACCTGGCGCAGTCCAGCGAACACGACGTAGTTGCGATGGCGCGGCATCTTCCGGAAGAAGCACGCCATGGCGATCCTGTGCCCGAGCCGGCCCGCGCGCGCGTGCGCGGCCAGCGTCGTGAGCTGGTACACGTCGATCCCGAGAGCGGAGAGGTTCAAAGCTCGCTCGATCGCACGAGCGACACGCCGTGCGCGGCGAGCGCGGCGTCGACCTCGGGCTTGCTGCCCGGAACGACGGAGCGCGTCAGGTCGTCGACCACGCAGGTCGAGAACCCCTCGCCGGCGGCGTCCTCGGCGGTGAAGCGCACGCAGTAGTCCCGCGCGAGGCCACAGACGAAGACCCGCTCCACCCCGCGCGCACGAAGCCACGCGCCCAGCCCCGTCGTGGGCCGCGATCCCCCGGGCCCGACGTTCTCCTTGAAGCCGCTGTAGGAGTCCACCTCGCGGTGCATCCCCTTGCGGAGGATCATGGCGAGCGGCTCGCGCGGCAACCCCCGGTGGAGCTCGGCGCCCGCCGATCCCTGGACGCAGTGATCGGGCCAGAGCACCTGGGTCACGCCGTGGAGCTCCATCGTGCTAAACGGTGCCTTGCCCTGCTGCGAGGCGAACGATGCATGGTCGGCAGGGTGCCAGTCCTGGGTGGCGACGACGATGTCGAAACGCGGCATCAATCCGGCGATCGGCGCCACCACCAGGTCGCCGTCCTCGACGGGAAGGGCTCCCCCGGGCATGAAGTCTGGCTGAACGTCGATCACCAGGAGCGCATCGTGACGGCGATCGATCATCGCGTCACGCGCTCAGGCGCCCTGGGCCTTCGCCCATGGCTCCACGGGATCCACCCTTCCGCTTGCGCCCCCGACCGTCACGATCTTTCCAGGCTCGGCGAGATCGCCGAGGAGATAGCCGAGAGCCTCCACGCGTCCGGTTCGCGGGTTGACGACGGCGGAGGAGACGTAGCCGACGTCCCTTCCTTCGTGGACGACGGGCGCGCGCACGGCGGGCAGAGCATCTCCGTCGAGGTCGAGGTGCACCAGCGAGCGGTGGACCTTCTTGTAGGTGTCCAGGCGAGCGACGACCTCCTGGCCGATGTAGCAGCCCTTGACGAGGCTGATCGACCCGTCGAGCCGCGCCTCCCAGGGGTTGCGCTCCTCGTTGAGCTCCGCGGGATGGGTCGGGATGCGCGAAGAGACGCGGATGGCGTCGAACGTGCCGCCGTCGATCGCAACGGATCCGGCGGATGCGAGCTTCGCGGCGATCGCGTCGCGCTCGCTCGCCGGACCGATCAGATTGATGCCGCGACTCCCCAGGTAACGCTCGGGGCTGGGCGAGCCATCCATCCCGTGCTCCGTAGTGCCACGGCGGGAGGGCCGGAGACGTCGATGGCGAGCGCCTTCGACAGGACCTCGCTCGCCCTCGGTCCGAGCAGGAGAGAAGGTGGAACAGATCGTTCGCGAGATCGACGAAGCGCGCGTCCTCGCGGATGACGTAGCGGTCGAGCCACTTGCGGTCCGCCTCGCCGCGCCCGCGCGACGTAAGGACGAGGATGTCGTCGGCGCGGAAGAGCACCGTCACGAGGTCGACGATGCGCCCCTTGTCTGTCGTCAGGACCGTCGTGGTCCCGGCGGGCGGCTCCAGGTTCCGCACCTCGTTGGTCGAGAGGCGGTGGAGCATCGCGACGCGGTCCTTGCCTCGGACGGCGAAACGGCCGCGATCGCCCGCATCGAAGTGCGCACAACCCCCCGCGGCGGCTTCGAACCCGGTGGCGCTGGCGATGCTCGGCATGTGGGGCTCCAGGGCGCTTCCTGCGCCTCGGACATGGGAATTATACGGGCCAGGGAGCGCGCGCCGCCTCGATCAGCGTGCCTCGCCCAGGTGCTGGAACCACGCGCGCAGGAGCTCGCCGGCGGGCTTTCCGCGAGGCGTGTAGCCCCAGGGATCCCGGTCGGCGCCTTCCCACCACACGTAGAAGAAGACCCCGTCGACGTACGTACGGTCCTCCCACGACCGCAAGAACGCCGCATAGAGATCTTGCTGGATCCCCTCGTCGATCGCGGGCTTCTTCTCGTAGTCCCAGGGATAGCGATCGGCGCCCGTGGTCGAGGGGTAGCCCACCTCGAGGAAGACGATGGGCTTGCCGAAGCGGCGCTGCCACGGCTCCACCTCGTAGGTCTGGACTTGCCGCCAGGCCTGGACGATGCCCGGGAGGCTCGTCGCCTGGTCCTCGCACACAAGCTCGAAGTAGGCGTTCAGCCCGAGGAAGTCGAGCGTCTCCACCCATGGCTCGAGAGGCAGGTGATCCCAGTTCGAAGAATAGGTGAGCTTCCCGGAAAACGACTTCCGCACCGCGGAGATGGTCTGGAGCCACTCGTCCTCGTGCTCCTCGCTCGAGCAGAGCTCGGATCCCACCGCGAGCAGATCCGCACGACCTTCGTCGGCGATGCGTGCGATGCGGGTCAGCTCGGTGCGGTACGCGTCGAACCATGCGTGCCAGTCGGGCGGCGAGATGGTTCCCCGCCACTTGCCGACCGCAAGCTCCTTGACCGCGACGATCGGCAGGACCGCGACGCGGAGCTCTCGCTCTCGCGCCTGACGGAGCACCCTCCGGAGCACGCGCTCCCCGGCGGCCGAGAACGGTCCTGGACGCGGAGTCTCGATCGTTGCCTGATCGATCGTGACCAGGAGGAGCACCGTGCTTGCATGCATCGCTCGGATCTCGTCGAGAGACACGGCGTAGTCGAAGCCCGGATCGCTCGCGTAGAGTCCCAGAACGATGCCTCGGTGCTCCATGGGCGCTGCCAGGATAGGCGTGGCAAGCGTGACACATGTGGCGACCGGGACGCAGAGCAACCGTGTCCAAGCGGATACACTCGCCCTGTGGTGAGCCCGATCACCCATGACAAGGACCTGGTAGAGCTTGACTTGAGCCCGAGTTAAAGGAATACCTAAAGTGGCCCGGGACGTGCAGAGTTGGCGGGTGCCGTGGTTTCACCGCGGCTGCTTCACACCGAACAAGGACACCGAAAGTGATTGAGCTTGCAGCAGTCTTTCTCGTCGCGGCCGGATCGGTCGCGCTCTCGGTCGGGATCTCGTACGTGGCGATCCGCCTCTTTCTCACGGCTCTCGACGGAGGATTACACGGTTCGCTCCTCCAGTAACTGAACTTCTTCCGCCGGGCTGACGCCTGGCGCTTGCGACAGCTTCTTCTTCACTCCTTCCCAAAGGGTCACCGCCGCTCGGCTCGAGCTCCCAGCTTCCGGGATCTCGAGTCCAGCGGCGTTTTTTCGGATCCTTGTACGGTGAAAAGCGGAGAGGATGCTCTACGTCGGGCCTCGACATTCACCTCTTCGGGGGGTGGATGCGATGCTCGCCTCAGGCTCGCTGCGCTCGCCTTCGGCTGCGCTTCTCCCACCCCCCGACCCCCCCAAACAACCGCATCTGGGCTTGGATCCCCTGATGAACAGGGCGATTCTGCTATGCCGTTCCGAGCTTCGCATGGCCGCGCTCGCTTCGCTTGCGCTTCTTCGCTCGGAGCCGTGATCGACGAACGCCTTGGCCGACGGCGCTTCGCCTGGGCGGCTACATTCGCCTCTTCGGGGGGTGGAGCGGATGCTCGTCTCAGGCTCGCTGCGCTCGCCTTCGGCTGCGCTTCTCCCACCCCCCGAACCCCCCAAACAACCGCATCTGGGCTTCTGATCGCCTGATGAAACGGGCGATTCTGCTATGCCGTTCCGAGCTTCGCATGGCCGCGCTCGCTTCGCTTGCGCTTCTTCGCTCGGAGCCGTGATCGACGAACGCCTTGGCCGACGGCGCTTCGCCTGGGCGGCTACATTCGCCTCTTCGGGGTGGACAGGGATGCCTGCCTCAGGCTCGCTGCGCTCGCCTTCGGCTGCGCTTCGCTCGCCTTCGGCTGCGCTTCTCCCACCCCCCGAACCCCCCAAACAACCGCATCTGGGCTTGGATCGCCTGATGAAACGGGCGATTCTGCTATGCCGTTCCGAGCTTCGCATGGCCGCGCTCGCTTCGCTTGCGCTTCTCCGCTGGGGGCCGCGCGCTTCGCTCGCGTGGGGCCGCGTGGTGAGGCGGGGAGAGCTGCAAGGTGAGCAGGGCGTTAGAGTGCGTTTAGTGGGGCGTTAGGCGCTGGCGGCTATGCTGGCCATCGCTCCTCCGAGAGCCAACTCCATACGCGAGGTCAAGAGACCATGAGCCGGATGCCTCGACGATCTGAACCGCTTCGCACGACCCCGATGCTGATCGCGGCGCTCTGTGCCGCGTGCTTCGTTGCTCCGAGCTGCGCCATCATCAATCGCATGGATGGGATGGCGCAGGCCAAGGACCTCGCGGCTCACGGCGAGGAGGCCGAGGCGCGCGTGCTCGAGATCTGGGACACGGGCGTGACCGTCAACAACGATCCCGTTGTCGGCATGCTCGTCGAGGTTCACCCGAACGGCGGTGACGCGTTCCAGACTCGGACCAAGTGCCTCGTGCCCCGGCTGCAGGTGTCGATGGTCCAGCCCGGTAATGCGATCCCCGTCCGCTTCGATCCTGCCGATCACACGCGCGTTTCCCTCGAGTACAAGAGCCGTTAGCACTGTCCCGGTGCCGCAGGTGCGGAGCGTCGTCGAGCGCACGACGGAACCTCGCGGCGTGCCCGGGAGTCTGAGCAGTACCGTGCGCCGTGCGATCCTCGCCACTCTCGCGATCATGCCGCTCGGGTCCGCTGTGGCCCGGGCCGAGTGCATGGCGATCCAGCCGTTCGTCGTTCCCTCGGATACGGAGCTCGTGCCGCCGAACCCGCGACTGATCCTGTTCGCGCCACGGGTGATCGGCGGGCGGGCGCTGCCGATCGAGGTCGAGGATGCCGCCGGGCATGCTCTCGCGTTCCACCAGGAGCGCGTGAGCCGCGCCGACGCGTATGACGCGTACGCGATCACGGTGACCGCTCGCGCCGGCCAGCGCTTCACGGTGAGCGCCGGCTCGGCCCGCCCCGCCTGGAGCGCGAGCTATCGCGTGGAGGCATCATGGAAGAAGCCCTCCCCACCGCCCTGGGACTGCAAGGTCACGTCGAGCGCCTACGCCTGGGCGTGCTCGTTCGAGCGGTGCCGCATCCTCTCGCTCCCCGAGTACGCGCCCGCCTACCGCGTCGAGTGGACGCCCGCGGGCGGCGCCGAGCCTGTGCGGAGCCTCGTCGTTCCATCCTCCGCTGCGTGGTTCTTCTCGCCGAAGGAGCCGCGGCGCGGAGGCCGGGACGAGCTGAAGCTCGGTCACCTGAACTGCACGGGCTGGAACTTCCGCTGGGATGACGACGCCGTGACCGTCCGGCTCGTTGCCCTCCATGCCGACGGCAGCGAGGATGCGCCGTCGCCGCCGCTCGACATCGTCGCGCCGGGGCATGTCCAGGAGGGGCGGATCGTGCGCGACACGCCGGATCTCCTCGGATCGCCGCAGGCCGCGTGGGATTCGCTCCTCTCGGCGATGCGTTCGGGCCGCGTCGACGCGGTCCGGCACGTGTGTACCGACAAGGGATGGCGCGACCTCGAGCGAGCCGTCGGTCGAGATCCCGCGCGCCTCACGGCTGCCGCCGAGGGCTGGGGAGACACGCCGCTCCGCTGGCTACCGAACGAGACGCACTCCGCCGCGGCTCGCTGGGGCCCGGAGATCCAGGAGCACGCCTTCCGCTTCACCGAGCTCGACGGCGAGTGGCGCCTCGACGCCTACTCCCCCGGCGACTGAGGGCAGGCCGGAGAGGTGCCCGAACGACTGGTTCAGACCATCCAAGCCTGATGCAGCTGCTTGGGGGTTCGGGGGTGGGAGAAGCGCAGCCGAGCTCGAGTGAAGCGAGCGTGAGGCGAGGATCGCATCCACCCCTCGAAGAAGTGAATGTCGAGGCCCGAAGAGTTGCCAGCGGCCAGCCGTTCCGACGCGCGGGGCTCTAGTAAGCTTCCAGCCTTCGCATGCGCACGTTCATCGAGAGCCCGAGGAACACGTAGGTCGCGACGAGCGACGTGCCGCCGTAGCTCATCAGCGGTAGCGGGATCCCGGTCGTGGGCAGGAGGTTGATCACCATGCAGAGGTTGCCGAGGCCCTGGAAGGCGAGGGAGGCGGCGAAGCACCCGCAGATGACCGCCCCGAGCAGATCGCGCGACACGGCGGCCGTCCCGAGGATGCGGGTGACGAGCATCAGGTAGAGGCCGATGGCGATCCCGGTGCCGAGGAAGCCCATCTCCTCCGCCCAGACCGTGAAGATGAAGTCGGTGTGTTGCTCGGGCACGAACTGGAGGCGTGTCTGAGATCCGTTCCGGTAGCCCTTGCCCGTCATGCCGCCCGATCCCACGGCGATGAGGGACTGGCGTACCTGCCAGCCGGCGTCCTGGGGATCGCGTCCCGGGTCGATGAACGTGAGGATGCGCTCCTTCTGGTAGGGCTTGAGGCCGAAGAAGTAGACCGCCGGCAGGGCGATGGCCACGACGACGATGATGATGACGTAGTACCGGATGCGGATGCCCCCGAGGAACGCTGCCGCGAACGCGATCGGGGTGAGCGTCATCGCCGTTCCCATGTCGGGCTGGAGCAGGACGAGCGCCATGGGGATCGCCGTGATGATCCCGATGACGCAGAGCTCGAAGAACGTGAGGAAGCGGCCCGACCGGCTGATGACGTACTTGGCAAGGAGAAGCGCGAGCGTGACCTTGGCGAGCTCCGACGGCTGGATCGTCACCGACCCGATCGCGAACCAGCTCTGCGCTCCCTTGCGCATCTGCCCGTAGGCGAGGATGGCGAAGAGCACGCCCGCCATGGCGGTGTAGAGGAGGCCGGCGAACGCGGCGATCTTCCGGTAGTCGATGACCAGCGTGACGAAGAGCGCCACGATGCTGATGCCGAGCCACGCGAGCTGGCGCGCCGCGAGCTCCTGGCGCCGCGACGCGTAGGTTGCCGACGCGATCGCGAGGATGCCGATCGCCGACAGCGCGAGCGCCAGGAAGAACGCGAAGTAGTCGAACGTGCGAAGGAACCGCGCCATGTCCGGCCGCCCCAAGGATAGCCGCCGCGCGCGGCTATAATCGCGGAGCCATGAAGCGCAAGCGCGGCGTCGAGAATTGCAAGCACGGCGTGAAGGTCGACATCAAGCGCGATCCGAGAGGCCAGATGCTCGGCAGCATCCGCCACGAGTACGAGTGCGCGATCGGGCAATTCAAGGGGCCGAAGCTTCGCGAGTACTGCAAGTCCGTGTGTCCGAAGTACGAGCTCCGCGAGGAAGAGTCCGGGGAGTAGGGCCGCGGGCCAGGCGCCGGATCGTCTCGGCCGCTACCATCTCGGAGCTTGCCTCGGCGAGGGCGGGCAGAGCGTGGTGTACGTCGCCCACGACGAGGACCGCGGGATCGACGTCGCTCTGAAGGTGCTCGGCAGCGGCGTCGCCGTGGATCGCGGGCGGGCGATGTTCCGGCGGGAGCTGCAGGCGCTCGGCGGGATCAGCCACCCGACGATCGTGAAGGCGCTCGACTTCGGTGCGCTTCCCGACGGCCGGCCCTTCCTGGCGCTCGAGCTCGCCGAGGGCGATCCGCTCACGGTGGCCCTCCGGGGTGCTTCCGAAGAGCGCGTCCTCGAGGTCGTCGCGACCGTCGCGGATGCGCTCGATCACCTCCACCGCCGCGGCGTGATCCACGGCGACGTGAAGCCGGCGAACATCCTCGTGAGCTTCGCCAACGGCTCCGCTCCGAGCGTCAAGCTCCTCGACCTCGGGCTCGCGACGATCTCGGACGCGCCCTGGCGCGAGCGCGGCGAGATCGCGGGATCGCTCCCTTACCTCGCACCCGAGGCGATCCGGGACGGCCCGATCGACGGGCGCGTCGATCTCTACGCTCTCGGGGCGACGCTCTGGGAGCTCTACGCCGGAAAGCCCCTCTGGGACGGCGATCGCCCCGACGAGATCCTGCGAAAGCACCTCGACGTCGATCCGCCTCCCATAGGATCCGTCGCGGCCGTTCCCGCGCCGATGGCCCGGATCGTGATGCGGCTCCTGGAGAAGGATCCGCGCAAGCGATACCCGACCGCCGCCGAGCTCCGGAGCGACGTCGACAAGCTGCTCCCCGGGGACCGCGAGCGCGCGGTCCGCGTCGCGGAGGGCCGGCGCCCCTCGCAGGGCGTTCGTCGGCCGCGAGGCGGCGCTCGAGAAGGCGCTGAACGCGGTGCTCGATGCGCGTCGCGGCAGCGGGAGCGTGACGCTGCTCGAGGGGCGAGAAGGCTCCGGGAAGACGCGGCTGCTCGCCGAGATCCGCATCCGGGCGGAGCTCATGGGCGCGATGGTCGCCGGCGGCGGGGTCGCCGACCGGGCCCCCTATGCGCCGTGGCGGGCGCTCGCCCGTACGCTCGCGGACCGCGCGCGAGCGCGCGGCGTCGCCGTGCCGGAGGCCGGGCTCTTCTCGAAGCAGGCGGCGGAGCGGGCTCCCGCGCGCGGCGAGACCGACGGCGAGCTCGCGGGGCTCGACGTCGAGGGAAGGCAGGTACGCCTGTTCGACGAGACGTGCCGGTGCCTCGAGCTGGCGACCTCCGGCGACCTCGGTCGCGAGGAGCCGGTCGTCTTCCTGCTCGACGATCTGGACGAGGTGTCCGAGCGCGACGCCGGAACCCGCGATCTGCTCACCTTCTTCGCGCGTCAGGTGCCGCGCATCCCCATCGCGGTCATCGGATCGACGACGGTCGCCGGCCCCGAGCGTGTCCCGCTCCCACCGCAGGCGCGCACGGTGTCGATCGAGCCCCTGACCTTGACGCAGACCGGCCATCTCACCGCGTCGCTTCTCGGCGTGGAGGACGTCCCGCGCGCCCTGTCGTCGATCATCCACGAGGAGAGCGGCGGCAACCCCGCCGACGTCGAGGACTTCGTGCGCGCTCTCCTGGACGAGGGTGCGCTGGGACGCGGCGAGGACGGAGGCCTCCGGGTCACGGAATCGAACCTGGCGAAGGTGCCGACTCCGGCGCGGGTGAAGCAGTGGGTCGAGCGTCAGGCGTCGCAGCTCGACGCGGAGTGCCGGATCACGCTCTCCGTGGCCGGGCTCCTCCCCGAGCCGTTCGCGCCTGCGCTCCTCTCCCGCGCCCTCGGTTTCTCGGAGGAGCTGACCTTCGACGTCCTCGACCGTCTCGAGAAGCAAGGGGCCGTGCGTTGCCGCGGCGGCGCCTACCTGGTGGCCGGCGCGAAGCTGCGGCGCCACCTCACGGAGACGCTCGCCGCATCGTCGCGCCGCGACCTCATGGATCGCATCGGGCGGGCGCTCGTCGCCGCGCGCGAGGGCGGAGCGGCGATCCCCGACGCCGAGATCGCCGACTACCTCGAGGAGGGCAAGACGCCGGCCGAGGCGATCCCCTACCTGCTCTCGGCAGCCTCGGAGGCCTACGCGATGCTCGCGCTCCGGGACTCCATCGCTCTGCTGAAGCGGGCGGCGGCGCTGGTGATCAGCGACGACGAAGGGATCGACTCCGAGCTTCTCGCCGTGGTGCGCGAGCGGCTCGCGGATCGCCTGGCCGAGTCCGGCGACGTGCTCGATGCTGCGGGGATCTACGAGTCGCTTCTCCTTGACGAAGCGGGCGGAAACGTCGAAGGTCCCGCCGAGGACGCGCCGGCCGTGCGCATCCGTCTCAAGGTCTCCCGCCTCTACCAGCGCCGCGGCGAGTTCGAGAAGGCGCACGACTCCCTGAAGGACGTGCTCCAGCTCCTCGATCGTGATCGCGACGCGTCGCTCATCTCCGAGGTCCTGAGCCGCATCGGATGGATCTTCAAGTCGAAAGGAATCTACCAGGAGGCGCTCAAGTACTGCGAGCGGGCCCTCAAGGTCGCGCTGGAGGCGAACGACGGCACGAAGGTCGCCAACGCGCTGAACCACCTCGGCGTCATCCATTACAACAAGGGGGACCTCGCGCAGTCGCAGGTCTACTACGTGCGCGCGCTCCACGCCCTCCTGGGAACGGTACCGTCGGAGAGCGATGCCATCGAGCCGCCGCCCGTCCCGTCGGACCTCGCAGATCCCGAGCGGGCGCGCGTGATCCTGAACAACCTCGGCAACGTCTACTGGAAGCGCGGCGACTGGAACCGTGCCCGCGAGCACTACGAGACGGCGCTCGTCCTGTCCGAGCGCATCGGGCATCTCTCGGGGATCGCGTCGGCCGCCAACAACATGGCTCTCATCAGCTTCGGGAGGGGAGACTGGGACGCCGCGATCGGCGGGTTCGAGCGGAGCCTCGCGATCAAGAGCAAGCTCGGGGAGTCGGCCGGAGTGGCCGTGGGGCTCAACAACCTCGCCGAGACCTACGAGAGGGTGGGTCGCTGGCGCGAGGCGCGGGAGAGCTACGAGCGCGCTCTCGAGCTGAACCGCGGGCTCGGGGAGACGAAGCGCGCGGGCGTCGTCTTGCTCGCGCTCGGGAACCTCCACAGGAAGCTCGGCGATCTCGACACCGCAGAGCGTCTCATCCACGACGGGAGCGGGACGCTCGAAGGGATGGCCGACGCCGAGGGGCTCGCCTACGCGCAGTACTTCCGGGCGCTCCTCCTGAAGGACCGAGAGGACTTCGTGTCGAGCCTCCGGCTCCTCTCCGATGCGCTCGCGACGCTGGAGCGCCGCGGCGCCTTCCACGAGATGGCCAAGATCTACACGTCGACGGCGGACCTCCACATGCGCATGGGCGACCTCGACAAGGCCCGCGAGCTGTCGGAGCACTCCCTGCGTCTCGCGCGTGAGCTCGGCGACCGTTTCGAGGAGGGCAAGGTGCTCTCGGTGATCGGCCGCCTCCGCTACCAGCGCCGCGAGAGGGCGCAGGCGCGCGAGGCGTTCGAGGAGGGGATCAAGATCCTCGAGGAGCTCGGGGCATCCTTCGAGCTCGGGCGCAGCCTCTACGAGCTGGGGTTGCGCACGGAGGACTCCACGCGCGCGGCCCGCTACCTCGAGCGCGCCATCGGCCTCTTCCGGAGCATCGGCGCCGGCGCCGATCTCGAGCGCGCGATCGGCACCTACGACCGCATCCGGGAGAACCTGCAGGGGTTCGACGCCCCGGAGGCGCGCGCTCCCGGAGAGGTGGTGGGCCTCTACGAGACCGCGAAGATCATCAACTCGAGCCTCGACCTCGACGAGGTGCTCGAGCGCGTCATGGACCTCGTGCTCGAGCGGACGCGCGCCGACAGCGGGCTCTTGCTGCTGCTCGAGACCGACGGGAGCCTCAAGGTGCGCGCGGCGCGCAACATCGCGCGGGAGAACCTGCGCGGCATCTCCGAGATCTCGGCGTCGATCGTCCACGAGGTGATCAAGTCGCAGGGCCCGCTCCTGGCGGGCAACGCGAGCCTCGACCCGCGCTTCTCCGCGCAGAAGAGCATCGTGCTCCACGGCATCCTCTCGATCGCCGCGGTGCCGCTCCGGATCCGCGACCGCATCGCCGGCGCGATCTACCTCGACCACCGGAAGACGCCCGACTACTTCACCGACAAGGACCTCCGGTTCCTCCAGGCCTTCGCGGACCAGGCGGCGATCGCCATCGAGAACGCGCGGCTCTACCGGGAGCTACGAGAGGCGCTCGATCGCGTCTCGGCCGAGAACCGCGTGCTGCGCGCGGAGACGGTCGAGGCCGGTGGCGGATCGGACCTGGTGGGCACGAGCCGTGCGTTCCGCCAGGTGCTGGCGCTGGTCGAGAAGGCCGCGCTCACGGGGGAGACGACGCTGCTCCTCGGCGAGAGCGGGACCGGCAAGAGCTTCCTCGCGCGCGCGATCCACGATCGCTCGCCGCGCCGCGAGGGACCCTTCGTGAAGTTCAACTGCGCGGCGCTCCCCGAGACGCTGGTCGAGTCCGAGCTCTTCGGGCACGAGCGCGGCGCCTTCACCGGCGCGGATCGGCGCAAGCTCGGGCGGTTCGAGATCGCCAGCGCCGGGACGATCTTCCTGGACGAGATCGGAAACATCTCGGGGGCGGTGCAGGCGAAGCTGCTGCGCATCCTCGAGGACAAGGAGTTCGAGCGCCTCGGAGGCAACCAGACCATCCGTACCGACGCACAGATCGTCACCGCCACCAACCGCGATCTCGGCAAGGCGATCCGCGACGGGTCGTTCCGCGAGGACCTCTTCTACCGCCTCAACATCTTTCCCATCCAGATCCCCGCCTTGCGCGAGCGCCGCGAGGACATCCCCCTCCTGGCCGCGCGGTTCCTGGGGCGCGTCTCGAGCGAGCTCCAGATCAAGAAGAAGGGCTTCTCGCCTCAGGCCATCGATCTCCTGACGGGCTACGACTGGCCCGGCAACGTGCGCGAGCTCGAGTCGACGATCCGGCGCGCCGTCGTGCTCGCCGAGGGCGACGTCATCGAGAGTGAGGACCTGCGATGGCTCCGGAGCTCCGACGCAGCGTCGGGCCGCCGGGAGGTGCTCCTCGAGGAGGCGATCCGTCCGTTCATGCGCGCGCCGCGGCGGGGCGAGAAGGTGTTCCAGGCGGTGACCGAGAACGTCGAGCGGGTCCTCATACGCAACGTCCTCACGGAGTGCAACGGGCAGATCCGCGAGGCGGCGCGCCGCCTCGGCGTCGCGCGCAACACGCTCAAGAGCAAGATGAAGCTCTACGAGCTCGCAGGCCGCGACGAAGGCGAGCGATGAAGTCCCACCGCCACGAGCTCACCTTCAACGTCCCCGCGCGCATGGGCTTCGTCAACATCACGCGCGACGTCGAGGACGCGGTCGGCAAGAGCGGCGTCCGCGAGGGCCTCTGCCTCGTGAACGCGATGCACATCACCGCATCGGTCTTCATCAACGACGACGAGCCGGGGCTTCACGAGGACTACAAGCGCTGGCTGGAGACGCTCGCGCCCTACGACCCGTCGCCGGAACGCTACCACCACAACCGCACCGGCGAGGACAACGGCGACGCCCATCACAAGCGGCAGGTCATGGGGCGCGAGGTGGTCGTGGCGATCACCAAGGGCAAGCTCGACTTCGGCCCGTGGGAGCAGATCTTCTACGGGGAGTTCGACGGTCGCCGCCCGAAGCGCGTGCTCATCAAGATCGTCGGGGAGTGATCTCGGTGCTCCGCGGGCCCGCGCTCAGAGCCCGAGAGCTCCCGCCGATACCGTCACGCCGAAGGAGCTCCCGAAGGCCGAGAACGGCGTGCCCGGAAGTGGCGAGAGCGCGCTCCCGGAGTACGCGAAGGCCTTCACGGTCGCAGGCGCGGCGGGATCGCGGCCGGACCCTGCGACGAGCTCCGCGCGCCCATCGCGATCGAGATCCTCGACGGCGGCGTGCCCGCCGAAGAACGAAGAGAAGGCGACCAGGTCGAAGCCCGGCAGCGCCGTGATGGGCCCGCCGTCCAGTTCCAGCCCTTGAACCATGCGGTGTTCAGCGGGCCTGGCCCAGGAGCGGTCCCGATCTCGCCGAAACCGGCGTCGTCGCAGTCGCCGCCGGCGACCACCACACCGTAGAAGAACGTGTAGGCATTGAAGTTGATGTTGAGCGTGTCTCCATCGAAGTCCCAGGCGCGCACGGTCGCCGGGAACGCCGGACCAGGTCCGGGACCCGAAAGCCCCTCGGCGTAGCCGTCGGCGTCGAGATCGGAGTCGCCTACGTTGACGCCGTAGCGTAGCGTCCCGTAGGCGAAGAGGCTGATCTTCGCGATCGGGAGGAGCGCCAGGCCGTCATAGTTCCATCCGCGTACGTGAGGTCCGAACGGTTGGCTCGGCCCGGGGCCCGTGAGGATCTCGTCGAACCCGTCGCGGTCGACGTCGCCGGCGGTCACGTTCACGCCGGACCGCAACGTGCCGTACGCGTAGAAGTTGACCTTGTTGATCGGGAACCCGATTCGATCGAACGCGCGGACCTGCGGCCCGTACACGGGGCTTGGTCCCGGACCCGTGACGATCTCGGCGAACGGCGCGCCGTCGACGTCGCCGGCGGCGACGTCGACGCCGTATCCCGTCGCCGCGTACGCGAAGAAGTCCACGCCCGTGACGCCGCCGCTCGCATCGAAGACGCTCACCTCGTTCGCGTTCGGCGGGCCGAGGCCCATTCCGAGCACGTAATCGGTCGGGGTCGGAGCGATGGTCACCTGGTAGCTCCGCAACGCGACGCACCCGCAAGGATCGCTGACGCTGACCGTGAAGCTCGACGTTCCAGACGCCGTGGGCGTGCCGGAGATCACGCCCGACGTCGAGAGCGTCAGCCCCGATGGGAGCGCGCCCGAGATGACGACGAAGACGTAGGGCGGGATCCCGCCCGCTGCGGTGAAGGTCTCCGTGTAGGGAGCTCCGACGGTGCCGCCGGGTAGCGTTGCCGGCTGGAGCGTCAGGCCGCAAGGATCGGGACAGACGATCATCGAGTAGCTGCGCTGCCCCGCGCAGCCGCACTCATCGGTCGCCGCGATATCGAAGGAGAACGTGCCGGGAAAGGTCGGAGTGCCGCCGAGCACACCCGCTTGCGAGAGCGTCAGGCCCGGTGGAAGCGTTCCCGCGACCACGGAGAGGACGTAGCTTCCCGTTCCGCCGGTCGCGGTCAGCGTCTCTGAGTAGAGGAAGCCCGTGACGCCGGCGGGAAGAGCGGCGGGAAGCACCGTGATGCTCGGGCAGCTCGCGGGGCAGATCGACATCGCATAGGCGTGCGCCTCGGGGCATCCCGTCGCATCCGTGGCGATGACGGTGAACGCATAGGTTCCGGCCGCCGAAGGGGTCCCGGACAGGTTCCCGGCAGGCGACAGCGACAGCCCCGGAGGAAGCGTCCCCGAGCCCACGGAGAACCCGTACGGCGGCGTTCCGCCGTTTGCGGTGATCGTTTGACCGTAAGGGATGCCGAGCGTCCCGCCGGGGAGTGAAGACGGGGCGATCACGACGCCGCAGTCGAAAGCGTACTTGAGGTCGCCGTTCGTCAGGTCGTAATAGCTGACACCGGCGGCGCTGGCGCCGGGGCCGAGCGCCGCGAGGGAGGTCTCGTAACCGACGTCGGCCGGCGCGTCCACCACCTCGGGCGATCCCCATGCGGCCCCGGCAAAGTCGTTCGCCCGCACGTAGCGAAGGTCGTTGTCGGGCCCGTGGAAGTAACTGACGGCTGGGTTTCCCGCGATCACCGCGAGCGACGTGTAGCGTCCCGCGAACGCGAACGGTCCCCCGTCGAGATTCACCGTGAAACCCCAGGAGGTGCCATCGGTATCGATGCCTCGCTTGAACTCGGCCCAGGCGTTCAGAGGATCGTCGTCGCGGAACGCGCACGCGGGGCTCCCCGCGACGATCGCTAGCGAGCTGTAACGTCCCGGCGACCCGTTGCCGCTGCACTGGATCGACGCCGGTGATGGCCAGCTCGATCCCAGGGCATCGCTGGCGCGGACGTACGCGAGGCAGCGCGCGGCGCCGTTGCTGTAGGTGATCGCGGGCCGGCCGTTTGCGATCGCGAGGGACGGGAAGTCGTCGGACGGGATCGGATCGGCCATCGGGATGGCGGCGCCCCACGCCGCTCCGCTTGCATCCACGCTCCGGACGTAGCTCGCGGCGGCCTGGTCGTCGACGTAGGCGATCCCGGGGTTGCCCGCCACGATCGCGAGCGACGTCTGGCTCGCCGTCGCGCTCGCGTTCGTCGCTACCGACACGGGGACGCCCCACGCGCTGCCGTCCGCGTCGAGCGCGCGAACGTACTTCAACGTTGCAGCGGTGCGGTCGTAGTAGCTGATGGCCGGGCTTCCGTTCACGACCGCGAGCGACGGCGATTCGCCTACATCGCCCGTTGCGTCGACCAGCACCGGCGCGCTCCACGCGATCCCGAACGCATCCATCGCCCGGACGTATTTCAGGTCTTGCGACGTCGCGTCACGGTAGGCGATCGCCGGGAAGCCATTCACGATGGAAAGCGACGTGCCGGCGCCGACGTCGCCGGTCGAGTCGATGGCCTGCACGGTCCACGTCCACCCATCGGCCGCGAGGGATGCGAGCAGGAGCGGGAGAGCGAGCCTCACGGGATCTTGGCGAGGTTAGCCGATCGGTAGTTTGGTTGCGAGGGCGGACAGCGGGGTGACCGGGTGAGCCAGCCGGCCCTTCGAGCTTCGCCCTTCTCGGCGCCCCCACGGGCGCGTAGAGAGAAGGACATGCTCGCCCCACACCCATCGTCGCGCTGCCAGTCCCCCGCCGAAGCGATGCGTGGCACCGCGGCCCCGCCATCCATCACCCTCGGGGCAGGTCGCCGTACAACATGCTTCGACAATGGTCGCGGGGAGGAGCTCTCGTTTGTCGGCCACCCGGAACGGTCACGCTCAGCCGATGAACCTTGCTCGCGCTGAGAGCTCTCCTGGAGCACTCGTTGACCGCGCCGGTCAACGGGCGCCTCAGCAGCCTCCGCAGGCTTCGCACGATTCCTGCGGCCCGGCGTCGAAGGGCTTGGCGATCAGGACGTCGTACAGCTCCTGATGACACTCGCGATGCCGCAAACCGACGTCACCGCCCAGTCAGCCGAGCTCAACCGGCGATTTGGCGGCGTTCGCGGCATCCTCGACCCGTCCCCGAGGACGTGGGCGATGTCCTGGGTCATGTGGCGGCGTCGCTAATGTGGCTGGGGCGTGCGGCGTTTCTGCGGCAAGGGAGTCAACGCTTCGGCAGCAACATGAGTCGAATCGACTGGACGGCTAGCGATCCGCTCTCCGGGCCGGCAGGGGAACGCGGAGCAGGTCCCCGGCGTACGCGATGTAGATGTTGTGCGTCGTCTCGTCGACCCAGAAGGTCCCCGAACCGAGCCAGATGCGAGGAAGCGTCAGCACGGGGTCGACCGTGAACGTGGCCAGGTCGTATCGCGCGATCACGGTGATCTCCTCGCCGTGACCGAGGGCATCCTCGTCGTCGGGTGAGAAAGCCGTCCACAACCGAGAGCCACCGGCAGGCTGGAGGCCTCGTGTGAAGGGTGGGGTGGGCAAGCCGGTGCGCAGAGCAATGCGCCCGGCGATCGCTCGAAAATCGCCAGTGACGGGCTCCGTGGATCCGGCGGTCGGATCGAAGAGCGCGTAGTCGTCGGGGGCCCCCTCGTCGCCGCAACGTCCGATCACCGCCCGGCACCGGTCCGGGAGGTCGATCACGGCCCATCCGCAGTCGCTGACCGTCCGGATCTCCCCCGTTGTCACCTCTATCGACACCAGCGGGCCGCCCGATGCGCTGCGCGCGAGGAGGAAGCGATCGTCCACGACCGGAAGTGGCTGGTCGTAGTAGCCGGCCGCCACCAGCCTCCTACCCTTGCCGGGATCGCACAGCCAGATTCCATCCTTGTCGGTCTGGAAGCGATCGGCGTCGGGCCAACCCGGCGGCGCCGCGACGGCCCCTGAGATCGCGCCGTCAGCGACCCGGTGCCACTCGACCGGCGCGTCGCGCAGGGCGCATCGAGGTGCATCGGTGACGTCCGGCCATGTGACGAGGGCGCGCACGTCGTCGCCGCTCGCCCAGCAGTCGATGACGCGGTGGACCGGGTCGTTCGCTAGGACCTTCAGTCCCGGGATTGTGGCCTGCATGCTGTAGTGGGTTTCGAACGTCCCGCCCGCCGCTACCCGCTGGATCGCGCGGACGACGGATCTGTGCGCGGAGGCCTCGGGAACCCGCTCCGGCGCGTACATGTAGACCCGGCGCCCGCCGCCTCGCGTGATGTGGACGTACTCGTAACTCACTTGATCCGTCCACGTGGAGTCGACGTTGGGAAGGTCGTCGGCGTGCAGCGCGTCGAGGCGACTCTTCAGGCGCTGCCAGTCCCCGCGTGCAACGGGGCGCGTGCGCCAGCGGGCGGGATCATCCGAGATGGACACCGTGCTGCCATCGGCACCCGACCGGACGACGATGACCTTCGGGCCAGCGAAGATCCCGCCCGACATGAGCGCCACAACCTCCTCGGGGCCATCCGGCTGCTGCACCTCCTCCCTCAGCTCGTCCTCGATGAGATCCCACAGGCCAGGCGACGCGCGGGGATCGAATGACTCGCGGGCTCCCAACACGAGCAGCTCGCCGGGGTGGTCCGCCCGGATCGCGTCGCGAGCGCGGGGGCTGTCCTCCGCCTCGAGGTAGCGCTCGGCGGCTGCGGACAGGAGGCGATCGGGCACCGGCAGGATGGCGATGACCGCGTCGAGCGGCAGCGGTTCCCGCGCTAGGCGCGCGCAGGCCAGGAGCATTGCGCGCTCCAGCGTCGAGCCGCTGTCGAGGATGTCGCGCTCTCTTCGGTGGTCCGCGAGGAGCACGGCCGCGAGCGCGGAGTAGGCGCCGCCAAGCTCGTCGATGCCGCGCGCAGCCTCGGCCGTCATCGCTGGCGCGAGCCTCCGCCACCGAAGGAAGTCGTCCACCTCGCGGGCGGGGGCCGTGCCGCGTTCGAGGGATTCGCCAAGGCGCAGGGCGTCCCCGTCGAGTAACGTCTCGATCCCTTGCAACCCGTAACGCGTGCGGACCTCCTCCGGTGCCTGCCCGTAGAGGATGCGGAGCGCTCGCTCGGTGCGGGGATCGCCGTCGGTGGGAATGGCTGAGGAGGCCGACCTCCGCACGTCGGTCGTCTCGATGTCGCGCCGGAGGATCCCTTCGATGGCAGGGAGCGCGTCGTGGGCGACGCTCGACCCGGGCAGCGCATCGAGGGCGAAGCGGCGGAATACGGTGGGCGCTGCGCTCCACGAAGGGTCCGCGAGCCACGGGAGGAGCGCGCGCAGCGCATCGTCGGCGTACGTCGTCTCAAGGAAGCTTCCGAGGCCCACCACGGCCGCGTCGCGGGTCACCCCGTCGTGCTCGCCGGCGGTGCGTGCCAGAAAGCGCACCCACCGCTCCGACGCCTGGTGCTCCAAGGCGTAGCCGACGTTGGTCAAGCTTCCCTCGTCTAGAGAGGATCCCAGCAAGGAGAGAAGCCACTCCTCCTGGCCCTCCCACCGGCCTTTCAGCAGCGTCTCGATGGCGTCCGCACCCGGACCCAGCTCGCACGGTGCGGCGAGAACGAAGGCGAGCAAGCGTGCCCGCAGTTCCGCCTCGGACTCATGGTCGCCCGCGGCGACGGCGTGCTCGTAGAGGAGACTCAGCGCGGTCGCCTTCGTGTAGCCGTCGGCTCGTTCGGCGAACCTCGCCAGCAGCGGTTCGGCGTCGCTCCACGATCGCCGGGCGAGCAGCTCGAGCGCCTCCGTGCCGCCGATGGCGCCCTCCCAGAGGCCGTCCGCAGCGTTCGCGAGCGCCAGCAGCTCCGCCGAGAAGCTTTGGCTGTTGCGCACCAGCCAAGCTTTGACCTCCTTTCCCCGCTCGCCATACAGCGACCCGTGCGTCCTCCAGAGCATCTCGACGCGCTCGACGATCTCGGGAGTCGGCGCGAGCTGATCGACGCTGTAGCAGAGCTGCTCGGGCTTGGCTTCGCAGAGGTCCATCAGCTCGAGGCTGCTCTCCTCGTCGAGCACGATCTCCGGGGCGAAGGGATCCTCTCGGTGAAAGGGCCCTCGCAGAACCCGAGGCGCGTCGGCCTTGCGCAGCAGGAGCGCCTGGACAAGCCGCTCCTGGGCATCCTCGCCGGCGCCGGGCCCTGTGGTGAGGACAGCGGCAAGAAGCACGGCGACCATCTATTGCCAGGTTACAGCGACTTGAGGAAGGCCATGAGATCTGGCTGCCGATGCCACGACCGACGTCGTGCTTGTGGGACTCTGCAGGCGTTGAGCGCTTCCGCCTTCATCTCGAGTTCGCGACCTCGGCGTAGATGTTGGTGGTCTCCAAGGAGACATGGCCGAGCCGGGCGCGGATCGTGTTGATGTCGACGCCAGCGCGAAGGGGGTGCACCGCTGTCGTGTGCCGTATGGCGTGAGGGCTGACGCGCTTGGCTCGAATCGATGGAACATGTCGTGCGGCCCGAGTCGCGCTGCGCCAGCGAGTAGATCCCGGAAACGCGTCATGCGTCGTCGATCGCCGACCTGGAGGAACGGCACTTCAAGGACCTCGCCGAACGCGTTGCGAGATCGTCCGATCCTCGAGAGCAAGAGGCCTCAGGACGAGCTGGCCGACTGGCCTTCGGCGACTGATGCCGAAGATCCAGGGGAGCAATCTGCCTCCGGCGATCCGGCAGCATCTGCTCACGCTCGTCCGTGAAGGCCAGATCTCGGCGGACGACTCCACCGGCTGAAGCGCTTGGTCGAAGTGGGCCAGACGCTCCGGAGGGCCCGTGGTACGAGGACCTCGGCGCCCTCAAGACCTGCGGAGAGGGCAGTATCCGAAGACCGTTCTCCTTCCGGACGGGCCGCATTGGGCGAGCCCCTCTCTGAGCTCTACCGATCGCGCCGTGCGCCTCTGCTACCGTGCGCGGATCGGGAGCACGACCATTGGGATGCCGGCCAGGTGGAGCCGGCGCTGGATGGCGAGGCCCGTCTCGTTGTGCAGTAACCGCGTGAAGAAGCTCTCCACGGGGAACACGAGCCTTCCGGCGAAGAAGACGGCGCGCGGGAAGCGGCGCGTGATCTCGACGGCCATGCGCTCGACCTCGGCGGCCGGGTCGGTGCCGAGGCTCATCTGGCTCTCGGCGTGCAGCCCGAGGTGGTTTGCGAAGGCGACGTAGCGCTCGAGGTCCTGACGCGTCGCATCGCGGAGACCGTCGACCTCGGTGCGCCCCTTGAAGCGCTCCGAGTCGACGATGGCGGCGGAGATGAAGACGAAGTTCCGGTAGTGCGAAGGGAAGAGCCGGATGATCGTGTAGAGGGTGTGGATGCCGAGGCCGTTGTAGCCGGAGACGAGGATCGCCGCGGTGGGCGCCCTGGTGTCGACGGTCTCCGGCGGGCGGCCCTCCGCCCTGGGCGGGAGCATCAGGAGCGTCTCGTCCAGATCGGCGATGAAGGCGCGTACGCGCCTGTAGTGGCTCTTCACGAAGAGTGCGGCGACGATGACGGCCCCGGTGATCGCGACGGTGGCCCATCCTCCTTCGCGGAACTTGAGCGTCAGCGTGGCGACCAGGATCGACGACGTGAGCGTGAGTCCTAGCACCATGACGCCGAAGCGCCGCGCGAAGTCGGGCATCGCCGCTCTCTCGCGCCAATAGAGGCGGGCCATCGAGAGTTGGGAGAGCGAGAACGTCAGGAAGACGTTGATCGAGTAGAGCACGACCAGGACGCTCACGCTGCCGCGCGTGAGTGCCAGGAACCCGAACGCCGCCGTGCCCATCACCAGGACGCCGTTCCTGGTGACCATGCGGTCGGAGAGCATCGCGAACCGGTGGGGCATCCAAGAGTCGACGGCCATCGACGCGAGGATGCGCGGTCCGTCGAGGAAGCCCGCCTGCGCGGCGACGAAGAGGAGGCACGCCTCGGCGACGAGGGAGAGCACGACGAACGCCGAACCGATGGGCAGCGCTCCGTTCCATCCCGCCGTCAGCCCCTCGAAGAGGACGGCGTTCAGCGTCTTGCCGTTGACCGGCTGGACGCGCAGCAGCATGTAGCAGAAGAGGATCCCTCCCGCGGTGAACGCGAGCGAGAAGGACATGTAGCGCATCGTGCGCTTCCCCGTCTCCACGCGCGGCTCCGCGAGGATCGGCAGGCCGTTGCTGACCGCTTCGATGCCGGTGAACGTGCCGCCGCCGAGGCTATAGGCCTTCATGAGCAGGAGCCCCGTCGCGAGGAGCCCGGCCGAACCGATGGCCTGCCGGGTCTCGGTGCCGGCCTCCCAGAGCACCGATGGCAGCGCTGGGAGGTGGGACAGGAGGCCAAAGGCGATGAGGATTGCGTGGCTCAGGACGAACGTCAGGAAGACCGGCAAGAGGAACGTCACCGACTCCTTCACTCCCCGGAGGTTCAGGACGACGAGGAACCCGACCACGAGGAACGTCGCCGCGAGCTTCAGCGGCAGGAACTTCGGATCGAGGAAGCTCCAGATCTGATCCGCTCCCGACGCGACGGAGATCGCGATGGTGAGCGCATAGTCGACGACGAGCGCGCAGCCGGAGACGAGGCCTGCCGCCGGTCCGAGAAGCTTGCTCGCGACGATGTAGCCGCCGCCTCCGGACGGGAAGTGCTCGATGATCTGGGAGTAGGTCATGGAGATCACGATCACGGTCGTCATCACCGCGACCACCAGGTAGACGGCGAGGAAGTGGAACTGGCCGAGCGCGCGGTAGGCCTCCTCGGGGCCGTAGCAGGAAGACGAGAGGCCGTCGGCGCCGAGCCCGACCCAGGCGAGGAACGCGATCAGCCGGACGTGGTGGAAGAGGCGCGGGTCGAGGAGGTCGCGCGGCTTCCCGACGACCTTGCGCGCCACCCTCGAGAGGAATCCACGGTGGTTGTCGCTCGGGACGGTCTCGGCGAGGGGCTGCGGGGCATCCCCGAGCCTCTCGGCGGCGATGTCCCCCGCGGTCCTGGGCCGGGTCTTCTTGCTCTTCCTGGACAAGGGCTCGACCGCTCATTGCGAGATCCGAGCCGCCCCGACCGCCCGGGTTCCAGAAGCGGCGCGACCATGCCTGCATGCAATTCGCACGAACCGACGTCCGGGCGCGTTGCGTCCTGCAATGAGATCGACCGCGCGCACGTCGCCCAGGCGCTCGTCCGCCGGGCACCGAACGTGCAGCGGCAATGCGGTCTGGAACGCATCGTCGTCTTGCAACGATCGCAGGAGCGCGATCCGGACGGTTCGCGGTTCCGCGGAGCCATCCTCGCGCACTACGCGCACGAGCGGCTGCGCGCCGTACGTGGCGCCCTCGCGCAGGTCGTCGCTTTCGCCGGCCTCCTGCTCGGCGTCTCCTCGATCTGGCCGGCGCTCCTGCCCGGGACCTTGCGGCGCGCGGCGCTCGTCTTCTGGGCCGCGGGCTTCCTCGGGATGATCGCCGCGTGGACGGAGGAGCGGCGCTACCGCCGCAAGCGCGATCGCTACGTCGACGACATCGGCGTACCTCCCGCGACGTGAGCGCCGGTCAGGCCGCCTGCTCGATCTCCATCCGCCAAGCCGCCCGCTGGGAGAGCCGGTCCAGGGCTGGCGTCGTCGCGAGGGTGGTCACGATGGCCATGAGGACGAGCATCGCAAAGAGGCGCGGCGCGATGATCCCGAGGTCGAGGCCGACGTTGAGGACGATCAGCTCCATGAGGCCGCGGGTGTTCATGAGGACCCCGAGGGCGATCGCATCGCGCCAGGGAAGCCCCGTGACGCGTGCCGCGAGGGACGTGCCGCCGAGCTTCCCCGCCGAGGCCACCAGGACGACGATCGCGCACGTGGCCCAGCTCGGCGCGCCGCGCACGAGCCCCACCTCGGTCCTCATCCCGGTGAACGCGAAGAACGCCGGGAGGAGCAGGCTCGCGACGATGTCGCGCAGCTTCGCCGTGAGATCCCGCGCGAGGCTCGAGCGGTGCGGGATGACGGCGCCAAGGAGGAAGGCGCCGAAGATCGCGTGAATCCCGATGAGCTCGGTCACGAGCGCCGAGGCGAGGAGGCAGACGAGCGCGATGGCGACCGCAGCCTGCGATGCGGTCCCGGTCCCTTCGGGCGCGAGCCGAGAGGCGAGGCTCTTGCCCACGACGAGCATGAACGCGAGGAAGGCGAGGGTGAGGAGAAACGTCACCGCGGCGCTCGCCACGTGCGCGTGGACGACGCTCACCAGGAGCGCGAGCAGGCACCACGCCGTGACGTCGTCGGCCGCCGCGCAGGACAGGGCGAGCGCGCCCATGGGGCTCTTCGCCATGCCGCGGTCGGTGAGGATACGCGCCAGGACCGGGAACGCAGTGACCGACATCGAGACACCGAGGAACAGCGCGAACGTCGGGAACGGGACGTCCCGCGTAGCCTCGCGTTCGTAAATCCCGAGAGCCAGGATCGCGCCGAGAAGGAACGGGGCGACGATGCTCGCGTGCGAGATCGCGACGGCCGTGTGGCCGCGGTGCTTCAGGAGGTCGGGATCGAGCTCGAGGCCGACCAGGAACATGTAGAGGATGACGCCGATCTGGGCGATGACGGCGAGGTGCGGCGCCACCGCGGGCGGGAGGAGGAACGAGGCAACGCCCGGCGCCACGCGGCCAAGGAGGGACGGTCCGAGCAGGATCCCGGCGAGCACCTCCCCCATGACGGGAGGCTGCCCCAGGCGGCGGAAGAGCGCTCCCACCACGCGCGCCGTCAGGATCACGACGATCAAGGCGAGCAGCACGTGCATCAGGGCGTCGCTTCGGGGAGCTGCCGCGCGGGCTGCCGGCGCCGGAGACGCGGCGGCGGCGAGATCCCGCCCGGCGAACGCCACGAGCCGGAAGCCGATCGCCGCGGACGCGATCAGCGCGCCGTAGGCGATCGTCCGCGCGGGCGTCGACCATGCCGGCATGGCGTCATCATGCCACTCTCGGCCGGGCGGCGTGGCCTACCATTGGCGAGACGATGAACGGGGCCGCGCGATGACCCTACGCTCGAAGCTCCTCCTCTCCCAGCTTCCGCTCGTCGCGGCCCTCCTCGTGCTGGGCATCGCGGGGATCATGGTCGCCCGATCGCTCGGGCAGAGCTCCCGGGCTATCTTGCAGGACAACTACCGGAGCGTGCTCGCCGTGCAGCGCATGAAGGAATCGCTCGAGCGGATGGACAGCGGGGCCCTTTTTCTGGTCGCCGATCATCGCGAGGAGGGCGAGGCGCAGGCGGCGTTTCACCGCGCGCGCTTCGAGGAGGAGCTTCGCGTGCAGGAGGCCAACATCACGGAGGAGGGGGAGAGGGCGGCGACGCGGAAGCTCCGGGAAGCGTGGAACGACTACGGCCGGCGGTTCGATCGACTCGCCGCGCTCGAGGGCCGCGAAGATCGCGACGCCGCCTACTTCTCCGATCTGCTCCCCGCCTTCGATGCCGTGAAGAGCGCCGCGGCAGTGGTGCTCGACATGAACCAGGCGGCGATGGAGCACAAGAGCGACCGTGCCCAGCGTGCGGCGCGCCGGTTCGACGGGGCGCTCGTCGCCGTGGGTGTGGCTGCGACCGTCGCCGCGCTCCTCGCGTCGCTCGCGCTGACGACGCGGGTCCTCACGCCGCTGCGCGCGCTGGGCCGGGTCGCCCACAGTATCGGCGAGGGCGACCTCGCTGTTCGTGCGCGCCTCCCGGGCGGGGACGAGATCGCGGCGGTCGCGGGGGAGCTCGACACGATGGCCGAGCGGCTCCAGCAGTACCGGCAGAGCTCGCTCGGCGAGCTCATCGAGGCGCGCAACGCGCTGCAGGCGAGCATCGACAGCATGCCCGATCCGGTGCTGGTGCTCTCCGTCGAGGGCCACCTCCTGCACCTGAACCGGGCGGCCGAGGACCTCCTCGGCCTGTCGCTCGCGCGCGGCGATGCGCTGGCGAAGCTCGCTCCCGCGGTCCGCGAGACCGTCGAGCGGGTGTGCCGCCACGTCGTGTCGGGAGGCGGTCCGTTCGTGCCGAAGGGCCTCGACGATGCCATCCGTGTCGATGCGCCCGACGGGGAGCGCCGCCTGCTACCGCGCGCGACGCCGGTCCTCGCGCTCGAGGGGCGCATCGTCGGGACGACCATCGTCCTCCAGGAGGTGACCCGCCTCGTCCGTTTCGATCAGCAGAAGGATGACCTCGTCGCCACCGTCGCGCACGAGCTCCGGACGCCGCTGACGTCGCTACGGCTCGCGGTCCAGCTCTGCCTCGAGGGCGCGGCAGGGCAGCTCTCGGTCAAGCAGGCGGAGCTTCTCGGGGCGGCGCGCGAGGACCTCGACCGTCTCCAGAGCACCGTCGACGACCTGCTCGACATGTCGCGGATCCAGGGCGGGCGCCTCGGGTTGCGGCGCGAGCGCCTGGCCCTCGAGCCGGTCGTCCACGCCGCGCTGGAAGCCCAGCGGAGCGCCGCGAGCCAGAAGGCGGTCGCACTCCGGCAGGAGATCGCTCCCGGCGCGAGCGACGTGTTCGCCGATCCCGATCGCCTGGCGATCGTGCTCGGGAACCTGGTCGGAAACGCCGTGCGCCACAGCCCGTCGGGTAGCGACGTCGTCGTGCGCGCGCGCGCCGCCTCGGGATGGGCGCACCTCGAGGTCGAGGATCACGGCCCGGGCATCCCCGAGGGCGACCGGGAGCGCGTGTTCGAGAAGTTCGTGGGATCGGGAACGGGGAGCACCGGTCTCGGGCTCTTCATCGCGAAGGAGATCGTCGAGGCCCACGGGGGAGCCATCGGACTCTCGAGCGAGGAAGGGCGCGGCGCGACGTTCTGGGTCCGGTTGCCGCTCGCCTGAGGAGCCGGCCTACTCCTCGTATTTCTTGCGCCGGCGCCAGAGCGTGGAGGGATCGATGCCGAGGATCGCGGCGGCTTCCTCGATCGTCGCCACGCGCCGCAGCACCTCGAGGATGTGCTCGCGCTCGATCGCCTCGACGGAGAAGTCCCCGCCGATGCGCGGGCGCTCGCCGGGCCTCGCGGCGATCCGGTCGGGCAGGGCCTCGGGAGGGAGGATCCTCCCCGGCCAGAGGATGAGGGCGCGCTCGATGGCGTTGCGCAGCTCCCTGACGTTGCCGGGCCAGGGGTGCGCGGCGAGCGATGCCTCCGTCTCCGGCGAGAGCTCGGGATCCGTGCGCCCCGTCGCCTTCGCGAAGAACGCGAGGAAACGTCGCGCCATCGGGAGCACGTCCTCGCGGCGCTCCCGGAGCGGCGGCACGCGGATCTCGAGGACGTTCAGGCGGAAGAGCAGGTCTTCGCGGAACCGCCCGGCGACGATGTCGGCCTCGAGGTCGCGATTGGTCGCGGCGACCACGCGCACATCCGCGCGCCGGGTCTTCGTCTCGCCGACGCGTTCGAACTCGCGGTCCTGGAGGAAGCGGAGGAGCTTCGACTGGAGCCCCGGCGCCATCTCCCCGATCTCGTCGAGGAAGAGGGTCCCGCCCTCGGCGGCTTCGACGCGGCCGGCCTGATCGCGTACGGCCCCGGTGAAGGCGCCGCGGGCGTGGCCGAAGAGCTCGCTTGCCAGGAGGTCCTCGGAGAGCGTCGGGCACGCAACCGTCACGAAGGGCGCGCTCCTCCGGGCGCTCTGGGCGTGCAGCGCCCGGGCGAGGACGCCCTTGCCGGTCCCGCTCTCGCCGCGCAGCAGCACCGGGGCGCTCGCCGCGGACGCGCGCGCGAGCACCTCGAGGGTGGCCTGCATCCTCGGAGAGGCGGTGACGAGATCCGCCTCGGGCACGACCTCCGCGAGCATGGTCTCGAGCTCCACCACGCGCCTCGCCACCGCGCGCCGGAGCGCCACCTTCTCGACGACGTGCCGCACCTGCGCGGGCGTGAAGGGCTTGGGAAGGTAGTCGACGGCGCCGCGCTTCACCGCCTCGACCGCGGTGTCGTAGGTCGCGTAGGCCGTGATGATCACGACGGCGAGCTCGGGGCGTAGCGCGAGGAGGCGCGGCAGCAGATCGAGCCCCTCCGCATCTCCGAGCCGGAGGTCGAGCAGCGCGACGTCGATCGTCTCGCGATCGAGCGCCTCCATCGCGGCGTCCGCCGAGCCCACCGCCGTCACGCGGCAGCCCATCCCCTCGAGACACATCCGGAGCGTCGTGCGGATGTTCTTCTCGTCGTCGACCACCAGGACCGACAGGGCGCCGGCGCGATCGGTGTCCACCACGAGGACATCATCGGTCACCGCACGCGGCGATTTCAATGCGGCCGCTCATCTCGGGGGATGCGATCTTGCCCGCCGCCGTGTAGGATTCTCGTTCGTGGCGCGACGATGACCCAGGCTCTTCCGGATACGGCGTTCCGGTCGCTCTTCGAATCGGTCCCGGGTCTCTACCTCGTCCTGGCCCCGGACCTCACGATCGTCGCCGTGAGCGATGCGTACCTCGCCGCCACCATGACGCGGCGCGACGCGATCCTCGGCCGCGGCATCTTCGACGTGTTCCCCGACAACCCCGACGATCCCGGAGCGACGGGGGTCTCGAACCTGCGGGCCTCGCTCGACCGGGTGCGCGTGCACCGCGCCGCCGACACGATGGCCGTGCAGAAGTACGACATCCGGCGCCCTGAGTCGGAAGGGGGAGGCTTCGAGGAGCGCTTCTGGAGCCCTGTGAACTCGCCGGTGCTCGGACCCGGCGGCGACCTCGTCTTCATCATCCACCGCGTCGAGGACGTGACCGAGTTCGTGCGGCTCAAGGAGCAGCGCAGCG
>JAXLQT010000052.1:0-33638 GCA_046331505.1 Acidobacteriota bacterium
GACCCACCCGAGGGAATCCAGGTACGCGCCGTTGTTGGCGTCGAGGGCCATGGCCCTCTGGATGTAGGCGAGGGATTCGTCGAGACGGACGCCCTTGTCCGCGAGCATGTACCCGAGGTAGTTCAACGCGCGATCGGACTTCGGGTAGCGATCGATGAGGAGCTTGAACGTCTTCTCGGCGGCGTCGATCTTCCCGTTTCGCTCGTACGCGGAGCCGACGAGGAACAGGACGTCCTCGTCGTCCGGAAAGAGCTTCTGCGCCACCTTGAGGACGGTCAGCGCCTCGTCCGGCTGCTGCACTCTCAGGTACATGTCCGCGACGAGCATGAGCGACGGCTTGTCCTTCTTGTCGCGCGCGTTCTCGAGGTATCCCTTGAGGAGACTGCGCGCGTCCTTGACCCGACCATCCTTCACCACCAGCTCCGCCTGCTCGACGGTGAGGTCGACGAGGCTCGGATCGGAGCCGCGCGTCGATTCGATGAGCGCGATCGCGTCCGCCTTTCGCCCTCCGTCGAAGAGCGCGTGGGCGAGCCTCTCGACGATCTCGGGGCGCATCCGAGGCTGATCCTTCGTGAGTTCGAGCGCCTTGCCGAATACCTCGATGGCGTCCAGGGGCCGCTTCTTCTGCTGGAGCGCCGTACCGGTGGCGACGAGCACCTGGGCCATCGAGGGATCGCCCTCGTCGAGGGTCGGGTTCGCTTCCAGGTCGGACCTGAGCTTCTCGAGCTCGCCCAGCGCCCCGTCGAGGTCACGCTTGCGCTGGAGCGCCAGCGCAAGCTTGAAGCGCGCCTCGCGATCGGCGGGGTTCTGATCCAGGAGCTGGCGGAACGTCTTGGCGCAGAGCGACCAGTCGCCGATCCGATCCGCGGCAAGGCCCTTGAGCTTCAAGAGCTTCAGGTAGTCCTCCGAATCCTGCCCCGCCCGCTTCAGGCCCTCGTCGGCCACCTTGATGGCCTCCTCGAACCGATCGGTGAAGAGATAGGTGAGGATCTGGCCGCCCTTTTCGCGATCGGGCACCTGTCCCTGGCGCTTCTCGAGCGCCATGTAGATGTCGGCCGCGCTGCCGTATTCCTGCAGGCCGAAGTACACCTTCGCGAGCATGAGCTGGCTGTCGACGTCGTCGGGCTCATCGTCGATGACCGCCTCGAGCTGCGTCTTCGCCGCGGCGTAGTCGCCCTGGTTCAGCGCGAGCAACGCGAGCTTCTTGCGCGCGTCGAGGTCGCTCGGGCTCAGGTCGACGAGCTCCTCGAACGCAACCCTCGTGTCGTGAGCGTAGGTCTCGCTGTTCCCCTTGCTGATCAGGTCGTAGAGGATCTCCGCGAGGAGCCGGTGCGCCGCGATGCTCTTGGGCTCGAACCGCAGGGCCTCGTGAAGCGTGGCCATCGCCTCGGCGACGCGGTGAGCGTCGTTGTAGAGGTTCGCCAGCGCCACGCGCACCGCCGCCGTCCCGGGGTCGAGCCGGATCGCGTCCTTGTATTCCTGGATCGCCGCATCCACGTCGCCGACGCGCTCGCGCTCGCGCGCCAGCAGGAACCGCGTGTAGGCGTCGGCGCGGGAGATCGCCTGCTCGGGCTCGGCGGCCGTCTCCTGCGTGTCGGCGGGCGGGGCGGGCTCCTGGGCGAGTGAGCCTGCCGCGATGAGCAACGGTGCCAAGGCGAGACGGAGACGGGAAGGCTTCTTCATCCAGCGGCCGAACGGCGAAACTCTAGTCACCGCGACCCGCGCTGTCAACGCGGCCCGGCGACCTGCTACTCTTCGGTCGAGGGCTTCGTGAGTCTCCACGGTCGTCGATCGGGTCCGCGCGTGGCGACGGTGCTCGTCCCGATCGCCGTCTTCATGTCGGCTGCGTCGTTGCCTCGCGCGGCGGCTGCGCCGCTCCCAGCGAGCTCGATGCAGGCGAGACGCATGGCCGATGGGCCAAGGTGCGGCGATGAGGACGGAGAGCGGGCCAGCATGCCTCCGTGGGTGGGCCGTGCGAGCTTGCCGGTCAAGCTGGCCAGGTACGCATGGGCCCAGATCCCCGGCCGCTACGACGGCTTCTACGTGTTTGGCGGGGTCAGCGACACTGGGGTCGTCGCAACGACCTACCGGTACGACGTCGCATCCGATAGCTGGACGCAGCTCGCGAGCATGCCCGCTGGATCCGAAGCCCCGGCGGCCGCCGCGGATGACGCCGGCGCTTACGTCTACGTGGCATCGGGCCTCGGCGGTAACGCGCTCTATCGCTACGACGTCCTCGGCGACTCCTGGACGACGCTCGCTCCGTTCTCGTCACCCGACGGCTACGGCGCGGCGATGGGGTGTTTCGGTGGCAAGCTGTTCCACGTGGGTGGTGGGGCGGCGCCGAGCTCCACGATGGAGGTCTACGACGTGGCGACCGACACCTGGTCGAGCGGGGCACCTGCTCCGCTACCGGTGCAACTGGCTGGTTACGCGCGGGCCAACAACCATCTCTATCTCGTCGGCGGATACGGTTCCACGCCCGCGACGAACTCCGCCTCGGCCCTACGGGTCGACATGGCAACGGGTATCTGGGACGCTGTCGCCGCCTTTCCTCCGGCCCGCGCAGACGAGGCAATCGTCATCACACCGTCAGGACTCTACGCGATGGGCGGAGACGCCGACGGCGGAGGCTACTTCGACTCCACGAAGTCCATCTACTTCACCCAGGGGGGATGGCCATCGCTATCCTGGACGCTCCAATGGGGCGGCCTTCCCGGTCCGCTGCAAGGCCAGCCCTGTGGCGCATGCACCAACCTGGGCGGCAACCGCCTCTGGATGACGGGGGGGGTGGATGGCCCGCTGCCGCTCAGCTATCACGACGCGAACCTCTCCCAAGCCCGACCGATCCTGGAGTGGTGCTACGGGACATGCACCTACAACCCGGTGCCGGACCTCCTTTACTACAAGTTCGACGAGGCGGGCATGAACGCGACGGTGAACTTCGCCTATCCCGGCGTGGGCAACTATTCCGCGCCCGTGGTTGCCCACACGCTGGGCGCGACGGGTCAGTTCGGATCTGCCCTCGTCGCGGCGAGCGCGCCGCCGGGCGCCGCGCATGTCGACAGCGGATGGAGCATCTCGGTCGGCACCGGGGATTGGACCATCGGCATGTGGCTCGACTCGATCCCGGCGGGCGATGCGACGCCGCGCTACCTCTTCGGAGCCGGTGCCTGCGCGCTCTGCGCCGTCCTAGACGGACCCGCCGGGATCGGCAACGTCCTGCTGCGCGGAAATGGTCTGAATGACGTCCTCGTCACGGGCGTCGCGCCGGGGCCGACGGTGCTCACATTCGTTTATTCCCAGACACCCCCGATGGTCTACGCCTACAAGAACGGCCTCCTCGCGGCCTCCGTCGCACAGGGGAACCCGCAGCCCTGCTGCGGGACGCTCCTCGTCGGCGGGGCGAGCGGATCGGAGAGCCCGCTTCCGGGCACGTTGATGGACGAGTTCCGGTTCTATGGCCGCGCTCTCGCGGCGGCAGAGATCGCCGCCACCGTCGGAATGGAGCTCCCCTACGGGACGATCGCCGTGTCGCCAGCAACTCTGCCGAACGGTACTCTCAACGCGTTCTACAGCGAGACTCTCTCGGCGCGCGGAGGCAGAGCGCCCTACACCTTCACGGTTCCCCCGTACACCCTGCCACCCGGCCTGACGCTCGCGCCCAGCGGCGTACTTTCCGGAATCCCGACGAGTACCGGAAGCTTCAGCTTCGAGGTCACGGCGACCGACGCGTGCGCCCTCACGGGAAAGCAATGGGTGAGCATGATCATCGACTGTCTGGCGATCTCGCCGCCGGCGCTTCCCGACGCGACGGTCGGTACCCCGTACAGCGAAACGATCACGGCCAGTGGCGGCTATCCCCCGTACACCTTCTCCGTCGGCGGCTCGTTACCGCCAGGCCTTTCCCTCGGCGCCTCCGGCGTTCTCGCTGGAACCCCGGCCACGCCGGGGTCCTTCTGGTTCTTCGTCGTCGTCGATGACCAGACGAGCTGCGTCGTGACGCACCTCTACACGCTCGTCGTGCAGCCGAGCTGCTCGGGCGTCGCGATCGATCTCGTTCCTCCCGTCCTGCCAGGGAGCACCGTCGGAGTTCCCTACAGCGCGACCGTGACGGGAACCGGGGGCACCGCGCCCTACGCGTTCGCCGTCACGGGCGGGACACTCCCGCCCGGTCTCTCGCTGAGCTCAGGCGGTGTGCTCTCTGGAATCCCCGGAGCGGCGGGAGTGTTCGCGTTCACGGTCACGGCGACCGACGCCGGCCTCTGCTCCGGAGCAAGGACCTACACGATGACGATGTCGTCTCGCGTCGACGTCCTGGCCGGGCAGGGGCTCGGTCAACCCAACCTGAACGAGGTCCGCGTCTTCACGGCGAGCGGATCGCTCACGCCCGTCGACTTCTACGCGTACGCCGCCGGGCAATGGGGCGTCAACGTGTCCCCAGGCGCGATCGACGGAGGTTTCTCCGACGACATCCTCACCGGGCCAGGTCCGGGTCCGGCGCTCGGTCCCCAGGTGCGCGCGTTCTTCCGCGACGGCACCCCGATCGGCAAGGTCAACTTCTACGCCTACGGAACGCTCAAGTACGGCGCCAACGTCGGCGCGCGCGACCTCGACGGCGATCCCTTCGATGAGATCCTGAGCGGGGCGGGCCCCGCCGCCGTCTTCGGCCCGCACGTCCGCGGGTGGAACTACGACAACTCGTCCCTCACCGCTGTGTCGAAGATCAGCTACTTCGCCTACGGCACGCTGAAGTACGGTGCCGGCGCCGCGGGGGGAAGCGTCGACGACGACCCGATCGGCGAGATCCTCACGGGCCCGGGACCCGGCGTCGTGTTCGGCCCGCAGGTGCGCGGTTGGAACTACGACGGGGCGATCCTGACGTCGATCGGAACCCTGAACTACCTGGCCTTCACCACCCAGGGCTACGGCGTCGTCGTCGCGGCCGCCGACTTCGATGCCGACGGCTACGACGAGATCGCGTCATCGCCGGGTCCGGGACCCGCGCACCCATCTCGCTTCGTGGGCCACGAGTACGACGGCGCTGCCGTCTCGTTCCTGGCGGGGTTCGACGTGACTCCGTTCGTCACGCTCTACGGCGGACGTCTCGGCGGTGGCGACCTCAGCCCCAATGGCCGCGACGACCTTGTCACCGGCGCCGGGCGCGATCCCGCAGCCGACACGAACGTCCGCGCGTTCGCCTACTTCGGCAACGCCCTGGCGCCCATACCGACGGCGTTCCCCGCGTTCCCGACGCGTCTCTACGGCGTGACCGTCGCCGCCGCGGGCCTGAGCTACTGACGGCGCGCGCCTCTATCGGGCGTCACCGGACCAGCGAGAGATCCCTCAACCGTCTCCATCCCTAACGCAGGTCGTCCTTGCCGACCCCGGCATCGATGACGGGCCTTCCCGGCGCCGCGAGAAGCACCCACGACGTCACGCCCGCGCGGGTCTTCTTGTCGCGGCCGAAGAGTCGCTCCACGCTCCGGGGATCGAGCGATCGCGGGGCGCGGCGCGCGAGAGGCGCTGCGGCGGCGCAGAGCGCATCCGCGTCGGCGCGGGAGAGACCGGCACGGCGCTCGGAGATCGCGGCGGCGAAGCAGAGCCCGGCGGCGACCGCCTCGCCGTGACGGTAGTGACGATACGCCGTCGCGGTCTCGAGGGCGTGCGCGAGCGTGTGCCCCAGGTTCAGGACGCGCCGCAATCCGGACTCGCGCTCGTCCGCGGCGACGATCCGCGCCTTGTAGGAGATCGCGCGTGCGACGAGCTCCTCGAGCGCTCGCGGCGGCGCCTCGGCAAGCCGCCCGCCGAGGCCGCGCACCCCGCGCCAGAACGCGCCGCCGTCCAGAGCCGCGGCCTTCAGGAGCTCGGCGAGCCCCGCGTTCCGGTCGCGCTCCAGGAGCGTCGCGACCAGAGAGGGATCGACGACGACGGCGCGCGGCTGGTGGAACGTCCCGGCGAGGTTCTTCCCTTCTCCGAGATTGACGGCGGTCTTGCCGCCCACGCTCGCGTCCACCTGGGCAAGGAGCGTGGTCGGCACCTGCACCACCGCGACGCCGCGCTGGTAGATCGACGCGACGAACCCTGCGAGATCGCCCACGACCCCACCGCCGATCGCCACGATCACCGCGGATCGATCGGCGCCGCGCCGCGCGAGGCTCGACGCGATGCGCTCCGCCATCGCGAAGGACTTGCTGCGCTCGCCTGGGGAAACGGTGATGGCCGGCCTGCCCGATGCGCAGGCCTCGACCACCGCCGGGTGGATGCGGACGACGCGCGCGTCGGCAACGACGTGGCGTGCCGCTGCCGGAACGGCGCCGAGGACCTCCGGGATCAACCGCGTCGCGCTCCCGATCCGGACGCGATAGCTGCGAGCGCCCAGCTTCACGAGGATCGACGCGCTCCTAGCGATAGGCGATCTCCACACGCTGCGCTGCGCCATCGATCGTGACGAGACCGCCGAGCGGCAGCGCGACGCACGGCTCACCATGGCTACACGGGAACTGCGTCACCACGGGGAACGACACCCGGCCGAGCGACGACGCGAGCCACGATTCGAGGAACGGCGTGAGATCGTCGACCGCGCCCTCGCGCCGCTCCCTCGTGATCCCGATCGGGACGCCGGCGATCATCCCGGCGAGATCGTCGAGCTTCCCGGCGAGGCGGAGGTGCGTGAGCATGCGATCGATCCGGTAGAGGTCCTCGCCGACGTCCTCCCAGAAGAGGATCGCGCCCGCCGTCGCCACCTCGAACGGCGTGCCGAGGGACGCCACCAAGAGCGAGAGGCAGCCTCCGGCGAGCGGGGCCGTCACGCGCGCCGGCGCCCCGGTGAAGCGGATGCCGGAGCCCGCGTCGATCGGAAGAAGCGGACCCGCGTCCAGACCGAGCGCGATGCGAAGCGCGGTCATCGTGCGAGCGTGCGGCACCTCCTTGCCGAGGTTGCTCGCGACCATCGGGCCGTAGAAGCTCGCGAGGTCCGCCTGCGCGGCGAGCGCGAGATGAAGCGCCGTGATGTCGGAGAACCCCATCACGATCTTCGGAGCGGCCAGAAGCGGCGAGAGATCGACGCGATCGACGATCCGCGTCAGACCGTAACCGCCGCGCGAGAAGAGGATCGCGCGCGTGCCGGGATCGGCGATCGCCTCCTCCAGGTCCGAGAGGCGCGCGTCGTCGCTCCCGGCGAGGTATCCTTCCCGATCGAGGGCGTGGCGGCCGAGCCGCGGCCTGAGCGAGAGCTCCTCGAGACGGGCCAGGCCGCGCTCGAGCTTCTCGCGATCCACCGGCCCTGCGGGAGACACGACGGCGACCGCATCCCCTGGCCGGAGCGCCGGGGGCTGACCGAGAACACGTGCGAACGGGAGGTTGGGCCGCAACGGCCCTCTAGCGAGAGCCACGGAGAGAGAAGCGACGGTGGGTGGTAAGCCGAATTCTGTTGCCGGTTGCCCGGTGGTGCTCATTCATCTGGCGGGAAGGTTACCCTTCTCGCTCGAGCGATCAACCCGGGGACTCGGGCGGGCCGCCCTCGAGCGTCCCCCTATTTGATCTTGCTCCGTGCGGGGTTTACCCTGCCCTCCCGGTCACCCGGGAGGCGGTGCGCTCTTACCGCACCATTTCACCCTTACCGGACACCGTGTGACCGTCGCCCGGCGGTATGTTTTCTGTGGCACTTTCCTTGGAGTTGCCCCCACTGGCCGTTAGCCAGCGCACTGCCCTTTCGGAGTTCGGACTTTCCTCCCCCTGGAGGCTTGCGCCACCAGGGAGCGAGCACCCTCCCACCGTCGGTTTGATCGTAGCATCCGCCCATGCGAGACGACGAAAAGAAGGACCAGGCGGCGATGAAGGCGCGCATGTCCGCTCTGAGCGACGAGCAGCTCCTCGATATCGTCCAGCAGGACGCCGGAGACTACACGGACGAGGCGCTCGCGGCGGCCGAGACCGAGCTGACGGCGCGCGGAGTCGTCCTGGAGCCGGACCGGGACGACGAGGAAGACGCCGGTGATGACGATGCCCGCGACGGTCGATCGGACAGCGGCGAGGACGACGAGCGCGAATACGACGCGGCCCATGCGGGAGCGAAGGATACGTCCATCCTCCCCCGCCGACCTTGCACTGGTTGCGGCGGGTTCGCGAGGTACGCCCTCCTCGCGTCGAGCAGGGACCTTAAGGTGGTGTTTCCCGAGGATGACAAGGAGCGGACCGTCAACGCCTACGCGTGCCGGCGCTGCGGGCACGTCGAGCTGGTCGTCGAGCTTCCGGCACGGCGGTGGCGCTGAGCGAAAGCGCCGTACGATCGGGACGATGGCGCTCTGCACCGACAGCATCCCGGTGACGACCAAGGGCGACGCCGACATCCTCGACATCACGCCGAGGGTCCAGGCGCTCGTCGAGCGGCACGGGTTCCGCGAGGGGCAGGCGCTCGTCTTCGTGACCGGCTCGACCGCGGGGCTGACGACGGTGGAGTACGAGCCGGGGCTCCTGAGAGATCTGCCGGAGCTCTTCGAGCGGCTCGCGCCGCGCGCGGCGCGCTATCACCACGAGGACACGTGGCACGACGGCAACGGCCACAGCCACGTGAGAGCTTCGCTGCTCGGGTGCTCGCTCCAGGTCCCGTTCAAGGAGGGACGCCTCATGCTCGGCACGTGGCAGCAGATCGTGTTGATCGACTTCGACAACCGGCCACGGCGGCGCGACGTGGTCGTGCAGCTCTCGGGGGAGAAGTGACCCCGGGCCTCGCGTTCGTCACCGGCTGCTCGTCGGGGATCGGCTGGGCAACCGTGGAAGCGCTCGCCGCGGCGGGCCAGCGGGTGTTCGCGACGGCGCGGCGCGTCGATGCCATCGAGAAGCTGCGTGGGCCGAACGTCGAGGTGTTCCCGCTCGACGTCGACGACGGCGAGGCGATCCGTCGCGCGGTGGACGCGGCGACCTCGCGAGGGCCGATCGACGTCCTCATCAACAACGCGGGCTACGGGCAGATGGGACCGCTGACGGAGATGACCAGAGACGAGCTCGCGCGCCAGTTCGAGACCAACGTCTTCGCCGTGATGGAGCTCAGCAAGGCGGTCTGCAACGGCCCCGGCGGGATGATCGCCAGGCGGCGGGGCCGCATCGTGATGGTGAGCTCGGTCGTCTCGCACGTCGCCACGCCCTTCGCCGGTCCCTACTGCGCGTCCAAGCACGCCCTGCGCGCGCTCTCGGACGTGCTGCGCCTCGAGCTCAGGCCCTTCGGCATCGACGTGGTGCAGGTCGAGCCCGGCCCGATCAAGTCGCGCTTCTCGGATCACGCGACCGAGCACGCCCGGAGCTGCCTCGCGAAGAAGGACACGCCCTACGAGCCGTTCCGGAAGGCGATCGAGGAGCGGCTCACGCTCTCGCAGGTGGGCGCGTCGCCGGCGAGCGAGGCCGCGCGGTTGATCGTGCGCGCCGCCACCGCGGCGCGCCCGCGCACGCGCTACGTCGTGACGTCCCAGGCCAAGCAGATGAAGATCGCCAAGGCGCTGCTCCCGGATAGGACCCTCGACCGATCCTGGCGCGCCGGTTCGGCCTGGTCGCACGCCCCTCGTGATCGGCCGGACCGTTCGCGTCGCTGTGATAGATAGAGGAGGCCATGCCGATCCCAGGAACCGATGATGTCGTCTCGCACGAGAACCTCCACGACCGCACCCGCACGCTGGCGCGCAACCTCTGGTGGACGTGGCATCCCGAGGTCGTCAACCTCTTCTTCGAGCTCGACCCGCACCGCTGGCGCGCGGAGGTGTACACAACCTGCACGCGCTCCTCGAGGAGTTCCTCCCCGAGCGACTCGAGCGGCGCGCCGGCGAGCTCGTCCTCGACAGCCGCATCAACTATGCCTACCGGCGCTTCCAGGAATACCTGCGCGCCGACGCCACGTGGGGCCAGACGCACGCCGGGCCGCTGCGGGTGCGGCCCGCTGCCTACTTCTCCGCGGAGTTCTGCCTTCACGAGAGCCTGCCGATCTACTCCGGCGGCCTCGGGGTCCTCGCCGGCGATCACCTGAAGAGCGCGTCCGACCTCGGCGTGCCGATGGTCGGCGTGGGGCTCCTCTACCGCCAGGGCTACTTCGGCCAGAGGCTCGACGGAGACGGCTGGCAGCATCGAGTACGTCGACACCGACGTGTCGAAGCCGCCGATGGACGCGGTGCTCGACGCCACCGGCGCACCGCTCATCGTCTCGATCGAGACCCGCGTGAGCAGGCCGTGCTCGCCCGCGTCTGGCGGATGGACGTCAGCGGAACATGCTCCTCCTCCTCGACAGCAACGTCGAGGGCAACAGCCCCGAGGCGCGCAACCTCACGGCGCGCCTCTACGGCGGCGACGACCGCATGCGCATCCGCCAGAGCTGATCCTCGGCGTGGAGGGTTGCGCGCTGCGCGCGGTCGGGATCCGTCCCTCGGTGCTCCACCTGAACGAGGGGCACAGCGCCGCGGCGCTCGAGGCGACCCGCCAGTCGATGGAAGTGCAGGGCCAGCCGCCGACGCGCTCGCGCGCATGACGCGGGAGGATCGTCTTCACGACGCACACGCCGGTCCCCGCGGGCCACGACCGTTTCTCGCCCGAGCTCATCGAGGAGCACTCGGGCCCGCTGCGCGACGCCCCTCGGGCTCGCGCCGGGAGCGCTGATGGCGCTCGGCCGCGTCGCGCCGGAGAGCGCCACCGAGACCTTCCGGCATGACCGTGCTCGCCCTCAAGCCCGCGGCGCGCCAACGCCGTGTCGGCGATCCACGGGCGCGTGAGCCGCCGCATGTGGAACACGCTGTGGCCGTCGCGGTCCGAGGACGAGGTGCCCATCGGCCACATCACCAACGGCGTCTTCACGTCCTGTCGTGGCTCTCGCCGCAGATGCTCCAGCTCTACGACCGCCACTGGGCACAGCACACGTGGACCCACGCAACGGCCGAGCCCGCGACCTGGGCGCACGTCGAGAGCATCGCCAACGGGGAGCTCTGGGAGACGCACTCCGCGATGAAGGCGTGCGCCTTGTCGAGTTCGTCCGCCGCCGCCTGGTGCGCCAGTATTGGCGCGGCGAGGCCGCGGAGATCGTCGACGCCGCGTCGAAGGCCTCGACCAGGACGCTCCCATCGGCTTCGCGCGGCGCCTGCGCGTCTACAAGCGGCGGCTCTGATCTTCTCGGTCCTCCGCGGATCATGAAGTTGATGAATCTCGATTTCCCGCTTCGACCGCCTGATCCAGTTCGTGTTCGCGGGCGAGGCGCACCCGAAGGACGACCTCGGCAAGGGGATCCTCCAGCAGATCGCGCGCCTGACGCGCCATCCGACCTCGCCGGCAAGATCGTCTTCGTCGAGGACTACGACATGCACGTGACGCGGCATCCGTGCAGGGCGTCGACGTCTGGCTCAACAACCGCGGCGGCCGTTTCGAGGCCCTCGGGACGAGCGGGCAGAAGGCCGTCCTCAACGGCGCTCAACCTGGACGCAGCGCCTGATGGGCTGGTGGGCGGAGTTCGACGGCGAGAACGGGTTCGGCATCGGCGCCGGCGACGTCCACGGCGACCCGGAGGTCCAGGATCTGCGACGCGGAATCTCTCTACGCCACCCTCGAGCGCGAAGTCCTCCCGCTCTACTATCAGCGCGACGAATACGGTCTCCTCGAACGCCTGGATCCAGCACAGCGCGATCCGCACCTCGGGGTGGCGCTCAACGCCGACCACAGCATGGACTACGTGCGCGAGTGCTACCCTCGGCGCCGCTGGAGGGCTCTCCGCGACATGCCGCGCTGACGCGGCGGCGGCCGTCCGGCGCGGTCGCCGCGGTCGACCTTGGGAGCAACAGCTTCCACATGGCGGTGGCGCGCCTGCTATGCTGGCCTGCATCGCGCCGACCGGTCGCGCGACTGGTCGCGCTGGCCGAAGGGCTCGACGACCAACAAGCGGCTTCGGCCTGGTCGGCGTGATGGTGGAGCGGGCGCTCGCGTGCCTGCGCCGGTTCGGCGAGCGACCCGGCCCTCTGATCCGCTACAGCGTCCCGCCGTCGGCACCAACACGCTCCGCCAGGCGAAGAACGCGTCCTCGGCGCGCGCGGAACAGGCCCTGGGCCATCCCATCGAGGTGGTGAGCGGGCGCGAGGAGGCGCGCCTCATCTACCTCGGCGTCGCCCACAGCACGCCCGATCTCCGCACGCGCCGGCTCGTCGTCGACATCGGCGGCGGCTCCACCGAGGGCATCGTCAGCAGCGATTCGAGCCCATCGGCGCCGAGAGCCTCTACATGGGCTGCGTGGGATACAGCCTGCGCTTCTTCCCGGGCGGCACCATCCGCCCGAAACGCTTCCGCCGAGGCGGAGATCGCCGCGCGCCTCGAGCTCGAGCCGGTCAAGGAGCGCCTGGTGCGGCTCGGATGGAAGAGCGTGGTGGGATCGTCCGGACGATCCCGCCATCGCGCGCATGCTCCGGGAGGGCGGCCTCTCCGGCGACGGCGTCACCGCCCGGGCCCTGCGCGCGCTTAAGGACGAGGTGCTGCGCGCGCGATCGATCGCCGATCTCCGCCTACCCGGGCTCGACGTCGAGCGCGCCCCCGTGCTACCGGGAGGTCTCGCGATCCTGGTGGCGATCTTCGACGCGCTGGGCATCGAGCGCCTCGACACGACGCCGAGCGCTCTTCGCGAGGGGCTCCTGTGGGACCTGCTCGGCAGGATCCGCCACGAGGACGTGCGCGATCGCACGATCCGCGCGTTCACAGATCGGTACCACATCGACCGGGAGCAGGCGGCGCGCGTCGAGAAGACGGCCCTGGCGCTCCTCGACGGCGCGGCGCGAGGGCTCGGCCTCGAACGCGAGACGTGGCGGCCGCTCCTGGCGTGGGCGGCGCGGCTGCACGAGATCGGCCTGTTCGTCTCGTACGCGGGCTATCACAAGCACGGTGGCTACCTTCTCGGCAATGCCGAGATGCCCGGTTTCTCGCGCGACGACCAGGCCGTCCTCGCGGCGCTGGTGCGGGCGCACCGGCGGAAGTTCAGCCGCAAGCTGTTCGCGGATCTGCCCGAGACGCTGGCCGGCCCAGCGCCGCGCGCCGCGGCGCTCCTGCGGCTCTCCGTGCTCCTGCACAGGAACCGGCGGCGCGTGCCGATCGCCCTCGGATCGATCCGCGCGCGGCGGGATCGCATCCAGCTCGGGCTGCCGAAGCTCTCGGCGCGGCAGCCGCTCACGCAGGCGGATCTCGAGCGGGAGGCCGCCCAGCTCGCGGCCGCAGGCATCACGCTGGTCGCGCGCTGACCATGCGCGCGCACGCCGCTCCGATCGCGATCGTCGCGCTCCTGGCCGCGATGTACCTCTACCCGATCTCGGTCCTCCCCGGGCGCTTCCTCGTCTCGGCCGAGGACACGGCCGTCACGCTCTGGGGGCTTTGCTGGGGCGCCCGCCAGCTCGTGCTCGATCCGGCGCACCTCTACGACGGCAACCTCTTCGCGCCCCATCCGAAGAGCTTCGCCTACAACGACGCGTCGCTCGGCGACGCGCCGTTCTCGGTCCCGATCTACTGGATCACGGGCAGCCCGGTCGTCACCTACAACGTCTCGCTCCTGCTCGTGTTCTTCCTCACCTGCGCGGCCACCTACGCCCTCGCGTTCGACATGACCCGCCATCGTGGCGGCGCGCTCTTCGCGGCCGTCGCCTTCGGTTTCTGCTCGCCGCGAAGCTGGTACATGGACGCCATGAACGCGAGCTCCGTGCAGTGGATGCCGCTCGCGCTCTACTGCCTGCGCCGCTGCCTCGCTCCCGGGGCGCGCCCCTACCGCGCGGCGATCGCCTTCGCCGTGCTCGCCGCGCTCACCGCGATGTGCTCGTGGTACTCCGCGTTCATGCTGGCGGTGGCGGCGCCGTTCTTCGTCCTCCCCGAAGCTCGCGCCCTCCGGGGGCGCACCGGTCCGCTCGCGATCGGAGCGCTGCTCGCAGCCGTCCTGACCGTCCCCCACGCGCGACCCTACCTCTGGCTCCACGAGCACGAGCCAGGGTTCGTCCGCGAGAGGAAGGAGGTCGCGGCGGGCTCGGCGCGCCTCTCGGACTACCTCGGCTGGGATTACGCGTCGACGCTCTACCGGGCGAGCCGCCGGTTCGAGCTCGACGCGCCGTTCCAGAACGGACCCGAGCCCGCCTTCCCGCACAAGCTCTTCGCGAGGCCGCTCCCCTTCTTCCCGGGAGTCTTCGTCGCGCTCTTCGCGCTCGTCGGCCTCGCGCGCGGGACGTCGAGCCGTGGGCTGCGCGTCTCGCTCCTGCTCCTCGGCTTCGCCGCGATCGTCCTGTCGCTCGGCCCGTCGCAACGATGGTTCGGCCGCGACGTGACCCTCCCGTACGCGTTCCTCTACGACCACGTCCCCGGGTGGAAGGGGATCCGATGGGTCGCGAGGTTCTCGCTCCTGTTCACGCTCGCGATCGCGCTGCTCGCCGCATCGGGGGTCGCCGCCATGGTGCGGACCGCCGCCCTCGCGGGACGGCACAGGCTCGGGCAAGCCCTCGCCCTCGGCGCGACGCTCGCGACGTTCTGCGAGAAGCTCACGCTGCCGCTCCATCTGACCGCCGTCCCGAGCACGCCTCCGCCGGTCTACGACTTCGTGCGCGCCCTGCCGGACGATGCGATTTTCCTAGAGATCCCGTTCTCGCAGGAGGGGCTCTACACCTACTGGGCCGCGTTCCACTGGAAGCGCACGGCCGGCGGCCAGTCCGGCTGGGCGCCCGAGGAGGCGCGCAAGCTCCGCTCGGCCGCGAGCATCTTCCCGTCGCGCGAGCTCTGGGAGAGGCTGCGCGCCTCGCGCGTGCGCTACCTGATCGTCCACTATCACTTCCTCAATCCCCCGCGTCCCGGCCTCGAGGCCGAGGCCTCGGCAAGCGCCTACTTCGACGAGGTGAAGCGGTACGGAGAGGACGTCGTCTACGAGGTGCGCGCGACGCCCCGGGAGGAGCGGTCGTTCGCGGTGGTCGCCGTCAACGACGTCTACCGCATCGAGGGCGTCGAGGGCGGGCGCATCGGCGGCCTCGGGCGCCTGCGAACGCTACGCGCCGAGGTCGAGCGCCAGCACCCTGGCTCGCTCCTCGTCCACGCCGGCGACTTCCTCTTCCCGTCGCTCCTCTCGCGCTCCTACAAGGGCGAGCAGATGATCGACATCCTCAACCTCCTCGATGGCGATCCCGAGCGCTTCGACGAGGCCATGATCGTCACCTTCGGCAACCACGAGTTCGAGAAGGGCAAGCTCGCCGACGCGGCGATGCTCGACGCCCGCATCGAGGCGTCGCAGTTCACGTGGCTCGGATCGAACGTCGCCTTCGCGAGCGGCCCCGGCGGCGAGCCCCTCGTCGCCGCGCCGAACCTGAAGGACCACACGGTGATCGCGTCGGGCGGAGTGAAGGTCGGGCTCTTCAGCCTGACCACTCACGTCACGATGCCGGAGTACGTGACGGGGTTCGCCGACCCGATCTCCAGGGCCCGCGAGGAGACCTCGACGCTTCGCGGCGAAGGCGCCGAGGTGGTCGTCGCCGTCACGCACCAGGAGGTCGCAGAGGACGTCGCCCTCCTGAAGGCGCTCGGGTCGGACGGCCCGGACCTGATCCTCGGAGGCCACGATCACGAGGCGCACGCCGAGGAGGTCGGCGGGCGCTGGGTGCTGAAGGCCGATGCCGACGCCCGCACGGCGACGGTCGCGATCGTCACGCCGCATCGCGGCGCGCCGCCGGGTCTCGATCGGACGCTCGTGGCCCTCGGCCCGGATCGCGCCGAGGATCCGGCCGTCGCCGCGCGCGTCACGAGCTGGATCGAGCGCCACGACGCCGAGTACTGCAAGGCCATCGGGCGGCCGCCCGGATGCCTCTCCGATCGCATCGGCTACACGAGGACGCGCCTCGGCGGCGAGGAGATGCGCATCCGCCGCTTCGAGACGAGCCTCGGCGACTGGGTCGCCGACCGGATGCTGGATGCGTTCAAGGACAGGGGCGCGCAGATCGCCTTCGTCAATTCCGGCGGCCTGCGCCTCAACCAGGACATCCCCGAAGGGAGCCCGGTCACCCTGCGCCACATCGAGGAGCTCATCGCCTTCCCGGCGCCGCTGCGGCTCATCCGCATCGACGGCCGGACGCTGCAGGCCGTGCTCACCCACTCGGTCGAGGACTGGTCGGGCAACGGCTGGTGGCTCCAGGTCGGCGGCCTCGCCTTCCGCCACCACCCCGCCACATCGTCCGTCTCGGACCTGACGCTCCTCGGACCGGCGGCGCGCCCCATCGCACCGGACGAGGAGATCCTCGCGGTGACGGTGGACTTCCTGATGGATCCCGCCCACGGCCAGGACGGCTACGCGATGCTCAAGCCGTCGATGGTGGTCGCCACCGGACCCGACCTGAAGGACGTCCTCCGCGCCGCCCTGGCCCGTGCTGGCGACGCAGGCATCGCCCCGGTGGTCGAGGGTCGCATCTGCAACGACTCGGAAGCAGCGCCATGCCTCGTCCGGTAACCTCCCGCCGAACCGAGTCCGGGCATTCTTGTGTTCGCAATGTCGCGATCTTCCCTCACTCGGAAGCCGCTCCGACCGGGCAACGACGACTGGAAGGCGACCGCTACCAGGTCGTCGCGCTCGAGCGCGCCTACGTCTTTCGCTCGTCGGTGGTGGACGGCTCTGGCTCGACACGCGCTGGCTCTTTGCCAGCCCGCGTCCCAAGGCCTACGACAAGCTGAGGGAAATCTGAGAGGGGCGCCCGGCCGGCGGAAAGCGCTGAGGCGGGCTCGGGTCAGTCACGCGGCTTCACGAGCTGGTACATGAGGATGCTGTCCTTGTACCGGCCCGGCCCGAACTTGACGTCGCGGACGAGGCGCCCTTCCTCGACGAACCCGAGCTTCCGGTAGAGCGCGAGCCCGCGCACGTTGTCGGGATAGACGGCGAGGCACACCTTCTCGATCTGCGGGCTCGCGCGCGCCCACGCGAGCAGCGCCTCGATGAGAGCGCGCCCGACGCCGCGATCCCGCGACTCCTTCACCACCGACAGACCGAACGTCCCCGAGTGCGCCATCCGGCGCTTCTCGCCGGAATGGAAGGCGAGCGACCCGACGATCCGCCCGTCGATCAACGCAACGAGCACGAGCCCCCCCGGATCGGATGCGGCCTTCGCGACGTGCTCGCGTTGCGCGTCGGGAGACCGCAGCTCGTCCGGCGCCGTCACCACGAACTCCCCCTCCTCGAGCACCTCCCGCGTCGCGGCCAGCATCTCCTCCGCGTCGTCGGGCTCCGCACGCCGCACCACGAGCGACCGGCCGTCCGCGAGGAGCCGCGTCACGGTGAGCGGTGCCGCTTCGAGCGCCACGGCTCAGAAGATCATGTAGATGAACGGCAGGATCGCGGAGCCTTCGGTCACGACGATGAAGACCGACATGAGGACGAGGACCATCACGATCGGACCGATCCAGAACTTCTTGCGCATCCTCATGTAGCTCCAGAACTCGCCGACGATCGAGAGCCGCGACGACTGGGCGATGGTCATGCCCGTAGTGTACCGCCAGGGACCTGGCCTCGATGTAGGTCTTGCGCATCGGCGAGTTCGGCCGGGGCATCGGGTGCGACGAGCCCGGACGCAGGTTCTGCCGGGCTGGTCGAATCGAGACGAAGGTCCTTAGGGCGGGGGCTCGTCCCCCCGGTTCTGCCGGTGGTCGGGTCGGGACGATGGTCGGTTGGCTACCGGTACGGATCCGGGGCGTAGCCGCCCTCGAAGCCTTGCGCCCGCTCGCGGCGATCGAGCGCGTCGTACCGAGGATGGCTCGGCAGGACGCCGAGCTTCACGAGGGCGTCGCGGTACTCGTAGCGGATCGACACGACGGATGCCGGGTCGCTCTCCGCGTCGAAGGCAACCTCTACCACGCCGTGATCCACTTCCCGCCCGATCCCGGTCGCCGCGAGCCCGTTGGATTCGGGCTCCTTGCGCGAGTGCGAGGATGGCGCCGATTTCTCGTCCTCCCTCCCCGACCCGCCACGGAAGCCGTCCTCGTCGTAAGGCATGGGATACGGCGGCGGCGGCAGGGGCCGGCGCTCCCGGAAGAACGCGGCGCTGATGATCCCGAGGTTCTCGGTCTTCCCGAGCCAGCGGCCATAGCTCCTCTCCTCCGTCGTGAACACGAAGCGGCGCGCGGTGCGATCGCTGGTCTGCCAGCCGTCGAGGACGACCGTCTGCCAGGGGTCGAGGATCCACTTCCGCCCCTCCTGAGCGCTTGTCGTCCGGGCGTCGATGGAGTTGAGCCCGTCGACGGAGAGTGCCACCGCGACGCGCTCGCCGGTGTCGTTATGCAGGCGGATCGAGTACTCGCACCCGCGGCGGGCCTCGACGTAGGTGGTCCCGCGCGCAGGGAGCTCGTCGAGCGGCCGTCCATCCACCAGTACTTCCAACGAGTATGGCGACCCTCCCCACGCTTGCGCGCGCGGCGCCGCCGAGGCGGCCAGGACGATGGACAGCGAGAGGATGGTGATGGTGCGCATGGAAGACCCCCTTCGGGCGTTGCTCTCCAGCATTCGACAGCGTCCGGGCAGGAAAGTTCCCTGGCCACAGGTAGCCTGACACCTGGCCCGCCCGCGCGCGATCAGCGAGGCTTGGCCTTCGGATCCAGCGCGTCGCGGAGGCCGTCGCCCAGGAAGTTGTAGGCGAGGACCGTGAAGAAGATCGCGCCCCCCGCGGAGAACATGATCCAGGGGTACTGCGAGAGGACGCGGACGTTCTGGGATTCGTTGAGCATGTTGCCCCAGGAGGCCTGGGGCTCCTGGATGCCGACGCCGAGGAACGAGAGGGCCACCTCGCTCAGGATGTAGTAGGGAATCGTGAGGGTGGCCTGGACGATGAGGAAGCTCACCGTGCCGGGCAGGACGTGACGCAGGATGACGCGGCCGTCGGAGGCGCCGAGGGCCTGGGCCGCCTGGATGAAGTCGAGCTGACGGATCGAGAGGACCATCCCGCGGACGACGCGGGCGAGGCTCGCCCAGTAGATGAACGCGAGGATGACGACGATCCCGAAGTAGGTCTCCACCGAGGAGAGCCTGGTGGGAAGCATGGCGCGCAGCGCGAGGATCAGGTAGAGGCCGGGTAGCGACATGATGATCTCGATGAAGCGCTGGATCGCGTCGTCGACCGAAACGGGAAGCTTGTCGACGTGCCTCGGGAACATCGCGCCGATGCCCACGGCGGCGAAGAGCACGAGGCCCGCGATGGCGACGTACTTGAGGGTGTCGGGGCGGTAGTAGCCGAGGACCGCGGTGAGGGCCAGGAAGAGCGGCAGCACCACCGCGACGAACCCGAGGGCGGTCTGGCGCAGGAAGCTCCCGAGGCGCACGCCGGAGTAGAAGCCGGAGACTCCCCCTACGACGATCCCGATCGAGAAGGAGATCAGGATGCCGATCGGTCCTATCGTGAGCGAGACCTGGGCGCCGTAGAGGAGGCGAGAGAAGACGTCCCGGCCGTACTGGTCCGCGCCCAGCAGGTAGATGCGGCTCTTCCTTTCGGGCTCGGGCGCCGGATCGATGCCGAAGAGATGGATGGTGGCGGGGATGAAGCCAAGGAGCTGGTACTCGTCGCCCCTCACGAAGAAGCGGAGGAAGAAGCGCCGCGTCGCATCCTCGCGGTAGGCGAGGTCGCCTGCCGCGATGATCTCCGGCGACGGCGGGACGACGTCGCAGACGTAGGGCCGCAGCGTGAACGCGCCTCCGGGCAGCACGAAGCGCATGTGCGTCGGGGGGCTGTAGTTGCGGGTGAGGTCCTGGTTCGAGTAGCTGTAGGGCGCGATGAAGCCGCCGAGCCCGGCCATCAGGTAGAAGACCGCGAGGATCACCGCCCCCACCACCGCGGGCCGGCTCTTCTTGAAGGCCCGGTAGGCGAGCGCCGCCGGCGACTGGTTGCGATCGCTACTCAAGCTTGATGCGCGGGTCGGCGACCGCGAGCAGGAGGTCGGCCACGAGGTTGCCGATGATGAGCATGAACCCCGCCATCATGAGCGAGCCCATGACGAGGTAGTCGTCCCGCTTCTGGAGCGCCGTCAGCGTCATCTGCCCGAGCCCCGGCCACGACATGATCACCTCGACCACGAACGCGCCCGAGAGGAGCGACCCCACCGAGTATCCGAAGAGGGTGACCATCGGGTTGAGGGCGTTCCGGACGGCGTGCTTCCAGATCACGATCCGCTCCGGGAGCCCCTTCGCCCGCGCCGTGCGCACGAAGTCCGCGCGGAGATACTCGAGGAGGTTGCCGCGCATGATGCGCATGTAGCCGGCGATGCCGGGGATCCCGAGCGCGAGAGACGGGAGGATCAGGTGATGGGCGTAGTCTTTCAATCTCCCGAGAAGCGACATCGCGTCGTGGTCCAGCGCCTTCATGCCTCCGATGGGAAAGAGGTGGGTCGATGCGGCGAAGAAGAGCAGCAGCAGCGACGACAGGATCACCGGGATCGAGAGTCCGATGAAGGCGAACGCGGAGCACGCCTTGTCGATCCACGAGTACTGCTTGGCCGCGGACCAGATGCCGAGCGGGATGGCGATGGCCCACTCGACGATCGTCGCGGCGAGCGACAGGATGAAGGTGTTGTAGAGCCTGCCGCGGATCAGCTTCCCGACGGGCTCGTGGTAGTCCCACGACTCTCCGAGGTCCGCGTGCCCCATGCGCCACAGCCACTTCCCGTACCGCACGAGCCAGGGCCGGTCGAGCCCGAACTTCACCTTCAGGGCGGTGATGGTCTCGGGCCGCACGTGCGGATTGGCGCGCAGGGTGTCGAGGATGTCGCCGGGCGCGAGCGCCATGATCATGAACGACAGGATCGACACGCCGAGCATCGTCGGCACGATCGAGAACATCCGCCGCAGGACGTAGGTCAGCACGCCGCCATCATCCTACAGGTGGCGCGCCCCGCCGCCGGCAAGGGCCTCTACTTCAGGAGCGCGGCGCCGGGCATCACGACGAGGACGTCGCCCCGCGCGAGCACCGCGCTCGCCGCGGGCAAGAGGACGAAGTCGCCGTCGCCGATGGGACGCTTGATCGCCAGGACCTCACCGCCGATCGCATCCTCCCCCACCTCGATCGCGCGCCGCCCCTCCAGCCCGTCGGGCATCGGGACGTAGGCGAGGCGCCCGCGAGACTCCTCCTCGGTGGGCATGGGCTGCGTCGTCTCCTCGAGGAGCATCGCCTTCTCCACGACGGCGAGCAGATCGCGGCGCGTCAGGACGCCGACGTAGCGTCCCGACCCCGCGTCGTCCACACCGTCGACCACGGGCAGCTGGCCCACCTCGCGATCGCGCAGGCGGTAGTCGGCGACGACCAAGGACTCGGTCGCGGCGATGGGGTGGACGGGGCGGACGAGGTCCGCCGCGAGGATCACCGAGCCCAGCCCCTCGTTGTCGAGGAAGTCCTTCATGTCGTGGAGATCGATGACGCCCAGGAGACGCCCGCTCTCGTCGCCGACGTAGAGGAAGAGCTCGCGCGTGTCGCGGAAGATCCGGAGCAGGGTGTCGAGGGGGAGGTTCTGCGGTACCAGCGGCACGGATCGGCGCACGATCTCGCCGACCGTGCGGGTCGCCAGGATGTCGGCCTTGCGCTCCCTTCCCAGGATCCCGCGGCGACGCAGTTCCGCCGTGTAGATCGAGTCCGGGTGGAGCGCGCGAGCCACGGCGTACGAGACGATCGACGCGAGCATCAGCGGCAGGATCAGGCTGTACTGCTGGGTGGTCTCGAACACCATCAGGATCGCCATGATGGGCGCGCGCGTCGTCGCCGCGAGGAGGCACCCCATGCCGACGAGCGCGTAGGCGCCGGCGGTCGCGGTGTGGGCCGGAAGCTCGCGATGGAAGACGGCGCCCATCGAGCCTCCCAGGGTCGCTCCGATGAGGAGCGTCGGCGTGAACACGCCGCCCGCGCCTCCGCTACCGACCGTCAGCGCGGTCGCGAGCGCCTTGCCCGCGAGGAGCACGAGGAGGAACTGGAGGTCCGTCCTGCCGCCGAGCACCTCGGTCAGCCCCTCGAAACCGTTCCCGCACACGTAGGGCGCCGGGATCATCACCAGGCCCACGAGGAGCCCTCCGAAGAACGACTTCGCGGGCACGGGCCCAGGGATCCTCGAGAAGATGTCGTCCGCGCCCTGGAGCATCCGCTGGAAGAGGATCGCGACCACGCCCGAGGCGAGCCCCATGAGGACGTAGAGCCCGAGCTCGACCGGGCTCTGCATGTGGAACGGCTGTGCGACGGCGTAGAGCGGGCTCTCGCCGACCAGCGTGTAGGCGGTCGCCGTCGCGAGCACCGCGGCGACGACGATGGGCCCCAGCTCGTCGAAGGCGAACCGCCCGTAGATCACCTCGAGGGCGAAGAGGGATCCGGCCATCGGTGTCCGGTAGGCGGCCGACAACCCCGCTGCCACGCCGCAGGCGACCATCATCCGCAGGCGGCCACGCGGGAGAGACGCCTTGCGCCCGAGCCACGAAGCGATCGCGGAGGCCACCTGGACGATGGAGCCCTCGCGCCCGACGCTTCCTCCCGACGAGAAGGTGAGCAGCGACGAGATCGCCATTGGGACGGCGCGCCGGATGCGCAGGATGCCCGCGCCCATGGTCACCGCCTCCAGGATCTCCGGGAACCCGCGCGCCTTCCCTTCGCTCTTCGGCACGAGGGCCCAGCGGACCAGACCCGCGAGCAGACCGCCGATCGCCGGGACCAAGAGGCGCGCCCACCACGGCGCGTTGAGGACGGCCTTCGCGAGGCTGCCCGGCCCGCCGAGGAAGAACGCCCGCGTGAGGAGGCGCGAGAGGAAATGGAATCCGGCCGGGAGAAAGCCGCCCGCGATCCCGGTCAGGATCATGAGGGCGAAGAAACGCGTGGCCTCGTCGTAGGCCCGCGTCACGACCGCATGACGCGCCCGCTTCCACCAGGGGCCGCGTCCCGTCCCGAGATTCTGGGTAACGAGCACCATTCCTCCCCGGTGGAATATACATTTCAGGACGGCAACGTCCATGGAGCGACCTTACCCAGGCAGGATCCCCGCCACGACAGTGACGATCGCCGCGACGGCGATCGTGAGCCCGGACCTTCCACCGGCGCTGGTGTCCACCGAGCGCGGGGACAATCCCGAAGTCACGCTCCGTCGAGGAGGAAGCATCGGATAGCGTTTCACGGCACGGCGACGCTCGAAGGCCCCGATCACTCACCCGTGTACTGGACGGATGGGACGATGCTGCGGACCTTTCGCCGCATCGCGGCTCCGGCGGTCCTCGGCCCCATCGCGCCTGGCGGCTACGTCCTCACCTTGCACGAACGCGGCACGGACCGGGCGCTCCGGGTCGTGGTGACCGCCGGCGTCGAGACCCGCGTGGCGTTCGCGGGCGAGCTGGCCGCGCGATCTCCGTTGACCGCGCTCCCGGATCTCCTATCCTCGGCGGCGTGGCCTACGGGTTCGTCATCGACCAAGGGAAGTGCATCGGCTGTCTGCACCTGCACCGTCGCCTGCAAGGCGGAGAACGACGTCCCCGTAGGCTCCTTCCGCACCTGGGTCAAGTACGTCGAGAAGGGCACGTTCCCCAGCGTGCGCCGCCACTTCACGGTGCTCCGGTGCAACCACTGCGATGCCGCGCCCTGCGTGGAATCTGCCCGGTGGTGGCGCTCGGAAGGCGCAAGGACGATCGTCGACCTCGACCGCGACGTGTGCATCGGCTGCCGCGCCTGCATGCAGGCGTGTCCTTACGACGCCCTCTACCTGAACGAGGACCGCGGCGTGGCCGAGAAGTGCCACTACTGCGCGCACCGCACGGAGATCGGCCTGGAGCCCGCGTGCGTCAACGTCTGCCCCGTGCAGGCGATCGTGTCGGGCGACGTGGACGATCCCGGATCGCGCATCGCCACGCTGCTTCGCGAGCAGCCGACCTCGCGGCGCAAGCTCGACAAGGGAACGCGTCCGAGGGTGTGGTACGTCGATGCCCTGCCGGAGGCGCTGGTGCCGGGCGTTCCCGCCGAGCCGGCGAGCTATCTCTGGTCGGATCGATCGCCAGGCGATGCGCCGCCGCCGATCGTCCCGGGATTCGAACCGACGCCCGACATCACCGCCACGCTCGACGTCCCGCACCCGCCGGTGTGGGGCTGGCATGTCTCGGCCTACCTCGTGACGAAGAACGTCGCGGCGGGGGCGGCCCTGTTCGCCCCGCTGTTCCCGGCCATCGCGACCTGGCTTCTCGGGATCGCGCTCGTCTTCCTCGCCGTCACCAACGTCCTTCTCGTCCTTGACCTCGGCCGGCCGGAACGCTTCCTCAAGATCCTCTTCCACCCGAACACGAGATCGTGGCTCGTGAAGGGCGCCTGGATCCTCACGGCGTTCGGCATCGTCACCACCCTCGCGCTCGCGCTGCGGCTCCTCGGGATCGCGGCGCCCGCGGGGATCCTGGCGTGGGCCAACGTTCCGATCGCCGTCCTCACCGCCGGGTATAGCGCCTGGCTCTTCGCGCAGTGCCGCGGACGCGATCTCTGGATCCAGCCGGGGCTGTTCGCGCTCCTGTCCGTGCGCGCCGTCCTGCTCGGCGCGGGGGCGGCGCTGCTGTGCTTGCCCGACGCGCGCAGGACGGTGCTCGCGTTCGTCGGCGCGGCGCTCGCGTCGGCGCTCGCCCACTTCGTCGAGGCGAAGGGCCGTCCCGCAACGCGCGACGGAGCGCTCGCCCACGCGATCCTGGAGCGCGAGCTCGGCACCGCTCCCACGTGGATGCTCTACCTGGTCGTCGCCACGCTCGGCGTGCTCGCGCGCCTGCAGCTTCCCTCGTGGCCCGTCGCCGCCGCGGCGGTCGCGCTCGCCGTGTATGCGACCTACCGGCACGAGGATGCCTGGATCCGCGCCGGCCATGCGGTGCCGCTGTCGTGAGCGAGCGCCCCGACGTCGCCCCGACCGGAGAACCCTGGCGCGTCACGCCGCTCACGGGCTTCCCCCCGATGGAGCGCTGGAACGACTGGGTCGAGCTCGACGCGAAGGCGTGGCCGCGCAGGGTCGAGAAGCGCTACCAGCTCATCCCGACGACGTGCTTCAACTGCGAGGCGGCGTGCGGCCTGGTCGCCTACGTCGACAAGGAGACGCGGACGATCAGGAAGCTCGAGGGCAATCCCTTCCATCCAGGGTCACGCGGGCGCAACTGCGCCAAGGGCCCCGCGACGCTGAACCAGATCGACGATCCCGAGAGATCCTCTACTCCGCTCAAGCGCAGCGGCCCGCGCGGCTCGGGCAGTTCGAGCGACGAGATGTGGACGAGGTGATCGGTGACCTTCTCGCCGCGCGCATCCGCAAGCAAGGCTCTCGTCGAGGGACGGCGCACGGAGGTGATGTACCACGTGGGACGGCCAGGCCACGACGGCGCCATGGAGCGCATCCTCCAGTCGGGGCGTCGACGGTCATAACAGCCACCAACGTCTGCTCCGCCGCCGCGCGCCTGGGCTACGCCCTCTGGTCCGGTGGCGACCGCCCATCGCCCGATCATGCCAACGCGAAACTCATCCTGCTCCTCTCGTCGCACCTCGAGACGGGCCACTACTTCAACCTGGGCATCGCCCAGCGCATCATCGAGGGCAAGGCCTCGGGCGCGAAGATCGTCACCGTCGACGTCCGCCTCTCCAACACGGCGTCGATGAGCGACTGCGGCCCGCACCCACCCCGGCACGGCGGCGGCGCTCCTCCTGATTCGCCCACGTCATCCTCGCCGAGGGTTCGAGTACCGCGACTTCATGCGCCGCTGGGTGAACTGGAGACCCTGGCCGCCCTTCGCCCGGACGCGCCCACGACGTTCGACGTTCGTCGCGCTTCGCCGGCGAGCCTGGCGCGAGCTACACGCCCGAGATGGTGGCCGGCGGAGCGCGGCGTCGACGCCGCGCTCGTGACGACGATTGGCCGCGCGATCGGCCTGGGCGCGCGGGGCGTTCGCGTCGCACGTCTGGCGCAACGCCGCGTCGGGAAACAAGGCGGCTGGCAGGTGGCGCGCTGCCTCAACTTCCTCTCCGTGCTGGCAGGATCGGTCGCGACGCGGGGCGGGACGTCGCTCGCGAGCTCCCACAAGTACGTGCCCGAGCGCTACGGGCAGGCAAGCCCGCGCTGCAGGACGTCTGGAGCGAGCTCCTCTTCCGCCCGAGTGGCCGCCTCCTCGCACCACGAGCTCTCGTTCCTGCTCCCCACTTCCTGAAGGACGGGCGCGGCAAGGTCGACGTCTACTTCACGCGTCTACAACCCCGTCTGACGAACCCCGACGGCTTCACCTGGATGGAGGTGCTGCAGATGAGTCGAAGGTCGGCCTTCACGCCGCGCTCACGCCGGTCTGGAGCGAGACCGCGCTCCTCGCCGACTACATCCTGCCGGTCGGCGTCGCCCGCCCGCCGCCGCCGCGGCCGGCCACGGCCGGCCGCGCGGCCGGCCGCCGAAGGCTGGGGTCAGGGCGGAGCGCCACGACCTGATGAGCCAGGAGACGCACGCGAGTCGCTGATCAGCTCTGCCAGCCCGCCCGCGTCTTCCGCGAGTCCCAGGGCGAGAAGATCACCTGGACCTACGAGGCGAATCCCGGTGAGGTCTGGGAGGAGGACGAGCTCTGGCTCGCGTTCGTGGGCGATCGACGAGGACGGATCGCTCGGCATACACGCAAGCACCAATGAGTCGCCCTACCGTCCCGGCGAGCGCATCACGATGGAGGAGCACTACCGCTACATCTTCGAGGAACAGCGTCCCCGGCTTCTCGCCGCCAGGCTGCCGTTGGCCTCACCCTGCTCGCCTACATGCAAGCTACGGCGCGTTCGGCGTCGCGCGCGCGACGTCTACGTCCCACGAGGCTCCCGTCGACGTCGCCGGTGCCGCGAAGGACGAGCGCGGCATCTACAGGTGAAGGACGGCAAGGCGATCGCGGACGATCTTCGATGGGCGCCCCCGCGCGGGGTTCCCCACCCCCTCGAGGCGCCTCGAGATCTATTCCCCGACGATGACCGCATGGGGATACCACGACCAAACGCTGCCGGCCTACATCCGGAGCCACGTCCACGCCTCGGAGCTCGACGCGAGCAAGGGCGAGATGGCGCTCGTGCCTACCTTCCGGCTCCCGACCCTGATCCACACGCGATCGGGGAACGCCAAGTGGCTGTACGAGATCTCCAACAACAACCCGGTCTGGATCCACCCGTCCGATGCCGCGCGCGTCGGCGTGAAGAGCGGCGATCTCCTGCGCGTCACGACGAGCATCGGCCACTTCGTCAACAAGGCGTGGGTGACCGAGGGCGTGCGGCCCGGGGTCGTCGCGTGCAGCCACCACCTCGGTCGCTGGCGCATCGCCGGCAAGCCCGGCACCGACCGCTGGGCGTCGGCGCCGGTCGACGTGACCACGCCCGCGCCGGGTATCTTCCGCCTGCGCCGCACCGGAGACGTCGCTCCGTTCCCGTCGAGCGATCCGGACAGCGCGCGCATCTGGTGGACCGACGGCGGCGTCCATCAGAACCTGACCTTCCCGGTCCAGCCCGATCCCATCTCGGGCATGCACTGCTGGCATCAGAAGGTCGTCGTCGAACGGGCGGGCGCGGGCGATCGCTACGGTGACGTCGAGGTCGACACCGCGAAATCGATGGAGGTCTACCGCGAGTGGCTCGCGCTGGCCCCTCCCCGGTTCGGGCCCGGCGGCCTGCGCCGTCCGGAATGGTTCGCCCGCGCCGTCCGCCCATCGGCGAAGGCGTACCGGAAGGCCCCCGACGAGCCCGGCAAGGGCCCGTAGCACCGGACGCGTCACTGCGCCAGGGAACGAGGTACGGCGTCGCGATGTCTATCGCGTGACGAAGCCGACGGCTTCGACGGTAAGGAGAACGAAACGATGCGCCGTAATGCCTGGATGCTCGCCGTGCTCGCCCTCATCGCCGCCGCCGCCCCGGGCGGCAAGCCGCCGTCGCCGCTGACCCCGGCGGACCTCGGAGGCGAGGACCGTTACCTGACCTACGTGACCACGGACAAGCCGATCTATCGCGAGGGCGAGACGGTGTGGGTACGCGCGGTGATGCTCCACGCCGTGACGCACCGGCCGATGGAGAACACGCCCTGGGGACAGGTCGAGATCGTGGGTCCGAAGGGCGACGTCGTCGAGCAGGGCGGGGCGAGCACGAGCGCCGGCGTGATGGCGTTCTCGTGGCGCGTGCCCGCCGGGCAAGCGGGCGGCGGCTACAAGGTGAAGGTGAGCCCCAGTGGCCAGGCGCCAGCCGAGCGCTCGTTCGAGATCCGGGCGTTCCGTCCGCCGCGGCTCAAGAGCCAGATCGTCTTCCTGCGCGACGGCTACGGTCCCGGTGACGATGTCGCGGCCACGCTGTCGGTGACGCGCGCGGAGGGCGGGGCACCGGCCGGCGCGCGCGTGACGCTCGTGGCGATGGTGGATGGGCGCGAGGCCGCACGCCAGTCGGCTGGCGCGGTCGACGCCGCGGGACGCTGCGCGGTCTCCTTCCGCCTCCCGAAGGTGATCGAGCGCGGCGAGGGGACGCTCGCGCTGGTGATCGAGGACGGGGGCGTCGTCGAGACCGCGACGAAGACCATCCCGATCCTTCTGAACGTCGTCGACCTCTCGCTCTACCCGGAGAGCGGCGATCTCGTGGCGGGGATTCCGACCCGCGTCTACCTCGAGGCGCGCACGCCGGCGCGCAAGCCCGCCGACGTCGCCGGCACGGTCGAGAGCGGCGACGGGACCGTCGTCGCGCGCTTCCGCACCGAGCACGAAGGGCGCGGCCGGTTCGATCTCACGCCTGCGGCGGGACAGACGTACCGGCTGCGGATATCGCAGCCGGCGGGCATCACGAAGGTGTACGACCTGCCGGCGGTGAAGACCGATGGCGGGATCGTGGCATCGCTCGACGACGTCACCGACAGGACCAGGGCGCTGCGCCTGCGAGTTGCGGCGTCGAAGGCCGGCAACTACCGCGTCACGGTCAGCAAGCTCGAGAAGACCATCGGCGAGAAGTCGATCTCCGTGGCGGCGCTGCAGAAGGCGTCGGTCGCGATCGACCTGCCCGCGGGCGCCGACGGCGTGCTGCGCGCGACGCTCTGGAGCGCCGACGGCTTGCCGATCGCCGAGCGCCTCGTCTTCCGGCGGCCCGCGGAATCCGTGAAGGTCTCGATCGAGTGCGATGGACAGCGGTACGTGCCTGCCGGCACGGTCGAGATGACCGTGAAGACGACCCGGACGGACGGCACTCCCGTTCCCGCCGTGGTCGGGATCTCCGTGAGCGACGACAGCGTGCGCGAGCTCCTCGAGACGCGCGACCACCCGCCGCAGCTCCCGGTGCAGGTGCTGGTCGAGACGGACGTGTGGGACCTCGCCGATGCGGCGGTCTACCTGAGCCCGGACGACCCGAAGGCGCCGCTCGCCCTCGACCTCCTGCTCGCGACCCAGGGCTGGCGGCGGTTCGCCTATGCCGGAGATCCGAAGGCGTTCATCGAGAAGGGCGGCGATCGCGCGCGTCGCGCCCTCGCCTATGTCGAGCCTCCGATGCCGATGGCCACGGGCGATTTCAACGAGGGCGCGATGCCGCCGCCGCCAGGCGCGGTCAAGCTCGCGAAGGAGGCTCCGATGGAGCCGCAGCCGGTGCGCGCGCCGATGCCGGTGATGAAGCCCCAGGCAGCGGCGGCACCAGAGCCGGCCGCGCCCCCGGTCGAGCAGCCCTTACCCCAGGCGGAAGAGGCGAAGAAGGACCTCGACGCCCGGGGCGCCGACGAAGAAGACATGCCGTTCGACGGAAAGCGCGAGCGCCAGGCCGCGAGCCGCGCGATCGCCGCCGGCAACATCCGCATGGTCCGCGAGTTCGCCCACGCGGTGCGCGAAGGCCGCAAGCCCGCGGACCGCGTCGACTTCACCGAGACCGTCTACTGGAACGCGGCGATCGAGACCGGTGCGTCGGGCGAGGCGAAGGTCCGCTTCGCGCTGTCGGACGCGGTGACGTCGTTCCGCGTGCTGTGCGACGCCTTCACGACCGACGGCGCTCTCGGATCGGCCACACAGCTCATCGAGTCGGTGCAGCCGTTCTACGTCGAGGCGAAGCTCCCGCTCGAGGTCACCTATGGCGACCTGCTGCGCATCCCCGTCACCGCGGTGAACGGCACGCTCGAGCCGCTCTCCGGCGCGACGCTCGTCCCCAGTGCCGCGGCGCCCCTCTCGGCCGGGACGCTCCCGGCGCTGACGCTTCGCGAGGGCGAGCGTCTCCGCAAGATCCTCGACGTGAAGGTCGGCGAGAAGGCGGGCACCGCCGCCATCACGATCGCCGGCAAGGCGGGCTTCTACGAGGACAGCGTGACCCGGTCGCTCTCCGTCGCACCGCTCGGGTTCCCGACGGGCCAGTCGTTCGGCGGCATGGTCGCCCCCGGAGCGCGCGTGACGCACACCGTCGCCGTGCCGGCGGATCTCGTCGGCGGCAGCGTGCGCGCGACCGTCAAGGTGTTCCCCTCCTCGCTCGGCAAGCTCACGAGCGCTCTCGAGCGCCTGATCCAGGAGCCCTACGGCTGCTTCGAGCAGACGAGCTCCACCACCTACCCGCTGGTGATGGCGCAGCAGTACTTCAAGAGCCACACCGGCGTCGATCCCGCGCTCGTCACCCGGAGCCACGAGCTCCCCGGCAAGGGCTACGAGCGGCTCACCGGCTTCGAGTGCAAGACCAAGGGCTACGAGTGGTTCGGAGAGTCGCCGGGGCACGAGGCCCTGAGCGCGTTCGGGCTGCTCGAGTTCACCGACATGGGGAAGGTGCGCCCGGTCGACGCCGCGATGCTCGCCCGCACGCGCGAGTGGGTGCTCGCGACGCGCGACGGCAAGGGCGGATTCAAGCGCGAGCGGCGGGCGCTGCACACGTGGATCGAGGACGTCGACTGCTCGAACGCCTACATCCTGTGGGCGCTGCTCGAGACCGGCGAGCCCGCGAAGAACCTGGGACCGGAGATCGAGGCGCTCGACGCCGCGGCGCGGGCAAGCAAGAACGGTTACGTCCATGCCCTCGCCGCGAACGTCATGCAGCTCGCCGGCAGGCCGTCCGATGCCGATGCGCTCCTGGGCATGCTCGCCGCGAAGCAGAATGCCGGCGGCTGGCTCGACGGCGCCACCGCGTCGATCGTGGGATCGAGCGGCGAGGCGCTCCAGATCGAGGCGACGGCGTTCGCGGCGCTCGCGTGGCTCAAGAGCCCCGCGCACCAGGGCAACGTCGAGAAGGCGATCCGCTGGCTCGCCGAGGCTTGCCAGGGCGGCCGCTACGGTTCCACGCAGTCCACGGTGCTGGCGCTGCGCGCGATCGTCGCCTACGACACGGAGCGCAGCAAGCCCCGCGCGGCGGGCTCGGTCACCGTCCTCGTCGACGGAAAGGCTGTCGGAAACGCGATGCCGTTCGACGAGAAATCCGACGACGCCATCGTGCTGCCGGACGTGAGCGCGCTCCTGACCCCGGGCAAGCACGAGATCGGCCTCTCGATGGAGAAGGGATCGGAGCTCCCCTACGCCGTCGAGGTCACGATGAACAGCCTCACTCCGGCGTCATCGCAGCAGTGCCCGCTCTCCCTCGAGGTCGACCTCACGAAGGACCGCATCACCGAGGGCGAGATCGCGGAGGCCACGGTGCTCTTGTCGAACAAGAAGGGCGAGCCGCTGCCGATGGCGGTCGCGATCCTCGGGCTCCCCGGCGGTCTCGAGCCGCGCCACGAGCAGCTGAAGGAGCTCGTGAAGGCGAAGGCCGTCTCCGCCTACGAGGTGATCGGCCGCGAGGTGGTGCTCTACTTCCGCTCCCTCGACGCGGGAGAGGTGAAGCGCATCCCCCTCAGCCTGATCGCCGCGATCCCCGGAACCTACACCGGACCGGCGAGCCGTGCCTACCGGCAGCGAGCACAAGACCTGGGTGCCCGGGTTCAAGGTCCAGATCGACGCGCGGTGCGCGGGCCCCGGTGAAACGCCGGGGCCCGCCCCCGATGCGACGGGGATATAACATGGAGGGGAACGCCCCCGAGGACGATCATGGAGAGCGCGGAGTCATAGAGCAATGCCGGGCATGGGCTGGGACCATCTGACCGCCGAGGACCGGCGATCGATCCTCCGAGGGATCGAAGCGGGCGAGGCGCCTGGAGGGCCGCTCCACGCCGAGATCCATCCTACCGACCGGTGCCAGGCGGCCTGCACCTTCTGCTCCACCGACGACTGGCGCGAGGACGCGGGCCTCCAGCACATGGACATCGAGGTCTTCCACCGCGTGGTGGCGGAGCTGGCGGCGCTCGGCACCAAGTCGGTGCGTGTGGCCGGCGGCGGCGAGCCGCTCCACCACCCGCGGATCGCCGAGATGCTCGGCCACCTGCACGAGAGCGGCATCGCGGTGGAAAACCTCACGACCAACGGCATCCAGCTCACGGCGGAGATCTCCGCGTTGCTCGTCCATATCCGCGCCGATCGCATCACGGTCAGCATCAACAGCGGCAGCGCCCGCACCTACGCCGCGATGATGCGGACCGCGGAGTCCGCGTACGCGCGGGTGCTCGAGAACACCCGCACGCTCACCGCCACCAAGCGCGCCGCGCGTTCGAGCCGACCGCTGGTGATCGTCCAGTACCTGGTCCACAGGGGGAACTTCGAGGAGATCCCCGCGATGTACCGCCTCGCCCGGGAGCTCCGCGTCGACAAGATCGTCTTCGACGGGCTCGCCTATCTCGATCCCGCAGAGCGCATGGACGAGGCGGAGACGGAAGCCATGATGGGTCTCTACAGGCAAGTGGTCCAGGAGGACGGCTTCTACCGGATCGCGCGGATCACGAGCCACGAGCAACCCGTGGAGAGGAACATGTGGCGGATCGTGCAAGGCCTCGGCCGCTGGCCGGTGTGGCGCCGCAAGCTGGAGCGGCTCGGGGAGCTCCTCCTCTGTCGCGATCGCCTCGCGATCGACAAGCTCCGGATGATCGCGCGGTCCCTCCGCAAGGAGGCGGCGCCGCGTCCCGACGCCTTCGAGAGACCCTGCTTCGTGGGCTATTACTCCCCCACGATCCGCGCGACGGGGCGGATCGCCATGTGCTGCACGGTCCAGGACCGGTTCATGGGGCACGTCGACGAGGGGATCGGCGCGACGTGGAACAGCGCCGGCTACCGGTCGCTCCGGCGCCAGCTGAGGAGAATCATGAGCGAGGGGCAGCGCTGGACCTACCGCCCCGACCAGGAAGGCCACGTCGTCCCGATGTGCGCCGGCAGCGGCTTCGCCGGCTGCCGCACCCGCGACTTCTTCTATCAGGAGGACATCCCGTTCGTCCGGAAGCTGAACGGGCTCCTGAAAAGCATGCGCGCGTAACGCTCATGGCGCGCGCCGGACGTCGGCCGCGAGCTGCTCGACCGCGGCTTTCACCTCACGGTCGCTGTCGCCATCGAGATCCGCCTGGGCCAGGGCGAGATCGCCGGCGCCGCTCCGACCGCACGCCATCGCCACGTACGCGCGCTCGCAGAACGCGATGGTCCGTTCGGGATGGGGCTCTTCTCCCAGGGCCTCGAGGGCCGCGGCGATCGAGGCGCCAGCGGCCTCGATCTCGCCCCGCAGGCGGTGCGCGGTCGCCATCCTCGCGAGAGCGGCGCCGCGGATCAGGTCGTTGCCGCACTGCTCCGCCATGGAGATCGCCTGGCGGCCATGTTCGAGCGCCGCGCCGGGACG
>JAXLQT010000053.1:0-33206 GCA_046331505.1 Acidobacteriota bacterium
CCCGAGCTGCCGCGCGCGGCCGCGCAGCACCGAGAGCGCGCGCTCGCGCGCGAAGGTCAGCGCGGGCACCTTCGGTTTGATGATCCCCGCCTTCTCCGTCGCGATCTCCCGCACGGTCTTGCCGAGGTACTGGGTGTGATCGAGCGACACGTTCGTGATGATCGAGCAGAGCGGCGTCAGCACGTTGGTGGCGTCGAACCGCCCTCCCATGCCCACCTCCACGACCGCGACGTCCACCTTCTGGCGGCGGAAGTGCTCGAAGGCCATCGCCGTCATCGCCTCGAAGTAGGTGGGCATGCGGGAGAGCGCGTGACCATCGCGCGCGCGCGCCGTGGCCTCCGCGACGCACTGGGCGGCCGACGCGAAGCCCGACTGCGAGATCGCCTTGCCTCCCACGCGGATCCGCTCCCGGCAGTCGACGAGGTGAGGCGACGTGTAGAGCCCCACCGACCTGCCGGTGGCGCGCAGGATGGCGTCGAGCGTCGCGGCGACCGAGCCCTTCCCGTTGGTGCCGCCCACCAGGATCGACGGTGTCGCACGGTGCGGGTCCCCGAGCTTGGCGAGGATCACGCGGATGTTCTCCAGGCCGAGCTTGATGCCGTGGGACTCGAGGTCCGAGAGGAAGCGGATCGCGCGGGCGTAGGTGTACGCCATCCGGCTACGAGCGCCGGGCGTGCGCCGGCGGTCCTTCGGGGCCCAGGAGCGCGGCTTCGGTGCGCTCCGATGCGGGTCCGTGCATGAACTCGAGCGATCGGGCCAGAGCCGCGCGCAGGCGCCGCCGGTCGACGACCATGTCGAGCATCCCGTGCTCCTTCAGGAACTCGGCTCGCTGGAAGCCCGGCGGGAGCTTCTGGCGGATCGTCTGCTCGATCACGCGCGGGCCCGCGAAGCCGATCAGCGCTCCGGGCTCGGCGACGTTGAGGTCTCCGAGCATGGCGAAGCTCGCGGTGACGCCCCCGGTCGTCGGATCGGTGAGGATCGAGACGTACGGTACGGAGGCGCGGTGCAGCCGCGCCAGCGCCGCGGAGATCTTTGCCATCTGCATCAGGGAGAGAGCGCCTTCCTGCATGCGTGCGCCGCCCGAGCACGAGACGACGATGAGCGGGTGGCGCATCTCCCGGGCGCGCTCCGCCGCCCGCGCGACCTTCTCTCCCACGACGCTTCCCATGCTCCCGCCCATGAACCCGTACTCCATGGACGCCATGACCACCGGGATCCCGCCGAGGGTCCCCGTCACGTTGACGATGGCGTCGGCAAGGCCCGTCTTCTGCTGGTACTCCGCGAGGCGGTCCTTGTAGCGCTTCGTGTCCTTGAAGTGGAGCGGGTCGGCGGGCGCGACGTCCGTGTCGATCTCGGAGAAGACGCCGCCATCGAGCGTCGCTTCGATCCGCTCGTAGGCGCTGAGCCGGAAGTGGTGCGCGCACTGCGGGCAGACCTTGGCGTTGCGGAGGAGCTCCTCGGTGAACACCATCTGGCGGCAGGAGTCGCACTTGGTGAAGAGCCCTTCCGGAACCCGGCTCTGCCTCGCGGTCGAGGGCTTCTGGGACGGCTCTTTCTGGAACCAGCTCATGAGTTGTGAATGGCCGCGTGCGGGGCGCGAGGCCCCTGGCTCACGGGGGTTCCCTTCCGGGAAAGGGATTATCTCCCAGGCGCCCGGGGATTCGAGGATCGACGCGGGCGCGCGACGCGCACGGCCACGGCGCGCGCGGCGCGCCGTGGCTTTGGAGCTCGCGCGCGGCGCGGCTCGCGCTCGAGCTCTCGATCGATGACGCGCCGCAGGAAGAGGAGGATCTCGCGTCGCGGGGCCAGAGCGGCCGGCGCTTCGGAGACGAGGTCGGCGAGAAGCCCGAGGAGCTCCGACACCTCGCAGCAGGCTCTGCGGGCGGCGCGTCGCGTCATGCGCCCTTCCTCGCGGCGGGGGCCGCGAAGCGGACCTCGAGGCGCCCATCCTCGAGCGTGGCGTCCGTGATCGACCGGTCCCGCAGGCCCCGCGGCAGCACGATGCTCCGCCGGAAGCCCCCGATCTGGACGCAGAGCTCGTGTCCGGTCGTCGAGAGCGTGAGGTCCCGCGCGCTGGGCAGCGGCAGGTCGAGCGCCAGGAGCGAATCCCGACCGCGGCGGATCACCTTCATCGGCCGGTCCCGGTGCAGGACGGCGAGCGGATCGACGCCGTCGTAGAGCTCGCGCCCGAGGCGCGCCAGGCTCGCTTTTCCGGTCGCGCGCGCGGGCACGAACGTGACGCGGCGGAGCGGCGTCGGCGTGAAGGCCTCCTCCATGGTGGCCAGGCACCGTGCCTGCGCGGCGCGCCAGCCGTCGGCGCCCGCGTGCGCGGGGTCGAGCACGCGGTTGCAGACCACGAGATCGACGGGAAGACCGAAGAGATGGAGCACCGCATGGAGGCGCCGCGTCTCCGAGAGGACGACCGTCTCCGCCTGCGTCACCAGACGCACCGAGGTGACGTCGGGATCCTCGAGCCTGCGGCGCAGCCGGTCGAGGGTCACCAGGATCTGCTCGCAGCGATCGAGGACGGGATCGGGAGGGATCGGCACCGAGAGCGCGCGCTCGGCGATCGGCCGCAGCACCGACATGAGCCGGCGCGTCGTCGGGAAGAGGCGCCGCACGAGCCCGGTGAGTGCCTGAGGCATCGCGAGCAGGCGGACCGTGCTCGCGGTGGGGGCGCAGTCGATCACCAGGGACTCGAAGGAGTCCGCGACGCCCTGCCTCACGCACCTCTCGATGGCGAGCAGGTAGCAGAGCTCCTCGGCTCCCGGCAGGATCGCGAGCTCGTCGGCGATGCCGTCGTCGACGCCCTGGGACGCGAGGAGGCGCGCGACGAAGTCGCGGATGATCCCCCAGCTCTCCTCGATCTCGTGGGTGGCGGAGAGCTCGGCCGCGCACAGGTTGTCCGCGAGCCGCGCGGGTTCGGCACCGAGGCTCTTTCCCCACACGTCGGAGAGCGAGTGGGCCGCGTCGGTGGACAGGAGCAGCGTGCTGCGGCCCCGCGCGGCCGCGTGGACCGCCGTGGCCGCGGCGAGGGTCGTCTTGCCCACGCCTCCCTTGCCGGCGAAGAGCAGGACTCTCATCGCGCGTCGCCGACCGTCGCCCCCGGAAGCTCGGTCGCGAGCTCGGCGCGCAGCGCGTCGACGCGCGACCGCGGGACGTCGAACCGCACGGTCACGCGCTCGCCCGCATCGATCGTGACCGCGCCCGCGTCGCGTCGAGCGAGGAGCTTCTTCAGGCGCCCGATGTCCGGTCCGTGGGAGAGCGACACGAGGAGCCCGATCCGCTCGTCGCCCGCATCCCTCACCTTCGCGGCCTCGAGCGCCGCGAGCGCGGCACGGTGGTAGGCGCGCTTGAGGCCGCCCGCTCCGAGCTTCACCCCGCCGAACGTGCGCGCGACCAGCACCAGCGCGGCCGCGATCCGCCGTTCCTCTATCGCCGCGACGATCGGTCGACCGGCCGTTCCCGATGGCTCGCCCGCGTCATCGGCGCGCACGATCGGTCCAGGGAGGCGCAGCCCCCAGCAGACATGCGTCGCCCGCCGCTCGGTCCTCGCGAACGCCTCGATCGCGGCCCGCGCGTCTTCCAGGGAACCGATCGGAAAGCTCGTCGCCCGGAAGCGCGACCCCTTGATCTCGATCTCCGCGTGGCCGCCGGCGATCAGCACGCGGTCTCCTACCTCCAGAGGAACGTCTCCTCGAACAGCACGGTGGCGGTGTCACCCGCCTCGAGCGCGGCCACGCCTTCGGGCACCTCCAGAAGACCGTTCCCGCGGCAGAACGCGGGCAGATCGGCGGAGCCGTGCCACGCCACGGGCTCGCAGGTGAAACCGTCGGCGGCGAGCGTGAGGATGGCGCGCGCGTAGGTCGGCCGCCGGCGGTCCCCCTTCGCGCGGCCCGTGAGGCGCGCTCGCGCCCTCGCCGCCTCGACCTTGGGCAGCCCGCGGATCGTCCGGATCGCCGGCGCCACGAAGAGCATGAAGTTGACCATGGAGGAAAGCGGGTTGCCGGGCAAGCCGAACACCATCGTCCCGCTCCGGCTCGTGCCGAAGACCATCGGCTTGCCCGGCTTGATCTTGACCGACTCGAAGTGAAGCTCGACGCCGAGCTCCCGGAGCATGCCGTCCACGAGATCGTGCTCGCCCATCGAGACGCCGCCGGTCACGAGCAGCACGTCGCTCTCGAGGCCGCGCGAGATGAGCTCGCGCAGGGCGCAACGCTCGTCGCGCGCGATCCCGAGCTCCACGACGGAGCATCGCTCGGCGCGGGACATCGCGGCGAGCGTCGGCCCGTTCGAGTTGCGGATCTGCCCGGCCGCGGGCGTCCCGTCAACCGGGCAGAGCTCGTCGCCGGTCGAGAGCACGCTCACGGCCGGAGCGCGGTAGACAGTCACGGTCGCGGCGCCGATCGATGCCAGGATCCCGATCTCCGCGCCGCCGACGTAGGTTCCCGCCGGGAGCGCGACGTCACCACGCCGCAGGTCTTCGGCCTGACGCGCGACGTTCTCTCCGGCGGTGACCGACTCGAGGATCTCCACGTCGTCGCCGGAAGAGCGCGTACGCTCCACCATCTGGACCGCGTCCGCCCCCGCGGGCACCGGAGCGCCGGTCATGATCTTCATCGCCTCGCCGGGACCCACGGGGTGCACGGCGACCTGGCCCGCGGCGATGGTGCCCACGACGCGAAGCCGCGCCGGAGCGCTCGCCACGTCGGAGCTCCGGAGCGCGAAGCCGTCCATCGCGCTCTTGGGAAACGGCGGCATGTCGACGTCGCTCACTGCGCCGACGGCGAGCACGTGGCCGTACGCGCCGGCAAGCGGCACGTCGACGGTCCGCCGGACGGGCACGCGCTCCAGGATGATCCCGAGAGCGTCCGGGATGGACACCATCGCGCCCTTTTTCTTACCGAAAGTGCCCTGATCCACCCCTTGACCTCTCGCGCGGGGGTCGTTACACTAACGCAAAATCGAACATGAGGGATGTGCGTTCATTCCATCCCTCGCAAGAGGGTACATGTTCGAGGACTGCGGTCAGAAGCAGTCACAGGAGGGTGCCGCTGAAAGGCGTCGCCCGAGGTGCTTCAAGCGCTCCACGATTCTGAGTAACACCCTCATCCTGCGCTAGCAGACAACACTTCTAGCTCGAACACATCACCCCACCATCCAACGTCAGTGCCCCCGCCAGCCGAGAGTCCTAGAGACTCGGGGCTGGCGGGACCCGCCAGACGGCGCTGCTAGAGCTGTAATCCGCGAAGGTACTCGCGGAACCGCGCTCCGAGATCCCCGCGCTTGAGCGCGAGCTCGACCGTCGCCTTGAGGAAGCCGAGCTTGTCTCCCGCGTCGTAGCGGCGGCCCTCGAACCGGTACGCCCAGATGGGCTCGTCCGCGAGCAGCGTTCGCATCGCGTCGGTGATCTGGATCTCCCCGCGTCCGTCCGCCGTCGTCTTCTCCAGGATCTCGAAGACGCGCGGGCTCAGGATGTAGCGGCCGATGATCGCAACCTTGCTCGGGGCGTCGGCGGCGCGCGGCTTCTCGACGAGGTTCGTGACGCGGAAGACCCGGCTCCCGTCATCCCCGGCGACGATGCCGTACTGGTGCACTTCCGACTCGGCGACGTCCATCACCGCGATGACCGAGCCCCCGCGCTCCGCGTGGACCTTCATCATCTGCGCGAGGCACGGCTCCGCGGAGTCGATGATGTCGTCTGCCAGGAGCACGGCGAACGGCTCGCTTCCGACGAGGTCCCTGGCCACGAGGATCGCGTGACCGAGGCCGAGGGGCTGCTTCTGGCGCACGTAGGACACCGACGCCAGCTCCGACGTGAGCCGCACGTCGCGTAGCAGGTCCTTCTTGCCCTTGTCCTCGAGGAATCGCTCCAGCTCGAAGCTGACGTCGAAATGGTCCTCGATGGCGTGCTTGCCGCGCCCCGTCACCAGCACGACCTGCTCGACCCCGGCCGAGATCGCCTCTTCCATCGCGTACTGGATGATGGGTTTGTCGACCACCGGCAGCATCTCCTTGGGCTGCGCCTTGGTGGCCGGAAGGAACCGCGTGCCCAGCCCAGCGGCCGGGAAGACGGCCTTTCGGATCTTCATCGGGGCGGGATTATAATCGCCGCTTGTCGCATCGACCGGGGGCTCGGGCCACCCTATGACGCGGGCGGGGAGCGAGAGCATGACGAGAATCAAGGACGAAAGCCTCCGGGCCCTCAATTCCAAGCTGGACATCGTCCGGGTGCTCGAGGAGATCGGCGTCGTCGACATCGCCGATACCCACCCCGAGGTGCTCTCGTCCTGCCCCTTCCACGCAGGCACGTCGATCGAGGCCGTGCTGACGGTGGACAAGAAGACCAAGACCGCCATCTGCGACGAGGCGACTTGCCTCATCGCGCACGGAGAGCCGCTGATCGAGACCTACGCCCGCGCGATGGGCCGGACGCTCGGACAGCGCGCTACTGAGCGGGCTCCGCCGGAGTTCGCGCTCGAGGAGGAGCCCGACGAGGGCGTGGAGCCCGCCGCCGCCGACGCGGATGCCGAGAATCTTCCGGAGATCCCGCTGACGCCCGAGGAGGAAGCCGCGGGGCTCGCCTACGACGAGGCCGAGAGCGCCGATCCGTTCGAAGCTTCGGCTGCCGCGGCGCCCGCGCCACCGCCGTCGCTGTCCACGGGGGAGATGGGCCTTCTGTCCGAGCTCGCGAGCGAGGCCATCTCGGCCGCGCCGGCGATGGCCGGAGCGGAGATCCATGCCCAGGACATCGACGCTCCCGCGCCGGACCCACCCCTGGAGATGCCCGACCCGTTGCGCACCGCGGCGGTGGCCGCCGTTTCCCCGCACGAGACCGTGAAGTTCCAGGTACCCGAGGGCGCCCCGGTGGTCGTGCCGATGAGGGCCGATCGTGCCGGCGAGCGCGCGCGCGAGGAGGAAGCGGTCCTGCGCTACCTGCTCGGAGACGATCCGGCGGCGCTCCACGAGATCGGAAGCCTCGGGATCACGGACGTCGACTTCCGCGCGGGAGGCTCGGGACCTCCGGGTCTGTCGCTGCACGGCGCCATCTTCGCGGCGTTCCGCCGCATCGGGCCGCAGCCCGCGACCGGCGCGGTGCTGGATCTGATCTCCGCGGAGCACCGCGCGAGCGCGCGACGGGTGATCGAGCGGCTCGCCGGCATGCCGAACACCGACCACCGCGGCTTCCGGCAGCACCTCCGCCGGCTCGCGGACATGGTGCTCAAAGAAAACCTCGAGTCGGCGCTGCGCGCTTCCATCACGGACATCACAGCGCACCCGAACGAGGACGCCCACTCGCTGCTCGGCCACGCGCGCGAGCGCGTCAACAGCCTGGGCAGGTTCGGCATCGGCCCGCTCGTCACGCAGGAAGTGGCGATGCCGGACCTGCTGGACCGTCTCTTGAACCGCGATCAGGTCCCCATCCCGACGTTCTCCGACGGGCTCAACAAGCTGCTGAACGGAGGGATCCAGTTCGGCCACCTCCTCATCCTCACGGGCGGCGCGGGAAGCGGGAAGACCGCGTTCCTGCTCCAGCTCGCGGACGGCATCGCGGCGGGTAACCCGACGCGCATGGGCCGCGGCCTCCCGGCGATCCCGGTGCTCTACATCACCACGTCGTCGTCGCGCCGCGACCTCACGATCCGCTCGCTCTCTCGCCTCACGAAGATGAACGCCGGCGCGCTCTTCTCCAAGCGCTGGATCTCGGGATGGGAAGGCGACTTCCTCGAGAGCGAGATCGACATCAACGAGGAGGTGGAGTCCGTCTCCTCCTACTACGACCGCCGCATCCGTGAAGGCGAGGAGGCCTACAAGGCGATGGAGCCTCACGTGGCGATCGTGGAGGTGGCGCCCTGGATCACGGTCGACGACATCCGGTCCTACGTCATCCAGGCGCTGCGCCGGTTCCGGTCGACCGCCGTGGTCCTGATCGTCGACTCGCTCCAGCACGTGGCGCCGTCGAGCAGCGAGTCCGGCCGCCACAAGGTGGGAGACGAGCACACGCTCGAGATCGTCACCGCAGAGCTGAAGTACATGTGTACCACGCTCGGCATCCCGGTCGTCGCGAGCGTCGACAGCACCTACCGGAGCAACAACCGCACCCCGGTCCTCCAGACGATGGCCGACGTCATCCTCGGCCTCACCATCGACGAGGACATCCTGCAGGCGGGCAACGTCAAGCACGCCCCCGCGCAGCTCACCAAGAAGCAGATCGCCTTCAAGGAGCTGCTCGACCGCATCCGCGAGGAGTACCCGCTCGAGTTCTCGCACAGCGAGTACGCCGTCGTCGAGCCGCTGAAGCACCGCACCGGACCGCAGACCCCGGTCGTCTTCACCTTCAACAAGGCCTGGCACAGCTTCGAGGAGATGGAACCCTAGGAGCCTGCCCCGATTACCGGACGCGCCTAGGCGGGAGCTTAGGCTTCTTCTAGCCTTTGGAGATTGGAAGACGCCTCTACGTCAGCCGTAGAGCGTCTGCGTCGAGTTTGCTGCATGCCCCTCCTTGCGGGCGCACGCGGCCCCCAGGCTCGCCTGACCCGGGGGCCGTAAGGACCTGCGATAGACTCAACGCGGATCGGAGGTGCCACGATGAGACCAGCGATGTGTCCGGGCGTCTGGCGCAATGCCTTCGCAAGGATCGCCGTCGCCGTCGCGCTGGCCAGGATGGCCGTAGCGGGCTGCCAGGTCGACCTCGTGACGTTGAACGGGCTCGACGGATTCCGCCTCCATGGCGATCAGGTTGGCGGCGAGGCGGGTTATTCGGTGTCCGGGGCGGGCGACGTGAATGGCGACGGGATCGACGATCTCCTCGTCGGCGCATGGAAGCGCAGCTCCGCGGGACAGGGATCCGCGTACGTTGTCTTCGGCCAGAGCCCGCCCCGTGCCGCATCGCTGGACCTGGCGAGCCTCGACGGCACAAACGGGTTCGTCTTCAACGGCGCAATCTCGTCGCCCTTCGAGCTCTGCGGTGCATCGGTCGCGCCGGCCGGCGACCTGAACGACGACGGCAGGGACGACATCGTCATCAATGCGCCGGGCTCGAGCTCCGTCTACGTCGTCTTCGGGCGGGCGTCGTTCCCGGCCGCCATGGTGCCGGCAGATCTCGACGGGACGAATGGTTTCAGGATGGCGGCGACGGGCCTTGGCTCGCTGGGCGTCAACGTCGCGTCGGCGGGAGACGTCAACGACGACGGGATCGACGACGTGATCGTCGGGGCGGAGGGCGCGAGCAACGCAGCGGGTGTCGCGTCGGGCCGGGGGTACGTCCTGTTCGGACGTTCCACCTTCCCGCCGGTGGTCGACTTGTCGCTGCTCGACGGCACCGACGGTTTCGCAATGGACGGGATTGCAAAGGACGACAATTGTGGGTTCAGCGTCGCGGGAGCCGGAGACCTCAACGACGACGGCATCGGTGATGTGATCCTGGGCGCTGTCTTCGCGAACGCCGGGAGCATCAACGAGGCCGGCCAGGCCTACGTCGTGTTCGGGCGCGCTTCTGGGTTTCCGGGTTCTCCCGATGTCCTCCCTCGACGGTTCGAACGGGTTCACCTTCGAGGGCATTGCCGCGGCCGACGACGTTGGGTGGAGTGTGAGCGGGGCGGGGGACGTCAATGGGGACGCGATAGACGACGTCGCGATCGGCTCGTACCGGGCGAACAACCTGCGCGGGCAGTGCTACGTCGTCTATGGAACGCGCGGCACCTTCTCGCCAAGCATGAACGAGGCGCTTCTTGACGGCACCAACGGGTTCGTGGTCAACGGCCCCGCCACGTACTCGAACCTGGGCCAGGTCGTCGCCGGCGGCGGAGACGTCAACGGCGACGGAGCGGACGACCTCGTGATGACCGCCCCCGCGGCGGGGTTCTCCTACGTCCTGCTCGGCCGCGCCGTGTTCCCTGCGCTCGTCGATCTCGCGCAGATCGACTGCCACGGCGGCATCGTCATCTGGCCGCAGGCGCTGGCCGCATCGATCGCAGGAGATCTGGACGGTGATGGGACCGCTGACGTGCTGCTCGGCAGTCCCAACGCCGCCGAGGGGAATGCGTACGTGCTCTTCGGCGACGGCGGCGCGGCGAGCTTCGTCGCCGGAGAGGGATGCGACACGTCGAACGGCAACCGCGTCCGTGTCTTCGACCCGAGCGGGACGGCGACGGCGGTGGACTTCCTCGCGTACGCGGTCGGCCACTGGGGGACGCACGTCGCCGCAGGCCTGTTGCGAGGATGGAACCGGCAGGAGATCCTCACCGGTCCCGGTCCCGCGTGGAGCCTCGGGCCCCAGATCCGTGGCTTCGACGGTCTCGGCTCCCCGATCACCAAGATCAACTTCTTTGCATACTCGACACTGCGGTTCGGCGCCGACGTGGGCGCCGGCGACGTGGACGGAGACGTCCTGGACGAGATCCTGACCGGCGCGGGGCCCGGCGCCGTCTTCGGGCCGCACGTCAGGGGATGGAACTATGACGGCTCCGCGTTGAGCGCGCTCCCCGGTCTGAGCTTCTTCGCGTACGGGACGCTCCAGTTCGGCGTCGCGGTCGGCGCTGGCGACGTCGACCTCGACTCCTGCGCGGAGGTCCTCACCGGTCCGGGCCCGGGGCGGACTTTTGCCGCGCACGCACGGGGGTGGAATTACGACGGCACCGCGCTGGCGTCGATCGCGAAGATCAACTTCGTCGCGGTGCCTTACGGCTACGGGCTGCACGTCGCCGGAGGCGACGTCGACGCCGACGGGTTTGCGGAGGTTGTCGCGGCTCCGGGACCCGGACCGTCGAATCCTCCACGGCTCCGTGGTTTCGACTACGACGGGGGCGCGGTGTCGGGTCTGCCAGGCTTCGACACCATGTTGCCTTCCGGGGCAACGCGTGGAGCCACCGTGTCGTGCGGCGATGTCGACGGAGCCGGCGGGGACGAGATCGCCGGCGGGCTCGGCGGCGATCCGCTCGCGGACGCCGTGGTGCGACCCTACGGCTACGACGGCGTTGCGCTCACGCCGCTGGCCCCGTTCAATCCCTTTCCGGCGGACGCCTTCGGCGTCAACCCCGCCTTGGGACGGATAGGTTTCTGACGAAAGATCGCCATGAGGAACGCGACCAGGTTGCGGTCGCGCGGATCGAGACCCTGTATGGCTCCTCGCCCAGCAGGAAGATCTAGGAAGCGTCCGGCGATCCACCTGGGGGATGTGCATCGCGGCACGCTCTCGGTCTTCAAGCTTTGATGCGCTCCATGGCGTCGAGCATGGCGTGGGCCGAGAGGAAGCGGGCGTCGCGGTCCTTGGACATCGCCTTCTTGATGAGCTCGGCGGTGGCGGCGGACACCGTGGCGTTCACCGTGCGGACGTCGGGCGGCGGCTCCTTGAGGTGCTTGGTCATGATCTCGACCGCCGTGTTGGCCTGGAATGGAGGCGTCCCGGTGAGGAGGAAGTAGAGCATCGCGCCGAGCGAGTAGACGTCGACGCGGCCGTCGAGGTCCTTCAGCGCCTTGACCTGCTCCGGGCTGATGTAGTTCGGAGTGCCGAGCGCGGCGCCGGTCTCCGTGAGGCTGGGATCGTCGGTGCCCAGCGACTTCGCGAGACCCCAGTCGCCCACCTTGACGTGGCCGTCCTTCGAGAGGAAGACGTTCTCCGGCTTGATGTCGCGGTGGATGATCGACTTGCCGTGGGCATGATCGAGCGCGCGGGCCACCGCCTTGGCGGCGCGCAGCGCGAGCGGCTCCGCGAGCGGCCCGTTCACCCGCACCACCTCGCGTAGCGTCGTGCCCTCGACGTACTCCATCACGAGGTAGAGGAGGCCGCGCTGCTCGTTGCAGTCGATCACCGCGACGATGTTCGGATGGTTGAGGCTCCCGGCGGTGCGCGCCTCGCGGAAGAACCGCTCGCGGAACTTCTCGTCGCGCGGGAACTGAGACGAGAGTACCTTGATCGCCACGGTGCGCTCGACGCGATCCTGCACCGCCTTGTAGACCCGGCCCCAGGCGCCCTTGCCGACCTCCTGCAGGATCCGGTAGCCCTCGACCGCGAGCACGCCGCGTCCCTTGTCGGCACCGCGCCGCGACACGAGCGCGCGCCACATCGAGTAGTAGTTGGCGCGCCACTCGTTCCATGCGCCCGGGTGGGTGTCCGTCACCGAGTGGAAGACCGCCTCGGGGCATCGACCTTCGAGCAGGTCGATGAAGCGGCCGAAGTTGGCGTCCGGCGCCGCGGCCTTCTTCTCCTTCAGGACCTCCCAGCTGAACCGATCCGCGTAGATCCGGATCGCGGCCTCCGAGGATCGCGTGTAGAGGTCGAGCATGTTGCGCCGGGCGTGCGGCCCGGACGAGGAGCTGTCGCGCATGCCGCCTCGCGTGAGGGTCTCCGAGGTCGACTCCTCGCCGTAGATGACGATGAGCGACACGTCCTCCCACCGCGCCTCCATCGCGCCGCCCTCCTCGAGGCCGAACGCCATCCCTTCGAGCGTCGTCGCCGCCGATGCGGCCACGACCGGGCGCGCGGCGCGCGCGAGCTCCTCGCTCGACACGACGACGACCTCGACGCCGATCACCCCGAGCTCGTCCTTCAGCGACTGGACCGCGAGGAACGAGCTGGCGCCCTTCGCCAGTAGCCGGTGGACCGTGTCGCTCTGGCCGCCGTGGTATCGCTCCTTCAGGCTCGAGATCTGCGAGAAGGGGATCGGCATGTGCGGGCGGGCGAGGGAGCGCGCCGTCTGATACTCGCTCTCGCCGAGGGTTCGCATGATGAGCGTGCTGTACTTCTCGAACCCGATCAGGGGCAAGGACGCGCTCGCGAAGTACTCGATCTGCCGCGGGATCTTGCACGTGGGGCAGAGCTTCATGAACCCCTGGACCATGGCTCCGCAGACACCGCAGGGCGCCAGGCTCACGGCCTGCTCGTAGGCCGCTTCCCTCGTGCGGGTCACCGCGGTGTCGGAGGGCATCATGGGATCGGCCAGGAGCGGCGCGGATCGGACGCGGATGAGGACCGCTTTGCGCTGCGCCATCGCGAGCTTCCGGTTGCCATGGTAGGCGAGCGTGAACGCAACGCCGCCGAGGCCCGCGAGGACCGCGAGCAAGAGGGTGCCGACGGGGAACGCCGGCGTCTCGCCGTCGCGCACCATCAGGCGATCGCTGCCCAGCGTGATGCCGAGCTCCACGGCCTTGGCGAGGACCTGCGTCCGAGCGTCGTCGGGAAGCGGCACGACGTTGCCGGTGACGACCTGCGAGTTGCGCCCGCGCTCCTTGACCGCCCCTCCGGAGGTGCGCAGGAGACGCACGACGACCGCGCGATCGCTCGAGGCGTCGGTGAAGGCCACGTAGTGTCCGGGGGGCGTCGTCGAGCGATCCGTCCCGAGGGAGACGGCGTCGTAGCCGCCGTCGAGGATCACGGCGAACCCGTCCGTCCTCGTCGACGAGGCCAGCGCTTCGACGGTCGTGCGGTGGGGCTGCGACGCGCCGATGACGCGCGCGCAGCCCACCACCACGAGGATGGCGATCGGCGCCACGAGCAGCAGCGGGACGATGCTCGGGATCGCGCGAGGCGGCTCGGGCTCGGCCGCAGGCTGCGCGCTGTCCGAGGCGATCTCGCCGTCCATCCCCGGAGAGATTACCTCCGGGGACGTCTCAACGGAACTCGCTGCGCTTCGCCAGGAAGCGGAGCTTGCGGAGCGCCCGCGCCTCGATCTGCCGGATGCGCTCGCGCGTGAGGTGGAAGTGCTTGCCCACCTCGACGAGCGTGCGCTCCCGGTTGTCGTCGAGCCCGAAGCGCATGCGGAGCACCTCGGCCTCCTTCGGAGTCAGCCGGCTCAGGATGTCGCTCGTGCGCGAGCGGCGCAGGTTGACCGACGTGGCGTCGAACGGCGAGATCGCGGCCCTGTCCTCGATGAGCTTCCCGAGGTTCTGGTCCATGTCCTCGCCGAGCGGCGTCTCGAGCGACACGGGCTCGGCCACGATGCCGATCGCCTTCTTCACCGTCTCGATGGGGAGCTTGCTGTGCGACGCGAGCTCCTCCGCCGACGGCTCGTGCCCTTCCTTCACCGAGAGGCTCTGGGACATCTTGTAGAGCTTGTTCGCCGTCTGGAGCACGTTGATCGGGATGCGGATCGTCCGGTCCTGGTCCGCGATCGCGCGCGAGATGGTCTGCTTGATCCACCAGGCCGCGTACGTCGAGAACTTGTTCCCCCGGCGGTACTCGAACTTCTCGATCGCCTTCATGAGCCCGAGGTTTCCTTCCTGGATGAGGTCCAGGAAGGAGAGGGTCGTGGAGGTGTAGTACTTCTTCACGATGGAGATCACCAGGCGCAGGTTCGCCTGCGTGACCGTGTGCTTGACGTCGGCGACGACGGAGGCGAGCCTCGCGGCGTAGGCGGTCGTCCCGAGCAGCGCCGGCGCGGAAACGCCCACGTTCGCGGCGATCTCGCGGATCTCCCTGCGGAGCTGCGTCTTGTCGCGCGCCAGTGCCTCGACGTCGGCCTTCCTGCGGGAAGCGGGCTTGCGCTTCTCCAGGTTGTCGAGCCGGCGCGTCCTGTCCGAGATCTGGCTCGCGAGCTCGCGCAGCTCGCGCGCGATCGCGTCCTCGTGGGTCCGGCGGAGCTTGAGCGCCACGAACGCGTCGAGCACGGCCTGGCGTGCCTCGACGACCGTCCGGAGCTCGGAGAAGGAGGAGCGGCGACCCTTGCGCAGCGTGCTCACCGTCTTGCCGTAGCTTGCGAACGTCGCCTCGAGGCGATCGATCCCCTTGGCGAGCTGGATCTTGCGGCTCTCCAGCACGGCCGAGGCGATCTCGCCCTCCTCCCACTCGATCAGCGTGGAGATGGGGATGTCGCCCGCGCGGAACCGCTCGTAGGTCTCGCGCACGCGACGGATCGTCAGCGGAACGCCCAGGTAGGCCTTGCGGATCCGCCGGTCGTGGCTCTCGATCTTGGAGAACAGCCTCCGCTCGTCCTCCCGCTTGAGGAGAGGGTAGGCCTTCAGCTCGCGGAAGTAGAGCTGGACCGGGTCCTTGTGCGGGATCGGCTCCGGCGCCCTGTCCTGCCGCTCCATGTCCAGATTCCTGAAGATGAACCCCCTCGGGTTGTCGTCAAGAGAGCTCTCCGTCGCGTCGGCCATCGTCCTGTCCACTGTCGTCAGCACAGCGTCCTCGCCTTCTCTACCGTCAATGCTCGCGTTGCCATGAGTGTGACGTCGCGCACACGTCGGCCTCGCGCGCCCTCCGCACCACTGCGACGCCGGGTGTGTTCCCCTGCAGTCGCCGCCTACGCCTATATCTACGCAGCCAGGCGGACCTTTATTCCAGCGCCGGCGTGTAAAAAGACGTATCGCGCCCTGCCCGCGGGCGGGGTGTGCCCGCCCGGACGTCGAGGAAGGGGCCTTGCCGCGGTCGGCCTAGAAGACCGCGTAGATGAAGGGTAGCAGCGCCGAGCCTTCGGTGAGAACTATGAACACGGAAAGGACGACGAGAATGGTGACGATGGGACCGAGCCACCACTTCTTGCGCACCTTCATGTAGTCCCAGAACTCGGCGAATATCGAGAACCTAGAGCTGGCCATCGGACCTCCGCGGGGGCGAAAATTGTATCACGCCGCGCCGAGGCCGGAAGGCTGCGACGAGGGCCCGGAACGATCAGGATTGCTCGAAGCGGCGCTCGACGCTGCGGAGACGGTCCGAGAGCGATCGGATGACCTTGATGGCGACCTTCGGATCCTGCGCGATCATCTCCTCGAACGTCTCGTTGGTCAGCTCGTAGACGTGGGCCTCGGCGGTGCTCACCTCGCACGTGGCCGTACGCGGCTCTCCCGTCAGGAACGACACCTCGCCGATGATGTCGCCCTGGGTGCACTGGTAGACGACCTGCTCGCGGCCCTGCACGGTCATCTTCGCCGTCACGATCCCGTCGTGGACGACGTACATCTTGCCGTTGTTGCCGTCACCTTCGCGGTAGATGACGCTGCCCTTCGGGAGCGTGAGGAGCTTGAGCCTTGGTTCCACGGGATCGATCTTACCGAACACGGGACAAACCGGCGGGGGACAAGCCCCCGCCCTACGGCCGCGCGTGACGAACCGGCGGGGGACAAGCCCGCGCCCTACGGCCGCGCGTGACGAACCGGCGGGGGACAAGCCCCGCCCTACGGCCGCGCGGGACGAACCGGCGGGGGACAAGCCCCCGCCCTGCGGCCGGACGTGACGAACCGGCGGGGGACAAGCCCCCGCCCTACGGCCGCGCGTGACGAACCGGCGGGGGACAAGCCCCCGCCCTACGGCCGCGCGGGACGAACCGGCGGGGGACAAGCCCCCGCCCTGCGGCCGGACGTGACGAACCGGCGGGGACAAGCCCCGCCCTACGGCCGCGCGTGACGAACCGGCGGGGGACAAGCCCCCGCCCTACGACCGCGCGTGACGAACCGGCGGGGGACCAGCCCCCGCCCTACGGCCGCGCATGCGAACTGGCGTGGGCCTCGCTCCTACGGACTCACGTCGACGACGGTGCCTTCGGCGACGATGATCGGGCGGCGGGCGTCGCCCGCCGAGCCTTGGAAGACGACCTCGTAGCCTCCGGGGGGAACGTGCTCGAAGAGCCAGCCCGCTGGCGATGGCTTCTCGGCGAGGAGCTTCGCCACCCATGCGGCGGGGAGCGCCTGCAGCGGTGAGGCGGTCGGCACGAGGATCGACCGCTCGTGACCGGGAGCGGCGCGCGCGCTCACTCCTCCGCCCGGCGTCATCGTCATCGCCACGGTCGTCGGCGCGCCCTCGCGGACGTCGATGCCGCCGGCGACGGAAGGTGCGAGGCCGGGAGCCGTCGCGAGCAGCGTGTAGACGCCCGGCGAGATCCCGTCGACGGCGAGCTGCCCACCCGCGTTGGCGACGTTCTGCGCCTCGAGCGGAAGAGCGTTGCCGGCGGCGTCGAGGATCGTGAGGATCGCCTCGAGGACGGGCGTTCCCGAGGCCCGCGAGATCGTCACGTTCAGGGCTCCACCGCCTTCGAGGAGGATCTCGAGGGGCGCCGGGCCGTGTCCATCGGTCACGGCGATCCCGGGGAGCCGTGCGAACCCGTGGCCCGCGGCGCGTGCGACGAGCTCGTAGGCCCCGTCGTCGAGATCCTCCACGACGAAGCGACCCTGCGCGTCGGTCTCCGTCGAGCGATCTCCGCTCGCGCTGCGCGCGACGAGCACGCGTGCGCCCTCGATCGGCTGGCGCGATGCCGCGTCGAGAACCGTCCCCTCGATCGCCGCTGACGGGAGGGCGAGGTCGAGCCTCGCGTCCGGCTGATCCGGGATCGTCACCCTGATCGTCGCCTCGTACGGCGCGCCGCCCGCGATCGAGACGCGCGCGATCTCCGCGCCCGGATCGAGGTTGACCTCGTAGGACCCTGCCGCGTCCAGCTCGACCGTGGTCTGGTGTCCGCCACCGGCGTCCTCGAACGAGAGCGAAGCGGGTGCGACGGGGCGACCACGGGACGTCACCTGGCCCCAGACGTGGACGCGCCCGCCGAGCTGGACCCGCGTCTCCCGTCCCTCCGCGACGTTCGCGATCGCGATGTCCGTGCGCGGCTTCGAACGCGCGGATACGCGGTACTCGCCCGGCCGGAGCGGTCCGAGGACGGCGATTCCGTGGTCGTCGGTCGTCGCCGTCACGACCAGGACGCCGTGCGATGCGCGGACCTCGACGCCGGCCTTGCCCGGGACAAGGGCGCGGATCGATCCGCCGCGGCCCATCTCGATCGTGACGGCCGGGGCGCCTGTCGCCACCGGCGCCGACGCCGGGGAGTAGCGAGCGTGCATCGCGGTCACGGCCGCCGGGAAGCGCGCGAGCCCGCCGAGCGAGAACCCACCCGCCGCGTCCGTGAACGTGTCCGGGCCCGGCAGATCGATCGTCGTCAGCTCGTCCAGAGCGCGTCCCCACACCCGCGCCCCGGCGATGGGCTTCCCCGTTGCACGCTCGACCACGCGCCCGCGCAGCTCGAGCCCGCGATCGAGCAGGACGTCGATGGGCACCGTGTCGCGCAGGACGAGCTCCGTGCTCTGCCACGGTCGATGGCCGGGAGCGAGCACGCGGAGCACGTAGCGTCCCGCGGGAATCCCATCGATGCGCGCCATGCCGCTCCCGGTGCGGACCTCGGCATCGCTCCAGCGGAAGACGTCGCGGTCGTCCGGATCGGAGCGACCGGCATCGGTGAGGGCGAGTCGGTAGGCCGTGACGCCTCGCCGGCTCTCGCGATCGCGGACACTGAGGTTGATCTCCGCCTTTGCTGGCAGGAGCACGCGAGCGGGCGCGCGCTCGGTGACCCGGGCATGGCCAGGGGCCGAGGCATCGAACACCGCGCCGGCACGGTCAGCGTGAAGGAGGAACAGCCCGTCGGCTCCGGTGATCGCATCGGGCGGACCCGCGCGTCCGGAGAGCCAGACCTCCGCGCCGGAGATGGGGTGGCGGGCGCCGGCGACCATCCCGCGTGCGGCGATCCCCACCGGCACGGCGAGTCGCGCGCTCGAGGATCCGCGCACGGTCTGGATGACCGCCGGCCTCCCCGGCGCCTCGACGCGTAGCTCGCACCGATCGGGGGCGTTGTCGATCTTTAGCGGCGTCCCTTCGTCGATCGCCGCGACCAGCTCCAGGTCGTCTCCGGGAGTCGAGGCCAGGAGCCGCGCGCGTGGAGCGCCCTCGAGGGCGATCTCGAGGGGGCGTCCCTTCCTGCAGGCGATCTCCGCGTTCGGCGATGCCTCGTCGACCGTGGCGTGCTCGGGCCAGAGGCCGCGCGGCCGAGCGACGATCGCGTAGGACTCGCCGCGCGCGAGGCCGTGCAGGTACGCCCGGCCGGAGCCGTCGGTGGTCCGGCGCTGCACCACGCGCGATCCGCGGCCGACGGCAAGGACGCTCGCATCCGTCACCGGTGCGCCGGCCGCGTCCTTGACGACCACCGCGCACGACCAGCCGGACGCGAGGCGCAGGTCGAGGGACAGAGACGCCCCGGGCGCATCGAGGACGAGCCAGGTGACCGACTGCTCGAACGCCGGGGCGTCGGCCTCGACGCGGTAGCGCCCCGCCGAGAGCCCTTCGATGCGGTAGGCGCCCTCCGCGCCGCCATGCGTCGCGGCGATCGGCACCTCCGGGACCAGCTCGGGATAGACGCGCACGGATGCGTCGGCGACCGGCGCGCCGGACTCGTCGGTCACGCGCCCGCGCAGCACGATCTCGGGCTCGAGGGTCGGCGGGACGAAACGCTCCCCGGCGCGTACGCGCCGCGTTCCCTTGCCGCTCGCCCGCACGTCGATCGCCTCCCAGGAGCGCGCATCCGCCGGATCGGCGAGCACCCTCCTCTCGCCGAGGTCGATCTCCGAGATCGCCGTCAGGTCGACCCCCGGAGCGAGGGAGAGCGCCAGGGCGAGCCCGGCGATCACGAGCTTCTGCTACACGGCGGCGACGGGCGCGCCCTCGACGTCGTCGCCCTCCTGCTTGAGCTTGAGGTCGTAGAAGAGCAGGACGCGCACGATCGCGCTGAACGGCAGCGTCAGCGCCATCACCGGCACCTGCCAGATCCCGGGGAGGACGTAGAGCCAGGCGGGGGGCGTGGGGACCGCGAAGGGATTGCTCGGGTTCTGGTGCGCCATGCCCCACGCCATCCCGGCGATCGCGCCCGGCGCGCCGGCAACGATGCTGACGCCCATGACGATCGCGAACGCGATGAGGAGGACGAGGAACGCGTGGAGCAGGGGCTTCTGGTTCGTGACCGTGGAGACCGTGATCAGGTTCCAGCTCCGACGGAACGTGGCGATCGGGCCGAGGTCCTCGAGGACGATGCCCGGAATGACGAGGGAGAACAGCGTGGCGGGGACGATGCCGGGGAGGCAGCAGGCGAGCAAGGCCGGCACGAAGATCACCCACCAGACGAGGCTGGCGAGGAACAGGCTCGGCATGCGGTAGAACGTCCCGCGCGCCATCTCGGCGAGCGAAGGCCGCTCTCCGAGCACGATCCACGACGCGGCGAGCGTCAGCGCCCCCTCCTGGAACGCCATGATGAGGAGCTGCATGACGAAGGTGAGCATCATCGCCACGAGGCTCGTCGCGGCGGCCGCAAGAACCTTCGAGAGATCTCCCGACATGAAGGCCCGGGACGTCGTCCCGTTCGTGACCTGGAACCCGACGTTGACGGCGAAGCTCGCGGACGTGGTGAGGAGCGACAGCAGGTAGAGGCTGCCGATCGAGCCGCGGTACGTGGCCATCGCCTTGCCGATCAGCTCTCCCCACTCCATGGGGGCAAGGGTCTCCTGCTCGGTCACGAGGCGCTCGCGAGCTGCCCGCACGCGGCGAGAACGTCATCGCCGTGCGTCTTGCGCACGGTGGCGAGCACGTCGCTCTCGGCCAGCGTCGAGCGGAACGCCTCGATCGCCGCGTCGCCGGGCCGGCGGTAGGGACTTCCGAGGTAGGGGTTGAAGGGGATCAAGTTCACCTTGACGGGCATCGGGCGCACGAGCCGCGCGAGACGGCGCGCGTGGTCCCTGCTGTCGTTCACGCCGGAGAGCAGCACGTAGGCGATCGTCACGCGCTGCCCCCGCCGCCTCTTGATCTCGGCGACCCGCGCAAGCACGTCCCGTATCGGGAACCGGCGATTGACCGGCATCAGCGTGGATCTCTGGTCGTCGTCGGGCGAGGTGAGCGACACCGCGAGCTTCACGCCGGTCTCGGCCGCCGCGAGGGTCTCGAGCCCAGGAAGGTATCCGGCCGTCGACACGGTGATGCGCCGCGGCGAGATCGCGAGCGCATCGGGGTGCGTCATGATCCCGATCGCGCGCACCACTTCGGCGGCGTTGTGCAGCGGCTCTCCCATCCCCATGAAGACGAAGCTCATCGGCGCCGGGTGCGGGAGGCCCGCCTCCTCCTGGACGGCCACCACCTGCGCCGCGATCTCTCCCGCGCTGAGGTTGCGGGCGAGCCCCATCTCGCCGGTGCGGCAGAAGGTGCATCCGAGCGCGCAGCCCACCTGCGACGAGAGGCAGAGCGCCGGACGCTTTCCGCCCATGATGAGGACGCTCTCGATCGCCGCGCCGTCTCCGAGCCGGATGTCGTACTTGCGGCTCCCGTCCGCCGCCGGGTGGACGGCCGCGATCTCGGGCCGCGCGATGACGAACGACTCCGCGAGCGTCGCGCGGAGGCCCTTGGCGAGATCGCTCATCGCGTGAAACGATCGCGCCCCGCGGCGATAGATCCAGCGGCTGCACTGCCGGGCGCGGTAGGGGGGTTCCCCGAGTACCGCGAGCCGCCCGGCGATCTCGTCGGGGTGCGCCCCGAAGATGTTCTCGGCCACCGGCGCGCCCGTCACCCGTCGATCCGGATGCGGAGCTCCTTCAGGAACGCGAGGTCGCGTCCGCTGAAGCTCCCGTCGTCCGGGGCTGGCTCGGTCTCTGGCTCTTCGGCCGCCGCGGGGGTCGTCTCGGGCTCCTCTTCGTCGACCTTCTTGAGGGCCACGGTGGCTTCCAGGATCAGGTAGAGGTCGAACCCGGTCTCGCGGAGCTTCTCGATGCAGGTCGCCACGCGCTTGCTCGTGGTCAGCGAGTCATGGATGGCCCCCGACAGCTCCTTCAAGATCTTCTTGACCCGAGGGTCGTTCGGAGAAGGCTCTCTCTTGTCTGGCTCCTCGCTCATGTTGCGGCTCGTGTCCTCCCGTTCGGCCGTTGCAGGCTTCGAAGCGGCGCCGGGACGCGATGAAGTCAGCTTAACGGCCGACCTCACCCTTCGCAAGCAGGACGTCGACGAGGAAGTGGAGGCACGCGAGGGCGGCATCGCGCGCCAGCGGCTCGCCACCGCCCTGACCGAGGATCGACTGGAACCGCAGGTAGCGCCCGTAGCGGACGCCCAGCACGTTCAGGCGGGTGGCGGGCGACGTGGGGCCATCCTTCTCCGGGAACAGCGCCTCGTCCTTCAACACGGTGTCAAGGAGCGCGAGCGCCTTCGCTCCGAAGGCATCGGCCGAGAGCGACGCGCCGCCCGCGGCGATCATCCCCTCGAGCTCCTGGTAGGCGCGGCGCTGGACCGACTCCTTGAAGAGCGGGGCCAGCGAGGCGCTCTTCGGGCGCAGGATCGTGGCCTTGGAGGTGTCGCTCACGTCGCGCCCGCCTCGTTCCTCGGCCGGCGTGCCGCGGGCCTGGAGGCTCGCGATCGACTGGGTCGCGTTGACGTCCTTGACCTCGGGGGCCGGCGCGTGCGCTTCCGACTTCGGCGAGGGCTTGCTCCACGATGCCACTTCCTCGAACGCGCCTTCGCGCACCCGCCGCTCGATGCTCTCGGCCGGCGTCGCCTTCGGCTCGGCGAGCTTCCCCGCCACGAGCTTGCGCGAGGCCGTGTCGGTCTCGAGTCCGACCCTTCGCGGGCGCGACGGGACCGAAGGCCGGACCCTGCCCTGGGGAGCCGCGCCGCGCTCCCGTCGCGTCTTGATGTCGGCGATCAGGAGCCTCGTCACCGCCTTGAGCGACTCCATCACGCCCTTGCCGGTGAGCGCGCACGTGACGAACGCGGGCGCAGCGTACGCGTTGATCGCCTCGTTGAGCTCCTCGGCGGAGAGGAGGTCCGCGAGGTCCTCCTTGTTGTACTGGAACACGTGCGGGATCTGCCGGAGTTCCTGGTGGTAGTCGCGGAGGTTCTCCGCGAGGTTCTTCAGGGACTCCTGGTTCGCCCTCAGCATCTGGCGCTGCATGTCGGCCACGAAGACGAGCGCGTCCACGTCCTTCAGCACCATCTTCCGCGTGGCGTTGAACCGCACCTGTCCGGGCACGGTGTAGAGCTGGATCCGGAGGTTGAGCCCCTGGACGCGATCGAGCTTCAGGGGCATGAAGTCGAAGTAGATGGTGCGGTCGATGTTGGTCGCGAGCGACAGGAGCTTGCCCTTGCTCTGTGCCGGCAGCGTCCTGTAGAGGTACTGAAAGCAGGTGGTCTTCCCGGAGAGCCCCGGCCCGTAGTACACGACCTTAGCCGTGATCTCGTTGTCCTGGGTGCTCGATTGCTGCACCGGGGAATGTTACCTCCACCCGAGCTCGGGTCAGCCCGGCGCGGGGACGGAGCGCAGCCGGTCCTCGACGTACGGGAGGCTCGCCAGGACGAGGAACGTCAGGAGCACCTCGCTGTCGCCGAAGTTGTACTCGAACACCCCGGCGACCTGGAACGCCACCAGCGCGAGCACCGCCGCCGCCTTCGTCGGCGACGCGGGGTCGCGGCTCCAGGCGCGCACCGCGCGGAACCCGAGCACCGCGAAGATCGAGAGCCAGGCGAAGAGAGCAGGGATGCCGCGCTCGGCGGCGATCTGCAGGACGTCGTCGTGCAGGTGGCTGTCCGACTTGGTCGGCGTGCGCGGATCGCGGTAGCGCTCGAGGTAGAGCGTCCGCACCATGTGGGGCCCGACCCCGAAGAACGGATAGTCGTGGATCATGGCGATCCCTCCGCGCCAGAGGTAGTAGCGCGAGAGCGTCGTGTCGTCGCGGCGGCTCCCCATCGTGTGGACGCGGTTGAAGACGTGCTGGGGGGCGATCGCCAGGGTGGCGATGATCGCGGCGGGCAGGAGCAAGAGGAGCTTCGGCACGCGGACCGCGATCCAGAGCGTCGCCGCCACCAGGAAGCCGATGTAGGCGCTGCGCGTCAGTGTGAGGAAGAGCGCCACGACCTGGATCGCCGCCATCAGCCCCAGCGCCGCGCGGGACCGGGTCGATCGTGCCGAGAGCGCGTGGCACACGGTGCAGAGGGCGATCAGGAGGACCATCCCGGAGTAGGTCATGTAGTGGCCGACCGGCCCGTGGATCCGGTTCAGGATGGTCTTCGGAAGCTCCACGTACTGGACGATGCCCCATACGCCGAGGACCGTTCCCATCGCCATCAGGATGCCGAGAAGGAACGCGAGATCGCCGCGCGTCCGGACGAGGTTCACGAGCAGCAACACGAGGCCGAACAGGAGGCACTCGCGGAGCTGGACGATGCTCCTTCCCGGGTCGAAGGACGTGACGGCGGCCCCCGCCGACAGGAGAGCGTAGAGCCCCATCGGGTACACGACGTCGGGGACCGCGAGGGATCCCGCGTCGCGGCGCCAGAGGACGTCGACGAGCCACGCGCAGAGCGCGAGCCCGAGGAAAGCCTCCGAGACGGCGATCTGCGAGAGGAACGCGACGGAGAGGACGGTGAAGGCCCAGGCGAACGCGGCGGGAAGGCTTCGATCCAAGAACGCGGATTGTATGATCCCCGGTTTCCCGCCCCCGCGCGCGGGAGGCCGCGACGATGCCCGCACAGACGCTTTCCGTGACCCAGCAAGTGGCCCACCTCGCCCGGGGGTGCGTCGACTTCCACGCGCCGGCCGATCTCGAGCGGAAGCTCGCGCGGAGCGCGTCGTCGGGGACGCCGCTGCGGATCAAGGCGGGATTCGATCCCTCGTCGCCGAACATCCACATCGGCCACCTGGTGCTGATGCGGAAGATGAAGGCGTTCCAGGAGCTCGGTCACGAGGTCCACTTCGTGGTGGGGGACTTCACCGCCATGATCGGCGATCCCTCCGGCCGGTCGAAGACACGGCCGCAGCTCACCCGCGAGCAGGTCGTGGCGAACGCCGAGACGTACCGGCGCCAGGCCGTGAAGGTGCTGGACCCCGATCGCACGACCCTCGACTTCAACGGCACCTGGCTCGCGGCGCTCGGGGCGGAAGGGCTCGTGCGGCTCGCGGCGCAGGTGACCGTCGCCCACATCCTCGAGCGCAACGATTTCAAGGAGCGTCTCGAGGCCCAGGCGCCGATCAGCGTTCACGAGCTCCTGTACCCGATCTGCCAGGGCTACGACTCGGTCGCCCTCCGGGCCGACGTGGAGCTCGGAGGCACCGACCAGCTCTTCAACCTGCTGATGGGACGCGAGCTGATGGCCAAGCGCGAGCTCGAGCCCCAGGTCGTGATGACGACGCCGCTCCTGGAAGGGCTCGACGGCTCCCTGAAGATGAGCAAGAGCCTCGGCAACACGGTGGACATCGAGGACGCGCCGCGGGAGATGTTCGGAAAGCTCATGCGCATCACCGACGAGATGATGTGGCGGTACCGGGAGCTCCTGACCGACGACGGCGCCGAGGCGATCGCCGCGCGCCGCGCGCGCGTCGCCGCCGCCACCTCGCACCCCATGGACGAGAAGAAGGACCTCGCGGAGACGATCGCCCGGGAGATCCACGGCGGCGCGGCGGCGCGGGAAGCGCGGGAGGCCTTCGAGCAGCAGTTCCAGCGGCGGGAGGTGCCCGCGGACATGCCGGAGATCGAGCTCGCGCGCGCGAGCCTGCCCGTGGAGCTCGTCGGGCTCATGGTGGGAAAGGGGCTCGCCGCCAGCAAGAGCGAGGCGCGGCGTCTGATCTCCCAGGGCGCCGTGGACCTCGGGGATGCGCGCGTCAGCGACCCGAAGGCAGCGATCGGAGCGGACGTCGCGGACGCTATCCTTCTCAAGGTGGGCAAGCGCGGCTACCTGCGCGTGAGGGTCGTTCCCTAGGTGCGGTTCCTGTGGGCGGTGGTCCGCTTCTTCGGGAGGTTGATCCTCGCGGTGGTCAAGCTCGCGATCCTCTGCGTCCTTCTCGCCGTCACTGGGGCGGCCTCGTGGTGGATCACGATGCGCTACCTCATCGTCGGCGAGGAGGTCGTCGTTCCGAACGTGGTGAACCTGAGCCTGACCCAGGCCGAGGAGCTCGCGCGCGCGAGCCACCTCACCGTCCTCGCCAAGACGTCGCGCTACGACGAGAAGGCGAAGGAGAACGTCGTCCTGGAGCAGGAGCCGGCCGAGGGGATCCGGATCAAGGCGAACAAGCGGATCTACGTGGTCCTCTCGAAAGGATCGCGGCGCATGATGGTGCCCGACCTCGCCGGCCTCAACACGCCCCAGGCCCAGGTGCGCCTCTCGGAGGACGGGCTCGAGCTCGGTGCGCTCGTGATGGCGAAGAGCGCCCGGGTCGTCGAGGGCGGCGTCCTCGCGCAGGAGCCGCCGGCCGGCGCGGAGTACTTCAAGGGGAGCTCCGTGTCGCTGCTCGTGTCCGCGGGGCCCGAGGAGGCCGCGTTCGTGATGCCCGACCTGATCGGGCGTAACGTCGACGACGTCGTGAAGTTCATGCAGGACGCGGGTCTCCGCCTGGGCGACATCAAGGACGAGGAGTACGAGGGGCTCGAGGCCGGCACCATCACCCAGCAATCACCGAAGGCGGGGAGCCGCGTCGGGACGCGCAACATCATCACGCTCACGGTCGTCGCCGAGCCGCAGGGGTCGGTGCCGGGCATCCCGGACGAGCCGCCGCAGGAGCCATGAAGCCCGTCGTCGCGCCCTCGATCCTCTCCGCCGACTTCGCGAGCCTCGGCCGCGACGTTGCGCGCGCGGCGCGGGGCGGCGCCGGTCTCCTGCACGTGGACGTCATGGACGGCTCCTACGTCCCCAACATCACCATCGGGCCGCCGGTCGTGGCGGCCCTCGCGCGGACCACGAAGCTGCCGCTCGACGTTCACCTCATGATCGTCCATCCCGAGCGCTTCGTCGGGGCGTTTCGCGACGCGGGCGCGGCGATGATCTCCGTCCACGTGGAAGCGGCGACGCACCTTCATTTCACGCTGTCCGCCATCCGCGCGGCGGGGGCGAAGGCGGGCGTCGCGATCAACCCGGGGACGCCGGTCGGCTTCCTGCCCGAGGTCGCCGACGTCCTCGACTACGTGCTCGTCATGAGCGTCAACCCGGGATGGGGCGGCCAGAAGTTCCTGCCGCGGGCACTCGAGAAGCTCCGGGAGGCGCGGCGGCTGCTCGACCGTGCGGGGCGCGCGGACGTCCTTCTCGAGGTCGACGGCGGCATCGGACCGGGAAACGTCGCCGATGCCGTCGGCGCGGGCGCGCGGCTTCTCGTCTGCGGCTCGAGCGTCTTCGGTGAGAAGGACCCCGGGCGCGCCGTCCGCGATCTCAGGCGCCGCGCCGAAGCGGCGATGCCGCGATGAACGACGTCGAGAGCGAGGTCCGGGTCCGCTACGCCGACACCGACAAGATGGGGTATGCCTATCACGCGAACTTCCTGGTCTGGCTCGAGGTGGGGCGCACGGAGTGGCTGCGGGCGCGCGGCCTCTGCTACGTGGACGTCGAGGCCGGCGGGTGTATCCTTCCCGTCGTGTCCGTGACCGTCCGGTATCTGCGGCCGGCCCGCTACGACGACGTCCTCAGGATCCGGACGAGGCTCGCGGAGGGGCGCAAGGCGAGCCTCTCCTTTGCCTACGAGGTGAGGCGCGGGGAGGAGATCCTCGCGCAAGGCTCCACGCAGCACGCCTGCGCGGGGCCCGACGGCCGTGTGATCCGCATGCCCCAGGCGCTCCGCGACGTGATCGCGGAGGCGCTCGCGCCAGGCGAGGGCGCCGCTTGAAGGCACGCCTGACGGTCCTTGCCGCGGTGGCGCTGCTCGTGCCCGCCCTGGTCTTCACCGCGGGCTGCCGCAAGAAGCACAAGGAGGCCAAGGACGAGGAGACCCACTACTCCGAGTCCGAGCTCTGGGACACCGCCCAGGGCTATCTCAAGGACGAGAAGTGGAAGAAGGCGGGCGACTACCTGAAGCTCCTGGTCGACCAGTACCCGACCGGAGTCCACGTGCGCGAGGCCCAGATCCTCTACGCCGACACGCTCTACAACCGCGGAAGCGACGCAAACCTCATCGAGGCGCAGGCCAAGTACATGGCCTACGTCGCGTTCTATCCCGAGGACGACCGCGCCGCGTACGCGGCGTTCCGCGTGGCGCTCTGCAACTACGAGCGGCGCGCCAAGCCCGATCGCGATCAGGCGGTCACGCGCGACGCCATCAACGAGCTCGAGAAGGTCATCCAGAGCTACCCGAAGTCGACCTACGCCGACGACGCGAAGCCCATCATCCGGCAACTCCGCGACGAGCTCGCGCTTCACGAGTACAAGGTGGCGCGGTTCTACAGCCGGCGCGGCTTCGACACGTCGGTGGTCAAGCGCATGAAGTTCCTCCTCGAGAAGTACCCGGAGTACGGGAAGAAGGACGAGGTGTACTTCCTTCTCGCCGAGAACCTGATGAAGCAGGGCAACGCCATGGAGGCGAAGATCTACCTCGAGAAGCTGACCGAGGAGTACCCGGGAAGCGACCTGAAGAAGGACGCGGAGGACCTTCTCGACGACGCGCGCAAGCAGGTCGGCGAGGACGCCCGCGAGGCCGAGAAGAAGGACGAGAAGGACGAGAAGAAGAAGGGCGAGAAGGCATCGGAGCCCGAGATGAAGATGGACGCGCCGCACGGCCAGCAGGGCCAGCAGGGAAAGGACGGTGAGCACCCATGAACCCGGCAAGGTCTCTGCTCGCATGCGTGGCCCTGGCCGCGCTCGCCTCCTGCGGCGGCCCCGGAGCGCCCGCAACGCCCGGAGGCGGGGGGTCGAGCCCTGCGGCGCCGGTGGCGGCGAAGGAGAAGGTGCTCGTCTTCGGCCGCGGCGGCGACAGCGTCTCGCTCGATCCCGGCCACGAGGACGACGGCGAGTCTCTCACCCCCTGCGAGATGATCTACGACACGCTGGTCGAGTTCAAGCGAGGGTCGACCGACGTCGAGCCCGCGCTCGCCGAGAGCTGGGACGTGACGCCCGACGGGCTCGTCTACACGTTCAAGCTCCGCTCCGGCGTGAAGTTCCACGACGGGACGCCGTTCAACGCGGATGCGGTCATCTTCTCCCTCGACCGGCAGCGCGATCCCAACCACCCGCTGCACGGCGTCGGGGGCGCCTACAAGTACTGGGGCAACATGGGCATGAGCGACATCGTCGGCACGATCGAGAAGATCGACGACCTGACGGTGAAGTTCACGCTCAAGCGCGCCGAGGCGCCGTTCCTGGCGAACCTCGCGATGCACTTCTGCGAGATCGTGAGCCCGGAGGCGGTCACGAAGTGGAAGGAGGACTACGGGCGCCACCCGATCGGAACGGGCCCCTTCATCTTCGACGAGTGGGTGCCGAAGCAGAAGATCGTCCTGAAGAAGAACCCCGACTACTGGCACGGCGCGCCGAAGATCGACCGCCTCATCTACCGCGCGATCCCCGAGCCCAACACGCGGCTCCTCGAGCTCCGGGGCGGGAAGATCCACGGCTTCGACAACCCGAGCTCGTTCCTCATCGAGACGGTCAAGGACGACCCCTCCGTCCAGGTCCTGACCCTTCCCGGGATGAACGTCGGCTACCTCGCGATGAACACGCAGAAGAAGCCGTTCGACGACAAGCGCGTGCGGCAGGCGATCTCCTACGCCGTCAACAAGCAGGCGATCATCGACCGTCTGTACAAGGGCGCGGGGGTCGCCGCGAAGAACCCTCTGCCGCCCAGCGTCTGGGGTTACGACGACTCGGTCGCGGACTACCCCTACGACAAGGAGAAGGCGAAGGCGCTCCTCGCGGAGGCGGGCTACGACAAGGGCTTCGAGACGACGCTCTGGGCGATGCCGAACCCGCGTCCCTACATGCCCGATCCCCAGAAGGTCGCCGAGTCGCTCATCGCCGATCTCGCCGAGGTAGGGATCCGCGCGCGCATGGTGAGCTACGACTGGGCCACGTACCTCGCCAAGACCGAGGCGGGCGAGCACGACCTCGCGCTCATGGGCTGGTCGGGCGACAACGGCGATCCCGACAACTTCCTCTACATCCTCCTCTCGAAGGACGCGACGAAGAACCCGGCGACGAACATCGCCTTCTGGAAGAACGATGCCTACTCCGACCTCGTGGCGCAGGCGAAGGTCGCGGTCGATCACGACAAGCGCGCCGAGCTCTACAAGAAGGCGCAGCAGATCTTCCACGAAGAGGCGCCCTGGGTGCCGCTGGCCCACTCGATGCAGGTCATCTTCCTCAAGAAGGGGGTCGAGGGTTTCGTGCTCTACCCGACCCAGCGCAAGGACTTCTCCTACGTCGATCTGACCTCGTCCTAGAGCGACGGGGCGGCCGTGCTCTCCTACTTCCTCCGGCGCGTTGCGGCCCTCGGCCCGACGCTGCTGTCGCTCTCCATCGTCGTCTTCCTGATCGTGGAGATGGTGCCCGGCGATCCGGCGCGCGCGATCCTCGGCGAGCGGGCAAGCGAGGAAGCGCTGCGGGTCGAGCGCGAGCGCCTGGGCCTGAACCTGCCGCTCCACCTGCGCTACGCGAAGTTCGTGGGGGACCTGGTGCGAGGCGATCTCGGGAGATCGAGCTGGACCGGGCGGCCCATCACCGAGGAGCTCGGGAGCTACTTCCCCGCGACCCTCGAGCTGACGTTCGCAGCGATGGTGTTCGCGGTAGGCATCGGCCTCTTCGCGGGCGTCGTCGCCGCGGCCAACAGGAACACGATCCTCGACTACGGCGTCATGTTCGCCGCCCTCACGGGCGTCTCGATGCCCATCTTCTGGCTCGGGCTGATGCTCGCGCTCCTCTTCCAGTGGGCGAGCCCGACGTGGCCCACGTCGTCGCGGCTCGACGCCCTCCTCTCGATCCATCCGGTGACGGGGCTCTTCACGGTGGACGCGCTGCTGGCGCGCGACCTCACGGCGTTCGTGGACGTGTTACGCCATCTCGTGCTGCCGGCGATCGCCCTCGGGACGATCCCGCTGGCCATCATCACGAGGATGACCCGCTCGTCGCTGCTCGAGGTGCTCGGCCAGGACTACATCCGCACGGCGCGGGCGAAGGGCCTCTCCGAGCTCCTCGTGAAGTGGCGCCATGCGCTCAAGAACGCCTTCATCCCGATCCTGACCGTCATCGGCCTCCAGTTCGGCTCGCTCCTGGGCGGCGCGATCATCACGGAGACGATCTTCGCCTGGCCGGGGGTGGGGAAGTGGATCCTGGACGCCGTCAGCTTCCGTGACTTCCGCGCGATCCAGGGAGGGACGCTCCTCATCGCGACGTCGTTCATCACGGTCAACCTGGTCGTCGATCTCCTCTACGCGGCGATCGATCCGCGCATCCGCTATCGATGACGATGCCCGTGTTCCTCAGGGACCTCACCCGTCACGGGAGCTCGCTCCTGGGCGGCGTCCTTATCGGGGTCCTCATCCTCATGGCGGTCCTGGCGCCGGTCGTCGCGCCCTACTCGCCGGACGAACGGCGGTCCGGAGAGGAGCGCCTCGCGCCGGGCTCCGCCCACCTCCTCGGGAGCGACGAGCTCGGACGCGACCTCCTGTCGCGGCTCCTCTACGGCGCACGGCTCTCCCTTCTCGTCGGTGTCGTCTCGGTCGGCATCGCGGTGACGCTGGGTCTCTCGGTGGGCCTGGTCTCCGGCTACGCAGGGGGCGGCTGGGACCTGGTCCTGATGCGGGTGATGGACATGATGCTCGCCTTCCCGAGCATCCTGCTCGCGATCGTCATCGTCGCGATCCTGGGCCCGTCGCTCGGCAACGCGATGCTCTCGGTCGGGCTCGTCGCGGTTCCGAGCTACGCCCGGCTCACGCGCGCCTCGGTGCTCCAGGAGAAGGAGCGCGACTACGTCAGCGCGGCGCGGAGCCTCGGCGCATCGCACGGCCGCATCGTCATGAAGGCCATCCTCCCCAACATCCTGGCCCCGCTGATCGTCCAGTGCACGCTCGGCTTCGCCACCGCGATCCTGGATGCCGCCGGCCTCTCGTTCCTCGGCCTCGGCGCCCAGCCCCCCCAGATCGAGTGGGGCCTCATGTTGAAGTCGGGCAAAGACTTGGTCCTCATCGCCTGGTGGCTCGTGACGTTCCCCGGCCTCCTCATCCTCCTCTCGGTCCTGGGCTTCAACCTCCTGGGCGACGGCCTCCGCGATGTTCTCGACCCCAGGCTCAAGCGGCGGTGAAGACGACGGCCAAGAAATTCAACGCTTGACGCCCCCGGATAGGGGAGGTAGCATCCCCCCTAATTCGGCGGAACCCGTTCGGACTTCCATCTCTTCATTTAGAAGGAGATTGTCGGATGGCCAAGAAACCAATGCGGCGTCTTCTCGGAACCGTCGCGATCGTGACGATCGCGATGATGCTGGCGCCGTTGGCGGATGCCCAGGGCAAGAAGCCCCACCGCCCCCCCAGGGGCCTGCACAAGGTGGGCGACCACTGGACTCCCTACGACCCGCCCTCGAGCTTCCCGGAGGGCACGAAGGTCTACATCATCGTTCAGGGCGACACCCTGTGGGATCTCTCCAAGGCGAACCTGGGCGATCCCTACCTCTGGCCGCGCATCTACGAGGCCAACCCCTACATCAAGGACGCCCACTGGATCTACCCGGGCGACCCCCTCGTCATTCCTGGTGAGATGGGAGTGGTCCCGCCCAACATTCCACCCGGCGAGCCCGGCGCGGGAGGCACGCCCGGCGGCACGCCTCCGATCCCCGTCGGCTACGACTGGGACGTCCAGTGCTCCGGCTTCATCAGCAAGGACTTCCACACCGACCTGAGGATCATCGAGCAGGTCCATGGCGACGAGGGCAAGATCGGTAGCTCCGTCCCCGAGGTGGTCTACGCGAACAACCCGGACCACATGGTTCAGGCTGGCAGCGACTACCAGGTCCTTCGCCCGATGGATCACGTGATCCATCCGGTGACGGGCGACGACCTCGGCCGGTACTACCGGCTCGTGGGCCGCGTCCGCGCGATCTGCACGAGCGACAAGTCGGCCACGATGGAGATCGTCGAGTCGTGCCAGGACGTGCTGGTGGGCGACCGCCTGCGTCCCTGGGAAGAGGTTCCCATCCCGATCGCAAGCGTCCGGACCATCGACCAGATGGATCGCTGGTGCCAGGAGCCGTCGGGCAAGCTCAAGGGCTACATCGTCTTCACCACCGACGAGATGGTCAGCAATGCCGAGGGCAACGTGGTGAACATCGACGTAGGCAGCGACGACAACATCGCGCCCGGCGACTTCTTCACCATCTACAAGCACTACGACAAGGACCACCTCTACTTCGCGGGCTGGCGCTCCGGGCGCGATCCCAAGGGTGACTACGAGAACGACGACCTGCCGCGCCTCGTGCTCGGCGAGCTCGTGGTTCTCCTCACCGAGAAGCACACCGCCACCGCGCGCATCACGACCAGCATGAAGCAGGTCGAGATCGGCGCCAAGGTGGAGCTGGTCGCGCGCTAGTAGGCACTCCTGGGGACCAAGGTCCCACGGGTATCCGCTTCAGAGCCGGGCTTGGCCCGGCTCTTTTTTTTGCCTTGTGCGGTGAAAAGCGGAGAGGAGTCTGTGATTGAACGGGGTAGACATCTTCCACTTCGGGGGGTGGATGCGATGCTCGCCTCACGCTCGC
>JAXLQT010000054.1:0-30903 GCA_046331505.1 Acidobacteriota bacterium
GCCACCAGGTGGAGGCGGTCGTCGGCTAGGCCGAGATCCGAAGAGCCGTCGTGCCTAGAACCCGAACTGTCCCGCCGTGACGTGGACACCGAACTTGGTGACGTAGGGCGGGACGAAGGCGAGCGGGACGATGGGGACCACCGATGCGCCACTCCAGGAGAACGCGGCCACCTGGCGCGCGGTGGGGTCCGGGCCCTGGCCAACGAGGATCTCGTCCGTCGCCGGGTTACCATCGAGATCGCCCGCCGCCACCTCGACGCCGTAGACCAGGCCGTATCCGAACGGCTGGTACTCGAAGACGATGACGGAGATCGCCTGGCCGTCGTAATCGAAGAGCGAGAACCACTCGGACCAGTAGTACCAAGAGTCTGGGTCAGGGCCTCCGCCGACGAGGATCTCGTCGTACGCGTCACCGTCGACGTTGCCCCCGGCGACGTTCGCCCCGTACGAGGTATAGGTGAACGCAACGAAGTTGACCTTGGCGATCGCCGCAACCGGTGGGCCGTACCGGAAGCCACGGACCTGGGTCGAGAACATGGCTCCAGGCCCCGGACCGGTGAGGATTTCCTCTCCACCGCTTCCGTCGATGTCACCGCCCGCCGCGCGCGCACCGAACTTCAGCGTGCCGTAGGCGTAGAAGCTCACGCCAGGCATTGCTGCCAGCACTCCGCCATCGAAGTTGAATCCGCGCACGTGCGGGCCGAAGACGCCGCCGGGTCCAGGCGTCGCGACGATCTCGTCAGGCGCGTCGCCGTCGAGCCCGACGCCATCCGCGTGGACGCCGTAGCTCAGCGTGCTGTAGGCGTAGAAGCTCACCTTCGCGATCGGCGTGGACGTCGGCCGGAACGCGCGCACGTGCGGACCTAGGATGACCGACGGGCCAGGCCCGGTGAGGATCTCGTCGGGTGCCGTGCCATCGATGTCGCCGGACCCGACGTTCGCCCCGTAGCCCGCGGTCGGGTAGGGTGCGAACCGCGTGAAGCTCTGGACGCCGACGGCGTCGAAGCCGAGGATCAGCGGTGCCGCGTTGGCGGCTGGCCCCTGCCCGGTCACGAGCCCACCGGGTGAAACGGACGACACGAGGACGTAGTCAGGCTTGGTCTCGAGGTCGGACGTCGTCGGTCCATCGACCCGTAGCGAGACGTTGTACCGGCCCGCGGCCTGGTAGGCGTGCGTCGGGTTCGCGGCGTTCGAGTTGTTGCCGTCGCCGAACGCCCACTGCCGAGAGACGATGGAGCCAGCGCTCGCGTCGGTGAACGACACGGTGGACCCTGGCGCGACGATACGCGGCGCGCCGGAAAAGTCCGCGACGACCTCCGTCACGTCGAGCCTCACGGTGTGCCTGGCCTTGCACCCGGTCCCGTCCGTGGCCTCGACCGTGAACGAGAAGGACCCCATCGACGTCGGCGTTCCGGCCAGCGCGCCGGCCGAGGCCAGCGAGATCAGGGCATGCGCTCGACACGATGTACAAGGCGTAGGGCCCGCTCCCCGAAGGCCCCGTCAGCGATGCGCCGTAGGGCGCTCGAGCGCGGCGTCCGGCAGGGGCAGGCGGGGTCGAAGTCGATCTCGCAGAGCGAGATCTGAAGCGGGACGCGCGTGACGCGAAGTGGCGTCCCGCCGGGACGTCGGGCATGTCGCCGGGCGCGCCGGTGTTCCCGAGAGGATGCCATGGCTGCGGAAGCCCAGGCCGGGCGGGGCGTGCTCGGCATTGATCGAGAACGTGTAGGGCGGTGTGCCGCCAGGCGCCGTGAGGTGACGCTGTATGGCACCCGGGCAGGCCTCCTGGAAGCGCGGCGGGCGTCACGACGAGCGGAGGGAGCGCACGCGTCGACGGCGTCGAGCGTGTAGCACTCCGTTGCCGTCGTGTAGTACGGAGCGCGCTCGCGCTCAAGCAGAACGAAACGCTTCCGGGTACGGTCAGGGTCCCCTCGAGATAGACGATGTCGTTGTAGGGACCGTAGACGAGCGACAGCCCGGAGGTGCCGAACCGCTGATCCCGAAGAAGACCGACGCATAGGTGTAGCAGTGGAACTCGACGCTATAGGGGACTCGACGACCCCCGCGGGCAGCAATGGACCGCCCGGCACGCTGATGTAGCACTGGCTCCATGCCGCGGGCGCGAGCACGGCCGCAGAGCCACGCCACCGCCAGCCCCGAGCATAGGTGCTTCAATATCAGGTTCCCTACGGAAGTCCCAGCATCCGGTCGCCCGAACCGCGTCGCACGCAGGCGAGTCGGTGGTGTCGGCCCGGCGGCACGGTGTCAGTGCACGTACCCCAGGGTCTTGAGCTCCTCCATCGTCTTCGCTCCGATCTCGGGTGCAGCGCCCGTTGCCCCGCCCGTCGCCGACGTCGACTCCTCCCGCGCGATCACCGTCCAGAGCCGGTCGCGTGCCTCGCGGGCGACGTCGGGCATCGCGCGCAGCGCGTTCACCGTCTCGAGCGGGTCTTCCTTGACGTCGTAGAGCTCGAGCCGCCACATGCGGGCGAACCGCTCGGGCACCGGTCCGAGCGTCGCGCGAAGCTGGAGGCGGACCGCATCGTCGAAGATGAGCCCTGCGCGGCGGGGGGAGGCGATCAGCTTGTAGCGCGCGGAACGTAGCCCTATCGGCGCATAGCTCCTCAGATGGCCGCCGCCCACCTCGACCATTCGCTCGGGCTCCGGCGCCGCCGCGTGCCCGCCAACGACCACGGCCGCGAACGACACGCCGTCGGATCGCTCGGGCGGTACGACTCCGACGAGATCGCAGAGGGTCGGAAGGACGTCGACGAGGCTGACGATCCGGTCGGATCGGCCCGGGGCAAGGGCGGGATGCGACACTACCAGCGGGATCCACGCCGTCGTGTCGTAGCAGTGGCGCCCGTGCGAGAACATCTCCCGGTGCTCGACCATGCTCTCGCCGTGATCGGCGGCCAGCACGATCAGCGCTCCCGGAAAGCGCTGCCGGACGAACGCGAGAAACGGCGCGACGAGCGAGTCGGTGTAGGCGACCTCCCCGTCGTATTGCGCCTCGAGGTAGTCGCCGAGGGCGCCCTCGTGTACCGAGGCGGGGATGGCCCGCGCGCCGAGGACGTCCCTCAGGTTGAGCTCGCCGTCGCGTGGCGACGTCTTCACGAAGCGCGCCCGCATCCCCGTACGGCGGCCGTAGAACGGATCGCCGAGGAACTTCCGATCGAACGGCGGAGGCGGAGTGTAGGGCGAGTGCGGATCGGCGATGTGGATCCACGCGAGGAACGGGCCTTTGCGCCTGGCGCCGATCCAGCGCGCCGCGTCGCCGAGCAGCTCCGGAGACGCCGCGTGGGAGTAGGACCTCCAGTCTCGGAAGCCCTGGTCGAGGCCGAACCCGACGTCGCTGACGACGGCGTTCGCGACGAACGCGCCGCATCGGTAGCCGCTCCGGGAGAGGATCTCGGCGAGCGTGACGTTCGCGGCCGGCAACGCGAGGGTGTTGTGGTAGAGGCCGTGGTCGAAGGGGTACAGTCCCGTGTGGAGCGACGCGAGCGCCGGCGCGGTCGACGACTTCGGCGTGAACGCCTGCGTGAAGGCGAGCTGGCCGGCGGCCCAGCGGTCGATCCGCGGCGTGGTGGGCCGCTCGTAGCCGTAGAGCGACATGTGCGATGCGCGCAGCGTGTCGATGGTGAGCAGGACGATGGGTGCCGATGGGAACGGCGGGCGCGCCATCCTCGGGGGCGCGGTCTCGTGCCCGGCGCGAGGCGGGGAGGCCTCTGGAACGAGCCATCCGGCGACGGCGAGCGCGATCGGGATCCCGCAGAGGAGCCCGCCGCGCGAGCCGGCGATCGCTCGCGCGCGTGGCCGCGCCGGCGAGCCCGACGCCGGCAGCGGTGCCGGGATGGCGAGCGCGAGCACGAGCGACTCGCGCCCGGGAAGACGCTCGGTGGTGCGCTCGCCGGGATACGCGAGCACGGCCGCGTGCGTCGCGAGGGCCCCGAAGCGCGGCCATCGTCACGGTGGCCGCGGCAATCCCGCAGGCCCGCGCAGCATCGATCTGCGACCCGAGCGCCGGTCGAGGAAGGCCCGCGGAGAGTCCCAGCAGCGCGGCCACGGGGACGTTGATCGCGGCAAGCGCGAGCGAGAGGTGCAGCGGCCCCGGTAGCACGCGGTCTGCGAGCGCGGGATAGAGCGCCGGAAGGAGGAGTGCCTCGGCGATCGAGGCGATCGCCGCGGCGGGGAGGATCGTGGGAAGGAGGCGCGTTATCCCCATCGCGGGGGCGACCTACCTCTCGAGGGACGCCTGGAGCTCGAGGCCCTGCTCGCGGGCGTGCCCGGCGTGGCACACGCCGAGAAACCGCTTCACCGCCGCGAGGGCCGCGTCCTTCTTCCCGAGCTCGACGTTGCACTCGGCGATCTCCTTGGTGATCGCGAAGTAGGTCGGCGTGAGCGCGTAGGCCTTGTCGTAGAAGGGGAGCGCCGCCGCGCAGTCATGGTTGAGCCAGCGCTGGCCGAAGCCGATATAGAGGTACGCGTTCCGGTCGTCCGGGTAGAGCTCGAGGAAGCGCTGCTGGCACTCCACGAAGTCGGCGCCCGGTTTGTCCTCGATCCAGAGGCTGTTGCAGTTGACCCAGAGCTTCTCCTTCTCGGAGAGACGCGACGACATCTCGAGGGCCTTCCTCTGGGAGTCGCGCGCCTTCGGCTCGTTCCCCGCGAAGGAATAGGCGCAACCGAGCTCGGACCAGGCGATCGCCATCTTCGGGTCGATCGCCACCGCCTTCTCGAGCTCCGCCACCGCTTCCTCGGGGCGACCCTCGAGGATCAGATCGGCTCCGTGGACGTAATGGCCATAGGCATCGACGTCCGTCGTTGCCAGCGCCGAGACGGCGCGGCCTCCGGCGAGCGTCGCACCGGTGTTCTTAGCGACGGACTCCTTGAGGTCGGCGGCCACCTTGCCCGTCAGCTCGTCGAGGATCGCATCCTCGCTCCTGGCGGTGGCACGGTAAGAGCCGAGGAGCTTCTGCGACGGGAACTCGTTCAGCGTCGCGGAGAGTACGTAGGTCTGGCCCACGTGCGACAGCGAGCCCACGAGGAACATCGTCGCCTCAGTCTTGGCGCAGATCGTCCTCGCCGCCTCGAGGTCGCTCGTGTCCTTGAAAGTCTTGCCGAGCATCCGGAGCTCGCTGTCCATGCGGGCGGGCGACACCACGCGGATCCCGCCGACGTCGTTCATGATCTGCACGAACGCGTCGCTCAGGATCATGCCGATGCTCGCCTTCCGGAGCCTCTCGTCCGCCGCGGCGTCGTTGATGTACATGACGGCGAGGACGGGCATCGGCGTCATGACGGCTGCCGCGGAGATCCCGGCGTCCGGCTCGCCGGCGATCGGGGCGGGAGGCGCCGGCATCACGGGCGTCGCGGGCGCCTCCTTGGGCGGCGATCCCGCGCGCTGCTCGTCGGCACTGGTCGCGGCGGGCCGCGGGAGGGGCTGGGCCGCCGCGGGAGGAACGCTCCTGAGGCGGATGCCGCGCAGCGACATCGTGACCACGAGGAGCAGCGACAGGGCTCCGGCCGCCCACTTCAGGAAGTCGGACTGGGAGCGGCGTGCCGGCGCGGGGGTCTCCGCCCTCCGCGCTCGCGGCTGCCGATCCGTGATGGCCGCCGCCGCGTTCACCGGTGGCCGCGTGGCGTCGACAGGCTGTCGCCGCGCCTCCGTCACGTCCCGCGTCGAGGCGGCTTGCGGACCATCCGTTGCGGGGATCGGTGCGGTCGACCCGCCCGCAGGGACCGGCAGGGCGAGTGCCGCGAGAAGCTCCGCGTACGACGCTGGACGATCCTCCGGGTCCTTGGCGGTCATCCACGCGAGGACGCGCACCACCTGTGGCGGGACGTCCGGCCGCTTCTCGAGAACCGACGGCAGTGGCTCGTGAAGGTGCTTGTCGACGAGCGAGTAGGGGGTCGCCCCCTCGTACGGAGGTTCGCCGGCGAGCATCTCGTAGAGGACGATGCCAAGGCTGTAGACGTCGCTGTGGAAGTCGAGGGCGACGCCGCGCGCCTGTTCGGGCGACAGGTAGTGCGGCGTCCCGAGGAGGTGTCCCGCCTGGGTGAGCGAGCTGTCGCCCTCGACCGTGAGGGGCTTCGCAAGCCCGAAGTCGGCGACCCGTACGCGTCCTTTCCGATCGATGAGGATGTTGCTCGGCTTCACGTCGCGGTGGACGATCTGCTTCTCCCATGCCGCATCGAGGGCCTCGGCCACCTGGTGCGCGATGCGGAGCGCCTCGTCGACCGGAAGGCGGCCCATGCGGCGGATGCGCTGCGCGAGGTTCTCGCCCTCGACGTACTCCATGACGATGTAGGCCTGGCCGTCCTTCTCCGACAGAGCGTGCACGTGCACGACGTGCGGGTGGCTCACGGTCGCCATTGCCCGCGCCTCGCGCCGGAAGCGCGAGAGTGCTTCCGGCTCCTGCGAGAGCTTGCTCGAGATGGTCTTGACCGCGACCTGCCTGCCGAGGGAGATGTCCTCGGCGAGGTAGATGGCGCCCATCCCCCCCTCGCCGAGGGATCGGATCGTCCGGTAGCCGGCGATCTCGGGCAGGCTCGCGTCCGCGGCCTTCGCGATCCTCTGGGTCGAGCAGTGGACGCACACCCCATCCTCGGGGAGCGGACGGCTACAGATCGCGCAGGCGCGCTCGCTTGGCATCGTGCTGGTCAGCGATCAGAGACCAACGGGCGGGCCGGCGCAAGCGGCGCTGCATCCGACGCGAGAGTCCGTGCGCTCGCCCCGCGCGGGTCGCCGGAGGTCACCTCTGGGCGCCGAAGCGTTCCAGCACCGTTGCGAGCGCCTCCTCGGTGACGGGCTTGACCATGTAGGTGCTCGCGCCGACGTCGCGTGCCTCGACGGAGAGCGCCGACTCGTTGACGCTCGTCGTGACGACGATGGGCGTCGACTCGAAGCCGCCCATGCCGCGTATCGCTCCGATCGCGGCGACACCGTCCATCTCGGGAAGCACGAGATCGACGAAGACGAGATCGGGGCTGAAGCGGCGCATCGCCCCGAGCGCCGACTCCGCATCGGTGAAGAACGTGACGTCCACGTTCCACTTCGAGAGGAGCGCCTGGAGCAGGAGCTGGCAGGCCTCCGAGTCCTCGATGACCATGATCTTCTTCCGGCGCACGATCGGCCGCAGACGATACCACCGGGCCGGTCCGGATGAGGGCGAGACGAGTCCCTACCGATGCCACGCGGGCAGAGGCTGCCGCGCCGCGCGCCAGGACGGCGGGATGGTCTCCGGCGGCGCGCTGAGGGCGACGATTCCGCCGGCAATCGCGCACGTCGTGTCGCGATCGCCCAGGCCGCTGACGGTGAGCCACATCGATTCCTCGTAGCTCGCGAGCGTGCGCGCCGCGCACCACAACGCGAACGGAACCGTGTCCTGAGCCGAGACGAGGTAGCCGCTGCCGAGGGTACGCGCGGCGGCGGCGACATCGGCATCGATCATCTCGAGCGCGAGCACGGTGCGCCTGCGCACCTCGCTTGCTGGGACGTGGGGCAGCACGAGCCGCAGCCAGTCGGCAGGCGAGGGACGATCGGCGCGGGTCTCCCATGCGATCGCGGCGGCTATTGCCACCGCGACCGCCCCGGCGATCGCCTCCGGATGGGCGTGGGTCACTTCGGCCGAGAGCAGGGCCTCCTTCTCGACACGAGGAAGATCGCCCGCGTGATAGGCGCCGAGCGGAGCGACGCGCATCGCTGCGCCGTTTCCGTAGGAGCCGCGACCCTCGAAGCTCCCTCGCGCCACGTCACGCCAGCCCTCGCCTCCACGCATCCGATCGAGCGCGATCCGCATCGCCGGACCGTAGGGGAGAGGCCGCACGTAGTGCTCCACGAAGCTCGCGGCGAGGGCATCCTGATCGATGCGGTCGAACCGCCCGAGGATCTCGACGATCGAGAGCGCCATCTGCGTGTCGTCCGTGAACTCCCACGGCGCCGCCGGGAGGGCGCGGCTCGCGATGAGCCCGTCGACCACGTCGTCGTGGACGAAGAAGCGCTCCCCGAATGCGTCTCCGATCGAGAGACCCTCGAGGGAGAGGATCGCTCTCGCCATCGCTTCGTGCCCGTCGTGCATGGTAATAGTGTATCAGAAACACGAATGTCGTGGCCGGGCTGACGGTCAAGTCTCTGCCATCGCTCTCTGGCGGAATGGCTGGGGACGGTACAGGCGAGCTGGTCGCGGCCCAGGGCGAAGCGCCCACGGCCACGGCCGCGCTGCGCACCTGCCGGTACGCAGCCGGGGCGCTCGCGCCGATGTCTGCCGGCGCCTTCGACGCGTTCCCCGCCGCGCAAGGAGCCAACGCGTGGATGGGCGTCTTTGGGTAGGTATCTCGTTTCGTAATCACGCTCACGCGCCAAGCGGTCCAGGGCGCTGCTGACTTTGCCGCGCCTCCTTCGAACTACACGGAGTAGGCGTCGCCGGCGCTCCTCGCCATCGACGCCGGATGGCTCTCCCATGATCGACGCAGTCATCCCCTGACAACTCCCAAGGTCCTGGGACGAGCGGGTCGCCCGGGTTGGCCGACCACTCCTCGCGGAGGATGGACACGGGGATCGGACCCGCCTCCCGGAGCTTCTGGTGGAACGCGCGCACCTCGAACGGATCCCCGAGCCGTGTTTCTTCGTCGGCGCGGAGCTCGGAGATCTCGCCGTACCCGGCGAAGAAGGTGATCGAGCTACCGGGGTTCGCGATCAGACGGGCGAGCATCGGATCGCCGTCTCTTTTCGTCCGTGGTTCCGGTGCGATCTCTCGATGGCGCGACAGGGCCCGCGGCGCCGCGGTGCGCGATGGCCTCGCGCAAGAGGTCGAGCGACCGATCGGGGGCGGCGGCACGCCGGCGGCGAGGCGCGACGCGAGCTCCTCCACGCGCCCGACGATCTCCGCTTCGGGCTCTCCGGTCCAGAGAGCGAAGTGGCCGATCTCGACGAGGCACTTCAGGAGGTCGACGTTGCCCGTCTTGGTGAGGAGCGCTTCGGCCTCGCGAAGCTGCGCGCGTGCGGCGTCGGGTGAGCCCGACGTGAATCGTTCGAGGCGTGCGAGGCCCAGGAGGAAGAGGCCCTGGCCGCGCCGGTGCTCGATGCGCCGGTGGATCAGAAGGCCCTCGCGGTAGCGCCCCGCAGCGGCGGCGAACGATCCCTCGTCTTCGTCCAGGCGGCCGAGGCTCAGCAGTACGTAGCCCTCGGTCCGGGGCTCGTGGTGCGCGCGTGCGAGCTCGAGGGCGCGCAGGTTCAGCTCGCGCGAGGCACCGCGGCGCCCTTCGTCGGCCTCGTTGTTGGCGATGTTGCCGAGCACGTGGGCTTCGAACCGCTGGTCGCCCATGCGGCGGGCGATGACGAGCGCCCGGTCGAAGTAGGCACGCGCGCGACCGCGCAGGCCCCGGTTCACCATGAGGAACGCGAGGTTCCCGAGCACCCATGCCTCCGCCCGGTAGTAGCCGACCTCGGCGAGGATCGCCAGAGACGCTTCGTAGGTGGCTTCCGCCTCGTCGAGCTGCCCGAGCTCGGACTGGAGCAGGGCGATGGTTCCGAGCAGGTAGCCCTCGCTCTGGCGGTCGCCACCTCTTTGGTATCCCTCGCGGCAGCGAGCGTAGAGCTCCGCGGCGAGGTCGAGGTTCCCGGTCTGGAACTCGAGCGTCGCGATGTTCTGCATGGCGTGGATCTCGTTGTCTTCGAGGTGCAGATCCGCGTAGATCTGCTGCGCTTGCCGGTAGAACGCCCGCGCCTCGTCCATGCGGCCGAGCGACGCGACGAGGTTGCCGAGAAGTCCGATGGCCGTGGCCTCGGCGCGGCGATCTCCGTGGGCGCGGGAGATCGCGAGGGCGGCGTCGAGCTCCTCGCGGGCGAGATCCACCAGTGCGGACTCGTAGTGAAGCGTGCTGACGCCGCGCAGAGCCGTGGCTTCCTCGGCCGGCAGCGAGAGAGCGCGGGCCTCCGCGAGCGAACGGGAGAGCTCTTCGAGAGCCCCGGCGTTGTCGCCGAGGCGGTAGAGCACGAGCTCCCCGAGCTCCTGCCGCGCGGCCGCCGATTCCGCCGTCGGCGCGTCGCAGAGCGCGAGGTACGCGCGGTACTGTCGCGCCGCCTCCTCGTAGGCGTAGCGTTCGACGGCTCGCCGGGCCGACCTGAGGGCATAGCCGCGGGCGCGGCCGTTCTCGCCCGCGCCGGCCCAGTGGCGCGAGAGATCCGCGAGACGCGCGTCTCGCGAGGTCTCCTGCATCGCCTCGAGGGCGCGGGCGACGCGGCCATGGATGGCGCGACGCTCGTCTCCGGGAACGCGCTGCCCGGCGACGTCCCGCAGGAGCTCGTGTTCGAGGCGGAACGACGCGCGCTCGGTCTCCTGCACGAGGTGACGCGCGCGCAGCTCGGCGATGGCAGAGTCGAGCGCATCGTCGGAGACGGCGGCTCCGGCGCGGAGGAGGAAGCTCTCCACCTCGCGTCCGATCGTCGCGGCCACGCCCAGGATCTGCGCCGCGCCATCGCTGAGTCCGGAGAGGCGGCGCGTGAGGAGCTCCCTTAGCGACCCCGGCAGCGCGAGCTCGCGAAGCGACGCATCCAGCGCGGCGTCGCCCGCGCGCCAGCGGCCATCGGGCCCGCGTGCGAGGACCCCGGCGACGACGGCGGTGCGGAGGTACTCGCCCACGAAGAAGGGGTTTCCCTCGGTCGTCCGTGCGAGGAACATCGACAGCTCGCGCGGCGGATCGGCAAGAGCGAGCATGTCCGCGACCATCGCCGCGACGCCGGCGGCATCGAGGGGATCGATCGGCACGATCCGTGCTCGCGCCGCGATCGGCCCGATGCGATCCCTGTCGTGCGGGGCAAACGCGCCGAGGAGACAGAGAGGCGTCCCGGCGAGGGCATCGCTCTGGAGCAGGAAGTGGACGAACGCGCGTGAGAGCTCGTCGGACTGCGCGAGGTCGTCGAGCACCAGGAGGATCGGCCCCTGGTGCGCGTAGGCGGTGAGGGTGTCGGCGAGAGCCTGGAAGAGGCGAAGCCGCGCCGCCTCGGGCGGGAGCGAGATCGCGGGCACGAGCGGGTCTCCCGGGAGGCCCTCGAGGGAGTGCTCGTACGGACGCAGGAGCGCGATGCGGGCGCCGAACACACGCCCCGTCTCCCGTGCGCCTCGCTCGCGGCAGCGATCGGCGATGGCCTGGAGGATCTCCTTGAATGCGGAGAGGGGCTCGCGCTCCGCTCTGCCCGCGTGCACGGCGATGCCGCGCCGGATCGCGAGGGTGGCCACCTCCATGAGGAGGCGCGTCTTGCCGGCGCCGCTCTCGCCTTGAACCATGACGCAGCGCCCCGTTCCGTGGCGAAGATCGTCCAGGCACGATGTGATCTCGAGAAGCGGCGCGGCGCGTCCCGTCAGACGAGGACGGTAGAGGAAGGAGCGCGACGGCGTCTCGCGCGCGGGGGAGGCAGCGCCGAGGGAGATCAGCACGCTCGCGGCGACGTCGGCGTGACCGAGACGTTCGCGCGGGTCCTTGGTGAGAAGGCGCATCACCAGCCGATCGAGCTCCGCCGGGACGCCGTCGACCAGATCGCCGAGCGGCGTTGGATGCTGGTGCGCGTGCTGCCAGAGGAGCTGGTTCGCCGTCGCAGCGGTGAACGGTGGCCGGCCGGTCAGCATCTCGTAGAGGATGCAGCCGAGCGAGTAGAGGTCCGCGCGCGCATCGCAGAGCTCGCCGCGCGCCTGCTCGGGCGCCATGTACCAGGGCGTTCCGGCCATGCCTCCCGTGATCTCGAGGGCCTCGCGCGCGAGGACGCCGGCGAACTGGCTCGTTGAGGCCGAAGTCGACGAGCACGGGCGTGCCGTCGGGGCGAACCAGGATGTTGTCGGGTTTCAGGTCGCGATGGACGATGCCTTCGCCGTGGAGGTACGAGAGGGTCGCGCAGAGCCTGCGGATGACCGTGAGCGCGGGACGGAGATCCGCCATCGATGGCAGCGCGCCGCGCGGGATCGGCGGGGCCGGCGCGGGTCCTTCGAGCACCAGGGTCGGGGCCGTGGCGCCCCGCTCGGGCGTGACCCGCGTCTCGTCGTCGGGCCGTGCCGTCGCGCGGGCGACGGGCGTCGCGGCGGGCGGTCGCGGTGCTATGGGCTCGGTTGCGCGTTCCGGCGACGCGATGGCCGCGACGTAGCTCCGGAGGTCGGAGCCGTCGCAGAGCTCCATCGCATACCAGGGGACGCCTCCTTCGAGGCCGTGGGCGAGGACGCGGACGATGCCCGGATGGGAGAGCCTGGCCAGCGCGTGGATCTCGCGGCGGATGCTCTCGAGGAGCCGCCCCTGCGGGACGCGGACGGTCTTGAGGGCCGCCGGCTCGCCGCTCTCGGCGTGGGCGGCCTGGTAGACCACGCCCATGCCGCCGCGCCCGAGCACCCGCTCGATGCGATAGGGGCCAATCCGCTCCGGGTGGCCGACCTCAGTATCCGAGCGCGGCACCCAGACGTTGACACCGTACTTCGCCGCCGGGAACGGGTTGAACGAGGGCATCGCGCTCAGCGCCGATCCATCGTACGTGAAGGGAGAGACCGTGGCGTTGGCGGCCGGATCGCGCCCGAGCCCGCCGAGGAGGTCGCCCTCGCCGTCGCCCGAGACGTCGCCGACGCCGGCGCGCCCGCCGTAGCTCGTCGCGCCGACCGTCGTGTCGAATCCGGGAAGCGCGGCGATCGCCGCGCCGTCGTAGTTGAAGCCCTTGAAGTGCGCGCGGAACGCTCCACCGGCACCGGGACCTGGCGCCGTGACGATCTCCGAGTAGGCGTCGCCATCGACGCTGCCTCCCGCCACGTTCGCCCCGTACTGCAGCGTCGTGTAGGCGTTGAAGTTGATCTTCGCGATGCTCGACACGTTCGCGCCGTCGTAGTCGAAGCCGCGGACCTGCGGCCCGAAGATCGCTCCGGGGCCGGGGCCGGTCAGGAGCTCGGCGTACCCGTCGGCGTCGACGCTGCCGGAGGCAACGTTGACCCCGAACTTCAGCGTCCCGTAGGCGAAGAAGCTGACCTTCGCCATGGCGGAGAGCGATGACCCGTCGTAGTTCCAGCCGCGCACGTGCGGGCCGAACGCCGCGCCGGGTCCCGCGCCGGAGAGGATCTCGGCGAACGCGTCGGCATCGAGCTTGCCCGCGCCCGCGTTGACGCCGTACTTCAGCGTCCCGTAGGCGTAGAAGTTGACCTTCGCGATCGCCGCGCCCGTGCGGTCGAACGCGCGCACCTGGGGACCCAGCGTGGTGCCCGGGCCCGGCCCGGTCAAGATCTCCTGGGTGGCGCCGCCGTCGATATCGCCCGCGGCGACGTTCACGCCCCAGGCCCCGGCGGCGTACGCGAGGAAGTTGACGTTCGTCCCGGTCCCCGACGCGAGCATCACCCGCACGCGGTTCGGGTTGGAGTTGCCCGAGCCCCTCGCCGACGAGCACGTTGTCGGCCGACGACGGCGTCCCGACGGCGATCGTGTAGCCCTGGCTCGCCGTACAGCCGAGCGCGTCGACGGCGCTCGCGGTGAACGGGAACGAACCGGCTGCCGTGGGCGCTCCGGAGAGCACGCCGGACCCGGCCAGACCGAGGCCCGGCGGCAGGCTCCCCGCGGTCACGGCGAAGGTGTACGGCGGCTGGCCGCCGCTCGCGGTGATGGTCTGCGAGTAGGGCGTGCCGATCGTTCCGCCAGGCAGGGACGAAGGAGAGAGCACCATCAGTCCGCAGGCATCGGCGACGGTGACCGCGCCCGGCGCGGTGGCGAGGACGAGCGAGAGGTCCGATCCCGTGATGGTGCCATCGCCGTCGACGTCGTACCAGAGCGCGACGATGAGATCGTAGACACCGGTCGGCGTCCCCATCGGAACGGTGAAGGGGCGCGAGACGCTGTTGGTGCCGACGGCAAGCGTGACCTTCGTGTCGTTTGCGGGATCCGAGACGTAGCCCGTGATCACCGAGTAGAGGCTCGCGCCGATCATGATCTCCGTGTGGCCGAGCGCGGCGGTGTTGTCCGCGGTCACGTCGATAGAGAACGTCTGCCCAGGGATCACCGTGCTTGGGTTGGGCGAGAACGCCGGCATGAAGATCGGGCTCGTCATGTGGGCCGTGCGCGATCCGCTGCCCCCGCCGTTGTCGTTGTAGTAGTGGTCGCCGATCCAGCTCCACAGCTGGCCCTGGTTCGCCCAGCGCGACGTGCCCCACTGGCACTCCCCGCGCCCGTGGCCGAAGCATCCCCATCCCGTGCAGGGAGCGTCCGACAGGCACGGCCAGCCCGTCGCCGGAGAGCCCGCCCAGCCATCGCCGCACGACTGATCGGAGTTGACGCACGAGAGCCCGTCGTTGGGATCGTCCCAGGAGTTGTTCTCCGCGGAGTACTCCGATCGCATCAGCGAGCCTCCGAGCTCGAGCATGATGCCCGCCGTGAGGTTCGCCGCCGACTGCGTGTTGCCGTAGGTGGCCGGATCGTAGGCCTGGCAGCAGGCGTTGCTGCAGATGTCGTAGTTGCCGTTGATCGGGTTGTAGACGTACCAGGCGCCATAGGAACGGTAGGGGATCGATCCGGCACGGAGCGAGTGGGCCGCCCACGAGGAGATCCACTCGTTGTCGAGGCCACCGGCGACGTAGTCCTCGAGGGACAACACGGAGACGCCGCTGCACGACGTGCAGCTACACCCGGTGCCCACGCGGATCACCGATGGCGGCGCGATGCCGACGAGATCGACGGCATCGACGCTGTCGGGGACCGGGCGCGTCTGCAAGAAGGGGCGGGCGCGGCGCCCGGCGATGGGCGCCGCAGGCTCCGTCGCGTGCGGTGCGCTCTGGTGGACCTCCTGTTCCTCGCGCGACCGCAGCGGCATGGGGGTGACATCCTTCACGCGAACCCCGGAGCCGGGCGCGAGGTCCTCGACGATCTTGACGCCTCCGCCCTGGAGCACGAGGCCGCGGAGCTCGAGCGACTCGTGGCCCCGGTGCGTCACGAGGATCGCTCCGAGGATCGGTCGATCGGCCGTGGCCGGAGACGGGTAGGAGAGCAGAAACGATCCGCTCGCATCGCTCACGGCGCCGCCGCCGAGGGAGCAGCTGACCTCCGCGCCCTCTAGCGGCTGGCCGCTCCGTGCGTCGTAGAGGAACCCGGTCACGATGCCCGTGCCGGCCTCGGGAACGGGAGCGGTGGAAGCGTCGTCGAGCGCATGGAGCCAGATCGTGACGGGGAGCGATGGCCCGGCGTCCACGTCGAAGTGGGTCTGGAGCGACGCGTGCCCGGCAGCCTGAACGAGCAGCGTGACGTCGCCCGGGGGGATCCCCAGCCGGCTCAGGCCCGACGCGGGAACCGGGATCTTCCCGGCGGTCGAGCCCGGACCGCGCACGCTCGCCATCGCCGGCAGCGCCCTACCTGTCGCCACGTCGCGCACCCGCAGCGAGAGGGCGCGGTCGGGAGCGGGAGCTGCGACGGCCGGGAGGCCGAGCAGGGTCGCGGAGAGGAGCACCGGCAGCCGTCGGTTGCGCATGGGGATCCCGTCCTTTCGAGAGTGGGCGACGATCATATGCTCGCTTCGATGTCGGCCCGGGTGGCTCTTGCGGCGGCGGCGATCGCCATCGCGGCCTCGGCGGCGCGCGCGGCCGACCCCGGCGACACCGTCCTTGTCGTGGCCGATTCGCTACGCGCCGATGCGCTCGGCGCGTACGGCAGCGCCGCCATGACGTCCCCGCACCTGGATCGGCTCTCCCGCGGCGCGACCACCTTCACGGCGGCGCGAGCCGCGAGCTCCTGGACGCTGCCGTCGATGGCCGCGGCTCTCTCGGGAAGGCTCCCGCGGCGCACGGGGGTCCAGGGCCAGCTCGACAGGGTCGCGCCGGACCTCCCGCTCGCCGCGGAGATCCTCGCCTCGCGCGGCTACCGGACCGCGGCGGTGTCGGCGAACTACCTCTACGTGTCGCCGAAGGCGGGTCTCGGCCGAGGCTTCGACAGGTTCGAGGTCGTCACGCTGGATGCGAGCGGCACGCCGATCGTCAGCTCTGGGATCCCGCCGCTCGAGGCGTTCGGGGCTCGCCCGGCAACGGCTCCCGCCGGAGTGCTGGTGCCGCGCGTCTGCGCGATCCTGCGAGCTCTGCCGGCTCCGCGCTTTGCCTACCTGCACGTCATGGACACGCACTTCCCGTACGGAAACCGGCTCCCAGCGATCGACGCGGTCCCAGGCGCTCCCGCGAAGGGGCGCATGGCCGCGATCTTCGTCGACGGCAAGACGCCGACCTCTTCCGAGGCTGCCTACGCGCGCGCTCTCTACGTGCGGGCGGTGCGGAGCCTCGACCACGGGCTCGCCGCGCTGTGGCGGGCGCCGGAGATCGCGCGCTCCCGGGTCGTCTTCACGAGCGACCACGGCGAGGAGTTCTTCGATCACGGCCGCGTCTCGCACGGCCACACCCTCTACGAGGAGCTGCTGCGCGTCCCTCTCATCGTCCGGGATGGCTCTCGCTCCGCGCTCGATCCTCGCGCGATCTCCCTCGCGTCTCTCGCGGGCTACCTCGTCGACGGCGCGTGGCGATCGGAGATCCGGGTGATCGCCGAGCGCGACAACCAGGGAAGCGAGCGCGCGATCGTGGCGGGACGCTACAAGCTCATCGAAGGGACGGCGGGAGCGTGCCTCTACGATCTGGCGTCGGATCCCGGAGAGACCTACGACGCGGGGCCCGTTCCCGCGGATCTGCTCGAGGCGCTCTCTGCCGGCTCCGGCGACGCGGCGCGGCCGGGTGGCCAGATCCCTGTGACGGAGGAGGAGCTGCGTTCGCTCGGATACCTCCACTGACCCTCGCGCGCCCCGATCACCTCGACGCCTTGCCGCGGCCAGGGAACCCGAACGAGAGCGCGCGGAACCAGAGGCGCGCGTAGCGCGGGAGCCACTTCCTGAGCGCGAAGCGGCTCTGGCCCGCGACGCGATCGCGCCAGGTGCACGGTACCTCGACGATCGATAGCCCTGCCATCCACGCCTTGAGCGTGATCTCGAAGCCGATCTCGAAGCCGCCGGAGCTCTCGATCGCGATCGAACGGACGAAGTCCGCGTCGTAGAGGCGGAAGCTGTTGGTCGCATCGTGCACGGGAAAGCCCGCGAGGAGATGGAGGGAGACCCCGCCCCAGCGGGAGAGCTGGCCCTTGAGCCACGGGCCGCCCACCTGACGTCCTCCCTTCATGTAGCGGCTCGGCACGACGACGCGGGCGCCGGCCTCGTACGCGGCGAGGATCGCCGGGATCGCGGAGAAGTCGTCCGACAGGTCGGCCATGCTCACGAGAACCGGACCCGGCGGGGCCTTCGTGAGACCGGTCTTGATCGCGCCGAGCACGCCGCGCTCGGGATTGCGCACGAGGTCGATCGGCGCGCCTTCGCGCGCGAGGGAGCGCGCCACCGGCAGCGTGTCGTCCAGGTCGAAGTCGTAGACGACGTGGACGCGCGCCTCCGGGGGCAGGTGGGGGCCGATCTGCCTCCACCACTCCGCGAAGTTCGCTCCCTCGTTGTAGACCGGGACGACGACCGTGAGCGGCGAGCTCACAGGGTTCCGGCCTGGATCTGCTCCTTCACCCAGGGCACCACCTCGTCGAGGATCTGCGAGAGCGGCGTCGTCGCCTCGAAGCCGAGGAGGCGCCGCGCCTTCTCCACCGACGGCGAGCGCATCTGGACGTCGTACTCGAACGGCGCGTCCGACACGACGCGCAGGGGCTCGCCGGGATGGAAGCGCTCCCAGATCGCGGCGGCGACCTCGAGCACCGTGTGGGGCGTCGCCGTCGACAGGTTGAAGTCCTCGCCGAGCGCCGCCGGGTGCTCGATGCCGAGGCGGATCCCCCGCGCGAGATCGCCGCCGTAGGTGTAGTGGCGCACCTGGCCGCCGCTCCCGAGGATGCGCAGCGGGTCCTGGCCCTTCGCGACCTTGGCCACGAGATCGGGCACGACGTGGCTCATCGCCAGCGAGAGGTTGCCGCTCTTCACCTCGCGGCCCGAGAGCGCCTTCTGCTCGCCGACGCCGACGCAGTTGAACGGGCGCAGGATGGTGAAGGGAAGGCCGTACTGCTCGCGCGCCCCCTGGGCGTAGTACTCGCAGGCGAGTTTCTGGAACCCGTAGGTGGATCGCGGAGGCGGGCAGGCGCGCTCGGCGCCTTCGGGGGTCGGGAACTGGGTCGCGCTCTCGAACACCATGGAGCTCGAGAGCACGGTGATCTTCCGCAGCGTACCCGCCTTGTGGGCCGCGATCGCCGCGTCGAACGTCGCCGCGATGATCCGCTCGTTCTCGGCGAGGAGGTCGTAGGCATGGGTGTGGAAGTAGGAGATCCCGCCGATCATCGCCGCCGCGGCGAGAATGTGATCGCAGCCCTCGGCGAGGCGGCCGAGCAGCGCCGCGTCCTTGCAGTCGCCTTCCCGGAGCGTGTAGCGCGGGTGGCCGTCGTAGCTCTTCGCGACGCGGCCGTACTTCGAGAAGTTGTCGATGCCGACGACCTCGTGCCCCGCGGCGAGGAGGTCGGCGACCGCGTAGCCGCAGATGAAGCCGGCCGATCCGGTGACCAGGATCTTCACTTCATGAGACCGCCGCGGCCGAGATGGTTCCAGGGATCGAGCGTCGGCTGGCGCGGCGAGAGCCCGCGGTAGCGCTCGTGCGGCACGCCGACGACGAGCACGTCCGACCGCGAGAGCACCTCCTCGAGCGGCAGCACCCAGGGTGCCGTCACGTGCTCGTCGGTGCAGAGCACGTCGCGGCACTCGAGGGCGAGGAGCTTCTTCAGCTTGAACGCGAGCGAGTCGCGCGTGTCGTCGCTGCCGGCCTTGAAGGCCATGCCGAGGATGCCCACCACCGAGCCGCGCAGGTCGAGCTTCCGGAGCTCCTGCATCAGGACGAGGGGCAGCCCCTCGTTCACCAGCATCGCGCTCTGGCCGAGGGAGAACTCGTTCCGGTAGTAGGCCGCGAGCTGCATCGTGTCCTTGAACAGGCACGGGCCGGCGGCGAAGCCCGCCGACGGGAGCCCCTTCATGCGCGGGTAGTCGAGCTTGATGGCGTCGAGCACGCGGTAGTAGTCGATGCCGTTCTGCATGCAGAGCGCGTAGAACTGGTTCGCCGTGGCGAAGCTGATGTAACGCCACGCGTTGCAGAAGAGCTTCGCGAGCTCCGCCTCGGTCGGCTCGAGCTCGATGAGCTTGTCGGCGATGATGGCGAACAGAGAGCGCGCGCGGGCGAGCGCCTCGGGCGTGCAGCCGCTCACGATCTGGGGGAGCTCCTGGATCTCGCGGATGGCGATGCCCTGGGCGACCCGCTCCGGGCAGAACGCGACCAGGACACCGGGGACGTTCTCTTCGCACCATCGCGCGATGCGCAGGGTGGCGCCCGGGTAGACCGTCGAGCGCAGCGCGAAGAGCTGGCCCGGCCGGAGGTGGGGCTTGAGGTCGTCCATCACCCGCACGAGCTTCGCCATCTGGGGGTTCAGGTGCTCGTCGATCGGCGTGCCGACGACGCAGATGATGGTGCTCGCGCGCGCGACGACCGACGCGTCGGTCGTGGCGACCAGGTTCTTGCCGGCGTGGGCGGCCAGGAGATCGGCCGCGCCCTCTTCGAGGAACCGCATCCGCCCGGCGTTGGTCGCCGCGACCGCCTCGGCGCTCACGTCGACCACGTCCACGTCGCAGCCTCGCGCCGCGAAGGTGAGCGCGAGCGGGAGCCCCACATGGCCGCATCCGCCGAGGACCGCGATGCGCTGCCGCGCCATGGTCTCTCCCATGGCCGGGATTCTATGCGCCTCCTCCGGCGCCATGGCGCGTGGCGCACGGCAGCTTCGCTAAGATCCCGGTTCATGAGCCGATCGATACCCTCGCAATGTCCACGCGCGCTCGTTCTCCTGACCCTCGCGGGGCTCGCGTTCCCGGTGCGTGCCGATGCGCCGTCCCGTGCGGAGCAGACGTTCGCGAAGATGGTCCAGGGGCTCGGCGGCCAGGCGAAGGTGGACGCGGTGAAGGACCTCACCATCCTGAGCCACGAGGACATCCTGGAGCCGAAGTCCTATACCGTGACGGTGCGCCAGTACGTGACGGCGGCGCGGTCGCGGGAGGAGATGGAGCTCGACGGCTCGATGTACGTGGCGGTGATCGCCGACGAAGGATTCACGATCTCGGACGCGGGCGTCGAGCCGCTGCCCGCCGAGGATCGCGAGAAGGGGATCCGCGCCCTGAAGCGCCAGCCCCTCTTCGTCGCGCAGCAGCACGGCAAGCCCACGCTCGTGCTTCAGGACGGCGGTACCGCCAAGATCGGAACGACCGACGCCGACGTCCTCGACGTCACCAACGACGGAGTGCCGGTCCGCTTCTACGTGGAGCCCGCCACGGGACGGATCCTGCGCAAGGAGTTTCAGGAAGGAACCGGCGCCAGGACGACCGTCACGTTCGCCGACTTCCGTCTCGTCGACGGTATCGGCGTTGCGTTCCGGCAAGACGTCAAGCGCGGCGACCTCGACGTCGAGGTCATCGTGGTGGAGGACTACAAGATCAACTCCGGCGTCGATCCGAAGTTGTTCAGCGCACCCGACAAGCCCGCGACCCCGGCGCCGAAGTAGGTCGGGGGGCTCGTCCCCGGCGATTCGGACCGGTGCGCGCGCGTGGAGGCGGCGGGATCATCGAGCGATCGCGCGGAGGATCGATCGCGCGCGCCTCCTGATCGCGCCCGCGTCCTCGGCCGCGACGTCCCTCTCGGCGAACAGCGCGCCTCCGAGCCCCACCGCGAACGCGCCCGCATCGAGGTGCGCGCGAGCGTTCCGTGGGTCGACGCCGCTCGTCGGGACGATCCGGAGGAACGGCATGGGCCCGAGGCAGTAGCGGAGGTAAGCGGGGCCGGGGGAGGGGAACAGCTTCACGATGGGGCATCCCGCGTCGTGCGCGCGCCACATCTCGGTGGGTGTGTGCGTCCCGGGAATCAGCGGGACGCCGAGGCGGCCCGCCCGCCGCAGCACCGCCTCGTCGAGGACCGGCGAAACGAGGAACGAGGCGCCGGCATCGACCGCCGCCGCGGCATCGCGCGCGTGGAGCACCGTGCCGGCGCCGACGGTCAGGCCGCGTCGCCGGCTGAAGAGGCGCACGAGCTCGATGGCGCCGGGCGTGTTGAGCGTGAACTCGACGATCTGAAAACCACCGTCGACCGCGGCCTCCATGGCGATCCGGGCGCGTCGCTTGCTCGACGCCCGGATGATCGCGATCGCCCGTACGCGGCCGACGCGCTCCACGAAGGCGCGCTCATCCATGGATCGCCTTCGCGGTCCGGTAGGTGGCGACGTGCGCGTCGACGCTCGCGGAGATGGGCTTCGCATAGCCGCCGCCGAGCGTCAGCACGGTCGGGATGCCGAGGCGGTGCATCGTGCCGATCACGAGGCGATCGCGCTCGGCGAGGCCGTCGTGGGACAGCGAGAGACGCCCGAGGAGATCCCCCTCGAGGGCGTCGACGCCCGCCTGCACGAAGACGATGTCGGGCCGCGATCGCGCGAGGGCCGCGTCGAGGGCGTCCCGCAGCGCCGCGAGGTAGGCGTCGTCGGAGCAGCGGTCGGGAAGCTCGACGTCGAGGTCGCTCTCGGCCTTCCGGAACGGGAAGTTGTGCGCCCCGTGGATCGACAGCGTGAAGACGCGAGGGTCGCCGGCGAAGATGCGCGCGGTGCCGTCGCCCTGGTGGACGTCGACGTCGACCACCAGGACGCGCGCGACGAGGCCTCGCGCGAGCAGGCTCCTGGCGGCGACTGCGATGTCGTTGAAGACGCAGTAGCCGGCGCCGGCGTCGTGGCTCGCGTGGTGCGTCCCGCCGGCGAGGTTGCCGGAGATGCCGTCCCCGAGCGCCGCCTCGGCGGCGAGCATCGTCCCGTGGACGGACGCAAGCGACCGCCGGACGAGCGCTTCCGACCAGGGGAAGCCGATCCGTCGCTGCGCCTCGGCGGGGAGCGTCCCGGTGAGGACGCCGAGGACGTAGCTCTCGGCGTGAGCGCGGCGCACCTCCTCGATCGGCGCCGGTCCGACCGGGACGATCTCGTCGGGCCGCAGGACGCCGCGCTCGACCAGCGCCTCCCGGAGCATGCGGTACTTGGGCATGGGGAAGCGATGGCCTTCCGGCAGCGGCACCTCGTGGTGATCGCAGGCGTGGACGATCACGCCGGCGCCCCGTACCGGACGATGGCGGACGCGAGCTCCGCGATGACGTCGGCATCGCTCCGCCCCGTGGATCGCGGCACCTTGAACGCGTGATCCGCGCCGTCGATGACCTGAAGTGTCGCGCGATCGCCGAGGCTCGCGGCGACGCCTCGCATGCGCGTCATCTCGGCGAGCTCGTCCCGCGTGCCCTGGAGGAAGAGCATCGGGATCGCGACCCCGTCGAGGTGCGCGGCTCTCTCGATGCCGGGCTTGCCGGCGGGATGGAGCGGGAACCCGACGAAGACGATCGCCCGCACGCCCGGAAGGGGTGTGCGCGCCTGCGCCTGGGAGGTCATGCGCCCGCCGAAGGACTTGCCGCCCGCGATCAGAGGGAGATCGGGAGCACGCCGGCGCGCCTCGGCGGCCGCGGCACGGACGGCGGCGTGCGCCGTCTCGGGCCGGTCCGGACGGCGCGACCCCGCCTCCATGTACGGGAACTGGTAGCGCAGGGTCGCCACACGGCGCTCGGCGAGCGCCGCCGCGAGGGCCTCGAGGAACCGATGGCGCATCCCCGCTCCGGCACCGTGGGCCAGGGCCAGGATCGCGCGCGCGACGGGAGGTCGATCGAGGATCGCGGAGACGGATCCGATCTCAGGCGACACGTCGATCGAGATCTCCTCGCGCGCCGTCACGTGCGAGGGCGCAGCGCGGCGTGGAGGTTGCTGTACGACTCGAGGAGGACCTTCCGGACCTCGGGCCAGTCGGCGTTCGCGCCGCCGTCGTCGCGAAGGCGTCCCGCCCTGGCGCGAAGGAACCCCGATGGGCCGACGGCCTTCTCCGGCACGTTCCAGAAGAGTGCGTACTCCTTGGCGATGAGCCGGCCGACGTTCTCCGGGGTCGACGCCTCCGGATCGCGCCGCGCCACCCACCAGGCGAGCTCGGCCTGCGCCACGGCCTTCGCGTCGAAGCCGTTGCCGGTCCAGTCGCGCGCGATGGCGTAGCCCGCCTCGAGATCCGGCAGCACCTCGTCGTAGGCGCCCCGCGCGTCCCCGAAGGTGGCTGCAGCGCGCGCGAAGCGGAATGCGACGAGCGTCGCCTTGGCCCACGGGTAGCGGAACTGCTCGCGGAGGGTCTGCACGAGGAGGGCGAAGAGGCGGACCTTCTGCTTGCCGTAGTAGGCCTGCCACATCCGGACCTCGAGATCGGCGAGCCGCACGGAGTCGAAGTCGCGCCCGGACCGGTCCCCCGCAGGCGCCTGGACGAACGCGCCCCAGAAGCCGGCGGCGCCCAGGGCGAGGATCGTGACGAGGGCTCGCCGCCGTCTCATGCGAGGTCGAAGACGACCAGCTCGGCGCGCGACACTCCGGCAAGCGCGATGGCGGGCTCGCCGGTCACCGCCGCGCCGTCACCCTCGGCGAGAGCGGTCGATCCGAGGTCGACGCTGCCCGAGGCCACCTGGACCCAGGCGTGCCGCCCTTGGCGCAGCGCCAGAGTCGCGCGATCCCCGGCGCGCAGCGTCGCGGCGTGGACGTCGACGTCCTGATGGATGCGCAGGCTCCCGTCGCGACCGCTCTGCGATCCCACGAGACGGAGCTTGCCGAGCCGCTCGCTCTCGGGAAACGCCTTCTGTTCGTATCCCGGGGCGCTGCCCCGCGCCGAAGGGACGATCCAGATCTGGAGGAAGTGGACTGGCTCGGACTCGGACGCGTTCATCTCGCTGTGGATGATCCCGGTGCCGGCGCTCATGCGCTGGACCTCTCCCGGACGGATCACCGATCCGGTGCCGAGGCTGTCCCTGTGCGCGAGGGCGCCTTCGAGGACGATGGTGACGATCTCCATGTCGCGGTGCGGGTGCGATCCGAAGCCCTGGCCGGGACCGACGCGGTCGTCGTTGATGACCCGCAGCGCGCGGAATCCCATGTGCGCGGGGTCGTGGTACTCGCCGAACGAGAAGGTGTGGCGGGTGTCGAGCCAGCCGAAGTCGAACCCTCCGCGATCCGCCGCGCGCCGGACGGCGATCACGCCCGCCGCACCGGCGCCGGCGCGTCCGTCGTGGCGCGGTAGCGGGCGGCGACGTTCGGGTCGTCGGCGACGTCGTGCACGTTCTCGATCGTCAGATGGCCGAGCTCGTGGAGGTACTCGACGTGCGCGCCCGCCTCGAGGAGCGCGAGCAGCACTGCGTAGCTCTTCGTCGTGCCGAACAGCGCCTGCGCCACGTCGGCGATGGTGAGGCCGCGCTCCTCGCACAGCCCGTGGACCTTGCGCAGCCGCTCGGCGTGGTGGGCGATCGACGCATCGATGCGCCCGCGCACGTCCCTGATCGGCGCCTCGTGGGCGCCGAGCCCCAGGGTGAAGTAGCCGAAGTCGCGGAGCTTCTCGAGGGAGCGCAGGTAGTTCTCGAGGCCCATGTAGGGCGTGATCGCCTGAGGGCTCTGGATGGGCGTGATCCGGGAGAGCAGGTGGTCCGCCGTCAGCACCACGTCGTCGACGGCCAGGCAGATCATGCCCGGGCAGTGTCCGGGCACGTGCAGCACGCGGAAGCCGGGGCCGATGGTGTCGCCGTTCTTCAGGCGCCGATCGGGAGCGAGGTCGTGGAAGAAGTGCTTGCTCGTACGGTAGAGGTCGACGAGATCGCGGGCAGCGTCGGGGGCGAGCCCGGCGTGGCGCAGGAAGATGCCGATGTCGCGCGACGCGAGCGCGAGCCGCTCGGTGAAGCCGGCCAGCACGCGGGCATCCAGCTCGTGGATCGCGATGGAGATGCCGAGATCGCGGATGGTCCCGGCGTTGCCGAAGTGATCGACGTGGGCGTGGCTCACCACGGCCTCGCGCACGTCGGTGAGCCCGGTCTTCACGCCGAAGCGATCCTGGACCTCGCGGAACCGCGACTGGAGCTCGTCGTGCCCGGAGAGGGTGCCCACGTCGAAGAGCACGGGGTGATCCGGGTGGTCGATCAGGTAGACGTTGTTGACGTGGCCCGGGAACGTCTCGACCGGCATCAGGTAGATCCGCGTGCCGGAAGCCGTCACGATCTCCGCGGCGGATCGCGGCCTCCCCTTCGGGTCGGCGGTGAAGGCGCCCAGCGTGCTCATCCGGCGATCCTACGCAACTTTCAATAAGATGCGCGCGTGCCCGCCGACGCCGCGTTCCTCAGGGACATCCCGCTCTTCCACCACATGGACGACGAGGAGCGCGCCGCGATCGCGGCGCTGATGGAGGAGCAGCGGTTCGCGGCCGGCCAGCCCATCTTCAAGGAGGGCGAGCCCGGCTCCGTCTGCTACACCGTGCGGTCCGGGCGCGTCGAGCTCTCGGTGCAGGAGAAGGGCAAGAGCATCGTCGTCGACGTGATGGAGCCGGGAGAGCTCTTCGGCGAGCTCTCGGTCGTGGACGGCGGGAACCGATCGGCCTCGGCCCTGGCTCTCACCGACGTCGAGACACTCGTGCTCAAGCGCGAGCACCTCCTCGATCTCCTCCGGCGCAAGCCCGACACCGCCCAGGACGTCCTGATCGCTCTGGCCAAGCGCATCCGCAGAGCGGACGCCCAGATCAAGCGCGTCGCCGAGAACCCGAACGAGGTGATCGAGGCGCGCGAGACCCTCGGCGATCGCGTTGCGGACGGCGTGGCGTCGTTCGGAGGAAGCTGGGCGTTCGTCCTCTCGTTCCTCGGGCTGCTCTTCACGTGGGTCGTCTGGAACCGTACCGACGCGCACAAGCCCGATCCCTTCCCGTTCATCCTCCTCAACCTGATCCTCTCGATGATCGCGGCCCTCCAGGCGCCCGTGATCATGATGAGCCAGAACCGCCAGGACGCGAAGGACCGGATCCGGAGCGAGGCCGACTACGAGGTCAACGTCAAGGCCCACGTCGCGATCCTGGAGCTTCACGAGAAGGTCGATCGCCTGGAGCGCGAGCTGGACGAGCTACGAAAGCTCTGACCATTGCCCGTGTGGTGCGGTGGGAGGATTGCCACGGAGGCACGAGAGGTCTCAATCGAAGAGCCGTAGCTGCCGGTCGTCGCCGACGACGCGATCGAAATCCAGCCCGAGGAGCTCGAGCACCGGCTCGGCCACCGGCCGGACCTGCTTCTGTACGTAGTGCTCGTGATCGAACTTGTTGCGGCGCGCGGAGGCGGGCTCGGCGCCGCCCAGGGTCATGACGTACGAGATGACGCGGCCCGCCTTGGCGCCGAGCTTGCGCGCGGCGACGACGTGGGGCGGGGTGGCGGCGGTGTACTCCTCCAGGCCCTTTCGCAGGGCCTTCCTGTAGACGAGCACGTCGTCGTGGAGGCCGGCGCGGACGTCGGCGACGGTCCGCTCGAGGTAGGTGCCGATCTGCGCCGGAGGGCGCTCCGCGAAGAGCATCTCGTAGAGCTCCGTCTGGACGCGATGGGCAAGCTCTGTCCAGTCGCGGCGGACCGCCTCCATGCCTGTGAATACGACATGGAGCTTCCCGCCTTCCTCGACCCAGCCGGCGTAGCGCTTGCGCGCGCCGCCTCCGCCGTGGCGCATCGGGAGGAGGACGAGCTTCAGGAAGAGCTGTTTGCACTCGAGCTCGAGCTTGCTCGCGACGCGCCAGGTGCCCGCGACGTGACGCGCGAGCTCCTCGTTGACGCGGCGGACCAGCGAGTGGCCCGCGTGCTCCGCCTGGGCGCGCCCGGGCACGCCCGCGCGGACGAAGAGGCTGTCGGTGTCGCCGTAGAGGACCTCGTGGCCCCACTCTTCCAGGCGGGCCTTGGTCCAGAGCAGCAGCTCGCGCCCGAAGCTCGTGATGGCGTTGCTGATCTCGGCGTTGTGGAAGCGGCACGCGGGCGTGCCGAGCACGCCGTAGAAGGAGTTCATCAGGATCTTGATGGCGTTGCTCGCGACCAGGTCGCCGGCCGCCTTGGCACGCTCGCGTCGCGGGAACAGCTCGTCGAGGATGCCGGGGAGGATGCCGGGCTCGCGGCGGAACGCGGCGCCGTTGGGCGCGACGATGGGATCGTCGCCCTCGCCGGGCCGTGGGAGGTAACCGAGGGGATCGATCTGGAACGTGCGGATGATGCTCGGGTAGAGGCTCTTGAAGTCGAGCACGAGCACGTTCTCGTAGATTCCGGGCCGTGGCTCGAGCACGTGGCCGCCCGCCATGGGCGCCTCGATGTTCTCGTCGGCGCGCGCCGTGGGGGCGACGATGCCCCTCTTGCCGAGCTCGGACATGTAGACGAAGTCGAACGACGCAACGCTCCCGGCCACGCGATCGAGCGGCATGCCCGTCAGGCGCGACCGTTCGATCGCCAGCGGCACCAGCTTGAGCGCGTCGAGGATGCCGACGACGAGCTGCGCGTCGTGGAGGTTGTAGGCGCAGAGGAGGGAGCGATCGTTCTCGAACGCTTCGAGGATCTCCTCTGCACGGTCCGGACCTCCCATGAGCTTGCCCTCGCCGAGCACCTCGCGGGCCACGGCGTCGAGCGAATGGTCCTCCATGCGCACGAACGCGCCGCGAAGCGCGTGGAGCCCATCGAGCACGACCCGTCCTGGGACACTGGCCTGGGACGATCCCCAGACCGAGCGCGCCGGCAGGAGGCGCACTGCGTCGGGACCACGGCCGAGGGCGAGCTTCACCCCGCGCTTCGCCGCGATGCGGGAGAGCACCGTGAAGTCGAAGTCGATGACGTTCCAGCCCGTGATGACGTCGGGATCGAGCTCGCGCGCGCGCCGGCAGAACGTGCGCAGGAGATCGGCCTCGGTCTCCACCGGGAACGCGCCGGGCGGGCAGCTCTTGCCCGGAGGGGTGAGGAGATGCACCTCGTCTGCGCCGCATCCCGAGAGCGCGATCGACAGCACGCGCTCGGCCTTGGGGTCGGTCTCGATGTCGAACGAGAGGACGGAGAGCGCCGGCACGAGCGTGCCGGGTGCGAGGTCGGGATCGTCAAAGACGTGCATGACGCCCTCGCCGTCCCGGCGCGGCCCCGTGATCGCCATCGAGCCCCGGATCCCGCGGTCGATGAGGTAGCGCATCGCGAACCGCACGTCCGCCTCGTAGCAGGGGATGCCCGCATCGGAAAGGCGCCTCCTGAGCGGCGCTCCGTCCGGCGGCGTCGGGAACGTGAGCTCGGCGACCGGCTCCCCCTGCATCGTCCGGCGCCCACACGGCGCGATCGGCATCGTCGTGAGCGCGCGGGCGGAAGCGGCGTCGCCCTCGCGGATGTAGAAGCGCGGGCGGCATCGCCCGTCGCGCACGAGGAACGTCGCGCCGCTCGCAAGCTTGCCATAGAGCTGCACGATCGGGCGGCCATCCTCGATGCGGTAGGTCGGGTGCAGGACGAATCCCTGGTGGGGGGCGCTCACGTCCGGCCGGCCGCCGCGATGATGGCGCGCTGTACGTCGGGAGGCAGGCGCTCGACGGCCTCGCCGGCGAGCAGCGGCCCTCCCACCTCTCGCGCTCGCTCCGCGGCCTCGAGGGCGGCGATCGCCTGCCCGAGCTCCGACGAAGGCTCGTACCCGACTCCCCGGGCGATCTCCCGCGCTCGATCCAGGGGCTTGCGCGCGGGCTCACCGCCCGCGATCGCGAGATGCCCCTGCTCGCAGAGCGCGGCGGCGATGGAGCTCTTCTGATCGAGGGACGAGGCTCTCTCGAGCGCGTCGCCGACGATCTCGTCGAGCCCCGCGCGCTGGCCCAGCCGGCGGCGCACCGCGACGAGCGGCACCAGGGCATAGAGCTCGCTCCTGGGATCGCGCGCCTCGCGGTGGATCGCGACAGCTTCCTCGAGCGCGTTGCGCGCGGATGCGAAGTTGCCTCGCTCGAGCTCGATGGTGCCCAGCTCGCGCAGCGACGTTCCCAGGAGGTGGCGATCGCGGATCTCCCGCGCCGCCGCGGACACGAGCTCGTTGATGCGCAGCGCCTCGGTGAACCGCCCGTTGAGGCGGTGGTAGGTGACGAGGATGTTCATCGTGTAGGCCTCGGCCCGCCGGTTGAGCACCTCCCGGTAGATCTCGAGCGCCTGCTCCGCCAGGTTCCGCGCGGCGTCGAGCCGGCCCAGGTCGAGGCAGAGCTCGCCGAGGTTCACCAGCGCCGCCGCCTCGAGGCGCTGCTGCCGCGCGGCACGGTGCATCTCGAGGGCCTTCGCGTATCCCTCGAGGGCTTCCTGGACGCGCCCCTGCTCGCGATGGAGGTTCGCGAGGTTCACGAGGTTGATCGCCTGGGTGTGCCGCTGGCCGGACGCGCTCGAGAGCGCGATGGCCTTCTCGTACAGGTCGCGCGCCTCCTCCATGTGCCCGAGCTCGTGATGGACGATCGCGAGGTGACCGATGAGGCTGGTCTCGACGGTGCCGTTGCCGGCCTCGTGGGCCGCCGTCACGCACTGCTCGTAAAGGACGCGGGCCTCCTCGAGGGCTCCCGTGACGCGCGACGCCGTGGCGAGCCCCATGAGCGCGCGCAGCTCCGTCGCCCGATCGCCGATCGCCCGCGCCTCCTCGAGCGCGCGCTGCTGCTCGGCGCGCGCCTCGGCGGTCCGCCCGTAGATCTGGATGAGGAAGTCGCCGAGGTCCACGCGCGCGCCGACCCCTGCCGGCGTGATCTCCGTGTCGAGCGCCAGGCACGCCCGGAGCAGGCGCTCGCGCTCGCGGTAATCGTGGCGCGTGTCGCTCCAGACTCCGGCCCGGAGGTAGCACTCCTGGGCGCGCGCCTTCACGCCGGCCTGCTCCCAGTGAAAGCCCACCTGCGCGAGATGTGGATCGAGATCGGCCGCGAAGCGCGTCGTCATCTCCTGGGCCGCGGCTCGGTGGAGCTCGCGCCGGCGCGCGGTTGCGATCTCGTCCGCCGTGATCTGCCGGATCTGGTCGTGGACGAAGCGGCACCTCCCGGGCTCCACCTCCTCGAGCACCTGCCGCGCGAGGAGCACGCCGATCTCCTCGATGACGTCCGCGTCGCCGATGCCGGCGACGGCGGCGAGCAGGCCTTCGTCGATCTCGCGGCCGAGGATGGCGCCCACCTCCAGGACAGCACGGGCCTCCGGCGAGAGTCCCTGGACGCGCCGGCGCACGAGGTCACGCAGGGACCCGGGGATCGACAGCGCACCGGTGGCGCCGGGACGGTCCGGGGACCCAGCCACTTGCCAGCGGCCCCGGCGATCCCGCGTCAGGAGCCCCTCTCCCAGCGCGGTGCGGAGGTACTCCGCCACGAAGAAGGGGTTGCCCTCGGCGTGGCGCGCGAGCTTGCGCACGAGGGCGTCCGGCGGCGGGGTCATCGCGAGCATCTCGGAGACGATCGCGACGATCGCGTCGTCCTTCAGGCGGCCGAGCGAGAGATGGTGCGCCGCGGCGGCGAGGCTCGGCAGGCCCTGCGGCGCCTCCTCGGTGCGGTAGGCGCCGACGACGAGCACGCCCATCCCGCTCAGGAGATCTCCCTGCCCGAGGTGCGCGAAGAGCCCGAGCGTGAGATCGTCGGCCCACTGGAGATCGTCGACGACGAGGACGATCGGAGCCTCGGCTGCGAGCTCCCGCAGGGTGTCGGCGAAGTAGGTGAAGAGCCGCTGCCGCGCTGCATCGGGCGGTAGCTGGGGCGGCGGCGGCAGCTCGCGCACTCCGGGGACGTCGAGGATCGCGGGCTGGTAGAGGGCGAGCACGGCACCGCGACGCCCCAGGATGCGCTCCGTCTCGGCGCCGCCGCGCTCGCGGCAGCGGTCCGCGACGGCGAGGAGCACGCCGCGAAACGCGTGGAGAGGATCGCCGCCAGGCTGGCGCCCCTCGCTCGAGAGCGGCGCGGCGCACTCGCCGGTGAGCACCTGGAGGGTCGGCGAGCGCGCCGCCGAGGCGAGCTCCATCAGGAGCCGCGTCTTGCCG
>JAXLQT010000055.1:0-30117 GCA_046331505.1 Acidobacteriota bacterium
GGTGGTCTTGCCCGCACCGTTCGGTCCGAGGAGCCCGACGCACTCCCCCGCCCCGACGGCGAACCGGATCGCGTCCACCGCCGTGAACGCGCCGTAGCGCTTGGTGAGGTCGACGACCTCGATCGGCGCGGCGGCGGCCGGCGCCTCGACGCTCACTGCCGGGCGGGCCCGCGCTCCGGGACCGGGCCGGCGTCGAACACGTAGCCGAGGCCGTGCACCACGGCGAGGGCCGCCGCGAAGGGGCCCAGCTTGGCCTTCAGCCGCGAGACGTGGCGATACACCGAGTCGCTCGCGCGGTCGGAGCTCTCCATGTCGGAGGTCATCTCCTGGAGCGTCTGGCGATCGACGGTACGCCCGTGGCGCGACGCGAGCACGACGAGGATCGCCCACTCGGCGGGCCGCAGCGGGATGCGCGCGCGTCCGCCGGCCTCCTCGAGGTAGGCGCACCCCGCCCGCACGTCCACCTCCAGGATCGCGTCGCCCGCCCCCTCGGAGGAGAGGCGCATGAGCTTCGGCACTTCCGACAGGAGCAAGGTCGACGTGCTCGCGGCCGAGGGATCCTGCTCGAGGTACGCAGTCCGCGTGCGCGCGTCGAGGTGGAACCGGAAGGTGGTCAGACGCGCAAGCTCGATCTCGTCGCCCTCGGAGAGCTTGCGCCGCGCCGTGGGATGGAGCGGCTCCCCGTTCAGAGCGGTGCCGTTCTTGCCCTGGGCCGACACGACCCAGGTGCTCCCGTCCCACGCGATGACGGCGTGGACCTTGGAGATCGCGCGGTTCGGTACGCGCACGCGGCTTCCCGCGTCACGCCCGATGGTGTTGGGCCGCTCCGGATCGAGCGGGATCCAGGGAGATCCGGAGCGCGCCCCCGGCCGGCCCTCGTGCATGCGAGCGTCCACGCGGTAAGGGTACCAGCTCGGAGAAGCCGGTAAGGCGGCGGTAAGAACGGCGCCGTAGCGTGGGGCCGTGAAACCAGGGGGTACGCGCATGCGAAGCAAGCTCTCGTCCATCGGCGCTTCTCTCGTGCTCGCGATCGCCGCCGGCGATGCGTGGGCGGTCACCGGCAACGTCACTCCGCGGAGCCTCAGCCCGCTCGTGACGCAAGGACCAACCGAACGGCTCTATGCCGTGACGGAGCTCCAGGAGGCCCTCGCGAAGTCGGCTCCGTACCAGGCGTTCCTGACCCGCCACGGCCGAGGGTGGGAGGCGCAGTGGGACGAGATCCTCGGGACGCCCGTCTGGGTCCGCGGCGAGGGTATCCCGCTCATCCCCGCCTACCGCTCGGCGAGCCGCGAGCAGGTCGAGGAGGTCTCGCGCGCGTTCCTCCGGGAGAACCGCGAGCTCTTCAAGGTCGACCCGTCGGATCTCGCGCTCGACTCGTGCACCTTCTACGCCGACACGTGGGTGGTCTACTTCCATCACGAGCACCGCGGTCTCCCGGTGATCCGATCGAGCGTCGAGCTCGTGTTCAAGCTCGGGCGCCTCGTGCTCTTCTATGGCGAGAGCTATCCCGTCGGCGACGCGGAGGTCGCGCCGCTACTGACGTCGGACCAGGCGCGGGACGTCGCGAGCGGAGAGCTCGGCTTGCCCACGAGCGACACGAAGTCGATGCCGCGCGACCGGAGCCGCCTGGTCATCTATCCGGCCATCACCCGCGCCGCGATCGAGTACCACCTCGCCTGGGAGATCACCCAGGAGCGCCTCGATGCCACGCCGGAGCTCTCCTTCCTCTCCTACGTCGACGCGCGCACCGGGAAGATCCTGGAGATCCAGGACCGCATCGAGAACCAGTTCAGCGGCAACGTGAAGGCGAAGGTGGATGACCGGACCGTCGGCAGCCCGATCGTGTCGGCGAACGACACCGAAGAGCGCGTCATCGTCGGAGGGAGCCAGACGTACACCGACGTCTCCGGCAACTGGACCGTCGGAGGCAGCGGTACGCAGACGCTGACGCTGTCGCTCGTGGGACGCCACACCTCGATCGCCAACCAGGCCGGGGGCAACCTGACCATCAGCCATCCGGTGACGGCGGGAACCCCGTCGAACGACGTCTTCAACGCGGGCACCGAGTTCGAGCTCGCGCAGACCGACACCTACCGCGCCATCAACGCGACCAACCTGATGGTGCAGGGCGTCTACACCGGTAACGCCTGGCTCACCAGCACGGTCGTGACGGCGAAGGTGAACGTGAACCAGACCTGCAACGCCTACTGGGACGGCGCCAACATCAACATGTTCCGCGCCGGCGGCCAGTGCAACAACACCGGCCGCATCTTCGATGTCGTGGCGCACGAGTACGGCCACGGCTGCGACCAGAACCTGCCCGGAGGCATCGCCGACGGCGGGCTCTCGGAGTTCATCGGCGACCAGATGGCGTTCCTGCAGACGGACGACGATCGCATCGGCCCGGGGTTCTTCACGGCCGGCGGCCCGATCCGGGACATCGATCCCAGCAACTTCCCCTGCTACGACCCGAACGAGACGGAGGTCCACAACCAGGGTGAGATGCTCGGATCCGTCGTGTGGGACATCCACGAGGCGCTCGAGGCGGCGGGTGTGACGGGGACGCCGCTCAAGAACCTCCTGCTGACGCCCATCGCCACGTCGCAGACGCGCAGCTCCTGGTACAACGGCATGCTCGTCGCCGACGACGACGACGGCAACCTCAACAACGGGACGCCACACGGCTGCATCATCTGGGGCCAGTTCAACGCCCACAGCTGCGGTCAGACGCGCTGGCCGGGCGTCCCCACCACCCAGGTCCCCTGCACGGGTGGCGGCGGCAATCCCACCGCGGACTTCATGGGCAACCCGACGTCTGGCAGCTCTCCATTGAACGTGCAGTTCACCGATCTCTCGTCCGGCAGCCCGACGCAGTGGGCCTGGGACTTCGGCGACGGGCAGGGCTCCTACGCTCAGAATCCGGCCCACACCTACACCACGGGCGGCAGCTTCGACGTCGGCCTCACGATCGTGAACGCGACCGGATCGGCGTTCAAGGTGAAGTCGAAGTACATCAACGTGAACGGCGGATCGGGTGGCGATGCCGACATCATCACGGGTCCCGGTCCCGGAGCGATCGGACCGATCGTCCGGACCTGGGACCACGAGGCGCCTCCGGCGGCCGTGAACTCCTGGGCCGCCTACAACGCTCCCTACTACGGCGCGAACGTCGCATCGGTCGACATCATCGGCGGCGGCACGCGCAGATCATCACGGGTCCGGGCCAGGGAGCTGGCTACGGCCCGCTGGTCCGCGCGTGGCAACCGAACGGCATCGGCATCGCAAAGGTGAACTTCTTCGCCTACGGCGCCAACGCCGGCGGCGTCCACGTCTCCGGCGGCGACGTCGATCTCGACGGCCACGAAGAGTTGCTCACGGCGCCGGGACCCGTCGGCTCCTTCCCGCCGCAGGTCCGCGGCTGGAACTACGACGGCGCGAACGTCTCCGCCATCCAGAAGATCAACTTCTACGCTTACAACGGCGTCGGATGGGGCGGGCGCGTCGGCGCAGGCGACATCGATGGCGATGGGTACGCCGAGATCCTGACCGGACCGGGGCCCGGCGCGGCGTATCCCACCAACGTCCGCAGCTTCAACTACGACGGCAACCAGGTCGCCTGGTGGCACAACTTCTACGCGTTCTACAACGGGACGTTCGGAGCCTCGGTCGCGGGAGGCGACACGGACGGCGACGGCGCCGACGAGATCGTCGTGACGCACGGCCCCGATCCCTACTCGGCGCAGAACGCGCGAGGCTTCAACGCCGCCCCGCTCGTGCTCGATTGGCAGTTCACGGCCTTCGGCGGCGGCGGTGGAGCCGAGGTCGCCGTGGGCGACCTCATCTCGGGAGGCGCCGACGAGGTGCTGATGGGCCAGGGGTGGGGTCTTCCGAACCCCGCCGAGGTCCGCGGCTTCCGCATCGTCGGCGGAGGTGCGAGCCCCATCGCCGGCCTCGACTTCCTCGCCTACTGGAACAATCCCTACGGCGTCAAGGTCGCCGTCGGAGATCTCGGGATCTGAGACGCACGATCCGGAGCCGCGCGGGACGCGTCGCGCGGCTCCGGCGCGCCTGATCGCGGGGTTCCATGCCCCGCGACTCCGTCACCGGTTGGCACTCCTCACCGGTGCGCTCCCGCGCGCGTGCCGCCCCCGGCACCGGCGGTGCGCGCGAGAGGGCGGCCGCCGAACACGTCGAGATCGTCCTGGTACTTCGGCGTGAAGCTCTCGCCCCGCGTGCGGGTCCGCGTGCTCTCGCGCGTCGCGGTCCCGCCACGAGGCCCGGTGGTCTCGCCATCGTGGTGCACGGTCGATCCGTCGCGCTCCCAGGCATCGTGGCTCTCGGTCGTGCCGCCACGCGGTCCGGTGGCGCTCCCGTCCCGGCTCACCCCGTCGTCGTCCTTGCTCCAGGCTGCCTCCGAGCTCGTGGTGTTGCCGCGCGGACCGGTGGTGGACGACTCGCGCGAGAGCCCGTCATCGGTCCTCGTGACGTTCCCCTCGTGGGTCATCTCCCACTCCCGCTCGAGATCGTTGACGCGCGCCGTGGTTCCGGGATGGCGTGCCTCCACGGCGCTCTGGATGCCCGGCGGGAGCCCGGCCCACAGCGTCCTCGCCTCGGCCGCGGCGGCCTTCGCATCCGCGGGGCCCGCGGACGCATAGAGGCGCTCCGTGGCGGCGCGCACGTCGACCACGCGCGTCCTGTGCTCGTCGCGCCGCTCGCGCAGGTTGCCGCGCTGGGCGAGCGCGGGGCTCGCGAGAAGCATCATCACCGTACCGATCGTCCGAAAGCTCATGTTCCTGACCTCCGTGGTTGACCCGATCCTGCGCCGTCCTCATGATCCGCTTCGTTCTCGCCAGGTAAAGAAATGTTGTCCCGCCTCTACGCCGATCGCCTGTTCCCGTCGCTCCACGACCTGAGCGCCGGCGCGCTCGGCGGCGAGCGAACCGACCTCCTGTCGCCGATCGGCGGCGCCGTGCTCGAGATCGGCGTGGGGAGCGGGCTCAACCTCGCCTGCTACGACGCCGGCCGCACGACGGGCGTCGTCGGCATCGATCCCGCGCCCGGGATGCTGTCGCGGGCGCGATCGCGATCGGCCCGCGTCGGTTTCGCTGTCCGGTTGCTCCGCGCGTCGGCGGAGCACCTCCCCTTCCCGGACGGGGCGTTCGACGCGGCCGTCGCCACGCTCGTCTTCTGCACGATCCCCGACCCGCTCGCCGCCGCGCGCGAGGTGCGGCGCGTGCTGCGCGCCGGCGGAGTGCTCCACGTGCTCGAGCACGTTCGGAGCCCGCGGCCCGGAGTCGCACGCTGGCAGACGAGGCTCACGCCGCTGTGGCAGCGCTGCGCGGTGGGATGCCACCTCGATCGCGACACGGCGTCCACTCTGGCCGAGGCCGGGTTCGACGTCCGGGATGTCCGGACCCGGACCCTTGCGCTCGCCCCGTCGATTCTCGCGAGCGTCATCTCGGGTCGCGCTACCAGGGAAGCGTCCTGACGGCGCACAACGGTGTCATGCGGCCATGATCGCCGCGTCAATCTGTCAGCGCGTGAGGTAGTCGCCCATGGTGAGCGCGAGCAGGATGAAGAGCCACAGGAACGCGCCGGCCACCACGAGCTTGGTGAGGCGCGTTGCGTGGCGCACGTGCATGAAGAACAGGATCACCAGCGCGGCCTTCGTCGACGCGATGGCCAGGGCGACCAGCGTGTTGAAGGGCCCGAGGTCCACCGAGGCGGCGCCGATGGTGACGCCCGTCAGCACGAGCAGCGCCCCGAAGACGCCGAGGTAGAGGAGCACCGGCTCGACGTGGACGTCGCTTTTCATGCGCGCTTGCCCATGAGGTAGAGCAGCGGGAAGAGGAAGATCCAGACGATGTCCACGAAGTGCCAGTAGAGGCCGGCGCACTCCACGGGGTTGTGGTAGCCGGGCCCGAAGCGTCCCCGGGCCGCCATCACCGTGAGCACCGAGAGGACGCCGATCCCCGCCACCATGTGCGCGGCGTGCGAACCGGTCATCATGAAGTAAAGGACGTGAAGAGCTCGGCGTGCATGGCTTCCGCTCCCGCCGACGGCAGGCGGAACGACGGGCCCGGGAAGAGCCCGTGCTCGAGCTTGTGGCCGTACTCGACGGACTTGATCCCGAGGAACGCGCATCCGAGCGCGATGGTGAGAACGAGGAACGCCACCTGGACGCGGCGCGCTCCGGTCTGGGCGCCGCGGACGGCGAGGGCCATGGTCAGGGAGCTGCCGATGAGGATCACGGTGTTGATGGCGCCGAGCTTCACGTCGAGCTCGTGGCTCGCATGGACGAAGGCCTCCGGGTAGCGCCAGCGGTATAGGGTGTAGGCGCAGAAGAGGCCGCCGAAGAACATCACCTCGGTGACGAGGAAGAGCCACATCCCGAGCGTGACGGCTTGCCGCTGCTGAGCGGCGGAATCGAACTGGTGGGCGTGCGCCGCGTGCGCCGTGCTATTCACCGGGCGCTCCCAGGCGGGCATACTCGTAGGGACCCGTCGTCACGGTGGGGATCTCGGCGAAGTTCTCGGTCGGGGGCGGCGACAGCGTCTGCCACTCGAGCCCGAGCGCGCCCCAAGGGTTGGTCTCGCACTTCTTGCCGTAGCGCATCGACCAGGCGAGGTACACCATCGGCAGGAGATACCCGATTCCGAGGATCGACGCGCCGGCCGTCGACATCACGTTGAGCACCTGGAACTCCGGCGGGTAGCTCCAGTAGCGCCGCGGCATCCCGAGGTACCCGAGCAGGAACTGCGGGAAGAACGTCAGGTTGAACCCGAGGAAGATGGTCCCCGCGGCGACGCGCGCCCAGAGCTCCGGATAGAGGCGCCCGGAGATCTTCGGCCACCAGTAGTGAAGTCCCCCGAGGTACGCCATGATCGTTCCCCCGACCATGATGTAGTGGAAGTGCGCCACGACGAAGTAGGTGTCGTGGACGTGCATGTCGATCCCGAGCGTCGCGAGCATCACGCCGGTGAGACCGCCGATCGTGAAGAGCCCGATGAAGCCCATGGCATAGAGCATCGGCGTGTCCCAGACGACGGAGCCGCGGTAGAGCGTGGCCGTCCAGTTGAACACCTTCACCGCCGACGGGATGGCGACGAGCATCGAGAGCACGGAGAAGACCATCGCCGCGTAGACGGAGATGCCGGCCACGAACATGTGGTGCGCCCACACGAGGAAGCCCAGCACGGCGATGGCGATGCTCGCGAAGGCGACGAAGCGGTAGCCGAAGATGCGCTGCCGCGAGAAGGCCGCCACGAGCTCGCTGACGACGCCCATCGCCGGGAGGATCATGATGTAGACCGCCGGGTGCGAGTAGAACCAGAAGAGGTGCTGGAAGAGCACGGGGTCGCCGCCGAGGGCGGGATCGAAGATGCCGACGTGCAGCACGCGCTCGAATCCCACCAGGAGCACCGTGATGGCGATGACCGGCGTTCCGAGCACCATGATCAGGCTGGTCGCATAGTGGGACCAGAGGAAGAGCGGCATCCGGAACCAGTCCATGCCCGGCGCGCGCAGGCGATGGATCGTGACGATGAAGTTGATCCCCGTGAAGATCGACGAGAAGCCGTTGATGAAGATGCCGACGGCCGTCGCCATGACGTAGGTGTTGGAGAAGGTCGTGGAGAACGGCGTGTAGAAGGTCCAGCCCGTGTCGATGCCGCCGTTGACGACCGACCAGAGCGTCAGCGCGGCGCCGGCGTTGTAGACGTACCAGCTCGCCAGGTTGAGCCGCGGGAACGCAAGGTCGCGCGCTCCGATCATGAGCGGCACGAGGAAGTTCCCGAGCACGGACGGGATGGCCGGGATGAGGAAGAAGAAGATCATCAGGACGCCGTGCATCGTGAAGAAGCGGTTGTAGGTGTCCGCCTCGACGAGGTCGCCCTCCGGCGTCAGGAGCTCAAGCCGCACGAGCACCGCGAAGAGGCCGCCGAGGAAGAAGAAGAACGTCACGGATATGAGGTAGAGGATCGCGATCCGCTTGTGGTCGGTCGTGAGAAGCCACGAGCGCACGCTGTCGTCGGCGTTCAGGTAGTGCGTCCGCTCCGGAGGGGCCGGGGGGTCGGCGCGGGGGATCTCGCCGGTTCGCCCGAGGGACGGAAGGCTCATGGCTTGACCTCGGGGGGGCTCTGCGCCTTGATGTAGGCGATGAGCGCCATGATGCCGTCCTCGCTCACCTGCCCCTCGAACGTCGGCATGATGGGCTCGAAGCCGTCGGTGACCTTCGCGTTGGGCCGGACGATCGACTCGCGGACGTAGGCTTCGTCGGCCACGACCGTCCCGCCGCCCTTCAGGTGGACCGTGGACCCGAGGAGCCCCTCGAGCCGCGGCCCGCGCTGCTGGTCGCCGTTTCTGTGACACGTGTTGCACGCCAGCTTGGTGAAGAGCGCCTCTCCGGTCTGCTCCGGGCTCTTGCCCGCCTCGATCCCGGCGAGCCAGACCTCGTAGTCATGTGGCTCCATCACCACGACGCGCCCGATCATCCGGGAGTGCTCCGCCCCGCAGTACTCGGCGCAGAAGAGATGGTAGGTGCCGGGCTTGATCGCGCGGAACCACGTCGTCGAGTAGCGCCCCGGAAGCACGTCGGCCTTCGTGCGGAACGCCGGGACGAAGAAGCTGTGGATCACGTCCTCGGAGATCATCTTGAGCTTGATCGCCTTCCCCACGGGGACGTGTAGCTCGTCGATCTCGCGCCGTCCCTCGGGATGCTGGAACTTCCACATCCACTGCTTGCCCACGACACCGTACTCGGTCGCATCCGCGGGCGGCGTCGAGGCATCCCAGAAGACCTCCGCGCCCCAGGCGAACATGCCGAGGGAGATGACGAGCGGAAGCACGGTCCAGGCGATCTCGAGCGAGGTCGGCGCCTTGTAGGCGCGACCAACCTCGTGACGCGATCGACGCCGGAACTTGATGGCGAACCCGACGATCAGGATCGCGATCAGGAGCCCGAAGAACACCGCGATCCCGAGCGACGTGAAGACGAGCGCATCCACGGACGCGGCGAGGCTCGAGGCGCGCTCCGGGAAGAGAGGAAGCTGCCTTCCCATCACGGCGCCCCTTCGAGTGTCGCGCCCGCCGTACGTTTCGGCCGGGCGAGGACGAGGAATGCCAGGAGCGCGAGGACGGTAGCGACCCCGGCCACCCGCACCAGGTTGACGATGGCGAGGCTGTAGCGACCGTTCGCCGGATCGTAATGGAAGCAGAAGAGGAGCGCCCGGTCGGTGATCGATCCGTCCGCCCGCCGGCGGCCTCGGTGAGCGCGAAGCGGAGGTCGCGCGCCGGCACCTCGATACCGTAGATGTAGCGGCGAATCACCCCGTCGGGAGAGACGACCCGCACGCCGCTCGCGGGCGAACTGGCGCGTCTTCTCGTCGTAGACCGCCGCGCGGAACCCCGCCGACTCCATCAGCCGCGTGCCTTCGGTCGGGCCGGCCGTCACGAAGTGAAGCCCAGCGCCTGCCTTGCCCGATCGGGCCACGAGCTCGGACCGCGCCCGCGCCGCCTCCGCCGTCCCCTCGGCGGGATCGAGGCTCGATGCAATCACGTCGAAGTCCCGCCCGGGCTCGAGGCCCACGCCCTTCAGGGTGATGGCGAGCCCCTCGAGCGCGAGCGGGCAGAGCGTGGCGCAGTCGTACTTCACGAACGCGATCACCGCCGGCCGCCCTTCGAGGAGATCGCCGAACCGGACCTCGCGACCCGTCTCGTCGCGTACCGTGGCGTCGAGCGCGACGCTCCCTCCCAGCTTCTGATCGAACCGGACCTGGTCGAGCGGGCTCGGAGGACGATCGTGGGCCAGGAGCGGAGCCGCGAGCAGCACCGCGATCGCGGGGACGGTTCGCCGCGTCACCGCGCGGCCTCCCGCGGGATCTTTCCCGAGCGCTCGACGACGATCTCCATCGCGCGCTCGATCGGGATCCGCGCCACGCCGTTGCCACGATCGACCCAGGCGTAACCGGAGAGCTGCCCGTCCTCCTCGCGGCGGAGCCTCGCCAGGTCGTCCCGCGGCGCCGCCTGGAGCAGCGGCGCGGGCGGCGGAGGCTGGGTGCGCGCCTCGGTCAACGCGGGTGTCGCGATCGGGCGCGAAGCGTCCCACCGCGCGAAGCCACCCGAGAGCAGCTTCATCGCGACAAGGACGAGGGCGACGATGCCGATGAGCCCCGCGCCGAACCCCAGGATCCTGGGCGCGGCGATCTCGGCGTCGAAGGTCTCGTGCCCGCGCGGCGTCTCAGTCATGAGCCAGGAGCTCCTCCATCGCGGGGTCGCCGACCGGCAGCATGGGACGCTTGCGGATCTGGCGCACGAACTCCGCGAACCAGAGCGCTCCGAGCGCGACGGCCATCACGGGATCGAGCCAGTGAATCGACAGAGCGGACGACCACGCCGGAGCCGCTTGCCAGTAGAGGTCGACCCAGCGCATCACGAGCACCAGCATCGCCACCGGTGCGAGCCTCCGAGGATCGCGCTTGAGGTCCCGCGACAGCAGGAGGAGGAACGGGACGGCGAAGTGAAAGAGGACCAGCATGAGCCCCACCCAGCCCCAGCCCCCGCTCGTCCGCACGAGGTACCACCGCACTTCCTCGGGGATGTTGCCCGACCAGACGATGAGGTACTGGGAGATGCAGAAGTAGGACCAGAGCATCACGAAGGCGAGCAGGAGCTTGCCGATGTCGTGGAAGTGCTCCGGGCGCAGGGCCTGGTCCATCGGCTTGCGCGCCCGCAGCCACGTCGCCACGAGGATGGCGAACGCGAGCGCAGAGAGCCCCTGGCTCCCGATGAAGTAGATGCCGTACATGCTCGACGCGTAGCGCGGATCGAGCGACATCAGCCAGTCGACGGCCGCGAACGTCGCCGCCGCGCCATAGAGTCCGAGCCCCGGCGCGCTGATCCGCCGCATGCGCTTGCCGAGCTTCGGAGCCGCGCGATCGTCCTGCCTTCGCGAGAGACGATCGAGCCCGTACGCGAAGGCCATCCATAGCACGAAGTACCCGATCGTCCGCGCGGTGAAACCGGTGCGATTCAGGTAGGGCGCCTTGTGCTGCAGCAGGGCGTCGTGCGCGACGACCTCAGGCCGCGCCCACTCGTAGAGCCGCGCCGGCGAGATCAGCACGGCGAGGAAGAGGACGAGCAGGAAGGGCAGCGTGCGCGCCGCCGCCTCGAGCTGGCGCCGGATGACGAACCCCCAGGTGCCGCCGGTCACGTGCTGGAGCATCAGGAGCGCGAGGCTTCCCAGGGCGATCCCGAGGTAGAGCAGCACCGCCACGAGCCAGGACCGCAGGAGCTGTCCGGGATCCATCCACCCGCCGATGGCCGCGGGCACGAGCGCCACGCCACCCACGATCGCGGCGCGGCGACCCAGCTCGCGCAGCGCTTCGGGCGGGGCCCATGCGGCCTTCGCATCGGCGATCGTCACGGCGCGCTCCGCCCGAGCTCGTCGCGGATCGAGGTGGGAAGCTCCGCGACGGCCGCGTGCTGGCTTTCCTGGAGCGCGCGCACGTAGGCGACGATCGCCCAGCGATCTTCCACGGAGATCGACGGCGCGTAGCTCGACATCGCGCCGAAGCCGTTGGTCATCACGTCGAAGAAGTGGCCCGCCGGCGCGCCGCGCAGCCGGTCCTCGTGGAACGACGGCGGCGGCTTGAACCCGCGCAGCACCACCATCCCCCGACCCGTCCCGACGCGCCCGTGGCAGGGCGAGCAGTAGATGTCGTAGCGCTCGCGGCCGCGCGCCATGCCCTCGGCGGTGACGGCCACGGGGATCTCCACGACGTCCTTGCCGTCGGGGCCCTTGCCGCGATCGATCGCGGGATCGGCATGGAGCTGACCGCGCGCCACGGTGTCGGGCACCGGTTGGCGCGCCGACATCCCATCGGCGAAGAACGTGCTCGCCTCGTAGGACTCGAAGCGTGGCTGGTCGTGCATGTCCTGGCGGCAGGCGCCCGCGAGGATCGCCGCGACGGGCACGCACCACATCCAGGCAAACCGGCGGGGGACAAGCCCCCGCCCTACGGATGGCACGATCGGGGCCGGATTCACCGCGGCACCTCCGACACCCGCAACGGATGGAAGCTCCGCAGAAGCTCCTCGGTCGCCGTGCGATCGAACTTCGGATCGCGCGACTCGATGCACAGGAAATACCGGTCCCGCGACGCGAGCGCGAACCGCTCCACGTTGAACACCGGGTGGTACGGCGTCGGCAGCCCGTTGATGGCGAGCATGCCGAGCACCGCCGACAGTGCGGCGCACAGGATCGTGGTCTCGAACGTCGGCGGGATGAATGCCGGCCACGAGTGGAACGGCCGGCCACCCACGTTCACGGGATACGCGATCACGGAGATCCAGTACTGGAGGAGGTACCCTCCGATGCAGCCGGCGATCCCTCCTGCGAGCACGATCCTCGGGAGCACGGACCGGTGGTGGCCGATCGCCTCCCAGAGCTCCTCGATCGGATAGGGACTGTATGCGTCGATCCGACGGTAGCCGGCCCTGTGGACCGTGCGGGCCGCGATGAGAAGCTCGCCCGGAGTCGCGAACTCCGCCATCAGGCCGTAGAGCGTCGGAGCGACCCTGGCACCCATCAGGGCTGCTCCTCTTGGATCTCCGCTTCCGGCAGGAGCGTGCGCATCTCGAAGATCGAGATCATCGGCAAGAAGCGGATGAACAGGAAGAGGAGCCACAGGAAGAGGCCGATCGTCCCGATGTACATGGACCAGTCGAACTTCGATCCGTGGTACATCCCCCACGAGGACGGCAGGAAGTCCCGGTGGAGGCTCGTCACGATGATGACGAACCGCTCGAGCCACATGCCGACGTTGACGACCAGCGAGATGAGAAACAGCGCAGGCACCGACCGGCGCACGCGCTTGGCCCACAGGAGCTGCGGCACGACCGCGTTGCAGAGCATCAGCGCGAACCAGTGGTACTGGTACGGGCCGAGGATCCGGTTCTTCACCATGAACTGCTCGAAGCCGTTGCCCGAGTACCACGCCATGAAGATCTCCACGCCGTAGCCGTAGACCACCATGAGCCCGGTCGCGAGCATCACCTTCGCCATGTTGTCGAGGTGGCGCATGGTGATGAAGTCCTTCAGGCCGAAGACCGCGCGCAGCGGGATCGCGAGCGTCATCACCATGGCGAACCCCGAGTAGATCGCGCCGGCCACGAAGTAGGGCGGGAAGATGGTGGCGTGCCATCCAGGGATCACGCCGACGGCGAAGTCGAAGCTCACCACCGTGTGGACCGACACCACCAGCGGCGTCGCGAGCCCCGCCAGGAGCAGGTAGGCCGTCTCGTAGTTGTGCCAGTGGCGGGCCGATCCCCGCCACCCCATCGCGAGGATGCCGTAGACGATCCTCATGAGAGGCTTCTGACTCCGATCCCGCAGCGTGGCCAGGTCGGGGATGAGCCCCACGAACCAGAAGAGGAACGACACCGTGCCATAGGTCGAAACGGCGAAGACGTCCCAGACCAGGGGGCTCCGGAACTGTGGCCACACGCGCATCGTGCTCGGATACGGGAACAGCCAGTAGGCGAGCCACGGCCTTCCCATGTGGAAGATCGGGAAGAGGCCGGCGCAGCAGACGGCGAAGAGCGTCATCGCCTCGGCGAAGCGGTTGATCGACGTACGCCACTGCTGCCGCAGCAGGAGCAGGATGGCGGAGATGAGCGTGCCGGCGTGGCCGATGCCGATCCACCAGACGAAGTTGACGATGTCGAAGCCCCAGCCGACCGGGATGTTGATGCCCCAGATCCCGACCCCGACGAACAGCAGGTTCGCGATCGTGTAGAGGAGCGCATTGACGCCGACGAAGGTGATGGCGAACCCCACGTACCACCAGCGCGGCGTGCGCCGCAGCACGACGGCGCTGATCTGATCGGTGACCGTCGCCGGCGTGTGGCCCGGCGCCACGACCGGGATGACGCCCGTGATCTCGCCGACGGACTGCCGCGGCGCCTCGTCGCTCACGCCTTCTCCAGGTCCGGGTTCGGGTTCCCGAGCTTCGCCTGATAGGTGGTCCTGGGCCGCGTGTTCAGCTCCTCGAGGATCCCGTAGTTGCGCGGCTCGTCGCGGAGCTTCCGCACGCGCGACGCCGGATCGTTGATGTTGCCGAAGACGATGGCGCTCGTGGGGCAGACCTGCTGGCAGGCGGTGACGATCTCGCCGTCGCGCACGGGCCGCCCCTGCTTTTCCGCCTCGATCTTCGCGGCATTGATGCGCTGGACGCAGTACGTACACTTCTCCATGACGCCGCGCGACCGGACGGTCACGTCGGGGTTGCGCATGAGCTCCAGCGAGGGTGTCTTCCAGTCGTTCCAGAGAAGGAAGTTGAAGCGCCGCACCTTGTAGGGGCAGTTGTTGCTGCAGTAGCGCGTGCCGACGCAGCGGTTGTAGACCATCTCGTTCAGCCCTTCGGCGGAATGGACGGTCGCGCCCACCGGGCAGACGACCTCGCACGGCGCCTGCTCGCAGTGCATGCACATCACCGGCTGGTGGTGGATGCGCGGGGCGTCGATGTCGCCGGGGCCCGTGCTCTCGTAGTAGCGATCGATGCGGATCCAGTGCATCTCGCGCCCGTTCTGGACCTGCTCCTTGCCGACGATGGGGATGTTGTTCTCCGCCTGGCAGGCGACCACGCAGGAGTTGCAGCCGGTGCACACGTTCAGGTCGACCGCAAGGCCCCAGGCGTTGTCCTTGTACTCGAAGCCTGGATACATGGACTCGCCGGGCTTCGGTGCCTCCACCATCTCCTTGATGCGGTGCGGCTCCTCGCGATACTCGGCGACCGTCGCGGTGCGCACGAGGTGGCGCCCTTCCATCGAGCCATGGTCCTGCGTCGTCGTAAGCACTCTCCTTGCGGGGCTCGGGGCGAGCGCGGCGAGCTCGGGGTTGCGGAGCGCCCGCGACGTGAGGAGGACGTACGCGTTGATCCCCCTGCCGTCCAGCAGACGCCCGCCGCGGGTGCGCCCGTATCCGAGGGAGAGCGTCGCACAGCCGTCGGCATGGCCTGGCACGATCCAGGCGGTCGGGGAGGCCGGACCGACGGCGACGACGGATCCGTTGTCGATGCGCATCTCGGAGGCCGTCTTCGGGCTCACCAGCAGGGCGTTGTCCCAGACGAGCTTGCTGATCGGCTTGGGAAGCTCCTGGAGCCAACCATTGTTGGCGAAGCGACCGTCATGAACCGTCGGATCGGAACGGAGCACGAGCTCGAACCCGAACCTGGCCGCGAGCCGCGTCTTCCAGTCCCGCAACGGCGCCCCCACATCGCCAAGGTCAACCGCGATGGGCTCGCTCGCGCTCCCCGCCACCACGCCGTCGTGGAGCATCCTGCGCCACAGGTCGTCGAACCCCTCCCCCGTGCGTTCCTTCCAGTGCGCCTTGACCGCATCGTGATCCGACGCCGGCTTCTCGAGCAGAGCGCCGAGGACGTGGTAGGCGGTCTTGCCGTCGTAGAGCGGAGCGATGAGCGGCTGGATCACCGTCGCCGTGCCGTCGAACGCCCGCGCATCGCCCCAGCTCTCGAGCTCGTGGGCCATCGGCAGGTGCCAGTGGCAGAGCTCCGAGGTCTCGTCGTCGTACGCCCCCAGCCGCACGCGCAGCGGGACCTTCGAAAGCGCCCCTGCGAGCTTCAGGTCCGCCGGAGCGTCGTAGACCGGGTTGCCTCCGATCGCGAGCAGGAGATCGACGCTTCCCGCCGCCATGTCGTGAACGAGATCCGTGATCGACTGGAGCTGGTCGACCGGCGCCGGCTCGACGGGCTCGGTGTGGATCACCGTCGCGCCCACGTTGCCCAGCGCCTCGTTGATCGCGTGGCACAGCGCGTGGAGCTCGGGCGACATGTGCTCTCCGGCGACGACGATGCTCGCGCCGCGGTGATTCTTCAGGTCCAGGGCGATCGCGCGGACCTTCGCCGCGGGGAGGGCATCGTCGGGCTGCGCCGGAGCCTCGATGCCCATCTCGACGGCCAGAGCAGCGGCGATCGCTTCGATCGCCCGGGGCGCGAGGGCGAAGCGATGATCCGCGAGCGATCCGGTCGGCGTCGGGCAGCTCTCGAGGGCGTAGAGCCGGTTCATGCGATCGAGGTTGCGCCGGCGGCTCGCGAAGTCCCGCGCGTACCGGAGGCAGCCCGGGCCGTAGGTCAGGAGGTCGCAGTCGAGCGCGACGATCACGTCGGCCTTGGCGAGGTCGTAGCGGGTATCGACGAAACGGCCGAACGCGATCTTCGCGCCGAGCCTCACGTTGTCGCGGCCGCACGGCTCCCACTGGTGCCATCGCGCTTCCGGGAACGCCGCCAGGAGCTCCTGGATCTTCGCGTGGAGCGAGGGCGACGTGATCGTCTGCGTCAGGATCCGCAGGCCCTTCCCGCCGAGTCCCTTCTGCGCGGTCATCGGACCCTTCATCGCCTCGACGAAGTGATCCCACGTCGAGATGGCGCCGTTGTGCGTGACGACCTGCGATCGGTCGGGATCGTAGAGATCGAGGATCGAGGCCTGTGCGAACACGTCCGTCGCGCCGAAGCTCGCCGGATGATCGGGATTGCCCTCGACCTTGGTCGGCCGGCCCATGTGGCTTTCGACCAGGATGCCTTTCGCGTAGCCGCCGAGCGTCATCGCGGTCGCGTAGAAGAGCGGCTTGCCCGGGATCACCTCTTCGGGCGGTTTCACCCAGGGGACGATCTCCTCGCGCGGCTGGCGCGTGCAGGACGAGAGCCCCGCAAGCGCGAAGGAGGCGCCCATGAGCTTGAGGAACGCCCGGCGGCTCGCGCCTTCGGGCCAGACGTCCGCGAAGCGCGGGAACTCCTGCTTGAGGATCTCCTCGACCGCCGGGTCGTCGGCGAGCGCCTCGAGGCTCCGCCAGAAGCGCGGCCCGCGCTCGCTCGCGAGACGCGCGCGCAGCTCCTCGATGCGGGCCGGCATCCGCTCTACCTGTGACATGTGCTGCAATTCGTCAGGCTCTTGACCTGGTTCTCTGCGACCAGGCGCGCTCCCAGCGAGGGGTCGTTGCCAGGGCGCGCCCACGCCATGTCGAAGACCTTGTCCCTGGGCCGCACGTACCGGTCGGGATGGCGGTGGCACTCGAGGCACCACTCCATCAGGAGCGACGCGTCCTGCCACATCAGCGGCATCCGGTCGACCCTTCCGTGGCACGAGGCGCAGCCGATGCCCTTGGCGACGTGGATGGAGTGGTTGAAGTACACGAAGTCGGGGAGGTCGTGGACGCGCGTCCAGTGAAGCGGTCGATCCTCGCGGAAGCTCGCGCGCACCGGCTCGAGCATCGGGCTATCGGCCCAGAGCTGCTTGTGGCACGTCATGCAAGTGGACGTCGCCGGCATTCCCGCGAACGCCGACGTCTCGACGGTCGTGTGGCAGTACCGGCAGTCGATGCCCACGTCGCCGACGTGGTGCGCATGGCTGAAGGGCACCGGCTGCTTCTTGATCACGTGCTGCGCCGTCGCCCAGGACGAACGCGAGAGCAGATCGAACAACCACCCGGCGCCGGCGACGAGGAAGACGGCGCCGAAGATGCTCGCCTTCGAGAACGTGTTGGTGCTCGGGTGGAAGATCTGCGGCATCGCGCGCCGCGGAGTCTACCGCTCATCGCGGATGGAACGTCTCCGTTGCGGCAGGGCTCGCCTGGCACCGTCTCCAAGACCCCCGATCCAGGGTTTCACGGCGAGGCCCCGACGCGCTCCTCGACACGCTCGATGATGCGCAGCGTCGATTTGTCAGGCGTCGCGCGCGCGAGCTCGAACGACGTCAGGGTGCCTTCGTCCATCGGCCTCGCATTGCAACCAGGCACCCCTCGCGTGATGATCCGTCCGTGCGCCAGATATCGGTCGGCGACCTCGCGGCCATGATGCGCTCGGGCAAGGCCGTCTACCTCGTCGACGTGCGCGAGCCTTTCGAGCACGAGCTCGCCGCGCTCCCGGGAAGCCTGCTCCTGCCCCTGGGGGAGATCGCGGCGCAGGCCGAAGCCCTCGAACCTCCCGAGGATGCGCTCGTCGTCGCCTACTGCCACCACGGCATCCGGAGCCTCTCGGGCGCTGCGATCCTCCGGGAGAAGCTCGGCCGCGAAGCCGTATCGCTGGCGGGCGGCATCGACGCCTGGTCGCGGGAGATCGATCCGACGATCCCGCGCTACTGATCTCGCCGAGGGAGTCCGCACCCACGTGGCCATCGCGGCGCCAGGCGACGTAGTCTCGAGGCGTGGATCCGTCGATCGTGGCCAGGCTACTCGCGGGAGAGCGCGCCGACGTCCGGCTCCGGAACCGGCCCGACGGCATCGAGCTGACGCGACGGCGGCTCTTCGCGCGCGTCTCCCGCGCCGGAGCAGGAGTCGAGCTTCTCCTCGCGCTCGGCGGCGTCGGCAAGATCGATCGGTTCGAAGAGGTCGACGGGTTCTCGACTCCGATCACTCATCGCCTGCGCATCGATCGCGTGCAGGATGTCGACGCTACCGTCCTGTCCTGGGTGGAGCGCGCGTGGGAGCTCGCCTGACGCTCCAGGAAAGCCGGCGCCGGACTCGAACCATGACCCTCGCAGCCGTGAAGCCAGGCGTCGACACCGAGCCCGGGCTCCATCGATTCACGACAGACGAGCTGATGCGTCAGGTGTCGAGCTTGCCGAGGCCGAGCTTGGCGAGAGACCGTGGCCCAGCGTCGATCGCCGACGGATCGAATCGAGGCGGGAGCACGAGCCATGTCGTGCTCCCGCCCCGTATGGATCACTTCGACGCAGTCGCCGTCGCCTCGGCGTTCTTGATGTCCCCGGCGACGATCTTCACGAGCCGGCCCGTGTCGATGATGCGCCGGGCCGCCGACGCCATCGCTTCCGGCGTGAGCTTCTGCACGCTGTCGCAGAGCTCCTTCTGGAACGAAAACGTCCGGCCCTCGAACGCGAGCTGTCCCAGGAGCGCGACCACCATCTCGTCCTGCGCGAGCTGGTTGTCGGTCTGGAGCTTGTAGCTCGCCTTCGCGTCCTCGAGCTCCGCGGCCGTGACGCCCTCGGTGAGGAGCTTGTCGATCTCCTCCTGGATCAGGGCCAGGCTCCTCTTCGCATTCTGCGGCGCGCAGATGGCGCCCGCCATGACCGTGCCGTTGCGCTCGAACGCGCTCGCCCAGATGTTCGAGAACGCTCCGTACGACAGACCCTCCTTCTGGCGCAGGCGATCCAGGAGCCGCGACTTCGCGGAGCTCCCCAGGATGTAGTTCCACATCTCCATCGCGGGATAGTCCGGGTCGTCGTCCTCGAGCTCGAACGCGTGGCCGACGCCCACCATCGCCATCTGCTTGTCCGGCGTCTCGATCGTCTCCTCCGATGCCGCGACGCCCGGCACGTAGGGCGAGGTGATGCGCGCGAACGGGCGCGGGGACTTGAAGCTTCCGAGCCCCTTCTCGAGGTCGGCCTTCACGGCGGCGGCATCGAAGTCCCCGATCACCGTCGCCTCTCCCGCGCTCGCCCCCCAGAACTGGCGGTAGTGGTCCCGAAGCGCGGCGAGCGGGATCGCCTTCACCTCCGCGATCCGCTCGGCGGTGGTGGGCTGGTAGCGCACGTCGTCCCGCGCCCGTGGGCTCATCTTCCTGTAGAGGGTCGAGAATCCCTGCGACATCGGATCCTGGAGCTGCTCCTCGAGGCGCGCGAGCGTCTCCTTGCGCAGGATCTCGAACTGGTCCTCGGGGAAGGACGGCTCGCGCAGGACCTCGGCCGCGAGCGCCAGCACTTCGGGAAGATGCTCCTTGACCGTGGTGATCTGCATCGTGGCGCTGCTCGCGCCGCCCCACATGTTCACCTGGGCCTTCAAGCGGTCCATCTCGTCCTTGAGGGCCTGGTAGTCGCGCTTCTTCGTCCCGCGCATGAGGAGGTCCGGGAGCATGTTGAGCGCCGGGCTCTTCCCCTTCAGGTCCTGCTCGCTACCGAAGCGCAGCGTGATCTGGACCTGCACCGCCCCGCCGCGGGTCGGCTTCGGCACCATCGTCAGCTTGAGGCCGGAGGTGAGCGCCGAGCGCTCCGCAAGCTTCTCGATGTTGTCGAAGGAGGCGACGAACTCCCCGGCGTCCGCGCCGGCCTCCCGCCCCTTGTATCCGTTGACGGCCCCCGCAACGTCGACAGCGGGCGGCATCGGCGCCCGGTCGAGGTCCTTGGTGGGCACGAACGTCCCCACCGTCCGGTTGTCGGTCTTCAGGTATCGCTCGGCCACGCGCTGCACGCGGTCGCTCGTGAGCCCTTCCACGCGATCGCGGTGGACGAAGAACATGCGCCAGTCACCGAGGGCGGCCCACTCCGAGAGCTCGATCCCGATGCGCTGGTTGTCGGTCATGGCGAGCGCGAAGTCCTTCGCGCTCCTGGCCTTGAACCGCTCCACCTCTTCCTGCGTGACGGGCTCCCTGGCCAGCCCCTCCATCACGGCGGTGATCGTGTCGCGCACCGGGGGCAGCGGCTTGTCCGTGCGGACCTCCGCCATCACCTGCATCACGCCCGGCTCCGCCCAGGTGTAGGCCACGCCGTAGACGGCGCTCGCCAGTCCCTTCTCGACCAGCGCCTTGTACAGGCGGCCCGACGGCTCGGCGGTGAGGAGATCGACGATCGCCTCCTCCGCCACGAAGTCCTCGTCGCCGCCCGCGACGCCGTGATACATGACGCCCACGGCACCGACGTCCCCCGCGCGCTTCAGCGTGACGGTACGCTCGCCATCCTGTACGGGCTCGAGGGTGTAGGTGGGCGAGAGCTTTCGCGACGGGCGAGGGACCTTCGCGAGCTCCTTCTCGACGAGGGCGAGCGCGTCGGCGGCCTCGAACTTCCCGGCCACGACCAGCATGGCGTTGTCCGGCTGGTAGTACTTCGCGTAGAAGGCTCGGAGGTTGTCGACCGGCACGCGCTCGATGTCGCTGCGCGATCCGATGGTCGACTTTCCGTAGTTGTGCCAGAGGTAGGCCGACGAGTACATCCGCTCCTCGAGCACCCGCGTCGGGTAGTTCTCGCCCATCTCGAACTCGTTGCGGACGACCGAGAACTCGGTCGCGAGGTCCTCCGCGGCGATCTTGCTGTGGATCATCCGGTCGGCTTCCAGGCCGATGCCGAAGGCGAGGTTCTCGGCGCTCGCGGGCATCACCTCGTAGTAGTTCGTGCGATCGGTCCAGGTCGTGCCGTTGAAGAAGGCGCCGTGATCCTCGAGCTCCTTCCAGATCTTCGGGTGGCCGGGCGTGCCCTTGAACATCATGTGCTCCAGCAGGTGCGCCATTCCCGTCTCGCCGTAGCCCTCGTGGCGCGAGCCGACGAAGTAGGTCATGTTGACGGTGACCGTGGGCTTGGTCTGATCGGGGAAGAGGATCACTCTCAGGCCGTTGGGGAGGTCGTACTCGGTCATGCCCTCGACGCTCGTCACGGGATCGAGGGGGGCGGCGTCCGTCTTCGACGCCTTGCCGGGGGGTGCCCCGATGGCGATCCCCGAGAGAAGACAGAGGAATGGGAGAAGAGGAGTCACACGTCTTTTCATCGCGTCTTTTCCGCTCCTTTCGCCGCGTCGGTCGCGGCGCGCGCAAGGTCTCGGCTGGACGCCCCGACATACGATGGCGCTCCACCGGCGGTTCCCGGTTATCCTCCGGCGCTCCGGAAAAACGAGCGGACCGCCATCTGGGGCCGCGCGCATCAAGGGTGACCCATGGACTTCCAGTACATCGACCCGAGCCTCCCCAAGTGGGTCGACGGGTGGCACAGCCCCACCCTCGGCCTTCACATGCCCGTCGTCAGCTACGGTACGTCGGGCCACCCCCTCCTCATCTTCCCGACGGCGGCGGCCGACTTCCTCGAGACCGAGCGCTTCTTCCTCATCAAGTCGATCGAGCCCGAGATCTTCGCGGGACGCGTGCGCGTCTTCTCCATCAACAGCATCAACGAGCACGCCTGGATGGATCGCAACCTGCCCGTGGCAGAGCAGGCGCGGCGCCAGGCGCTCTACTCGCGCTACGTCGAGGAGGAGCTCGCCAACTACATCCGTGCGCGCTGCGGCGGATCCCGCATCGCCACGACCGGCGCGAGCTTCGGGGCCTTCCACGCGGCCAACGCGTTCTTCCGCCGCCCCGACATCTTCGACGGCCTGATCGCCATGAGCGGGTTCTACGACCTCGGCCCCACCTACCTCAAGGGCTACAGCGACGACAACTGCTACTTCAACAACCCCGGCTGGTACCTGCCCGGGCTCGAGGGCGACGCCCTCGACCTGCTGCGGCACCAGAGCACCATCTTCATCTGTACGGGTCAGGGCGCCTACGAGGTTCCCGACGCGTCACGGAACCTCGCGGCGATCCTGGGCAGCAAGGGGATCCCCCACGTCCTCGATCTCTGGGGCTGGGATATCGAGCACGACTGGCCGTCGTGGCGGAAGATGCTTCCGTACTTCGTGAGCCGCATGCCGTGGTGATCCCCGCTCCATTCTTCTGAGGCCGAACCGGCGGGGGAGAAGCCCCGGCCCTTCAGGCCTTCGTCTCGGCACGATCGGTCAGCCGGCGAATGCCACGGTGAACGCAGAGCCGCCTCCCTCGCGGTCCGCGTAGCTCACGCGGGCGTTCATCGCCTGCGCGAGCGCCCGCACCATCGCGAGGCCGAGGCCGAGCCCCCCCGAGGCTTCCGTCGCGTCGGCGCGCGCGAACGGGTCGAAGATCCGGTGGCGCGACGCGCGCGGCACCCCGGGTCCGCGATCGAGCACCGAGAGCTCGGCGCCGCCTCCCGCCGCCGACAGGGCGACCCGGATCCCGCGGTCGGCGGATCCGCGCGTGTACTTCTCGGCGTTGTCGAGCAGGTTCTGGACGATCTGGTGGACTCCGTCGGCGTCGAAGGAGAGCGCGGGGATCTCCGGCCCGATCGCCACGTCGACGGTCGCGCCGGCCGCCTCGAGGGCGGGCCGGAGCTTCGAGATGCTCGTGGCGACGGCATCGGCCAGGTTGCCGCGCGTCAGGCTCACCGTGAGGGTCCCACGCTCGAGCCGTGAGAATCCGAGGATGTTGGTGACGACGCGCCCGAGGCGCTCCGCCTCGTCGGCCACGCGCCGCGCGTAGTCCGGAGCCTTCTCAGGGTTACCGAGGCCGTCGGCGAGCATCTCCCCGTACATCCTGAGACCGGCGATGGGCGTCCGGAGCTCGTGTGCCGCCGACGCCGCGAAGCGAGAACGCTCGCGCGCGAGCCGCTCCGCCTGGAAGACGAGACCGACGACCACGAGCCCGCCGAGGCACGCGAGGATCGCCCCCACCACGAAGGTGCCGCGAAACGAGGACTGCACCGCGCGCGCCCGCGCCGCCGCCTCCTCGATGGGAGCGTCGACGGCGATCCGCCAGCTCGCACCGGCGAGCGGCACCGGGGCCTGGGTCTCCCCAGACGGGACGCCCGCGACGAAGCGCGCCGGCAGCAGCGAGTCCTCGAGGAGTCGCGCGACGCCCGGCGGCGAGATCTCGAACCCCTGTGTCAGCACGCCCGCGGGCGTCGTGACCCGGCGCAGCGCCATCAGGACCGGCGCGCCGCTCAGCGTGACGGTGCGCCACTGCAGGTCGGCCACGCCGATCTCGACGCTCGGATCCTCGTCCGCCTGCGGGAGGTCGAGGGACTGCTTCTTGCTCTTGATGTCGGCATAGAGGCGGCTCGCCTGCACGTTCTGCGTCCAGGCAGCCTGGTTCAACACCTCGACCTTCGGCGGGATCGGACGCACCGGCGCGAGCAGCGCGGCCGACACCGTCTTGCTCCGGAGCGTCGCCTCCCCACCCGTGGCCGCGGCACGCATCTCGGCGCGCGCCTCGCCGAGCGCCATCGCGAGCGTGCGCGACTCGGGTTCGAGCTCGTCGAGGATCGCGCGCTGCGCGGCGAAGCTCTCGGGAGCGTTGAGCGACGGGAGCTCCAGGTTCAGCGTCGGCAAGCTCAGGCAACCTGTGGCGTCCACCTGGAAGTGCGCGCGGATCAGCGGATCGACGGGGCTCTGCGTCAGAGGGGAGGGGATCACCGACGCTCCCTCGTAGGCGCCCTTCGGATCGTGGTAGAGGTTCTGATAATGGTAGAAGGGCCGCTGCGACTCGGCGGTCCGCAGCGCCTCGAGCCGCGCGCCGAGCCGCTCCGCGAGCCGTACCGACGCCTCCCACGCCTGGCGCTTGGGCTCCTTCTCGATGCGCTCCGACTCCCGGGCGGCGTCGCGCGACCCGACCACGTACCACGCCACGCACGGCACGGTCACCGATGCCGCGGTCAGGATCGAGGCCACGACCGTCCGCCTCATGCGCGCTCCTCCCCCCACGCGTAGCCGACCCCCTTGACGCTGACCACGATCCGCGGGCGGCTCGAGTCCTGCTCGATCTTGTGCCGGAGGTTCGCGATGGTCACGTCCACGGTCATCGCCGCGCTCACGCCCACACCTCGCGGAGCGCTCGGAGCGGGGTGACGGCGCGCCTCCTGTGGAGATGGAGCCAGCGCGGGATCCCCGCCTCGCGAGACGTGAGCGCGATGGCTCTTCAGCTCGCGGCGCGCCTCGCAGCGCCCCGGGTCGAGCGGCAGCCCGTCCACCTCGATGACCTCCGCCTCCGCCAGTTCGCGCGCCGCGCGCCGCGCGGCCACGCCTCGACCCTCGCGGCGGCTCGCGCCCCCGAACGGCGGTGACGTAGTCATCGGCGCCGGCGCGAAGGCCTTGGACCTTGTCGTCCTCGGCGCCCCTCGCGGTCAACATCAGGATCGGCAGCGCGGGGCGCGCCTTCCGGATGCGGCGGCAGACATCGACGCCGTCGAGCTTCGGCAGCATCAGGTCGAGGAGCACCAGATCGAACCGCTCCTCGACGCCGCGCGAGGCCGCCGCGGCCCCGTCCGAGACAGCCTCGACCTGGTGCCCTGCCCCTTTCAGGAGATCCACGAGGCCATCCCGGAGCAACGGCTCGTCTTCCACGATGAGGATCCGCATCACCGCCGCCGGAGAGGATAGCTCACCAACCATGACGGCACTCCTGCGAAGACCCGTGTTTTACCGAGCCTTTACGCTCGGCAGGGCGCGATGGGTCCACGAGACACCCAGCCGGGCGTGGCTGGAGGCTCGATCGGGGCATGGCTTGACCCGCCCGTTCCTGATAACGTAAGCGCGTAGCCTGACAAGAGAACGTGTCCCGGCGCGAGCGCATCCCGCCCGAGAGGGAAGCTTCCATAGCTCACCACCGCCTCTCCGCAGCTCCTCCATTCCCGCCGGGGAGATCTCTCCAGACCCGAACCCGGAACGCGGTGGCGACGCAGCGGCGCCCGACGCAGCTCGCCGCGGCCACACGTCGCAGCAAAGGCCAATGTCCCGAGATCCATCGCGGATCCGATCACGCCCCGTGAACGCCCAAGGAGCTCCCATGAGTCGCCTCTCCCGCCTCCTCGCCATCCTCTCCGCCTCCATCCTCACCCTTCCCGCGCTCGCGCAGAAGCAGAAAGAAGGAAAGGACCTCCTCGACAACATCACCGTCGAGGATCCCGTCGTCTGGGTCGCACCGTCTCCGATCGACGCGCGCGCCGCCGCGCCGTCGCCCCGGATCGATGCGTTCCGTCGTTTCCAGCTCGCGATGGGCGGGACGTGGATGATGTGGGTGGATCGGGTCACGGAGAACCCTGGCCTCATCGAGGGGAGCGGCATCCCCTGGATCGCCGGCGCTGGGAACAGGCTGGTGCGTAACGATCATGGGGTCGCGCTACGCGTGGAGGAGTCGCCGCTCGTCCCGCGACAGGTGATGGTCGACAAGGCGATCGCGTTCCTGCGCGCCAACCCCGACCTCTTCTCGGTCGACCCGTCCGACCTCGTGGTGAACGAGAAGGCTACGGGGCCGGTGCTCGACTACCTCTATTACATCCACCTCGACTGGACGTTCCATGGCATCCCGGTGGAAGGCGCGCAGATCGTCTTCCGCGTCAACCACGGCAACCTCGTCCAGGTCGGCAGCGACTACGTGAGCGGCGCGATCCGTGACCTCGATCCCGTCGCCTCGGTCCCACGGGAAGAAGCGTGGGCGATCGTCCGCTCCTACACGCACGCGACGCTGGAGGACGTGGCCGTGGATCCGGGAAGGCTCGTCGTGATGCCGGTCTCGGCCTACCCGGTCACCGACGTCGCCAACCCCGCGCCCATCGCCTATCGCCTCGTGTGGGTGCTCCAGTTCCAGCGCCCGGGTGTGATGGGAACGTGGGAAGCCAGGGTCGACGCCCACAGCGGCCAGATCCTCGTCTTCAAGGACGCGAACCTCTACGGGCAGATCCAGGGCGGCGTCTTCACCACCGACAAGCCTCAGGTCGAGGCCAAGCACCCCTTCGCCTTCGCCGACTACGGGGCCGGCCTCTACGCGAACGCCGCGGGGACCTTCCCCGGCAACTCGGGCACGTCGACGATGAGCGGCCAGTTCGTGAACACGAACGACACCTGCGGCGCCGCGAGCCTTGCGGCCAACGCCCAGGGACTGATCGACTTCGGCACGTCCGGCGGCACGGACTGCACGACCCCCGGCTTCGGCGGCAACGGCAACACCCATTCCAGCCGCACCCAGTACTTCAACGTCGAGGCGATCCGCGAGAAGGCGCGCGCCTTCCTCCCGGCGAACGCGTGGCTCGCCTCGCAGCTCGGCGTCAACGTGAACATCAACCAGACCTGCAACGCCTACTGGAACGGCACGACTCTCAACTTCTTCAGGTCAGGCGGCGGTTGCGGCAACACGGGCGAGCTCCCCGGCGTGTCGCTCCACGAGTGGGGCCATGGCATGGACCAGAACGACGGCGGGCCGACCGGAGGATCGGGCGAGAGCTACGCCGACATCTGCTGGATGGTGATGGGCCACGTCTCCTGCATCGGCAACGGCTTCTTCAACTCCGGGAACTGCACCGGCTACGGTGATCCGTGCTTCAACTGCACCGGGATCCGGCAGCACGACTACGCCCAGCACCAGAGCGGCAATCCGCACACGCCCGCGACCGACCAGACCCTCTGCGGCGGCGGTGGCGGCCCCTGCGGACGTGAGGTCCACTGCGAGTCCTCTCCGTCGTCCGAGGCGATGTGGGACCTCGCGGCGCGCGACCTGATCACCTGGGGCCTCGACGCGAACTCCGCATGGATGCTGGTCGACAAGCTCTGGTTCGCAAGCCGCCCGACGGCCGCGGCGCTGTTCTTCTCGTGCAACAACAACAACAGCTGCACCAACGGCCAGCTCTACAACGTGCTGCGCGTGGTGGACGACTGCGACGGGAACCTCGCAAACGGCACGCCGCACGCGAGCGCCATCTTCGGCGCCATGGGGCGCCACCAGATCGGCTGCTCGACGGCGGTCAACACCGACAACAACTGCGCCTGCGCCGCCCTCGCCACCCCCGTGCTCGTCGGTTCCCCCGGCAACAACCAGGTCAACCTGACGTGGGGCGCGATCGCGGGCGCGACGTCCTACGACGTGCTCCGCAACGAGGTGGGTTGCAATTCCGGGTTCATCGTCATCGCCAACACCGCGGCCACGTCGTACACCGACAACACGGCCGTCAACGGCTACACCTACTACTACCGCATCCAGGCGAAGTCGACGGCGGCGTGCCCGACGAGCCGGGTGAGCAACTGCGTCACCGTGACGCCGGCCGCCGGCCCCAGCGTGAACTACGTGACCGGCTCCGCCGTCCAGCAGTCCGACACGGGCGACAACGACGGCTTCCCCGACAACTGCGAGACGATCACGGTCGCGTTCCAGCTCGTCAACGACGGCGTCGGAAACGTGACCAACGCCCGCGTCACCAGCCTCACCTCCACGGCTCCATCGGTGACGGTCACCTCCACGCTCCCCATCAACCTCGGGACCATCAACCAGGGCGCAACCGCCAACGGCACCTTCACCTACACGCTCAGCGGTGCCGCCTGCGCCGCCAACCTTCCCTTCACCATGCTCGTGACCTGCGACCAGATGTCGCCGGCCACGAACACGGGCACGTTCTCGTTCACGGCGGAGCAGGACCTCTCCCTCATCCCGAGCGTGGTCTACAGCTTCGAGACGGGCATGGACGGATTCGTCGTCACGCAGGGGACGTTCACGCGGACGAACACCTACGGAGGGTCGCAGGGCACCTTCGCCCTCGCCTCCTCCAACGGCCTCGACAATCAATGCGACGGCGTGGTCTCCCCGGTCTTCCGGCCCACCGCTTCGAGCACGCTGGTGATCGGCACCCACTTCGACATCGAGCCCTTCAGCAGCGGCTCGTGGTGGGACCGCGCCAACATCGGCGCCCTGGTCGGCGCCACGCGCACGCTGATGTCGCCCACCGGTGGGCGGCTCTACAACGCGAGCGGGGCCAACGGTCCGTGCCTCCTGAACAACCAGGGCGGCTACGCGGGCACGTTCACGTCGTGGGCCGACTCGACCGGCTTCAACATCGCGGCCTTCTCCGGGCAGAACGTCCAGCTCGACATCGAGTACGGGACGGACGCCGCCGTGGTCGGCACCGGGTTCCGCATCGACAACATCCGCCTCACGAACGTGCAGCAGCTCGTCTGCGACGCACAGACCAACACGTGCGGCGGCTGCCCGACGATCACCGTCAATCCCGCGTCCCTGCCCAACGGCACGCAAGGCGTCGCCTACAGCCAGACCGTCACGGCCTCCGGCGGCACCGCGCCCTACACCTTCGCCATCAGCGCGGGCGCCCTGCCTCCGGGTCTCGCGCTCAATGCGGCGACTGGAGTGATCTCGGGTAACCCGACCACGCCGGGCACCTACAACTTCACGATCACGGCCACGGACGCGAACGGCTGCACGGGGAACCGCGCCTACACCGTCGTCATCGCCTGCCCGACCATCACCGTCAATCCCGCGTCGCTGCCCAACGGCACGGTGGGCACGCCGTACAGCCAGACCGTCACGGCGTCCGGCGGCACGGCTCCCTACACCTTCGCCATCAGCGCCGGCGCCCTGCCCCCGGGTCTCGCGCTCAACGCAGCGACCGGCGTGATCTCCGGAACGCCCACCGCGCCGGGCACGTACAACTTCACGGTGCGCGCGACGGACGCCAACGGCTGCCAGGGAACGCGCGCCTACACCGTCGTGATCACCTGCGGTGGTATCACCGTCAACCCGGCCTCGCTCCCGAACGGCACGCAGGGCGTGCCATACAGCCAGACGGTGACAGCCTCCGGCGGAACGGCGCCCTACACGTTCGCGGTGACCGCGGGCGCGCTGCCCCCGGGCCTCGCCCTCAACGCCGCCACGGGCGTCGTCTCCGGCACTCCGACGACTCCGGGCACCTACAACTTCACCATCACGGCGACCGACGCCAATAGCTGCACCGGAAGCCGCGCCTACACGGTGACGATCGCCTGCGCGACGATCACCGTCAACCCAGCGTCCCTGCCCAACGGGACGATCGGCGTTGCCTACAGCCAGACCGTGACCGCTTCCGGCGGCACCGCGCCCTACACCTTCGCGGTCACCGCGGGAGCGCTTCCGGCGGGCCTCGCGCTCAACGCGGCCACCGGCGTGATCTCGGGAACGCCGACGGCGACCGGCACGTTCAACTTCACCATCACCGCCACCGACGCGAACGGCTGCACGGGCAACCGAGCCTACACGGTCGTGATCAGCTGCGGCACGATCACGGTGAATCCTGCATCGTTGCCCAACGGCAGCACGGGGGTGGCCTACAGCCAGACGGTGACGGCCTCGGGCGGCACGGCACCTTACACGTTCGCGGTGACCGCGGGCGCGCTGCCCCCAGGGCTCGCGCTCAATGCCGCCACCGGCGTGATCTCGGGAACGCCGACCGCGACCGGCACGTTCAACTTCACGATCACCGCCACCGACGCGAACAGCTGCACGGGCAACCGCGCCTACACGGTGGTGATCAGCTGCGGCGGGATCACGGTGAACCCGGCGTCGCTTCCCAACGGCACGGTGGGCGTCCCCTACAGCCAGACCGTCACGGCCTCCGGAGGGACCGCGCCCTACACGTTCGCGGTGACGGCAGGCGCTCTCCCGACGGGCCTCGCACTGAACGCCGGGACGGGCGTGATCTCGGGAACGCCCACGACTCCCGGGGCCTACAACTTCACCATCACGGCGACCGACGCCAACAGCTGCACCGGCAGCCAGGCCTACACCG
>JAXLQT010000056.1:0-28810 GCA_046331505.1 Acidobacteriota bacterium
GCGCGCTCGTGAATCGCGGCGCCTGCGCTGACGCGCGAGATCTACGTCAGCCACGTCGCGCGCTTCGCCGCGTCCTTCGGCCGCTCGCCCGACGAGCTCGGCGGCGAGCACGTGCGCGAGTACCTGCTCCACCTCAGCCGCGATCGCCACGCCGCGCCGCGCACGATGAACCAGGCCGTCGCCGCCCTCCGGTTCCTGTTCGTCACCACGCTCGGCCGACCCGCGATCGTGGCGAGCGTTCCCTACGCCCGCCAGGACGACGAGCTTCCCAACGTCCTCAGCCGCGAGGAGGTCGTCCAGCTCCTCGACGTCGTTCGCCGTCCGAAGTACCTAGGCGCGCCAAACAGGCGCTGCTCAAGACCATCGACGCCTACGTCGCGTCGCGTACGGTGAGCGCGAGGCCAACGGGGCGGTGCGCGACGCGGTGTGCCGCGGGCTCCTGCTGGCGCTGCATCGAGCCGGGCACATCATGTTGCCGCCGCCGCAGAGTGCTCCTTGGGGAAGGTGGAAAGCGCTTGGAACTATAAGACCACGCTGGCTCGCCTCGACGCCGCTCAGAGCGCCCGAGACGAAGAGCCGCCCCGCCCGCCGGCATCCCATCCGCCGACCAGTCGACTGATGGGCTTGCGCTCTCCGGCGCCATCGTCATCGTCCTGTTCATCCATGAGCGCTTGGATAGGGCGGAGGCGATGGCAGCCATGTCCGTAGAGACGCTCGTCGTGAAGATCCGCAGCCTGACGCCCGAGAAGGCCGCCGAGGTCGAGGACTTCGTCGACTTCCCGCTTCGCAGGTGTGCGGAACAGGTGCTCTTGCATGCGGCGACCAAGCTCTCGGAGGATGCTCTCAGGTAGGTGTGGGACAACCCCGAGGACGCGGCCTATGACGCGTTGTGAGCTGGAGAACATCCTGCGTGTTCTGTTACGCGTAACAGACGAGTCGACGGCGACGAGCCGGCAGTCGTGGGTCGCCGGTTCGCGGGAACGACGTACCTGGTCTTCACGGTGCACGACTTGTAGCTAGACTGATGAGATGTACGGGTACGGTTGCGAAGCGTGCAGCGGTACGGTGCGGGAGAAGGTCGTCAAGCGAGAGATCTTCAAGCTCCGGACGGGCTTCGTGATCCTCGAGGACGTGCCGTTCGGCATCTGCGATCGATGCGGCGAGCGGTACTACAGCGCGAAGGTGCTGGAGGTTGTCGATGCTGTCGCGGTGGGAAAGAAACCGGCAGAGCGGATCGAGCACGTCCCTGTCGCGCGCCTTTGATTTGGCTGACGTCGCATGCGGCAGCGTCCTCCGCCGGTGCCCGGCGTCGCTCATGACGCGACGTGTGATCTTGAGGTCACAATTTGTGACCTCAAAGCGAACGCCCACGTCACCGCGCGCGTTTGAGATCACAGTTTGTGATCTCAAGATGGGTACGCAGAGCGGCGACCGGCGATGGTTCTACGGCGTGGTGCTCGCAGGCTGCCCGGCGGGCGCGCTCGGCGGAGAGGCCGGCGGCTTGGCTTTCGGCCTGGGCGGACGCAGCTTGGTGACGGGTCGCCAGAGGCCGGAGTCGGTGAATGAGCTCCATGTCCAGCGGAGCCAACTGAGGAGCGCAAGGGAGAGCCACAGGGCCCAGGCGAGCATGCAGAGGCGGTAGACCATCCGGGGTAGCGAGATGACCCAGGCGGTGGGTAGAGCATTGCCGGCGCGATCGAGGTAGAAGCGGAGCATGGACCAGTCGGAGGCGTTGCCCTTGATCTGCATCTCGGGGCGGCCGAGGAGGCCTTGCTGGATGGCGTAGGCGAGGCAGCCGAGGGAGACGAGGGTCCAGCCGATGATGAGAAGCTGGAGGAGGTCGAAAAGGACGGCGTGCAGCGTCGTGCCGCGGGCCTTGCGCCAGCCGACGACGAGGATCCAGCCGGCGACGGCGGCGCCGATGGCGATGTGGACCTGGGTGAGGCCGATGCCGAGCAGGAACCAGTGGTGGGCGCGCAGCGGTGTGAGGCGGATGCGGCCGAGGCCAATGGAGATCAGGAGGAGTATGACAAGGACGCTCCAGAAGAGGACGGCGGGTCCGACGGGTGGCCCGCCGCAGAGGAGGGTCCACCGATCGGCGGGCATCGTGATGTCGATCGTGGAGTTGACGCTGGGAGCGCCGGCGTCGATGGCGGGAGTGGTGAATCGGCTCGTGATGCCGCGTGGCTGGCGGAAGACGACCAGGACGTCCTGGGCTCCGGGGACGATGGGGAGGACGACGTTGCGTCCTTCCTGACGGATGGGCTGGGAGAGTCCCTTGATGGTGACGGAGATGAGTTCGGCGCCGTCGGGGAGGACGAGGGTGTGCTGGGCGCCGCGGCTACTGCGGATGCCGAGGGTGAGCGTGACGTCGGTGGCGCGCAGCGCGGGCTTGACGTCCTGGCTCGCGCGGTCGATGGTGAGCGTCTGGCCGGGTACGCCCTCGGGACGGGTGATGGCCAGTGTGACGGACTCGCCGGGCCACGGGCGCCACTCGCGAACGCGGTCCTCACTGCCTGCTTGCTGGTGGATGACGGGGATGCCCTGTGGCTCGACGTGCCAGAGGGGGCTCGCGTCGAGGTGCCATACCTCGGTGAACGGGACGGCTGAGGGGGCTTCGAGCTTCAGGCTCGGCGCCTCGGCGAGGGTGGAGACCCACTGGGCTTCGGTGGCCTGGGGTCCCATGCTGAGCTGGACCTTTCCGTTGGCGACGTGGACATCCTCGGTGGTGACGGACTCTCCTTCGAGGAGCGGGAGCTCGAGCACGACGACGCTGCCAGGCGGGGTGAGCCGCGTGACCGTGGTCGTGACCTTCCAGGAGATGTCGAGCTCGAGGGAGCGATCGACGCGGACGAAGGGAGGTAGCTCGCCGGGCTGGAGTCCCTTGGCGGCCTGGCTTCCGGCGTCGTGGGCGCGGGTGAGCTGGATGCTGTCGTCGACCGATCCGTCGGGGCGGATGCCGTCGACGGTGAAACCGGCGACGTGCCCCTCGGCGTGATGAGGCTTGAGAGGTAGCGGGATCGCCACGATGTCGCGATCCGGCAACGGACCGGACAGTGTGACCTGATGGGCTCCCTGTGGGAGCGCCATCCAGAGCTGTCCCTGATCGGTGAGCAGGAGTCCGTTCGCGGGCTGGCCGTCGAGGATGACCTGCGCGGGGAGCCAGGCCTTGCCGTCGCCCGGGAGCGGTACGGCAGTGTCGGCCTCGGCGTGGAGCTCGATACGCGCGGTGAGCACGCCCCCATTGAGCTCGATGAGGAGTCGTCCGGCGGTAGCGCACGACGGGAAGCACTGCGGAGGATCGACGAGCCTGGACTTCAGTTGCTCGAGGAGCTCGTTCGACGGGATGTCGCCGGCGACGGCGGGCGGCGCGACGGTCGCGACCAGGAAGAGGATTGCGACGGCGACCGCCGGTCCGGATGCGGCAAGTCGCGCAAGGCTTGCGCGGAGAAGGCGAAGGAAGAGAAGCGTCAGGAGCGCGACCCGGGAGAAGGCGAGGACGACGCCCACGCGTGGGGAGACGAGGTAGAAGTGAAGCCCCTGCGCCTTCTGCACGGGACCGCGCCACTTGAGATCGACGGTTGTCCAGGTCCAGCTCGGGAGGCCAGGGCCGGTGCTGACTTGCGCCTTCGTCTCGGCTGTCTGGACGTACTTCATCTTCGTCTTCATCATCTTGCGCGGCTCGGCAGACTTCTCGGCCCACTGCTCGACATTGGGCTCGTTCGGTACCTCCTCGGCGTTGAACTCGCCGCCTTCGGGCTTGGGCGCTGCGGGCGGAGGGGGTGGCGCGTTCTGAACGTATCCGAGAGAGCCGAACCCCGGGGCGCGACCGCCCTCGGTGGATCCCTGGGTGATGTTGTCGTAGGGCCGCTCGAGGATCGGGTATAGCCCGCGCCGCACTTGCTCGACGGCGAAGGGGATGCAGAGCAGGGCGATGAGGATCAGGAGCGCCATGCGGACGACGCCCGCGATCGTGGTGAGCCAGCCCTTCGGGAGGACGCGCGCGAGCGCCTCGACGGCGAGGAAGGAGAGCCAGACGTATCGCGGCGCGGCGTGCTCCTTGAAGATGAGGACGAGCGTCGCGATGCCGAGCGCACCCCAGAGGATGCCGAAGTAGCGGGCGAGGATCATCGTGGTGATCAGCACGACGAAGAGATCGAGGAGCGTCCAGCTCTCCCACCACGTCGTGGCGACGTCGTCGACGCCCGTCGCATGGAGGATGCGCCATCCCGGTGGCAAGTGGAGGGTGGCGGCGACGTCCTGGAAGTCGTGGTTCCAGCCGACCGCGGGGATCGACGAGGCGCTGCCGGTGACGCGGCTGTCGGCGTCGACGTTGACCTGACCCTGCCGCACCTCGACGCCCGAGGTCTGGTTCGTCTTGTCGAGCGCGGTGATGAGCTGGTCCTGGTTCTCGATGGCGACGCGCCCGAGGACGACAGGGCTCTTCATCTCGAGGCGCCAGCTCCGCTCGAGGGTGCCGGTGATCCGGTCCTTGATGGTGTAGCCGCCGCCGTCGAAGTCGAGCCAGAGGTCGCGCCTCAGCGTGAGACGATCGGGGGCCGGGTCGGCATCGCCGCGGCGGCGCTCGGCGAGCTTCATCGTCTCGCCGGGATGGACCGCGTAGGCCGGAAGGGATCGCCACTCGTCGGGGAGCTCGGTCTGCTGCGGGTCGATCGCCGTGACACCCTCGACGGCGACGAGGCGGAGATCGCTCCGGGCGTCGAAGACCCACTGCTCCTCCTCGGCCCAGGGGCCGTCGATGGCCGGAGGCGAGAGCTCGGTGACTGGACCCTCGTGGCGCGCGACGATCTCGATGGTCCACGCGCCGGCGCGGGCCTGGACGCGGAGCTTCATGTCGGGCTCGATCCGGGCGGGAAGCGGGCTCTCCATCGCCATCGGCACGAAGTCCTTGGGAAGCGCCGTGGAGAGAAGGACCTCGCGGCTCTCGCCGGAGACCTTGAGGATGATGCGCGTCGTGAGCTGGAGCGGTACCTCGTCGACGACGCGGCGGTGAACGGTCACCTCGAGCTGGCTTTCGCCCTCGCCAGCGCCGGTGCGCTTCTGGAGCCAGAGCCTGCCCTCGGCGTCGCGGTTGGGAAACGGGACGGCGGTTCCGCGTAGCGTCAGCGAGAGGAGTCCGGTCTCGGGCGGTACCTGGAGGAGCTCGGGGAGGCTCGCCCACGTGAAGCGACCCTGGAGCGTGGCGACGCCGGGCGGCAGTCGGACTCCTGGACGGCCGTCGCGATCGCTCACCGCGACGGGCTTCCCGTTCGCCTGGACGTCGAGCGGCCACACCTTCGCGTCGCCGGGGAGCGGTACCCACTCCTCGACGGCGAGCTGCCACTGCTGCGTGAACGTCCCGCCCTTGTCGTCGAGTCCGAGGGCGAGGCGCGACGGCCAGACGCACTGGCGGCGGTCTCCATCGCCCTGGAAGAAGGGGCATGGGAAGTCCTTCTCTTCGTGGAGCGCCCAGTCGACCCAGGGCTTCAGCGGCTCGGGGACCTTGTCCTTCGGGAGGGGCTCCGCGCGCAGCGCGAGCGGGGCGAGGAGCAGGACGAGAGACCGCAGGCGAAGAGCAGGCTTCATCGTGAGTCCACCTCCGGACCGGCCGGGCAGGATAGCACGCACGATCGGGCCGAACCGTGACGGCTCGCATGCTGCTATCGTGATCCACGATGGCCTCGAGCGCCCCCGTTTCACCCGAGAACGCGCCGCCGAAGGAAGGCGAGGACTACTACTTCGAGAACGGCTTGCTGGTCATGACGGCCGCGTACCTCACGAAGCGCGGATACTGCTGCGAGAACGGGTGCCGCCATTGCCCGTACGGCTTCCATGAGCGCGCCAAGGCGCGTTGAGGCCCAAGACCGGCGGGGGACACGCCGTCGCCCTACGACCGGGGGCGATGATCGAACCTCGGGTGGAATGCGCTCGTGCGTGATGGATGCCTGGAAGCATCACGCGTGACAGCGGCCTGTAGGGCGGGGGCTTGTCCCCCGCCGGTTCGGCCAGGCTGTCAATCCGGCAAGAGGACCGTCGATCCGACGGTGCTGCGGGACTCCAGGGCCCGGTGGGCGTCGGCGGCCTGGCGCAGGGGGAACGTCTGCGCGACGTGGATCTTGACGGCGCCCGTGGCGACCGCTGCGAAGAGGGCTCCTGCGCTGGCCTCGAGCTCGTCGCGCGTGGCCGTGTAGTCCTTGAGCGTGGGCCGTGTGAGGTACAGGGATCCCTTGTGCGAGAGGACGAGGGGGTCGAGGGGCTCGGGCTTGCCGGAGGCGTTGCCGAAGCTGACGAGCATGCCGCGCCGCGCGAGGCTGTCGAGGGACGCGGCCATCGTCTCGCGGCCGACAGAGTCGTAGACGACGGGGACGCCGTTGCCTCCGGTGAGCTCCCGGACGCGGGACGCGATGTCCTCGCCTCTCTGGATGGTGTGCTCGCATCCGTGCTGCTTCGCGAGGGCGGCCTTCTCGGGGGTGGATACGGTGCCGATGACGTGCGCGCCGAGGCTCGCGAGCCACTGGCAGGCAATGAGGCCCACGCCTCCCGCAGCCGCGTGCCAGAGGACGTGCATGCCCTTCTCGACCTTGAACGTGCGGCGGATCAGGTACTCCACCGTCATGCCCTTGAGCATCATCGCCGCGGCGGTGCGGTCGTCGATGGCGCCGGGGAGCTTCACGAGGATCTGCGCCGGGACGATCCTGCCCGTGGCGTAGGCGCCGGGCGCGCCCCCCGCATAGGCGACGCGGTCGCCGGGCGCTACGCTCGTGACACCGTCCCCGACCGCCTCGACGACCCCGGCGGCTTCGGCGCCGATGCCGTGGGGCAGCGACGGCAGCGGGTAGAGGCCGGATCGGTGGTAGGTGTCGATGTAGTTGACGCCGATGGCGGTCTGGCGCAGGAGCACGTGGCCGGGTCCCGGCGCCGCGACGTCGACGCGCTCGTACTCGAGCACCTCGGGACCGCCGGTCTTCTTGATGCGGATGCCATGGGTCATCGCGATCTCCTTCGTGCGCTCAGGTCCTCGTGACGGCGACCGGCGGCGCGTGCCAGATGTCCCGGTTGTACTCGGTGACCGTGCGATCGGACGAGAAGCGCCCGATGCGCGCGACGTTCCGTATGGACTTCGCCGCCCAGCCCGGGGCGTCGCGGTGAGCGCGGTCGACCTCGAGCTGTACCGCGTGGTAGGCGGCGAAGTCCGCGAGCACGAGGTAACGGTCGTGCGTGAGGAGATCGTCGCAGAGCTCGCGGAACGTCCCCGCATCGCCGCCGGAGAAGTGGCCGCTCGCGACGAGATCGATCGCCTGGCGGAGGCGCGGCTCGCGCTCGTAGATGGCGCGCGGGTCGTGGTGCGGCAGCACGGCCGTGACCTCGTCGGCCGTCAGGCCGAAGATGAAGACGTTCTCGCGGCCTACCTCTTCCATGATCTCGATGTTGGCGCCGTCCAGGGTGCCGATGGTCAGCGCGCCGTTGAGGGCGAACTTCATGTTCGACGTGCCGGATGCTTCGTACCCCGCGGTGGAGATGTGCTCTGAGACGTCGGCGGCCGGGATGATGCGCTCCGCGAGGGAGACGCGGTAGTTCGGGAGGAACGCCACCTTGAGCATGCTGCTCGTCGCGCGGTCGCGGTTCAGGACTTCGGCGACGCGGGAGATCAGCTCGATGATCTTCCTGGCGGCGTGGTACCCAGGAGCTGCCTTGCCCCCAAAGAAGAACGTGCGAGGGTGGACCAGGAAATGGGGCTCCTCGCGCAGCAGCAGCCAAAGCACCACGACGTGGAGGATGTTCAGGAGCTGGCGCTTGTACTCGTGGATGCGCTTGACCTGCACGTCGTAGAGCGAACCGGGATTCACGTTGACGCCGGCCTCGCCCTTCGCCAGCCGCGCGAGCCGCTCCTTGTTCTCGCGGCGGACGCCGCGCCACCGGGCGACGAACGCCGGATCCGTCGCGAAGCGCTCGAGCTCCGCGATGCGCGCGAGGTCGCGCGTCCACTCCGGTCCGATCGCCTCGGTGACGAGCGCCGCGAGCTCGGGGTTTGCGGCTAGCAGCCACCGCCGTGGCGTGATGCCGTTGGTCTTGGCGCTGAAGCGCTCCGGGTAGAGCTCGGCGAAGTCGCGGAGCTCGTGCTCCATCATCAACCTCATGTGGATCCGCGCGACGCCGTTGATCGCGTGGGAGCCGGCCATCGCGAGGTGCGCCATGCGCACGGATCGCACGGGGCGCTCCTCGATGAGCGACATGCGTCGCGCGCGATCGTCATCGCCCGGGTGGCGGGCGGAAACGGCGCCGAGGAACCGGCGGTTGATCTCGTAGACGATCTCGAGGTGACGCGGGAGGATCCTTCCGAACATCTCGACCGGCCACTTCTCGAGCGCCTCGGCGAGGAGCGTGTGGTTCGTGTAGGCGCATGTCGCGACGGTGATGTCCCACGCGCGGTCCCACGGGACGCCGTGGGCGTCGACCAGGAGGCGCATCAGCTCGGCGACGGCGAGCGCCGGATGGGTGTCGTTCATCTGGATCGCGGCTCTGTCGGGGAGATCGTCGAAGCCACCGTGCATCACGCGGTGCCGCCGGAGGATGTCCTGGACCGAGCAGGAAACGAAGAAGTATTCCTGCTTCAGCCGGAGCTCGCGTCCCGCGGCGATGTCGTCGCTCGGGTAGAGCACCTTCGAGATGTTCTCGGAGGAGCTCTTCTCTGCGACCGCGCTCAGGTAGTCGCCTCTCTGGAAGGAGCCGAGATCGAATTCCGTGCCGGCGCGCGCGGACCAGAGTCGAAGGGTGTTGACGGTGTCATTCCTGTAGCCGGCGACCGGCGTGTCGAACGCGAGCCCGAGGACCTCGGTGCCGTGATGCCACAGGACCCGGAGCCGCCCATCGGGATCCGTGATGTGCTCCGTATGTCCGTAGAGGCCGACGGCGCAGCTTCGTTCGGGCCTGCAGATCTCCCAGGGGTTGCCATGCTTCAGCCATTCCTCCGGAAGCTCCACCTGACGATTCCCGCGGATCGCCTGCTCGAAAATGCCGAACTCGTAGCGGATCCCGTATCCGACGGCGGGGATCTCGAGCGTCGCCATGCTGTCGAGGAGGCATGCGGCCAGGCGCCCGAGCCCGCCGTTGCCGAGGCCCGCATCGGGCTCCTCCTCGAGGAGGTCGGTCAGGTCGAGCCCCATCTCGGCCATGGCCTGCCGCGCCGTGTCGAGCATCCCGAGCGCGAGGAGGTTGTTGGTCAATGCGCGGCCCAGGAGGTACTCGGCGGAGAGGTAGAAGACGCGCTTCACGTCCTTCCGGTAGTGGACCTGCTGCGTGCGCACCCAGCGCTCCATCAGACGGTCGCGCACCGAGAGGGCGAGCGCCTGGTAGAGGTCGCGGGAGCGCGCCGTGTACTGGTCGCGGGCCAGCGAGTACTCGAGATGGCTCGCGATCGCGACGTGGAGCGCGGGCGCGTCGAGGGGCTTCTTGAAGGTCCCCCAGTCCTGGAAGAGCGGCGACTGGCGGATCTCCTGCGTGAGGCGCGAGGGCTCCTCTTCGTCCATCGCGCGGATGGTACATCCTGCTGATCGCCGGCGCGAACCTCGGCTATCCTTCGCGATGATGCGCCATGCGATCGGTCAAGCGGTGCTCGTCGCCCTCGCCGCGCTGCCGCTCCGGGCGGAGGGGCTGAAGAAGGCCTACTTCGCGGCGACTCCCGAGGAGAGCTGGGCGCGCTTCCGGATGTCGTTCGACGAGGGTGACGCCGAGTGGACCTACACGCGGCTCCCCGACGAGTCCGGCCGGGTGAGGATCCAGAACGACTTCAAGGGGGCGCGCGGCCAGGCGCCGGGCGTGGTGTCGAAGACCCTCTTCGTGATGGTCGATGGGTTCCCGTTCGAAACCGATGGGATCAACTTCGCGAGGGGGATCGACCGCGTGAGGACCCAGGTCCAGAACGGCGACGAGGTCGAGGAGAGCGTGGATCGCATCAAGGCGATCAGGAAGTCGCTCCTCCAGTTCCGGAGCTTCAGCTACGTCGGCGAGGAGGACGTCGACGGCCACAAGTGCGACCACTACACGTACGAGGCGGCGTCGGTGAGCATGCCGGGCTCGCCCGAGCACGGGGACGTCTGGCTCGATCCGAAGGTGCCGTTCGCCATCAGGAAGCAGATCGGCGCGACCACGGACCGATGGGGCAACGAGGCGCGCTACGAGATCCGCATGACCGCGTGCAGCGGGGAGCGCACCGCGCCGTCGCCGAAGCGCGAGGGCCCGATCGGCCTCATCGATGCGTACGAGGCCGGGCTCGTCGAGATCCGCATCGAGGCGCAGGCTGGCGGCGCGCGTCTCTCCCTCGGCGTCGCCAACACGAGCAGCGAGGATCTGAAGCTCGTGCTCGCGAAGGGCCCGGTCCACCTCGAGGCAGGCGCGCCGCTCGATACGCTCGCGTTCGAGATCGGCGCCGCCAGTACGGTGACCGTTCCGAGGGGGGCGGAGACGCGGCTCGTGGCCGTCCAGGTCGGGCATCGCGTGGTCGGAGGAGTCTTCGCGATCGCGGTTCGGCAGGGGCAGCACGTCGTCATCGGCGAGGTCCAGGTCGGAGAGCCGTAGTCAGAAGCCCGCGGCGTCGGACCATCGTTGTGGTGCGCCTGTCCGTGCCGAGCGCTCGGATAGGTGTCAGAGGACGGGCGTCGGGAAGCCGCGGCCAGGGCGGGCGAAGAGGAAGCCCTGGAACAGGTCGCCTCCGAGGCCGGCCAACGTGTCGCGCTCGTCCGCGGTCTCGACGCCCTCGGTGATGACCGTCATCCCGAGCTCGACGCAGAGCCGCGTGATCGAACGGATCACCTGCTGCTTGGTGACGTTATTGTGGACTTCGCGCACGAGGCTCATGTCGAGCTTCACGACCTCGGGCTCGAGCTGTGTGAGGCTGGTGAGACCGGCGTAGCCCGCGCCCAGGTCGTCGACCGCCACGCGGTACCCGAGATCGCGCAGGGCACGCATGCGCGTCTTCAGGTCCTTGACGTCGTCCAGGGTCGCGCGCTCCGTGATCTCGAGGACGACGCGCGGCGCGACGGCGGCCAGCGGTGAGGACGGCTGGTAGAGCTCGTCGTCCAGCAGGTCGTCCGGATGGATGTTGACGTAGAGCGAGACGCTGGCCGGAGCCTGGTGCGCCGTCGCGGCGACCTGTGCGCGGACGGTGCGCCCGATGTCGTGGAGGCGGTGCAGCCGCTCGGCGACGCCGAGGAGCTCCGCCGGAGACGCAAGCGTCGGCTCGTCCGACCGGAGGAGCGCCTCGAATCCGATGACGGCCTTCTGCTGCCAGGAGATGATCGGGTGATAGGCGACCCAGATCTTCTCGATGGCCCGCGCGAACCGCGCCTCGATGGCGGCGCGGTCCCCGAGCGCCTTCTCGTCCTGTCCCATGAGCTCGAGCGCCTGTCTCTTGAGGCGCGCGATGCCGTGCATCTTCGTGGCGCGGCGGCAGAGCTCGACCAGCTCCTTCGGATCGACGGGCTTGGTCAAGTACTGGAAGGCGCCGTACTGGATGGCCTTGATCGCCGTGTCGACGGCCGGGCCTCCCGTCATCAGGACGACGGGGACGTCGAGGTCGTGCGTCCGTACGATGCGAAGCACCTCGAGCCCGTCCATGCCCGGCATGAAGATGTCCGAGAGCACGACGTCATAGCTCCGGGCGGTCAGGTGGGAGACAGCCTCGGCGCCTTCGGCCGCCGTGTCGACCTTGAAACCGGACGCTCCGAGGACGCGCGCGTAGGCCTTGCGCACGTTGTCGTCGTCGTCGACCAGCAGGATCCTTGGTGTTTCCCCCCCGAGCATCGTGTCGTCGTCCCCTTGCTCTCTAGCCGGCCGCGCCCGGTACCAAAGGGTCAAGAATAGCCACAGTCCCCGCCCTTCCGTCAACACGGATCTTCTGGCCGTCGCGGATGTGCGTCGTCGCGCTGCCCACCGCCAGGACCGCGGGGATCCCGTACTCCCGCGACACGAGGGCGGCGTGGGACAGGAGCCCGCCGGTCTCGGTGACAACGGCGGATGCGACCGAGAAGAGAGGCGTCCAGCCGGGGTCGGTGAAGACGGCGACGAGGACGTCCCCCTTCTGCAGACGGTGCATCTCCTCGAGGCCGCGCAGCACGCGCGCGGGACCTTCGGCGACGCCCGGCGAGCATCCCGTGCCCGCCAAGACGTTCCTCGCGGCGTCCGGTGGCGCCGCCGCTTGGGACGACGAGCGGCCGCGGATCTCGCTCGGGTTCTCGAAGCTCCGGAACGACATCGCCATGCGCCGGCCTGCCCGCGCTTTGCGCTTGATCTCGGCGGAGGGGAGCTTCCCGTCGAGGGCGCCGAGCACGTCCTGGAACGGGAGGTACCAGACGTCGTCCTCCGCTTCGAGATGGCCGGCGGCGGTCAGGCGCCGCGCGGCGTCGAGCGTCCAGAGGCGAACGAGGTAGTAAAGGTAGCTCGAGAAGTCGCGCATCTCCTCGCGCCACCAGGCATAGGTGCGCACGAGCGCGAGCCCCTTGCCGAACGCGCGGCGCGTGAACGGCCGTAGAGACAACGCGCCGATCGCTTTGGCGCGCTCGGCTTCGTAGCGGCGGTGCTGCGCGGCGGCGGCCGCCTCGGGATCGTGCGCGGGGTCGAACGTGGCGGCGGCGCGCTCGATCATCTCGCGCACGAACGGGAGGTCGTCGCCCCAGCGCGGGACGCGGATGTCGAGCTCGCGCCGGCCGCGGTGCTTGAAGCGCTGGGCGAGCGCGAGGACCGTCGCGTCGTCGGGCGGGCGGCGCTCGGCGGCGAGCCTGGCGGCCACGGCGTGGAGCTCCTTCATCGGGCGGAGGTGGGACAGGTTCTCGAGCCCGCCGACCAGCGCGAGGTAGTCGAGGCTTCCCCCGCAGGCGGCGCGCGTTTTCTCGAACGTGACCTTGAAGTCGAGCTTCGAGTTGGAGGTGTTGTAGATCGTCGTGAAGTACGACATCTCGGTCTCGAGGTAGAACCCCGTCACGAGCTCCCGGTAGCGCGGGAGGAACGCGGCGTCGTCGAGCGCGGCGACGGCAGGCGCCGCGATGTCGAAGGGCGCCTTGCGCCACGCAAAGTCCTTCGCGTAGGCGGCGTTCTTCGCGAGCGTCCCCCGGTAGCTCCGCTTGAGTGCGAAGAGCACCGGAAGCGCGCGCAGGATCCCGAGGAGCGTGACCTTCGTGGTCTTGCCGGGACCGTCGTAGGGGATCGCGATGCCGAGGTCCGTGTCGAAGCTGCGCTCGTTGTAGCCCGGGATCCGCTCGAGCACCTTCTTGACCTCGCCCAGGTTCCAGTAGGGGCGCCCGAAGAACATGCGCCCCCACTTCGTGCGGTAGGATGCCGGCAGCAGCTTGATCTCCTGGAAGTAGCGCGGCATCGACGTCTCGAGGGCAGACTCGTAGAGCGACCACATGAACGGCGCGCAGACCGACGCCGAGACGCCGCCGTCCTTGAAGTCGGCGGTGGTCCACTCGCCGGCGTCGTCGGCGAAGGTGATCGACGTGATGGGCCGCGCCTGCACGGGATGGAGCTTCGCGTTCGCGAGGACCCACTCGACGTCCATCGGCCGCCCGTAGTGCTCCTGAATGGCGGCGCCCATCTCCGCGAGCCCGGCGAGCTCGGGCGTCTCGAGCGTCGGCTTCTTGCCCTCGAGCTTGCTCCAGAGGAGCGCTCCGGTCTCCATCTCGACGACGTAGCGATCGGCGTTGATCTTTCCCGAGACGAGCTTCTCGCCGAGGCCGAAGATCGCCTCGACGAGCCCCTCGTATTCGTGGCCGGTGAGTGGGTTGACCGTGAACATCACGCCGGAGACGTCCGCAGGCACCATCGCCTGGATCACGACGGCCATCCCGTGCCCGCGGATCGCGCCGCCCGTGCGCGCTGCGTAGAGGAGCACGCGATCCTGCCAGGCGGAGGCCCAGCATCGGCGGAGCGCGGCCAGGACAGCGTCGTCCCCCTCGACGTCGAGGGCGGTCTCGTACTGACCCGCGAAGCTCGCGCCCGGCAGGTCTTCGCGCACGCCGCTCGATCGTACGGCGACGCGCGCGTGACCGAGCGCGCGGTAGGAGTCGATGACGGGGCCGGCGATCGTCGGGCCGATCACTGCGCGCTCGATCTCGCCGCGAAGAGCCGCGAGATCGGCGTTCGGTGCCGAGGGCGAGAGCGCTCCTGCCGCCGCGAGATCCTCGGCCTTGCGAAGCGCGTCGTCGAGACCGTTGTCGTGCGCGAAGGCGGCAAACGCTTCCGTGGTGACGACGAAGCCCGGGGGCACCGCGAAGCCCGCCGCGAGCAGGGCGCCGAGGCTCGCGGCCTTGCCGCCGGCGAGGGGCGCCTGGTCCTCGCGGAGGCGCGCGAGGTCGATGACGGGCGGGCGATCGATCACGGGCGGGCGCCGATCCTGGTCCCCATGCGGACCAGGACCTCGATCCCCTCTCGGGTCGATGCCAGCAGATCGTCATCGAAGCGGATCCGGCCGGCTTCGAGGAGGAGCACCACGCTCGATCCGCCGAACCGGAAGAGCCCCTTTTCCTCGCCGCGCTCGACGTAGCTCGGACGGTAGGTCTGGATGATCGTCCCGACGCAGAGAGCGCCCACCTCGACGATCGCGATGTCGCCGAATCCCTGGCTCGTCAGGATCGACACCATGCGCTTGTTCGCGAAGCTGGGAGCGCCGGACCGTAGCGCGATCGGATGGACGGAGTGGAGGTCGTGGCCGATCTCGCGCGCCTCCATGGCGTTGCCCGAGTCTGGAAAGTGGAAGCGATGGTAGTCGGCGGGTGCGAGGCGCACGATCGCGGCGCTCCCGCCCGCGTAACGCGCCGCGCTTTCGGCGTCTCCGAGAAGCACGGAGATCGAGACGGCCGCGCCCTTGACCGGAAGCCCTGTCGCGGGAATCGAGTCGAAGGCGAGCACGCGTCCATCGGCAGGCGAGATGAGGCGGGCGGGATCGAGATCGATGGGCCGTGCGCCGGGACGTAGCTCGCGCGCGAAGAAGTCGTCGAGCGATCGGTAGTCGGACAGGGGTCGCGAGGCCTCGGAACCGTCGATGCCGAGGCTCTCGATGAAGCGCGGGATCTTGCGGCGGCTCGCCGGTGACCGCTGCATCAGTCCGTAGACGCGGCTCGCGACGGGCCGCTTCAGGAGCCCGTTCAAGAGCGCGTGCCCAGCGGCGGAGCCGTAAAGAAAACGGAGGCTCCGCTCGCCGAAGACGCGCTCTTCGACGATCCGTCCCGTCTGCCGATCGCGGATCTCGATGGGGTCGGACACGCCGCCCATTCTGCCGGATCGCGGGGACAACCCTAACCGCCCTGGGACAAGGCTCGGTCCAAGGAGCGAGGACAAGGCCGGATAATCTCTTCGTGGACGTTGCACCGGTCGCGCCGCCGGACGAGCTCGCGCGAAGCGCTTTCGCGCGCTACGGGTTCTTTCAGAGCTTCGCCGCTTGCGGCGCTGCGGCGACCGCCATCGTGAATCCGAGGCTCTGCGACGATCGGGGTGCGCCGCTCGGTCAGGTCGGATACCTGGCGTGCCCGGATGACCTGGAGACCGCATCCGCTCTTCTCGATACGGTCGAGGGGTGGCTGCGCGCGCGCGGTTGCCGTTCGGTGCTCGGGCCGATGAACGGGGGGGCGCATCGCCCGCATCGCGTGCTGATGACGGGGTTCGATCGAGCCCCGTTCGTCGCGGAGCCTCGGAATCCGGCGCACGTGCCGCGTCTCCTCGAGAGGCGCGGATACCGGGTCCTGCGCGAATGGTCGAGCTTCGAGCTTCCGCTCTCCGATCTAAGGGCACTCCTCGACCATCGCGGCTTCCACCGGGCCGCCGATCGGGCGGCCCGCCGCTACCGCATCGACCCGCTCCCGGCGCACGACCTCGGGAGCTGCGTCGAACGCTTGCACCCGCTCCTCGATCGCGTGTGGGCGGGGCACGTCGGATACGCGTCCATCGATCGCGACGAGCTCGCCGAGGCGCTCGGCCCGGTCCTCTCCTTGATGAGCGACCGCACGATCGGCCTGGTGGCGGAGAAGGACGGGCCCGACGTCGGCACCGCGTTCATGCTGCGCGATCCGGCACGCCCCACGACGATGGTGCTCCATACGCTCGCGTTCGTACCCGGAGCCCGGCGGCACGGCGCGCCGTTCCTCATCGTCGATCGCGGGTTCGATCTGCTGGAGAGGGACGGGATCACCGACGTGATCGTGGCGCTGGTCGCTGACGATTTCCCGCTCTTCGGGCGCATCGCGGCCCCGACGCGCTCCTACGCCCTCTACGGCAAGGCCCTCACTCGGTCGTGACGGGCTGCGTCAGGTCGTGAAAAAAGAAACCCCGGCTGGCCGAGGCCAGCCGGGGTCTTGCAACGTTGGTGACTGACTAGTAGCCCAGCGCTCCGGCGCTGACGTTGACGCCGTAACGGTCGCCCGAGAACGGCGTGATGGGCACGCCCGGGTTGGCCGTGAGAGCGCCGCCGCTGTAGTCGTACGACATCACCGTCGGGTTGAGCGCGTTGATGTCCCGGCCCGGAGCCGCGATGAGGTCCCACCGCCCGTCCGTCCGCAGGTCGCCGAGGCCGACGCGTCCACCGAAGAGCGTGGTGAACGGCGTGACCAGGAAGCCCGAGAGCGGGGTGATGGTGCCGTTGTCATAGTTGAACCCGACGAACTGCGACGGGTGCGTCGGGCCAGGGCCCGGTGTCGCGGCGATCTCGGCGTAGCTGTCGGCATCGACGTCGCCGCCCGCCACGTTCACGCCGTACCCGGAGAGGCCGAACGCGTTGAAGTTGATCTTGTTGATGGACGTGATGGTGGTCGCGTCGTAGTTCCAGCCGCGGACCTGGGGACCGAAGATGGCACCCGGACCCGGACCGGTCAGAGCTTGCCGTAGGCGTCGCCGTCGACGTTGCCGTCCTCGACGTTGACTCCGAACTTCAGCGTGCCGTAGGCGAAGAAGCTGACCTTCGCCAGGGCCGACACGCTGAGGTTGTCGAAGTTGAAGCCGCGGACGTGCGGGCCGAAGACGTTGCCTGGGCCTGCGCCGGTGATGATCTCGGCGTAGTTGTCGCCGTCGATGTCGGACGCGCCGACGTTGACGCCGTAGCGGAGCGTGCCGTAGGCATAGAAGTTGATCTTGCCCATCGACGTGCCCGCGCGATCCCAGCCGCGAACCTGCGGCCCGTACGTGGGCCCGGGGCCCGGACCGGTGAGGATCTCGGCGTAGGTGGCGCCGTTGACGTCGCCGGAAGCGACGTTGGTGCCCCACTGGCCGGCACTGTAGGCGATGAAGCTCACGGCCGTCGCGGTCCCGTCGCCCGCATACACGCGGACGCGGTTCCCGTTGGTCTGGCCGAGGCCCTCACCGAGGACGTAGTCGACGGCGGTCGCCGCGGACCCGATCACGATCTGATAGGCCTGTGCGCCCGAGCAGCTCGCGTTGTCCGTTGCCGTCACCGTGAAGCTGAACGTCCCCGCGGCCGTCGGCGTTCCCGAGATCACGCCGCCGGCGGACATTGCGAGGCCGGTCGGGAGCGCCCCGGCCGTCACGGCGAACGTGTAGGGCGCCGTGCCGCCGGAAGCGGTGATCGTCTGGTTGTAGGGGATGCCCACCGAGCCGCCGGGAAGGGTCCCGGGCGACAGGGTGATCGTCCCGCAACCCGCCGGGTTGATCACGACCGCGTAGCCCTGGCTTCCGGTGCAGCTGTTCACATCGGTCGCCGTGATCGTGAAGTTGAACGTCCCGGTCGCGGACGGGGTCCCGGAGATGACGCCGCTTCCCGCGTTGAGCGCGAGGCCCGTCGGAAGCGTTCCCGCCGACACCGAGTAGGTGTAGGGGGCCGTGCCGCCGGAGGCCGTCACCGTCTGGCTGTAGGGCGTGCCCACGTTGCCGCTCGGCAACGCTGCCGGCGACAGGGTGATCGTCGGGCAGTTACCCGAGATCACGACCACGTACGCGCGCTGTCCGATGCAGGCCGCCGCGTCGGTGGCGCGCACCGTGAAGTTGTAGGTCCCCGCCGTGGTCGGAGTTCCGGAGATCACGCCGGTCCCCGCGTTCAGGCTCAGGCCGGTCGGAAGAGCGCCCGACGAGATCGTGAAGGTGTAGGGCGCGGTGCCGCCGTTGGCCGTCATCGTCTGGCTGTAGGGCGTGCCCACCGTCCCGTTCGGGAGGCTCGCAGGGTTCACCGTGATCGTCGGGCAGCCGCCGCACGTGTCGGACTGCGCGTCGCACACGATGGCCATGACGTTCGTGACCCGGATGTTGTCGATGCGGAAGCCCGTGCCGTTGACCGCGGCGTCGGTTCCGTACTCGACGTCGAGCTGGATGTTCTGGCCGGCGAAGGCCGCGATGTTGAAGCCGCTCGAATCGGCCCATGACGCCGCCGCATCGGCCCAGCCTGGGTCGTTCGGAAGCGCGCAGGGACCGTTGCCGCCGCTCGCGTTGTAGGTGCGGCCGGCGGTCGGCGACATCACGGTACGCGTCGCGCCCACCAGGGCTCCGACGTTGGCGCGGTCCCACCAGGAGCCCCCGCTGAACGGCTCGATGTCGTAGTGGGTCCCGACCACGAGCGTGCTCGCCGCGGTCGGCTGGATGACGGGCGACACGACGCCGTCGCACTGGTTGTCGAGGTTCGACGAGGAGGCCAGCGCGAAGGTGCCCGACGATCCGCCGTAGGTGTTCGTCCGGTTGAACGTTCCCTGCGTCACCGTCCAGCCGTCCATGCCGGTCTCGAAGTCATAGACCAGAGACGGCACGAGAGCGACGTCCTGCTCCGCCACGAACGAGAAGTTCCCGGTGTTGTTGCCGGTCATCTGGTCGGCGGTGACGAGGATCGTGAACGGCAGGACCTCCGCGCAGATGGCGCCGTTGACCTGGTAGGTGAACGTTCCGCTGCCGGTCTGACCCTGGTTCAGGTCGCCGATGATGATCGGGAAGCTCGACGTCACCGTCACGGAGGCGGACGTGGAGCTGATGCCGGGGATCCGGACGTTGGTGAGGTTGCCGAGCCCGTTGTTGATCACCTGGAAGCCGACGGTGACCGTCTCGCAGTTGTCGGGATAGCCGTCGTTGTCGCCCGTGTCGGACTGCTGCACGGCCGAGCCGGGCACGTAGTCCGCGTTGGGACCGGACACCGGGGTGACCGTGACGCAGTTGCTGACGATGCCGTACGGACACGCCGGCGTCGCCGAGCGCGCCTGGACGCGGTAGTAGTAGGTGAAGCCGTTGACCACCGAGTTGTCGGTGTAGTTCGTGGCGGCCGTGTTGGCGAGGATGATGAAGCCGTTGTTGCAGCCCACCTCGTTGCGGAGCACGTCGTAGGAGGCGGCGCCGGCAACGGACGTCCAGCTCAGATCCACCGAGTTGTTCCCGGGCGTCGCTGAGAGCGTCGGCGCAGGCAGGGCCGCGCAGGCGCAGTTGTTGTCGGTGTTCACGCCGGTCGAGCACGAGATCGTGTGGCGGCCGAGAGCGGCGTTGATGGCGCTCGCGTGGGGCGTGCCGTTCGCGAGGTTGCCGTCGCAGTCGTCGACCACGCGGAAGACGTTGTACATGTGGCCGGCCGAGCAGCTGTTGTTGGTGCCGCAGGAGAAGAAGAGCGCGCCCGAGGTCGGGCGGCTGGCGAACCACAGCTTGTCGACCAGCATCCACGCGGAGTTCTGGTCGAGGCCCCAGGTGATCAGGTCGCGCGTGGCAAGGTCGAATGCCGCCTCGGAAGATGGAGCGGACTCGCAGTGGACCTCGCCGCCGCACGGCCCGCCGCCGCCGCCGCTGCAGTTCGCGTTGTCCCACGCCGTGTCGTGGGGCTGGCCGCTCGAGTGCTTGGTGTAGTCGTGATCGCGGACGCCGCTGCAGCCGGTGCACGGATCGCCGTAGCCGCTGCAGTTGCCGGCGTTGAAGAAGCCATTGCCGATGCAGGAGACGTGGCCCATCACCATCCACGTGATGTCGGCGTAGCTCTCCCCTGAGCCGCCGGTCCCGCCGCCGTCGTTCTGGTCCAAGCCGTGGCCCCACTCGTGGAGCGACACGCCAGGCAACTCGCCCGTGTTGCCGCAGCCGCCGCCCGAGCGGAAGAAGTTGAGCGAGCTACCGTCCCAGTAGGCGTTGCAGGTCTGGTTCAGGTTCACGTTGACGCCGAGGCGCGAGTTCAGCCATGCGTTCGACGTGAGGAAAGCTTTCGCCTTGTCGCGGATCGCCTGGACGTTGAAGTACTGCGTCCTGCTCGAGTGCGTGTTGCCGTTGCCGCCAAAGCCCGGCGTCGTGCAGTTGGTGCCCGTCGAGGTGCCGAAGTCGATCAGCCCCTGGGCGTTCGCTGCGAGGCTGGCCTGGCCGCAGGTATCGTTCGTGTTCACGAACTGCCCGCTCAAGGTCGACGTGCCGGCCGTTCCAGGGAACCCGCCAGAGGCGTTTGCGTAGAGCCCGGCGCCGTAGTCGCAGAAGGGATAGGGATAGATCAGCGCGGTCTGGGGCTTGTCCGTCGCGTAGGCGCCGCCCTGGATCTGACCGTACTCGTTGACGTCCTTGAAGGAGATGATGGCGCCCGTGTGGGCGTCGATCCGAGCTTCCCACGTTCCCATCACGTCTGGACGGTGGAAGGAGAGCACCCACGCAAGCCGGTAGACGATGGGCGCGGGGTTCGCGACCTCGGTCACCGGATACGCCGACACCGGAATGACGACGAGGCGGCCCGGATTGACCGTGACGTCCTTCGCCGTGCCGTGGCTGAACGACCGCGTGATCGCCCACGCCTCGGGGAGAGTGACGTTCGGGGTGGCGCTCCGGTTCTCGATCGATTTCCCGATGTAGTCGCTACCGAGCTGGACGAGGTTCCCGTGGTTGAGGCGGAAGATGATCTGCGCGCCCTCGACCGGGATGCCGTGGTAGGTCCAGTCGAGGTGGATGTAATAGAGGTAATCGAGCACCGGACCCGTGGCGACCTCGTTGACCGTGAGGTCCTCGGGCCGCACGCCGAAGAGATCCGGGTTCGCCCGCAGGAACGCGAGCGCCTTCTCGACCATCACTTGCCGCGGCACGAGCGTCGCTTCTTCGACACGCGCTCCCTGGTGAAGGAGGTCGTTGCCAGCGCCTGCGATCCAGGGAAGGCCGCTTCCCTCGATGAGCGCCGGCCTCTCGGTGACGCGATCGACCGACATCTTCCACGCGCCGCCCTGGACGGCACGGAACTGGCGGAAGGCTTCGATCGACTGCGACGAGACCGCGCTGTCGGCGTCGATCGGCGCGGGCGCAATCCAGACGGCAGCGTCCTGGAAGGTGAGCGCGTCGAGTGCCTGCTTGGCCTCTTTCGCCTTCTGGGCGTGGGCGGGCGCGGCAACGAGCGCGAAGAGAAGACACGACGCAAGGGAAGCGAGCAAGCGTTTTCTCATGGGCATTCCTTCAGATGTGCAAAGAAAGATGAAGATGAGAGGATGGGATCTCGGCGAGGACGGGCGTGTCAGAAGGGAGAAGGGCCGCACACCTGGACCCGTTCATGACGCGCCGGACTTTTTGGGAGCCGCTAGTCTACCCCTGATCCACCTGGGCGCAAGCAACTTCGACGAGTGGGTCAATTCCCGACATAGCCGAGGGCGCGGAGCGCCTCGAGGTCGTCGGGGCTGATGGTTGCACCGTCCCTGACCAGGGCCTCACCGGCCGGTGCCAGCTTCTCGATCCGCGCCCGGAGCTCCCCGACGCTCGCCGCGTCGCTGGCCGCCCGGTCGCTTCGCTCGCCGGGGTCGGCCGAGAGGTCGTAGAGGGCGCCGGAGCGCGGTCCGGCGACGAGCTTCCGGTCACCCGAGACCAGGGACGCCAGCTCCGCCCCCTTGAATCTCGTCTCGGCATAGCTTTCACGCGCTCCGTCGAAGCCGGAGGACGCGAGCGGCAGGCCTCGCGATCCGGGTGGCGGGGCAAGGCCCGCGCCGGCAGCGATCGTCGGCATCAGGTCCACGAGCTGCGCCGGCGCGGACATGAGTCCCGCGCCCGGCACGATGAGCGGGACGCGCTGCTGCTCCTCGAAGAGCGTCCAGCCATGGCCCCACTTCCCGTGATCCGTCAGCTCCTCGCCGTGATCCGACGTGACGTAGATCTCCGGCGCCTGGAAGCCGAGCTTCTTGACCCATGCGAGGAGGCGCCCGATCTCCTGATCCGCGAAGGCGATCTCCCCGTCGTAGGCGGCGACGAGACGGTCGCGTTCGGCGGCGGAGAGGCCGTCTCTCTTCGCCGGCGTGTAGGGAGCGCCGGGATCGGGGTCCATCTCCTTGCGCCATGGCTCGGGCGGGACGTAGAGCTCGTGGGGATCGAAGTAGTGGACGAAGAGGAACGCCTTGTCCGCGCCCATCGCCGAGAAAGCCTGGAGCAGCGGTATCGCGCGATCGGTGACCCGCGACGCCGGCTGGTTCACGTCGCACTCGATCCAGTCGAACCCCTGGTCGGTGCCGTAGGCTGCGCTCAGGTAGGGGACCGACGTCACCGCGGCGGTGACGAACCCGGCAGCCGACAGGATCTCCGCCAGGGTCGAGGCGGACGCCGGCAAGGCGTCGTCGACGTCCTGCACCGCGAGCTCCGAGGGATAGCGCGACGTGAAGATCGCCGCGTGCGACGCGAGCGTCCACGGGGCCGCCGACCGCACGGTCTCGAAGAGCGCGGCATGACGCGCGAGGCGATCGAGGTGACGCGATGTGGGCCGCGGCGCGCCGTAGGCCGAGACGTGGTCCGCGCGCAGCGTATCCACGATGACGAGGAGGACGAGCTGCCCTGGCGCGTGCCCGGAGCCCTGGCCGTAGTGCGCCGCAAGCCGCACTCCGGGGGCCGCGTCATCTCCCGGCAGGGACACCGTCGTCCCCGTCCTCGCGAGCACCTGCGCGATCTTGACGCGGTTACCGCACTTCTCGAAGACCGGGACGAGATCCGGGGCGGGACCTTGACGCGCGAGCGTCTCGGCCGCCTCCGCCGCGACGGCGGGCGGTCCCGTCGCCAGGGCGCGGACGAAGAGGGGTCTGGAGTCGCGCGGCGGGAACGCGCTCGCGACCGAGAGGGCCGCGAGCTTCGCCCCCTCCGAACCTTCGTCGAACAGGCGGCGGGCGCGCGTGAGGACGTCGGGCGTCAGGACCTTCTTCAGGCCGTTCGCAGCGATCTGCCGGATCTCCGGATTGCGATCCCGCAGGTAGTTGCAGAGGGAGTCGACCAGGGCTCCGTCGGGCGCCTGGGCGAGGCGCTGGCAGACCGCGCGGCGGATCCCGTCCTCGGGATGCAGCGGCAGGCGTGAGAGGGCGAGGGTGGCATCGCGCCCGTCGATCCCGAGGAGCGCCTCCGCGGCGAATCGCGTCTCGATCCGGTCGATGCCGCTGCCGATGCGCTCGATCGGCGCGATCGCCGCCGGCACCGGAACGCGCCGCGCGTAGGCAAGCGCCTGGATCCGCATCGCGGGTCGCGGAGAGTCGAGCGCCGCGAAGATCAGGCTCTCCGGCGGCGTTCCGCGCCCCCGCGCGGCGGCGGCGAGATCGGCCTCCATCGCGGCAGTGATGCCGTCCGGGGGCGGCGGCGCGCTCGCGGTACACGCCCCGAGGCAGATCGCCGCCGTCATCGCGGTCGCCCGCGCGGCGCGCGTCAGGGCGTCCACGAGAGGACCGAGCGGCAGTCCTTTCCGCCGGTCGCGACGCAGGACACTTCGTGGATGGTCACCCCGCGGGCGCCGAGCACCTCGAGCGACGCCTTCATGAACCCCACGTTGCTCATGCAGTTCGGACGGTAGGCCTCGGCGCAGTCCTCGACGATGAGGACGGCCTGGGAGGGAGAGGGGAACTCAGTCGCGCCGCCGCCCCGCGTTCCTGTAGTAGTGCTTGTAGAGATGCGTCGTGGTCTCGATGAAGCGGCGGGGCTCGCGCTCCTGGTAGAACGAGTGATAGATCTCCTGCGCGAAGGCGTGGGCGGAGTAGGCGCCGAGCTCGTACCAGATCTCCTCGCGCCCTCCGGCGAGCTGGCCGCAGATGGCGTCGTCGAGCTTGGCGTTGAGCGCGAGCGGGTAGAACCCGACCGCGGTCGCGCTCGCGACGACGGCGGCCTCGTCGGGCGAGAGCCGCGCCAGGACGGCCCGTAGCCCATCCTCTCCCCAGCGCCCGCGGACGTACTGCGAGCGCATCCGGAACGTGCTGCCCTTGATCTCCGCGCCCGGCATCGCTCAATGCTACGATGGTCCCGAGACATCGCTGCATCCGCAACCGTTGCTCGGACGGCGGCTCTCCCGCCGGTTCGACAGGAGGCCTCCATGAGCCCGTCGCGATCCCACCTCCTCGCTCTGGCCCTCATCCTCGTCACTTCATCGACGACGAGAGCGGCGGTGCAGCCGCCGGTGCTGAAGTGGCAGAAGGGCGGTTGCACGAGCTGGTGCCAGACGGGATGGTACGCATCGCCGGCCGTCGCCGATCTCGACGGCAACGGGACGAAGGAAGTGATCTGGTCGTCCTACAGCGTCTACGTGGTCAACGGCGCGAACGGTAGCTCCGTGTGGACCGTGGAGAACGGACACGACGTCGCATCGCCGGGGACGAGCGTCGGACGCACGTGGCCGGGCGTCGTCGTCGCGGACATCGACGGCGACGGGAACCTCGAGATCGCGACCGCCCACAGCGACGGGTGGGTGTCCGTGTACGACCGCCAGGGCTACTTCAAGCCGGGCTGGCCGCAGCAGCCGACGCCGGGAAGCGAGCTACGGACGCTCGCCGCTTACGACCTCGACGGCGACGGCAAGCTCGAGGTGGGCGTCGCCTCGACCCGCGACGACGACCAGTGGTTCATCTACAACTCGGACGGGACGCTGCGGCCCGGCTGGCCGCAGCTCCCGGCGGGACAGTGCTGCGCGACGGGGTGCTTCAACGAGAACCTCGCGCTCGGCGACGTCACCGGCGACGGCATCGGCGAGGTGATCGGCCCCAACGACACCCACTACGTCGCCGCGTTCTTCCAGGACGGGACGCCGATCCCGGCCAACGCGATGTTCGGTGCCGGCGAGCTCTGGCACACGGTCGGTGTCTGGGTGCCGCTCGCGGCGGAGATCCGCGGCTACGGGAACTGCGGCCCCGAGGACCGGCCCAACTGGAACGCGGGGGGCCTCATCGTCGCCGACGTCGACGGCAACGGCGTCAACGAGGTGGTGGGCGTGGGCAACGTGCACGACTGCAGCTACAGCCCCTATCTCGACATCTACATGGGGCCGTGGATCTGGAACGGCGATCGCAGTCGCTGGAGCAACGGCTCGCACGACTGGTCGATCGTTCCAACCCCGCCCGCGGGATCGGCGCCGCTCTCCGAGGACTACAGCGTCATCGAGAACGTGCAGCCCAACGTGGTGGCCGCGGACCTCGACGGCAACGGCGAGATGGAGATCCTCTATCCGTCCTACGACGGGCGGCTCCACTGCTACCGTCTCGATCAGACGGAGCCTGGCAACTGGCCGGTCGAGGTCTACAACCCTTCCGAGGGCTTCTTCCGGTTCGCGTCGGAGCCCGCGGTCGCCGATCTCGACAACGACGGGAGCGCCGAGGTGATCTTCGGAGACTGGCCCGAGAAGGCGAACGGGCGCGTCGGCTCCCTGCACATCGCCGACGCCAACGGCAACGAGATCCAGAAGGTCCCGCTGCCGGTGGAGCCGTCCGACTGGAACGGGATCCTCGCCGCGCCGACGATCGATGACATCGACGGCGACGCCGACCTGGAGGCGGTGGTCGGGACCTCCGCGACGGGCATCTGCGCCTACGACCTCCCGGGAACCGCGTCGGCGCGCCCGATCTGGCCGACGGGACGCGGTAGCTACCTCCGCTCCGGCGGATACCTGGCGAGCCCGCCGAGCGTGACGGCGGAGTTCAGCGGCACGCCGAAGATCGGCGGCGCGCCACTTGCGGTCACCTTCACCGACCTGTCGAGCGGGAGCCCGAGCTCCTGGAGCTGGGACTTCGGGGACGGCACGACGTCGAACGTGCAGAGCCCGGCGCACACCTACGCCGCGCCGGGGCTCTTCACCGTGTCGCTCACCGTGACGCGCGCCACCGTCAGCGACAGCGAGACGAAGACGAACTACATCAACGTCACCACGGGGATCCTCGGACGCGCCATCGCCGGACCGGGTCCCGGTCCCGGGAACGGAAACCTGGTCCACGTCCTCGCGCCGGACGCGACCGTCGTCGCGCAGTTCGCGGCCTACGGTGCCGGCACGTTCGGCACCAACGTGCGCGCCGGGTCGATCGCCGGTCCGCCGCTCGAGATGGTCCTGACCGGACCTGGACCGGGTCCCGTCCTGGGCCCGCAGGTCCGGGCGTTCCAGGGCAGCGGGACGCCGCTGGCGAAGGTGAACTACTACGCGTACGGCACGCTGAAGTTCGGCGTGAACGTCGAGGGCGGAGACGTCGAGGGAGATGGGTTCGACGAGATCGTCACCGGCGCGGGACCGGGAGCCGTCTTCGGCCCGCACGTGCGCGGCTGGAACTACGACAATGCGGCGCTCACCGCGATCGCGAAGATCAGCTTCTTCGCGTACGGGACCTTGAAGTTCGGCGTCAACGTTGCCTCGGGTAGCATCGATCTCGATCTTCCGTCGGAGATCGTCACGGGTGCCGGGCCCGGCGCCATCTTCGCGGCGACGGTGCGAGGCTTCAACTACGACGGCGCGTCGATCACGGCGATCCAGAAGGTGAACTTCAACGCCTTCCCCACGACCTGCGGCGTGAACGTCGCGACGGGCGGTGTGGACGTCGACGCGAGCAGCGAGATCATCACGGGACAGGGTCCCGGGCCGACCAACCCCGCCGAGGTGAGGGGCTGGAACTACGACGGGGCATCGGTGGCGGCGCTCGCCGGCTTTGACGGGACGCCGTTCACGTCGATCTACGGAGTGCAGGTTGCGTCCGGCGAGATGTCGGGCGCAGCGCCCGAGGACGTCCAGGCAGGACGCGGCGCCACGCCGTTTGCGGGCGCGCAGCACGCCGCGTACGTCTGCACCGGATCGGCCCTCGCGCCGCTCGGGTACGCGGATTTCAACGCGTTCCCGGGTCTGCTCTATGGCCTGAAGGTTGGCGGCGGGAGCATCTGACATTCCAGGCGAACCGGCGGGGGACAGGCCTCCGCCCTACGCCGGGCGCGGACCGGCGAGGATCGGGCCCTCGCGCCGCGGTCGTGGACGCCGGGTGCGGCGGCTGGCGGTTGCGGCTCTGGCGGTGGGACTGGCTGCGCTCGTGTGGACCTTCCTGCCATGGGATCTCGACCCCGGTGCGTACGGCGCCGCATCGATCCCTGCCGGAGCTCCGCCGGTGCCGGCGGTCGCGGTCGAGCTGTCGATCGTGAGGACCGCGTCGATCGCGACGATCGATGCGTTCGCCTATCGCGGCGGCCGCCCGTGGAGGCAGCGGACGATGGCCGTGTCAGCGGTGCTCGTCCGCCATCCGCGCGCCACGCTGCTCTTCGACACCGGTCTCGGGTCGGCGGCGGGCGCGCAGTTCGCCGGTAACCCGTTCTGGGCGCGCAAGCTCCTCGGCTACGAGATGGCATCGACCGCTGCCGAGCAACTCCGATCCGCCGGAGTGGATCCCGCCTCCGTGTCGATGATCGTCCTCTCGCACATCCACTGGGATCACGCGAGCGGCATCCTCGATTTCCCCGGTGCCGAGGTGTTGACCACCAGGGAGGAGCACGCCTTCGGGCTCTCGGCCGGACGACCCGCCGTGATCCGCGAGCAGTTCGATGCCCCCTCGGTGCGGTGGCGGTTCGTCACGCTCGAGGGCCCGCCCTACGAGGGCTTCGCGACGAGCCTCGATCTCTTCGCCGACGGGAGCGTGGTGCTCGTGCCTCTGCCCGGCCACACGCCCGGGTCGCTCGGGATGTTCGTCAACCTGGCCTCTGGGCGCCGGTTCCTGTTCACGGGAGACCTCACGTGGGCGCGCGAGGGGATCGAGCGTCCGGCCGAGCGCCCGCTCCTCTCGCGGCTTCTCGTGGATCGCGACCCGGCGATGGCGCGGAAGGCGATCGTCTCCGTCCACCAGCTCTGCAAGCGGCGTCCCGAGCTCGTCGTCGTGCCGGCGCACGATGCCGCCGCCCAGGCCCGGGTGGCCACGTTCCCAGAGCTCGATCGATGATGCGGTCCGGACCATGGGAGAGGTGAGCCCGCCGCCGGCGATCGGACCGTACGAGATCCTCCGCGTCATCGGCTCCGGCAGCTACGGCTCGATCCAGGTCGGGCGCCATCGCGACACGGGGCAGGAGGTCGCGTTGAAGACGGTGCGCGTTCCGACCGAGGACCACCTCGCGAGCCTGAGGCGCGAGATCCGGGCGCTCGAGCGCATCCGTCATCCCGGCGTCGTGCGCATCATCGAGGACGGCGTGTCGGAGCAGGGGCCGTGGTACGCGATGGAGCTCGTGTCGGGAACGACGCTCGGCCGCTACGTCCGGGCGATCGAGGACGAGCCGGTCTTCTCGGGAGTGGACCCCACGGCCGACACGGACGTGATGGGCGCCGCCCTGTCCGGTACTCTCGTCGTGAGCTTCCGGTCCGATGCGACGGAAGTCGTCCGCGGGCAGAGCGTTGAGCCGGCGAACCGGCCGCTGCCGTTCGTCGGACCTCCGGCGCCGCCTTTCGCGATACCGCGCATCCTGACGACGATGCGGCGGCTCTGCGCGCCGCTCGCCTATCTCCACGGCGAGGGCATCCTGCACCGCGATCTCAAGCCGGACAACATCCTCGTCAAGCCGGATGGAACGCCGGTCATCGTCGACTTCGGCCTCATGGGGGCATCGCTCTCCGGGCACCTGAGGGAAACGATGGAGGTCGTGGGCGAGGTCGCGGGCACGGCGCTCTACA
>JAXLQT010000057.1:0-28427 GCA_046331505.1 Acidobacteriota bacterium
CAGAGTTTTTCAACGGGCTGCTAGACCCGACGAGTCGCGCCCCAGCTACGGCGGCCCGGCCGGAGCTGGGCGTCACTCTCGGGACGTCGTACTTCTTCGAGGCCCGTCTCCGGCAACGGGTGAGCTCCTGGCAAAGCTCGTTGCCAAGATCGAAGGCCGATCATTCGCCGTGTCCGTGCGTGGAGTATGATCTGGTCTTCGGATCCTAAGAGGGCTGGGAGGCTACGATGTGGCGGACTCTGTTCGTGCTCGGCTTCACGATGTTCGGTGCTGCGACGACGATGGCACAGACCTGGACCTATGGCCCAGGTACCGGTTGGGGGCGCCGCGGCGCCGCGATGGCCTACGACACCGACCGCGGCCGGGTCGTGCGCTTCGGAGGGGAAGGGCCGGCAAGCCCTGGCGGGACGCCGGTCCTGTTCAACGACACGTGGGAGTACGACGGGACGACCTGGATGCAGGGTCCGGCAGCGCCACCGGCACTGACGCCACGTACGGATGTCCGGATGGTCTATGACGACGCGAGGGCGGTCATGGTGCTGTTCGGCGGCGCCACGGCGATCGACTCCTCGACTACGGACGCAGCAACGTGGGAGTACGACGGCTCCGCCTGGACGCCCGGGGAGCCGGCGCCGTGCAGCATGAGTGCCAGGTTCGGTCACGCCATGGCTTACGATTCCACGCGCGAGCGTACCGTTCTCGCCGGCGGATGGGATGGATGGAACACATTCTCCGACACATGGGAATACGACCAGTCTGGCTGGCACGCCGCAAGCGCCCTCCCCTTCGGGCTGAGCTATGCGTCGATGGGCTACGATCCTGTCCGCGGGCGCTGCGTGTTGTTCGGAGGCCAGGACCCGAGCTTCGCTCCCCGGGACCAGACCTGGGAGTACGACGGGGCGTCATGGACACTCGTATCCACGACCATGCACCCATCCCGCCGGTCCGCCGCGATGATGGCCTACGACAAGGATCGCGGCGTCTTCGTCCTCATGGGCGGGTTGCTCGCGTCCTGGGACGTCGGGCGGGACACCTGGGAGCTCCTCGGGGGCGAGTGGACGTGCATCTCGACGATCGTCGGCGATCCCACCGAAGATGCCGGGGTGGCGTATGACGCAGCACGGCGCAAGATTGTTGCGCACGGCGGGGGCCACTACAACTCCGGGACTCGCGAGTACGCGAACGGCTATCCCATGGCGCCGGCGATCTTGCCGTCGGGTCTCGCCGGCACTTCCTACTCCGTGACCTTCACCCCGGGCTCCTACTTCGACGTCGCGACCGGGTCTCTGCCGAGCGGGATGACGCTGTCATGGGCGGGCATTCTGTCCGGCACTCCTGCGACTCCCGGCGCCTTCAACTTCATCGTCGAGGCCTGGGACAACGGTCTCGCGAGCTCCGAGGCCTGCTCGCTTCTCATCGACTGTTCGAGCGATCCTCTGATCGCGCCGGCGACGCTACCGGGCGGGACCGAGGGAACGGCCTACGAAGCGACGCTCTCCGCGACCGGGGGGACCCCTCCGTACTCGTTCGCCGTTTCGAAGGGACGCCTCACTCCGGGGCTCGCGCTCGACGCAGGCGGCGTCCTGTCCGGGATGCCGACGGGAGGCGCGTTCGACTTCACGGTCGTCGCCACGGATGCCGGCGGCTGTCGGGGCTATCAGGCATACACCCTGACGACATCCTGTGCCGCGGGAGACATCTCGCCGGTGACGCTTCCCGCAGCAACCGAGGCGGTGACGTACAGCCAGACGCTCACGGCCGGCCCCGGCGCCGGACCTTACGACTTGGCGATCACCAGCGGGGCGATGCCGCCAGGGCTAGCGCTCGCGTGCGGCGTCATCGGCGGGAGCGCGCAGGCGGCGGGCAGCTTCACGTTCACGGTGACAGGCACGGAGCGGGCCGGATGCACCGCCAGCCGGACCTACACGCTCGACGTCGTCTGCGGCACGATCGATACCACCCCTGCGACGCTTCCCGCCGCCACGCGCGATCAGAGCTACTCCCTGTCGCTTCAGGGGCAGGGCGGCCACGGGCCCTACACGTTCGCCGTCACCGCGGGTTCGCCGCCCGCGGGCATTTCTCTCGCGACCTGGGGTTGGCTCCATGGAACTCCAACGGCGCTGGGCTCGTCTTCCTTCACGGTGACGGCGACCGATCCGAGCGGATGCTCGGGAACGCACGCCTACGCGCTCCAGGTCGCGTGCCCCGTGCTGACCCTCAGCCCGGCAACGCTCCCGGGCGCGACCGTCGGCCAGTCGTACGGCCAGACCGTCACGGCAACGTTGGGCGTGCCACCCTATGCGTTCGACGTCCTCTCCGGAGCGTTGCCGTCCGGTCTCTCTCTCTCTTCCGCGGGAGTCCTCTCGGGAACACCGATCGCGCCTGGCTCATCGAGCTTCAGTCTCCGGGCTACGGACGCCACGGGCTGCACGGGCTCCCGCGCCTACTCGCTCTCCGCGACCTGCCCGGCGATCGCTCTGGCTCCAGGGACCCTTCCCGCAGGCGCGCCATCCGAGCCGTACAGCCAGACGCTCGCTGCCTCGGGCGGAACGCCACCGTATTCATTCAGCATCACCTCGGGCGCGATGCCGTCCGGGTTGACACTCTCTGCAGGAGGCGTGATCTCCGGCACGACGACGTCCACAGGCACGTTCGCCTTCACGACGACCGCGACGGATGCTTATGGCTGCTCCGGACCCCGGGCCTATAGCCTGGCGATCGTCTGCCAGGCGATCACCCTCGCGCCGCCCGCCCTGCCGAACGGAATCCAGACACAACCCTACAGTCAGACGGTCATTGCCAGCAGTGGCACCCCGCCCCATGCCTACACAATCACATCGGGATCGCTACCGTCGGGATTGAACCTGTCATCCGGAGGCACCATCTCCGGGACACCGGACGTCCCTGGCACTTCGTCGTTCACCGTGCGGGCGACCGACGCGAACGGCTGTACGGGATCCCGCGCCTACGCGCTCGCGGTGGATTGCCCCACGGTGATCGTCAGTCCCGCATCTCTGCCGAACGGCGTCCGGCAGCAGTACTACAGCCAGACGTTCTCGGCATCAGGTGGCACGCCGGGCTACTCGTACGCAGTGGTGGCGGGATCGATCCCGCCAGGGCTGTCTCTCGCCTCCGCACAGCTCTACGGCACTCCGACGACCGTCGGGACGTGGACCTTCACGATTCGCGCCACGGCTGCTTACGGCTGCTCCGGCACGCGTGATTACACCGTGACCATCGCTTGCCCGAGTCTGACATTGACCCCAATTTCCCTACCCAGCGGCACCCAGGCGCAAGCCTACAGCCAAACCGTTACGGCCTCTGGAGGAGCTTCGCCTTACAGCTACTCAGTCACGGTGGGAGCGCTCCCAGCGGGACTCGCCTTGTCAGCAGGCGGCGTGTTGTCGGGGACGCCAACGCTCCCGGGCCAGTCGAGCTTCACCGTGGCGGCGACGGATGCAACAGGTTGCAACGGGTCGCGGGCCTACATCGTCACGATTGGATGCCCCACGATCTTCATCACTCCCGCAACGCTGCCAGATGGTTCCGTCGGTACGAGCTATAGCCAGTCGCTCTCCGCTTCAGGAGGGACAGCACCCCACACGTTCAGCTTGCAATCCGGTGTCCTACCCGCGGGGCTGTCCCTGGCTTCCAGTGGCGGAGTCACGGGCACACCGACCAGCGCAGGCGTCTTCACGTTCTGGGTGCGCGTGGTCGACGCCAATGCGTGCTCGGCTTCGAAGCCTTACACCGTGACCATGTCCTGCCCAGCCCTCACCGTCAACCCGACCACGCTCCCCCACGCGGTTCGCGGCCAAGCCTACAACCAGACCCTATCCGCAAGCGGGGGAACGAGTCCGCACAGCTTTTCCAGCGGCTCGCTACCACCGGGCCTGACCCTCACGTCCGGAGGCGTTCTTTCCGGGACGCCCACGACTGCCGGAACGACGACCTTCACCGCGGTCGCCACCGACGCGTACGGTTGCCAGGGCAACCGCTCCTACACGTTCGTCGTCGACTGCCCGGCGATCACCGTGAACCCGCCAACGCTTCCCAACGGGACCCAGGGCGTGGCCTACGGCCAGACCCTCACGGCATCCGGAGGGCCCACACCCTTCACATTCGGCGTGACCGGCGGGAGCCTGCCGCCCGGCCTCGCGCTGTCCTCAAGTGGCGTGCTCAGCGGGACACCGTCGGCCTCCGGCGCCTACAGCGTCACCGTCACGGCGACCGACGCCCAGGGCTGCGCCGGGAGCCGCGCCTACAGCATCACGATCAACTGCCCGACCATCACGCTCTCACCCACCTCGCTACCGGACGGCAAGAGAAACCAGAGCTACAGCCAGACGATCACCGCGAGCGGAGGGACGTCTCCGTACGCCTACAGCCTCGCGTCCGGCGCGCTTCCGCCAGGCATCACGCTCTCCTCCGGCGGCGTGCTCTCGGGCACGCCAACGACCGCCGCGACCTACAACTTCACCGTGCGTGCCACCGACAGCCGGGGCTGCACAGGCACGCGCGCCTACTCGCTGCGCATCAAGAACTGAACGGGAAGGGGCGCCTCGAGCGCCCCTTCCGTTCGCGCTCAGTTCGGCTTCGAATCCTGGACGAACCGAAGGATCGCGGCGCGATCGTTCTCGGCCATGCGGTTGAAGCGGATGCCCATGCCGCGCAGGCCGTCCTGGAAGCCGATATAGACCACCTCGCCCGTCGCCTGGAGGGCCGTCGGCCGGCTGCCGAGCGCGAACTCGATCCGCACCGAGGTTCCCTCCGGATCCAGGTGCGTGGCGTAGAGGAAGAGACCCGCCTCGGAGATGGAGGTGATGGTCGACTCGAACTCACTCGCTCCCGACGAATAACGCGCTCTTAGCTTGACCTTCGCACGCGGCGCTCTGCGTTGTTCGACGTTCGGGCTCATCGATTCGAGCTGGAGGCGGCGAGCTTACGCCCCCGTCGCGGGCGACGCAAGGCCGATCCCCTCGACTGCGAGGCTCGCGCTCCGCGTTTCATGACGCGGCGACGCACTGCGTCATCTCCTCCTTGACGCGCCCGTGACGCAGCGGCGCTCGGCGTTCCTCCGCACGGGACTTGGCCGGCCGGTCGCCGTGGAGCGGTGACGCTACGATCTCGTCATGATCTTCGCGTGCCCGTCATGCTCGACGAAGAACCGGCTCGACGCCGCGCGCCTCCACGAGACGGCGCACTGCGGGAAGTGCAAGACGCCGATCTCCCCTCTGACGTCGCCCCTTGTCGTCGACTCGGCCGCGTCATTCGACGAGGTCGTCGGCGGCTCACCGCTCCCCGTCGTCGTCGACTTCTGGGCGGAGTGGTGCGGGCCGTGCCGCATGATGGCCCCCGAGCTCGAGAAGCTCGCCGCCCTGCGCGCCGGGAGGCTCGTCGTCGCGAAGGTCGACACCGACGCGCTGCCGGAGGTTGCGGGACGTTACGGGTTCCAGGCGATCCCCACCTTGATCCTGTTCGCGGAAGGTCGCGAGCTCCGTCGCACTTCCGGCGCACGCAACGTCGCCGGGATCGCTAGGGACCTCGACCTCTGACGCGGCGCTCAGCCGGCGGGTGACGCGGCGGCCGGACGCCGCGCGTCCGGCGCGCCGCGCCCGATGAACCACATCGCGAAGAGGCGGCGCGGGGCGTCCGAGTGGTTCGGCCCCGAGCCGTGGGCGAGGTACGGATGGAAGAGCACGGCGTCGCCCGGATCGAGCGGCACCAGCGTGCGCCCGCTCTCGTCGAACAGGCCCGCGTTCGTCCCCGAGGTGTCGTAGTCGAACTCCACCGGACCGCCGAGATGGGTTCCGCTCAGCACCTCGAAGCCGCCGTTGCCGGCGTCGGAGCGGTCGATCGCGACGACGAGGTTGACGCCGCCGTCGCGCGCGACCATCTCCTGCTGCCGCGACGTGAGGAACCTCGCGTCCTGGTGCCAGGGGAAGCCCGTGCCCACGCGCGCCGCCTTGAGGTTGACCTGGTCGACGACGCACCGCGCCGACGGAAGCCCGATCGACGCCACGACGGCGGCGATCCGCGCGTCCGTGATGAGGCGCGCGAACGCGGGGCCGAGGGCCGCTGCGAACGTGATCTTGCGAAACGTCCCGGGCGAGATCGCGGCCTCGCCTCCGCGGCCGGACGCCGACTGGACGTGGTAGCGGGCGCCGCGGATCGTCGCATCGCGCTCGAGATGGGCCGCGGCCTTCACGAGGTCCTGCGCCGCGAGGTCGAGAGCGCGGACCTTCCGCGCTCCCACCAGGCGGGGAACGAGGACCCAGCCGTCGCGCTCGTAGGCCTCGCGCCGCTCGCGTGCGTCCACGCCCCATCCTCCCACGCCGGCAGGCATCGAGCCGCGGATCCCTTGAATCGTCGGGGCGCCGGGGAGTAACGTCGCTCGATCGCGATGACGCCAGCGCCCCGCAAGCCCACGGACCACGTCTACTACTCGATGACCAAGGGGCTATGCGGAACGTGCAAGGGATCCCTCGACGCGAAGATCGTCTTCCGGGACGACCGCGTCTATCTCGACAAGTTCTGCCCGTCCCACGGGCACCAGACGTGCCTGGTCTCCTCGTCGGTCGAGTGGTACCTCGACGCTCTCTCCTTCATCGCGCCGAGCACGCCCCCCGCCCAGGTGAGGAAGGACGTCACCAGGGGCTGCCCGTTCGACTGCGGGCCGTGCGCCTCGCACCAGCAGAAGGTCTACCTGCCCGTCATCCCCATCACATCCGCGTGCAACCTCGACTGCCCGATCTGTTACACGGTCAACAAGAACGACGGCGCGCACCGCCTCACGCTCGACGGCATGAGGAAGATCCTCGACCACCTCCTGGCCGATCACACCGAGCTCGACATCATCAACTTCACGGGCGGCGAGCCGACGCTTCACCCGGAGCTTCCGGAGATCCTCGCGATGTGCCGCGACGCCGGCATCCGGAGGCTGACGATCTCGACCAACGGCCTCAAGCTCCTCGACGAAGCGTACGTCGAGAAGCTCGCGGCGGTCGATGCCCGCATCGTGCTCTCGCTCGATACGTTCCGCCCGGAGACCGACCACGCGATGCTCGGCGCCGACACCGTGAGAGCCAAGCTCCGGGCCCTCGATCTCCTGGAGAAGCACGACGTCGCGACGACCATCCTTCCCGCCGTGGCTGCGGGGCTCAACGACGACGAGATCAGGCCGCTCCTCGACCTCGTCCTGACGCGGCCGATGATGCGCTCGCTCGAGCTGCACACGCTCACGTTCACGGGTCAGGGGGCGTCGGGTTCGCGCGCAGCGCGCGGATCACGATCCCGGATCTCCACCGGCGCATCGAGGAGGCGACCGGCGGGCGCATCGGCTGGCGCGATTTCGTGCCGTCGCCGCTCGCTCACCCGCACTGCTACTCCATCTGCTACCTGCTCCGCCTCGACGGCGGCGGGTACGTTCCCTTCACGCGCCTCACGAGCCGCGCGAAGCTCTTCGAGCTCCTCTCGGACTCGCTCTACATCGAGCCGCGCGAGCGCCTCGAGGAGGTGTTCCGCGAGATGATCGACGACCTCTGGGCGAACCCCGATCGCATCCCCGAGAGCGAGCGGGTTCTCTCGACGCTCAAGCGGCTCCTCAAGGAGATGTTCCCGCCCGGCGCCGCGATCCCGATGCGGACCCGTCAGAAGATCGCCGAGCGGGCGAGCCGCGCGATCTACATCCACTCCCACATGGACGAGGAGAGCTTCGACGTGTCGCGCATCATGAAGTGCTGCGTGGGCGTGCCCGAGCAGGACGGCACGAACATCCCGACCTGCTCCTACAACGTGCTGTACCGCGAGAAGGACACCCGATTCGCCGATCCCTCCATGCTCGCACGCATGCGCGCGGCGCGGCCGACGGCATGAAGCTTCCCCTCATCGAGCCCGCGTTCGTCAGCACGCCGGATGCCGCGTCCAGAGAGGTGTTCCACAGCTACAGCAAGGGCATCTGCCCGGCCTGCCGCGAGCTCGTGGACGGCGTCCGCCTCCTGCGCGACGGCAAGGTGTACCTGCGCAAGCTCTGCCCGAGGGATGGGCGATCGGAGGCGCTCATCTCGGGCGACGTGGACTGGTTCCTGAAGTCGCTCACCTACATCAAGGAGGGATCGCGACCGCACCGCTTCTCCACCGAGGTGAAGGACGGCTGCCCGAAGGACTGCGGACTCTGCCCGGATCACGAGCAGCACTCGTGCCTGCCGATCGTGGAGGTCACCAACCACTGCGACCTCGAGTGCCCCATCTGCATCGTCCAGAACCGCCATAACTACGTGATGTCGACGGGCGAGTTCCGCGACATCGTCGACGGCATCGTCGCCAAGGAGGGGACCGTCGACACGATGAACCTCTCGGGCGGCGAGCCGACGACCCACCCGCAGTTCCTCGAGCTCCTCGACATCGCGCGGAGGCCCGAGATCGCGCGCGTCAGCATCTCGACCAACGGGCTCCAGGCGGCGCGCGACTATGCCTTCTGCGAGGAGCTCGCCCGGCGCAAGGTCTACGTGAACCTCCAGCTCGACGCGCTGCGGAACCCCGAGCTCCGCGCGCTACGCGGGGCCGGCGATCACGCCTCCGTGAAGGAGCGGGCGCTCGCCAACCTCGAGAAGGCCGGGGTCCGCACCACGCTCGTCTCGACGGTCGCGCGCGGCGTGAACGACGGCCAGATCGGCGACGTCATCCGGCTCCTCTACGAACGCGACTTCCTCCTCTCGCTCACCTTCCAGCCCGCGTCCTACTCGGGCTACGGCGGCGCGCACTTCGGCCCGCACGACCCGATGGACGTGATCACGATCCCCGACGTCGTCCGCTGCGCGGAGGAGCAGACCGGCGGCATGCTGAAGAAGAGCGACTTCCTGCCCCTCCCTTGCTCTCACCCCGGCTGCTTCGGCCTCACCTATCTCCTGAAGACCGACGAGGGCTTCGTCCCCTTCCCGCGGTTCCTCGACCTCGAGAAGTACCTCGAGATCATCAGCAACCGCGGCACGATCCGTCCCGACGAGCCCTTCGAGCAGGCCATCAAGTCCTGCATCGACGAGCTGTGGTCGTCGAGCGGCCAGATTCCCGAGACGCCGCGCGTGCTCAAGACCCTGAAGAGGGCCCTCTGCCTCATGTACCCCGAGGAGCGCGTGCTCGAGCTCGAGGAGCGTCTCCACCTCGGCGAGACGATCGTGAAGACCATCTTCATCCACGCCTTCATGGACGCGCACACCTTCGAGGTCGACCGCATCAAGAAGTGCTGCACGCACTACGCGATGCCCGACGGCCGGCTGATGCCCGGCTGCGCCTACAACATGTTCTACCGGCACAAGGATCCGCGATTCACGGGCGCCATCGGCTCCTCGAAGATCTGGGGCAAGGCTCCCGACACGGCGTGAGGCTTCCCGGCAAGACAGCGCTCGTCACCGGAGCGTCCCGAGGCCTGGGCCGCGCGCTCGCCGGGACGTTCGCCGCCGAAGGGGCCCGCGTCGCCTTCACCTACACGCGCGACGAGGACGGAGCCCGCGCGACGTTCGACGCGGTCTCCGCCGCCGGCACGGAGGGGAAGGCGTTCCGCACGTCGGTGCTCGACGCGGGCGCGATGGATGCCGCCGTGCGGGAGATCGAGCAGGCCTGGGGCGGCATCGACATCCTCGTCAACAACGCTGGCATCAGCCAGAACCTCCCGATCGCCCTCATGGAGGAGGAGGACTGGGATCGCGTCATGGACGTCAACGTGAAGGGTGCGTTCCTCGCGGCGCGCGCCGTGCTGCGCGGGATGATCCGGCGCAAGGCCGGGGTGATCCTCAACATCGGATCCCTCGCCGGCGAGCGCATGATCGAGGCGCCGATCCACTACTGCGCGAGCAAGGCGGCGCTGCGCGGCTTCACCGAGAGCCTGGCCAAGGACGTGGCGCGCCACGGTATCCGCGTCATCTGCCTCGCTCCCGGCCTGCTCGAAGGCGGGGTCGGGCAGAACCTTCCCGAGCACCGGCTCGCCGATTACCTGAAGCACTGCGCCCTCGGGCGCGTCGGCACCTATGCCGAGGTCGCGCGGTTCGCCGCGTTCCTCGTCTCCGACGGCAACTCCTACATGAGCGGCGAGACGATCGTGATGGACGGCGGCCTGTGACGGAGCGCCGCTGCCTCGTCCTGGGCGGATCGGGCGCCCTCGGGCGCGTCGTCTGCGCGATGCTCCGCCGCGAGGGAGCCCGGGTCGCCTTCAGCTACCACACGGGAGAGGCCATCGCCGGGGATCTGCGGTCGCAGGACATGCTCCCGTTCCGGCTCGACTTCCGAGATACCGCGTCGATCGATGGCGTCGTGAGCGCGGCCGCCGAAGCGCTCGGAGGGCTCGACGCGCTGGTCCAGTGCGCGGGGGTCTCGCCGCGGGTCGAGTGCGCCGGAGAGGCGTCCCATCACCGGATGCCGCACGTCGACGAGGAGGAGTGGGCGCGCCTCATGGACGTGAACGTGAAGAGCACGTTCTTCGCCTGCCGGAGCGCGATCGCGCCCATGCGCGCGGGCGGCGGGAACGTCGTGCTCATGGGCTCCGTCGATGCCGTGAAGCCTGCGCCCACGCCCGTCCACTACGCGGCATCGAAGGGGGCGCTCCGGGCCATGACGCAAGCCATGGCCAAGGAGCTCGGGGAGCAGGGCATCAAGGTCAACATGGTCGCGCCGGGGATCATGGAGGGAGGCGCGAGCCGCGATCTCCCGCAGAACGTCGTCTCGGAGTACCTGAAGCACTCCGGACTGAAGCGCGTCGCGCGCTTCTCCGAGGTCGCCGCGCTGGTGACCTGGCTCGCGCTCGAGAACACGTACGTCACCGGTCAGACGATCCTCCTCGACGGCGCGCTGTGAGGCATCCGTTCCTCGCCGCGCTCGCCGCGCTCTTCTATGCGACCCACGCCGCCTGGCACATCGCCCACCACCAGCCGAGCGACCTCCTCTGGATGTGCCACGTCGCATCGCTCGTCATCGCCGCCGGGCTCGCCATCCCGTCCGCGACTGCCAACGCCATCGGCATCCTCTGGCTCTGCCTCGGCATCCCCCTCTGGATCCTGGACCTTGCCACCGGCGGCGCGCCGGTGCCGACATCGTTCCTGACGCACTTCGGCGGGGCGGCAGTGGGGATCGCGGGCGTGCGTCATCTCGGCCTGCCGCGCGCGTCATGGTGGAAGGCCGTGCTCGCGCTCTGCGCCCTCTGCCTCCTGACGCGCGTCACGACGTCCCGGGACGCCAACGTCAACCTCACGTTCGCGGTGTGGCAGGGATGGGAGGCGACGTTCCCCTCCTACCGCGTCTACTTCGCGCTCATGCTCGTGCTCTCCGCGGCGACGTTCCTCGCAGGCGAGCTCGGGATCCGCCGCCTGCTCGCGCCGTGACCTCGGACCACCCGAGCGTGCGCGCCTACGCGGAGCACGTGAACCCCGCCTTCGTGAAGCTCCTCGGCGTGCTCGGCTACGGCCGCCTCTTCACCAAGGCGCGGGACGTCTGGATCTGGGACGACGCCGGGCGCGTGTACCTCGATCTCCTCGCCGGCTTCGGGGCCGTGAACGTCGGCCACAACCACCCACGCCTCGCGGCGCGCATGGCGTCGTTCGCCGCCGAGAAGGTACCGAACCTGATCCACGTCGGCCCGTCGGAGGCCGAGGCGAAGCTCGCTGCCGAGCTCTCCGCCCTCACGGGCGACCGGTTGCCGCGCGTGCTGTTCTCCTCCACGGGCGCCGAGGCCGTCGAGGCGTCGATGAAGCTCGCGCGGGCCGCAACGGGACGCTCCGCGACCGTCTCGTGCGAGGGCGGCTTCCACGGAACGAGCTTCGGCGCGCTCTCGATCATGGGTCCGGCGCGGATGCGCAAGCCGTTCGAGCCCCTGCTCCCGGAGTGCCGCCGGATCCCCTTTGGCGACGCGGCGGCTCTCGAGCGAGCGCTCGCGCCGAAGGACGTCGCGGCCTTCGTCGTCGAGCCGATCCAGGGCGAGGCGGGCGTCGTGCTTCCCCGGTCAGACTACCTCCCGGCCGCCGCATCCATCTGCCGCGCCCACGGGACGCTCCTCGTCCTCGACGAGGTGCAGACTGGACTCGCCAGGACCGGCAAGCTCTTCGCGTACCAGCACTCCCCCATGGACGCCCCCGACGTGCTCGTGCTGGGCAAGTCGCTCGGAGGATCCATCGCTCCCCTCTCCGCGACGCTCACCACGCGGGAGATCCACGACGCCGCCTACGGATCGATGAACCGGTTCGACCTCCACGGCGCGACCTTCTCCGGCAACGCGTTCGCCTGCGCGATGGGCAGCGAGACCCTGGGGATCCTGCGCCACGGCCACCTTGCCGAGCGCAGCACCGCCCGCGGCGGGCAGCTCCTCGAGGCGCTTCGCGCGGGCCTCACCGGCCATCCCCTCGTACGCGACGTGCGAGGGCAGGGACTCATGATCGCCATCGACCTCGGACCCACGCCCGCGACGCTCCTCGGCCGGACGCTCCCGATCGTCGTGGAGATGATCTCGCGCCAGATCTTCGGCCAGTGGATCGCGGTGTCGCTGCTCGAGCGCGGGATCCTCTGCCAGCCCGCATCGCAGCAGTGGAACGTCCTCAAGCTCACGCCGCCGCTCACCATCGGCGAGCCCCAGATCGCCCACGCGGCCAAGACGATCGTCGCGCTGCTCCAGGACTACCGCACCCTGCCTCCGCTCTTGAAGGACACGGTCGAGCGGCTCGGGCGACAAGCCCTCGGCGGGCTCCGGTTCTGAGCCGACACAGCTCGGATACCTGGTAGCAGCCCGTGGCGCGCAGGTGCGGACCGTCTACGACTTCTGTTGTCCCTCGCGTGCGAGCGGGTCCTGCCAGGTGAGCCCCTCGAATCGAGAGAAGTCCCTGTCCGTGGAGCAGAGCGTGGCGCCGTGCTCGATCGCGAGCGCGGCCAGATGAGCGTCCGAGACGAGGTTCGCCACGGCCTGGGAGCGCCGCAAGAGCCGTTCGAAGATCCTCCAGTGCCGGGGCGTCGGCTCCAGGAGATCGACCATCGGTCGCTCGAGCCACGTGCCGACGTGGTGGCACGCCTCGTCGAGACCCATCGGCGAACGCAGCGCGCGCGGATTCGTCCCGATCCGGAGGAAGGCCACCACGGTCTGCCATGCCAGACGGACCGGGCGCGGCTCGGAGAGGCACGACTCCCAGAACCGCAGCGCCGCCTGATGATGGGGCGAGCTTCCGTCGTACGCGTACAGGAGGACGTTCGCGTCGACGAGGATCAACGGGCCTGTGGCCCCTCGACCTGCTCCATGAGCTCCGCAACGTTGTCGTAGCTCAGGCCCTCCCGGAGCCCAAGCCTGCGGGCTTTCACCCGGAACGGCTTCTCGGGCGACAAGACCCTCTTTGCGGACAGCCCGAGCCGCAGCGTCTCGTTGACGACGACCTTGAAGGGTGCGCCGGTTTTCCGGGACCGCTCCTTGAGCTTCGCGGCGACGTCCTCGTCTAGCGTGATCGTCGTTCGCATGCTGTGATGCTACGGCCTGAGCATCATGATGTCAAACTCTTCCGCCGTCATCGAGAACGCGGCCGTCCACGCTCACGATCGGACGGGCGCTTCCGCCTCCGGCGCCGCGACAAGAGTTCCGGCGCCGATCGTGGCGCCGAGCACCAGCGCGGTCGCTGTGAGCGCGTAGCCGGCGCCCGCCATGGCGATGCCGAGCCCCGCGAGGCACGCGAGACGAACGCCCTCGTGGGCGCGCGCGCGGGTGCGGCCGTCGAGCATGCCTCCGATCGTGGCGATGCTCGCGAGGATGACCGCCGACGACGCGATCAGCACCCAGGTGGGATGGTGATCGCGGCGCCACAGGATCTCGAGTGAGAAGACCGAGACCAGGGAGAATTGCACCGCGGCGTGCAGCTTCGTCACGAGCGGGATCTCCGCGTCGCGCCGGGCGGAGCGCGGCGACGGCCGCGTCACGCCGGCCGGCCGCCATCCCGGGCGGCGGACGAAGACCAGGACCTTCTCGCGCCACGAGCGCGCGAGCCGCGCGGTCTCGAGGAGCTTGCCGAAGAAGATCCACTGGGCGAGCGCGCCGTCGTGCGTCTCGTATCCGAAAGAGGTCCCGAGCCGCGGAGCTTCCGCGGGATCCACCTCGACGTGCGTGCCGAACATCCGATCCCAGACGGTGAACATCGCGCCCAGGTTTCGCCCGACGTAGCGTGGGTTCTTCGCGTGGTGGACGATGTGGGTGGCCGGCGTCACGAGCAACCAGAGCGAAGGGCGGTGGAAGTGGCGCGAGTGAACGGTCAGGGCGTAGAAGGAGATGATGGAGATGGCGATGAAGAAGTGCCCGGGAGGGACTCCGGCGAGCGGCAGCGGCGCGTAGAAGAGCGCCGAGTACGTGTCGGAGAACCACGGGTTCCTGAGGGCGACGGTGAGGTTCAGCTCCTCGCTCTGGTGGTGGACGCCGTGGATGGCCCAGAGTCCCGCGAAGCGGTGCCCCGCGCGGTGGTACCAGTAGTAGCAGAAGTCGCCGAGCACGAAGGCGAGGATCCAGGGCACCAGCGATCCTCCGTGCCAGTGAACGAGCGCATAGTGACGGTAGGCAAACAGGTAGAGGGCGAAGAGGAGCGGGCCGAGGAAGAGCCCGATGACCACCTCGCCAAGGCCACCCGAGAGGTTGCCGATCGTGACCGCGAAGCTGTAAGCGCGCTCGCCGTTGCGGCGCGCGAGAGCATGCTCGAGGAGGGCGACGCACGCGTAGAGCGGAACGCCCAGCGCGTAGTAGGCGTTCGTGTCGAGGTCGTGCACGCGTAGATCTTAGGACCCGTCCTCGCGGCACGCGCACCCACTGCCGAGAATCGACAGGGCAGCCGGCGCCCCGCCCTACACGGCGGCGGGAGTTGCTTCGGGCGTGCGGCGTGCGGAGCGCTTCCGGCGCGTCCCGCGGGCCCGCGCACCGCGCACGAAGGCGACGTCGAGGACGTCGTCGACCGTCGCGACGTGGACGAGCTCGAGACCCTGGCGGGCGCTCTCGGGGATCTCCTCGACATCGCGGCGGTTCAGCTCGGGCAGGATCACGGTCTTGATGCCGGCGCGGCGCGCGGCAAGCACCTTCTCCTTGATGCCGCCGACGGGCAGCACCAGGCCACGCAGGCTGATCTCGCCGGTCATCGCGAGATCGTGACGCACGCGGCGGCCGGTCAGGAGCGAGACGAGGGCAATGAAGAGCGTGATGCCCGCGCTCGGGCCGTCCTTCGGGATGGCGCCCGCGGGGAGGTGGATGTGGAGGTCGCTGCCGCGGATCTTCTCGGGATCGATGCCGAGCTTCGTCGCGCGCGCCTTCACCAGCGAGAACGCCGCCTGCGCGCTCTCCTTCATGACGTCGCCGAGCTGGCCGGTCAGGAGAAGGCCTCCCCTTCCTGGGGTGCGGGTCACCTCCACGAAGAGGATGTCGCCGCCGAACGGCGTCCAGGCCAGGCCCGTGGCGACGCCGGGAAGGCTCGTCCTGAGCGCGACCTCGCTCCGGAACTTCGGCGAGCCGAGCGTCCTTCCGACGAGCTCGCGATCGACGCTCACCGCCTGGGCGTGCCCCTCCGCGAAGCGCGTGGCGATGGCGCGACAGACGCCGCCGATCTCCCGCTCGAGCTGGCGCACGCCCGACTCGCGCGTGTAGCCCGAGATGATGGCGAGGATCGCGTCGTCCTCGAAGGTCGCCTGGGCCGGGGTGAGCCCGCAGGCGTCGAGCTGGCGCGCCACGAGGTACCGCCGCGCGATCACGAGCTTGTCCTCCTCCGAGTAGCCGGGGAGCTCCAGGATCTCCATGCGATCGCGCAGCGGTCCGGGGATGGTGTCGAGCACGTTGGCCGTCGCGACGAACAGAACCTGCGACAGATCGAACGGCACGCCGAGGTAGTGGTCCTCGAAGCTCCCGTTCTGCTCGGGATCGAGCACCTCGAGGAGCGCCGCGCTGGGATCGCCCTGGAGGCTCGCGTTCAGCTTGTCGATCTCGTCCAGCATGAAGACCGGGTTCCGGGTCCCCGCCTTCTTCATCCCCTGGATGATGCGGCCGGGCAGCGCCCCGATGTAGGTGCGGCGGTGGCCGCGGATCTCCGATTCGTCGTGGACGCCGCCGAGGCTCTGCCGCACGAACCTGCGGTTCGTCGCCTTGGCGATGCTCTGGCCGAGGGAGGTCTTGCCGACGCCCGGCGGCCCGACGAAGCACAGGATCGGGCTCCGGCCCGACGGTTTGAGCTTCCGGACCGCGAGCAGCTCGATGATCCGCTTCTTCACCTTCTCGAGATCGTGATGGTCGAGGTCGAGCTGATCGCGGGCCGCGGCGACGTCGATGCGCTCCTCGCTCGCAACGCTCCACGGGACGTCGCACAGCCACTCGACGTAGGTGCGCAGCATCGATCCTTCCGCCGACGCCTCGGGAGAGCGCTCGAGCCGCGCCAGCTCGGAGAGCGCCTGCTTCTCCACCTCCACGGGCATCTTCGCGGCCTCGATGCGCTCGCGGAGCTCCTTCGCCTCGCCTGCCCGCGGATCGTCCTCGCCGAGCTCCTTCTGGATCGCCTTGAGCTGCTGGCGCAGGAAGAACTCCTTCTGGGACTTCTCGAGCGACCCCTTCGTGTCGGTGTCGATCTTCTTGGAGAGCTCCAGCACCTCGATCTGGCGCGACAGCTTCTCGGTCACGGCGCGCACGCGCACGTCCATGTCGAGCGTCTCGAGGAGCTGCTGCTTCTCGGCAAAAGGCACCTCGAGCGTCGACGCGATGACGTCCACGACGAGCCCCGGCTCGTCGAGCCCCTCGACCGCCGCCGCGAGCTCCGGCACCGGTTGCGGCATCACCTCGAGGAGCTTGCCCCAGAGCTTCCTCAGGTTGACCAGCCGTGCCTCGAGCTCCTGGCTGTCGGGACGCGGGTCCTTCAAGCGCTCGACCCTTGCCGAGAGGAAAGGCTCGGTCTTGAGCGCTTCGAGGATCCGGAAGCGCTCGCGGCCGCGCATCAGGACCACCGGGGTCCCTTCGGGCGAGACGAGGATCCGCAGCACGTCGGCGACCGTGCCGATCGCGTAAAGGTCCGAGGGTCCCGGCGTGTCGTTCGTCGAATCTCTCTGCGCGAGGATCCCGAGCGGCACCTCGTTCCGGACCGCGTCCTCGATCGCCTTGAGGCTCGCGGGACGGCCGATGTGCAGCGGCATCACGACGCCGGGAAAGAGCACCGTGTTGCGCAGGGGCACGATGGCAAGCTCCCCCGGCCCCGCGGGGGTCGCGGGCGGGCCGGGCTCGAGCACCTTTTCGTCCACGAGACGCGCGCTCACTTGCGCACCTCGATCCAGAGAAGACCGTCCTTGAGCTCCGAGCCGCCGATCTGGATCTCGCCGAGCCCCGGGAAGCGGAGCTTCCGCTCGAAGGGCCCGGCCGGGATCTCGAGGAGACGGCACTGGCCGTCGGGAAGGCGCGCGCGCATCGTGCGGTGCCCGCGGATCAGGATCCACTCCCCGCGTGTCGCCACCTCGATGCTCTCCGAGCTGACGCCCGGAAGCGCGACCACGATCCAGAGAGCGCGCTCCGTCTCGTAGACGTTGACCGCCGGCCCCCAGACCGCCTGTCCTCCGATCTCGCTGCGCGCGACGGCCGCCGCCTCGAGCAAGGTCGCGCGGATGCGTTCCGCCTGCCTCAGGAGTCCTTGCGCCTGGTTCCACGTGGGATCGTCCCAGTCCGTCATCGTCGTTCCGGAGAAACTTTAGCCACTTCGGCAACCACCGATCTCCGGAACACGCCGCGGGCCGCGACAAACCGGACCGGGCGCCTCCACGAGGGATGCTCGAGGAGTGACTTCGCGGCGAGGCTCGTTATGATGCACCCCGTGCGCTGGGCGATCCGGGCGTCGCCGCGCCGCCATCCCACATCCGAGTGAACCGATCATGAGAATCGCCGTACCGAAGGAGAGCCGCGGGGACGAGACGCGCGTCGCTCTGGCCCCGGAATCCTGCAAGAAGCTCGTCGCCGCGGGGATCGACGTCGTCGTCGAGGCGGGAGCGGGCACGCTCTCCTACTTCCCGGACTCCGCCTTCCAGGAGGCGGGTGCGGCGATCGCGCCCGACGCTGGCGCGGCGCTCGCGGAAGCAGACCTGGTCGCGAAGATCCACGCGCCGATCGCCCTTCCCGACGGGCGCCACGAGGTCGACCTGCTGCGGCCCGGATCGATGCTCCTCGGATCGCTGTTCCCAACGCGGAGCCTCGATGCCGTGCGGCGGCTCGCGTCCCGCAACGTGACGGCGTTCTCCACCGACTGCATCCCGCGCATCACGCGCGCCCAGACGATGGACACGCTCTCGTCTCAGGCCAACATCGTCGGCTACAAGGGCATCCTGCTCGGAGCGCTCGAGCTGCCGAAGTACTTCCCGATGTTCATGACCGCCGCCGGCACGACCCTCGCGGCGAAGGTCTTCGTCATCGGCGCAGGCGTCGCGGGCCTCCAGGCCATCGCGACCGCGAAGCGCCTGGGCGCGATCGTCACGGCGACCGACGTGCGCCCGGAGGTGAAGGAGCAGATCGAGAGCGTCGGCGCGAAGTACGTCGGCATCGAGCTCAAGCAGGACGCTGCCGCGGGCGGAGGCTATGCGAAGGAGCTCTCGGCCGAGGACAAGGCGCGCCAGGCCGCGCTGCTGGCCGAGCAGTGCGGGATGGTCGATCTCGTCGTGACGACCGCGCTCATCGGCGGCGTGATGGCTCCCAAGGTGATCGACGACGCGATCCTCGCGCGCATGAAGCCCGGTTCGGTCCTGGTCGATCTCGGCGCCGACGGCGGCGGCAACTGCGTCCGTTCGCGTCCCGGCGAGATCGTGGAGCACGGCGGCGTGAAGATCGTCGCCCTCACCAACCTCCCGGCCCGCATGCCGCACCACGCGAGCCTCCTCTTCTCACGGAACCTCCACACGTTCATCGCCGCCTTCTGGAACAAGGACGCGAAGACCTTCAACCTCGACTGGACCGACGAGATCCTGAAGGGGTGCGTCGTGACGCACGAAGGAAAGGTCGTCCACGGCCCGACCGAGAAGGCGCTCGCGGCCGCGTCGTAGAGCGAAAGGAACCGACACCCATGCACGGCACCGAAGGAACGGCGGCCCTGGCCGCCCAGGCGGGAGGCCACGGACAGGTCGACTTCATGGCGGCGCTGTTCGTGTTCATGCTCGCGACGTTCATCGGACTCCTCGTCATCCAGCGCGTGTCGCGCCTCCTGCACACGCCGCTGATGTCCCTCACCAACGCGATCTCGGCCATCGCGGTGGTGGGCGCCATCATCGTGTCCGCCGGGAAGGGCTACCCGACGCCGATCACGGTCATCGGCCTGATCGCGATCGTCTGCTCCACGACCAACATCGTGAGCGGGTTCCTCATCACGGACCGCATGCTCAAGATGTTCAAGCGACGCGAGGGGGGCAGTAAGTGAGCGGCGAGAACCTCACCCAGCTCCTCTACCTCGTCTCGACGGGGCTCTTCATCATGTCGCTCAAATGGATGAGCGACCCCGCGACCGCGCGCAAGGGCGTCTTCTCCGGCGTCGGAGCGATGCTCCTCGCCGTGGCCGGGACCATCGTCAACGTCCTGGGGCCGGGGCACGGCAACTACGTCTGGATCCTCGGCGCCTTCGCCGTCGGGACGGCGATCGGGTACCCGCTCTCCCTCGTCCCGCTCACCGCGGTCCCGCAGCGGACGGCGCTCTCGCACGCGTTCGGCGGGCTCGCCGCGGGCCTCGTGGGAACGGCGGAGTTCTACCTGAAGTCGGCCCCATCGTCGCACTTCCGCTCGACGGCCCTGATCGCCGAGGTGATCCTGGGCTACCTCACGTTCACCGGATCCCTCATGGCGGCGGGCAAGCTCCAGGAGATCAAGTGGATCCCGCAGCGCCCGGTGACGTACCCGTTCCAGAACGTCGCGAACCTGGCGCTGTTCCTCATCGCAGCCGTCCTCGGCGTCCGCGCTCGTCCTCCATCCCGACGCCGCGTGGGCGGGCGTCTTCCCCGCCATCGTCGGGCTCGCGCTCTTCGGCGTGCTGCTCATCATCCCGATCGGCCGGCGCCGACATGCCCACCGTGATCTCGATCCTCCGCTCTTACGCCGGCCTCTCGGCGATGGCGATGGGGTTCGTGCTCGACAACAAGCTCCTGATCACCGCCGGCGCGCTCGACGGCTCGAGCGATCTCATCCTGTCCATCATCATGTGCAAGGCGATGAACCGCTCGTTCTCGCGCAATCCTGTTCGGGGCGTTCGGCGCGGTGCAGACGGCGAAGGCGGGGCCGAGACAGGCTACAAGGCCGGCCCACCTCGAGCGCGGCCCAGGTGCTCGCCCAGGCCAACCTGGTGGTGATCGTGCCGGGCTACGGCATGGCGGTGGCGCGAACCCAGCACCGCGTGCGCGAAATACCAGGCGCTCAAGGCCAAGGGCGTGACGGTGAAGTTCGCGATCCACCCGGTCGCCGGACGCATGCCCGGCCACATGGCGGAAGACGTCACTCCTCGCGAGTGGATCCTTACGACGATCTGGTCGAGATGGACACCATCAACTCGGACCTGCCCCAGGCCGACGTCGCGCTCATCATCGGCGCCAACGACGTCGTCAATCCCGCCGCCCGCACGGAGAAGGGAAGCCCCATCTACGGCATGCCCATCATCGACGCCGACAAGGCGCGCACCGTCTACGCCATCAAGCGATCCAAGAACCCCGGCTTCGCCGGCATCGACAACGAGCTCTACTTCCTCGACAAGACCTTCATGCTCTTCGGCGACGCCAAGGCGGTCGTCGGCGAGCTCGGCAAGGCGCTGTCGGGCGAGGGCGGCGGCCACTGACGCCAGCCCACAGATTCACAGATCCGAAACATCAGGAGACAACCCATGAAACGAATCGTCACACCATCCTTGCTCGCACTGCTCGTCATCGCCGGAGCCGCATGGGTCCGAGCCCAGGATCCTCCCGCGCCGGCAGGCGACATGCCGATGGGATGCCGCGGCATGATGGCCTCCGGTCCCAGCTCGGCGTCCGCCGCAAGCGAGAAGAAGCTCGACGACCTCCTCGCGACCATGAAGGCCGCGACCGGCGAGAAGAAGGTCGAGGCGATGGCCGAGGTCATCGACATGCTCGTCGCCGAGCACAAGGCCAACGCCCAGATCATGGCCGGGACGATGCCCGCCGGAGGCGGCTGCATGATGAAGATGCAGGCGGGAGGCGGCTGCACGATGATGAAGATGCAAGGCGCGACCGCGGACGGCGGCGGAGCGGGCGGCGGCAGGTGCTGCTGCAAGGGCGGCGTGTGCCCGATGATGAAGGGCAAGGACGGCGAGAAGAGCATGTGCAGGTGGTCCCGCGCCGTGGCCCTCCGCGCGCCGATCGCGGGCGCGCGCGGTCAGGGTGCTCCACCATGGAAGAGAAGCTGAAGGCCGTGAGCTACCCCAAGGGGACCGTCCTCTACCACGAGGGCGACCCGAACAACGGCAAGATGTACGTCGTCAACGAGGAGGATCGAAGGGCAAGCGTCAAGATCCACGGTCGGGATCGAGGACAGCTCTACGGTGCGGTCAGGGCGACATCGTCGGCGAGGTCAGCGGCGCCTACCTGCAGGCGAGGCCACCACGGCGACCTGCGTGGTGATCTCGCACGAAGTGCGCTCTGTTCGAGCTGACCAACGACACGGTCTGCGGTGATCGCGAAGATCCGAGGCGTCTCGCCCTCAAGGTCATCCGCCAGCTCGTCACTGTTCGCTCACCAGCGTCAGGCGTCCTCGAGGAGTCGTCCTGGGGGTCGGCGGACGCGCGCCTACGCGCGCGTCCATGCCAAGCTCGATACGGTCCCGGTCTCCTCGATGCGGACGTCGGTGAAGCCGGTCGCCTCGAGCCAGCTCCGGTAGTCGCACTTCCGGTAGGTGGCGCCGCCGTCGGTCTCGACGAGCATGTTGGAGTTGAAGATCAGCGAGAACTCCGGTCCGGAGCGATCGTCGTCGATCACGAAATCGCTGACGACGAGCTTGCCGCCGAGGCCGGAGAGCCACATCAGCACCTCCCGGAGCCGGCGCGCGGTTCCCGTCGGGTGGCTCCATGTGGCGAATGTTGGAGACCACGACCACGTCGTAGGTGCTCTCGGGGATGGGATCGGCGCGGTGGTCGCCGTCGATCGCGTCGAAGCGATCTTCGCCCGGCGTGGGCGATGAAACCGCGCGTGACAGCATTCACGTTCGCCCAATTCGGGCTTCCTTCGTCGCTGCGCGCGCCAGGGTGCTCGCGCAGCCGGATCGCGGATAGATGTTCCAGGACCTCGCCGATGTCGAGCCCCGAGGGCGACGGGAGATTCGCCCAGCCGAGCAGCGCCAGGGCCTTGTGCGCGACGGGGACGGCGGGCAGCGCGTGCCAGTGGCCGAGGCGCGCGTCTCCCAGAACGCGTTCTCCTTCACCTGCTCGATGCGCTTTTGCGATGCGCCGGTCCGCGATCTCCGCATAGCCGAGCCAGTCCGCCGCCATCTCGTGGTGCACGCTGACGAACCCGCCGATGAACTTCTGCTTGCCCTTCACCAGGAACTCCGCGGACTCGGGAGAGTTCGCGTAGGCGCCGTCCTTCACGGTGAGGAGCTTCAGTCCCACGAGGCCGTCGACGAGTGCCTGCGCGCCGCGCGGTGAGATGGAGGCGGCTTCCGCAATCGAGCCTGAGGACGTGCGCCCGCGCTCGATGTGCCCGAAGACGTCGTGGCGGATGCCCGCGTCCAGGATCGCGGTCGCCCAAGCCCCGGTCGCGTACTGGAGGATCTGCTGGGGAGAAAGGTCGCTCATGGAGGCACCTCCGGAGCGCGGATTCTAGCGCTCCACGATGCGCTCGCGAACAGCTCCGCGAACGGGCAAGATCACGAGGCCGCCGACGCGGCCGAGGAGAGACCATGCCGCTACCGAAACCCCCGAAGACGTTCAAGGACTTCAGCGCGCGATTCCCGAAGCTCGGAGAGGCCTGGGAGCTCGCCTCGTCGGCCGGCGCCGACGGCCCACTCGACGCGAAGACGGCGCGCCTTATCAAGCTCGGGATCGCCATCGGAGCGATGCGCGAGGGCAGCATCCACTCGGGCGTTCGCAAGGCGCTCGCGTCGGGGATCTCGAAGGATGAAGATCGAGCAGGTCGTGGCGCTCGCCGCGGGGGCCTCGGTTCCCCGCGACCATCGCCGTGTGGAGCTGGGTGCGCGACGTCACGCCGGGCAAGTAGCGCGTGACCCTCGCGAGCCGGCGGGCGCCGCCTGCGGTCGCCGATCGCGCTCGCCGCGATCCTGCCCTACGCTTGCACGCTCCGGAACGGATTCACGTTCGACGACGTGCCCATCGTCGCCGACAGCCCGCGCCTCCGCTCGATCGGTAGCATCCCCCGCCTCTTCGCGACCGACTGGTGGGGCGGCCGCACCAGGAAGAGCCTCCTCTACGCCCGCTGACGCTGGCGACCTTCGCCGCGGACGCCGCGATCGCGGCCCGCGGCCTCCCCTCGCGACGTAGTCCCGACGAGCAGGCGCGCGTCTTCCCCACGCGCACAATCTCCTGTGGCACGCGATCGCCTCGATCGCGCTCTTCGCTCTGGCGCGCCGTCTCGGGACCGCGCCGAGGCCGCGGCCGCCGGCGGCCTTCTCTTCGCCGTGCACCCCATCCACTCGGAGGCGGTCGCCGGCATCGTCAATCGCGCGAGGCTCCTGGGGGCGGCGCTCGCGCTCTTCGCTCTCGCCGCCGTGCCCTCCGCGGGAAGCAAGGCGGGCATGGGGAGAGCCGTGCTCACCGGGACGCTCGTGCTGGCCTCGCTCCTCTCCAAGGAGACGGCGATCCTGTTCGCCGTCGTGCTGCTCCTGATGCCCGGCCGCACGGTGAGGGCGAACCTCCCGTTCGCGATCTCGGGAGCTGTCGCGGCCGCCGCCTACGTCGGCGCGCGTGTCTGGGTGCTCGGCACGCTCGTCGGGAACTGGAACCCGCCTCCGGGCGTGGTCGACGTCGACAACCCGCTCTCCAACATCGGCGCGCCGCTACGGATCGTCAACGTGCTGCGGCTCGCTCCCGTCCTCGCCCGCCTCCTCGTCTGGCCACGCACGCTCTCCGCAGACTACGGCTACGCGGAGCTTCCCCTCGCGTCCTCCTTCGACGGACGCACGGCGCTCGGAGTCGCGATCCTGCTCGCGGCGATCGGCGCTGCGGTCGCTTGCCGCCGGCGATCCCCGACCGTCGCCTTCGGCGCGCTCCTGGCGGCAGCCACCTACTTCCCCGCGTCCAACGTCCCGTTTCCCATCGGAACGATCTTCGGCGAGCGGCTGCTCTACCTCCCATCGGCGGGCCTGTGCCTCGTGCTCGCGGCGGCGTACGAGCGGATCCCCTGGCTCGGAGCGGCGCGAGCAGCGACACTGGCGATCGCCTCCCTCGGAGCGATGCGCACGCTCGCGCGGACCGCCGACTGGCACGACAACCTCACGCTGTTCGCGGCGACGGTGAAGGCGAGCCCGCGATCCTGCAAGGCGCTCGACTCCTACGCGTCGGCGCTGGTGGCGCGCGGGCGCGACGAGGAAGCATGGGCCTACTCCGGGCAGGCGCTCCGGATCTTCCCCGACTACGACGACGCCCACGCGACGATGGGGCTCATCTCGGTCCACATGGCGGGGCGAGCGCCGAAGCGGCGCGAGCAGCTCCTGCGCGAGGCGCGCGGCCACATCGAGGCGCAGTCACGCGCCGCCGCAACGGCCCTCGACGACGGCACCGCGAAGGCGCGCGCCGCCTTCGCGATGGGGAGCCTGCTCCTCGCCGAGCGCCGACCGGGCGAGGCGATCGCCACTTTCGAGGAGTGCATCCGCGCCAAGCCCGATCTTGCCGCGGGGCACGTCGGGCTGGGCGGCGCGCACCTCGCCCTCGCGCAGTCGGAGGCGGATCCCGAGAAGCGCGCCGCCTCGCTCGACGACGCGGTGCGGGAGCTCCGCGCCGCGATCGCCATCGAAGCCGACAACGCCTACGCCTACCAGGACCTCGCCGTCGCGATCACCACCCAGGCCAAGCTCCCGAAGAACGACCTGGCCCAGCGCCTCATCCTCCTCGGCCAGGCGATCCAGAACGAGCGGCAGGCCCTTTCCATCCACGAGCGCGCCGGATCCCCACCCGCGATCCTCGCCGAAGCCCACGTGCGCATCGGCGACATCGAGCGCGAGCAAGGCCTCATGCCGATGCCCTCGCCGAGTATCGCGCCGCGCGTCCCTCGCCCGACGCACCCAAGCCCTCCCTCGGCACCGGCGCCACCCTCGCGCGGCTCGCCGAGCGCAGGCCCCGACGCCGCGAAGAAGGAGCTCGTCGCGCAGGCGATCACGGCAGCTTCGAGCTGCTCGCGCGCGATCCCGACGACGCCGACGCCCACGTCGACCTCGGCATCATCTACCTGAGGCAATCCCCCCGATCCCGCCAAGGTCATCGAGCACTTCCGCCGCGCTCTCGGCTCCGTCCCGACGCGCCCCAGGCCCCGCTCCTCCGCGCCCGCCGTCCGCGGCCTCGAGGCCGCACCGCAGCACGCCGTGACTCACGACCGGCCCCATGGCGCTGCGATCCCGCGCGGCGGACTCGTGGCACGTACTTCTGATTCGGGACACTAGCCCCTCAGCCAGCTTGATTGGGGCGGACATCGACCGGCGTCTCCCCAAACCCGTTGCCTGGCTGTCGCGGGGCGGGCCATGAGATCCGTCTGAGGGCGGGCAAACGGATCCGCCCGAGGGCGGGCAACCGGATCCACCATGGGTGTAGCCGGATGGGCGTGTCCGTGCACGAGGTGGCCCGAACGCTTGACAACGGGTTCAAATGTTGTTAGCCTTAATCATATGACACACAACGCTGACGAGCAGCCACCGCTTCCGTTCAAGGCCCACGGCGGCAAGCGCGAGGGCGCCGGGAGGCCCCGTTGCGGGCGAGGCGGCGTTCCCCATCGCGCTCGGCCGGAGGTGTCGCGGCACCACCCCATCCACCTCACACTCCGCATCCACAAGGAGGCGGGCAAGATCCGCAACTGGGAGGCAGCGCGCGTCCTGCGCAAGGCCTTTCGCGAGGGGCGCGAACGCTTCGGCTTCCGGCTCGTCCACTTCTCGGTGCAGGACACGCACCTGCACCTCATCGTGGAGTCCGAGGGGAAGGAGTCTCTCTATCGGGGCGCGACGGGGCTCGCCGTGAGGATCGCCCGGGGTATCAACCGCCTGCGGGGTCGCCGCGGCCAGGTCATCGCGGAGCGCTACCACGCGCACGCGCTCGCGACGCCCACGGAGGTCAGGAACGCGCTGCGCTACACGCTGAACAACGCCTTCCACCATCTTCCCGAGCCGCCGATGCCAGCGCGGGCGCCGCTGGGCGGCGTGGACGTGTTCTCCTCGGGCCTCTACTTCGACGGATGGAAGGACCAGCACCTAGTGACCCGAAGACCCGACGGCTGGCCGCCACGCGTCGCGCCTCGCACGTGGCTTCTCGATGAGGTGAAGCCGACTCGGCCGCATCCAGTTCCCGAGATCGGCCCCGCCGCCTGACCACGCCCAGCTGGAAAAGGGGCCCCCAAAACGACGCCCTGGCACCCGCGTCGTTACGCGGGCGGACTACCCTTGCTGGAAAGGACCGTTTCCGGAAATGACCCCACGCTCGGTGCCTTCGGCGAACGAGCGGGCCCCTCGAGTCATTGCGTCGCGCTGGCGGCGTCCTGCTCCTGAAACCCCAGATCGGTGTCAATCGACACACGGTCGCCGCTCCCTCCGTTCCAACGTCCGCGGCTATGGCATATCTCCAAAACCCCAAGCACCATGGCCATGCCACCTTCCAGAGCGACACGCGAACCAAAGACCCACTCACCCTTCAGGACAATCGGAATACCGTGCGCGTCCGTCGGTACCACTGACGCCGCGTAACGGGTCATCGGCTCGGGCCACGGCCAGTATGTCATGGCAGCAAACGATACGATTCCGCAGATCGCCGCCATCGCAGCCGCACTCGCAATCTTGTTAACGACACCCGTGCGTTCCGAGTCCCGCGCCAGCCCACGCCAGGTGGCAACAGCGATGTAGACGCATTCGCTAGCCAGCCAAAGCCACCGACTGGCGCAGCTCCGGGCGTCCTCAACGCCGGTTTGTTCTACCACACAAATCCTAAAATACTCTATGAACAAGACGACGGTAGCTAGACACATGACAGCTGCCATTCGCGCTCCGAGCCTCGTGGCGCGGCGACCGCGGCCCCACTGCCACGCTACCCAGACGCTCCACACACTCCTGGCAATGAAACTCTGCCTCCACGCCAGGCCTTCACCCGTCCACCCGATCCTCGCGGTCATGAATCCCGCGACACTCCACAACCACACGTCCTGCACCACGGCCCCCATCGTACCGACCACTGCGATTGCCGACAGTAGTATCTGCAACGCACGTCCCGGGGCGACGGTCGCTGCTTCAGGCACTTCCGTCAGTTCGGTTCAGTCGTAAGCAACTTCTGGCCGCTCTGGGATCATGGCAACTCGCCAGCCAGAGATGCCGAGCCAGGAAGTGCCGACGCGGCTCAATGTGTTGCCAAGACGTTGCCGTGCGATGGCCGCGCGCCGTCTCCACAACTCCACAACGGGGCCCTAATAGCTAACGTCACGCTAGCGGCCAAGGGAGAGATCACGCTCTGGAATCGCGTGCCGGACTAGGGACTCTAGTCTAGTTGCAGTCATAACAGACTTTGAGCTCGTACCCGGAGTTAGGGTAGGCCGGAATGTAGGCGACCTTGTGCGTCTCGTCCCCGGTTGTATTGGGTCGATCCGGAAGGTCCTGCCAAACCGTCCACCAGCGGTTCCTCCTGCTCCCGACGACATTGTCGATTTCGTCACCACAGCCCCTGCAATCAAGCTCGAAGACCCAAGACCATTCTGTTGTATATGGATCCCGGGACTGGCCAAATGGACCGGTACATTTCTCTCCTGATGGGTCCGAATTAGTGACTGGAGAGTTGCCTGCATAGGCATAGGGATGGGAACGGGCCGCGGAAGCGCCCAACTCGAGGTTGGGTCCGAGAATTGGATCCCTGCTCGCAAACCGCCCGATTTCGGGGTCATACCAACGAGTGCGATGGCGCAACAACGGAATCACCGGCTTCCTGCGTTTCGCCTAATAGCCCAGGCTACCGGATGCCACGTTGACTCCGTACACGGCGCCCGGGAAGGGATCGAACGAGGCGAGGGGGGTGAGCGCTCCCGAGAGATAGATGTAGGGACGGACGACGGCGTCGGCCGCGGGGTCGCGGCCGGCTCCGGCGATGAGGTCGGCGCGGCCGTCACCCGTGATCTCGCCGAGGCCGACGCGGCCGCCATAGGTGGTGGAGATCGGGAGCGTGACGTCGAAGCCGGGGAGGGATGCGATGGGGCCGCCGTCGTAGTCGAAGCCGGAGAAACGGGGTGGGAACGTGGGGCCGTAGCCGGGG
>JAXLQT010000058.1:0-28118 GCA_046331505.1 Acidobacteriota bacterium
GACTCGCTCGGGTTCTCGTCGCGAAGAGGGATCACGGGCCGCCTATGCTACCCGTGGCGAAGCGTCGCGGCGGCTTCGACGCTACTTCGAGCTCTTGGTGCGGGGGCCGGGCAGGGTCTTGACCGGGCGCTGCACGGCCTCGAGGTAGTCGGACCGCGTGAGGTAGCCTCGCCGCGCCATCAGGCGCAGGATGACGTGGCGGCGCTTGGCGACGATGGGCGGGCGCAGGCGCGGATCCCGTTCGCGGGGATTGGGGATGATCCCCGCGAGGGTCGCGGCCTCCTCGGGGGAGAGGTCGCGGCAACCGTGGCCGAAGTAGGCGCGGCTCGCGGCCTCGGCGCCGTAGATGCCGTCGCCCCACTCGATGACGTTGAGGTAGAGCTCGAGGATGCGGTCCTTGGAGAGCGCCTCCTCGAGGCGCAGCGCGATCAGGAGCTCCTTCGCCTTGCGGATGGGGTTCTTCGACGGCGTGAGGTAGAGGTTGCGCGCGAGCTGCTGCGTGATGGTGGACCCGCCGCGCGCGAGCCGCCGCTCCTTCCAGTCGATCTCGATCGACTTCCTGATCTGCTTCTCGTCGTAGCCGGGATGATCGTAGAAGGCGTCGTCCTCGGCGACCGTGACCGCGTGGGGAAGGTGGCGCGACATCTCCTTCAGCGGCACGAAGGTCATCTGCTTGCCCGGCGTCCGGCCCTCGCGGAGCGCCTCGCGGTTCCGGACGCGCATGAGGCTCGTCTCGGCGGGGTTCTCCTTCGCGAGTGCGTGGACGTCGGGGAGGAGGAGGTACTCGAGGCCGAGGTAGAGCGCGAACAGCGCCGCCGCGAGCAGCGGCCACTGGCAGCAGCTCCAGCAGCTCCGTAGACACGACCGGGTGCGTTTCAGCGGCACGCGTCGACCGGGCCCATCGAGGGCGAGCGCGGCTCGCCGTGCGTCACTTCGCGGCGACGAGCGTCATCTGGCCGGCGTAGTAGGAAAGCCGGCGCCGGGCGAGCCCCGTGGCGGAGAGGATCCGCTCGCAGCCGCGCGCGGCACCCTCGGAGTAGAGGCGCGCCATGCCGGCGAGGTAGCCGAGCTCGAGCGTCTGCCAGTAGCGCGATCGGGCGATCACGCCGAAGCCTTCGCCCTCGAGGATGCGCGTGAGCGTCGCGGGGGTGAAGTAGTAGAGGTGGTGGGAGAGAAGGAACCACCAGGACGATCCCGAGAGGCGCGCCAGGAGGCTGCCGATGTTCGGGAAGTTGACGAACAGGAGCCCGCCCGTCCGGAGCAGGGCGTAGGCGCGACGCAGCTCGGCACGCGGATCGGTGGTGTGCTCGAGCACGTCCCACATCGTGATGACGTCGAAGCTCCCGGCCTCGAGCGGGACCGTCGCGAGCGTGCCCTCGAAGACCGCCAGACCGTGGCGCTCCTGCGCGCGCGCGATGAAGTCGCGATTGGGGTCGAGCCCGTAGGCATCCCAGCCCGCCTTCTGCGCGGCGTCGAGGAAGTAGCCCGCGGCGCAGCCGACGTCGAGCAGCCGCCCCGGAGCGGCGTAGCGGTGCACCATGCGGACGTTCCGCTCGAAGGAGCGGCGCCGGGGATCGGCCTGGCAGACGTAGAGCGGATCCACGCTCTGCCGGTAGGCGTCGAGGATGGCGCCGTCCGCGAGGCGGGGGTTCACGTACACGAGATCGCATTCGCGGCAACGGACGATCCGGGTCGTTCCGCGGACGCCCGTGGATGCGGCGAACACGGGGCTCACGCTCCGCGACGGGGCGAGCGCGGGGTAGAGCTCGATCTCCTGCCCGGGCACATGGATCCCGCAGAGGGCGCATGGCACCGCGACGTGCGGATCCTGGCGCGAGGTGGACGGCGCGATCGGGGTCGCGAGCGACGGGGTCATGCGGGGCGCAGGGCGAGCTGGTAGAGGCGGCGTGCGAGGTAGGGCGCCGCGTGCGGACCGACCATCGAGAGCGCCCGCGCGAGGCGGCGTGGACGCAAGTAGTGGCGGACGATGGCCCGGCGCTGGATCTTCTCGAGCTCGCGCGGCGAGATGCCCTCCGGCGCGAACCCGGCGCGGCCGCTCGTCATCGGGACACGGTAGTCGGCGGGAATGACCTTCCTCTTCACGAGATCGTCCCAGGACGGCGTTCCGGGGAGGGGGGTGTAGTTTCCGAAGGAGGCGAAGTCAAGGCCGACCTCGTCGGGGAAGCGGCTCGACGCCGCCATCTCCTCGCGCGTCTCGCCGGGATAGCCCAGGATGAAGAAGCCCACGGTCTGGAACCCGTGGCCCTTGACGCGGCGGATCGTCTCCTTCACGAGGCGGTTGTCGAACGTCTTGCCCATGAGCTTGCGGACGCGCTCGACGCCGCTCTCGATGCCGAAGCCGAGCGAGTAGAAGCCGGCGCGGCGCATGGCGACGAGCACCTCGTCGTCGAGCGCGTCGATGCGCACGCCGTTGGGCATCGAGAGCGTGACGGGGAGGCTGAGCCGAGCGATCGCGTCGCTCACGGTCATCGCGTGCTCGCGATAGAAAGTGAAGTTGTCGTCCCAGACGTGGATCTCGCGGATGCCGAAATCGCGATGGAGCCGCGTGACCTCGGCGGCGACGTTCGCGGCGCGGCGGCGCCGGATGAGCTTGCCCCCGTTGGCCGCCGCCGAGCAGAAGGTGCAGGGGTAGGGACAGCCTCGCGTCGTGACGATGGCCCAAACCGGGTTCTGGCGCGTGAAGAGCCCCTGGGGCACGCCCCTTCCGTAGAGCCCCGGATCGAGCAGCTCCGTCGCCGCGAAGTCGAGACGATCGAGGTCGTCCTCCTCGTGACGGTGGTTCGCGAAGACGCGGCCATCGCGGCGGTAGCAGAGCCCGGCAACGTGCTCCCAGTCGTCGGTGCCCGCGGCGAGCTGTCGCAGGAGCTCGGCCATGCCCCGCTCGCCCTCGCCGCGGATCGCGAAGTCGAGAGCGGGCTCCTCGTCGAGCGCCGCCGCGCCGATCGCCGAAGGATGCGGGCCGCCGGCCACCGTGACCGCGCCGGGGCAGCGCTCCTTCACCGCGCGCAGGCACTGCTCGAGTGCCCCGCGCTGGAACGAGAAGTACTGGAAGCCGACCACGTCGGCTCGCCGCCGGGCCGCCTCGGTCGCGACTTGCTCCGGAGAGAGCCCGCGGATCTCCGCGTCGAGGATCGCGACCTCGTGATCGCCCTTGATGGCCGTCGCGAGGTAGCCGAGGCCGATGGGTGGCGCGGCGAAGAGGCGCTTGCCGGGATCGAGGCCCGGCTTGACGAGCAGGACCCTCATGCCGCCGCCGTCCTCGGGCGCGGCCGCGCGAGGCAGAGCAGGCGGTAGAGCGTCATCTCCGCCTTGATCTCGAAGCGGCGATCGCGGAGGTTCCGGATGTGCCGGCGGATCTCGCCCGGCCGGGCCCGCCACTTCGCGGCGAAGAAGATCGCGTGCAGGCGCAGGCGCTCGCGCGCGTGGCGACCGTAGTCCTTGCGGAAGCGCGGAGAGTAGGTGAGCTCGTCGTCGGACGTGGGCTTGTCGGGGAAGAGGCCCCACGCCTCGGCGCCCGGCAGCGGCGTCATGATGAAGACCCCGAGCTCGTCGACGCCGGCCGCCGCGAGCCGGCGGACGAGGCGGCGGGTCTGCACGCGATCCCGATCCGTCTCCCCCGGATAGCCGACGACGAAGCACGCCTGGCTGCGCACGCCGCTCGTGCGCATCGCGCGCACGAGCTCGACGTGGTGGTCCTCGTCGTAGGGCTTCTTCATGATGTCGCGCATGCGCTCCGACCCCGACTCCGGGGAGACGCTGACGTAGCGGAAGCCCGACGCGGCCATCGTCGCGATCGCGTCCGGGTCGAGCGCGTCGATGCGCGTGCCGGAGGCATTGAGCCACGTGAGCTTCAGGCCGCGGCGGAGGATCTCGCGCGCGATCGCGACGGTGCGCGGCTTCAGGTGGGCGAAGTTGTCGTCCTGGATGTGGAAGTCGGAGATGCCGAAGCGGTCCTGGTGGAGCTGCATCTCGTCGACCACGCGCTCGGGCTTGCGCATGCGGTAACGGCGCGTCCAGAGCGCGTTGCTCGCGCAGAAGGTGCACTTGAGCGAGCAGCCGCGCGACGTGATGAGGAACGCATATCGGCCCTGGTACGGGCCGTGGCTGTAGCCGAGCCGCCAGTAACTCTCGAGGGGCAGGAGGTCGATCGCGGGGAAGGGGAACCGATCGATGTCGTCCTCGAACGGGCGCTCCCGCAGGGGCCGTTCGCTTCCGCGCGCGGCGATCCCGGGGACGTTCGCCGGGTCCGCGCCGCTCTCGAGCGCGCGCCAGATCGACGGCGGTGTGCTCGCCCTCGCCCATGGCGACGAAGTCCGCGCCGGCCTCGAGGAACGGCAGCGGCCGCGTCGTCGGGAGCGCTCCGCCCACGACGACCGGCGTGCGGACGCCCTGCTCCCTCAGCGCGCGCAGGATCTCGCGTGCGGCGCCGGCGGTGAGGCTCGCGTGGATCGTGAGCCCGACGAGATCCGTCCCCCGCGGCACCGCGCGCGCGATGGCCTCGGGCGTCATCCCGGTCGCCACGTGCTTCTCTCCGGCGCGGTAGCGCGCGCGGGGCGCCTGGCCGAACCCATCGACGATGGCGACGTCGTGTCCCGCCTCGCGCAGAGCGGCGGCGACGTAGCAGATCCCCACCGGCATGGCGGGGATGCCGCTGCCGAGGGGATCGCGTCGTCGCGCCATCAGGGGCGGATTGATGAGGGTGATGCGCAACCGGTTGTCCTGGTGCCGGCCGCGGGGCGCCGGCCCTCGACGATAGCACGCCGCGTGCTTGGTAGGGCGAGGCTTGTCCCGGCCTTGTCCCACGCCGGTTCGCACGGCGCGGGGGCATTAGGATCGCCTCGATGGGATTCCGTCCGAGCCTCTGGGCCTCCGTCGTGCCGCGCCATCCGGGCGAGAAGAAGCCCAACCACTACCTCGACATGGCGAGGGTGGCCTGGCAGAACCGCGATCAGCTCGGCTACGCGTGGCGGATCCTGAACCACGGCGTCTGCGACGGGTGTGCCCTCGGCACGACCGGCATGCACGACTGGACCATCGGCGGGATCCATCTGTGCATGGTGCGGCTCGAGCTGATGCGGCTCAACACCGCGCCCGCCCTCGATCCAGCGCTCCTTGCCGACGCCGCCGCTCTCTCGCGCAGGAGCTCGGCGGACCTCCGTGCCCTCGGGCGCTTGCCCGAGCCGATGATCCGCCGCAAGGGCGAGCGGGGCTTCCGCGTCGTCACGTGGGAAGAGGCGTACGGCGTGATGGTCGAGCGGATCCGGAAGGTCGATCCGAAGCGCTTCGCCGTCTACCTCACCAGCCGCGGCATCATGAACGAGCACTACTACGCCGCGCAGAAGGCGGCGCGCGCCATGGGCACGAGCCACGTCGACAACTCGGCGCGCCTCTGCCACGCGGCCTCCACGGTCGGCATGAAGAAGGCGGTCGGCTACGGCGCGTCGACCTGCACCTACAAGGACTGGATCGGCACCGACCTCATCGTCTTCTTCGGGAGCAACACGCCGAACAACCAGCCCGTCACGACCAAGTACCTCTACGAGGCGCGCCTCGCCGGCACGAAGGTCGCCGTGGTCAATCCCTACCACGAGCCCGGGCTGCGGCGCTACTGGGTGCCGAGCGTCACGGAATCGGCGATCTTCGGGACGAAGCTCTCGGACACGTGGTTCCCGGTGAACATCGGAGGCGACCTCGCGTTCCTCCTCGGGACGCTCCGGATCCTCGCGCGCGAGGGGTGGATGGATCGCGGCTTCATCGCGCGCGACACGATCGGCTTCGAGGAGGCGATCGCCGCGAGCGAGCGTCCATCGTGGGAGGAGATCGAGCGCGAGAGCGGATCGACGGTGACGGAGATGGAGCGGTTCGCGCGGCTCCTCTGGGAAGCGCGGAGCGGGATCTTCGTGTGGTCGATGGGGCTGACCCAGCACAGCCACGGCGTCGAGACGATCTCCGCCCTCATGAACGTCGGGCTGGCACGCGGCTGGGTGGGGCGAGAGAAGGTCGGGATGATGCCGATCCGCGGCCACTCCGGCGTCCAGGGAGGCGCGGAGGTGGGCTGCATCCCGAAGATCGACGATGCGACCAGGAAGAGCTACGAGGACGCGTGGGGGTTCAGGGTCCCGGCGTGGGGCGGCAATGCCGCCACCGAGATGATCGCGGCGGCCTACGCGGGGAACGTCGATACGTTCTGGATCGTGGGCGGGAACTTCCTCGAGACGCTTCCCGATCCGCCGGCGGTCGCGGCGGCGCTCGGCAAGGTGGGCCTTCGCATCCACCAGGACGTCGTGCTGACCAGCATGATGCTCCTCGATCCGGCGGACACCGTCCTCATCCTCCCGGCGACCACGCGCTACGAATCGCCCGGCGGCGGCACCGAGACGTCGACGGAGCGGCGCATCATCTACTCGCCCGAGATCGCCGGCCGGCGCGTCGGCTCGGCCAAGCCCGAATGGGAGGTCTTCGGGGAGGTGGCCGCCCGCGTACGCCCCGACGTCGCGGGCTCGGTCAGGTTCAAGTCGTCCCAGCACATCCGCCAGGAGATCGCGCGGGCGGTGCCGCTCTACAAGGGGATCGAGACGCTCGGCAAGGAGGGCGATCAGGTGCAGTGGGGCGGCGAACGGCTCTTTTCCGACGGCCGCTACAACACCCCCGACGGCAAGGCGCACTTCGTGCCCGTCGCGCTCTCGAGCCGCGCGGCCCCGGCGGGTCAGCTCCACGTCACGACGCGTCGCGGCAAGCAGTTCAACTCGATGATCCAGAAGGACGTGGATCCGCTGAACGGCGCGGCGCGCGAGGACGTGCTGATGGCGGCGGAGGACGCGCGGAGGCTCGGCCTCGCTCAGGGCGATCCGATCCGCCTGACCTCGGCGCACGGCAGCTACGACGGCCGTGTCTTCCTCGCCGAGATCAAGCCGGGCAACGTCGAGGTCCACTGGCCCGAGGGGAACGGGCTCCTCGATCGCGAGGACGTGGACGCTCTGTCCCTGGAGCCCGACTACAACGCGACCGTCAGGGTCGAGAGACGCACCGAGTAGGAGCGCGTGCCCCTACCTTGACCGCCCGCGGTGACGCGGGCGGCCCGGAGCGCGCCCGTTGTTTTTTCTAGATGCCTGTGTCGCCGCCGGCGACCTTGGTGCCGTAGGTCTGGGCCGCGTAGGCGGTGAAGCTCTCGAGGAGAGTTGCGTTGCCCCCGGAGATCCCGAAGGCGGAGATCGTCGAGGGCGTCGCGCCGCCCCAGCCCTCGCCGGCGAGCACCTCGTCCTTGCCGTCGGCGTCGAGATCGCACGCACCGATCTCCGCCCCGCCGAGCGCCGGGAATGCGTTGAAGCTGAAGGCGACGAGGACGCCCGTGCCGGTGAAGTCGTAACCCTTGACGTCTCCGGTGGAGCTCGGATCGGGGCCGTGCGACGCGAGGATCTCGTCGCTCGCATCGGCATCGGTGTTGCCGGCCGCGACATCGGCGCCGAAGGCACCCGAACCGAACGCAAACACGCTGATCGGCAGTGCCCCGATCCCGCCGTTGTCGTAGTTGAACCCGCGCACGTGGGGGGCGAAGACCGGGCCTGCGCCGGCGCCGGTGAGGATCTCGGAGAAGCCGTCGGCGTCGACGTCCCCTCCGGCGACGCGCGCACCGTACTTCAGCGTCGCGTAGGCGAAGAACGAGATCTTGGAGATCGCCGTGAGCGCGGCGCCGTCGTAGTTCCAGCCGCGGACGTGGGGGCCGAACACCGGACCCGGACCTGGAGCGGTCAGGAGCTCCTCGTGCGCGTCGCCGTCGAGGTCGCCGCCGCCGACGTGGACGCCGTATTTCAGGGTGCCGTAGGCGTAGAAGTTCACCTTCGCGATCGCCGTCCCGCTGGGCTGGAACCCCTTGACCTGCGGCCCGTACGTCGGCCCGGGGCCTGGACCGGTGACCACCTCGAAGGTCCCGCCGCCCACCATGTCGACGCTGCCGACGTTGACGCCGTATCCGGCGCCGGCGTAGGCCGTGAAGCTGGTCGAGACCGACGGTGGGCTCGCGTGGTCCCACGTCTTCACGACGGGGGCGTTGCTCGATGCCGCGCCGGCGCCCGAGACGATCTCCTCGGTGATCCCCGGCGGCGCGGTCACCACGATGTAGCCGGGCTTCGACGCGGTGTCGGAACCACATCCGTTGGCGACGGTGAGGGAGACAGAGTAGGTTCCCGGGGACAGGTAGGTGTGGCCGGGGTTCTGCTGCGTGGCGGTGCCGCCGTCGCCGAAGTCCCACGACCACGACGTGGGCGCGTTCGTCGAGAGGTCGGCGAAGGCGACCGAGAGCGGCGCCGGGCCGGTCGTCGGGCTTCCGGAGAAGTCGGCGACCGGAGCCGGGCACGACGTCACGGTGATGTAGTTGACCTTCGTGTTCGTGTCCGATCCGCACGAGTTGGTGGCCGTCAGGGAGACGGTGTAGCTCCCGTTCGCGACGTAGGTGTGGCTCGGGTTCTGGACCGTGGAGGTACCGCCGTCCCCGAAGTCCCAGAGCCACGACGTCGGCCCGCCGCTCGATTGATCGGTGAAGTTGACCGTCAAGGGAGCCGTGCCCGACGTCGGGTTCCCGGCGAAGTCCGCGATGGGCGCGGTGCACGTGCCCGGCGTCTGCCAGGCGCCTCGCCCATAGGTGCCCGCCGTGATCGTCCCCGTCGTGGCGTTGAACTCGAGATCGGTCACCGGGACGCCGAGAGGTAGGCCGCTCATGTCTGCGACATAGGGCCCGGCGTCGCCCGTGTCACTGCGGAAGATGCCGATGTCGTTACCGAGGAAGATGCGGTAGGGGTTCGCGACGACCAGTACGCTGTTGGCGGTCACCGACGGGATGCCGTTGGTCGCGGCGGTCCACGTCGTTCCACCCGTGGTGCTGTACCAGAGCTCGGGCGCCGACGTGCCCGACAGCGCGGCATAGACGTGCATGGCGTCCGCGGGATCGACGGCGATGTCGTTGATCGTGTGGCCCGCCGGGATGTTGCCGCGGACGTTGGTCCAGCTCGCACCGGTGTCCGTGCTCTGGAAGATCGACGACGAGCCGGATCCCGCATAGATGATGCTGTCGGTGTTCTGCCCGACGGCGAGGGACACCATCGTGCCGCCACCGAGGTTCGCCGAGATCGCCGTCCAGGAGGTCCCTTGGTTGGTGGAGCGCCAGATGCGCGTCGTCCCGAGGTAGATCGTGTTCGGCGTGACGGGATCGAGCATGTAGGGCGTCACCCAGCTCGCGCTGTCGGAGATGCTGTTGGTGATGTAGCTGTAGTTTCCGTTCGGGCCCGTCGTGGAGCGCGCGACGTTCGGTCCACCCGACGGGTAGCTCGCGATGTAGCAGTAGTTGGTGTTGGCCGGGTTGATCGCGTTGACGAAGCCGTCGCCCGTCACCTCGACAACGTCCCAGACGACGCTGCCCGAGTAGGCCTCGCTGGAGTTGTCCTGGGATCCGCCGAGGAGGATCGTGTCGAGCGTGGGATGGACGGCCACGTCGTAGAACATCGTCAGGTTCATGTTGCCGTTCAGGTTCGTGAACGAGGTCCCCGCGTTCGTCGTCTTCCAGAGCCCGCCGTCCGAGCCGACATAGACGGTGTTCGGATCGGTCGGGTGGCGGCGGATGAGGTGCGTGTCCTGGTGGACCGACTGACCGCCGCCCCAGGGGCTCGTCAGGTAGGCGAGGGTCGTGCCGCCATCGGTGCTCTTCGCCGGGCGGATCGTCCCGACGTACAGCGTGTTGGGATCGGCGAGGCTCACCTCGATCGTCATGTTGTACCAGCACTGACCCTCGCATGCGTTGCCGTTGCGAAGCGTCCAGGTCGCGGCGCCGTCGGTCGAGCGGTAGAGCTCGGAGCTGTCGTTCACGAGGTACAGGGTCTGAGGGCTCGATGGCGCGACCGAGACCTCGCAGCGGTTCGATCCCGTGCCGATCCCCGACGAGGAGTCGACCCACGTGGCGCCGCCGTCGGTGGACTTGTAGCACTTGCCGACGTCCACGGCCGCGTAGAGGACGTTGGGGTTCGAAGGGTCGCGCACCACCTCGTCGGTTGCGAGGTTGAGCGTCTGCGTCCAGGAGGTCCCCGTGTCCGTCGTTCGGAAGATGCCGCCACCCGCCACTGCGCTCACGATCACGATCGCGGGGTTCGTCGGATGAAGGACGAGGCTCGAGATGGCGGTGGCCGTCATCGTCCCCGAGCCGTTCCTCGCCTGCCAGGTCGATCCGGCATCCGTGCTCTGGAATACGCCGAGCCCGCTGTATCCGTTGTAGTCGCCGGTGCCGATCCAGATCGTGTTGTGGTCGGTGGGCGCGATCGCCACGGCGCCCACGTTCTCGGTGCCGAGGAGATCGATCATTGCGGACCATGCCGAGCCGCCGTTGGTCGTCCTCCAGACGCCCCCGCCGCCGGCCGCGACGTAGATGATGTTCGGGTCGGTGGGATCGACGGCGATGTTGTTCACGCGTCCCGCCACGTTCCCCATCGCCCATCCGAGCATCGTCATGGGCGACGGGCCGACCGAGATCCACTGGCTCGCGAGCACCGAGGGGCCCTTTCCCAGGCGCGCCTTCGTCTCGTCGATCGCCCGCGCCCGCCGCTGCCGCGCGACGGCGACGTCCTCGACGTCGAGATCGCGGGTCTTGCGGAACCATCGCTCCCGCTCCTCGATCTCGCGCTCTTCCCCGTGGGTCTTGTCTCCGGGCTTCTCGCGCTCGGCGAGCGCGGGGACGGCGGGAAGCAAGAGAGCGAGGAGCAACAGGAGTCGGCGGTTGGCTGTCATGGTGCGTCGACTCTATCAGGCGCTCCCGCGTGTCGGAGATGCGCCGTCGCAGAACGAACCGTGGTTGGCGGTGTCGTACCGCGGCATCGTCGCACGGGCGGAGCGGGTGCGAGGCGACTCGCCTCAGCTCCGCTTGTCACCGTACGAGGAACCGGAAGGGCCAGGCGCCGAAGCGCCTGGCCCCTGGGAAGCTGACGAGGTCAGTTGATCTTGATTCCCACGTAGGTCGCGTTGTTGCTCTCGCTGTACTCGACGTACGCGCCGGTCGGATCGATCGTCCCACCGAGGTAGTAGGTGGTGCCGGACACCAGGTTGTTCGGGATGACGAGCGTCGTGTTGGACGTCGTGGCGGTCCCGCGGTACAGGGTGACCGAGCCCGCGCCGAGGAACGTGTCGGCGGCGGAGATCGTGTCGTTCGTCGAGACGTAGTAGTTGACGCCCGAGGTGATGGGGCTCGTCTTGCCCATGTTCTCGTAGGTCATCTCGAGCTTCACGGTCTGACCCTTGTTCACGAGGTAGACCGGCTGGCCGCCGGAGATGATCTTCGCGAGCTCCACGCCGGACGTGTTCAGCACGCGCGTCCGCTGGTGGATGCTGTACTCGCCGGAAGCGCCCGTGCGGCGCCAGTGGGCGATGCCGAGGTCCTCGTAGGCTCCGCCGATGATCCCGTACGTGCTCACCGATCCCGCGATGGCGTCGCCGCCCGGGTATGCGTTGGCCGTCGAGCCGTTGCTGTGGATGTGCGTCCAGTCCTGGCCCATGATGCTGTAGCGGTCGGCCGTGTGGCCGAGGCCCTGCCCGTGCCCGAGCTCGTGCATGGCGGTCGTCTGGAACGGACGGTACGGGCCGCCGTACGGGATCAGGCTGGTCTTGGTCGTCGAGGTGGTGTAGGCGACGGTGTTGTCGAAGATGATGTCCGCTTCGACGAGCTGGCAGCTTCCGTTCCACCACGTGTAGGTGATGGCGGGAGCGCCGAAGCCGCTGGACCACCACACCTCGCTCTGGCCGTTACCCATGCCGATCGAGGGGTCGTCGAACAGCATGAGGTAGCGCATGTTGGCGGGGGACTGGTTGAAGCGCGTGCGGGTGGCGTCGAGAGCCGAGCGCCAGGTGCTGCCGGCCGGGAAGCCGACGGCGGAGGCGCGCATCGTGACGGAGCCCGTGGGCCACTTCACCTTGGTGCCACCGCACATCTGCCAGGTGAACGCGTATCCGTTGGCGGCGGCGGCGAGGATGGCAAGAGCGATCGTGAGGTTGAGTTGGCGCGACATTGTCGTTGTCTCCTATGAGCGTGTTCGCTTGGGAATGAGGTGGGCTACCGGATCGGCAGGGCGGGATCGCCGCCGTTCTTCTGGAGCAGGTCGGCCTCGAAGAGGTCGTCGCTCGCGGGAGCGGCGCTCGCGGGATCGCGGGGCGGCGCGAGAGGCACTGCCGCGGGCACGCGGACCCTGTCGAGGATGCTGACGCCCGCGACCGGCGGGAGCGCATCGAGCTCGGCCTGGGTGTGGAGCTCCTTCACGAGCGACGCGAAGCGCGCCGTGACGCCGGGCTCGTCGCCGAGAGTCTCGTCGAGAGTCGTCTTCGCCTGACCGCCCTCGAGGCGGATGCAGCCCTGCTCGAATCCCACGAGCGGGCACACCGGAGCGGCGACGTTGCCCACGAAGAGGAGCGCGCGGTCGCCGACCTGGAACTGGGGAATGCCGGAGACCATGAGGAAGCGGTCGTGGCCGTCGGGCCCGCCCTGGAACCGGAGCGTGATGGTGCGGCCGGTCTGGCCCTTGAGGGTGCGCTCGACCTCGAAGGTGACGTAGGTGTGAGGCAGCGCCACGTCGCCGGGCTCGACGACGTCGGCGTTCCTGTGATCGACGCCGACGACGATGCCCTGGAAGATCAGGCTCGACCCCTTGACGAGGTCACGCGGCGTCACGTTCGGCAGGGGCGTGGCGAGGGCGCTCGTTGCGAGCGCGAGGCTCAGGAGGAGCGCGAGGGGGTTCTTTCCGTGCTTCGGGCTGGACATCGTTGTTCTCCTTCGATCGCGGCGGACCCTGTGCCGTGTTCCGGCGAGATCCGCTTTCCACCCATCCGTGCGTTCCAGCGCGTGGAACTCCCTCACACGTTCCCGAAATCTCAGCAGAGCCGGGGCTTAGCCCGGCTCCTCGGCGAGAGCGCGGGGCATCGAGTCCGGACCGGCGGGGGACAAGGCCCCGCCCTACAGGCCATCGTCCCGCGCAGCTTCGTGTTGCGAGGTCGTGCGTCGTGTCGCCCCGCCGCGAACGCTTGCGACGGCGGTCTGTAGGGAGGGGGCTTGCCCCCGCCGGTTCGCCGTCAGCCCGCGACACGCGAGAGAACGCGCGCGCGCGCGGTGTAAGCTCGCGCTCCCTTCGCGATGGCCGACGACACCGAGGACACGAAGCCGCTGCACATCACGAGGCTCCTCACCGAGTGGAAGGCGGGCAGCAAGGATGCGCACGACGAGCTTTACGAGAGCGTGTACAAGAGCCTCGAGCGCATCGCGCGCAGCCGGCTGCGTCGCGAGAGATCGAAGCTCCTCTCGACCGGCGAGCTCGTCCACGAGGCCTACATCAAGCTCCTCGAGACGCAGGACCTCGACTGGGAGCGGCGGGCGCAGTTCTACGGCATCGCGAGCGAGGTGATGCGGCGCATCCTCGTCGACCATGCCCGCGCGCGCAACGTGCGCGAGCGCAAGGCCGTGCTCCTCGCCGAGCCCGAGGGAGCGTCGGACCGCCGCACCGACGTGCTCGCGATCGAGGCTGCGCTCCGGAAGCTCGAGGCGGATGGCGACACCCTGGAGGCGCACGTCGTCCAGCTCCGCTTCTTCGCAGGGATGTCGATCGCCGAGACGGCGGCCGAGCTCGGCATCGGCCACGCGACCGTCGAGCGCATCTGGGCCCGCGCGCGGACGCGGCTCGGCGAGATCCTCGGGGTCGATCGATCAGGGCCTGCGGCGTGAGCCGAACCGCTCAGAGGTCGGCGTGCCCGAGGACGCGGCGGCGGACGAAGTTCCCGAGGACGCGCTCGACCGGTAGTGCATAGACGCCGCTCCGGTTCCGGAGGCTCGCGAGCGCCGCGAGGGGACGGAGGATGCCGCGGGCGCGCGGGGCGAGGCCCCGGTAGAACTTGAAGTCCTCGACCGCCTTGAAGCTCGCGGGCGACATCCACGATCCGGGGCGCCGCACGTAGTCGAAGCGTCCCCAGGCCTCGAGCGTGCGCGGCAGCTCGGCGGCGCGGCGCGCCGCCATCTCGTCGAAGATGGGGCTCCCGGGGTAGGGTGCGTAGTAGAAGAGCGCGAACTCGTGAAGGCGCGTCTTCGTGACGAGCGCGTCGATGGTCCGGAGCGTGGTCGTCACCTCCTCGGGCGCCTCGTCGAACGGGAACCCGACGATGAAGTTGAAGTGGCCCGCGATGCCCGCGTCGTCGAGCGCGACCGCCGCTTCGAGGATCTGGTCCGCCTCGATGCCCTTGCGGATCCGGGCGAGGACCTCGGGCTCGCCCGACTCCGCCCCGATGATGAGCTTCCGGAGCCCGCTCCTGCGGAACAGGTCCAGACCGTCGGGACCGAACCGCAGGATCTCCTCGACCCGCGCGGTCGCGGTCCAGGTGAAGCGCAGGCCGCGCGTCAGGAATCCTTCGGAAATCGCGATGCTCCTCCTGGGATCGACGAAGTAGATCTCGTCCTGGAACCCGACGTCGGTGATGCCGTGGTCCGTCGTGAGGCGCGCGAGCTCGCCGACGACGCGCTCGACGGAGAGGCCGGCCCATCGCCGCTTGAACACCATCGGGTCGGAGCAGAAGCCGCATGCGAACGGACAACCCTGGCTCGCCACGTACTCGAGCTGCCGCTGACCCTTCCTCTGGAAGTACTCCGCGAGCGGGAGCAGCCCGTAGTCGTGCGGCGCGAACGTATCGGGCGGGCGGAAGGCGCGGGGCTCGGCGGGCGCTCCGCGGCGCGCCACTCCGGGGATGCCCGAGAGGTCGGCGCCGGCGGCAAGGCGCTCCCCGACGGCCACCGCCGCCTCCTCGCCCTGGGCGACGATCGCGGCGTCGACGGGGCCCTCGTCCACGCAGAGGGCCGGGAAGATCGACGGGTGCCAGCCGCCCCAGACGATCGGGAGAGCCGGCCACCGCTGCCGCACGCGCCGGCAGAGATCGATCGCGTCGGCAAGCGGGGCCCCGATGAGCACGGTGAGGCCGAGGTAAAGCGCCTCGCCCGCGCTCGCGGAGATGGTCCGTAGCGGATCGGGATCGATCCGCGCGTCGACGATGACCGGCGCGAAGCCCTTCGCCGCGAGCTCCGAGGCGATCGCCAGCAGCGCGAGAGGCATGGCGTAGTAGGGCGCCTTCGGGTTGTAGAGGAGGACCGTGCGGCGCGTCATCGGATCTTTCCGAGCAGGAGGTCCCGCAGCGGGAAGTACTTGGGGCAGACGCAGGCCAGGCACTCGCGATCGGTCCGGGTGTCGAGGTCGGCGCGGAGCTTCCTCCCGGCCTCGCCGTTGATCACCGCGGCGAGCCCGCCATCGACGATGCGGCCGAGCGGTGCCTTGAAGAAGCAGGGACGTACGGTGCCGTCGGCCTCGACGACGGCCGACACCATCGGCGTGTTGCAGCGCTTGGGGGGGAACGGATGGAGGCCGATGGCAGCCTCGAGGTGGCGGAGGACGTGCTCCAGGTTCGGGATCAGCTCGGGTCCGATCCGCTCCTCGATCCCCGCGATCGACGCCCGGAGCCGCGCGAGCTGATCCGCCGTGGGCAGGAGCCCGGACAGCTCCTCGCCGCCGTGCCGCCCGAACGCGCCGGACCACGCATCCACCGGCAGGAACGAGATGCGACCGATGCCCATCGCGCGCGACGCGGCGATCGTGGCCTCGAGGTGATCGACGTTGCGTCGCTGGACCGTCGTGCGCGCCGTGAACGGTACCGGGGCGATGGCGGCGACGGCGCCGACCCCGCGCGCGATCGCGTCGAACGAGGGCAGCCCGCGGATCGCGTCGTGGATCTCGGCGTCGGGACCGTCGAGCGAGACGAACACCTCGTGAAAGCACCGCGCCACGAGATCCGCGCGGGCGGCGAGCCGCGTGCCCGACGTCGCCAGGTAGAGCCGGCGCCGGTCTCGCTGGAACGGGCGCAGGAGGTCTTCGAGATCGGGTACGGTGAGCGGCTCGCCTCCCGTGACCAGGAGCACCCGCACGTCGAGCGCGTCCGCCTCGCGAGCGAGCGACGCGGCGACGGCGCGCGTGAGCACGGGCCCGGCGCCGCCGCCATAGGAGCAGCCGATGCAGCGGCTGTCGCAGGCCGCCGTCACGTGCACGGTGAGCAGGGGGAGCGTCGAGACGGACGCATCCACGTAAGGGCGTAGCGTCGCGAGGCTCACGTGGACCTCGACAGCTCGACGATCGCGTGGTCGCCCCATCCCCGGAGGACCGGCAGCACCGCGGCCACGGAGTCGATCGCCACGAGAAGCCCCGGGGAAGGCGGCGCGGGAGGGGCGGCGGCCAGGAATCCAAGGGGCGCGGCTCGCGCGATGCGGAAGTCCGGAGCGAATGCGCGCGCGATCTCCCGCAGCGTGGGGTAGACGAGCGGTACCGTCATGCCTTCGACGGTCGCGGTCGGCGCCCGGCCAAGGCGGCGCCACTCTAGACCCGCGATCTCGCGCGGGCAGATCCGTGGCATCGGCACCAGCACGACCGCGCCCCCCGGCGCGATCGCGCGCCGGGCGACGGTCGCGAGCACGCCGAGATCGGGGAGACAGTTCAGGACGCCGAAGCTCGCATAGACGACGTCGACGCTCCCGGCGTCGAGACCGAGCGCTTCCCAGGATGCGGGATCGCGTGCGTCGACGACGTGCGCACGCACTCCCTCTGCCCCGCGAGCGGCGCTCTTGCCGCTCGTGAGGGCGATCATGGCCGGGGAGACGTCGACCGCGATGACGGCGTGGCCCAGCTCGGCGAAGTGGAGCGCGTCCACGCCCGTGCCGCAACCGACGTCGATCAGCGTTCCCCGCCGCGGGAGGCGCGTCTCGATCCTCCGCCAGACCGTCCGGCGCCAGGCGATCGCCGTCGGGTGGTCCGAGAAGACCTGGTCGTAGCTCGGCGCCGCGCGATCGAATGCCGCGGCGGCGGGAGCGGTCATCAGCCCGAGGCCGGCACCGCGTCGCTCTCGACGCGATGCGCGAACTCGCGAGCCAGGACGTAGGTCGCGGCCCGGCAGGTCGCCGTCTTCGCGCCGAGCGCCAGGAACCGCACGAGATTCCTCGGCGAGGCGTAGCCCTCGCGCCGGAGCCGCCGGAACGGCACCTCGCTCTGCACGAGGCGCACGGCGAACCAGTAGAAGAGCGCCGGGTAGCGCGTGCGGAACGAGACGCGGTTCATGTTGCGGCCGGTCCAGACGTTCTCCTCGATGATCTCGTCCTTGACCTCCTCGTAGAAGCGCGTGCCCTCGAGCGGGAAGGCGACCGCGACGCCGAAGTGATCGGGCCGCGACTCGTCGAGGAAGCGGATCGTGCCGAGCACGTCGTCGCGCGTCTCGGTGGGATAGCCGAGCATGATGAAGTGGCCGACCTTGATCCCGTGGGACTGTGCCTCGCGCGTCGCCGCGAGGATCCGCTCGACCTTGTAGCCCTTCTGCATGCGATCGACGATGCGCTGAACGCCCGACTCCGCGCCGTACCAGAGCCGGAAGCAGCCGATCGATCGCAGCGCGCCCAGGATCTCGTCGTCCACGAGGTTGACGCGCGTCACGCCCTCGAACGGGATCGCGGCGTCGCGCCGCTTCACCTCGTCCACGAAGTCGAGCACCCAGCGGCGCTTCATCGTGAGGACGTCGTCCGAGATCCAGAGCTTGTCGGGGCGATAGGCCTCCTTCAGGTGGAGCATCTCGAGAACGACGTTGCCGGGGGTGCGCTGGCGGTGCGACTTTCCGAAGACCTGGCGCGAGCACCAGGCGCAGCTGTAGGGGCAGCCCCGCGCGGTGATGAGGGCGAGGGACGTTTCGCCGTGCACACGGCGCCAGTTCTCGAAGTAAGGTCGGAGATCGACCGCCGCGCGATCGGGCCAGGGCAGCGGGTCGAGCTCCTCGATCTTGGCGCGATCGGGGCCAACGACGATCTCTCCGCCGGGCTTGCGGTAGGTCACGCCGGCCATCGCCAGTTCGTCGCCGGGGCGAGCGCCGTCCCGGATCCTCCCGAGAAGCTCGTGGAGCGTCAGCTCGGCTTCGCCCTTGACGATGACGTCCGCGCCGCTCTCGAGGTGGACCTCCTTGCGCGCGAACCCGTCGGGTCCACCGACGACGACCGGGATGCCCTCCGCGCGGCTCGCCGCGATCATCTCCTTCACGAAGGGACGGGTCACGATGTTGGCGTAGATCCCGACGGCGCGCGGGCGCAAGCGGCGCAGCTGCACGCGGAAGTCCGGGAGGTCGCGCCAGGTTGCGTCGAAGACGGCGGTCTCGAATCCCCGGCTCTTCAGGTACGAGGAGACGTAGAGGAAGCCCAGCGGCACGTAGGGCCGCATGATCCGCTGCTCGAGCGGGTCGTTCCTGAGGAAGTAGCCGTGGGCGAGGAGGAGGTCGGTCACGACCCGAGCACGTCGGGGGAGACGCCGAGGAGCGCGAGGTCGTCCTGCAGGCGCTTGACGATGCGCTCACGGTGAAGCCGCGCGTGGAAGCGTAGCCGCGCCTCGCGCGCGGCGTCGTCCACGACGGCCGGGTCGACGGGAACGCCGCACGATGCGTAGTGAGCGTCGATGCGCGAGATCAGCGCGCGCCGCAGGAGCGCCTCGACCGCGTCGCCCAGGCGGCCCGCGAGGATCCACTCGACGACCCGCGTCGCGATGCCCGCGCGGTGCCTCGGCGCGATCGGGTGTGCGGCGGCATTCGGGAAGAGGTCCAGCGCCCAGCGGTTCTGGGTCTGGAACGCGAGGCACGCGTCGTCACCCAGCACGGGCGTGGCGGCGAGCACCTCGCGCGCGATGAAGTAGTCGCGCTCGGGGAGGGCGAGGTGATCGGTCGCGAGGTAGTAGTTCGGGCAGAGGACGTGGACGCTCGTGAGCCGCTGGGTCGTCCCCAGGACCGCGAACACGGTGAAGATGCGACGCGGTGCCACGAGCACGAGGTAGTCGATGTCGGCCTCCGGGCCGAAGCAGTCGTGGGCAAGCGATCCGGTGACGAGCAGCCCGCGCACGAATGGCGTCTGGCCGATGAGGCGCGCGCGGCGACGCGCCGTCTCCCAGGCCCGTGCGACCTCGGCCTCGCGGCCGATCCGGTTGTCGCCGGTGCCGCGCGCCAGCCGGAAGAAGCCGTCCTGCTCCACGAGGATGGTGCCGAGCTCGTCCTTGAGGACGGTCCGCGCGCGGTCCAGGGAGAGCGGCCGCTTGCAGAGGCGGTGGATCTCCTCGGCCCGGAGAGGGAAGCCGAAGAGCTCCGCGTAGACGACGGGCAATAGGAGCTCCATCGCCTCCGTGCTGAGCCGAGCTCTGGCGGGCGTGAGGGCGGTGAGAGGCGCGGGCAAAGGTGACTATTATAGGAACCCCGCCTCGACAGGGGGTAGCTCGCCGTCGTGCGACCAGCGCTCATCCTCTCCACACTGGTGCTGTCGTCGCTCCTCGCGCGGGCCGGCGACCTCGAGGGCAAGGTGTCCGCGCCGCGCGTCAAGACGCTGCGCGACGTGGTCGTGTATCTCGACGGCAAGGGCCTGCCCGCGGCATCGACGCCCACGGAGGGGGCCGTCGTGGACCAGAAGAACATCCGGTTCGTACCGAAGGTGCTCCCGGTCGTCATGGGGACCACCGTCAGGTTCCTCAACAGCGACGACACGGCGCACAACGTCACCGTGCGCACCGAGGCGGGATCGACCACCACGCTCGGGACCTATGGCAAGGGAGAGGAGAAGTCTCTCGCGTTCCCCGAGCCCGGCGTCGTCGAGCTCCTGTGCAACGTCCACCAGGAGATGTACGGCGTGGTGCTCGTGCTCCGGAACGCCTTCTTCACCCGACCCGCCGATGACGGGACCTTCGTGCTGAAGGACGTCCCGGAAGGCGAGCACGAGATCGTCGCGTTCTACCCGGACATCGATCCGTTGCGTCAGAAGGTGACCGTCGGGAAGCACGGCGTCGTCCACGTCGATCTGAGCCTGCGGTGAGGCGCGTCGCCGGGACGTTCTTCCTCGCGTCCGTCGCGAGCTTCGCCGCGGAGCCTTGCCAGAAGTGCCACAAGCTCGACGCGCGCGCCCATCCCCTTGCGGCGCCCGCAGCGCACGCCGCGGCAAGGCTCGGCTGCGCGTCCTGTCACGGGAGCCCTGCCGCGGGCAAGGACCCGCACGCGGGCCTCTTGCCGCGCGCGGCGATCGAGTCGACGTGCGGCACGTGCCACGGAACGAGCGCTCCAGGGGATTTCAAGGCCGCGCTCGCGGGCCCGTTCGCGCGGCGCACGGGGTCGCCCCGCGTCCTCGACGGCGCGATCCTCTACGAGCGCATGGCCTGCGCCGGATGCCATGGCGGAGCGGGCGACGCGGGGATCCCGCAGGCGCAGGCGTTCGGCCGCGCTCTCGAGCCCGGCGGGCTCGCCTGGTGGACGCGGGGAGGGGACCGGGTCCGCGCCGTGAGCCGCTGCCCGTCCGGAGCTCTGGCCGCAACCGCCCTCGAGGAGGTCGAACGGCGCTGGGACGCCGGGGATGGGCGGGCGGAAGGGAGTGCGGTGGCGAGCGCGGAGGAGGGCGAGGTGCTCGTCGCGAAGGCACGCTGCGTCACGTGCCACGCGATCGCGGGGCGCGGAGGCCGCCGCGCGATGGACCTCGCGCTCGCGGGAACGGTCCTGAGGGAGACCGCGCTCCGCACCTGGAACGACCTCGCGCCCGCATGCCCGGATTTCCGCTTCAAAGCGCCCGAGCGCTCCGCCATCGCCGCCTATGTTGCGAGCCTCGCGCGGGGCGAGGGACGTGGCGCGGGCGACGCGGCGGCGGTCGACGTCGAGCGCTGCGTCCGGTGCCACGGTCCGGATCGCCCCCCGCCCGTCCCGCTCCCGCATCTCTCGTTCGACGCCGCGCGCGCAGCGCTCGGCTCGCACGCCGACCTCACGCTGGCGGACGGGGATCGCGATCGGCTCGCGGCGTACGTCTCGTCGCGACCGAAGCCCGAGATCGCGGCGGACGACGCCCGCGCGGCGCTCGCGAAGGCGGCGCCGGGTATCGCGTGTCTCGACTGCCATCGCCGGGACGAGCAGGGAGGTGATCTCGCTCCGGACCTCGGGATCGCGGCGCGCCGCTTGCGGAAGCCCTGGCTGATCGCCTTCCTGCTCGAGCCGTCGGTCGTACGTCCCGGGATCGGAGAGCGGATGCCGCGCTTCGGCCTGTCGCGCGCGGAGGCCGACGGGATCGCCGGGGTCCTGGGCACATGGTCCTCTCCGGCCGCGACGCCGCCCGCGCTCGGCGATCCGGCGCGCGGGGCGATCCTCTACCACGAGCGCGGCTGCGCCTCTTGCCACGCATTTCGCGGCCGCGGAGCTGCCATCGCGCCGCCCCTCGATCTTGCCGCCGAGCGGCTCGACCCCGCGTTTGTCGTCGACATGATCGAGGCGCCGGGCAAGCTCGTGCCGGAGGCGGCGATGCCTGCCACCCGCGATCACCGCGACGCGCTCGACATCGCGGCCTACGTGCTCGAGCCTCCGTCCCGTGACTGAGGTCCCCGGGCGGAGATCGGCGAGTACAATCCCCGGCTATCCGAGAGGAGAGTCCGATGGCACAGACGCTCGATGGCGGAACGGTCTTCACGGTCGGCGCGCTCACCGCGGCCGAATACCTGCCCAACAAGGGAGTGTTCCTGACGGGAGTTCTCGGAAAGCAGCGCGGAGACGCCTTCGGTCTCTATCACGGGCGCATGGAGCCGGGATGCGAGATCGCGCGCGAGATCCACCCGGGCACGGCCGAGACCGTCTACGTCCTCTCGGGAGACGCCATGGGGCTCGTCGGCAACGCGGAGGTGTCGCTCGGCCCCGGCCAGGTGCTGCACGTCGAGAAGAACGTACCGCACGGCCTGCGCAACGTCGGCAAGGGTGTTCTCGAGTTCATCGTTCTCGGCCATCCCGACTTCTGATCCCGGCAAGAGGGCGGGAGAGTCCCTCGGCATGAGGCGCCTCGCGCCGGCGCTCGTGATCGTCGCGACGGCGTCGGTGGCGGCGCGCGGCTCGGACGAGGCGGCGCCGCCCGACGACTGGCTCCAGCACTGCGCGCCGTGCCATGGCGTCGAGGCCGATGGCCGCGGCGCGGCGGCATCCTCCCTGTTCCCGCCGCCGCGAAGCCTCCGAGCGGCCGCGTTCCTGAAGCTCGACGATCAGGAGATCGCCCGCGTCATACGTCTCGGCGGGAAGGCGACCGGGCGCTCCGCGGCGATGCCGTCCTTCGATCGCACCCTCGGCGCAAACCGCATCACCGCGCTGGTCGCCTACCTGAAGAAGCTCCCGCGTCAGGAACGGAGCGCGTCGCCGCTCGTCTTCGCGGCGGGCGATCCCGGAGCCGCGCTCTACGCGGCGCACTGCCAGGATTGTCACGGCAGCTCCGGCATGGCTGACGGCAAGAACTCGGCGCTGCTCGTCCCCGCTCCGCGCCCGCTTCCGGAGACCCTCGGCGGAGCGACCGAGGAGCAGATCCAGCACGCGATCGAGGGGCATGCCTGGTGGAGCGCCGGGGCGATGCCCGCCTTCGGCGGTGTCCTGTCCGACGGTGCCATCCTGCTCCTCGCGCGGACGCTCGCCGAGGCCGCGCGCCCGTCGAGCGGGACGGCAGCCGCCGAAGCGCGCACCGGCCGCGAGATCTTCGAGGATCTGGGTTGCCGCGGCTGCCATCCGATGGCGGGCATCGAGCCTCGACCGCGAGCCCCGGATCTCGCCTCGGCGGGAACGCGGCTGCGCGCGGGATGGCTGGTGACGTTCCTCCAGAAGCCGGTCCAGGTCAGGCCGATCGGCCATCCGCCGGGCTCCCACGCGCGCATGCCCACCTTCGGCCTCAACGCCGCCGATGCACGGGACATCGCGACCGCGCTCGGCGCCGACCCGGCGCGCGCAACGATGGGTGCCGCCGATCCTGGGCTGATCGCGTCCGGCGGGTGTCTCGCGCCATCGCATGGGCGCCGACGGGGACGCGTGGGGCCCGACCTTGCGCTCGCGAAGGATCGCCTGCGCAACGGCGGCGTCGAGGATGCGCTCCTCGGCCGCACGGCCATGCCAGCGCGCGACGTCACTCCCGTCGAGGTCAAGGCCTACACGCGCGCGCTCCTCGGCGGCCAGAAGATGGACTACTTCGATCACGGCTCCATCGTCCTCGGGAGAGCGCTCATGGAGGATCTCGCCTGCGCGAGCCGCCAGCCCGATCCCGGGCCTGGAGCCGCCGCAGCCGGTGGGTCCGGATCTGACGTTCGCCGGAGAGCGCTTCGCTCGCGAGTACCTGGCCGCGTACCTGCGCGCCGGCCAAGGTCCGTCCCAAGATCGCCGCGCGCATGCCCGACTTCCGGCTGAGCGACGACGAGATCGCGAGGCTCGCCGACTTCATGCAGGAGCGCGAGGCGCCGCGTCCGATCCCGCCGCTGCTCGCCGGCCTGCTCGTGCGCGGAGCGATCGAGACGTCGCAGAGGGGCGGGCGGTCTTCGACGAGCTTCTTCGATGCGGCACGTGCCACGCGCTCCTCGGGAAGCCTGCGACCGGCGAGGAGTCGATTGGCCCCACGCTGGATCGCGTCGCCGAGCGTCTGACCTGGGACGGCTTGACGCGCTGGCTCCTGACTCCTTCGCGGTACCTTCCGGGCACGGCGATGCCAGCGTTCTTCGAGACGGGATGGACGTCCCATCGCGCCCGATTCGTACGAGAAGCTCCGCGCGCTCAGGGCGTTCCTGTGGTTCCAGGAGCGGGAGCCCGCGAAGCCCGCGAGGCCGCCCCGGCCCCGGACGGATGACGCACGATAGCGTCGCCATCGTCGGTGCTGGACTGCGGCGCGCACTCGCGGCGTGCCGCCTCGCCGCCGCCGGAGCGCGCGTCACGCTCTTCGACGGGAGCGCCGGACGCGAGAAGCCCTGCGGCGGCGGCGTGACGCCGCGGGCGATCGCCGAGATCCCCGAGCTCGCGCGGATCCTGGAGCTGGGGCGCACGGTGAGCGACTACCGGTCTGAAGCGACTCGGGGCGCGAGGTGCGCTGCGAGCGTTGCATCGGTGGTGATCTCGCGTCGCGGCCTCGACGGCGGCTTGCGCGCGCGGGCCGAGGAGGCCGGCGCCGTCCGGATCGCGGCGATGGTGTGGAACTCCGGCCAGACGCCGGTCGGTGGACGCTGCGGGACATCGCGGGCTGCACCCACCGCGCCTCGCTCATCGTCGGCGCTGACGGTGCGGGGAGCTGCGTGCGAAGGACCCTGTTCCCGCGGGCGCGGATCGATGGCCTTCGCCGTCAGGTGCTCTACGTGGACGGCGTACGGGCAAGGGACGTGGACACGCGGTGTTCCCGACCGACGTGGTCCCAGGCTACCCTGGAGCTTCCCGCGGGGGGACCATCTCTCGGTCGGCGTCTGCGCGGCGGCGCCCGGCGCGGATCCCGATCGGCTGCTCGCGAGGCCCTGTCGGCATGGCCTCGCGGTTCGCGGGGCGGACGACGCGCGAGCCGCACCGCCTGGGCGGCATGATCCCGCGTGTCGCGGCCCTGCGTCGCCCCCGGTCGCGGGGGAGATCGACGAAGTGTCCTGCGCTGCTCGGCGACGCCGCGGGGCTCGCCGATCCGCTGACGGGCGAAGGTACCGCCCAGGGCGCTCCTCTCGGGGCGCGCCCTCGCCGCCTCGGTCGACGGCGACCTCGCGGGTTATGCCCGCTGGGTCGAGCGCGAGATCGTGCCGGAGTCCGCCCGCGCGCGCAGCGTCGCGCCGCTCTTCTACCGCGTCGCGTTCATCGACACGATGCTCCTGATGGCGGAAAGAAGCGCGCGGATCCGCCGCGTGCTCGCCGTCGATCCGTCCAGGGCGCTTGGCGCCACCGCGGGTCGCCGGTGCTCTCCTCTCCGAGCTTGGCGCCGCGGTCCTCGAGCTGTCGGCGGCTATAATCCGAGCGCCATGGGCCAGAAGCTGCGAGGGTCGATCCATTCCCGACGCTGGCTCCGGAAGCGATCGGCGCCTGGCGACCAAGGCCGACGAGACCTTCCGGTCCGGCGTGCCTTCGCCACCTGCCGAGCCTGTACGCCACGGCGCTCCGCCTGACGCGAAACCCGTCGGACGCCGAGGACCTCGTCCAGGAGACCTACCTGAAGGCCGTGCGCTCGCAGGGGAGCTTCGACACGGGAAGCGACTGCAAGGGCTGGCTCTTCAAGATCATGACGAACACGTTCATCGATCAGTACCGGAAGTCGGCAAAGGCGCCGCCGCTGGTCGAGCTGGAGGAGGGGGACGAGCGCGCCTTCGCCGAGGAAGGTCATCGCGACGCCGGCGAGAACCCGGAGGAGTCGCTCTTCACCAACCTCCTCGACGAGGACATCAACGAGGCTCTCGGCGCGCTCCCGGAGCGGTACCGCATGCCGATCCTCCTCTGCGATCTCGAGGGCTTCTCCTACGCCGAGATCGCCGACATGCTGGGCATCCCCGTCGGCACCGTGATGTCGCGTCTTTACCGCGGGCGGCGCCTGCTCAAGAAATCGCTCTTCGATTACGCCAAGGAGCGTGGCCTAACCAAGTGAGAATCGCTATGCTTTCTACCGTGCTCATCCGGAGGAGCGGGAACTGATGGACTGCGACAGAGCCCTCGAGGTGGTCTACGCCTATCTGGACGGCGCGGTCGACGAGTGGTGCCGGCAAGAGCTGATGGAGCATTGCCACGTGTGCCACGAGTGCCTGGGCGTTCTCGAGTTCGAACGCAAGATCAAGGACTACGTTCGCGACCAGCTCGGCAACGTCGTCGTGCCGGAGAGCCTCTACCGCAAGACCGCCCGCATCTTCGACAACGCGTAGCCTCCATCCGCGCGGCGGGAATCGGGAATAATGTCCCGCCGCGCTCGTAGTTCCCTCCCGGCGGTAAGTGCCGGCAAAGGAGACGAGAGTCCCATGGCATCAGAGAACGTCCTCACGCTCACCGACCAGAACTTCCGGGAAACCCTGGAGGGCGGGTCGCCGGTCCTCGTCGACTTCTACGCCGAGTGGTGCGGCCCCTGCAAGCGCATGGCGCCCGACGTCGAGGCGCTCGCGGGCGAGCTGAAGGGGAAGCTGACCGTCGGCAAGCTCGACATCGACCACAACCAGGAGACCGCCATGAAGTACGGCATCACCGCGGTCCCGACCCTCATCCTCTTCAAGGACGGCCGCGTGCTCGATCAGCAGATGGGCCAGGTCCCGAAGTCGACGCTCAAGACCTTCGTGTCCAAGGCGCTGACGGCCTGATTCTCCACGCGCTCGGCGGTGGAAGGCGGGGCTCGTCCCCCGCCGCTTCGCAGTCGGATGGAACGACGCGCGTTCGCGCGCCGTCGGGTTCGTAGGGCGGGGGCTCGTCCCCCGCCGGTTCGCCTCGGATGGGACGAGGCGCGCTTGCGCGCCGTCGGGTTCGTAGGGCGGGGGCTTGTCCCCGCGGTTCGCAATGGATGGGACGGCCGCTCTCCATGCCCCGCCGGGTTCGTAGGGCGGGGGCTTGTCCCCCGCCGGTTCGCAATGGACGGGACGGCCGCTCTCCCAGCGCCGCCGGGTTCGTAGGGCGGGGGCTTGTCCCCCGCCGGTTCGCAATTGGATGAGACGGCCGCTCTCCGTGCGCCGCAGGTACGCTAGAAGTTATACCTGACCGTGGCGAGGAGGCTCCCGAAGTTGACCTTGATGTCGCCGTTGACCTTCGGGTTCTGCAGGGAGTCCTCGATGTGCCAGTCCTTCAGGAACTGGTGGACGTAGGCGAGGTCGAGCGAGAACGGTCCCTTGAAGTCGTGGCTCCAGCCGAGGCAGAGCCCGTAACGGTTGTTGTCCGGGATGTCGAGCTGGATGTACTGGCGCTTCGTGGGGGCGTCGACGTAGAACGTCCCGGCGCGGAAGCGGTTCCGGTCGTTCCACTTGTAGTCTGCGCCGATCTTGAACGCGATGCCGTCGTCCCAGTGACGGGGAATGACGTACGAGGTCACGTTGATCGGATTGGGCGCGAGGTGGACGTCGAAGGCCTCGAGCGTGGACCAGTCGATCCAGAAGAGCTCCGTCGAGATCCAGAGATGGTCGGCGGGATGGAACGCGACGCCCGCGCGCACGTACTGCGGCAGCTTCAGCTCCATGCTGGCCTTCAGCACGAGCTCGTTGCCGCTGACGCCGAGGAGGTCCTTGAGTGCCTGGGGTATGGCCGCGAGGTCCGTGGTGACGTCCCCCTTGAGCTTCAAGGTGACGGGCGTTTGGTACATGAAGCCCGCCTTCACCTTGTCGCTGTCGTAGAGCACGCCGAAGTTGCCGCCGAAAGCGTTGTCGTCCAGGCTGACGGTGGTCGGGAGGCGGTTCTCGGGCAGCTCCGATGGCTGGACGTTCGGATCGAGGAGCGAGGCGAGGTCGAGGTCGACGTCCTCCTTGACCACGGCGACCGCGTAGACGAGCGCGCCGCCCACCGACCAGTGGTCGTCGATGGCATACGCTGCCGTGAAGTTCTGGTCCAACACGTGCAGGTCGACCTTCTTCATCATGTAGCGCTGGACGCCGTTCTCGTCGAAGTCGAGCTTGGAGCCGAACTGGAGGTTCGACGACAAACCGAACTTCCAGCGATCCAGGCCCAGGTTGTCCACCGCGGCCAGCATCGGCGCCCCGAGGAACGTGGGCTTGTCGAGCTCCTCCGCGCCGTACTTCTGGAAGTTGTTCTTGTCGTCCGGAAGGCGGGTGTACTTGCCGGTCGTGAAGTGGACCAGGGTCGCGTTCCCCGCGAGCCCGTCCTTGACGCGGACGATGCCGGCCGGGTTGAAGATCACGATGGTCTGGTCTTCGGGATAGGCGACCCATGACGCGGCCATGCTGGCGGGCCCGGCTGCGGGATCCCCCACGAAGAAGCCTTGGGCGAGGACGATCGGAGAGCCCAGGAGGAAGACGGCAAGAAGGCAGCGGGCACGCGGCATGGAAACCTCCGGCGACAATGGTGCGGAACCGGGCGTGCGGGAAGATCTGTCCCGCTCCGCGATGGTCGAAAAGTGCGGCGCATCATATCCGACGATCCGCTGGTGACGAGGCTCTGCCGTGAGCAGGCGGGGCCGTCCCGTCCGTGCACGCGCGCCGAGGTGATGGATGCGGCGTCCGCCGCCGGCGTCGCGCTCGTCGGCGACTACCGCTCGTCATCCGCTCCCAAGGCGTGGCTCGCAACGCTCG
>JAXLQT010000059.1:0-25145 GCA_046331505.1 Acidobacteriota bacterium
ATAATCGACGCAGTCATTCCCCTGACGACTCCCAAAGCGGACCGTCGCGCTGCCGTTACGGCAGGTGACGCGCGCGCCGCGAGCGTGACGGAAGGTGACAGCCCGCCGACCGGCGCGCCCCAGCAACGGGGCGGTGGCGCTGGCCCGTCCGTTGCTCACCAGGGTCAACGTGATCGCCTCCGCGCCGACCGTCGACTGGTGGGGCACGCATGCGGGCATCGACCTCCGGTTCGTCGAGACCAACTTCCCATGCCGCGCCGCGTGTCCCGTCGGCACGCACGCGGGTGGGTACGTGAGCCTGATCGCCCAGGGAAAGTACCGCGAGGCCTATGCCCTCGCGCGGCGCCCGAACCCGTTCGCGTCGATCTGCGGGCGCGTGTGCGCCCATCCGTGCGAGGCCGCGTGCCGGCGCGGTGCCATCGATGCCCCGATCAACATCCGCGCCCTCAAGCGCGTCGTGACCGAGCGCCACGGGGTCGAGAGCCAGGCACCGTTCGAGGAGATCCTGAGCTGGGTCGAGAAGCCGCGGCCCCGCGCCGAGCGTCCGGGCCGCGTCACCGTGATCGGGGCGGGCCCGGCTGGGCTCTCGTGTGCGCACGACCTGGCTCTGATGGGACACCAGGTCGAGGTGATCGATGCGGCACCGCGGGCCGGAGGCATGATGCGCGCGGGCATCCCGGAGTACCGGCTCCCGCGCGAGCTCATCGACTGCGAGGCAGCGTTCATCGAGTTCCTGGGCGTGAAGATGCGCTTCGGGGTCGAGGTGGGGCAGGACGTGACGTTCGAAGACCTCGCGCGGCAGAGTGATGCGGTCTTCCTGGCTCCTGGATGCCGGCGCGGCCGATCGCTGTCGATTCCCGGGACCGACCTCGCCGGCGTCGTGACCGCGGTCGACTTCCTCGCCGCGGTGAATCTCGGCACGGCCATCGACGTCGGCGACCGGGTCGTGGTGGTGGGTGGCGGCAACGTCGCCTACGACGTCGCGCGGACCGCGCGGCGGTTCGGCGGCACGTCTCTGCCCGACGAGGAGCACCACAACCTCGCGATGGACGCGGCGCTGTCCGCCGCGCGGCTGCTCCACCGCGACGTGACCATGGTCGCGCTCGAGGGCCGCGACGAGATGCCGGCCGATCCCATCGAGATCGAGGAGGGAGCCGAGGAGGGCGTGCGGCTCTTCAATCGCCGCGGACCCAAGGCCATCCTGGGAGAGGGCGGTCGAGTGCGGGCGCTCCAGACGCTCGACGTCGCGCGCGTCTTCGACGATGCCGGCCGCTTCGCGCCGGAGCTCGTCCCGGGTACGGAGAAGGAGATCCTCTGCGACACCGTCGTGCTGGCGGTGGGGCAGGTGGCCGACCTCTCGTTCCTCGGCGCGGGGCACGGCATGCGCATGACGCCGCGCGGGCTTCTCGAGGTCGATCGCGCCACGCTCGCGACGACGCGCCGCGGCGTCTTCGCAGGCGGCGACGTAGCCTTCGGTCCACGCATCGTGATCGAGGCGATCGCCGAGGGACGACGTGCCGCCCGATCCATCGACACCCTCATCACTGGCCGGACCGACGGGCCGGTCGCGCACTCCGTGCGCGTCTTCGACACCTTCGGCTACGACCACCCGTTCGCCCGGGGCGACTACGAGAAGGTCCCGAGGCGCGTCCTGCCCACGATCCCCGTCCCGCGCCGCGGCCAGCGGGAGCAGGTGGAGCTGCCGTTGCTCGAGTGCGAGGCGCGCGCCGAGGGAAGCCGGTGCCTGCACTGCTGGGTCAACACCGTCTTTGACTCGCGGCGCATGAACGCGACCGAGTGCATCCAGTGCGGCGGCTGCGCCGACGTGTGCCCGGAAGCTTGCATCGATCTCGTGTCGCTTCGCAGGGTGGGGCTCGGGCCGGAGACGGCCGGCCGCAGCCTCTGCGACGGGACGCCGCTCGCGCTCCTGGCGGGGCCAGGCGGCGCGGCGCTCATCAAGGACGAATCCGCTTGCATCCGCTGCGGGCTGTGCGCGCGGCGTTGCCCCGTCGGGCTCATCACGATGCAAGCCTTCTACCGGAGCGACGAGCGCGACCTGGTGGCGCTCGCCGACGAGGTGCTCTGAGGGACACATGGCACTCATCGACGATCTGGGACAGGAGCAGGACGAGCGGGATCTGTCGAGGCGCAAGCTCCTCGGCCTCCTCGGGTCGGGGGCGCTGGCGACGGCGATGGGAGGTACGGCCGCGATGAGCGTGCAGTACATCTCGCCGAACGTCCTTTACGAGGCCGCCAGCCGCATCAAGGTCGGCCGGCCGGAGACGATCGCCGTTGGCACCGTCCTCGTCCTCCCTCGCCAGAAGGTCTACGTCGTGCGGACCGCCGAGGGGTTCTACGCGATGTCCTCGATCTGCACGCACCTCGGCTGCATGACGCGCCACGAGGCCGCGGAGGGACGCTTCTTCTGCCCCTGCCACGGCAGCCACTACTCCCTGGACGGCCGGGTGACGGGCGGTCCCGCGCCGCGCCCCCTGCCGCGCCTCGACCTACAGCTCGAGAACGGTGTCCTGATCGTCGACGCCAAGAAGCCGGCCGCTCCCGACTTCCTGCTCAAGGTGTGACATGGAACGTCTCGCGAACGTCTTGACCAAGAACCGCGTGGTGCGCTCGGTGGTGCGGCACGGCTTCCCCGACAGCAACCGCAACCGATCCCTCGCGGTGTTCTCCAACTTCTTCCTCCACATCCATCCCGTCAAGGTGCGCCTGCGCGCGATCCGGTTCTCGCGCACACTGTACCTGGGCGGGCTCTCTGCGGGCGCCTACTTCATCCTCGTGGTGACGGGGATCTTCCTGATGTTCTACTACCGCCCGTCGGTGCCGGAGGCGTACGAGGACATGAAGGACCTGCAGTTCGTCGTGTCCGCGGGAGTGTTCCTGAGAAACCTCCACCGCTGGACCGCCCACACCATGGTGGCGCTGGTGTTCCTGCACATGGTGCGCGTCTTCTTCGCCGGCGCCTACCGGCCGCCGCGGGAGTTCAACTGGGTGATCGGCGTCGGCCTGCTCGTGCTGACCCTCTTGCTCTCCTTCACCGGATACCTCCTCCCGTGGGACCAGCTCGCCTTCTGGGCGATCACCGTCGGGACCAACATGGCGAAGTCCGTGCCGTGGTCGGGCCGCGGGATCCTTCCCTGATGCTCGGCGGCAGCAGTGCAGGGGAGCCGGCGCTCCTGCGCTTCTACGTGCTCCACTGCGTGGTGCTGCCGCTCGCCGATGTGCTCGTCGCCATCCACGTCTGGCGCATCCGCAAGGACGGCGGCATCTACCTGCCGCGCCGGGGGAGGGAGCGATGAGCGCCGCCCCAGCTCTGGTGGTGCCCGGCAGCGATACGGAAGGACCCGTGCGGTTGCTCGTGCTCGGGAGGACGAGCGTCCCGCGATCCCGACGCCCACGACGAGCCCATCGTGATGACCTTCCCGCACCTGCTCCTGCGGGAAGCTGATCGCGTTCACTCTTCCTCTCCCTCGGGCTGGTCCTCATCGCGCTCTCCTTCGACGCCCCTCTCGAGGAGATCGCCAACGCCGAGAAGACGCCGAACCCCGCGAAGGCGCCCTGGTACTTCCTCGGGCTCCAGGAGCTCCTCCACTACTACCCGCCGCTCGTCTCCGGCGTGGTGCTCCCGGGCCTCGTCGTGATGGCCCTCGCCGTGATCCCCTATTTCGACGTGAACATCGAGCGCGCGAGCATGTGGCGCGGCGCGGGGCGCGGGCGGACGCTTGCCGTCGTGCTCGTGGTCGTCGCGGCGCTGTCGGCGCTGTTCCTCACGACGGGTGCGCATCCCGTGTGGCCCGTCGTCGTTCCCCTCTGGGTCGTGGCGTTCGCCATGTGCCTCCCGGCGTTCTCGTCCTCCGGTGGCGCCCTCGGCTGGATGCGCGGCCGGGGTCTCGACTTCTGGGTCTTCCTCTGGTTCCTGCTCTCTGCGGCGTGCCTGACGACGATCGGCACGTTTACGTTCTTCCGGGGGCCCGGCTGGACGTTCACCCTGCCGTGGCGGGACAGGATCTTCTGATGAGCGAACGCTGGGTGGTGAAGCAGGACCTGGGCGTGACGCGGCTCCTGTGGCTGTTCGCAGTGCTGTCCGTCGTCTTCCTGGGCGTCCTCGCCGTGGCACCGGCGCGCAGCCACTTCACCGAGTGGCGCGCCGCCCAGCGCCCGCTACGGCGCGCTGGCCGCCGCACAGGGCAAGGAGGAGCTGGAGCGGGCATCCAGCAGATCTGGAACCCGAGGCTCGGCGTGGTCAGCCGCTGCACCTCCTGCCACGTCGGGATGTCTCCGGCAGGGCCCCGCGTCGTTGGCGACCGGCTCTTCGCCAAGCACCCGCCGATCCCCCGATCCCGAATCGTTCGGGTGCGTGCTGTGTCGCGGCGGCCAGGGACGCGGCACGACACTGGAAGCCGCTCACGGCCTGACGCGCCACTGGGACGAGCCGATCCTCGATCCCCGAGACGTCGAGGCGGGTTGCGGGAGCTGCCACACGCACTTGCCGGTGCCGTCGGAGGAGGCGAGCCGGCGCGGCGAGGCGCTCTTCCGCCGCTACGACTGTCTCGCCTGCCATCGCATGGAGGGCGCGGGCCGCGGGACGGCCGCGGACCTCACCACGTCCGGGATGACCGGGCTCGATCGCGGATGGTATGCGGCGCACGACGCGCGCACGGAGGCGAGCGGAACGGATGCGGCACGATGGCGTGCGAGCTGGGGTGCCGTCCCGGACGACGAGCGCACCCTCGTCGAGGGCTACCTCGCGACGCGGATGGGGGCACCGCGCCTCCTCGAGGCCAAGGCCCTCGCCCACCGCCTCGGCTGCCGCGGGTGCCACCAAGATCAACGGCGTCGGCGGTGACGACAGGCCCGATCTGTCGAGCGTCGGACGCAAGGTGGCGGCGGACCTCGACTACTCGGGAGTACGCGGTGCCCACACGCTCCGAGCTGGCTTCGCGAGCGCTTCCTCGACCCGGCGCGTCACCAGGGGGAGCCTGATGCCCGACCTGTCGCTGTCGGAGGCGGAGGCCGACGAGCTCACACTGTACATGCTGTCGCTGCGCGCCCTCGACGTCCCCGAGGCGTTCTGGCCGAGGACAAGATCCGCGGCGCGCCTCGGCGAGCGCGAGTTCGCCACCGACGAGTCGCTCTTCGGCGTGTTCTGCGCGGGCTGCCGGCGCGAGGCGCCGGACGCCGCTACGGGAACGCGGGCGTCGTCTTCCCGGCGATCGGCAACGCCGACTTCCTCGCCATTGCCACCGACGCCTACCTGAAGAGCACGGTCACCCACGGACGTCCCGGCCGCCGGATGCCCGCCTGGGGCGAAAAGGACGGCGGCCTGCGGGGAGCGGAGATCGACGCGATCGTCGGGTACCTTCGCTCCCTCGCGCCGGGAACGCCCGAGAGCTACGGGATGGCGCTTCCCGCCGGAGACCCGGCGCTGGGCGCGCCGCTCTTCGCCCGCAACTGCTCCGGATGCCATGGCGCGAAGGGAGGAAGGCGCGAGGCGCCCGGGATCCTGGTGCGTTCCTCGCGCATCGGCCACCGACGACTACATCGCCGCCGCGATCCTGCGCGGGCGCGCGGGGACGTCCATGCGCCACTTCGGGCGCCCCATGACCGGGTTCGCCACGCTCGAGAAGGACGAGGTGGCCCACATCGTTGCCCATCCGCAGCCTTGGCGCTGCGCCGAAGGGGCTCGCGGGAAAGCACGCCGATGACCGCGGCCTCACGCGCCGATCGTTCCGCAAGGCTCGCGTCCGGGCTCAGGTTCGGGGCGCTCCTGGCCAGTGCCACCGATGCCTGGGGCCTCACCGTCACGGGCGTCGACAACCCCGCTCGAGAGCTATCCGGACCGGGACTGGGAGAAGGCTTACAGGAACCTGTTCGTGCCCGGCTCCTCCTTCGTCTTCATGTGCGCGCCGAACGACACCCACAACTGTCTCCTGCGGGCGTACGTGAAGAACGGCGTCGTCGTCCGCATCGGACCGACCTTCGGCTATGGGAAGGCGACCGACCTCTACGGCAACAAGCCATCCGCGCGCTGGGATCCGCGCTGCTGCCAGAAGGGGCTCGCCCTGACGCGCCGCTTCTACGGCGACCGGCGCGTGCGCCAGCCGATGCTGCGCAAGGGGTGGAAGGAGTGGGTCGACAAGGGGTTTCCGAGGGATCCCGTCACCGGGCGGGCGCCGGCCGAGTACTTCCGGCGCGGCTGGGACGGCTGGGTGCCGGCGACCTGGGACGAGGCGGCCGGTTACGTGGCGAAGGCCCTCCAGGAAGTCGCGACCGTCTATTCGGGCGAGAAGGGCGCCGCGTTCCTGAAGGCGCAGGGGTACGAGCCCGAGGTGATCGAGGCCGCGAAGGGCGCCGGGGTCCAGACCCTGAAGTTCCGGGGCGGCATGCCGCTTCTCGGCGTGACGAGAGTGTTCGGGATGTACCGCATGGCCAACTCGATGGCGCTCCTGGACGCCAAGGTGCGCAACCTCGGCCCCGACAAGGCCGTGGGCGGCCGGGGATGGGACAACTACTCCTGGCACACCGACCTCCCTCCGGGCCACACGATGTGTACCGGCACGCAGACCGTGGAGTTCGACCTCTACAGCGTCGAGAACGCGAAGCTCGCGGTGGTGTGGGGGATGAACTGGATCACGACCAAGATGCCGGACAGCCACTGGCTCACCGAGGCGCGCCTCAAGGGGACGCGCATCGCCGTGATCGCCTGCGAGTACAGCTCGACCGCGAGCAAGGGGGACGACGTCTACGTCTGCCGTCCGGGCACGATGCCGGCGTTCGGCCTCGGGCTGTGCCACGTCATCCTGCGCGACAGGACCTACGACGAGGGCTTCGTGAAGCGGTTCACCGATCTCCCGCTCCTCGTGCGCATGGACACACTGCAGCGGTTGCGCGCGCAGGACCTCGATGCGGGCGCCGCGCCCGCGGCGCTGTCCAACTTCACGAAGGTGATGGCGCAGGGAGAGACGCCCCCTCCGCCGGGAAAGCAGGTGGAGCAGCTCATCCCGGAGGCGCTCCGCCAGGAGTGGGGCGACTACATGGCCTGGGACCAGAAGAAGAACGCGCCCGTCCCGCTCCCGCGCGACCTGGTGGGCGACCGCTTCGATCGGGCCGGCATCGATCCGGCGCTCTCGGGCGAGCACGAGGTGACGCTCGCCGACGGCCGGAAGGTGCAGGTGCGGCCGGTCTTCGACCTCGTCGCGAGCTACATCGCCGACAACTTCTCCCCCGCGGCCGTGGAGGAGATGACCTGGACGCCAAAGGAGGCGCTCGAGAAGCTCGCGAAGGACGTCGCCCTGGCGCGCAACGGGACGCTCTTCTGCGTCGGGATGGGGCCGAACCAGTTCTTCAACAACGATCTCAAGGACCGCGCGCTCTTCCTGCTCGCGTCGCTCACCGCCAACGTCGGGTCGCCCTCGGGCAACGTCGGCAGCTATGCAGGGAACTACCGCGTCGCGCTCTTCACGGGCTGCCCCCAGTGGATCAACGAGAACCCCTTCGACATCGAGCTCGATCCGGGCAAGCCGGCGCGCCCGAAGCAGTACTGGAAGCCCGAGTCGGCCCACTACTACAACCACGAGGACCATCCCCTCAAGGTCGGCAACAAGCTCCTCACCGGCAAGACCCACATCCCCACTCCGACGAAGACACTGTGGTTCGCCAACGCGAACTCGATCCTCGGCAACCTGAAGTGGCACTACAACGTCGTGGCGAACGTCCTGCCGCGCATGGAGATGGTGGCGGTCAACGAGTGGTGGTGGACCGGGTCTTGCGAGTACGCGGACGTGGTCTTCGCGGCGGACTCCTGGGCCGAGCTGAAGCACGCGGACATGACCGCCTCGGTGACCAATCCGTTCCTGCAGGTGTTCCCGCCGACGCCGATGGCGCGGATCCACGACACGAAGGGCGACGGGGAGATCTGCGCGCTCGTGTCCAAGCACCTCGCGAAGCTCACCGGCGACGATCGCTTCGTCGACTACTGGAAGTACCTCGACGAGGGGCGTATGGACGTGTACCTCCAGCGCATCCTCGACGCCTCGACCAGCGCCAAGGGCTATTCCGCAGGCGATCTGATAGAGAAGGCGAAGGAGGGGATCCCGGCCCTGATGATGACGCGCACCTCCCCGCGCCTCGGCGGCTACGAGCAGATCCAGGACGGAAAGCCCTGGTACACGAAGTCGGGACGGATCGAGCTCTATCGCGACGAGCCGGAGTTCATCGCCGCCGGCGAGAACCTGCCCGTGCACCGCGAGCCGGTCGACTCGACGTTCTATCACCCCAATGTGATCGTCGGGGCGCCCCACGACGCCTTCCGGCCGGAAGGACCCGACGTCTACGGCGTCGCGGCCGACGACATGAGCTGCGAGCACCGGCAGGCGCGCAACGTCGTCATGCCCTGGCCGGAGCTCGCGAGGACGAAGCACCCGCTCCACGACCAGGGCTACCGCTTCGTCTTCCACACGCCGAAGTACCGGCACGGCGCGCACACCACGCCCGTCGACACGGACGTCATCGCGGTGCTCTTCGGCCCGTTCGGCGACATCTACCGCCACGACAAGCGGATGCCCTCGGTCTCGGAAGGGTACGTCGACATCAACCCGGCCGACGCGGTGGAGCTTCAGATCGACGACGGGGACTACGTCTGGATCGACTCCGATCCCTCGGATCGCCCGTACCGCGGCTGGAAGAAGGAGGACCCGTTCTACAAGGTGGCGCGGCTCCTCTGCCGCGCGCGCTACTACGCGGGCACGCCGCGCGGCGTGACCCGCATGTGGTTCAACATGTACCAGGCGACACCGGGCAGCGTCCGCGGCCACGAGACGAGGCCCGACGGCCTTGCAAAGAACCCCGAGACCAACTACCAGGCGATGTTCCGCTACGGAGGCCACCAGAGCGCGACGCGCGGGTGGCTGAAGCCGACGCTGATGACCGACACGTTGGTCCGGAAGGAGCTCTTCGGGCAGGTGATCGGCAAGGGGTTCCTTCCCGACAGCCACTGCCCCACGGGGGCGCCTCGCGAGTCGATCGTGAAGATCACGAAGGCGGAGGCCGGAGGCATCGGGGGCAAGGGCCTGTGGCGCCCTGCCGCGCTCGGCCTGCGGCCCGCCTATGCAAACGCGGCGCTCCGGAGCTACGTCGCCGGCGAATTCCTGAAGGTGCGGAAGGAGAGCTAGTCATGGCGCGCGTCCACAACTGGCAGATCGGCCGTGAGATGAGCTACTGGTACCCGGAGGCGCGCCCGAAGCGGCAGTTCGGGGCGGTGTTCGACACCAACAAGTGCATCGCCTGCCAGACGTGTACGCTCGCGTGCAAGACGACCTGGACGAGCGGCCGCGGACAGGAAGCGATGCTCTGGAACAACGTCGAGTCGAAGCCCTACGGCTTCTTCCCGCTCGCCTGGGACGTGAAGCTCCTCGAGATGCTCGGCGGTCAGAGCTGGAACGGATCCGTTTACGAGGGGAAGACCATCTTCGAGTCGGCGCGCGCGGGCGAGCGCGTCCTCGGCTTCGCACCGGAGGAGATGGACTACGCCCACCCGAACATCGGCGAGGACGAGATCGCCGGCGCGCTCGAGAAGGGCGCCTACTACTCGGGCACCCACCTCAACTGGATGTTCTACCTGGCGCGGATCTGCAACCACTGCACCTACCCCGCCTGCCTCGCGTCGTGCCCGCGTGGATCCATCTACAAGCGTCCGGAGGACGGCATCGTGCTGCTCGATCAGTCTCGGTGCCGCGGCTACCAGGAGTGCGTCAAGGGCTGTCCTTACAAGAAGGTCTTCTTCAATCCCGCGACGGGAACGTCGGAGAAGTGCATCGCGTGCTTCCCGAAGATCGAGATCGGGGAGCAGCCCCAGTGCTTCGTCAACTGCATCGGGAAGATCCGCCTCCAGGGATTCGTCCACACCCCCGAGAAGGCGGAAGAGGACAACGCCGTCGACTACCTCGTGCACGTGAAGAAGCTCGCGCTGCCCCTTTTCCCGCAGTTCGGCCTCGAGCCCAACGTGTACTACGTGCCGCCGATCCACGTCCCCGCGAGCTTCAATCAGCAGCTCTTCGGCCCGGGCGCGGCGAAGGCCGTCGAGACGTACCGGAGCGCTGCCCAGGACCGCACGCTCGCCGGGCTCCTGACGCTGTTCGGCTCCACGCCCCATTCGATCGTCTACTTCAAGGTCGACGGCGACAACGCCATCGCCTACGACGAGAAGCGCGCGGAGCTGGTGAGGGTCCGTATCCAGGAGCCCGTGTTCGTGAGGCCCGCGATGGACGCGGAAAGGTCCGTGGCCCGGGTGAACGTCCCGTGAGCCGGCCGCCGCGGAAAGGAAGGAACGTCATGGCCCGTTCGAGGTCCCACACCGTCCTGTGCGCCGCCGCGTTCGGCGCGACCTGGCTCCTGGCCGGCTGCGGCACCGCGGAGAAGCACGCGGCGGCGTCGCTCCAGGACGTGCAGGCGGTGCCGTGCGCGGGTGAGCTGCCGAGGACCGATCCCGATGCGCCGGCATGGCAATCGGCGCCGGAGTACGTCGCCACGCTGATGCCCCAGGATCAGACCGAGCCGAAGCTCACGACACCGGGCGTGCCGACGGTGCGCGTGCGCGCGCTCCACGACGGCGCCTTCGTCGCGTTCCGACTCGAGTGGGACGATCCCACCAAGGACGAGCTCGCGGGAGTCGGCAAGTCGTCCGACGCGGTCGCGGTCCAGGTCCCCGTCGGACGCGGGGGAGACGTGCCGGACGGCGCGATGGGTCAGGCGGGACGTCCCGTGCGCATCACGCTCTGGAAGGCAGCCTGGCAGGCGGCCCTCGGCTCCAAGGAGGATGCCGTCTCCCGCCTCTATCCCAATGCGAGACCCGATCACTACCCGTTCGACGCTGCGGCACCCTCGGCGCGCGCCGCCATGGAGGCGCTCTATGCCCCGGCCCGCGCGCTGGGGAACCCCGTGACCGTCCGGCGGACCGATTCGCCGACACAGGACCTTGCGGCGGAAGGGTTCGGCTCGCTCACGGCGCAGCCCGACCAGGTGTCGGTGGGCGCCGGGCTCCACGATGGACGGCGCTGGCGCGTCACCATCGCGCGGCCGCTCGACGCGGACGAGAACGGCGCGCTGCGCGCGGGCAACCGCACCTACGCGGCGTTTGCCGTGTGGAACGGCACCGCGAACGAGGCGGGTGCGCGCAAGATGAGGTCCGGCTGGATCCCCCTGGCCATCGCGGCCCGCGGTGAGACGCGATGACCGCGGCATCGAGCGCCATCGCGGGCTCGCTCAGGGACTGCGTCCAGTGGCGCATCGCATCGCTCGCGCTCAGGCCCCCGGCTCCAGGGCTTGGAAGCGCGATGGCGGCGCTCGCCGGCGGGCTGCCGCCTGGGCGTGCGGCGGCGTGGCGGGCTCTCGCCGAGCGCGCCATGCCGGACCCATCCCTCTACCACCGGCTGCTCGGACCGGGAGGCGCCTGCCGCCCGTGCGAGTCGGATCACACGACAGGGCCGCTCGCCGGCAAGGGCGGGTGCCTTGGCGACGTGGCTGCCTTCTACAAGGCCTTCGCATTCGACGCCACGGCTGAGATCAGGGAGAGCCCCGATCACGTGAGCGTCGAGTGCTCGTTCCTCGCGTGGCTGCACTTCAAGGAGGCCTATGCGTGCCACGCTGGCCTTGGCGAGGAAGCGGACACATGCGCACGGGCGCGGGAGCGGTTCCTTCGCGAGCACGCGGGGGTTGCGATCCAGGCGGTGTGCGCGGAGCTCGTCGAGCACGCTTCCGGGACTTTCTACGCCGACGCGGCCCGCGTGATCGCGTCGCACACCGAGACCGTTCGTGAATCGTTGACGGAGATGAACCGATGAGACACAGGGTCGCCTTTCTCGCACTGCTCCTCTCGATCGCGGCGCCGGCGCTGGCCGGCGACCCGCCCCCCTACTCGCTCCCGTGGCAGCTCCGGCCGGCGGCCATCGGCACGGTCCTCCGGTGGGACTCGGTCGTGGCCGACTACGAGGATGCGTCCGGAAACAGCGGGCGCACGCTCGTGTCGTTCCTGCTGCTCTCATACAAGGTGAACGACAAGCTCGCGCCGATGATCCGCGTCGGCTACGTCGACAACGATCCCCCCGTGGGCAAGGACGGGAATGCCTACGTGAATCCCGCCGTGGGCGCGACGTACCTGATCCGGCCCAGCGACGACTGGCGCGTCGGGCTCTTCCTGGGACTGACGATCCCCGTGGGGCAGGGCGCCGGCAATAGCCCCAACCCCGCCACCAGTACGGCGGTGAAGTCCGGTCCACTCGCACGGTCCGCGATGGACAACGCCATGTTCTCCGTCAACGACGCGACCCTGTTTCCCGGCGTCGACATCGCCTACGTGCACGGCGGCTTCACGTTCCAGGGCGAGGTCACGCTCTTCGAGCTCCACCGCGTTCACGGCGACCGGGTGCAGGTCGACGACAACAAGACCAACCTCACGAGCGGCGTCCACTTCGGCTATTTCTTCGGGCCCCACTTCTCGCTCGGTGGCGAGGTGCGCTACCAGCGATGGCTAACGACGCCGAGCTTCGTGGAGGCCAACGAGAAGCTGCGCGACAACCTCTCGGTCGCGGCGGGACCCCGCTTTCACTTCAAGGTCGGCAAGAACGTCAAGATGCGGCCAGGCATCGCGTACGCGACGGGTCTGGACGGTCCGATCGACGACCTGAAGTACAGCATCGTCCAGATCGACGTCCCGATCTACTTCTAGGAGCCTCCCATGCGCCTGACGCTCACCTTCCTGGCGGCATTCGCCGCAACCGCCGCGGCAGTCGAGCTACCCGCCAAGCTGTCCGCCGACGACCTTGCCTCCCTCTCCAAGGAGAGTCGCGACTGCCTGAGATGTCACGAGGACAAGGCCACACCGGTGGCGACGCAGCAGTGGATGCTGAGCAAGCACGCGATCAACGGGGTGGGGTGCTTCGACTGCCACGCCGCCAGGAAAGGCGAGCCGGACGCGATGGAGCACGAGGGATACACGATCTCGCTTCTCGTCACGCCCAAGGACTGCGGAAAGTGTCACGAGAAGGAGACCGCCGAGTTCGAGCAGAGCCACCACGCCAGGGCGGGAGAGATCCTGGGATCGCTCGACAACGTCCTTGGCGAGGTCGCGGAGGGAGTGCCCGCGGCCAACAGCGGGTGCAAGCAATGCCACGGCGGGACCATCAAGGTGCTCGAGGGCGGCAAGCTCGATGCCGCCACCTGGCCCAACACCGGCATCGGCCGCATCAACCCTGACGGATCGCGGGGCACCTGCTCGGCGTGCCACAGCCGCCATGCGTTCGCGGCGTCGGTGGCGCGCCAGCCCGAGAACTGCGGGAAGTGTCACCTCGGCCCGGATCACCCGCAGTACGAGATCTACACCGAGAGCAAGCACGGCATCGCGTTCCGCGCCTTCATCTCCGACATGAACCTCGACAGCGAGAGCTGGGTCCTCGGCAAGGACTACGTGGCCGCACCGACCTGCGCCACGTGCCACATGAGCGCGACCCGCGACCTGCCGGTGACGCACGACGTCGGCACGCGCATCTCCTGGACGCTCCGGCCCGAGGTCTCGATCAAGCTCGAGAAATGGGAGGAGCGGCGCGCCACCATGCAGAAGGTCTGCAGCAACTGCCACGGCAAGGACTGGGTCGAAGCGTTCTACAAGCAGTACGACGCTTCGGTCACGCTCTACAACGACAAGTTCGCCGTTCCCGCCAAGGCCGTGATGAAGAAGCTCCGCGACGCCGGGAAGATCACGCCGACCCCGTTCGACGATCCCATCGAGTGGACGTACTACGAGCTATGGCATCACGAGGGCCGGAGAGCGCGCATGGGCGCGGCGATGATGGGGCCCGACTACACCCAATGGCACGGCTTCTACGAGGTCGCGAAGAAGCTCTACACGGAGCTGATCCCGGAGGCCGAGGCGCTGATGCCCGGCGTCACGGCGGAGCTTCGAGCGATGGACGACCACAAGTGGCTCGGAGGCATCTCCAAGGAAGACCGCGCCCGCATCGAGAGTTACTACCAGGGACGTTACGGACAGTAGGGCGGGGGCTCGTCCGGCGCCAGTTCGGAGTCAAGGCCGGCGCGAGGGCGTCCTCCGTCACCACGCCACTGACCGCCCGGTCGACGCGCGCCCGCGAAGGCGCGACAAGCCTCGTCCAGGATGACGATCGGGCGATAGACTTCGAGAGCGCGGGTTCCCGCGCGAGGAGGCCCGTTGCTCTGGCGCCTGGCGAGCTCTGTGGCTCTCGCCGCGTGCCTGGCCCCGATCGTCGGGCCGGGCGCGAGAGGTCAGGCGTTGCCCAACGACGCTGCGATCCCTAGGGAGATGCCGAGCGGCCCGCTCGAGCTCCCGGATGACGCGGTGATCCCGCGCCCCCCACCGGAGGGGCTGCCCGACCTGCCAAACGACGCGGTGGAGCCGCGCGGCGGGTTGCCTCCGGTGATCGACGACGACGGGCGGCAGGCGCGATTCTGGGCGTCGCCCCCGCCGGACCCCCCGGTCGAGCCGGCGCCGCCGGCCGTCGTCGTGACGCGAAGCCGGCTTCCCGTATGGCCGGAGCTGCGCTTCGAGTCGAACGATGGGCAGTTCGATCCCGCGATCCTTTTCTCCACCCTCGGCAACCCGTTCGCGTCTTTCGAGAGCGACGGTGTCACCTTCCGCAGCCCGCACGGGAAGCTCTGGAGGCTGCGCTTCGCGGGATCGACCCACGGCTGCGCCTCGATGGGACGCGACGGGTTTCACTACGGCGCCACATACTACGAGGGCAACGGACCTCGCGCGGACGCAGGGGCATACGCGCGCGTCCGCTACGTGCAGGTGTGGCGCGGCATCGACGTCGTCTTCGACGGCGCGGGCGGCGATCTCTCGCTCTACGTCCTGGTAGGCGCCGGCGCCGATCCTGCCGCGGCCTCGTTCGTCGTCGACGGGCTGGATCTGACGCCATCCCCCTTCGGTGGGCTCTGGGCCTCCGGGGCGTCCCTGTCGCGCCCGGCGGCCCATCAGTACGACGAGGGTCGATGGGCGGGCGCTCCCGCGAGCTGGACGCGTTCGAAGGACGGCCGCATCGGATTCGGACACGTTCCTCATGCGTTCGACGTTCCGCTCGTGATCGGCCCGATCACGTTGCAGGACGCGAGGGCGGTGTTCCCGCTCGACGAGGGGACCGCGATCGCATCGTTCGGGAGTCGCGGCGCCGTGGTCGTCGCCGGGACGTCGACCCGCGCAGACGCGCTGCGGGGCAGCCTCGGGTCGTCGCGAGCCGACGCCTTCGTGACGCTCCTGGAGGACTCCGAAGAGAACGACGAGGTCGTCACGCTCGTCCCGAGGAGGACCGTTTACCTCGGCGGGCGCTCGGACGATCGCGCGCTGGACGTGGCAGTCAACCGGGGCGGCGCCATCTACGTCGTGGGCTCGACGCGATCCGCGGACTTTCCCGTCGCGATGCCGCTGGAGCGATGGCAGGGGGAGATGGACGGATTCGTTGCGAAGGTGACGAGCGTAGGCGGGATCCTCTCGAGCACCTACCTCGGCGGGCGTCAGGACGACTTCGCCAGCAGTGTCGCCGTGGACGATCGGGACATCGTCTGCGTCGTGGGGGAGACGCGGTCCGACGACTTTCCACGGGTCTCGGCGATGCAGAAGGTGCGCTCGGGTGAGAGCGACGGGTTCGTGGCGCAGCTCGACCTCGAACGTCCACGCTTCGTGTACGCGACCTACCTCGGCGGAAAGGGCGAGGAGACGATCGCCGGCGTCGCGCTCGACGGCGCGGGCGACATCTACGTGGTCGGCACGACGGGTTCCGCGGACTTCCCGATCTACCGCGCGGTCCAGCCCCTCATCGACGTGCACCGCGACGCGTTCGTGGCCAAGCTGTCAGGCGTCGGCTCCTACCTGCACTACACCACCTACATCGGTGGGAGGGGTGACGAAGAAGGCACGGGCATCGTCGCCGGAAGCGATGGCGTGGCGTACGTCACCGGCTTGACCGACTCGGATGACTTCCCGGTCGTGGCGCCTTTGGAGCCGCGAGGCGGCGGCACCCAGGCGTTCCTCACCGCGGTCCGCGCGGATGGCGTTGCGTTCCTCCAATCGACAATCGTGGGTGGCCGCGAGCTCCGAGAGCCTCGCGCCATCGCCGTCGGCGGCGAGACCGTGTATGTACGTCGGCGGAAAGTCCAGGGGGACGGAGTGGTTGTTTCCCGTCCACCGCGCCACGGGGCTTCTCGTCACCTTGCGTGCGCCGGCACAGGACGATGTCGCGCGGCTCGGCGGAGAGGCCGTGGAGGACCTTGCCGTCGACCGCGACCGCATCCACGTGCTCCTGCGCTGATCGGTCTCCGCAACGGGCGCGGGGTGTCGTCGCGGGCCATGAGCCCCGGAAGCAACGTCCCACGCGGCTTTTCGTTCGGTTGCGCAGGTCCTCTTCTCCGGTGAAGGACCCGAGTGCGGCGACCAGGGCCTCAACGACGACATCGAGACTTTCGGCGGGTGGTGCGTGGGGGATCGACTGCGACGGGCCGTTGCGCTACGTGACGGCGACGCTCACGCGGCCCGAGGGAGGCGTCCACGTCCCGGTGAAGGTCCTGCTCAACGAGCACAGTCGGCTCGCTCTCGCCGGTCACCGATCGTACCGAGGCCGGCTGGGCGGAGAATCGCCCGCGTCGAGCTGGTCGAGCAGTAGGCCTCGCGCCACTCCGGCGTTCCGGCGCAGGCCCTCAGGGGCGAGGCTGCGGCACGATCCCGTGCCGGGGGCGGCGCGATGGCTGGAGGAGAGCGCGCGCCGTTCCAGCGGGCGGGATGTTGGGTTACCGTTGCCAGCGCGAGGAGCCCGAAAGGACGTCATGCCTTCGACACGAGAGCAGGATGCCGCGAGGGGCCGCGATCTCCTCTTCGCCGTGATTGCGCTCCAGGTCGGGTTCGTCACGCAGGCCCAGTTCGTGGAGGTGATGAGGCTCATGCCCGGCCGTCCCGGCGCGGGTGCGGCGAGGCTGTTCGTCGAGAGGGGCTATCTCGGCACGACGCAGGTCGCGGCGATCTCGACGCTCATGGAGGCGCGGCTCGCGATGCACGACGGGGACGTCGCGCAGTCGATCGCCGCGCAGCGGAGGAGTGCGGACGTCGGAGCCTCGCTGTTCCTGCTCGAGCTCCCCGAGGCTCGCGATGCGGCGCCGGCGACGATCTTCGCGCGACCGCCCGCGGCTCCGGAGCGTTACACCCTCCAGGGCGAGCTCGGTCGGGGCGGGCTCGGCAGGGTCGTGCTCGCACTCGACGGATCTCTCATGGGGCGCGAGGTGGCCATGAAGCTCCTCCGGGAGGATCACGCGGCGCGCTCCGGGAACGACCACCTGCGCGACCGGTTCGTGGAAGAGGCGCAGATCACCGCCCAGCTCTCCCACCCGAACATCGTCGCCGTCCACGAGCTCGGGGTGACGCGAGACGGGGAGCCCTACTACACGATGCCGGTGATCACCGGCCGCACGCTCTCGGACGAGATCCGATCGGTCCACGCCGGTCTCGCGGACGGGCGCATCCCGCCGGAGGCCTGGGGCGTCGAGAGGCTCAAGCTCGTCTCCGCGTACATCGGACTGTGCCACGCCATCTCGTACGCGCACGCGCGCGGAGTGATCCACAGGGACGTGAAACCGCCGAACGTCATGCTGGGCGAGCATGGAGAGACCGTCGTGCTCGACTGGGGCCTCGCGAAGCTCAAGCGCCAAGGAGCGGGATCGCCGCCCGGAACGAGAGCCGCCGTGGCGACGGCCCGTGCCCACGATGGGTCCGAGACGGTCGAGGGTGCCGTGACCGGCACGCCGTCCTACATGGCGCCGGAGCAGGCCGCCGGCCACGTCCACGACATCGACGAGCGATCCGACATCTACTCTCTCGGGGCCGTCCTGTTCGAGATCCTGACGGGGCGGCCTCCCTTCGACGGGGTCTCCCCCTATGCGATCCTGTGTCAAGTCCTGGAGGCCGAGGTCCCCGACCCGCGGTCCGTTGCGCCCGTGCCCGTCCCTGACGACCTGGCCGTCATCGTCCTGAGGGCCATGGCCCGCGAGAAGGCCCTGCGCTACGAGTCGGTGAAGGTGCTGCTTGACGACGTCGTCCTGGCCGTCGAGGGGACGCGCGAGCGCGAGCGCAGGCAGGCAGAGGTCCGCCGCATCGTGGCGGCCGCGGACGAGCGTGCGCGCTGCCACGCCGTCCTTGGGGACGAGCAGCGGCGGATCGAGGCCCTCGCCCGCGAGGAGGGACGGAAGCTCAAGGGGGCCGAGCCCGTGAGCGAGAAGGCCGCATGGTGGAAGCTCGAGGACTCCGCGAAGGCTGCGGGCCGGGAGACGCTCCGCTCGTTCGCCGATGCCGAGCGTCTGTACCACCAGGCCCTGGAGCTCGATCGCGACTGTCCCGCGGCACGCGCGGGCCTGGCCGATCTCTACCGCGCCAGGCTCCGGTCCGCCGAGGAGTCCGAGGACGACGCGGGCGTGCAGTACTACAGCGACATGGTGCGGACGTACGACAACGGCCGGTACGCGCGCGAGCTCTCGGGTACGGGCACGATCGCGATCGCGACGGAGCCGCCCGGAGCGGAGGTCTACCTCTACCGGTACGAGGAGCACGAGCGCCGGCTCGTCCCGGTTCCATGGAGCGCCCCTGGATCCGGTCCGTCGTTGCGGGAAGGCGAGGTCGCCACCGCCGCGGGCACCTACCTGACTCCGCGGCGCGACGATGCGCACTCCTTTCTCGGCGACGCTCCGGCGGCCGTCGAGGCGCCGATGGGAAGCTACGTCGTGATCGCGAGGCTGGCGGGGTTCCACGACCTCGGCCAGCCCATCCATGTGGGCCGGAACGAGAACGTCCGCGTGCTCGTGAGGCTCGCTGCCACCGGCGATGTGCCCGACGGCCTCTTGCTCGTCCCGGGCGGCGCGTTCGTCGCAGGTGGGCCCAGCGTCTATGCTCCTCGACCCAGGAGGACCATCGAGCTGCCCGACTTCTTCATCGGCCGGTTCCCAGTCACGTGCGCGGAGTACCTCGCGTTCCTGAACGACGTCGGAGCCGTTGATGCGGCAAGGGCGCGCCGGCACGCCCCCCGGTGGCAGGACGGGGGCTCCCTGCACTGGAGCGAGGGCCCCGAAGGGACCTTTCGCCTTCCGGAGAGCGATCCCGGAGCCGGCGTGCCCGCGTTGCCCGATGGGCCCGTCACCAACGTGAGCTGGCATGACGCGAACGCGTACTGCGCGTGGCGATCGGAGAAGGAGGGTAGACCCTTCAGGCTTCCGACCGAGGACGAGTGGGAGAAGGCCGCGCGCGGAGTCGATGGACGCGTCTACCCCTGGGGAAACCACTTCGATGCGAGCTGGTGCAACACGGCCGATTCGCACCTCGACGGGCGAGGCGGCCTGCGCGCGGTGGGCGCGTTTCCGGTCGACGACTCCCCCTACGGGATCCGCGGCCTCGGCGGCAACGTGTGCGACTGGTGCGCCGACGTCTTTCGCGAGGACCTGGGCTGGCGAGCGTTGCGGGGCGGGTTCTGGAACGGAAGCGGCGCGCACTGCCAGGCCAACAACAGGTTTGGAAGCGCCCCCTCGGACCTGCGCGGGATCGTCGGCTTCCGGGTTGCGCTGTCCAGGGCCGTGGACTGAACCGAAGCGCGCGACGAGTCTCGTCACACGGCGGTGGTCTCTGGGGGGCGCCCCTCCTGGATCTCGCGCGGCAGCCGAGACACCACGAACTTGATCTTGCCGCCCGCCGTACGCTCGAGGTCCGCGACGATCTCGTGCCGGATCGCGATGGCATCGCCCAGCCGCAGCCGGAGCTCGCGCTCCAGGACGCGGACGTCGTCGTCTCCGAAGCCCGCCGCGGGCACGATGCGGACCTCGATAGCGGACGGATCGTCCTGGACGATCTGCGCGAGGCGGATCCCGGTCGACAGCTTGAACGCGGCGTCGAGCCTACCGACGTGCCGGCCGTCCGGCGTCACGACGATGTCCTCGATGCGGCCCCAGATGCGCTCGACCGTGGGGAGCTTGCGGCCGCAGGCGCAGTCGCCCGATCGCGCCACCGTGACGAGGTCGCGCGTCTCGTAGCGCAGGAGCGGCATCGCCAAGTTCCAGAGCGTCGTCCCGACGAGTCGCCCCGTGCCCTCGGCGATGGGGCGATCGTCGTCGCCGAGCACCTCGACGATCCCGTACTCGCTTCCCACGTGGTAGCGCCCTCGCTCGCACTCGCCGATCCACGCGACACGCTCCACCTGCCCGTAGTAGTCCCGCACGGGGCAGCCGAAGACGCGCGCGATCGCGGCCCGCTGGTGATCGAGGAGCGTCTCGGAGCTCGTGATGACGGATCTCGGACGCACGCCGATGTCGCGGTCCATCCACCCGCAGAAGACGTGAAGCGACGACGGGTAGCCGCGCACCATCACCGGCCGGAAGCCCCGCATCGCCTCGGCGTAGCGCCGCGCCTTCTCGGGTGTGAGGTCGAAGGACGAGACGTTGAGGCTGCGCAGCCTGAAGTCGTGCTCGATCCCGGAGGGATCGGCGATCGTGCGGCCGCGCATGTCGGCGAAGCGATCGCCGAAACGGTAGCCGTGCCAGCCCCAGTGGCGCCACAGCGTCGCGAACTCGAGGACGTTCGTGGGCTTGTCGATGTAGAAGGCGAGAGGCGTGCCCGTCGACCCCGAGGTGTGGACGAGCCTGGGACCGTGGCGCCGGAGGTCGGACGCCTCGAGCTCGGCGCGCCGCTCCCGCACCGTGTCCTTGGTGAGCACGGGGAGCTTTGCGAGATCCCCCGGGCCCGCGACGTCGGCGGGCTTCAGGCGGAGGCGCGCGAAGAGGTCGCGCCAGTAGGGCACCGATGCCACCGCGTGCTCCACGACGATGCGCAGGCGCTCCTTTTGGAAGGCGGCGATCTTCTCCTCGTCCCACCACTGGGATGCTTCGAGCAGCCGGCGCATCCGGACGATGGAGACCGGGTACCAGAAGTCGCGGAGCCGGAACTCCACTACGTCGGGGCCAGCGCCGCTTGACGGCGCAGGACGTCCCACCCCTTGGGAGGATCGAAGTCGAGCGTCACGCCCCGTTCACCGATTAGCTTCGCGACGCCTCTCGGGGCGAGCGACGGATCCGCGAGAGCGCGCGCCACCATCGGCATTGCGTCGTGCGCGAATCCCATGAGCGCGGCGGCGGCGACGTCCATCGCCACCGGGTTGGTGGCGGCGAGGATGCAGCCGGCGCGGCGGGCGCGCGGGCGCAGCGGCCCCCCGCGATCGCCGCCGACGATACCGTCGGCGACGCAGAGATAGCCGCGCTGGAGGTCGCTCTGCAGGCGGCCCTCGCGATCGGCGTAGTGGGCGATGCGGTTCAGGTCGAGCACGGCGCGCCACAGGGTGTCGTTGCCGGGCCAGTTCCCGGCCCGGACGCTCTGGCCGACGACCTCGCGGTAGAACTTCTCGATGAGCGTCTCCTCCGGAGCGTCCGGGCTCGCCGCTCGCAGCCGCCCGTAGGCGCCGAGCGCCCACGAGGTGGCGGGGCCGAGGATCGGCTGGAAGCGCGCGAGGAAGAGGTCGATCCCCGCGCGCAGCGCGAGGCTCCGCGCGCGGACGCTCGCACGCTCCTCGAGAGGGAACTCGTCGCCGCCGCGCGGGGCGTCGCCGACGCGGTAGTGGGGGATGAAGTTCTTGTCGCCGTTGATGCCCACCATGCCCTTGAGCGCGACGGTGATGCCGACCTTGCGGTGCGTCTTGAGCTTCGGCACCGTCACGATCAGATCGGCGTTCAGGACCTCGCGCGCCACCATGTAGGCATGCCGCCCGCCTTGGTGCGCGTCGACGGTCGCGCGCCGGTCGTAGTCGGCGCCGAAGAGGTTGTCGAGCGTCTCGCCGAGCGGAGCGAGATAGGACCCCACGCCGAGATCGACCGGGACGGTCTTTCCCTCGCGCACCTCCTCGCGGACGCGGATCTCGTGGCGCTCGTGGGCGACGAGACGCCGCATGTCGGAGAGCTCGACCTCCATGCCGCGCGCGTTCAGCGCGGCGACCATCGCACCGATGCCCGTGACGTCCATCAGCGTGTCCCAGTCGGCGTTGGCCTGGGGCGCGTCCCCGAGCACCACGCGGCCGCCCGGACCGACGGCGCGTCGCGCCAGATCGAGGAGCGGCCGCAGCACGGAGCCGTGCGTCACGATGGAGAGCGGGTCGCCGCCATGGGCGTGGCGGTGGTAGACGAGGTTCGGCTTGACGAGCACCGTGGCTCCAGGCCCGACCAGGTCGCCGAGCGGATTCCAGCCATCGCTGCCCGCGCGCGCGGCATCGAGGCCGAGCCGCTCCAGCGCTCGCTCGACCAGCGCACGCACCGAGCACGGCGGATCGAACGGCGCGGTCTCGGGATAGCCCGCCGCCGCGTCGCGCGCGAACGCCACGTCCGCCCTCTGAAAGAGCTCGCCCCGCACGTCCGGGAGTTTACTTCCCGGGGCAGGGCACGGCGGGCTGGCTGCCCTCGACGTAACCGAGGCTCTTGAGCTGCTCGGCGTTCTCCGGGCCCATCGCGCCCGTCGTCGACGGATGGGCCGGGTACTGGCGAAGGAACGCCGCGAGCCCCGCCGCCAGCGGAGCCGCGCGAGGATCGCCCGGAGGGATGGGTTGCGTCTCGCGGGGGTCGGCCTCGAGGTCGTCGAGCTCGAGCGCGGTGCCGCAGGGGAGGTCGGCGACGAGCTTGTAGCGGCCGTAGCGGATGGCGATGCGATCGGGGCCGTCGAGGATCGCTTCGCTCGTGACGGGGCGGCTCCGGTGGGCCTCTCCCATCAGCTCCTCGGAGACGTGGGTGAGCGGCGTCGCCGCGGCGACGAGCGCGCCGGTGGGCAGAGAGTCCTTCACCAGCATCGGGACGCGCAGGAGCTCCTCGTGAAGAGAATGTCCGTGCTCGAAGGCGCCGTGCTCGAGGAACTCCTCGCCATGGTCGGCAAGGACGATCACCTTCGTGGGGGCGAAAACGGCGCGGAGCATCCTTCCGACCGCGCGGTCGCAGGCGAACACTTCACCGCGGTAGGCCGCCTGCGCCCTCGGGAGCAGGGTGCGATCGACGGGCGATGCCTTCAGCGCCTCGAGGGTCACCTCCCGCGTCAGGCCGCCGGGCGCCAGCGTCGCCTTGTAGGGGGAGTGGGGATCGAGGATGTGGACGTAAAGGAACAGCGGGTGCCGCGGTCTATCGCGGAGGATCGGTATGGCCTCGAGCGCCACGGCGTCGGCGCTCAGGAACGGGCGCTCGCGGTACTCGTCGAAGCCCTGGTCGAACCCGAGCGAAGCGAGGAGATGAGGGTTGGACTGGAGCGCGAACGTCGCGTAGCCCTTCGACCGCAGCGCCGAGGGGAGGCTCGGCAGCGTGGCGTCCAGACGATCCGTCTTCGGCGTCCCCGCGTCTCGCTGGAGCCCCCGGCGCGCGCCGTGCTCGCGCGGCGTGAGCCCCGTGAGGAGCGAGGCGATGGACGGCTTCGTCCACGGGGACGGCGCGATCGCCGTCTCGTAGAGGCGCGACTTGCGGGAGAGAGCGTCGAGGTGCGGCGTGATGGGATCGGCGGCGCCGTACGCTCCGACGGTGTCCGCGCGCAGCGTGTCGATGACGACGAGCAGCACGTCGGGCGGCTTCGCAGGGCGCTTCTGGGGGCACCCGATCGCGAGGAGCCCGGCGAGCGCGAGCGCTCCCGCGGCGCGCCGCCGTCCGTGCCCGCTCACAGCTCGAGCGCGCTCACGTCCCGGACCAGGCGCCCCGATTCCTCGAGGAGCACCGTCACGGCGCGATCGATCTCCTGCACGCGCGACGCGTTGCGTTTCACGATGTCGTTGATCTCCGCCATCGCGGTCACGGCGTGCTTGCTGTCCTGCGACTGGTCGGCCGCGGATCCCCCGAGCGTCCGGGCGGCGTTCTCGATCTCCACGACGGCGGCGGAGATCGCCTTGCCCCCCTTGGCCTGCTCCGCGGTGGCGCGCGAGATCTCTCGCACGTGCTCCGCGACGTTGTCCATGGCCCCCACGATCTGGACGCTGCCGGTCCTGAGCTCCACCGTCGCGCGCTTGAACAGCGCGGCGCGCTCCTTCAGCGACTCCATGGTCGCCTGGAGCCGCACGCTGACCCGCGCCTGCTCCTCCGTGGCGCGGTAGATGTCCCCGGTCAGGTGTTTCACGCGGTCCATCGCCTTGGCGATCTGCTCTCCGAGCACGAGCTGCTCCACCGTCGCGCGGGCGATCCCCTGGGCGAGGCGGCTCGCTTCGCGCGCGGAGCCGAGGATCTTGTCGAGCGCCACCTCCGCCTCGGAGGCGAACGCCGTGCCGCGCTCGACGGCGCGCCCCGCGCGCTGCACGACCGCCATGGCGGCGGAGACGTCCCCGCGCACGCTCCCGATGAGGCGCGCGATGTCCTTCGTGCGCTCGCCGGTCCCGGACGAGAGCTCCCGGATCTTCGTGGCGACGACGCCGAACGCCTTGCCCTCGGATCCCGCGTGCGCCGCGATGAGCGCCGCGTTGAGAGCGAGCACGTTCGTCTGTCCCGCCACCTTCTCGATGAGGTCGAGGATCTCGTTGATGCGAACGCTCGACTCGCCGAGGTGCGTGATCACCGCCACCACCTCGCCCATCGCGGAGGTGATGCCCTCCATGCCCTCGCGCGTGGAGCGGACGCGCGCGCGGCCGTTCTCCGCGTCGGCGACCACGATCTGCGCGAGGCGCTCGGACTCCTGCGCCGACTGTTCGACCAGGCGGATCGAGTCCATGGCCGACGCGATCGCGTTGCCGGTGGCCTCGGCGGCGCTGATGAGGTCCTGGCCGCTCTTGTCGACGTTCTTGATCGAGCGGCCGACCTGGTCCATGCCGATCGCCGCATCCGCGACCTGCACGGCGAGGTAGTCGGCGTTCTGCGCCACCTCGGCGATGTTGGAGCCCATCTCCTGGATCGCCGAGGCGGTGCCGCTGGTCGATCCCAGGAGAGATGCCGCGGAACGGTCGATCTCGCGGACCTGCGCCATCATCTCCTCGATGGAGGCGGTCGTGTCGACCACCAGGCCGGTGACGTGGGACGACGCCTCCGAAACGGCGACCGCCGATCGATCGACCTTCGCGACGTGGCCCGACGTGCGCTCCGCGGCGCGC
>JAXLQT010000060.1:0-24962 GCA_046331505.1 Acidobacteriota bacterium
CCACGGTCGCGGCCTCTGGATCCTCGACGACATCACGCCGCTGCGCCACCTCACCAGGGACGTGCTGGACGCCGACGCCGCGTTCCTGCCCGCGCGACCGTCGGTCCGAACGATACCCGCGGGCCTCCAGGAGTTCCCCGGCGACGACCGGTTCGCCGGTGGCAACCCGACCTCGGTCGCGACGATCACCTACTACCTCAAGAAGCGGCACATGTTCGGCGACCTCAAGGTCGAGGTCTACGACCCCGATGGCAAGCTGGTCGCGACGCTTCCCGGTGGACGACGCGTCGGCATCAACCGCGTCAGCTGGTTCATGCGCCGCAAGCCCCCCAAGGTCCCTCCCGCGCCCCAGCTCGCCGGCCGCGCGCTCTTCGGCCCGATGGTTCCCGCCGGCACCTACACCGTGAAGCTCTTCAAGGGCGCCGAGACCTACGAGGGTAGGGTCGAGGTGATCCCGGACGCGACCCTCCCGCACTCAGCCGCAGACCAAGAGCTCCAGGCCAAGACCGTCCTCGAGCTCTACGACATGCAGCAGGAGCTCGGCTATCTCGCCGATCTCGCGACCGCCGCGCGCGACCGCGCCCGCGAGCGTGTCAAGGACCTCGGCAAGGGGAAGCTCCCGAAAGACCTCGAAGCGTTCGCCTCGTCCGTCGACGCCCTTCACAAGACGATGGTCGCCACGCGCGAGGGCTTCCTCACGGGCGAGGAGCAGCTCCGCGAGCGCGTCGTCGATCTCTATGGCGCCATCAGCGAGTACGGCGGCCGCCCATCGCCCGCCCAGCTCGGCCGCCTCTCGACTCTCCAGGAGGAGATGACGCGCGTTCGGGCATCTCTCGACGCCGAGGTCAAGAAGCTCGATGCCCTCAACGCCTCGCTGAAGGACGCCGGCAAGGAGCCGATCGTGCTCCCGACGCGCGAGGAGTTCGAGGGCCGCGAAGAGGGCTCCGCGCCAGCCGGGCTCGTCGCGTCCGCTCCTGGGTCCCTCGCCCCGCTCATGCGAACGCACTGATCCCGGCGCGCAGGCGACGGCTCTCCCGCGCGTTGGCGTCTGCGGCCACGATCTCGTGTCGATGATCCTGACGCTGAAGCCCGCGGCATCTCGCGATTCCGGCATGACGCCGTCGACGGTCCAGGTGTCCGCGACATCATCCGGCAGCGCGTCCTAGTGACACAGCTCGCCGCCGGCGGCGATGTCGTTCTCGTCGATGCGCCTCGGCGCCTCTCCTCCAGGTTCGAAGCGATCGCGCGAAGTCGTGATCTCCCCCTCGAGGTCGGGCTAGACGGATCCTGGAGGTTCGTTCACCGGTAACTGGACCTTCCGAGCGCCGGCGCCGGATGCCAGTGGGCGATCACGACGGCGATCGTCCCGGAAGCAGCGATATCCTCGCCTCGAGCCGCCCATGCGCGATGCGACGCCGCCGGGACGGGAGCTGGGTCAGTCGATGACGGGATGGGCATCGGGCCTTCCCGAGCGCGTCGGTGGCTACCGCATCGCGGGCCTCCTGGGGCAGGGGGGCATGGGTACGGTGTACGAGGCGGTCTCCGAGCAGTCGGGGGAGCGCGTCGCCCTGAAGACGGTGCGCGTGCCGCGCGCATGGCTGATGGAGGGCATCCGTAGGGAGATCGCCGCCCTGCGGCGGCTGGCGCACCCGGGTGTGGTGCGCGTCCTCGACGAGGGCGTGCAGGACGGCCTCCCCTGGTACGCGATGCCGTTTCTGCACGGCGTCACGCTGCGCGAGAGGCTCCTCGCGGGCCAGCGAGTTACGACCAGGCTCTCGACGCCGGCGTCGCAGACGACAGCGCCTCTGCCGGGACGCCGGGTCATCGACAAGGGTGAGCAGGTGACGGTCGGCGCCTCGGGTCCGGGCATGGCGTCAGTGGTCCCGGTCCGGGGAGTGGGCGATCTCGTCTCCGCCATCACTCTCGTGCGACGCCTGTGCGCTCCGCTCGCCTACATCCATGGCGAGGGCGTGGTCCACCGCGACCTCAAACCCGAGAACGTCGTGGTGCTGCCCGATGGCATGCCGGTCCTCATGGACTTCGGGCTCGTCACCCGGTTCTTCCGCGAAGATGAATCGCGCGAGGGCCTCGAGCTCGACGGCGAGGCTCTCGGGACCGTGCTCTACATGGCGCCCGAGCAGGGCTTGATGCGCCACGTCGATGCCCGCGCGGACGTCTACTCGCTCGGGTGCATCCTCTTCGAGCTCCTCACCGGGCGTCCGCCGTTTTCCGGTGACACGACCGACGAGCTCCTGGAGCGCCACCGGAGCGACGCGCCGGCGCGACCCGGCGACCTCGCGGCCGGGATCCCCCCGGCGCTCGACGATCTCGCGCTCGCCATGCTTGCGAAGGACCCGCGGGACAGACCGGCCACGGCGCAGGTCGTGGGGGAGTCCCTTCGTGCGCTCGGCGCCAGGAACGGCGCCGGCGGTGCGAAGCCAAGGGCGTTCCTCTACCGCACGGGCTTCGTAGGGCGCGAGACCGTGCTGGCATCGCTCGAGCAGCGCGTCGGCCGGACGAGGCGCGGCTCCGGAGGGATCGTGATCCTCGGCGGCGAGAGCGGCGTCGGCAAGACGCGGCTCCTGCTCGCCATCGCGTCCCATGCGAGGAGGTCGCGCCTCTTCGTCGTCGCGGGCGAGTGCCGCCGCCTGGCCGCGGAGGCCTCCTCCGAGGAGCCGGGCGGTGCTCCGTTGCAACCGCTCGTCCCGCTCTTCCGGGCGATCGCGGACCGATGCGTCGAGGGCGGCGAATCCGAGACCGACGAGCTGCTGGGCGCGCGTGGACCGCTGCTTGCCGGCTACTCGTGTCTGCTCGCGGATCTGCCCGGCCAGTCGCGCTACCCGGCGCCTGCCGCGCTACCTCCCGCCGAGGCGCTCATGCGGCTCCACGTTCATCTCTGCGAGACCGTCGAGGCGTTCGCGTCGCCGCGGCCCCTCCTCCTGCTCCTCGACGATCTGCAGTGGGCCGACGAGCTCACGCTCGGCTGGCTTCGTCATGTCTCGCGAGGCTGGCTCACGATGCGCCCCGTCTTGATCGTCGCGACTTACCGCGCGGAGGAGAGGACGCCGGCGATCGACGAGCTCCTCGATGTCGCCGGGAGCGTGCGGGTCCCACGTCTCGCCGATGCCTCCGTGCGGAGCCTGGTGGCGGAGATGCTCGCCGTTCGCGAGCCACCGCGCGCCCTGACCGAGGAGATCTTCAAGGCGTCCGAGGGCAATCCCTTCTTCGTGGCCGAGTACCTCCGCACCGCGATCGCGGAGGGGCTCCTGGAGCGCGACGCGTGGGGACGATGGCAGCTCTCGGACGGCTGCGCGACGATCGCGGATCTCCCGCGGTCGCTCCGCACGCTCGTATCGCGGCGGCTCGCGGGGCTCGGCCAGGAGGCGACGCGGATCGTTCGCATCGGGAGCGCTCTCGGACGCGAGGTTGCCGAGGGCGTCCTCGCGAAGTGCGACGGAGGCGACGACGCGGCGCGCCTTCAGGCGGTGAACGAGCTCCTTGCCCGCAACGTGCTCGAGGCCGTGCCCGGGGGACTCCTCCGGTTCACCCACGACAAGCTTCGCGAGGCAGCCTACGAGAGCATCCCGGCCGGCGAGAGGCCCGGGACCCACCGTTGCATCGCCATGGCGATCGAGGAGCACCATGCGCCAGATCGCCGGGAGCACCTGCCGGAGCTTGGGCACCACTGGGAGCGCGCGGGATGCGATGACAGGGCGCGCCCGTGCTATCTCGACGCCGCCGGCGCCGCGCTCGCGGCGAACGCCCACGGCGAGGCGGAGGTCCTCTTGCGGAAGTACCTGGGGCTCGTGCGCGAGCCCACCAGGGAGAGTGTCGCGGCCCGCAACACGCTCGGATCGAAGGTGCTCCGGGCGCGAGGGCGCCTGCCGGATGCCGTCCGGGAGCACGAGCGTGCCCTGGAGGAGGCGCGCGCGATCGGGGAGCTCGATCTCCAATCCCAGAGCCACCGCATGCTCGGCGCCGCCGAGATGAACGAGGGGCGCGTCGCGGACGCCATCCGCTCGTACGAATCGGGCCTCGCGATCGACCGGCAAACCGGCGACCGCCGGGCCGAGTGCGAAGCTCTCATCGCGCTCGCCGCGATGGCGGGGCACGGCGGGGGCGTCCCGGAAGCCGATGCGTGGTGGGAACGGAGCATCGCGCTCGGCCGCGAGGTCGGGGACGCGATCCTCGAGGCGTCGGCGCTGCGCGGCCGTGCGACCCTCGCATTCATGAGCGGAGACCTCGAGAAGGCCCGAGGGTGCTACGAGCGTGCCTTGCATCTGCAGCAGGCAGCGGGATCCCGATTCGAGCAAGCCATCACGATGGCGAACATGTCGGTGCTCTCGGACCACCTCGGCGAGCACGCGCGCGCACGGGAGCTGTGCGAGGAGGCGCTCGGCATGCAGCGGCAGCTCGGGAACCGGATCCGCGAGGAGTTCTGCCTCGGCCAGCTCGGAGCGTGGCACCGCGTCCAGGGGCGCTATGCCGAGGCCAGGGAGAACCTCGAGGCGGCCCACGCCATGGCGCTTCAGATGGGCCACGACACCCAGCTCGCGAACTGGCTCGGCGAGCTCGGCAACGTCCACCGGTTCGAAGGGCGGCTCGATGCGGCGCGTGCTCTCTACGGGCGGGCGATCGACGCGGCGCGCAAGACACTCGACCGGCGCCTCGAGGGATGGTGGATCGGTGCCGTGGCGGCGATCGACCTCGAGGAGGGAGAGCTCGACCGGGCTCGCTCGGGTCTCGACACGGCGCTCGCCATCGCGCGCGAGATCGCCCAGCGGAATCATGAGGCCCACGCGCTCTGGCACCTGAGCCACCTCGCGCGGTTCGCCTCGAGCGATCGCGAGGAGCCGCTGCGGCTCGCGACGGCTGCCCTTCATCTCGTCGACCCGAACGCGATCGCATGGCGCGCCGCCGCGCTATGCGAGCAAGGGCACGCGCTGCTGCACCTCGGTCGTACGGCACGCGAGGCGGTCGCACGAGTCGCGGAGATCGTGGAGAGGCTCGGGGGCTGCCCGCCGGCGAGCGAGCTCGGAGGTTGTGCCGACCGGCTCCGGAAGGCTCAGGCCGCGTTCGACGGAGGGGCAGCCGTCGTCTGCGGAAGCGCCGGCGAGGACATCACCGAGGGCCAGCGACGCTGGCTCGCGACGCGCGCCGTGTCCTGAGGCGCGCGCGGCGATGGTCATCCGCGGCGGCCGTCACGCCGCGCGCCGCGACGTTCGTGTCCAGGCGGCGCCGAGACCATGACGCTGGAGCTTCTCGATCTGGAGCGCCGTGGCCAGCAGGCTCGCGCCGACGAGGAGGTAGAGCCCTGGCGTGGAGAGGGAGGCTCCGTCCGAGAAGATGCCGGCGAAGTCCGCACCGGGGACGCGGTTGATCGCGGCGTACCAGAGGACGAGGAAGGAGCCGGAGAAGAGCTTCCCGCCGGAGGTCATCGCGGCGAGCGCGGTGGCGGACGCCGAGACGAAGAGCAGCCCCGCCGCGAGCCCTGCGGCGCGCGCGGGTCCTGCCAGGAGCGTGCGAGCGAGGAGGGGCGCCGCGAGGAGCAGCGCGAAGAGCGACGATGCGGCCGCCTTCCACAGCACCGGAGACGACGGGACGCCTGGCTGGCTGTGGACCAGCGCGCTCGTGCCCGCCATCTGCTCGCGCGCCGCGACCTCCGAGATCGCCGGGACGAGGATCAGGAAGAACGCGGCGGCGAACGCCGGGGCGGCGCTCGAGGGCAGGAGAGCGCCCCCGGTGGATGCGGCGAGGAGCGCCCAGCCGAACCAGGATCCGGTGTCCCAGATGAGTCGCGCCTCCGCGAGGATCGCGCGCGCGGTCGACGGATGGGCGTCCGCGGGCGCCGTCGCCGAACGGCGTCCGCTCTCTCCGCTCAGGGATCCCGACGGCACGGCGATCGGTCTGGCGGCCTGGGCTCGGCGGCTCCGCCCAGCGCGCCGGGCGCGCGCCGGATCGAAGCGGTCGAAGATGGCGATCGCGGCCAGCAGGATGGGGATCGCGAGCAACACGTTGAACGCGCGCGCGACGGCCACGCGCGGGGTGATCGCGATCCCCGGCCATGGGACGCGCTCGGGAGGGGCGTCTGCGATGAGGAGGCCCGTCGAGATGCCCTTGACCTCCGGGAGAGTCTCTCGTGCGAGCCACGCCTCGGTGGCGGCGCCCGCCGGATCGATGAGGGGGAACCGGCTCGGCACTCCGTCCTTCTCGCCGCCGGCCAGCCCGAGCGGCAGCGCGATCAGGACGAGCATGAAGACGAAGAACCAGAGAACGAGACCGGCGCGCCCGCGCAGCCCGGGCGTCACGTCGAACAGGACCGCCAGCGCCGCCGTCGTGACGATCGTCGGGAGCCCGAGGAGCACGAACGGCGCGAGGAAGCGCCAGGCCGAGAAGGGTCCTTCTCCGAAGCGCCAGAAGGCAAGGAGTCCCGCGAGAGCCGCGAGGCCGGAGACCGCGAGCAGGTAGACCGTGTGCGCCGCGCCCTTTCCGAGGAGGTAGGCGGACTTCGAGAGCGGAGTGGCGGCGAGGATGGCGCCCACTCCGCACTCGCGATCGCGCCTCACCGATCCCGCGACGAGGTAGAAGCCGACCAGGGGCACGAAGATGGCGACGAGTGTTGTCGACGCGAAGCCGATGTAGGCGGCGTCGTAGAGGGGCGCCTGGACGCGTCCGTCCGGAAGAGTCCAGGAGAGGGAGCTCGCGTTGCTCCGCGGGTCCGGGATCCAGAGGGTCGAGCCCGCGAACACGAGCAGGAGTGCGACGAGCGTGGCGGGGGATCGGAGGCGCGAGACGACCTCCGCGCGGACCTGGGCGAGGACGGCGGTCACGCGGCGCGTCCGGCGGCGACGCTCTCGATGAGGTAGGCGTCCTCGAGGCACGGCTCCACACCGCGGGCGCCGGGAAGAGCGTCCCCGTCGCCGACGAAGCGTACGTGGATACCGTCGGGGCGCCGCACGAGCCCCGCCACGTGGACCTGCTTCTGCACCGCCGCCAGCCGATCCGCCGCGACCACCGCCGTGAAGACCCGTCCCCAGGCTCGGCGCACGAGCTCCTCGGGCCGCTCGTGCGCGACGAGCGTTCCCCGGTGGAGCACGGCGATGCTGGTGGCGATCGCCTCGACGTCGGAGACGATGTGCGTCGAGAGGATGACCACGCGCCCCTGCGCGATCTCGGCGAGGAGGTTGCGGAAGCGCACGCGCTCCTCGGGATCGAGGCCGACGGTGGGCTCGTCCACGATCAGGAGCTTCGGATCCCCGAGGAGCGCCTGGGCGATTCCGATGCGCTGGCGCATCCCGCCCGAGTAGGTGCCGAGCCTCCGGTCCGCCGCGCCGTGAAGGTTCACGAGCTCGAGCATCGCCGCGACGCGCTCGTGGAGGCCCCGCCCCGCGAGACCCTTGAGCTGTCCGAGGTACGAGAGCATCTCCCGTCCCGTGAGCCGCTCGTAGACGCCGAAGTCCTGGGGGAGGTATCCGAGCGTGCGGCGCACCAGTGCCGGTTGCGCGACGGCGTCGGTCCCCTGCCAGGTGAACGTCCCCGAGGTGGGCTTCGTGACGGTCGCGAGGATGGAGAGCAGCGTCGTCTTGCCCGCGCCGTTCCCGCCCATGAGCCCGAGGACGCCCTCGCCGACGTCGAGCGAGACGTCCCTCAGGCCGACCGTCCCGCCGCGGTAGCGCTTGCCGAGGAGCTGGATCGAGAGCATGCCTCGCTTACGACGGAGACGGTCCGCTTGTTCCAGGAGGCGGTGGCACTTCCGGCTAGGGCAGGGTGACGTTCACGGTTTCGCCGTCGCGGACCGTCACGGCCACGGCGTGCTCGGCGCCGTCTGCCGCCGTGACGATCGCGCGGTAGGAGCCGGGCTCGATCGGGCCTATGAGCGCCGACGGAGGACCGACGGGCATCGTCGTCGTGTCCCAGCCGCCGTCGTCGAACCACTGGCGCGTGCCGTCCGCCCTCAGGAGCCGCAAGGCGCCGGGCACGCCGAGCGCGAGCTGCACGCGGCCGCCAGCGGAGACGCGCACGGGGATCTCGCCCGGGGCATTCGTCGCCGGTAGGGTCGATGGAGCCGCCCCCGGCACGAAGAACACGAGCGTGTAGGTGCCGCGGCCGATGCCGGGAACGGGGAATCGTCCCTGGTCGCCGAAGAGCGCTTGCTCGAAGAAGATCGGGACGTCCTGAGACAGGACGGTGACCCTCGCCGATGGCGGCGGGTACCCCGTTCGCAGGTCCATCGCGCGCAGCACGAGGCTTTCGGAGCGAGGAAGCCGGATCACGCACTCGGGTGCCTGCCCCTGCGTGACGACGAGGGGCGCCGTCGCCGACCCGTGATCGACAGCCTCCGCCACGACGACGTACTGGCCGTCCGCGATCTCGAGCTGGAACGTGCCGTCGGCGGCGGTCGTCGCGGACGCGGACGGTGCGACGTCGTCGCCGGGCACATCCGTGTGGACCTGGGCTCCGGTGATGGGAGCGCCCGATCCCGCGTCGACGACGCGGCCTCGCAGGGTGCCGAGCTCGATGGCGATGTCCTTGCGGGTGTCGCCCGCGATCAAGGCCCGTGTCGTGTATCCGGGAAGATTGTTCGGCCCTGGACGGTAGACGGAGATCCGGCACACGCCATCGGGGACGCCGTCGATCTCGTAGGACCCCGACGCGTCGGTCGATGCCCTGAGGTCGAACGCGTTTCCGCTGGCCGAGACGGTGACCGTCGCGTCTGCCACCGGCCGTCCCGCCAGCGTGACCTGGCCCGAGAGGAGCGATCCGACCGGGAGCCGCAGCACGACCTCGACGGGATCGATCTCCCCGGAGATGGTGACGCTCTCCACGACGGAGCTGGATCCGACGTGCGCCAGGACGAAGAGCTCGCCCGCGGGCACGGCGTCGAGCGTGAACCGGCCCGCCGTGTCGGTGGTCGCGTCGAGGGGGGTACCGCCACCGTAGGCCTGCACGGCGACGCCGGCGACGCGGTCGGCGGGCCCGACCAACGCTCCCTCGATCCGCACGCCCCCGCGTAGCGTGAGGAGCACGGGCGGTGGCGACACGGCGGCGACGGCCGTGACGACGATCGCCGAGCGCTCTTCCTCGAGGCTCGTTGCCTGGAGCTGGTAGACGCCGGGTGCGATGCTGTCGAACGCAAACGCGCCCTCGGCATCGGTGACTTCCCGGGGATCGAGCCAGTGGCGTGCCTGTGCCTGGCTCGACAGCTCGACGTGGACGCCCTGGGCGGGCGTTCCGTCGCGCCGCCGGACCGTGCCTCGCACCGCCACGCCGCGATCGAGGCGGATCTCGACACCCGAGACGCTGTCTTCGAGATCGATCCTCTTGTGGCCATCGACGAACCCCTCGGCGGAGACCCCGAGCTCGACGACGCCGCGATCGAGACCGTCGAGCGTGAACGCGCCGTCTCCGTCGGTGCTGGCATCGCCGGCAAGCCCTGGACGCTGGTAGCGCATCGATCCTCCCGCGATGGACACGGTGGCGGATGCCACGGGAGCACCGCTCCGATCGGCGACGCGGCCATGGATCCCGAGGCCCCGCTCCATCTCCACGGCGATCGAATCGCCGCCGTCCTCCTCGACCTCGACCTCCTTGCGGTTCCAGGCGCGATAGCCCGGCGCCGTCACCGTGAGCTCGACCTTGCCGATCGGAACGCCGGCGATCTCGAATGCCCCGACCTCGTCCACTCCGTCGAAGTCGACCTGTGGGTGTTCGGCCCACCACATGACCCGCGCCTCTTGAACGGGAAGCCCCGTGTCGTGGTCCACGACCTGTCCCCGGATGCGGCCGACGGCCGAGAGGACGATCTCGACGTCGGTTCCCGTGCGCGCGTCGCTCACCTCTCCCTCGCCGCGACCGTCCGCACGGGCGCTGACGCGCGATGTCCGGGCGGGATCGAGGTCCGGGATCGTGAACGCGCCGCCCGCGCCGGTCGTGGCGGTCCCGTCACCATCGGCGGCGACGAGGGCGCCTTCGACGGGCTCGTGGTGGGCGTCGACGACGTGGCCGGAGAGAGTGGCTCCCGGACGGAGCACGATGGGATCGACCTCGGTGGTCATGCGGTCGATCGCCTCGATGTCCCCGCTGGCGCTTCGCGCGAACCCCGGCCTCCGCGCGGTCACGACGGCCTTTCCGGGAACCACACCGCCCAGGGTGTAGCGTCCCTCCGCGTCGGTCGTCGCTCCGGGAGAGGCGCCGGGGGGTGCGGCCAGCCCGCGGAGCCGAAGATCGCGATCCTCGACGATGGCGATCTCCGCGCCGGGAACGGGGTTCGACTGCGCGTCGACGACGGTGCCGGTGACCGACGCGCCCCGCCCCAGCACGAGGCGAAGCCCGGCGCGCTCCTCTCCCGCGGAGACCCTCTTGAGGGGGAGGACGCGCGACACGAAGCCCTCGCGCGATGCCGCGAGCGTCAGGGCGCCTGGGTGCGCATCGAGGCGGAACGTCCCGCGTGCGTCCGTCCGGGTCGAGCGTTCGGGCCATCCCTGCGACGCTCCGTTGAACCACACGCTGGCATCGGCGATCGGGTGCGACTCGTCGTCGACGACCTCGCCGGCGAGCACGGCCGTGCGTTCGAGCGCGATGGGAACGCGCCGCATGCTCACGGTCGTCTCGAGGTGGCCGATGGTCTTCGCTTCGAAGCCGGCGGCGGACACCCGGAGCTCGGCACGTGGCGGCAGTCCCGCGAGCCGCGCGTCTCCTCGCGCGTCCGTGATCGCCACGCGCGCGCCGGAGACGACGCGCGCTCCCGCGATCGGCTTGCGGTCGCGCCTGTCCAGGACCGCGGCGAGGATTCGCCCGCCTGCCGGGAGCGCGATGGTGATGGGCTCGCGCGCGGGCACCGGTCCCTTCCATGACGCGGCGGGCCGATCGGCGCCGGTCGCGTTGACCGTGACGACGCCGGGAGCGACGTCGCCCAGCACGAACCGTCCCCGCGCATCGCTGCGCGCGGCGAGCGCCAGCGCTTCGATGAACGCGATCGCGCCCGGCAACGGTGTCCCGGTCTCGCTCTCGGTGATCCGGCCGTTGATCGTCACCGGCGGGCCCAGCCGGATGACGAGCGGCGTCGTCCTGGCCTCCGCGGAGTGGACGCCGTACCCGCGGGCATGGCACGTGACGATCACCTCCTCGCCGGGGCTTGCGATCTCGAACGTGCCGTCGTCGAGAGTCGTGGCGACCGACGACGGTCCGTCCATGCCGATGGGGAGCGCAGTCACGCTCGCGCCCGCGATCGGCCGGTCGTTCTCGCCGAGCACCTGACCCTTCAAGGTCGCGCCGGATCTCATCCGCGCCTCGTCGATGACCCGATCCCCGTTCCGTGGATCGAGAGCGCGCGCGACCTCGCGGCGCAGGTGGCCCCCGGCGACGGCCTCGATACGGAACATGCGATCACCAGGCGGCAGCTCCACGCGAAACCGCCCGTCGGCCTTGACGCTCACGGTCGCAACCGGCTCCTCGGCCTTGCCTGCGATCCAGCGCTCGAGCCGCTCGTCCGGTCCCTCCTCATGGAGCAAGTGGACCGTCCCGGCGAGAGGGGCGCGCGTCCTGTCGTCGACGAGGCGGCCGCTGACGGTGGCCGGCAGGGCGATCGCCGGAGCCAGCCAGATGCCCGTCACCGTCCACACCAGCCGCATCGTTCCGCGAGAGCTTAGCGAACTGGCGCCGGGCTTGCTTGCGTATGGCAAGACGGACTTCGAGGAGGTCAATCTGACATGGCGAAGAAGGCAACCGCGCCCCGTGGACGCGCCGCGTGGCTCTGGCGGGAGTGGATCAAGCCGGCGGTCGTGGCGCTGGTCGTGGTGGGCTCGTTCCGGTCGGCGTTCGCGGACTGGAACGACGTGCCGTCGGGTTCGATGAAGCCGACGATCCTGATCGGCGACCGCATCTTCGTGAACCGGATGGCCTACGACGTTCGCGTGCCGTTCACGAAGCTCTGCTTGTGGCATCGCGCCGATCCGGCGCGCGGCGACATCGTGATCTTCCCGTCGCCCGAGAACGGCAAGCGCCTCGTGAAGCGCATCGTCGGCGTACCGGGCGACGTCATCCAGCTATCGCACAACCGCCTCGTCGTGAACGGCAAGGTCGCGGAGTACGACGTGGAGGAGTCGGGCGCGGTGCGGGAAACGGTCGAGGGCCGCACCCACGACGTTGCGTTCCTGGGAGGTTCGCCCCGCGAGACGTTCGGCCCCGTCCGCGTGCCTGAAGGGCGGTACTTCATGATGGGCGACAACCGCGACGGCAGCCTGGACTCGCGCTGGTTCGGACGGTGCCCCGCGGCGACATCGCCGGCCGCGCCATGGGAGTCGCCGGCTCGCTCGATCCCGAGCGCTGCTATCGCCCGCGCTTCACGCGCTTCTTCACGCCCCTCTCCTGACCTTCGCTACCATTGACCGATGGCTCGGCGGCTCGTCCTCCTCGGCGTCGTCGGGACGGTCGTCGCGCTCGGCGCCGTCAACGCCTGGATCCTCCGGCGCGCGCGTCCTTTCATCTACCCGCGTCCCGAGGATGCCCCGGTACGCCAGGCGGTGATGGTGCTCGGCGCGCACGTCTTCGTCGACGGCGGCCTCTCGTCGGTGCTGGACGAGCGCGTGCGTACGGGCGTCGAAGTCTACCGGGCGGGGAAGGCGGGCAAGATCCTCCTCACGGGCGATCACGGCCGGACGACCTACGACGAGGTGAACGCGATGCGCAGGGCCGTTCTCGCCGCAGGCGTTCCGGAGAGCGACGTCTTCATGGATCACGCCGGCTTCTCGACCTACGAGAGCATGTACCGGGCGCGGGACGTCTTCGGCGTCAGCGGCATGGTCGTCGTGACGCAGCCGTTCCACATGGCGCGCGCCCTCTACACCGCGCGATCGCTGGGCATCGACGCGGTGGGAGTCGAGGCCGTCGGCTACCGGTATGCGTCGGCGGTGCGCCTGCGCTGGACGGCGCGCGAGAGCATCGCCCGCGTCAAGGCGCTCTTCCAGGTCAAGGTCACTCACCCTCGCCCGAAGTACCTCGGTCCACGCATCCCGATCACCGGGGACGGCCGCGTCACCGTCGACGCGCGCGCGTGATCGTCCAGGCGTACGGCATCGACTCCGCGCCGGCCGCGCAGGGTCATGTCGTCGTGATCGACGTGCTGCGCTCCTTCACGACCGCCGCGTGCGCGTTCGCAGCGGGGCGCGCGAGATCCTCCTGGTCGCGGATCCGGAAGAGGCGTTCGTTCTCCGGCGCGCGCGTCCTGACCTCGTTCTCGCCGGCGAGATCGGCGGCCGGCCGATCCGGGCTTCGATCTCGGCAACTCGCCCGCCGCGATCGTCGCGCTCGGTCCGTCCGGTCTCGCTGGCAGGACGCTCGTTCTGCGTTCCAGCAGCGGTACGCAGGGCGTCGTGCACGCCACGTCGGCGACGCAGGTGCTCCTCGGGAGCCTGGTCGTGGCCGGAGCCACCGTGCGGTATCTCCGGAGCGCTGCGGCGGATCCCATCACGCTGCTGGCAATGGGAGCGCCCGGCGGCCCCGACGGGCCGGAGGACGTCGCTTGCGCTTGCCATCTCGCAACGCTCCTTCGAGGCGACGAGCCGGACGTCGCGGCGACGGTCCGCGCGGTCCGGGAGTCGCCCTCCGGACGGCAGGCGCTGGATCCGGAGATCGACTGGATCAGCTCTCAGGATCTGGCGATCGCCGTGGAGGTCGACCGCTTCTCGTTCGCGATGATCGTGCACCGCGAAGGCCCGGCTCTGGTGGCTCGCGCCGTGCGATGAGGACTGCTCGCGGCTACGCGACCCGCTCCGACGATCTCCGTCACGGCCGTGAACGCCGTCTGGGAGAGTCGATCGGTCCCCGGCACCGGAGTCGAGGCGCGGCCTCCTGACCTCGTCGCACCGCGGATCCGGCGCGTCTAGTCCGGGTCGCGGTACCGGAGCGCCGGGGACAGGATGAGGAGCTGGCCGAGCAGCGTGACGGCCGCGACGGCGAGGATGGAGCCCGGGGTAAGTGGGTTGCGGGGCAGCCCGGTCAACACGCCGAGCACGAGGGCGAACAGACCGAAGTTGAGGAGGATCCTCGGCAGCTGCCCGGGCGGGAGCTGGTCACCGGGGTGGGTGCCGCGAGCGCCGAGGAGATCGGCCGGCAGATCGACGGGCGAGCCCACCGCGCCAGGGCGGCGCCAGGCTTCGAGGCGCGCGAACGTGTCTGCGCGCAGGCGCCCGGTCCCGAGCCTCGCGCCGATGCGAAAGACGAGCGTGCGCGGGCCAGCCGGGGAGAGGACCTCGACGCAGATGCGGGGATGGCGCCCCGCTCCGGGTATCCGCGAGCCGAGGAAGAGGCGCGTCACCTGGTCCGGAGCGATCGCGAGCGAGCCGCGCTCGCCGTCGTAGCGCAGCCGATCGCCGTCGAGGCGCAGGAACCCGACGTCCCAGTCGTAGAGGCCGTCGTAGATCCTGGGATGGGGCTCAGGAGCGAGGCCGGCGAAGACCGCGCCAAAGAGATCGACGCCGCGGTCCCGCAAGGTGTGCCGGAGACGTCGTTCGAGCGCGGCAGCCGGTCCTATCCAGGCGAGCTTCGCAACAAGCCGGTTGCAGGAGAAGAGGACGAACGGCGCGGCCAGAACGAGGCCCCACGCGAGGACCGTTGCTCCGAGCGCGTCGAAGGACCGCGCCGTGTGGGCGAGGGCGATAGGAAGCCCGAGCATGACCAGGACGCTTCCGAGGGAGATGCGCCGGGAGACGTGCTGGCGGAACGCGTTGCGCTCCACGGTCGGGTCGCGGTGAGGACCCTCGTCGATCGCCGGCTCGTCGCCGGTTCCCTTCACGAGGGGGCGCTCGAGCTCGTCGCCATCGATCCCCGCGCTCGCGGCGATGGCGCGCACGCGTCCCATCGCGCGCGGCATCGCGAAGAGGCCGTTGCCGGGATGCTGCTTTCCAATCAAGGCGACGAGGGCCGCCGGGTCATTCGTGTGCTCCAGCGTGTCGCGATCCAGGCGCGTCTCGAGCCACGCGGCGACGACGAGGCTCGCTGCGGCGAGCTGGGTCACGAGCATCGCCACGCTGAAGCCGACCGACCCGAGGACGTAGGCGAGCGACGGGCAGATGGCAACCGAGAGGATCGGAATGAGGCCAGCGATGCGCGCGCGGGTCCGGTGGGCGGAGCTCATCGCGAGGAGCTCTCCGGCGATCAGAGCGTCGAGCTCCCGGGCCGAGAGCGAGGGCGTCAGCGCTCTCGGCAGATGGAGCTTCCGCGTCGCGCGTCCGACGGCGCGGCGAGCGGTGACGCGATCGTCCGGAACGAGTGCCACAGCATCGACTTGGAGGCCGAACGCGTCCGCCCACGAGCTCACGCGATCCCTGAGGGCCCCCGGGCCGACGGGGGTCTCGGGCCCGACGATGCGAACGGTTCCGACCGTGACGAGGATCAGCGCTGCGACCGCGATGACGCCGCCAGACCACGGAACGCTCGGGAGCCAGGAGGGCGGCCCTGCCAGGTCCACGGCCGCGCCACTGGCGCCGAGCAGGACCAGGATCGCAGCCGATCGCCACCCAAAGGGCCGGACGCCGCGCCCGAGCCGCGTGCGCAGTGTCGCGTCGAGGCGATGCGAGAGGATCCGTGTCCAGAGCCACGACGGAAGTACATAGGCGGCGATGCTAGCGAGGAAGTGCCGCGGGAGGGGCGCTCCCTGGCTCAGGAGCCCGTCGACGTCCAGCACGAGGAGCAGGACGCCCCAGGCAAGCCACGCAGGAATCGCTACCCACGGGAGCGCCTGGAAGATCGCGTCCTCGGGGAGGCGTTCGCGGAGCTGGCGGGCGGCCAAGCCTGGAATCGCGATCCCGACCAGGTAGAGCAGTGCTAGCAGCGCCAGGTACCAGGCCGGCCAGCCCCAAGACAGGATCAGCGGCGAGAGCTGGGGTGGCGGTGAGCCACCGAGCGGGAAGCTCGCCGTGACCGCCGAGCCGGCAGAGGCCCCCCCGATCGGCAGGTGCCTCGCCGCCCGCAACAGGTGCGGAAGTCGTGCATGAGCGACACCCAGGCTCGTCGAAGTGGGGCCCGTCAGGCCAATGTCGACGCGGACATCGAGCGAAGATCGACTCTTGTCGAGTGCCTCGAAGAGCGATCGGAGGTCGATGCGGACCTCGCGGTGCAACCGCCACCCGCGCGCATGGCCGACATCGATCGTCCAGTCCATCAAGTTGTGCAAGCGGCCCGGGCCGTCGTTGACGCCGGGGAGCGCTCGCCGGATCGCTTCGTGTTCGTCCGCACTCATCGGATCGCGCGTCATCAGGCCGATGAATGCCTTGTCGCGCGTCACGACGATGTGGAGATTCACGGGCGCGGAGCCCTGGGCCATGCTTCGGGCGCACGAGATCCACGCCAGCGCCAACATGGTCGCTCGTACGATCGATCGGTGCCGCTCCACGCCCGATCATCATAAGTGGGGGCCCCCTGCGAGGGCGCCCGTCACGCGCGCTCGAGGTAGGCGTTGCTCACGATCTTGAGCTGGACGCGGCCGAGCTCCGGATCGGTCCGCTCCTTGACGGGACGGATGACGATGCCCTCGCGCACGTGGTCGGCGCCGGAGATCATCGTCGGTCCCTCGGCGAGCGACTCGAGGGCGCGCGCGTAGGGGCCGCGAAAGACCACCGGGACGCGCCGGTCGTCGGGAAGAATCGCGGCGAGCTCGTCGAAGTCGAGCCAGCGGTCGAGCGACAGGACGTCGAAGGCGCGGAAGAAGATGTCGTTCTTGCCCGCGCCGTAGCGGAGGTCCTGCACGCGACCGAAGGCCTCGCCGTAAACCGCCATGTCGGGGTGGGCGCGGCAGAACGGCTCGATCCAGGGATTGCGCTCCAGCGCCTGCCACCAGAGGTTCCTGGGGTCCTCGACCTTCCACTCGGTCCGGCTGCCCGCGCGCATGCGATCGTCGCGGAAAGCGAAGCGCGCCGAGGCGCCGTGGATCTTCTCCGTGACGACGACCTCCTCGCCCTCGACTAGCGTGTCGCCGAACCGTCGCCAGCTCTCGACGTCGTAGCTCGGGAAGAACCCGGCGGGTGGGCGCTCGGACTCGCCGCCGGTCGATAGCGGCATCGGCGGCTCGTACCGTCTGATGCCGTAGTGCTCCATCACGTCCTGGCCTTCGCTCATCCCCGGCGGCGCCTTGATGAGCAGGCCCTGCGAGTAGATGCCGCGGAGCTTGCGCACCTTGATGCGTTCGTGGCCCGCGAGGAACGCGAACTCCGGGCGGGTGGAGTCGACGACGTAGTCGGGCTCGACGTACACCGCGAGATCGCCCTCGGCCAATTCGCCGCGCCGGATGCAGCAGGTGTAGCCGAATACCTTGACGAGATCCAGGGCGTCGGCGTTCGGATGCCGCTCGATGTCCTTGATGCGGACGACGTCGACGCGGTGCGTGCTCACCCTTGGGAAAGCTCCCAGAGAACGTGGTCCGCGTAAAGCCCCGCCGCGTCGATGCGCCCTGTCTCCCAGAGACCGCGGAAGCCGCCGAATGCGCTGACCTCGTAGACGAGCGGCCCCTCCTTCGTCTCGACGATGTCGACGCCGGTGAACGTCAGGTGGAACGGCCGGGCCGCGGCGAGCGCGAGATCGAGGATCTCCTGCGGCGGCTTCGCCGCGCCATAGGACCCGCCCTGGGCGATCGTCGTGAGCCAGGAGCCGCCCGGCGCGACGCGCTTGTAGGCGCCGATCACCTGGCGGTCGAGGATGGCGACGCCGAGGTCATAGCCCTCCTCGGGGCGCTCGACGAAGCGCTGGAGGTAGATCGGCTCGTCGCCGCGCGCCGCCTCTTCGAGGATCGCGCGTGCCGCAGGGTCGCCGGACGTGAGGCGGTGCATGCCGCGGCCCTTGCTCGTGAAGGCCGGCTTGAAGACGGCCGTGCCGACGTCGGAGAGGAACGCGAGGGCTTCCGGCAGGGATCCGGTGACGATCGTGCGCGGCATCGGGATCCGGTGCTCCGCGAGGATGCGCGTCATCCGGACGCGGTCGATGGCGGCCGCGATCGCCTTGGGCCGCGAGCGGACCTTCGCCCCGCGCGCCTCGAGGGCGAAGAGGATCTCGAGATGGCCGCGCGTGGCGCGGTGCGTCACGTCGCCGATCTTCTTCACCACGACCGCGTCGAAGTCCGGCAGCGGCTCCTCGCGGTGGCGCACGACGGGGAGCTCGCCGCCGGGCAGCAAGAGGCTGCACGCCCGCGGCTCGAAGAAGGAGACGGCGCAGCCGCGAGCGGAGAACGCTTCGACGAGCCTTGCCGACGACCATCCCCCCTCTTCCCCGCACACGCCGATCGTCCGGGACGCCACGGGACCTACCTGAGGTTGATCCCCGGCGCCGGCCGCGGCGCGCTCACGCCGCGACCGAGGTTCCCCTTGCGGAACGCGTCGGCCATCGCCATCGGCACCTGCGCCTCGGCTTCCACGACGCGGCACTGCATCTCGACGATCTTCGCCTTCATCTCCTGCTCGTGGGCGACGGCCATGGCGCGGCGCTCCTCGGCCTTCGCCTGGGCGATGCGCTTCTCGGCCTCCGCCTGATCGGTCTGGAGCATCGCGCCGATGTTGCGGCCCACGTCGACGTCGGCGATGTCGATCGAGAGGATGTGGAACGCCGTGCCCTGGTCGAGCCCCTTGGCGAGCACCGTGCGGCTGATGTTGTCCGGGCTCTCGAGCACGTCCTTGTGGCTCTTCGACGAGCCGATGGTCGTGACGATGCCCTCGCCGATGCGCGCGAGGATCGTCGCCTCGCCCGCACCGCCCACGAGCCTCTCGATGTCGGCGCGCAGCGTCACGCGCGCGATGGCCGTGAGCTCGATGCCGTCCTTGGCGATCGCGCTGACGCGCGGCGTCTCGATGATCTCCGGGTTCACGCAGATCTTGACCGCGTCCATCACGTTCCGGCCGGCGAGGTCGATGGCGGTGGCCCGCTGGAAAGAGAGGTTCAGCCCCGCCTTCTCGGCGGCGATGAGCGCCGCGACCACGTTGCCGACGTTGCCGCCCGCGAGATAGTGGGTCTCGAGCTGGTTCACGGTGATCTCGAGGCCCGCCTTCGTGGCGCTGATGAGCGGCGACACGATGCTCTGCGGGTTCACCTTCCGCAGGCGCATCCCGACCAGCGATCGGAGCGGCACGCGCACGCCCGAGAACGTCGCGGAGATCCAGAGGCGCACGGGGATGAAGTACGAGATGAGCGACAGCGCCGTGACGCCCGCCACGAAGACGAAGACGCCCGTGAACACCGTGAAGACTGCTGGCTCCATCGTTTCACCTCGGGACCCTTTCGGCGCGAAGCGCCCGAGGTCCACGGAGAGGATTGTAGCAGCGCGATCTCTAGAATGAGGGCGTGGAGAACGAAGAGGCATCGCCCGTCCTGGTCGTCCTCGGCGCGTCGAACCTGCACCTGGGGCTCGTTCCGTTCTCTCAGGCGCTCGACCGTGCGCTGGGCTCGGAAGGGTTGATGCTGGTCGCCGCTCCGGGCGCCGGACGGTCCTACGGAAAGCCCGCCGGTGCGCTCGGCGTGGTCTACCCGGGCCACCTTGAGGCGGGCATCGTCACCTATGTGAAGGAGGCCGCGAGGCGCGGCGGTGCGCGGCTAGCGCTCCTGATGGACATCGGCAACGACGTCGGCTACGGCGAGGAGCCGTCGGACATCCTCGCCTGGGTCGGGGCCCTTCGCGATCAGCTCCTCGATCTCGACTTCGCGGTCCTCATCCAGCGTCTCCCGGTCGAGAGCGTCGGGAAGCTCCCGCGCGCGGCCTTCGAGCTGATGCGCCGCGTCTACTTCCCGCGCACCAAGCTCTCGCGCGCGGAGCTGGAACGGCGCGCGCGCGCGGTCGACGACGGGCTGTGCACGCTCGCGTCGCATCGCTGCGAGATCCTCCCGTCCCTCGCCCCCTACACCGGACCCGACGGCATCCACGCCGCGCCGTGGAACCTGCCCGCCTTCTGGGACGCCCTCGGCCAGGAGCTCGTGGGCCGCCTCGGCTTCCCGTCGCGCGACGTGCGCCTCGGCACGCGCGCGCGATCGCTTCTTCTCGGGCTCCAGTCCCGCCGGGTCAAGCCGCGCCGCTGGGCGCGAGGCGACGTGTGGCGCGATAGCGACGTCTTCGCGACGCGCCTGCGCCACGGCACGACGCTCGTCCGGCTCTGATCGGGTCGGAGCCTTCGGCCGCCGTACCGTCAGGCGAGGGTGCCGGGAAGGATGACGCGGAACGTGGTCCCGCGCCCGAGCTCGCTCTGCACCGTGATGTCGCCGCCCATCATCACGCAGAACTGCTTGCTGATGGCGAGCCCGAGCCCCGTCCCGCCGAACTGGTGCCCCACGGCGGCGTTGGCCTGCTCGTAGGGAAGGAACAGGCGAGACGCCTGCTCTTCCGAGAGGCCGATGCCCGTGTCCGATACCGAGAACTCGACGACGTCCTTGCCGGCGATGGAGCGGCGGGCGGCGCCGAACGTCACCGTGCCTTCCTTCGTGAACTTGGCGGCATTGCTCAGGAGGTTGTAGAGCACCTGCCGGATCTTCACGAGATCGGAGCGCATCGTGCCGAGCCCCGGGACGGCGGTCACGACGAGACGGTTGTGGTTGCGATCGGTGAGCGGCTCCGTCACCGACGCCACGTCGCGCACGAGGCTGTCGAGCTCGAACGTCTCCGCGAAGAGCTCCATCTTGCCCGCCTCGATCTTCGAGATGTCGAGCACCTCGTTCACCAGACCGAGCACGTGGCGCGCCGCCGAGTTGATCTTCTTGAGGTCGGGCACGGTCGCCCCAGCGTTCAGCTCCTCGGCCTGCTCCTGCAAGAGCTCGCTGTAGCCGATGATGGCGTTGAGCGGCGTGCGGAGCTCGTGGGAGATCGCCGCCAGGAACTCGCTCTTGCGGCGGTTCTTCCGCTCCGCCTCGTAGCCGTCGAGCGCGCGCTTGATGGTGACGAGGAGCTCGCGCGTGTCCCAGGGCTTGGTGAGGTAGCGGTAGATTCGCCCCTCGTTGATCGCCAGCACGATCGCGTCGACGTCGGTGTAGCCGGTCAGGATCATGCGCACGACGTACGGGTGCTCGAGACGGGCGCGGCTCAGGAACTCGACCCCGGTCATCTCGGGCATGCGCTGGTCGCTGATGATGAGGTCCACCGGCTCCTTCTTGAGCACGTCGAGGCCGTCCGTCCCGCTGCCGGCGGTGTAGACGAAGTACTCCTCGCGCAGGAGGTCCTGGAGGACGCGGAGGTTGTCCTCCTCGTCGTCCACGACCAGCACGTGGTAGGTGCGCGAGCGCTGCCGAGCCGTCTGCTCCTCCAGCACCTCGAGGAGCCGGTCCTTCTTGAAGAGGGCCATGTGGCGGCGGATGTTATCAGCGCGGTCGCGCCGTCCACCCGGTGCTATCCTGCCGCGCATGCCCGACCGGCGCCTCGCGTGGCGTCTCGCGCTCGTCGCGGTCGCCTACGTGGTCGCCGGCCGCCTCGGCCAGCAGGTCGCCATCCCGCCCGGCAACGTCACCGCCGTGTGGCCGCCTTCGGGCATCGCGCTCGCCGCGGCGATGCTCTTCGGCGCCCCGGTCGCGCTCCCCGTGTGGCTCGCCTCCGTCGTGGTCAACGCCGTTCCCATCGTTGCGAGACATGGTGCGGTGCCGGCGCTGCTCGCCGGTGCGGGAACCGGGATCGGTGCGGCGGCGCAGGCCGTCTTCGGCGCCTGGCTCCTGCGGCGCATCGGCGTCGGGAAGGACCCACTGACCGACGTCCAGGACGTGTTCCGGTTCGCGGCTGCGGGCGCGGTCCTGAGCTCCTTCGTGAGCCCCACCATCGGCACGACGTCGCTCTGCGTCGCGGGCGTTCAGTCCTGGTCGCAGTACGAGACCGTCTGGTGGACCTGGTGGCTCGGCGACGCCACCGGCGTGATCGTGGCCGCGCCCGTCGTGCTCGCCTGGGCGCTTCCGCGGCCACGCGACTGGGATGCGCGCAAGGGCGCCGAGCTCGGCACGCTGCTTCTGCTCCTGCTCGGATCGGTGATCGTCGCGTTCGGCGCTCGCCCGTCGCTCTTCGTCTTGCCGTTCCCGCTCCTCGTGCTGCTCTCGATCCGGTACGGCCAGCGCGGAGCCTCGGCGGCGCTCCTCGCCGTCGCGTCCGCGGCCGTCTGGAGCACGGCGCGCGGCGTCGGCCCCTTTGCGTCCACGGCCCTGACCCAGAACGCCGCGCTCCTCCTGCTCCAGGTGTTCGTGGCGGGGACGGCGCTGACGGCCCTCGTGCTGTCGGCGGTGTTCGCGGAACGCCGCAAGGCCGAGCCCGCGCCGGAAGCGCGTCCCGTCGCCGCGGCGGGGCACCTCGACGCCATCGTCGTCGGCTTCACCGGAATGGTGCTATCGGTCGCGGTCTTTGCGGGCGCGCGGCATCTCGAATCGGCCGCGGCGGCGAAGACGCTCGAACGGGAGGTCGTGCAGGAGCGGGGAAGTGTCACGACCACGCTCCTGGCCATCTCGAGCCAGGCGGACGTACTCGCGTCCAGGCTGGTCGGCGAGCTCGATCCGGCTCGGCACCAGGCAATCGTTGACAGCCTGCGGCTGAGTCCGCGCTATGCCGTACGTATCTCTCCTGCGACGGGAGCCGACGTTCCACCGCTGTCCCCACTCGAGCGCGGCACGACGGCGAACGATCTAGCGGCCCATCAGAGGGCGGCGGAGACTGCGAAGACGATCGTCTTCCCCGTGAGTCAACTGGAGAGCTCGGACATCGATGCCGTGGGGATCGTCACTGCGGTCTATCGCGGCGAGCACTGGGGAAGGGCAACGAGGCAAGCGAATCTGGCGGGCACGATCGAGATCGACGTTCCTGCGGACACGCTGCTCGCCCCGATGCGCGGCTTCCCCTCCAGCGCCGACAATCTCTCGGCGTGCGCCATCGTCCGCGCCGCGAACCACGCTCCACCGGGTCGCGGTGCGGATGTCGCGGCGTGGCCGATCCCAAGCGAGGCCCTCGACGTGATCCTGACCGAGGAGCTATTGGTGGAGTGTCGCCAATCTCGTCACGCGACAGGCCGCGCGTGGCAGCCGTGGGGGCTGCTCGTGGCGGGGCTCCTGCTGACGACGATGATCTCCGGCCACCTCGTCAGCAACCGCACCAAGACGCTGCAGCTCGAAGACGCGCTGACCCGCTTACGCACGGCGCAGGCACAGCTCGTCCAGTCCGAGAAGATGGCGTCCCTCGGCCAGGTCGTCGCCGGGGTCGCTCACGAGATCAACAACCCCACGAACTTCATCGCTGGGGCCTCCGAGAACCTCGCCACGCGCCTCGGCGAGACGGAGACGTTCCTCTTCCGCCTGATGGGGGAGGAGGATGCGGCAAGCGAGGTCGGCCGCGAGATCCGCGACCGCTTCGCGAAGCTGAAGGAGACGGTGGGCACCGTGAAGAACGGCGCCGACCGCGTGAAGAAGATCGTCCTCGGCCTGCGGAGCTTCTCGCGCCTCGACGAGGCGGACTTGAAGCCCGTGGATCTCGTCGAGGGGATCGACAGCACCCTTGCGCTCCTCGAGCCCAGGCTCAAGGGGATCGACGTGCGCCGCGAGCACGGCCCGCTTCCGCCCGTCGCCTGCCAGGCGGCGCAGATCAACCAGGTGCTGATGAACCTCCTCGTGAACGCGGTCCAGGCGATCGAGTCCGCGAAGCGCCCGGGCGTCCTGACGATCCGCACCTCGCAGGCGCAGGCGTCCGCGATCATCGAGGTCGCCGACAACGGTACGGGCATGTCGCCCGAGACCGCCGCGCGCGTGTTCGATCCCTTCTTCACCACCAAGCCCGTCGGGCAGGGCACCGGCCTTGGGCTCGCTATCAGCTATGGCGTCATCGAGAAGCACGGCGGCCGCATCTCCGTCACGTCGCAGCTCGGAGAAGGGACGACGTTTCGCATCGAGCTCCCGATGTCTCCGGGCTCGTAGCGGACGTCAGGCCGCGGAGCCGATCTCGTCGGATCGAGTGCGGCGAAGGCCGCGCGGCAATGCGCGGTCACCACGTCACCCGGGACAGTGCGGGGACCGAGTCGAAGTGCTCGTCGCGGCTCAGCACTGGCAACTCGTGCTGGAGCGCCAGGGCGGCGATCCAGGCAGGCGGGCACCTCGCATCGCGCAAGTCCCCGGGCGAGGTCATTGCGGGGACAGCGCCGGGAGTCACGGGAGCGATGGAGCTTTCGCGCCGCCAGCTAGATGGCGAAGGCCACGCGCACCGTGAGCCTGACGACGGGGCGGCCCTCCTGGGGCTCGAAGCGCCATTGCCTGACCGCGTCGATGGCGGCTTGCTCGAGGAGCGCGCTGTCCGATCGCAGAACGTGGGCGTCGCTGACGCGGCCGTCCGCTTCGATCAGCGCCTCGACCTCGACGTTGCCGCCCACGCGGGCCTTCTTGGCGAGGGGAGGATAGACGGGCTCGACCTTCTTGACGAGCTTGAGGCTGCCGCTCGTGGAAGGCGGAGCCTCCGACGTTCCAGGCTGGTCGATGGAGCCGGGGGCCGGGGGTGGCGGCGCGGGCTCCGCGAGGCCGATCGCCTCGGGCGTCGTGGGCTCCTCGGGAGCGGGCAGGGGCTCCGCCGGCGCTGGCTCGGGCGCCGGGGCCACGGCCTCGGGTGTCGGTGTGGGCGCCCAGATCGGCAGCGACGAAGCCATCCCGCGCGGGCGCTGCACGACGGCGCCATCGCGATAGACGATGTCGCAGTCGAAGAATGCCGTCTCGCGGACGTCGTATCCGCCGGGATCCTGGAGCTGGAACGTCCCGTCCTTGCCCGGCGAGATCAGGACGTACGACCGCCCTCCGTCGAGCGACGCGTAGCGCAGCGGGTGTCCCCACGCGTCGGCAAAGACGAGATCCGGAGGGAGCTTGCCCTTCAGCGCGTCGGCGCTCGCCGGATAGGAGCCGGCGCTCGTGTGCTCGAGCTCGAGGACGCGGGCGATGCTCTGCATGTCCCCGATCGTGCGCTTCTGCTTCGCGCGCTGCACCGCGCTCAGGTAGTTCGGGAT
>JAXLQT010000061.1:0-23955 GCA_046331505.1 Acidobacteriota bacterium
CACCACACGCACCCGCCGCGGCTCGGTCAATCCGCGGAGTCTCCCGGGCCGACGGCCGGTACGGTGTCGTCGTGGCCGTGCCGCACGTCCTTGCCCTCGATGTTGAAGATGACCATCTCGGCGATGTTGGTCGCGTGGTCGGCGATCCTCTCGAGGTACTTCGCGACGAAGAGGATGCGCGTGCCGCGGAGGATGTTCTTCGGGTTCTCGATCATGTAGGTGAGGATCTCGCGGAAGAGCTGGGAGGTGAGCTGATCGACCTGATCGTCGTCTCCGAGGATCTTGTGGGCGGCGGCGGCATCGCCGCGCACGAACGCCTCGAGCGCCTGGTCGAGCATGCGGCGGGCGCAGAGGCTCATGCGGGGAAGGTCGATGTAGGGTTTGAGGGGAGGCTCTTCCGCGAGCTCGATGGCGCGCTCGGCGATGTTGACCGCCTGGTCGCCCTGGCGCTCGAGGTCCGTGACGATCTTGAGGCCCAGGGTGACGAATCGAAGGTCCCGCGCCGCGGGCTGGAAGAGCGCGAGGATGCGCACGCACGACTCGTCGATGCGCCGCTCGAACTCGTCCACCTCCTTGTCGCGCGCGATGACGGAGCGCGCGAGGTCGACGTCCGCGTCGACCAGCGCGGTCATCGCGTTGTCGATCTGCCGCTCCACGAGGCCTCCCATCTCCAGGAGCGCCTTCTTGAGCGCCTCGAGCTCTTCGTCCAGGTGCCGGTGCATGACGCCCTTTCTATCCGAACTTGCCCGTGACGTAATCTTCCGTCTGCTTGACGCGCGGGTTCTGGAAGATCACCTCGGTCCGGTCCACCTCGACGAGCTTGCCCATGTAGAGGAAGGCGGTCTGCGTCGAGACACGGGCGGCCTGCTGCAGGTTGTGGGTGACGATGACGATGGTGTAGCGCTCCTTGAGCGCGTGGATCGTCTCCTCGATCTTGGCCGTGCTGATGGGATCGAGGGCCGACGCCGGCTCGTCCATCAGGATGATGTCGGGATCGTTGGCCAGCGCCCGGGCGATGCAGACGCGCTGCTGCTGGCCCCCGGAGAGCGCGAGCGCCGAGGTGTGGAGGCGCCCCGCGACCTCCTTCCAGAGGTCCGCTTTCTTCAGAGCATCCTCGACGATGGCGTCGAGCCGCGGGCGGTCCCTGATCCCGTGAAGCCTCGGCCCGTAGGCGATGTTGTCGTAGATGCTCTTCGGGAAGGGGTTCGACTTCTGGAACACCATCCCGACCTTCTTCCGGAGCGCCTCGACGTCGACACGCGGCTCGTAGATGTCCTCGCCTTCGACCAGGATCTTGCCCGTGATGCGGGCTCCGTGCACGAGGTCGTTCATGCGGTTGAAGCACCGGAGCAGCGTCGACTTCCCGCAGCCCGATGGTCCGATGAAGGCGGTGACGGAGCGGAAGGGCACGGCGAGGTCGATCGACGTCAGGGTCTCGGCCGCGCCGTAGTAGACGTGCACGCCGCGCACCTCGATGGCGTGGTTCGCCGTGACGGCGGACGGAGACGCGGTGCCTGCCATCGCGGCGGCGTCGGTGCGCGGGGGAGTGGTCGACGTCATGGACATGCCTCGTCGATGAGAAGCCTACCGGTGGGGTGTTACGCCGGCGTTACGCGCCACGGCTCATGCGCTCCAGACGGCGCGTCGCGAGCCGGGCGAGGAGCGAGAAGCCGAGCACCGCGCCGATGAGCACGGTGGCTCCCGCCCACGCCTGGCGATGCCAGTCGTCGTAAGGAGAGATGGCGTGAGGTGAAGACCTGGACCGTCAGCGTCGAGATCGGCTTGTCGGGGCGTAGCGACCAGAAGCGGTTGTTGAACGCGGTGAAGAGGAGCGGCGCCGTCTCGCCCGCGATGCGCGCGAGGGCGACCAGGACGCCCGTGAGGATCCCCGGCAGCGCCGCCGGGAGGACGACCGTGAAGACCGCGCGGGCGCGCGTGGCGCCCAGAGCCAGAGCTCCCTGGCGGAGCGTATCGGGAACGAGGGCGAGGAGCTCCTCCGTCGTCCGGACGATCAGCGGGAGCATCATCACGCCGAGGGCCAGGCCGCCGGCCATCGCCGAGAACTGCTTGAACGGGCGGACCGCGAGGTCGTAGGCGAAGATGCCAACCACGATGGATGGGACGCCGTTCAGGACGTCCGCGGCGAAGCGGCAGGCGGACGCCAGGCGCGTCCGCTTCATCTCCGCGATGTAGACGCCTGCGAGGACGCCGACCGGGACGGCGAAGAAGGCCGCCATCAGGATCACCATCCCCGTGCCCGCCATCGCGTTCTTCATGCCTCCGCCAGCCTCACCGACGGGCTTCGGCATCTCCGTGAAGAAGGCGAGGTTGAGGGCGGGAAGTCCCTGCCTGAGGACGAACGCGAGCACCATCCCGAGCGGGATCAGCGCGAGGATCACGGAGAGCCCGCAAAAGCCCACGGCAAGCTTCGACAGGAACCTGCGGCGCGAAGCGAGCCTCGCCTGGCTCGTCGTCATGCGGGAGCCGGCGTCACGACGGCGCTCGCCTTCGGCGCCCTCGCCGGGGCGTTCACGCCATGGATGAGGAGGCGCGAGAGGATGTTGATCGCGATGGTGAGCAGGAAGAGCACGAGGCCTATCTCCACCAGGGCGTCGAGGTAGAGCTCGGTGTCGGCCTCCGTGAACTCGTTGGCGATCACCGCCGCCATCGTGTACTGGGGGGCGAAGAGGGAGAGGGCGACCTTCGGCGTGTTGCCGATCACCATGGTCACGGCCATCGTCTCTCCGAGTGCCCGGCCGAGCCCGAGCATGACGGCGCCGATGATCCCGGTGCGCCCGTAGGAGAGCGCCATGCGGATCGCCTCCCATCGTGTCGCGCCGAGAGCGTAGGCCGCCTGGCGCTGGTCGAGGGGTACGGCGCGCAGGATCTCGCGGGCGACGGACGCTGTGAACGGAGTCACCATCACCCCCAGGACGAGCGCGGTCGCAAGCATCCCGACGCCGACGGGGGGCCCCTTGAAGAGCGGCGTGGATCGCAGGAAGGAGGGGGTCAGGAGCTCGAGCTTCCGGACGAGCGGCACCAGGACGAAGATGCCCCAGAGACCGTAGACGATGGACGGGATCGCGGCCAGGAGCTCGGTGAGGAAGCTCAACGGGGCCCGGAGGCGGTCCGGGCACAGGTCCGAGAGGAAGACGGCGATCCCGAGCGCGATCGGTGTCGAGATCATGAGCGCGAGGAACGACGAGTAGACGGTTCCCCAGAGGAACGGGAGCGCGCCGAAGTCGCCGGAGACGGGGTCCCAGGTCGAGGTCCGCCAGAACGCGAGGCCGAACTTCTGGATCGAGAGCCACGACCCTCGGACCAGGGTCAGGCCGATCGCGGCCACGATCATCAGGACGACCGAGGCGGCGAGGCCCGTTCCGAGCTGGAACGGGCCGTCGCCTCTGAAGAGCTTGCGCACCATCGCTACTTGATCAGCTTCAGCGTCTCGAGCTCCATCTTCACGACCGACTCCGGGAGCTGCGCGTACCCGAGGTCCGCGCAGGCCTTCTGGCCGTCGGACAGGGCCCACTTCATGAAGTCGACCATCGTCTGGGCCTTCTTCGCGTCCTTGTTCTTCTCGTAGAAGAGCAGCCAGGTGAACGACGAGATCGGGTACACGCCCGGACCCTCGGCGTTGGTGATCGAGACCCGGTAGTCCGCAGGCATCTTGGTCGCGGCCGCGGTCGCCGCCTTCGTGACGCTCTCGGTCGACGCCTTCACGTACTCTCCGGAGAGGTTCTTGACCGATCCGTAGGCGATCTTGTTCTGCGTCGCGTAGATGAGCTCGACGTAGCCGAGCGAGAACGGCGTCTGCCGCACGAGACCGGCCACGCCCTCGTTACCCTTGCCGCCGAGGCCGGTTGGCCAGTTGACCGCGGTCGCGACGCCGACCTTCGACTTCCACTCGGCGGAGACCTTGCCGAGGAAGTCGACGAAGATGTACGAGGTCCCGGAGCCATCGGAGCGATGGACGACGGTGATGTCCGCGGTCGGCAGCGTGACGCCAGGATTGTCGGCCGCGATCGCCTTGTCGTTCCACTTGGTGATCTTCCCGAGGAAGATGTCGGCGAGCGTCGCCCCGGAGAACTTGAGCTCGGCCGTCAGGTCGGGGATGTTGTAGATGGGCACGACGCCGCCCAGGACCGTCGGGAGGTGCAACACGTGCCCGGGTGCCGTGTCGAGCTGCTCCTGGTTCATCGGCCCGTCGGACGCGCCGAAGAAGACCGTCTTCTCGGTGAGCTGCCGGATGCCCCCACCGGAGCCGATCGACTGGTAGTTGATCTGGACCTCGGGATGGAGCTTGTTGTAGTCGGAGAACCACTTCGAGTAGATGGGGTAGGGGAACGTCGCCCCGGCTCCGTCGATCTGGATCGTCTCCGCGGCGACCGCAGAGAGGGCGAAGCTGGCGAAGAGCGCGGCGATGGTCGTGAGCTTCATGAGGGTTCGTCTCCGTCGTAGGGCGGGGGCTTGTCCCCCGCCGGTTCCGTAGGGCGGGGGCTAGTCCCCCGCCGGTTCCGTAGGGCGGGGGCTTGTCCCCTGCCGGTTCCCGTCAGAACGTGAAGAGCGTGTGAAGCGCATAGCGCTTGTCGTTGGTCTTCTTCAGGATCGCGTCGTAGGTGATGCCGTCGTAATCGAGCATCACGGTCGCGGCAACGCCCTTCTGGACCTTGAACCAGTAGGCGATTCCGACGATCGTGCGCTTGCTGTAGCCGTCGACCCGATCGTCCGGCTTGAAGTTGTCGTAGCGCAGGAGCCCTTCGAGCCCGAACGTCGTCTTCGGCGTCACGAACGCCGAGTAGCCCTTCGACTTGACCTCCGTCGCGGTGGCGGTCGTCTGGTCTTTCGCGTCCGCATACTCGAGGCCCGCATTGATGAACTTGTGCTCGAACGTCACGTTGGCGAAGAGCCGCTTCCTGGGGTCGCTCTTCGCGTAGCGGTCATCGTCGTAGAACGCGCAGATCCGGAGCCCGCCGAGCGCGCCGGCTTTCGGCGCCGGCCGGAAGGCCGCGCGGATCATCAGCGCCTGCTGGTCGTTGCTCTCCGCCTTGGTGTACGTATCGCCGTTGTAGTAGCCAACGTGAAAGTCGCCGAGGTTGTGAGGGAAGTTGAGGTGGTAGGAGAGCGCGAAGTCAGACGAGGAGAGCAGGCCCACGCGCTCCGAGAACATCGTCCCCTGGAAGCGGTAGCGATAGATGCTCTCCATGTAGTCGACGTAGGGCGTCTGCTGGAGGCCGAACCGCAGGAACGAGCCCTTGGGCTGCCAGCGATCGAAGTTGAGCTGGCCATAGGCGTACTTGAGCCGGTAGACGAGGCTCCCGTCGTTGCTGAGGGTGATCTTCTCGCCCTCCTGCGTCCCTTCCGTCTTCAGGGTCTGGCGCGTGATGTCGGGCGTGACGCGGTACGACCACAGGCTCGAGATGTTGCCCGTCACGTTGATGTAGGCGCGCCGGACGTCGAAGCCCTTCGAGTGGATCTTGTTGCCGTCAGCGTCCGTCGACGTGGGCTCCTTGACGTAGGTGTAGTCCGAGAAGATGACGCCGCCCACCTTGAAGGTCGGCGTGTCGTCCGGAGGCGTGTAGCCTTCCGCCGGCGTCACCTGCGCGTGGAGGCGCGGGACCGCCAGGAGGAAGAGTAAGGTCGCATATGCCCGCCGAGGCGTGTTTCGGCTCATCGAGTTGTCTCCCTGCCTTTCGTCTGTTCTACGAAGGCGGAGAGTCTGGGCGTCCCCGGTTACGAGGCTTTCACCGCGGCGTTAACTCGGCGTTACGGACGGGCGTCGCGGAAGCGCCGGATCCCGCTCTCGCGCATCACGGCGATCGCGAGAGGATCGACCGGGCGCGGCGTGAAGCCAGCGCTCTCCACGTCCCACGCCCCGCCGGCGATCGATCTGAGGAAGCCCTCGGCCATCTGACTTCGGGTGCTGTTCCACGTGCCGAGGAAGAGGACTCCGCGCGGGCGTGGCGGTCTCAGGTCGTCGACGCCAGCATGCCGCGGGGTCGGACGAGGAGAGAGACGCAGCAAGTTCGTCCGACCCCGGGCGGTGCTGGCGGGGGAACGGGATCTCAAGGCGAGACGGCGAGCGGGGCTTCGGCGCGCGGGGCCGAGAGGCGCTTGAGCCAGGTCTTGATGGTCTTCGCGGTCTTCACGCGGACCGACGTGAGCGGCGTCGTGTCGTAGGACGTTCGCCCGAGCCGGATGGCACGCAGGATCTCGAAGACGCCCATCTTCTCGACCTCGACGACGGTATGGCGCACGCCGAGCTGGAGCCAGTGGTGGGCGTCGCTGCCGGCGACGATGGGAAGGCCGAGATCGGCGGCGCGCTCCAGGAGCACGGCGTCCTTCGCGAAGTCCTTGCCGTTCACCTCCAGCGCGTCGAGGCGGCGCAGGTCGTCGTCCGGGAACTTGCCGAGCTCCTTCTGGGCCCGGAACATATGGGCGCCGATGCGAACGACGTCGAACCGTTCCGAGACGTCGAGCATCTCCTTGAGGGTCGGCTCGTAGCCGCGCGAGAGCGGCGCCGGGAACGAGAGGTCGAGGCGCCGGATCTCGTTGACCTCACCGAGCACCACGACGTGCGCGCCCTCGCGGATGTTGATCTCACCGCCGGGGATGAGCGACACCTTCCCGGCGCGGAAGACGCCGCGGCGGATCGGATAGCGCCTGCACAGGAAATCGTAGACGTCCCAGTAGGCCCCGCAGTGCAGGTGCTCCGTGAGGGCGAGGCCGTGGAGCCCGAGGCGCCGCGCCATCCTGACCATGCGGGTGATGGCATCCGCGTCGAACGACAGCATCTTCGAGATGTTCGGGTGGGTGTGCGTGTCGATCCTCCGTGGTCTCAGCTTCTCGTGGGTCACGTTCGCCTCGCTTTCTGGCATCTGCCACGAGGACGCTAGAAGGCCACCGTTAACCCGCGATGTCCCGCGTGTAATCTCGGCGTGACGTCGGGCCCGTCTGGTTGCGGGGCGGCCAGGACCTCCATGCCCCTTGGACGCACGGCGAGGACGTCCGAGAGGGACGCCGTGGGAAGCATGCGCTGGAGGATCAGCCAGCGGGCCGGGGACCGCGAGGGCAGCGCCGGCGCGGCGGCCACGCGGCCGCTGGTGCCCGGCCAGATCTGCTCGTAGCAGAGTAGGAGGGCCCCGGGTGTCGCGGCGATCCACGGCTCCGAGGCGTCGGCGAGGACGAAGACCGTGGTCCGCTCGCGCGAGGCACGCGCCATGGCGGCGTCGAGGCGAGGGCGGCGCCTCGTCCAGGCGACCGGGCTCGATCCGGTGAGGAGCGCGACGACCGCTTCCGGATCGCAGCTCCACGCGAGGAGGAACGACGCGAGGGCGGCGGGCGCCGTGCCGCGATCGCCGGGCGAGAGCACGACGTTTTCCGGCGAGACGTTCCGGATGGGCCAGGGCCATCCTCCGTGAACGGCGACGAGGATCCGATCGGGGTGCGTGACGCGGCGGGCCAGGGCGATGCGGTGCGTCAGGAGATCGTCGTTCGCACGCGCCTGGTCGTGATCGGCGAGCAGGACGACCCAGACGTGCTTGTCGTACCGCATGCTTCGAGGATGGCCGTCGCGGGTTTCAACGGCGTTACTCTGGTGGAAAATGATCGCGTCCCGATGATGCGCACCGCTCTCCGAGGAGTGCTCGTCTTCGCCGTCGCCGCCGCGGCGGACGCCCGCGCCGCGACCTGGCGCCCCGTCGCGGTCCAGGACCTCCCATCCTCTGCCGAGCGCGGAGCCGGCGCGGATCCCGTCGTCTTTGCGGCGTTCGCGCTCGACGATGCGTCCCTTGACGCGGCTCTCGCGGCTGCTCCGCGAGAGGGAGGCGTGCGCCCCGCCGTCATCGACGTCCCGCGGCCGGACGGGCGCGTCGAGGGATTCGTCGTGTGGGAGTCTCCCGTGATGGAGGACGGCTTGCACGCCTGGCTCGCCAGCCGCGGCTGGCCGATGAAGACGTACGTGGGGCGCGGCATCGATGCGCCGGCCGCGACGATGCGCCTCGACCGGGGCGGACCTCACGGGTTCCATGCGATGGTCCTCGGGCCGGAGGGGACGTACGCCGTCGATCCGCTCGCTCCGCGCGATCCGCGCGTCTACGCGTCCTACTGGGCTCGGGACGGCAGGCGCGAGCCGTTCGTGTGCGAGACACTCGGGGCGGCGGCCGCGCCCGCGGGAGCGGCGTCCATCCCGGCGCCGGGCCAGCTCTCGACGTTCCGGCTCGCGGTCGCCGCGACCGGCGAGTACACGATCTTCCATGGCGGGACCCAGGTGGATGGCCAGGCCGCGATCGTTACGACGATCAATCGCGTCGACCTGCTGTACGAGCGCGAGTTCGCGGTGCGCCTCGTGCTCATCGCCAACAACAGCAACGTCGTCTTCACCGATCCGGCGACCGATCCCTACCCCAACGGGAACTCGTCCCAGATGCTCGGCGAGAACCAGGCGACGATGGACGCGGTCTTCGGGGACGCGGCCTACGACATCGGCCACGTGTTCGGGCAGGGCGGGGGCGGCATCGTGAGCGGGCGGGTCTGCTGGTCGGGGAGCAAGGCGCGCGGCGTGAGCGCGCTCTCCCATCCAGGGGACCCGTTCGACATCGACTACGTCGCCCACCACGAGATGGGCCACCAGTTCGAGGCGGACCACACCTTCGACGGCCTCGACGGCTGCTGCGGCGCGAATCGCTACGACTCCGCGGCGTTCGAGCCTGGCAGCGCGAGCACCGTGATGGCCTACACGGGGCTCTGCGGAGCCGACAACCTGCAGATGGACAACGACGACATGTTCCACGCTGGCGCGATCGACACCGTGATGTCGTTCCTCGCCGCCGCAACCTGTGCCCAGGTCCAGCCGAGCGGGAACGCGAACGCTCCGGTCGTCGACGCGGGGCCCGACGCGACGATCCCGTCGCGCACGCCCTTCGAGCTCGCTGCCGTCGGATCCGACGCCGATGGCGACGCCCTCACCTACACGTGGGACGAGATGGATCTCAGCGCGGGAGGCGCGGGCGACCCGCTGTCAGCGGGCGACCAGGGCGACAATCCGATCCTGCGCACGTGGAAGCCCACCGCGTCGTCCACGCGCGTGTTCCCTCGCATCGACGACCTGGTGCTCAACACGACCTCGCCCGGGGAGACGTTGCCGACCACCAGCCGCGTCATCACCTTCCGCGTCGTGGCACGGGACAACCATCCCGGCGGCGGCCTCCTCGGGATGGACACCGTGACGCTCACGTCCGTCGCATCTGCCGGACCGTTCAAGGTCGCCTACCCGAATGGCGGCGAGACCACCGGTGGGAGCATCGCTGTGAAGTGGAGCGTCGCGGGGACCAACGTGGCGCCGATCGGCGCTGCGAACGTCGACGTGCTCCTCTCCCTCGACGGGGGATTCACCTATCCCGTGACCCTGGCCTCCGGCACCGCGAACGACGGTATCGAGGTCGTCACGCTGCCGGCGGTGTCCGTGTCGACGGCCCGGGTGAAGGTCAAGGGCCAGGGCAACGTCTTCTTCGACATCTCCGACGGCGACTTCACGATCACGGCCGGATGCCCGCCGCCCGCGGCGCCCACGGGCCTCGCGGTCACCTCGCCGGGCTTCGGAGTTGCGCGGCTCGTGTGGAACCCCGTTGCCGGTGCGACGGCCTACACCGTGTATCGCTCGATCGCCCCGTGCCCCGGAGTCACCTACGCGGCGATCGCAACCGTCGGCGCCACGACGTTCGACGATGCGACGGCGCCGCCGGGCGCGACGGTGAGCTACCAGGTCACGGCGGTCGATCCCTGCGGCGAGTCGGCGCGTTCGCTCTGCGACGACGAGCGCGTGCGCGCGGGGGCCTACCTCACGGGGGCCGGCGCGGGTCCAGGCATCGCGAACCGGCTGCGCGTGTTCGACGCCGCCGGCAACGCGACGCCGGTCGACGTCATGGCCTACTGGGGCGGGCAATGGGGCGTCAACGTCGAGGCCGCGGCGATCGACGCAAGCGCCGATCCCCGGATCCTCGCTGGACCCGGCCCCGGCACCGTCTACGGGCCCCACGTCCGCGGGTTCGCAGATGACGGCGCGCCCATCGCGAAGGTGTCGTTCTACGCTTACGGGACGCTCCGGTACGGTGTGAACGTGGCCGCGGCCCCGACCGACACCGATGCCTTCGCGGAGATCGTCACGGGCGCAGGTCCCGGTCCGCCGTTCGGGCCCCACGTCCGCGGGTTCGACTACGACGGGACGTCGATCCGCGCGATTCCCGGCATCTCGTTCTTCGCCTACGCGACGCTCCAGTGGGGCGTCATCCCCGGAGCCGGGGACCTCGACGGAGACGCGTTCGGCGAGCTCCTCACCGGACCCGGGCCCTCCGCTGCCTTCGGCGCCGCGGTGCGGGGTTGGAACGTCGACGGCCTGCCGGTCTCGGCGATCGGGAAGATCAACTTCCTCGCGTTCCCGGCCGGCGGCTTCGGCATTCGCGCCGCTGGCGGCGACGCCGACGGCGACGGTTTCGCGGAGATCGTGACAACGCACGGGCCGGGTCCGCCCCTCGCCGCGCGCGTCATCGCTTTCGACTACGACGGCGCCGCGGTCGCGGCGGCGCCGAGAACTTCGACGTGACTCCGTTCGCCACGCTCTACGGCGGGCGGGCCGGCACCGCTCCTCGACGTCAGCGAGAGCACGCCAACGCTTCGCCCCGGGGCCCGATCCCGCGGCCACGAGCGACGTCGTCGCCTATGCCTACGACGGGGCGGCGCTCACCATGCTTCCCGGAGCATTCGTGGCGTTCCCGGGCTACGGCTACGGCGCGAACGTCGCCGTCGACACGCTCGCGCCGTGACGCGAGCTCAGCTCGGCCGGGGCGTCTGACGCAGGCGCTCGCGCGCCTGATCCACGACGAACGCATGGACGCCATGGATCGCCGCCACGGCGTCGAGCGCGCCCTCCTTCAGGAAGGCCACGCCGAGAGGGTGCTCCGCGGCGCGCGCGATGAGCGCATCGACAGCGTCTCCAGCTTGTCGCGTCGGGTCAGGTTGCGTCACGAAGCGGAAGATATACTCGACCTTTCCCGCCTGTCAAAGCTGGCGGTTCTCGTGCTGCGCTTTGGGCGTTGCTCGAACAGGTGCCGTGGGTCGGGGGCCTGTGCCCCGCCGGGTTGCGTCGAGTAGGTGTCGTGGGGCGGGGGCCTGTCCCGCCGGGTTGCGTCGAGTAGGTGTCGTGGGGCGGGGGCCTGTCCCCGCCGGGTTGCGGCGAGTAGGTGTCGTAGGGCGGGGGCTTGTCCCCGCCGGTTCACGTCGAGTAGGTGTCGTAGGGCGGGGCTTGTCCCGCCGGGTTGCGTCGAGTAGGTGTCGTAGGGCGGGGGCTTGTCCCCGCGCCGGGTTACGTCGAGTAGGTGTCGTAGGGCGGGGGGCTTGTCCCCCTTGCCGGTTTCTTCGAACGAGCGAGAGGTCACGAACAATGGCTCTTCCGAAGAAGATCACGCTGTGCGAGTGCTGGACGCGCGACGGCTTGCAGTCGATCGCGAAGATCATCCCCACCGAGCGGAAGCTCGAGATGCTGCACCGGTTCAAGGACGCCGGCATCCGGAAGATGGAGGTGACATCGTTCTCGCACCCGAAGCTCCTGCCGCAGTTCGCCGACTCCGTCGACGTCCTGAAGGGCCTCGACCGTCGATCGACGTGAGCTACGTCGTCCTGGTGTTCCCCAACGAGAAGAGTTCGATCGCTTCGAGGTGTGCCAGAAGGAAGGCTACGGGGCCAACGAGATCATCCTCATGACCTCGGCGAGCGAGGGCGCACAACCAGGCCAACTTCCGCACGAGCCACGACGAGGCGAAGGTGGCGCACGCCATCATCAAGCGCGCGAAGGCGCTCGGGTGGTGATCGGCTGCACCGGAACGGTCTACGGCTGTCCCATCGCCGGCGACGTCCCGATGGCGAACGTCGTCGACATCACGCGCTCTACATCGAGGAAGGCGTCGACACGATGATGCTCGGCGACACCACCGGCTCGGCGAACCCGCTCATCGTGCGCGAGCGCATCGGTTCGCTCCTGGCGATGTACCCGAAGACGGAGTTCATCGCCCACTTCCACGAGACACGCGGCACCGGCATCGTCAACACCTTCACCGCGCTCGAGCTCGGCATCACCTACGTCGACAGCTCCACGGGCGCCATCGGCGGGCAGCCCTCGACGGGCGCCAAGAAGTACCAGTACGGCCACACCGGGAACACCTGCACGGAGGATCTCGTCGCGCTGCTCGCCGAGATCGGCGTCGAGACGGGCGTCGATCTCGAGAAGCTGATCAAGGCGGGACACCGAGCGGAGGAGATCGTCGGCGAGAAGCTCCGCGCCAACGTCATCTGGTCCGGTCCGGTCCAGCACCTACCGCGCGACTACCGCCCGAGCTGACCGGCGCATAGGCCTTCGGGGCTCGGCGATGGGGAGGCAGTAGCAGGCGCCAGACGCACCATGCGGCAAGTCGCGATCGACGTCGAACGTCACGAGACCGGCCTCTTCAGCGAAGCGACCTTCCTCGCGAAGCCGCAGACGCTGGTCTGGCGCGGCGACACGCTCGTGGACCTTGCCGGTGGGCACCAGACCTACGACCTTGTCCGGGAACAGCACTGGAACCTCTACACGTCTTATGGCCTGTCTTTCGACGGAGCGGTCGGAGATGCAGGCGGACACTTCGCCGTCATCTACCAGAGGCTCGGAACCAAGGGCATCGTGATCCGCGGCGACCGGATGATCCGCGAGATCGACCGCAGCTTCTACTGCGCGGACGCTTACGAGTTCCCGGTGGGGTTCGTCCCGCTGCCGGGCGGAGGACTCGGCCTGGCCCATTGCCCCGAGGAGTATTGCCGGCTCGAGATCGACGACGCCGCGACGGGTGAACGCCTGACGCGCGCGGTCCGCAGACCTTCCGACTTCTTTCACTCCCGGCTGGCGGCTAGCCCCAGCGGACGACGGCTCTTGTCCGCCGGATGGGTCTGGCATCCGTGGGATGCCGTCGTCTTCTTCGATGTCGCCGGGGCGCTGAGGGATCCGTCCTCGCTCGATCGGCTCGACTCGTTGCCGGAATCGAGACACGTTGGTCTCGCGGAGGAGACATCAGCCGTGTGGCTCGATGACGATCGCGTCGCCGTCTCGTCCTCGGACGAGACGGAGGAACCGGAGGAGGCTGCGGAGGCCGGTGGGAATCCTCGTCTTCGGCCGCGCGGCATCGCGGTCTACGATGTCCCGACCGGCCGGTGCCTCTCGTCGATCGTCCTCGGCGAAGTGGCCGGCACCATGATGCCCGCCGGCGCGCGCCACGTCGTCTCGTTCTATCGGGAGCCCAAGCTGATCGAGCTCGCGACCGGCACGATCGTGCATCGCTGGGAGGGCGTCGACTCCGGCGACCAGACGAGCAGCATCTCTCGAGGACGAGCCATCCGGCCCCTTGCGCTCGATCCTGCCCGGCTCCGTTTCGCCGTTGCCTGCGGTGAGACGGTCACCGCCATCCAGTTGCATGCCAAGGCCCTCTGATGGTGCTCTCGTCCACGCCGCATGGCGCGTGGGCGTTCGATCACCTCCTGCGCGCTATACGCCCAAGGCCGATGTAGCCGAGCCGCTTCCAGCCTTCGGCGAGAAGCCAGAGCTCCGGCGCCACCACCGGTGGCTCGACGCTTACCACCCGTGGAACGCGACACTCGGGACGCCATCCCGTGAAGTAGGGACCCGAGCTACACGGATCGGCATGGAGCCCCGGCCGCCCGCGGACGAGCGCCCGGTAGTGCTTCCACGCGTTGTTCAGGACGTAGGCGAGCGCGTTCCTGACCTGGGTTGGTTCTCCACGAACGCCTTGTCACGGAGGAATCCCGCTGACGTGGCGAGTGACCGGCGGCGCGACAGCCTCCTGCCGTCAGGTGCTACGATCGAAGGCAGGAGCGCGTGTTGAAAGCCCCGTGGATCGTCGTGTTCGTGAGCGGCGCTGTCGCAGCGAACGGGGCGCCGCTTCCCGGGAGCTCCATCCAGCGGATGGCGGTGGATCTGGGATGTCCGACCAGCTCCGGCGAACGACCAGCGTCCGAGCCGGAGATCCACGGGATCCTCGCGTGGACAGGCTACGCCAACCTGCCGGAGAAGGTCGCCCGGTACGCATGGGTGGAGCTTCCCGGCACCTACGACGGTTTCTACATCTTCGGTGGGGTGGGCGCCATCGGCGTGGCGGCCACGACCTACCACTACGACGCCGCGGCGGACGCCTGGACGCAGCTTTCGAGCATGCCGGCGGGGTCCGAGGCGCCGTCGGCCGCCGCGGACGACACGGGGGCCCACATTTACGTGGCGTCGGGACTCGGCGGCAACGCGCTCTACCGATACGACGTCCTAACGGATTCGTGGATGACGCTCGCCCCTTCTCGGCGCCGGACGGCTACGGCGCCACCGTGAACTACTTCGACGGAAAGCTCTTTCGACATCGGCGGGAGATGATCGCCCACCACGACGATGGAAATCTACGACATCGCGACAGATAGCTGGTCCATCAGGCCGCCCGCGCCGGTCCCCGTTCTCCTCGCGGGGCACGTGAAGGCGACCAGTACCTCTACGTGGTGGGAGGCTACGGAACGCCCCGGCCGCGAACTCGTCTGCGGCCTTGCGGTTGGACATGGCGTCCGAGGCGTGGAGCCAGGCCCCGTTTCCTCCGGCACGTGCCGACATGGCGCTCGTGCTCACGTCGCAGAAGATCTACGTGTTCGGAGGCGACACCGACGGCGGCGGGTACTTCAGCTCCACCTCGTCGACCTCCAGCGCTCCGTGGGCACAATGGCCAACTCTCTCTGGTCGAATGGACCAGGGGCGGGGGCTTCCTGGCCCCGTCCAGGGTCGATCAACCGTGCGGTGCCTGTACCAACGTCAGCGGCAACAACCTGTGGGTGGTGGCAGGCCTCGACGGCCCACCACCCGGTCGGCTACCACGACGCGAACCTCGCGCTGACGATCCCCGTCACGGAGTGGTGCTACGGCGCCTGCACTCCTTACTACGGCGTGCCGGACTTCGCTACCTGCCAGTTCGAGGAGGCGGGTGGAAGCGCCACCGCGGGCCTCGCATCGCCTGGCGTCGGCAACGAATCCCGCGCCGATCCGGGCCCACTCCTTGGGTGCGAGCGGCCAGTTCGGGTCGGCGCTCGTCGCGGCGAATGCGCTCTACGGGACGGCCTACGTCGACACGGGCTGGAACCTCTCGCTCGGTAGCAGCGACTGGACCATCGGCATGTGGCTCGATTCCATACCGGCTGGCGACGCAACGCCGCGCTACCTCTTCGGCGCGGGCGCGTGCGCCCTCTGTGCGTTTCTCGACGGTCCGGCGGGCGTCGGGAACGTCCTGCTGTCAGGTGCGGGACTCAACGACGTCCTCGTCGCCGGAGTCGCCCCAGGTCCAACCGTCCTGGCCTTCGTGTACAGCGGAAGCCGCCGACGGTCTACGCATACAAGAACGGCGTCCTCGTGGCATCGGTCGCGCAGACGGCCCCTCAAATCCTGCTGCGGCGCCTTCGGGATCGCCACGGCGATGGCGATGTCCGAGAGCATGCTTCCGGGCACCTTGATGGACGAGTTCCGGCTCTATCATCAGGCCTTGGGCCCGTCGAAGTCCGCGATACGTTCGATCTCGTGCTGCCGCACGCACACACGATCTCACTGTCGCCACCAACGCTGCCGGCCGGGCTCCTCAACGTTCCCTATTCCGAGACGATCACCGCGTCCGGAGGAGATGCTCCGTACGTCTTCACCACCCTTCCCGCTTCGCTGCCGCCTGGGTTGTCCCTTTCGGCCGGCGGGGTCCTCTCGGGCACGCCCACGACGTCCGGGACCTTCGTATTCGGCGTGACGGCGACCGACAACTGCGGCTACCAGGGCTTCCGGTCGTACTCCGTCGTCGTCACATGCCTCCAGATCTCTCCGCCGACGTTGCCCGATGCCACCTTTGGAGTGCCGTACAGCGAGACGCTCTCCGTCGCGGGAGGCGTGCCGCCATACACCTTCGCCGTGATCGGTCCACTGCCTCCTGGCCTCTCGCTCGGTCCCTCGGGAATCCTTGCGGGGACCCCGACGTCTGTGGGCACGTTTCCGTTCTCCATAAGCGTCCGCGATGCGGGCAGCTGCTCGGCTTCACAACCGTACACGATCGTGGTTCGTCCGGATTGTGCCGGGGTCGCGATCGACGTTTCTCCGCCCGTCCTCCCTGGCGGTACCGTTGGCGTGACCTATGGCGCGACGATCGGCGCGTCCGGCGGTGCCGCTCCGTACACGTTCATGGTGACGTCGGGGACCTTGCCGCCTGGGCTCGTGCTGGGCCCCAGCGGCACGCTCTCTGGCACTCCCGCGACCGCCGGCGTCTACACGTTCACCGTCACTGCTACGGACGTCCGCTACTGTAGCGGGACGCGGACATACACGACGGCGTTTTCGTCGCGCATCGACTTTGCCGTGGGCCAGGGCCTCGGACAGCCCAACCTGAACGAGGTCCGCGTGTACACTCCGAACGGAACACTCACTCCGGTCGACTTCTACGCGTACGCCGCGGGGCAGTGGGGCGTGAACGTATCCTCGGGAGTGGTGGACGGCGGCTGGTCCGACGACATCCTGACGGCGCCGGGGCCGGGTCCGACGTTTGGACCGCAGGTGCGAGGGTTTCTCCGCGACGGGTCGCCTCTCGGCAAGGTGAGCTACTTCGCGTACTCCACGCTCCGGTTCGGGGCCAACGTCTGCCCGCGCAGCCTCGATGGCGATCCTTTCGAGGAGATCGTGACCGGAGCCGGACCAGGAGCCGTGTTCGGCCCCCACGTTCGAGGCTGGAACTACGACAACGTCGCCATCACAGCCCTGGGAAAGGTGAGCTACTTCGCCTACGGCACCTTGAAGTATGGAGTCAACGTCGCGATGGGAAGCGTCGACGACGACGCCTTCTCTGAGGTGCTGACGGGACCCGGGCCGGGGCCGAGCTTCGGACCACAGGTGCGAGGGTGGAACTACGACGGCGCGATCGTGACGGCGATCGCCAAGCTCAACTATCTCCCGTTCACGCCGTCGGGTTACGGTGTCAACGTGACGGCGGCGGACTTCGACGGCGACGGATATGACGAGGTCGGCGCGTCACCGGGACCTGGCCCGGCGCAGACGTCTCGCTTCGTCGCGCACGGGTACGATGGCGTCGCGGTGACGTTCATGACGGGTTTCGACGTGACGCCGTTTCCCACGACGTACGGCGGTCGGCTTGGCGGCGGCGACGTGAGCGCGGACGGTAGGGAGGATCTCGTGGCCGGCGCGGGGAGGGACCCGTCGGCCGACGCCACGGTGCGTTCGTTCAGCTACCAGGGCGGGGGGCTGGTGCCAATCCCGAACCCCTTTCTCGCGTTCCCGACCGCGCTCTACGGCGTCAACGTCTCCACCGCCGCGCTCAGCTACTGAAGCCACGAGCGCGAGCGGCAGGCCCACGAGGTGCTCGTGTCGGCGAGCTCCCCCGATCCGGCTGTCAGTCGAACGTCCCCCACGCCACGCTCACGCCGTACGTACCTGAGAATGCGTTGAACGGCGATCCGATCACGTTCGAAAGCGTTGTCCCCGTGTAGGAGTACGAGAGGACGAGGCGCGGTGGCGACGGGATCTCGCCGAGACCGCGTCAAGAGGTCGGCCTTGGCGTCTCGATGCACGTCTCCCGATGCCGACGCGCGCCCGCCGTAGAGCGACCCGGTGCGCGTCACGTCGAAACCCGGCAGCGCGGACAGCACCGTGCCATCGTAGTTCGAACCCACGAAGCGGCACGGGTGTCGAGCCAGGGCGGGAGCAGCGGCAGGCTCGTCGTAGCCGTCGCGGTCCACGTCGCCGAGGGCAACGCTGGCGCCATACCCGGTGTACGTGAATGCCGGTAGCTGATCTTCGAGATCGCCGAGACGCCGCCGCCGTCGACGTTCCGTCCTCGCACGTGCACGTCCGAAGATGGCCTTGAGGGCTGGCCCTGGTGATCTCGCCGAAGCCGTCACCGTCGACGTCGCCCCCGGAGACGTTGACGCCGTACTGGAGCGTGCTGTATGCGAAGTAGCTCACATTCGGGATCGGCGTGACGTTCCCGCCGTCGAAGTTGAACGCGCGGACGTGCGGCCCGAAGACGACACCGGGTCCTGCCCCGGATAGGATCTCGTCGAAGGAGTCGCCGTCGAGCTCGGTGGCCGCGACGTTCACGCCGTATCGAAGCGCCCCGTATGCATAGAAGTTGACCTTTCCGATGGTCGCGCCCGTTCGGTCGAATGCCCGCACCTGCGGGCCGAACACGGCTCCCGGGCCCGGACCTGTCAGGATCTCGTCGTACGCTCCTCCGTCGGTGTTGCCGGAGGCGACGTTGACACCCCATTGCCCTGCGCCGTAAGCGAAGAAGTCCACTCCGCTTCCGGCGCCGCCCTTGCCGTACAGGCGCACGCGGTTGGGGTTGGGCTGGCCGAGGCCCTGACCCGTGAGATAGGCGACCTTGGAGTCGATGACGATGGTGTAAGCATGCGTCGCCGTACACGGGCTCGCGTCGGTCGCCTGCACCGCGAATGGGAAGCTTCCGTACGCGATGGGCGTGCCTGCGATGACTCCCGCAGGCGACAGGGCGAGGCCCGGCGGGAGCGATCCCGAGAGGAGCGCGAATGTGATCGGGGGCGTCCCACCGGGAAGACCGAGCGTCTGGGAGTAGGGGACACCGATGAAGCCGGACGGAAGGGATCCAGGGCTCATGCCGAGGCCAGTCGTGAGCGTCACGGAGACGCTGGCGAGAGTTCGGTTCGCAGTCGCGAGATCGTCCGAGCCGTCGCTGTTGAAGTCCGCGACCGCAAGACCGACCGGCTCCCCGGCATCGTAGTCGCCGAGCGACGAGAACGTCCCGTCCCCGGCGCCGACGAGTATCGCCACGACGTCGATGTTCGGCACCCCGAGCGCGAGGTCCACGGCACCGTTCGCGTCCACGTCGCAGGGGACGATGCTCTCCGCGATGCCGCTGTCGATGGCGATGGAGAGGGGGGGCTGGAATGTCCCGTTGCCATTGCCGAGGAGCGTCCACAAGGTGCCCGGTCCGGTGTAGCTACCGCCGCTCACCGCGAGATCCGGGAACGCGTCGGCATTGAAGAGCCCGGCCTCGATCGACTTCAGTGTCTGGCCTGGCCCGAGCGCGACGATCCTGGCCGCCTGGAAGGTGCCGTCGCCGTTGCCAATCAGGATGGCGACGTCGCTGCTCGTGCTGCGCGGGATCGCCAGGTCGGCGAAGCCGTCTCCATTCAGATCGATGGCGACGACCGCCGCCGGCGAGCTGCCGACGAACACGTTGATCGGAGCCTGGAACGTACCGTCGCCGTTCCCGAGCAGGACGGAGACGGTCTGAGCCGCCGTCACGGCGGCCACGTCGATGTCCCCGTCGGCGTCGAAGTCGCCCGCCGCGAGCGCCTTCGGTCCCGTGTCCGTCGCGCTCCCGACCGGACCGGTGAAGCCACCTCCCGTCGCGAGGAACACTCCGATCTGGCTACGGTAACTCTCGCTCGCGACGAGATCGAGCCGCCCGTCGCCATTGACGTCGGCGCCAATCAAGTCGTTCGCGCCGTAGTTGCGCGTGCCGGTGGGTGCGCTCGCTAGGAACGCCCCGGCGCCGTCGTTGGCCATCAAGACCAGGAGCTCGAAGTCGTCCATCGCGACGAGGTCCAGGTCACCGTCCCCGTCGACGTCCGTCGCCACGACACGGATGACGTCCGTCTGCACCGCGCTCGAGGTCGCCGCGCGGAAGGTCCCGCCGGCAACGCCCTTCAGGACGGACACGAGGCTCGCGTTGCTCGTGACGGCGACGTCCGGAATCCCGTCGCGGTCGAGGTCCGCCACCAGCGGTTGGACTGGGTAGCGTCCGGCCGTGAACGAGGCCAGCGTGCCGAAGCCGCCGGCTCCGTCGCCTAGCATGAGGCCGACGGAGCCACTGCCGCTGGCCGCGGCGATGAGGTCCGTGGTCCCGTCCTGATTCGCGTCAGCGAGGGCGAGGCCCTGGAAGGCGATCCCGGGCGAGAGCGTCGATGGTTGCTGAAACGATCCCGTACCGGTGCCGAGGAGGACGTGGACCTCGTAGGGGTAGGAGTTGCTCGACATTGCCACGTCGATCGCCGGACCAGCATCGATGGTCCCGACCGCCATGGCGCGGGCCGCCGTCAGCCCCGAGGAGAACACCACGGGCGCGAGAAAACCACCCGCGCCGTCCCCCTCGAGGAACGAGATCGTACCGTCGCTGTTTCCGGTGAGGATGTCCGGCGCACCGTCGGTGTCGAGATCCACGATCGCCACCATGAACGGGCCGTTCCCGGCGGGCAGCGGCGCCGAGGGAGACGAGAGCCCGCGCCCCCCGAGCCCAGAGGATCGTCACCACTGTCATCGTACAGATCGGCGCTCACAAGGTCGATCCCACCGTCCAGGTTCAGATCGCCGCCCGCGAGCCGCATCGACTGGGTCCCCACCGGATGAGTTGAGCTGCGTAAGCGTCCTGACCCGCTGCCGCGTAGGATCGCGACGGTAGCGTTCAGGCCAGATCCCACGGCCAGATCGCGAATCCCGTCGCCGTCGACGTCGGTGGCGCAGCACCGACATCGCCGAGTACAACCCTGTCAGCGGTGTACCCGCCCGGAACGTCCCGTCGCCATTCCCAGGAGGATGTCGACGCTCGCGAGCCCGCTTTGATGGCTCAGCGGCAAGGCGAGATCGGGGACCCCGTCCGTGTCGAAGTCCGCGCTGGCGATCGCTGCTGGTCGGTCGTCGAGAACGAACGCCCGCGCGGCGGCCAGGCCACCGCTGCACCTGCCGCCTCGGCGCCGGAGGCCGATGCCACGACGGTGGCCGCGAGCGCGAGCCGCAGACACCGAGGACTTCGTTGCCATGATCGCACGCTCCTCGAGCATGAACAGTATCAACGACCATCCGGTCGTCAAGGACTGTCAGCGTCCCGAGTACCGGGAACGGCGATGCGCCCGCAGCGCGATCACCGCGCGGTCGGGAGTGCGGATGAGCGATGCAACGACGCGTAGGATCTCGGGCCATGGCTGGGCCGGCCTCCTTCGATCTGACGACCCACGTCTACGTGCGCGAGCTCGCGGGCGGGTGGCTCGCCCATCCGCTGCACGACGAGACGCTCCGGAGCTACGGGACCGGCGAGGTTTCCCTCGAGGAGCTTCGGCTCTTTCTCGCGGAGCACCTCCGGAGGGCGCGCCCTGAGGTGATCGCGGGGTTCGCGGCGCGCAACGGGACGAGGCTCGTGGAGGTGGACGTCGACCTTCCGAGGCCCGATCTTCCGAAGGGCCTCGGGGCTATCCCGCCGATCACGATGCCGTGCGTGGTCATCCCGGAGGGGAAGTACCGGTGGGTGATGGTCGTACCGCTCCGCCACGGTCCACCTGCGGCCTGGAGGATCTCGCGAAGGTCGTGCGCGACGAGGCGCGCCGCGTCGTCACCGCGCGGGAGCCGAGCGCCTTCGAGTACCTCCAGATGCTCCCGGCCGAGCGCCACTCGCTCGAGAGGCTGACGGTCCGGGTCGATCGCCGCGACCAGGTCGCCGTGGCCGCGGATCTCGCCAGGCAGGAGCGCGAGCGGCGGGCTCACGAGGTGCTCGTGTCCGTGGCGCGGCCGTGGCACGAGGACGAGCGAGCGGCGGATCGTCCGCCGGTCGTCGGTCGCGCGGACGACGTCGCGCGGCTCGCAGCAATGCTCTCCGGGAAGGAGCGCAGGTCGGTGCTCTTGGTCGGGCCGGAGCTCTGCGGCAAGACGTCGGTCCTGCGCGCCTGGCACGACGCGGAGCGCAAGGCCCGGCGCCTCCCGCGCGTCTACGCGACGTCGGGGGTGGAGCTCCTCGCCGGCATGAGCGGGTTCGGCCAGTGGCAGGAGCGCGTCAAGCGCGTCATGGAGGCGGCCGAGGTGCTCGATGCCATCCTCTACTTCGACGACCTCGGCGATCTCTTCACCGATCGGACGAGTAGCGTCGTCGACATGGCGACGCAGATGAAGCCCTACGTCGAGGAGGATCGGGTGCGCGTCGTCGCGGAGGTGACACCCGACGTGCTGTCCGCGAACGATGCGCGGCATGCCGGGTTCCTCGGAGCTTTCCTCCGCGTCGTCGTCGATCCGATGAGCTCCTCGGCCACCGCTTCCGTGCTCGCGGCGCGCTCGGCGCACCGGCGCCGCGCCCAGCCCGATCGGCTGACGCTCGAGGACGACGCGCTGCCCGTGCTGCTCGAGCTCGTGGATCGCTACGAGCCGTACGACGCCCATCCCGGCAAGGCGGTCCGCCTCCTCGACGACGTTCACGCATCCCACGCGGACGTCGTCTCGTACGGAGCGCGGACGCTCGGCGCGCACGAGGTACACGCGACGTTCAGCCTGAAGACGGGCATCCCTCTCTTCCTCCTGCGCCAGGACGAGCCGCTCCACGTCGGCGACGTCGAGCAGGCGCTGCGCCGGCGCCTCGTGGGCCAGGACCGGGCGGTGCGCCGCGTCGCCGAGACGGTCTGCGTGGTGAAGGCGACGCTGCAGCCGCCGGGAAAGCCGCTCGCGGCCTTGCTCTTCACCGGGCCGACGGGCGTGGGGAAGACCGAGCTCGCGCGCTGCCTCGCGCGGTACCTCTTCGGATCGGAAGAGCGGATGCTCCGCTTCGACATGAGCGAGTACCAGGATCCCTTCGCCGCGCAGCGGCTGATCCGCGGTACGGATCGTCAGGATGGTCTCCTGACTCGTCGCGTCCGGCAGCAGCCCTTCTCGGTGCTCCTCCTCGACGAGATCGAGAAGGCGCACCCGGCCGTCTTCGATCTGTTGCTCCAGGTGCTCGGCGAGGGTCGCCTGACCGACGCGCGTGGCCGGACGGCCTTCTTCCACAACGCCATCGTCATCATGACCTCCAACCTGGGGGGTCGCCGGCGCCGGCCGGTGGGGCTCGCCGACGCGCCCGCCTCCTCCGAGTCCCACGACCGGCGCCACGTGGAGGAGCTGTTCCGTCCCGAGCTCGTCAACCGGATCGATCGCATCGTTCCGTTCGAGGCGCTCGGCGCGAGCGACGTGCGGACCGTCGCCGGCATGCTCGTCGGCGACGTCGCGTTGCGGCGAGGCTTCGCCGATCTCGGGATCGCCCTCGAGGTCTCCGAGGCCGCGCTCGGCGTGCTGGCCCAGGAGGGCGCTTCTCCTCGCTACGGAGCCAGGGCCATGCGGCGGACGATCGAGGACCGTGTCGTCGCGCCGCTCGCCAGGCTCCTCGCGCCGCTGGGTTCCCGGGCCCTCGGCGCCACGGCGCGCGTGACGATCGCGGGCGAGGCGGGCGGCGGCGACGACGCCGTGGCCAGCTCCGTGGAGGAGAACCTGCGCTTCGAGATCGCGGGAGCGGAACGGAGCGCGCGGCGCGAGGTCAAGAGCATCCACGACGTCGCCGCGCTCCGCCGCGAGGTGGACGGCTGGATGGCGTTGCCGCGCTGCACCGAGGTGAAGGAGCGTCTCGACGTGGTCGTCGCGGATCTCGCGCGGCTCCGGAAGAAGAAGGGCAAGAAGGAAGCGGAGATGCCGGCGCGCGAGCGCACGGCGCTCATGACGGAGCACCGGAGGCTGGAGCACGTGTGGAGCGCCGCGCGCGCCGCCCGCGAAGAGATCTGCTCGGTGGAGGAGCTCGCGCTCGCCCTGGCGCTCTCGGGAGAGGACGTTGCCTCGTTCGCTCCCGACGCGATCGCTGCCCACAGGAGGTTCCGCCGCGAGCTCCTGCGATTGCTGACGGTCATGGCACCGGGCTGCGACTCCGTGACGTTGATGCTCGTCGACGTCGACGGCCAGGAGGCCTTCGCGCGCTGGCTTGCGCTCCTGCTCGACGAGATCGCGATCCGTCGCTTCGCCGTGACGCTCCACGTCGACGGCGGAGAGCGGCTCGCGCGCGAGACCTGGCCTCCGCTCTCGGAGCGCCG
>JAXLQT010000062.1:0-22590 GCA_046331505.1 Acidobacteriota bacterium
CGGTCAGCGCGCTCGCTGACCCGCGCTTGCCGTCGCGGCTGCGGCGAGGACGCGCTTCGGAGCCGCGAGGCTCCAGGCGTCCTGCAGGAGCTCCGCCACGTCGTCCCACGGCAGGGCACGGTCGAGCCGGACGCCGATCCAGCCCGAGGGTCCGACGTAGGGCGGGACGAAGAACCGATCCGGGTCGGCGCTTGCGAGGGCTACTGCTCTTCGAACGTCGACTTCATCCAGAGCGCGAGCCGGCCGTCGCCATGGTGGTTGTCGAGGAACATCGCGAACTGCTTGCCCTTGACGCGGAACGTGGGGGCGCCCCACGCTTCCTTTTCTGTGGCCTCGGGGAGCGCGAGACAGATCGCGCGCACCTGCTTCAGAGCGGCGGCAGGGGTCGTTCGTTTCGGCCCGGGCTTCGTGGGCCGGGTCGTCACGATTCCTCTTCGACCTCTTCGCCGCGCGCCGCCTTCGCATCGGCGATGATCTTCTCGGCGATGTGGCTCGGCACCTCGGAGTAGTGGTCGAACTGCATGTCGAAGCTCCCGCGGTCCTGGGTCATCGACTTGAGGGTCGATGCGTAGGTCAGCATCTCGGCCATGGGCACCTGCGCCTTGACCACGCTCTGTCCGCCACGGCCGTCGGTCCCCTGGACGCGCCCGCGGCGGCTCGAGAGGTCCCCCATGATGTCGCCCGTGAACTCGTCCGGCACGGTGATCTCCACCGTCATGATGGGCTCGAGGAGGCAAGGCTTGCACTCGAGCACCGCGGCCTTGAACGCCTTGATCGCCGCGAGCTTGAACGCCATCTCGGAGCTGTCGACCGTGTGGTAGCTCCCGTCGTAGACCACCGCCTTGAAGTCGACCACGGGGTAGCCCGCAAGCACGCCCTTCTGGCGCTGCTCCTGGATGCCCTTCTCGATGGCTGGGATGAAGTTGCGCGGGATCGCTCCGCCGAATACCTCGCTCGTGAACTGGAAATCGGATCCCCTGGGGAGCGGTTCCATGCGGATCCAGCAATCGCCGAACTGGCCGCGCCCGCCGGTCTGCTTCTTGTGCCGTCCCTGCACCTCGGCCTTCCCGCGGATCGTCTCGAGGTAGGGCACCTTGGGCGGATGGAGGATCGCCTCCACGCCGAAGCGCTTCTTCATCTTGGCGAGGGTGACCTCCACGTGGAGCTGTCCGGTGCCCGACACCAGGAACTCGTTGGTGCGCGGGTCGCGACCGATGTGGATCGTCGGATCTTCCTCGGCGAGCTTCCTGAGCGCCGTCGTGATCTTCTCGTCGTCCTGCTTGCTCTTCGGCTCCACCGCGAACGAGATCGCGGGCCGCGGGAACTCGACGGCCTTGTAGGTGATGGGGCTCTCCTTCGCCGTGAGCGTCTCGCCGGTCGTGGTCTCCTTGAGCTTCGCCACGGCTCCGAGGTCGCCGGCGTGGATCTCGGGCACGGTCACCTGGGTCTTGCCCTGGAGCAGGAACACCGGGCCGAACCTCTCGGCCATCTCGCGGTTCGCGTTCCAGTAGGTGTTGTCCGCCTTGAGGATGCCCGAGTAGACCCTGAAGAGGGTGATGCGTCCCGCGAACGGGTCGGCGACGGTCTTGAACACGAACGCCGACAGGTCGCCTTCGTTGGTGGCCGGACGCGACGCATCGGCGCCGTCCTTCGTCGTTCCCTCGACCGTGGCGAGCCGGGTCGCCGGAGGCGCGTACTCGACCAGCGCGTCGAGGACCTGCGTGGTGCCGACGTTCAGGAGGCTCGCGCCGCAGAGCACGGGGAAGAGCTTTCGCTCGACGACCGCCCGTCGCAGGCCGGCGATGACCTCCTCGTTGGCGAGATCGCCCTGCTCGAAGAACTTCTCCATCAGGGCGTCGTCTTGCTCGGCGATCATCTCGACGAGCTTCGCGCGTGCGGCCTTCGCGTCGTTCGCCATGTCCGCGGGGACGTCCGCCGTCTGGAACTTCCCGCTCTCGTCCTTCTGGTAGACGTGCGCCTTCATGCTCAGGAGGTCGATGACGCCGCGGAAGTCCTTCTCGACGCCGATCGGCAGCATCACGGGGACGGCCGCGCGTCCGAAGCGATTGCCGATCGACTCGAGGGCGCGGTCGAAGCTCGCCCGCTCGCGGTCGAGCTTGTTGATCATCACCAGGCGCGGCACGCCGAGCTCGTCGGCCCAGCTCCAGGTGCGCTCCGTTTGCACCTCGACGCCCGCCACTCCGCACACCAGGCAGAGAGCGGCGTCGGCGACGCGAAGACCGGCCTTGGCGTCGGCCACGAACACGCCGTAACCCGGCGTGTCGATGAGATTCACCTTGACCTTCTTCCACTCGAGATGGGCCAGGGCGGTGGAGATGGAGATCTTCCGCTCGATCTCGTCCGGATCGAAGTCGGTGACGGTCGTGCCGTCGTTGACCTTGCCGAGCCGGTTGACCGCGCCCGCCGCGAAGAGAAGGGTCGAGCAGAGCGAGGTCTTGCCCACCGCTCCATGACCGATCACCGCGACGTTCCGGATGTCTTTCGCGTCGTAGACTTTCATCGACTAGCTCCCCGGCTCTCGTGTCTCTGGCCTCCCCGGACCCCTCTTCGGCAGGCCGTTTCTGTGAACGGCGATTATAGGCGCGCGGCGCGCGTCGTGGCGCGCGCGGGGGGAGGGGGCGGCTCGTCGCCGAACGCCGTCCCGAGGGCGCGCGCCGTCACCACCTCCTGGCAAGCCGGGTCGACCCGCTTCTGCTTGCCGCAGGCCTCGTCGAGCGGGACGTCGGTGAGCTCGATGCCCTTGAGGGCGGCCATGCGCCCGAACTTCCCCTCGACGACCATCTTCACGGCGTAGGAGCCGAACGCGCTCGCGAGGATCCGGTCGCGCGCGGACGGCGATCCGCCGCGCTGCAGGTGCCCGAGCACGGTGACGCGGATCTCGTTCTCGATCCTCGTCCGGAGCTCGCTTGCGATCCGCTCGGCGATGCCGCCGTAGCGCGGGAACCCGCCGGGACCCTTCGTCTCCTGGTAGACCGGAAGCTCGCCCACGGCGGCCGCGCCCTCGGCGGCGACGATGAGGCTGAAGGCGCGCCCCATCCGGGCCCGCTCGCGGACCTTCGCGCAGATGGCCTGGTAGGTGAACGGGATCTCGGGGATGAGGATGACGTCGGCGCCGCCGGCGATCCCGCCGTAGAGGGCGATCCAGCCCGTGTCGCGTCCCATCAGCTCCAGCACCATGACGCGATGATGCGCCTCCGCCGTGCTGTGCAGCCGGTCGAGGGCCCAGGACGCGAGCGTCACGGCGGTGTCGAAGCCGAAGGTGTAGTCGGTGGCGCTGAGGTCGTTGTCGATGGTCTTCGGCACGCCGACGATCTTGAGGCCGCGCTTCCCGAGCTCGCGCGCGATCGAGAGGCTGCCGTCGCCTCCGATCGCGATCAGGGCGTCGAGCCCGAGCTTCTTGACGTTCGCGAGCAGGAGCTCCGAGAGGTCTTGCGGGACCCTCTCCTTGCCCACCTTGACGGGAAACGCGAAGGGGTTCGCGCGGTTGCTCGTTCCGAGGATGGTGCCGCCTGCAGGCAGGATGCCCGAGACGGAGCGCGAGTCGAGCGGCATGGTTCGGTTCGGGCGGATCAACCCCTCGAACCCGTCCTTGATGCCGGTGACCTTGATGCCGTGCTGGTTCACGGCGCTCCGCACGACGGCGCGGATGACCGCGTTGAGGCCGGGGCAGTCGCCGCCGCCTGTCAAGACGCCGAGGCGCGCGATGGCGCTCTTCTTGGGCATGCGGGATGTTACTCCGCGCCCCTCGTGGGCACTACGTATAATGCCCGCATGCTGGGTGGGGAGTGCCCGCGGTGCCGCAGGCGCAACCCCGTGGGCGAGCGGACCCGGTGCCTCTACTGCGGGGCGGCGCTCGATGGGCCCGGGGATGGCGGCGGTGACGACAGTGCGTCGCTCCCGGACGAAGATGATCCCGACGCGACGCGCGCGCGCATCGCCGAGCCGGCGATGGCGTTCACCGATCCCGACGACGTCGAGATCACCGCCTGGGACCGGATCCAGGCATCGCTCCGGTCGTGGCCGGGCTTCGTCCTCCTGTTCGCGGTGCTCTTCGGTGGCGGGCTCCTGTTCTACGAGCGAACGATGGCTCACTACGCGCCCGGGCTCTCCCAGCTCGAGGGTCGCCCCCGATCGTCCGGTGGACCCGTCGGGAAGTCCGTCACCGAGATGAAGCAGGAGGCCGAGAAGGCCCTCGAGGAGATCGACCGGATGCTCGCGGCCTCTGCGCGCGAGCACCAGGGGGGTCCGGAGACGCTCTCGCCCGACCTCGCCGAGCTCGCGCCGTTCGGCGACGTACCGGGCGCTCTCCAGAAGCTCCACGCCAATCGCATCGGATCGTACAAGCGCATCAAGGCTCCGGACGGATCGAAGGAGACCTATCACCTCGACGCACGCGTCCCCGACAGGGATCGCAGCGTGACCGCGATCGGCGGCACCTACTTCCCCGGAGGCTGAGGTCGCCGGCGAGACGCGTCGCCAGACCAGGTTGTCTGGCGACAGGGTCACGGACAGGGCGCGCTTTCGCTTACGATGAGTACACGATAGGTCCGTGAAGGACGCCGCCTTTCCCGCAGACCTGGCCGACGAGGCGGTCGACCTCCTGCGCGAGGCGATCCGCCACGACACGAGCAACCCTCCCGGCCGCGAGGCGTCCCTCGCGCAGGCGCTCACCGACTACCTGAAGGACGCCGGTCTCGATCCGGCGTTGGTCGAGGCGGCGCCGGGACGCACGAACGTGGTCGCGCGCCTTCCGGGCGACGGGTCGCTCCGGCCGCTGCTCCTGTCGGCCCACCTCGACGTGGTGCCAGCCGATCCCGCCGAGTGGCGGCACCCACCCTTCGCCGCCGAGATCCACGACGGCTACGTCTGGGGGCGCGGCGCCGTCGACATGAAGGCGATGGCCGCCATGAGCGCCGTCATCCTGAAGGCGCTCGCCCGGGAAGGCGGCACGCGCAAGCGCGACGTCGTCTTCGCCGGCGTTGCCGACGAGGAAGCCGGCGGGGCGCTCGGGGCGGGCTTCCTCTGCCGGGAGCATCGTGAGCTCGTCGATGCCGAGTACGGTCTCACCGAGGTGGGCAGGTTCACGCTGCCGTTCGGAGCCACGACGCTGGTGCCGGTCAGGTGGCGGAGAAGGCGTCGAAGGGATCGTGCTGCGCGCGCAGGAGGCCAGCCGCTTGGCTCGTTGCCGCACGACGACAGCGCGATCACGAGGCGCTCGCCGCCGCGGCGCTGCTTCGAGGAGCCGCTCGCGTTCCGCCCGACCCGCGAGGCGCGCAAATTCCTCGGGAGAGATGGGGCGGGCCAGGGTTCGCGGCCTCGCTCGTGTCGCGCCTCTTGACGAGCGCCGTGGGTCCCGCCGTCATCCCGCTCCTTCGGGAGCGGCGAGAGGCCGATCCGGGCCATGCTCCACGATCTCGCGACGCCCACGATGCTCGGCGCGGGCCTCGGTCATGATCCTGGAAGCATGGTGCCGGCTCGACGAGCGCTACCTTCGGGCACCGCGCGCGACGTCTGCAAGAAGATGGTCGCGGAGCGTGCTGGACCCGATATCGCGGTCGAAGCCGCCGGGGGATGCCGCCGCTCGTGATGCCCTACCCGACGCCGCTCTTCGGCACCCATCGCCCGCGTGATGGCGCCGGGATCCCGGGCGCCCGCGTCGTACCCTACCTGATGCCGGGCTTCACGGACGCCGCTTCGCCGCGACCGGCATGACGATGTACGGCTTCGCCCCGGTCGCCACGCGAGAAGAACAGCCCTTCGCCTCCCTCTACCACGCTGCGGACGAACGCATCTCGATCGCGGGGTTCAAGAAGGGGCTCTGCTGGCTCCACGCCGTCGTGCGCGATCTCGTCCGCTAGGGAGAATCCCTCCATGCCAGAATCGGCCGTGGAGCGGTTCCTTCCGGACGTCGACAGGACAGGCGCCGCCAGATGGGTGATCGCGTCGTTGGCGTCGGCGGCCGGCGCCGGCCTCCTGGCCTCGTCGCGGAGTCCGGCAGGATGACGATCACGGGGTTCGTGGTCCTCGCGATCCTGGCGAAGATCGCGTTACGGTGGAGCCTGGTCGCGCGGCGGCCAACGACGCGCTCGACGTCGACGATTGCCAACCGTCGATGCGTCCTGGTGCGACGCGACGGCTTCGGCCGACCTCGGGTCCTCTCGACGAGCTCAGGCCGCTGTGCGTGGTCGAGCGCGCGGCTCTCGGCGCGCCGAAGCTGACCGGGATCGCGTACGGTGATCGAGTACGTCGTGCACGCGGCGATCCACGAGAAGATCGATCTCTACGTCATGCGTACGCCGGGGCAGGCGCGCCAGCGGATGGAGGTGCTGGGCCGCAGGTGGCGGCTGCCGTGCCGGTCGCTGGGCGGCGACGTGCGTCGCGCGGAGGATCTGGACAGGCCGCTGCACGAGCGCCTTCGCGACGACGCCGGGGTGCGCCGGGTCACGGAGCTCCGGCCGGAGTGGCGCGTGCGCCTCGAGCGCATCGGGAGAGACCACGTCCTTTCGTCGGAGAACCGGTCGTGGGGCTCGCTCGTGCAGAGCGTGATCTTCGGGGCCGTCGTGCTCGTCCTCACGCTCGGGCGCAACAGCATCGCGACCATCCACGAGCTCCTGGCGGAAGGCGGCGATGTTGTCCAGAACGTGCTCTCGTCGCTCCTCGTCGTCGTGATCCTGGTGCTCATCTGGTATCTCTGGCAGGGGGTCCGCGACGCGCTGTGGCCCGGGGCGGTGCGCGTCGGGAGCGAGGGCGTGAGGTATCGCTGGTCCCGGATGCGCCTCGAGCAGATCGAGGAGGTCGCCGCCGCCGGAACGATCGAGATCGTCGGCGATCGCAAGATCATCGAGCTCTCGCCGTCCTTCTGTCCCGTCGGCGCGAGGACGGCGGTCGCGCGGGAGCTCGAGCGGCTGATCGTCGAGGCTGGCTCGCCGGGGTCGTTGGCATCCGCCCGGGCGGCGAGCGACGACGGGAGCTAGCTTCCTGGCTCGCCGGAGCCCGGGCCGCGGTTCTCCGCGAGGCGGCTCATGTTGTAGAGGAAGTTGATCGTCACCTTCTCGCGATCGAACGGGAACTTCTCCGGGAGCGCGGAAAGGGGCGAGCTCGCGCTGATCGCGGCCATGGCCGCCTCGTCGTAGCTCGACGTTCCGGAGCTTTGCTCGAGGGTGATGTCGGTGATGGCGCCGGACCGGTGGATCACGAAGCTGACGCGGACGTGTCCCTTCACCCCGATGTAGAGGGCATGGGGCGGGATCCAGTTCCACTTGATGCGCCGCAGCATCGCGGTCGCGTAGTCGCCCCACTCGAACCAGCTCGTCTCGAACGACACGGATCCCTCCGCCGCGCCCCCATCCAGGCTCGCGACGGCTCCCGAGCCACCGAAGACTCCTCGATCGCCGGCCCCGTGGTACTTCGGCAGCGCGGCGACGTCCGAGAGGATTTCCTTGCGCGTGAGCGTCGGCGTCGGCCGCGTGGCCGCGTTCGATCGCTCGTCGAAGGTGGGACGGCCCTCGGGCCCGGCATCGCCGCTCCGGGACGGCTCGCTCCCGCGCTCTGCCGCCCGTGCGGGCGATCCCGCGCCGGGCTCGTAGATGCGCTCGGGGCTTCCACCGTGAAGCAACGGATCCGGTCCTCGCTTCTCGGTGTGCTCGCCGCCGCGAGCGGCGCGGTCCGCGTCGGAGAGCCGCGGGCTCTCGGCGGGCTTCCTGGGAGGCGCGGGCTCCTTCTGCTCGACGAAGAAGAGGCGGAGCGTCTTCTCGGACATCGCCTGCGGATCCCGCAGCGCCTCGGGCAACAGCAGCGCCAGGCCGTCGGTGCGCGTCGTTGCGAGCACGTAGAGCAGGGCGCCGTGGAGCGCGACCGTGAGCCCGAGCCCGACGAGCGGGACCAGGACCGCCCGCCTCGGTCGCGGCTCCGTCAGAAGAAGCGGGGGCTCGCTCCGGTCTGGTTCCGGAAGCTCGAGGGACGCCGGACGGGCCACGGTATCGAAAGGTTCCTCGAGGAGGAGCCCTTCCAGAGAGTGACGCATCTCATTGAAACGTACTCTTTTGCGGGAAAAGTGGCAAGATACGCGGCTTCCCGAGAGGGGGTGGCCGCCACATTCCTGATTGACTCCCCGACGACGATGATCTTCGGAGCCGTGGCTGCCCTTCTCGGCCGGCGCGACGACGCCGCCACGCGGCGGTGGTGGTGGTGCGGGCTCGGGATGGTGACGGTCTTTCTCGGCACGGCGCTCGCCGCCTACCTGAAGGGGCCGGACTGGATGTGGATGTACTTCCTGGATCCTCCGCCGCTCTCGGCCGGCGATCTCGCGTTCATGGGGATCGTCCTCTACTACCTGCCGTACGGCGCGGCGTTCGCCGCCACGCGCCATCTCGAGCGCGCGCGCCGCGGCGGAGGCTACGCCGTACTTGCCGGCTCCGTGGTGCTGAACCTGTACATCGTCGCGCGTCTGTGGGATCGCTACTTCCACGTCGGCACGCGGGCGGAGTACCTTGCGGGGAAGGCGCCGCGGCTGGTCGAGCCTCACGCCCTGACCGCCACGCTCAACGCCGGCGGCGCCGCCCTGGGGATCGCGGCGATCGTGCTCGTCGTTCTTGCCGTCCGGGATGCCCGCTCGGCGCGGATGGCACGGCTGTAACCGTCTCGGAAACGAAGCAACACACCACCCGTTTACACAACGAAGGAGATCCGATGAAGCGCCCGTTCAGGAACTATCTCGCGGTGGCCTGCGCCATCGCGCTCGGTGCGAGCACCTCGTACGCGAAGCCCACCAAGGCCAAGGACCTCGTGAAGAGCGTCCAGAAGGCTACGGCGGCGGTCGGAAAGTCCATCAAGGATGCGAAGCTCGACGGCAAGGACAAGAAGGCCAAGCCGTTCCTCTCGGCCATGAAGAAGGTGCCGAAGGAGCTCGACGCCCTCAACAAGGGTTTCTCGGCGAAGAACGCCGCCTACTTCAAGGCGCTCCACCGCGTCGGCGCGTCGGTCAACGAGGCGCAGGTCGCCTGGACGCAGTCGGGCCTGAAGAATCCCGGGATCGAGGGCAACGTCAAGAAGCTCGCTGCCGCGACCGACGCCCTGACGAAGAACTTCGGAAAGGGAGCGGCGCGCAAGAAGAAGGGCGGCGACCTCTCCGCGAAGGAGCAGGCCGACTACAAGAAGCTGCAGGACCAGAGCAAGAAGCTCGCCTCCGGGATCCAGAAGGCGAAGGGCAAGAGCAAGAACCCCGCCGTCAACGCCGAGATGGACAAGGTCCTGAAGGAGCTCGGCGGCGTCGCGGTCGCCGCGATGACGCTCGATGCCTACCTGAACGCTCTTTACTGGATCGACTACTTCGAGGGCTCCTGGGAGGCGACGTATGCCTGGGTGGTGATCGACGAGCCCGCCATCGTCGTCGACTTCGAGGCGGTCTCGACAGACGTCGTCGCCTTCGACACCGAGTACTGGGCCATCGAGGACTCGTGGGCGTTCGACACGGCGGACTGGGCGATCATGGACGTCGACGTGGACGTTGCGGTCGACGTCGACGTGGCGATCACCGACGCCGAGCTGACGCAGTACGACGACTACGTCGAGCACATGGACGTCGATGACTTCGGCGTCCTCGAGGATGCCGACGCGGACGGGATCCTCGACGACCAGGACAAGGACGACGACAACGACGGCATCGAGGACGCCAAGGACACGGATGACGACAACGACGGCGTGCTCGACACGGCGGAGGAAGACGACTCCGACCACGACGGCATCGCCAACGACGAGGACATGGACGACGACAACGACGGCGTCGCCGATGACCAGGATAACGACGACGACAACGACGGAGTCGCCGATGCGCAGGACAACGACGACGACAACGACGGCGTCGCCGACGATGCCGATGCCGCGGATGATGAGGCGGATGCCGATGACGGCGGCGACGACGGTGGCGACGACGGCGGCGGTGACGACGGCGGCGGCGACGGAGATTAGGTGCCGCAGGGCGGGGGTCTTACCCCCGCCCTCCCTCTTCCTCGTCCTCGCGGCGCTCCTCCCCCTCCTGGGCTGTCGCGAGCGGCCCCTCCTGACGATCTGGCCCTTCCCGAGCGGCGCGCTGCTCCCGCTGGTGGCCGCGTCGCCGGGATCCACGGTCACGGAGGATCACGGGCGCCTGGTGCTCTTCTTGCGGACCGATCAGGACATCGTCGTGTCCCGGGGAGGCCACGCCCTGCCGATCGCGTCGTCGCCGGTGCTCCACCTGCGCGTCAGCGCACCCGGCGCGGGAGATGCCGTGCTCCCGAGATCGTTCGACGTGCGGGCCGCCGCGCAGGGCGTGCCGATCCTCGAGCAGCCTCCGGTGTCGTGCGAGCTCCCACGGACCGCGGCGGCGGGCTCGCGCGATCTGTACGTCCCTCTCGAGCTACCGGCCGGCGGCGATGCGATCGACATCCTCGCGATCGCCTTCCGGCCGACGCCGATCCGGCTCGCGATCGATCGCGCCGAGATCGTCCCGATGACGCTCCGGCTGCGAGCGTCGCTCTGGTGGCAGGACTTCGCGGCGCTGCGGGCCAGGCCGGCGAGCTTCTACGTGCCGTCGATCGTCGTCCTGCTGCTGCTGCTGTCGGTTGTCCTTCGACTCCTCTCGGTCCCGCGAATCCTGGCGGGGCGGCCGGCGATCGGGGATAGGTGGCTTCCCCGGACCGTCGTCGCGCTCGTCGCCGCCTACGGGTGCTTCCAGGGCGCGCTCGTGGCTCTCGGGCAGCTCGACAAGCTGGCCCTCGACTTCCGCACGTTCCACGGCGCCACCCTCGCGGAGAAGCGCGCCGCCGCCATGGGGCGCGACCTCTGGTCGCTCGCGCGGCGCATCGACGAGGCCGCGCCGTCGGGCGTGCCGGTGGCGATGGCGCCCTACCTCGGCCAGAAGAGCGCGTGGAACCTGGCGCTCTGCCAGGCGCCGCGGGAGGTGATCGACGTTCCCTGCGGCAAGGTCCCGGTCGAGCCCGCGCTCGTCATCGGGAGCCCGGGATGCTTCGAGGCGGAGGTGCCGGTGAGCGCGCCTTCCTCCGACCACGCGATTCCGGGTGTGCCGTGGGAGGTCATCGTGCCGGCGACGGCCGAGACGCGCTACCTGCGCGAGCTCACGATCGACGTCGTGGCGCGCAGCAAGAACGTCCGCGCCGTGGTGTCGGTGATCGACGCGGCGGGCCGCGTGATCTCCGAGGAGCCGCTCCGGGATGCCGCGTCGCATCACGCACAGTCTGTCATCGAGGTTCCCGCCAGGATCGAGACGCGCGTGCGCCTTGACCTGGCGCCGGACGCCGGCGACGGCGCGTTCGTGAAGGTCTCGGCGATCCGGCTCCGGGCGCTTCCCGCGGGCTTCGTGCCCGTCGGGGATCTGGACGAGCGGGGCCGGTTGCTGGCGCGACCGCGGGACATGGCCGTCGTTGCGACCGATGGGCTCGAGGCGGACGAGGAGCGCTTCCCGTCGAGGTGGGAGGTGCCGAGGCTGCTCCTCGGGCTCGTGCTCTGCCTGCTCTCGGGAGGATCGATCCTCCGGCTCCTCTTCCGCCGAGGCGCGGGCCCCACGGGCCTTCTCAGGCTGGGGCTCTCCTTCCTCATCGGCCTCGGGATAGCGACGCTCCTCATTCACGCGCTCGTCACGATCCACGTCCCGGCGTGGCCCACGGTGGGCGTGGTGCTCCTCGCGCTGTCCCTGCTCGGAGTCCGCATCGGGAGAGGCGTCGAGGAACGTCCGATCGCCGCGCGGCCGCTTCAGATCGACGAGCGCGTGCTCGCCGGCGTCGCCGTGGCGCTCGTCGCCGTCGCGATCGCGGACGCCTTCGTGACGCCCATGTCCGAGTGGGACGAGATCATCAACTGGGGCTACCGGGGCCACGCCTACTATCACAGCGGCCCGACGGTGCACGCCGCGCTCTACTACGCGCGGACCAGCCCGAAGCACAAGGCCTACCCGCCCGGCATCCCGCTCGCGGAGGCGTTCGCGGCGCACGTGATGGGGCGCTGGGACGACGCACGGGCCAAGGCGGCCATCCCGATGTACTACGGTGCCATGGTGCTGCTGGTGATCGCCGCGGTCCGGGGCGGGGGATCGTGGCGCCTCGCGCTCTTCTACGCCGTGCTCGCCGCGACCGCGCCGATGGCGATGACCATGTCCACCATCGGCATGGCGGACCTTCCGCTCGGCTGCCTGCTTCTGGCGACGGTGCTCTGCCTGGAGCGGGCCAGAGGCGATCGCGCGACGCTCGGGTGGCTCCTGACCGCGGGCTTGCTCGCGTCCCTCATGTCGTTCACCAAGGTCGACGGGGGAGCGCTGAAGCTCCTCGTCATCGGCATCGCATTCCTCAAGCTCGTGGCAAGCCGGGGTGTCGCCTGGCGCACGCGGATCACGGGTCTCCTCGGGTTCCTCGCGCTCGCGTTCGTCCCCATCGCTTCGTGGTGGTACGTCTACCGGAAGGCGGGGCTCAAGGACTGGGTCGTGAATGGCAAGACGCTGTCACCGTCGTGGGTGATCGACAACCTGGGCAACGTACCGATCATCGTGAGGGAGCTCGGCCACTACCTCTTCGCCGCCTCGTGGGATCGCGGCCCTCTCTGGGGCGCCACCTACCTGATGCTGGCCGCGCTCGCGGTGCTGTCGCCGCTGCTTCTCGTGGCGCGCGGCTGCCGGACGCTCGTGGCGACGCTCGTGCTCGGCCTTTGCGGATACTGCCTGATCTACGTCGTCTCGCCATGGGGTCTCTACCAGATCGGCAAGTCGTTCGACCGGATCCTCCTGCACTTCTTTCCGCTCGCCGTCGCGACGGCCGGGCGCATGCACGCGACGATGATCGCGCGGCGCGAGGGGTGACGTGACGGCGGGAGCCTCGTCGCGGCGGCCTGCGGTGACCGCGGCCATCTTCGTGTGGTTTCTCTGCGTGCTGCTCCTCTCCTGGGGAGGCTGGCGCCACGTCTTCGATGCGGAGTGCATGGCGCGCGTCACCGACGCCGCCCTGTTCCGAGGATCGTTCCTCATCGAGATCCCAGGGCTGAAGGGATGGCATCCGTGCAAGTTCGGCCCGGGTCAGTCGGCGCTCTTCGCACCGTTCGCCCTCGCGGGCCGGCGCATCGCAGAGCAGCGCGGGACGGATCCGATCGCCCTCGAGAGGCGCGCGATGTCCCTCCTGAACCCGATCGTGATCGCGGCCATCGGCACGGTGCTCTTCCGGGCGGGCAGGGCGCTCGGGCTCGCGGCTCCGCGCGCCTGGCTCCTCTCGATCCTCGGCATCTTCGGGACGCCGTTCTGGAGCATGTCCCAGTACGGCAACGCCGAGCCGGCAACCGCGCTCTTCCTGCTCTTCGCCGTGCTGATCCTCTGCTACCGTCGCACCGCGGCCTGGTCCGTGCTGGCCGGCGGGATGGCGGGGCTCGCGTTCCTGACCAAGCCCAACGAGCTTCCGCTCGCGATCTTGCTCGGAGCGGGGCTGGTGGTCCTCGGTTCCGGCCGAACCGGCGGGGGACAAGCCCCCGCCCTACGCACGGAGGCTGGAACCGGCGGGGGACAAGCCCCCGCCCTACGCACGGAGGAGCTGGAACCGGCGGGGGACAAGCCCCCGCCCTACGCACGGAGGCTGGAACCGGCGGGGGACAGCCCCCGCCCTACGCACGGAGGCTGGAACCGGCGGGGGACAAGCCCCCGCCCTACGCACGGAGGCTGGAACCGGCGGGGGACAAGCCCGCCCTACGCACGGAGGCTGGAACCGGCGGGGGACAAGCCCCGCCCTACGCACGGAGGCTGGAACCGGCGGGGGACAAGCCCCCGCCCTACGCACGGAGGCTGGAACCGGCGGGGCAAGCCCCCGCCCTACGCACGGAGGCTGGAACCGGCGGGGGACAAGCCCCCGCCCTGCACGGAGGCTGGAACCGGCGGGGGACAAGCCCCCGCCCTACGCACGGAGGCTGGAACCGGCGGGGGACAAGCCCCGTCCTGCGCACGGAGGCTGGAACCGGCGGGGGACAAGCCCCCGCCCTACGCACGGAGGCTGGAACCGGCGGGGGACAAGCCCCCGTCCTGCGCACGGAGGCTGGAACCGGCGGGGGAGAAGCCACCGCCCTGCGCTTCCTCGGATACTTCGCCGGGCTCGCGCCTGCCGCGGCGCTGCACGTCGGGTACAACGTCGTCCGCTACGGGAGGGTCCAGCCGACGGGCCATCCGAGTCCCGACGGCATCGCTCCGCCCCTCGGCTTCCACACGCCGCTCTCGGTCGGGCTTCCCGGCATCCTGTTCGGTCCCGCGACGGGCCTTCTGAAGTACGCGCCCTTGCTCGTCCTCGCGCTGCTCGCGCTGCGCTTGCTCTGGCGCACGGAGCGCCGCCTCGCGGGCATGACGGCCCTCGCGTTCCTCGTGCAGCTCTTCCTGCACGCGAAGTGGGACATCTGGTGGGGGGGCGGCACCTGGGGGCCGCGCCTCATGATGCCGGTCGCGCCGCTCCTGTGTCTTGCGCTCGCGCCCATGCTCGGCGGCCGGGCTCACGAGCGCGTCGCCGTCGTCTCCGTCGGGATCGTGTCGATGGGCGTCAACCTCGCCGGCCTCCTGCACGAGTACACGCCCTTCCTGGATAGGAACGGCCTTACCGGATACGAGGACGTCCTCTCGCAGCAGATCCACGCTCTCTCTCCGGGCGATCTGAACGGGTTCGTCGCGGTCCGTTCCCTGTCGGGAACGTTCTGGCCGGAGCTCACCACGTTCGGCGTCGTGTTGCTCGCGACCTCGATCGCCGTGGGTTTCGGCTTGATGCGCGCGCTCGCGATCCTTCGGCGGTGGCACGTGGTCGCCGCGGGCGTTGCGGCGCTCGTCTTCGTCGGGGCGCGGGAGCGCACGATCCCCTACCGGATCCTCGCGAGGGCTCCGGGGCCGCCCGTGACGACCACGGAGCTCGATCTCGCGTCTGCCGAGCTCACGAACGTCGGGCAGAGGAAGCCGGCATCGTCGCCGCTGATGCTCCGCGGTCCGTCGAGCGCGGACCTCCGGACCTACCTGCGCCCGGGCCGCTACGCGATCGCGATGGAGCTCGCTCTGGAGGAACGCGACGCGAGCTTCCAGTACGCGCTCCGGCTCGGCGCCGACGAGGTCGCGTCGGGCACGATCGCCCCACCCGGCCCGGCGTCGATCACCTCCCGCCCCGTCCGTGTGTACCGGCGGGGCTGGTATACGCTCCACGTCGATGCCTCGCCGCTCGGGGGCGGGATCGGTAACCGACGCGCCTTCTTCCGCCGGATCCTCTGGTGCCAGAAGCTCGCGCTCTTGACCCTCCCGTGACGACGACCGCGACGGCCGCGCCCGCTCCGGCCGGGGCGGGCCCCGGTGTGGAGGTCCGCCCGCGCGATCGGTTCGCTCATCCCGCGTGGCTCTTGCTCGTCGCGCCGATCGTCTGGCTCTGCCTCTGGTACAACCTCGGCAAGCAGAGCCTCCACACCTCGACCGACGAGGCCGCGCATACGGACGTGGCGCGCAACATGCTGGCGGGGAATCGCTGGATCGACCTCTGGTACTTCGAGGAGCTCTACTACGGAAAGCCGCCGCTCAAGATGTGGCTGTCGGCGCTCCTGATGAAGGCGCTCGGGCAGGAGGAGTGGGTGGTGAGGCTTCCCGACGCGACCTTCGCCACCCTGACGACGCTCCTGGTCTGGCTGATCGCGCGGCGTCACCTGGGGGGCCCCGCGATCGTGGCAGCGCCCGCGCTGTTCGTGCTGGCGCCCTATCCACTCCAGGTCCACGGCTGGCGCGAGGGCGTGCAGGAGTCGGCCCTCACGTTCCTGATGACCCTCGCGACGTATCTCTTCCTCGGTTGGTTCGCCTCGCGGCCCGGATCGAAGGCCGATCGCACGCTCCTCTTGGTGGGCGTCGTGCTCGGGGCTGGGACTCTGGTCAAGAGCGTCGTGGCCTTCCTCGTCTATCCGCCGGTGGCCGCGTTCCTCGTGGTCCAGCGTCGATGGCGCGACCTCTTCCGTCCGGCGCTCGCCGTGTCCCTCGTGATCGCGATCTCCTTCTTCCTGTCGTGGCATCACGGGAGCTTCCTCGTCGCCGAGATCAAGATCAACATCCTGTCGCGCCTGGGGGCCGGGTGGGGCTCGGAGATGAACGAGGACCTGCCGGACGAGAAGGTCACACGTCGCGGCGGCCAGCACCCCGCGGCGATGTACTGGACGTGGCTCTCGGAGGGCTTCCACCCGTTCGGCTACGCGCTGCCGGCCGCGGGGGTCGCCGTCGCCGCGGCCGCCGTTGCGGGCAGCGTCTTCGATCGGTGGCTCTTCCTCTGGGGGTTCGGTCTCATCGCGCCTTGGGCGATCGCCCATCTCAAGCACCCGTGGTACGTCTACCCCGCCTATCCGGCCCTCGCGATCGCGCTCGCGCGGACGTTCCTCCCGCCGGAGGCATGGAGAGGCTCGGGGTCCTTGCGGATCGCGGCGCGCGTGGCCGGAGGGGTCCTCCTCCTGTACCTCGGCACGCAGTCGGTGCGCCAGGCCGCCCGCGTTCTCGGTTCCTACGAGCAGGTGCCGCTCCACCAGGTCTCCGACTGGCTCAAGAGCCGCCCCGGGCGCGAGGCGAACCCTGCGTTCGCGATCCTGCTGCCTCCGAGGCAGGTGTGCCCCGACGAGCGCTACTACATCGATCTCGCCCACGCGCGCGCGGCGTACCTGCGGGGCCCGAACGACCTCGTGGCGATGGCGCGCGAGGAGCCTCGGCTCGTCGCCCTCGTCGCCGAGCCCGACCTCGAGACCATCGTGAGGGCGGTCCTTCCGTACCGGCGCGACATCTCCATCTGCTACGCGGCGCCGCGATGCCGGAGAGCCTACGGGACCCGGCTTCCGGTACGGGTGCTGATGAGCTTCGGGGCGCCGCTGCCGCGCGAGCTTCCCTTCGCGGAGCTCTCGCTCGTTCGCTACGGCGATGGGTTCGGGCAGGTGGAGACGTCGTCCGCGCGCCCGTTCGCCTGGTTCGGTCGCAAGGCGGCCATCCGCATGATCGCCGGCTGCGGCGTGCTGCGCTTCCGCGCCCTGAGCTTCCACGATGCCCGCCACCTCACGCTCAGATACCCCGGCGGAGAGGAGACGATCGTGGTACCGCCGGAGGGCGTGGACATCGAGCGTGTGGTCGCGGTGCCGCCGGGAGGCGCGACCTGCGAGCTGGAAGCGCTCGAGGAGTGCGCCGTTCCGTCGGAGGTCGAGCCGGGGAGCAAGGACAGGCGCTGCCTCGGCATCTCGATCGTGGATCTCCGCTTCGAGGCCGATCCCGCGTCGCTCACGCTCCCGTGAGCGCCGCGCGGGGCCGTGTCGGATCGGCTGCGGCGAAGCTCGTGCTGGTCATCGCGGGATCGGCGGGCGCGCTCGCGCTCGCGGAGATCGCGCTGCGCGTGGCTCCCGGCGGAAGCCGCCTCGCGATGGAGTCGGCGCCTCCCTACATCGCCTCCCCGAAGCCGCGCAGGCCGGTCAATCCCCTGAAGCACGACCCTCCGCGCGGCCGGCGGAGCGAGCTCCGCGGCTCCTGGATCATGGAGGACGATCCCGATCCCCGCATCCTCTACCACCTGCGGCCCGGGATGGTCACCGAGCACAAGGGCGTGGAGGTGCGCACCAACAGCCTCGGATTCCGCGGCCCCGAGCTGCGCGACAACAGCTACCGGATCGTGGGCATCGGCGACTCGACCATGTTCGGATGGGGCGTCGCCGAGAGCGACTGCTACCTCCGGCGGCTCGAGGCGCTCCTGGCAAGCGTCCGCCCCGACGTCGAGACCGTCGACATGGGGGCGCCCAGCTACAACACGTTCCAGGAGGTGGCGCTGCTCGAGCGTCATCTCGACCGGCTCCATCCCGCGTGGGTCATCGTGGGGTTCACCGACAACGACATCCGCGATCCGAAGCCGAACCTGGGCGCCCGCCCCTTCATCGAGCGCCACTCCTATCTCTACCGGCTCCTCGCGCTGCGGATCAAGGGCATCCTTCCCCACGCCGCTTGGTCGAACGCCGTGCTCGACCAGTTCCGGAAGCTGGCGGCCCTTGGCAAGGAACGCGGCTTCCGCGTCCTCGTCTTCGTCTACGGCGATCACGTGACGGCCGCGACCGATCCCGCCGCGCTGCCCCAGCCCAAGCTCCGCAAGGTCTGCGAGGAGGAGGGCCTCCTGGTGGCGAACATGCACGCGTTCCTCGTGGACGCCGTGAAGAAGGGCGAGATCGCGACGTCCTACGACCTGTGGCAGAGCCGCGTCGAACCGGTCGACTCCCATCCCACGGCGCGAGGCCACGAGATCATCGCGAGGAACCTCGCCGCGATCCTCGAGTCCCAGGACCTCTCGCGGTGAGCGCTGCGGGCGGCCGTCGTGGCGTGGTTCGCTCGCCGGCTTGCCCCGCCGGTCCGGATCGATTCCCTGTGACAAGCCCTCCCGGTGAACTACTTCGGCAGCTTCATCGGCACGAAGTCGAGGGACGCCGAGTTCATGCAGTAGCGTAGCCCCGTCGGCTGCGGGCCGTCGTCGAAGACGTGGCCGAAGTGGGCGCCGCAGCGCGGGCAATGGACTTCCGTGCGCGACATGAAGAGGCTCTTGTCGGTCTGGGTGGCGACGTTCGCCTCGTTGATCGGGGCGTAGAAGCTCGGCCAGCCGGTGCCCGAGTCGAACTTCGTCTTCGACGTGAAGAGGTCGATGCCGCAGCAGACGCAGCGGTAGACCCCCTCCTCCTCGTTGTGCCAGTACTTGCCGGTGAAGGCTCGCTCGGTTCCTTCGTGGCGCGTCACCTCGTACTGGTCCGGCGTGAGCTGCTTCTTCCAATCCGCGTCGCTCTTCTCCACGCGGTCGACGGTGATCACGGCGTTCTTCTCGATGGAGTAGACCTGGAGCGTCTTGCCCTCGGGCGGCGCGGCGGGCTTCGCCGGGTCGCCTGCGCTCGAGAGCCGCGCGGCGACGACGATGATCAGGATCACGATCGCGATGGCGGGGACGTACTTCATGGCATCACGTACCTCACGCTGATCTGTACGGACGCGCCGGGGCGGCGGATGGTGCGGCGCGAGGAGGCTCAGAACGTCCAGGCGATCCCGACCCGCACCCCGACGTCGGTGGCGCGCACGCCCGGTAGCGGGTTGCTCGTGGTCTGCGAGACGATGGCGGCGTTGAGCGCCAGCGGTTTGGCGATCGGCGTCGCGACGCCGACGGCGGCCTCGACGCGGTAGCCCGAGGCGCTCAGATCGGGGTAGACCGCGGCGCGCGCCCTCAGCGTGGTCCGGCGGGGCAGGCCCACGTCGAGGCGTGCTCCGATCAGGGCCTCCGCGTCGGTCGTGGCAGGGAGCGCAAGCTCCGAGATGGGATCGCGGCGGTCGACCGCGAGGCCGACTTCTCCCAGGAGCCTGTATCTCCCGCGATCCGCGAGGGTACGTCCAGCTCCGGCCGCGAACACGCCGCGCAGGTCCAGCGCTTCCGCCTCGTCCCTCTCCGCCGAGAGGGTGGTGAAGAGGTACCAGCGGTGGTCGAGCTTCCGGTCCCAGCGAAGCGCGACGATGTCCTCGCTCTGCGAGCCCGCGGCCGAGTCGCGGGTGACCGTCGCGAGGAGCTCGGTCTCGTAGCGCGAGGTTGCCGTCTCCGCGAAGATCGCGAGGTCGGCCGTCGCGCCCGAACCGTCGCTGTTGCCACGCGCCACCGTTCCGCCGAGCGCGACGTGGCCGGAGAAGCTCGCGGGATCCGGAGAGTCCTCGGGCTCCTTGGCCTTGGCACGCTCGTCCTCCTCACCGCTCGGACGCTTGTTGATGCCCGCGATCATCGGCAGGGCCAGGGTGACGATCCCGTTCTCGGTACGCACGCCGAGCCACCCGCCCTCGAGGTCCTTCACCGCGCCCTTCACCACCTCGCCGGACTTGAGATAGAGCTTGACGGGCTCGTTGCTCTCGATGCTCGCGACGTCCGCGAAGTCGACCGCGACCTCTCCGGCATGGGCGGTCTTCAAGACGAGCTTGCCCTCGAACAAGGTCTCGATCTCGCCGGTGAGACGGTCGCCGTTCTTGAACGAGACGGTCGCCGCGGATGCCTCGAAGGACGCAAGGAGGACGAGGATCGCGACGGTGGGCGTGAGGCGGCGCACGGCCCCATCCTACAATGCTCGTCGTGGTGCGCCCGAGGTCTCGATCGCCGCTCTTCCTCGTCCCGGCCGTGGGCGTGCTGGCCCTCGGCGCAAGCAACCTCTGCTGCGCCCGCCGGCTCGGCAGCGTCCATCCGACCCCCGCGGACGCTCCGTACAGCGCCGCGAGCATGGCGGCCGGGGACGAGCTCGAGCTCCGGTTCCTTGGCGTCGCGGGATGGACGCTCCGCCGGGGGAGCGCGATGATCATGACCGGCCCGTTCTACTCGAACCCGAGCTTCCTCAGGACCGGGCTCCTCACGATCGAGAGCAAGCCCGAGATCGTCGACCGGTTCCTCCCGGACGTCTCCGACGCCCAGGCGATCCTCGTCGGCCACGCGCACTACGACCACCTGATGGACGTGCCCTACGTCGCACGGGCAAAGGCGACCCACGCGACGATATACGGCAGCAAGACGATGGCGCACATCCTCGCGGCGGTGCCGGAGCTCCGGGGGAGGGTTCAGGAGGTCGAGACCCGTGCCAGCGACGGCGAGCGGCCCGGCGAGTGGGTCTACACCTCCGACCGTGCGATCCGCTTCATGGCGATGAAGTCCGAGCACGCGCCGCACTTCTTTGGCATCAAGCTCTACGGCGGCACGCTCGATCGGGACCTCGCGGAGCTCCCGCGCCGCGCCGGAGGCTGGAAGGAGGGGCAGACGCTCTCCTACTGCATCGACTTCCTCGACCCCGACGGGACGATCGCCTTCCGCGTCCACTTCCAGGACTCCGCGAGCAACGCGCCCATCGGCATGCCTCCGGCGATGAGCGGCCGGGACGCGAAGGACTGGGACGCGGTGATCTTCACGGGTGCCTCCTTCCACGAAGTGAAGGGTTATCCCGAGACGCTCCTCATGGCGCTCCATCCGAGACGCGCGTTCATGAGCCACTGGGAGGACTTCTTCATCCCCCACGATGCGCCGCTTCACGTCGTGCGTGCCACCAACGTCGCCAAGCTCTGCCGCAGGCTCGAGGGAAAGCTCCCACGAGGCACCGAGCTCGTCGTGTCCCTTCCCGGCGCCACCTACCGGATGGAGAGGTCCCGGTGAAGGTCGAGGCACTGCGCGAGGGCCTGGCACGCGTCGAGCGTCACGTGCCGCACGGGCAGAGGAAGCTGCTCGAGACCCTCATCGTTGACGGAGACGACGGCGCGCTCTTCAGGGTCAATCCGCTCGCGTTCGCGAAGGTGCACGGTCTGGACGAATCCGAGGCCATCGACCTCTTTCTCCACGCGACGCACGCGGGGCTGTTCCACATGGCCTGGCACCTTCTCTGCCCCGTCTGCGGCGACGTCGTGCAGTGCTTCGGCAACCTCGGACACGTGGCGGCGCACTACCACTGCGACCTCTGCCAGGCCGACTTCGATACCGCGCTCGACGAGTACGTCGAGATCGCCTTCACGGTCTCACCGCAGGTGCGCCCGATCTCGTTCCACGCGCCCACGGCCCTTCCGGTCGAGGACTTCTACTTCGAGTGCGAGATCCACCCGGGTGCGGTGTCCGCGAAGGGCGTGAGGCTTCGGGAGTGGTTCCGCGAGCACACGAAGATGCTGACCTATCTCGATCCCGGCGGGTCGCACGAGATCGTCGCCGAACTCTCGGAGGGCTATCTCGAGGGGTGCGACCGCATCAACCACAGCGGCTTCCTCTTCCGCGTCGGAGGCAAGGCCGGCAAGGCGCCGGCGGAGGGCGCACGCGTCGAGCTGCGCCTCGGTCCCGATGGCTTCAGCCCCAGGAAAGGGGAGATCCCTTCCGGCCTGGTCTCGATCGTCTGTGAGAACCGCGCGGCCCTGCGCGCGGCGCTCATCGCGATCCACTTCCCGATGGACGATCTCCCGTCGGGCCCGCCCACCTACGCGCCCTACCTGACCGGGCGGCGCATCGCGACGTCCCCCACGTTCCGCGCGCTCTACGGCGCGGACATGCTGAGAGACGACGGCGGGCTCGCGATCAAGGACGTCACCATCATGTTCACCGACCTCTCCGGATCGGTGGCGCTCTTCGAACGGCTCGGCGACCTGAACGCCTACGCGCTCGTGCGCGAGCACTACGGCGCGGCGGCGCGCCTGGTCACACGCTTCGGCGGCTCGATCGTCAAGACGATCGGCGACTCGATCATGATCGCCTTCGACGATCCGCGGAGCGCGCTCCTCACGGCGTTCGGACTCCTCGAGGACATCCGGCGACTCGGCGCGTCGCGCGGCATCGACGGTCTCGGTCTCCGCGCCGGGATCCACCGCGGTCCGGCGATCCTCGTGAGCCTCGACGGCCGGCTCGATTTCTTCGGGCAGGCGGTCAACATGGCGTCGCGTCTCCAGGACCTCGCCGGGCCCGGAGAGATGTGCCTGAGCGCCGAGGTCGCGGCGGCGCCGAGCGCGTCGGAGCTCGTGCCGTCCCACGCGAGCCGCGAGCGCGCCGTGCTGCCCGGCATCCCCGC
>JAXLQT010000063.1:0-18713 GCA_046331505.1 Acidobacteriota bacterium
CCTCTTGCGCGAGGCGTGGGGAGACGCGGGCAAGGACTTCTTCGTAAGCACGCGCCACGCCCCGATCGCTGCTGGTGATCTTGATGGTCTTGCCTTCGCCGACGACTCTGATCGTGATGCTCGTCGTCCGCTCGTCGAGCCCCTGGGGCTTGCGCATGGCGGAGAGCGCCGCGCCGATGCCGGCGCCGATGAGGCCGCCCGCCTGGATCTTGACCGCACGTAGCCAGACCTCGCGCACCTCGGAATAGCGCAGCGTCGTCGTGGTCGATCGCTTTCGCTGCTCGATGCCTTCCGCGAAGAGGCGCGTCTCCCGCCCCATCTCGTTGACGAAGAGCGGAAAGAACACCGCCGTCGCCACCACCGCGGTGCCCGCCAGGATCGCCGCCGCCAGGAAGTCCGGCGGTCTTCCCATCGCCTCGGAGACCGCGAAACCGCCCGTCACGAGCGCCAGCGGCAACAGGGTGATGCCGAGCAACAGGCGCGGGAGGATCGCGCGCTTCAACACCAACGAGGGGGTCCCCTCGAAGCTCTCTCTTGTTCCAGCTCCATTCATCAAGGCACCTCCGCCTCTCTCGAACAGGATTGTACGCTCGCGCGGCGACGTCTCTTGCGCGTCACTCCGCGCGCAGCGCTTCGATCGGATCGAGGGATGCCGCCCGGCGGGCGGGGAGGAGGCCGCTTCCGAGGCCGACGAGCGCGCTGACACCCAGCGCCGCGGCGACGTAGGAGAGCGGGGTTTTCACCGGAAGGGCGGGCACGGCGATGCGGAGGAGCTGGGCGATCCCCATGCCGCTTGCGACTCCGAGAGCGCCTCCGGCGAGCGAGAGGAGGGCGGATTCGACGAGGAACAGGGCGAGGACCTGGGCGCGGCTGGCGCCGATGGCCTTGCAGAGGCCGATCTCGCCCGTGCGCTCGTTGACGGAGATCCACATCATGGTGAGGATGCCGATGGCGCCCACGACGAGCGAGATGCCGCCGATCGCGCTGACGGCGACGCTGACGACGGACAGGACCCGGTCCAGGACGCCGAGCATCTCGGCCTGGGTGATGACCGTGAAGTCCTCCTCGCCGTCGTGACGCTCGCGCATGACGCGCTTGACCTGCGCCACGATCGTCTCGGCGGGGACATGGCTCGAGAAGAGGAGGTCGATCTCGATGAGCTCGTCACGGTTGAAGAGGCGCTGGGCGGCCACCACGGGGACGTAGGCGCGGTCGTCGAGGTCGAGTCCGAGGATGTTGCCCTTGGGCGCCATGACGCCGATGACCTGGAACCGCTGGCCGCCGATGCGCACGTGCTGGCCGAGCGGGTTCTCCTCGCCGAAGAGCTCGCGCTTGAGGGTCGGGCCGAGCACCGCGAGCGGTGCCGCGCCGCGTGCCCCGCCCTCCGGGACGAACCGGCCCTGGCGCACCCCGAGCTGGAAGACGGCGGGGACCGCGTCGTTGACGCCGAGGACGAAGACGGACCGGGAGCGCGACCCGGCCTCGACGCGCGCGACGCCGGCGACCACCGGAGCGATCGCCTCGACGCCGACGATGCGCCGCAGCGGCTCGACGTCCTCGAGCACGAGCTTGCGGACGGTGGCCCCCTGGGCGCCCGGCATGCCGCGCGTCATCGTCTTGCCCGGATGGATGCTGACGATGCGCGTGCCGAACTGCGTGAACTCGGCGAGGATCGTGTCCCGGGTTCCCTCGCCGATGCTGGTGAGGAGGATGACCGAGGCGACGCCGATCAGGATCCCGAGCGTCGTCAGCACCGATCGCAGCCGGTGGGCGCGCACCGTGGACGACGCGAGCGAGAAGAGGTCGCGCCAGTCCATCTACCTGCGCATCAGGGCGGTCACGGGATCGAGCCGCGCCGCACGCCTCGCGGGCAGGGCGCCGAACACGATCCCCACCGCGATGGAGAGGACGACCGCGGTCCCGATCGCCCAGCCCGGAGGGCTCACCGGGAAGCTCGGGTAGGCGGCGCCGACGCCTCGCGCGGTGGTGAGGCCGGCGAGCACGCCGATCGCGCCGCCGGTCGTCGACAGGAGAGCCGCCTCGACGAGGAACACCGCGAGCACCTGCGCCCGCGTCACGCCGACCGCCTTCAGGAGGCCGATCTCGCGCGTCCGTTCCGTGACCGACACGAGCATCACGTTCATGATGCCGATCCCCGCGACGGACAGCGAGATGGCCGCGATGCCGCCGAGGGCCGCGGTGAGGATGCCGAGGATCTTGTTGAACGACGCCAGGACGGCGTCCTGCGTCACGACCGTCACGTCCTCGACACCCTCGTGGCGCTCGCGCAGCACGGCGAGGACGCGGCGGTTCACGGACGCGATCTCCTCGTGCGCCGCGACCTCGATCATGATCTGGGAGAGGCCAGGGCGGTCGAACATCCGGAGCGCCTGGGCCACGGGGACGTGGATCACCTCGTCGAGATCGGTGCCCAGCGACATGCCGCGGGGCGCCATGACTCCGATGACGCGGAAGCGCTCGTCTCCGAGCCGCAGAGTCTGGCCGAGCGGGCTTCGGTCCTGGAAGAGCTCTCGCACCAGCTTGTGGCCGATGACGCAGACGTGTTCCCCGCGCTTCGCGTCGCCCGGCGGGACGTAGCGGCCCATCTGCATCACGATCTTGCGGATCGACTGGAACTCGGACGTCGTGCCCGCGACGCCGACGGTGCGCGTGCGATCCTCGACGCGGGCGTCGGCCTGCCCCAGGATCATGGGCGAGAGCGCCTTCACCTGCGGGACGCGGCGGGCGATCGCTTCCGCGTCGTCGATCGTGACCTCGCGCGGCGCTGGAAGTCCCATCGGCATCATGCCGGTCGTCTCGTTCTTGCCCGGGAACACCATGAGGAGGTTGCTGCCCAGCGACGAGAACTCGCCCGTCACGAAGAGCCGCGCCCCTTCGCCGAGGCTCGTCAGGAGGATGACCGATGCGACGCCGATGGCGACGCCGAAGAGCGAGAGGCCGGCGCGCAGGGCGTGGCCTCGCAGCGCGCGCGTCGCGAAGGAAAGAGCGTCCGCCGTCGTCATCGGGGGGCGCCGGTCTCTTCCACGATGCGCCCGTCCGCCATCCGCACGCGGTGACGCGCGCGCCCGCCGAGGACGGCATCGTGGGTCACGACGATCAGGGTGATGCCGCCGGCGTTCATGCGCTCGAGGAGCGCGACCACCTCGGCTCCCGACGCCGAGTCGAGGTTCCCGGTCGGCTCGTCGGCGAGCAGCACCGATGGCCGCATCACGACCGCGCGCGCGATCGCGACGCGCTGCCGCTCGCCTCCGGAGAGCTGCTCGGGCCGGTGATCGGCGCGGTCCGAGAGCCCCACAGCGCCGAGCAGCTCGCGCGCGCGCGCCTCGCGCTCGCGCCGATCGATCCCGGCGAACATCATCGGCAGCTCGACGTTGCCCTGCGCGGTCAGTCGCGGCACGAGATGGAAGGTCTGGAAGACGAATCCGATGCGGTTGCGGCGGATGAGCGTGAGCGCCGCGTCGTCCATCGCGGTGACGTCCTGGCCGTCGAGCATGTAGGTGCCCGAGGTGGCGCGGTCGAGGCAGCCGAGGAGGTTCAGCATCGTCGACTTTCCCGATCCCGACGGTCCCATCACCGAGAGGTAGTCGCCGTCGGGCACGCGCATGCCGACGTCGCGTAGCGCGTGCACCGGCCGCGCGCCGACCTCGAAGGTGCGCGTGATGCCGGAGAGCTCGATCACCGCGTCGTCTCGCCGGCGATCGCCGCCTTCGCCCCCTCCTTCACCTCCTCGCGATCGAGCGAGGTGACCACCTTGTCGCCCGCGGCGAGACCGGCCGTGACCTCCGCGAACTCCCAGTTCCGCAAACCCGTCTCGACCTTCGCCGCCGCGAGCTTGCCGTCCTTGAAGACGAGCGCCTTGCCGCCCTCGAGCAGGGCGTAGCTCGGCACGCGCAGCACGCCGTCCTTCGCGGCGAGGATCACCTCGACGTCCGCGGACGCGCCGGGAAGGAGCGTTCGCGCGAACACCGCGTCGTCGAAGTCGACCTCGATCTCGAACGTCCGGCTCTGGAGCTCGCGATCGACGACGTAAGGCGCCACGCGCACCACTTTCCCCGGAAACGATCGGCCCGGGTAGGCGTCCATGGAGACGCGCACGGGGAGCCCGGCGTGGACCTTGCCCGCGTCCACCTCGTCGAGCGGCGCGCTCACGTAGCTCGCGTCGGGATCGATCAGCTCGACCACCGACGGCATCGCAATCCCCGGCGGTGAGGGCGTGATCCACTCGCCGAGGTGCGCCTGGAGCTCCGCCACGACGCCGGGGAACGGTGCCCGCAGCACGCTCTTGCCGAGCGTGGCGCGCGCCACGTCGCCCGCTGCTTCGGCCTCGCGCACGTGGGCCCTTGCGGCGGCGCACGCCGATACCGCGATGCGCGCCTCCGACTCCGCCTTCTCGAAGAGGTCCGCGGAGACGATGTGGTCCTTCACCAGGCGCGCCATGCGCGCCCGCTCGCGCTCCGCCTGGTCGGCGCTCTGGCAGACCTGCCGCTCGCTCTCCCGCGCCGCCTCGAGGGTCCGCTCGCGCAGCGCCACCTCGGCCTCGACGTCGCCAGCGGCGAGCCGCACCAGGACCTGGCCCTCGGTCACGCGATCGCCTTTCTTGACGGGAAGCTCGACGACGCGGCCTCCCATCTCGGGCGAGAGCGAGCTGCGCCTCCGCGACTTGACCGTACCGGCCTTGCTATTGGTGACGGTCTCCTCGACGATGCCGGGCGCGATCGCGAACACGGTGACCGGGACGGGCTTCGGCCGGAGCACCGTGAACCGGACGACGGCGGCGCCTGCTGCGAGAAGGAGGATGACGACGATGCGGCGCGCGGAGCGGGATCTCAAGGCGCGCATCGTACGCCGCCCTCGCCGATCAGATGCCGTGAATCTTCTTGATGGAGCTCGCGACGGCGAGCCTTACCGGAGGCGACGGGTCCTTTTTCAGGAGGCGGAGCCGCTCGAGCGCGAAGGTCGCCGCGGCGCCCACTTCCCCGAGCGTCCACACGATCGCCCAGCGCACGTTCTCGACGGGGTCGTCGAGGAAGGCCACGAGGTCCGGGAGGACCTCCACTGGCACCGACGGGCCGAGCGCCGAGATGGCGATCGCCGCGTGGCTGCGGACGTCGGGCCGCTCGTCGCGCAGGAGCGAGAGGAGGATCGGGAAGGCGTCGCTCCCGCGGCCGATGCGCACGAGCGCGAAGGCCGCCCACGCGCGGTTGGCGTGGGTGTCGTGCTCCGTGATGCGCAGGAGCTCGGGCACCGCCTGCTCCGCCGCGGCGCCGATGCAGCCGAGGCGGATGACGGTCGTCTGCCTGATGCGCGGGTCCGGCTCGGAGAGAGATCGGAGGAGGCCCTGGATCTGGTCGTCGGTCCTGTCCGTGCTCAAGCGCTCGTGGCGGTGCCGCAGAGCCCGTGGGCGCGCGCGACCTTCTCGATGGCCGAGAGCGCGCGGTCGAGGTGCTCGATCTCGTGGGCGGCGGAGATCTGGATGCGCAGGCGCGCCTGCCCCTGCGGGACGACGGGGAACCCGAACCCCGAGACGTACACGCCGAGGGCGAGGAGCTCCTCGGACATGGCGATCGCGAGTGCCGTGTCCCCGACGATGATCGGGACGATCGGGTGGCGGCCGTGGGGGACCTTGAGTCCGAGGCGCGCGATGCCTGCGCGGAAGTGATCGGTGTTCCGGCGGAGCTTCTGCGGGAGGCTCGGGTCGGACTCGAGGATCTGAAACGCCCGGAGCGAGGCCGCGGCGACCGACGGCGGCAGGGAGTTGCTGAAGAGGTAGGGTCGCGACTTCTGGCGCAGCCACGACACGACCTGCTTCCGTCCGGTGATGAACCCTCCGGCGGCGCATCCCATCGCCTTGCCCAGCGTTCCGGTGATGATGGGGATCTTCCCGTGGACTCCCTGCTCCTCCGGCGTGCCCCTTCCCGTGGCTCCGAGGACGCCGGTCGCGTGCGACTCGTCGACCGCGAGGATCGCGTCGTGGCGCTCGCAGAGCGAGAGGAGGGCCGGGAGATCGGCCTCCTCGCCCTCCATGGAGAAGACGCCGTCGGTGATCGCCAGGCGGAAGCGCTGCGCCTGGGAGGTCTGGAGCTGCGCTTCGAGATCCGGGAGCGACGCGTGCTTGTAGCGGTAGCGAACCGCCTTCGAGAGCCGTGCCCCGTCGATGATCGACGCGTGGTTCAGCTCGTCGGAGATGAGCGCATCCTCCTCGGAGAGGAGCGCCGCGAAGAGCCCCTCGTTGGCGGCGAAGCACGACAGGTAGAGGATCGCGTCCTCGGTGCCGAAGAACCGCGAGATCGCGCCCTCGAGGTCCTTGTGGAGCTTCTGCGTTCCGCAGATGAACCGTACCGACGCCATGCCGCTGCCGTACTCGTCGATGGCGGCCTTCGCGGCGGCGAGGATGCGCGGGTCGTCCGCGAGCCCCAGGTAGTTGTTGGAGGTCAGCATCACCACGTCGCCCTTGATGCCGTCGACCTTGACGATCGGGCCCTGCGGCGAGACGAGGACGCGCTCGCGCTTCAGCGTGCGCGCGTTCTTGAGGGCCTCGAGCTCCGAATCCAGGTATGCGATCAGATCCGCCATCGTGTCACCGCTTCTCCGGGCGGCCGTGCGGGTAGAAGACGATCTTCATCGCCTTGCCGCCGTTCAACAGCTCGAGCGCCTCGTGGAAGCGCCCGAGGTCCTCGTATTCGTGCGTCACCACGTATCCCACGTCGAGGCCCGACTTCAGGAGGTCGAGCATCTTGTACCAGGTGCCGTACATCTGCCGGCCGATGATCCACTTCAGGGTCACGCCCTTGAAGATGACGTTCTTGCTGTAGCCCGCGATGGTGACGTCGTTGCCCTTGGTGAGACCGAGCAAGGACAGGAAGCCGCCGTTCTTCACCATCTCGAGCCCGAGGTTGATCGCGCTCTCGGCGCCCGAGAGCTCCAGCACGACGTCGACGCCGCCGTAGGTCTCGTCGCGCACGGTGGCGAGCAGATCGGACGGCGCGGCCTTCCGGAGATCGAAGATGCGCACCCCGTCGAGCCCCCGCCGCTCCTTCCAGCTCGCCGCCATCGCGAGCGCGGCGTCGCTCACGTCCGTCACGTAGATGCGCGACGCGCCCGACAGCTCGGCGATCGACGCGCACATCGCGCCGATCGGTCCGAACCCGAGCACGGCGACGCTCCGTCCGGACAGATCCGCCACCTGCGTGGTGTGCACGGCGTTGCCCAGCGCGTCCAGGAAGGCTCCGATCCTCGGCGGCACGCTCCGCTCCAGGTGGATGACGTTCGACGCGGGGACCGCGACGTAGTGAGCGAAGCACCCGTCGCCGTGGAGTCCCAGGATCTTCGTGTTCTTGCAGATGTGACCCTGGCCGTTGCGGCACTGGTAGCAGGTGCCGCACACCACGTGCATCTCGCAGGAGACATAGTCCCCTTCGCGCAGATCGGATCGTCCGGGGGAGGGCCCGAGCGAGGCGATCTCCCCGCAGAACTCGTGGCCGTAGGTGCGCGGCGGCGCCACCGCCCGCTGGATGCTCGGGTCCCAGTTGTAGATGTGGCGGTCGGTCCCGCAGATCGCGGTCGCCACCACCTTCACCAGCACCTCGCCGGGACCCGGCGACGGAACGGCGACCTCGCGCACCTCCGTCCCCTCGATCCCCGCGGAGGGCGCGACCTTGACCACCGCCGTCATCTTCTCGCTGATGACCAAGGGGGGATGTTACTACGCGTGGCGCGACCCAGAAGGGCCCCCGACCTCCGCGCCGCGAGGTCAGAGACGATCTCCCATCGCCGGCGAAAACCAGCCTTGCCGCGCGCGGACGTGCTCGGGCCACGCGGTGCGCGCGAGCGTCGGATCGGTCCCGTGGCGGCAAGCAACGTCTCGCGATAATGTGCCGCCGTGCCTACGCGATCGCGGGAACGAGAGCTCGTGACGACCCTGCCGGCGACGCCGATGCTCGGTCGGTTCACGGAGGTGTCCCTCGGCAAGTCGCTCCTGCGCGAGGCGAAGAGCGGGACGCCTTCGGTGCTTCTCATCGGAGGCGAGGACGGCGTCGGGAAGACGCGGTTCGTCGAGGAGATCGCCGAGGTCGCGCGGCCGATGGGCTTCGTCGTCGTGACGTCGCGATCGCGGCGCGACGACAGCAACGTGCTCGGGGCGCTGACCCAGATCGTCTCGGGCCTCGCGGAGGCCCTCGGGCCTTCCGCGATGCGCCAGGCCATGGCCGGTCTCCCGTCGAGCCTGGGGAGCTTCCTGCCGCCGCTCGAGGCTTTCAGGGAGCAGAAGCCGGATCCCGGCGTGCTCCCCGATCCCGAGGGTGAGAAGCTGCGGCTCTACGAGGCGACGCGCATCCTGCTGTCGCGTCTGTGCGACAAGCGACCGACGCTCTGGGTGTGCGACGACCTCCACAACGCGCGCGACGGCGAGCTGAAGCTCTTCGCGTTCCTCGCGCGCACGTTGACCTCGCGCGACCGGGCCGGGCGCGGGCTGCCGCTCCTGGCGATAGCGACCTACCGCGTCCCGCTTGAGGATGGGAGCCTGAAGAAGCTCATCGTGGGCGCGCGGGACCAGGGGTTCCCGTTCGAGTCGATCCGGTTGCCGCCGCTCACCGAGCCCGACACGTTCGAGATGGCACGGGGGCTCGTCCCGTCGTTCCCCGAGGTCCTCCGCAAGGACCTGTTCGGGAAGACCGGCGGCAACCCGTTCTTCGTCCGCGAGGCGCTGAAGGAGGCGAGCGACGGCGACGAGCCGATCGAGGCGCTGCCGGATCTGCCGCCGAGCGTGAAGGGGCTCGTGCGCGCGCGCCTCGAGCGCTTCGACGAGGTCGCGCGCACGGTGTCGTGCGCCGCCGCGGCGCTCGGGGATCGCTTCTCTCTCGACCTCCTGCGCGCCGTGGTGACGGTTCCGTTCGGCGAGCTCCTCACGACCGTGGGCGCGCTCGTGGAGGAGAACATCCTCGACCGCGATCACGTCGATCGCACGTTCCGCTTCACGCACCGCTTCGTGAAGGAGGCCATCTACGAGTCGTCGCCCGCCGAGCTGAGGCAGCGCGTCCACCGGGCGGCGGCGCAGGTGCTCGAGGCGGAGGGCGACGCGTCGCGCTACGCGCGTCTGGCGTATCACTACGAGCAGACCGGCGAGCAGGAGCGCCAGGTCCGGAACCTCCTCAAGGCGGGCCTGGACGCGCTCTCGCGTTACGACGGGCGCGAGGCGGGAGCGACCCTCGATCGGCTGCTGTCCGTGTACGACGAGCTCCCGCCGGAGTCGCGGCAAGGCATGCGCGACATCCGCATCAAGGCGCTCTCCGGGCTCGTCACCGCGGCGCGCGCCCAGGGCGAATCGGTGCGGGCCGTCAAGGCGGCGCGCCACCTGCTCGCCGTCGCGCGCAAGGAGAAGGAGCCCGCGCTCCTCGTGAAGGCTCTGCGCGAGCTCGCCGAGGTTCTCGTCGACACGCAGGAACGCTCCCAGGCCCTCGCCTACCTCGACGAGGCGATCCGGATCGCGCGCGAGGCAGGCGATCGCGAGGAGCTCGCGCGCGCCATCTCGAGCAAGGCGTTGCAGGCGCAGCGGCTCGGTGACGTCCTGGCGATCCCGCTCCTGGACGAGACGATCGCGCTGGCCGAGGAGGTGGGGGATCAGGAGCTGCTCGCCTTCGCCCTCGTGCGGAAGGCTCTCTCCATCGCCAAGACCGGAGATCGGAGCGCCGAGAAGCTCTTCGAGAAGGCGCTCCGGATCGCCCGCGCGCACCGGCTGCCGCGCGTGACCGCGATGGCGCGCATGGTGCGCGGCGGCTTCTCCGCCCAGAAGGGAAACTACGACGAAGGGATCCGCGATTTCAGCGCGGCGCTCGCGATCCACCGGAAGCTCGGCGATCTCCAGGGCGTCGGGCGCGGCCTCGTCAACCTGGCCTCGCTCCACGCGGCGGTGGGCAACTGGGAGAAGGCGATCGGGCTTCACAAGAAGGCGGCGACGCTCCTGAAGGGGATGGGGCTGCGCGGCGAGCTTGCGACGTCGCTCTTCACCATCGGCAACATCGAGTGCGACCGCCGGCGCTACAGCCGCGCGATCGACGCCTACCTGGAGGCGCTCTCCGTCTTCAAGGAGCTCGGCGACCGCCATCGCATCGCCGAGTGCATGAACAACATCGGCATCACCCACTTCGAGATGGGCGACTACCAGCGCGCGCGGGAGAACCTCGAGGTCAGCACGTCGCTCTGCCTCGAGCTCGATTACGCCCTCTGCGGGATGGAGAGCAACCTCTATCTCGGAGCGGTGTCGGTCCTGACGGGGGACGTGGTGCCCGGAATGAAGGCGCTCGACGGCGCCCTCGAGGAAGCGACCGGGAAGGGCTTCAAGAACCAGGAAGCCGTGGGGCACTACCTGAAGGGCTACGTCCTCGCGAGCCAGGGCGATCCCGACGGCGCCGCAGGCGAGCTCAAGGAGGCGCTCGCCCAGGCCAAGCAGCTCGGGCTCCTGCCCGCGGTCGAGCGCTACAAGAGGACGCTCGCCGAGGTCGAGGGCGCCCGCCGCCGCGCGCGATAGTCGTGGCTCCGGCACTCTGGCCCCGGGCGGTGCTGCACGTGGACATGGACGCTTTCTATGCGTCGGTCGAGGTGCGCGACCACCCCGAGTGGCGTGGCAAGCCGGTCATCGTTGGCGCCGATCCGCGCGGGGCGCGGCCGCGGCGTGGTGTCGGCGGCGAGCTACGAGGCGCGCGCGTTCGGGGTCCACTCGGCGCTGCCGATCTCGCAGGCGTACCGGTTGTGCCCGGACGGGATCTTCGCCCCGCCGCGCGGCGAGCGCTACCAGGAGGCGTCGGACCGGGTGATGGCGATCCTCGCGCGCTTCACGCCGCACCTCGAGCCGATCTCCGTCGACGAGGCGTTCCTCGAGATCACGGACGGGCAGACGCTGCTCGGCGCGCCCGAGGAGCAGGCGCGCGCGATCAAGGAGGCCGTCAAGGCCGAGACCGGGCTCATCGCATCGGTCGGCGTCGCCGCCTCGAAGCTCGTCGCCAAGATCGCGAGCGACCTCAGGAAGCCCGATGGGCTGGTGGTCGTGCCGCCCGGATCGGAGGAGTCGTTCCTCGCGCCGCTGCCGATCGCGCGGATGTGGGGCATCGGGCCGGTGGCGGAGAAGCGGCTCGTGGCGCGCGGCATCACGACCCTCGGACACCTCCAGCGCATGACCGCCCAGGCGGCGTCGGCGCTCCTCGGCGAGCACGGGCGGGAGCTGCGCGAGCGCGCCTTCGGCCGCGACACGCGGGTTGTGGATCCCGAGTACGAGCGCAAGTCGCTGGGCCGCGAGAGCACCTACGACGAGGACGTCGGCGACGACGCCACCCTCGAGGCGACGCTCCTGTCGCTCTGCGAGGAGATCACCCGGCGCATGCGCCGCGCCGCGTTCAAGGGACACACCGTCACCCTCAAGATCCGCTACCGGGGCTTCGAGACGCACACCCGGGCGATGACGCTGCGCGAGCCGGTCAACGCCGTCGAGCAGCTCTACCCCGTGGCGCGGCGGATCTTCCGGGGCATCGATCGCAAGGGGCGCAAGGTGCGCCTCCTGGGCGTCTACCTCTCGCGTCTCGTGGCGGAGGGCGATGCCGCGCGCGGGCTCTTTGCCGCTGCGGACGACAAGACCGAGGCGATGAGCCGTTCGGTCGATCGCATCACGGCGAAGTACGGGCGTGACGCCATCACGCGCGCGCGGCTCGTCGGGCGGAAACCGGCGGCCTCGAGCGCGGAGCCTCTCCCCGAGCGGCGGCGCTGAGCTTGTCCCGCGCAACGGCCGGCCTTGCGGAGCGCCTTGCGTGGCGCTCGGCTTGCGCGTTCACGCTCCGGCCCCTCCAGGAGCTCTCCTAGGCCACGGCGAGCGAGCTCTCGCAGATGCCGGCGAGCTCCCGCGCTACCGCGGATAGCTCGCCCGCGTTCTCCACGGCGTTGCGCCAGCGGGGCGGGATGCCGGCCTTGCCGAGCATGGCACCGGAGATGGCGCCGGCGATCGCGGCCGCTGCAGAGGTGTCGCCGGAGGCGTTGCACGCCAGCAGCACGGCGTCGCCGAAGTCGGCGGGATGGTGGAGCACGCAGTAGAGGGCCTTCGCGACGACCTCGTCGGCCGTCCAGCCCTCACCGATCTCGACGAATGCCTTCAGGGGACGGTCGCGCTTGAGGCGGAAGGCGAGGTTGAGCTTCACCGACACCTCCGAGGCCAGGTCCCCGAGCCCGCGCAGGAGCTTCCCTTCCCACGAGCGCATGGGCACGTCGGTGACGGCGTAGGACGTCAGGAGCGCGGCGGAGACGAACGACGCGACCGCGATCGGATGGGCGTGCGTCGGGAAGCACGCCGCCTGCGCCATCTCGCGGATCGCCGCCGGCGATCCCGCGTAGGCCGCACCGATCGGCACGGCGCGCGCGAGCGAGCCCGCGCTCTTGCTCCCCGGATCCCCCGAGCCGCGCCAGGGCACGCCCTCGGAGAGCCGGTTGATGCCGCGCATGAGCGTCGCGTCGGGAGCGCGATCGAGGTTCGTGCCGCGGCTCCACGCGACGAGCCTGCTGCCCGCCGCGGCGCCGAGCGCGTCGACCCCGCGCCCCCGCGCCTCGACGATCGCATGGGCCGTCGCGAGAGCCGTCTGGGTGTCGTCGGAGACCGCACCCTTCGGGTGGTAGTCGCTGCCGACGAAGTCCGCGATGCCGCGCGATCCGAAGCGCCGGCGGATCTCCACCGGCGTCAGGAAGAGGGCGGGAAGCCCGAGCGCGTCGCCGACGGCCATGCCGAGCATCGCGCCCGAGACTCGGTCGGCGATCCGGGCCCCTGCTCTGGTCTTGCTTCGGGGGCTGCGGCGACCGGTCGGCATCGATGGGACCTCTGACTCGGAAGAAGCGCGCAGTATATCGTCCGCCTGCGGATTGTCGATGGCGCCTATAATCGCGTTCCCGCCGGGCTGCCGTTGAACCCCGTCATCCTCCCGCGCGAAGCGCACTCCATCTCCCGCTCGCTGATCCAGCCCGAGGCCCTCCGGGTCCTCTACGGCCTTCACCGCGCGGGGTACCGGGCCTACCTCTGCGGGGGCGGCGTGCGCGATCTCCTGCTCGGCATCACGCCGAAGGACTTCGACATCGCGACCAGCGCGCTACCCCAGGAAGTGCGCAAGGTCTTCCGCAACTGCCGCATCATCGGACGCCGCTTCCGGCTGGCCCACGTCTTCTTCCGGGACGTGATCGTCGAGGTCTCCACGTTCCGGCGCCGGGCGGTCGTCCGGGGCGACGGGGACGAGGGCGAGGAGGTCGACGGGGATCTCCTCATCACGGACGACAACGTGTTCGGGACGCCGGAAGAGGACGCCCAGCGTCGCGACTTCACGGTCAACGGGCTCTTCTACGACATCGGGAGCTTCTCGGTCATCGACTACGTCGGCGGTCTCCCCGATCTGAAGGAGCGGCTCATCCGGAGCATCGGCGAGCCGTCCGTGCGCTTCCGAGAGGATCCCGTGCGGATGCTGCGTGCGGTGAAGCTCGCGGCGCGCCTGAACTTCGCCATCGACGCCGCGGACTGGGAGGCGATCCGCGAGCACGCGGCCGACATCAAGAAGAGCGCTGCCCCGCGCGTGCTCGAGGAGCTCCTGAAGATCCTGAAGGGTGGGGCCGCCGAGCGATCGTTCCAGCTCCTCGAGCAGAGCGGCCTCGCCGAGGTCCTGCTGCCCGAGCTTCGCCACGTCCTCGAGGAGGCGCGCGTGAAGGAGACGACCGCCGACCGAGAGCTCTACGGCAACCTCCGCGCGATCGATCGCATGGCCGAGGCGGGACGCGACGTCGACAACGCGGTGGTGATGAGCGCGGTGCTCGCTCCCTGGCTCGTTCCCTCGAAGGTCCCGCTGACGCGGGAGAAGGCGATGCGGGTCCGCGGGCGGCTCGAGCCTCTTCGCGAGCGGCTCGCCATCGGCAAGCGCGACGTTCAGCTCATCCGCACCCTGCTCGTCCTCGCTCACCGCATCCGGTGGAGGTGGAGCCACGTGCGCTCGCGCCTCTCGCTCATGAAGCTGCGCGCGTTCCCGCTCTCGGTCGACCTCCTGGAGATCGGCCTCGAGGCGCAGGGAAAGGCGCTCCCCGAGGAGCTCGCGGACCTCCGCGACGAGTGCGCCAAGCTCTGGGATGCACGCGGCCAGCGGGTGGGCCTCCTGCCCGGGGAGGAGAGCGATGCGCTCCGGCCCAAGAACACGCGGCGCCGGCGCCGTCGCAAGCCGAAGGCCGCCGCGGCTCCGGACGCCGGGCGTGCCCCGGCGGCGCCTCGTGAGGGGCAGTTCGCGAAGGTCCAGGGCGGGCTGGGTCTGCCGTCGCAGGCGGGCGGCTCGCAACCCTCCTCGTCGGAAGACGGAGCGCGGGGCCGGCGGCGAAGGCGGCGACGCCGCGGCGGCCGCGGACGGCGTGGAGCGACCACGGCCAGCTCCTGAAGTCCCAAGGGCTCCAGGACCGTGCGGCCACTTGCCCTTCGCGCCGCCGATGGTAAGATGCCCTCCCGTGATCGAGGCGGCACTGGCGCCGCCTTGGTGAGGTATCGCCTCTGGCTAAAGTCGTACTCATCAACCCCGCAATAAGCGCCGAAGAGAAGGTGGAGAAGCTCGCCGCGGCCGCGCCGCGCATGCCTCCCATCAACATCATGATGCTGGCGGCGGTGCTGCGGAACAACGGCTTCGAGGTCCAGATCTACGACGCCGAGAACCGGCCGCTCGAGGCGGACGATCTGGCGCGGCGCGCGGTCGACTGGGGCGCCCGCTACGTCGGCCTGTCGACGGTCACGCCCACGATCCACAAGGCCTCGGAGGTGGCGAGGGCCGTGAAGGCGCTCGACCCGACGGTCGTGACGATCGCCGGCGGCGTCCATGCGAGCGCCGTACCGGACGAGACGATGGCGGTCATGCCGGAGTTCGACGTGATGGTGCGTGGCGAGGGCGAGGAGACGCTCCTCGAGCTGCTCTCCGTCATGGAGGGCAACGCCGGCGCCGACAGCACGACCGGGCTCGAGAAGGTCGACGGCATCTCGTTCCGCCGGGGCGGCGAGGTGATCAAGAACCGGCGACGCGCTGGCATCGAGGATCTCGACAAGATCCCCTATCCCGCCTGGGACATGCTGGACGGGATGCCGCACTACTACCGCCCTGCGGCGGTGGCCTACCGGCAGCTTCCGTCGACGATCCTCATCACGAGCCGTGGATGCCCGGCGCACTGCGTCTTCTGCGGGAGCCGCAACGTCTACGGCACGACCGCCCGCTGCCATAGCCCGGAGTACGTCCTCGGGATGATCGACACGCTCCAGGATCGCTACGGCGTCAAGGACTTCGCGATCTACGACGACACGTTCCTGACCTACCCGGAGCGGGTGCACCGCATCTGCGACGCGCTCATCGCTTCGGGCAAGAACATCACGTGGTCGGCCTACTCGCGCGTCGACACGATCTATCCCGATCTGGTCCTGAAGATGAAGGCGGCGGGCTGCTGGCTGATCAACTTCGGCGTCGAGTCGGGGAGCCAGCGCATCCTCGACCTCATCCGCAAGGAAGTGACCCTGGAGCAGATCCACCGGGCGCTCCAGACCACGCGCGACGCGGGGATCCGGTGCCGCGGCTTCTTCATGGTGGGCCATCCCGGCGAGACCGAGGAGACGATGAAGGAGACGGTCGGCTTCCTGAACCGCCTGCCGCTCGACGACTTCCACGTCACCTTCTTCACGCCGCTGCCGGGCTCGCCATCCTGGAAGATGGCGCCGCAGTATGGCCAGATGGAGACGGACTGGTCGAAGCTGACGGTGATGAAGCCCACCTACTTCCCCCACGGCCTCGACGAGCAGATCCTCCGCAAGTACCAGCGCTACGCCTACCGGAGCTTCTACTTCTCCCCCAAGCGCCTGTTCTCCTACGGCAAGCTCTTCGCGACCAGCCGGCACAAGGCCCGGTTCTTCCGCGGAGGATGGGCGGTGATGCGCACCGCCTTCTCGTTCTAGAGACCGAGCCGGGAGGACGAGCAGGGGGGGCGAGCCCATGCGGTTTTCCGTCAGCCTGTCCTTGCTCGATGACAGTTTGGTGCACTTTGTAGCACCCTCGCGGGACACGGCGCGGGGGTACGGGGCACGCGTCCCTGGCATGGGCCGTGCTTCGTACGGGTGACGGAGTGGTGTGAGCCCTCCGAGGAGCGAGAGCCATGAGATCCCTCACCAAGTCCGCCGCAGTTGCCGCCCTGGCCGGGGCGTTCCTTTTCGGCCAAGATGCAATGGCCCAGTCCGGAGAGTACCGGATCGACGTCCGGACGGATCTCCCCGACGGAGACTTCGTGGTGTACAAGGGGGATCGGTTCCGCGTGTCGTTCACGCCGTCTCATGACTCCTACGTCATGATCCTGGCGCTCGACAAGAAGGGGAACGTCAGGATCCTCTTCCCGAACCGCCACCAGCCCGAGAACTTCGTGTCGGGCGGTGACGAGGTGTCGATCGACGACATCTACGCCGACTACACCGGCCCGGTCTACATCGAAGCGGTCGCGCTCGGCTCCCAGAGCTACGAGCTCCACTACGGAGACCGTTTCAACCCGGTCTGGAACGATCAGCGCTGGGGCAAGTACGACGCGAGCCGCTCGTTCGTCTCGGAGCACCGGGGCACCTTCACCGTGTCGTTCGACGACGCCGTCTCGGCGAATCAGCCGACCTACTCGGCCCGCTACGAGGCGGACGAGATGGGTCGAGAGCTCGATCAGCGGATCACCGAGGACTACGACTCCTTCGAGCCGGAGGTCAGGGACTTCCGCGACGAGGTGTACGAGATCGTTGGCGGCGAGACGTGGACCTCGGGCTACGTGGACGTCTACGTCGCCGAGCGTCGCTACAACCCGGCCGCCTACGGCGGCGAAGCGGACGAGCAGCCCGCGTACGACGACGAGGGCGATGGCGGTTCGAACTACGCGAGCTACTACGACTACACCCCGTCGGACTTCGACTACGAGGTCGCGCTCTCCGGGTACGGCACCTGGATCGACGTCCGCGGCGTGCGCGTCTGGCGGCCGCCCGTGTTCGACTTCGGATGGCGTCCGTACCAGAGCGGTTACTGGTGCCACACCCGCTTCGGCTGGTACTGGGTGGGTTACGAGCCGTTCGCGTGGGTGGTCTACCACTACGGCTACTGGTACTACGATCCGTTCTACGGCTGGTACTGGATCCCCGATTACTGGGGCTACAACTGGACGCCCGCCAACTGCTACTGGCACGTCTGGGGCGACTACATCTCCTGGTACCCCGCGCCTCCGCCGGCGCGGATAGCGGTCAACCTCAACATCTCCGTCGAGCCTCGATGGGATCCCGCGCGCGCGATCGTCGTCAAGAAGGGCAACTTCATGAAGCCCAACATCGCGCAGGTGGTCGAGGCGCCCGCGAACGTCACGACGTTCCTGCACGCGCCCGACTTCAAGGAAGGAGGCGCGCCGCGGCCCGAGATCGTCGAGAAGGCGATCGGCCAGCCCGTCAAGGACATCGCCGTCAAGAGCGTCGAGAAGCCTGCCGCCAAGGCCGGCAAGAAGGTCGTCATCGTGAAGCCCGAAGAGATGAAGGCCCCTCCGAAGGAGTTCAAGGAGCTCGACGACAAGGTCCGCCGCGAGGTCGCGGTGGCTCCGCGTCCTCGTCCAGCGACGCCAGGGGCAACGCCCGCACCCCGGCTGACGCCCCGACCGAAGCCCGAGCACGTCTCGCCGCCCGTTCATGGTGGTGCCACACCGGCGCCGGAGAAGCCGACCCGTCCGATGGAGCCCACGCCGCCCGCGCACACGGCTCCTCCGGTGCGGACGACGCCGGCTCCCGCACCGGAGCGGCCCACCCGCCCACCCGCTCCGGCCCCGACCCCGGAGCATCCGACGCGTCCAGCCGAGCCTGCACCGTCCCCGCACGTGACGCCGCCGGCTCATACCGCACCTCCGCCGGCGCGAAAGCCGCCGGAGCGCGAGACGCCGCCCCGTTCGACGCCGGCGCCGCCCCAGCATCCGTCGGCATCCCCGCTGCCACCGGAGCAATCCAAGCCCGCTCCTCCGCCGGCGCTGAAGCCGGCACCGGCGCCATCGCCCACCCCCGAGAAGAGCTCGAAGGACGACGGCAAGAGCGACAAGAAGAGCGACGACAAGAAGAAGGCGAAGCCCGAAGAGGAGCCCAAGCCCCACCACTGAGCGCGCCGCCGGGGGTGACCCGCGTCACTCCCGGCCTCCCGCCATCTCGTATAATGCCCGCCGGTCCCTCGGCGGGGCCTGCCGGGGCCTCCGCGCCCCTCCCAGCCGTGGTGATCGAGCGCCCTTGCGCTCGACTCAGGTCGATGTTGCCCCTGCGCCCCGCATCCACGCTCTTGCTCGCTCTGTGCCTCCTGCCTTTCGCCGGCTGCCCGGGCGGGGACGAGGTGCCGCGCGACGGCACGGACATCGTGATCCAGAACGCCGGCACCGAGGCGCTGGCCCGGGTGGTGGTCAACGGCGTCGATCAGGGATCGCTGGAGCCGAGCGGCGTCATCACGCTCGACGACGTCGGACAAGGCGAGTTCGTGATCCAGGCCTACCGCGCGGGCGATGCCGCGCCGTGCGCCGAGTACCGTACCGGCGTCATCGCCAGGGGCGAGACGGTCCACCACGCCTTCGACTGCGCGCGGCCCTAGCAGCCCGTTGAAAAACCCTGCTCCGTGCCGGACACGCGTGTC
>JAXLQT010000064.1:0-18074 GCA_046331505.1 Acidobacteriota bacterium
GTGTCGGGTGCCTTGAGGAACTTCTTGCGCGCGGGGACGTTGAAGAAGAGCTGCTCGACCGCGATCGACGTGCCCGGGTTGCACGCCGCCGGTGAGTTGGAGACGACGGCGCCTCCATCGCAGATGATGCGCGTACCCGATCCCGCCCCGCCGCGAGGCGCCGTCACGAGCGACAGCTTGCTCACGGATGCGATGGACGGGAGCGCCTCGCCGCGGAACCCGAGCGTCCCGATCGCGAAGAGGTCCTCGACGTCGCGGATCTTCGACGTGGCATGGCGCGCCAGGCACAGAAGAGCGTCCCGGGGCGTCATCCCCTCGCCGTCGTCGTCGACGAAGATGGCGGTGCGGCCTCCGCCAACCACGCGCACCGCGATGCGCGTCGCCCCGGCGTCCAGCGAGTTCTCGACGAGCTCCTTGACCACCGACGCCGGTCGATCGACGACCTCACCGGCGGCGATCTTGTTGGCAAGGTCTCCGGGCAGGACGTGGATGCGCCCCGCGGTAACGTGCCCGGCCCGATCGGTTCCCGTCAGGGTTCGGTGTGCTCTTCCGGAGGCGCGGGCGGCGGAGGGACCCGAGGAAGCGCGATCGAGCGCTGCATCGCGAGGAAATCTCCCTCGGACTTCTTCCAGTTGGACTCGCTGTCCGAGAAGGTGAAGCAGATGCCGAGGCGCCCCTGCATCACGAAGAGCTGCTCGATCTCGAGGGTGCCCTTGTAGATCTTCTCGGTCACCTTCGCAGTGAAGCGGCTCCGGAGCCCCGCGATCTCTCCGATCGTCGTCGGTACCAGGTAGTCGACGTACTGGATGTCGTGGTAGACCTTCTCGAGAACCTCAGGCTTGCCGCCGGCGATGGCGAAGGCCTTGACGTCCGGGATCTCGTCCACGCCGAGGAAGCTCTGGATCGTGACCGCCACGCCTGGGTTCGGCTCCTTCAGGTCGGGATTGCTCGGCCAGCGGTTGATCTTGCAGATCGTGGCGGAGCGGGCCAGCGCGTCGCGTGTGGCGAGGATCCGCTCGCTCGAGCCCGGCTTCTGATCCTCCGGTCCGGCGCCTTCGAGGAGGAACCCGATGCGCGACGCGGTGGCCTCGTCGAGGGGGATGAACGACCACGGCGTCGGCTTCACGATCCTGAGCCCCATGTCCTGCACGACGAAGGTGTTCGCGTCCGCGGGAGCCGCGCCAGGCTTGGGTGCCGGCGTCGGAGCGGGCGCGGGGTCGGCGAGCGCCAGCGCCGCGGTCAGCGGCGCGACGACGAGGAGGAGCTCACTCCTCCTCATCGCTCTCCATGCCTCCGCGCTTCTTGTAGTTGGCCTCGAGGATCTTGTCGATCTTCGAGATCATCGACTCCTTGGTCACGCCGCTGACGATCGAGAGCTCGTCTGCGAGGATGGTGCGCACCTTGACGAATGCGACGTTCTCGCCGTGGGAGAGCCCCTTGGTCTTGGAGAGGAAGAACAGCCGCTTGTACACCTCGGCCGCCTTCAGCGGATCGCCCGACGCCACCTTCTCCGTGATGAGCGCCTGCCGCTTCTTCCAGTCCTTGATCCGCTTGGTGAACTGGTTCTTGAGGACGTTGTAGACGCCGGTGATCTCGCGGGTCGAGATGATGCCGCGCAGCCCGACGCGCGGAGCGTTCGCGACCGGAAGGAAGATGCGCGCCCGATCGGACAGGACGCGTAGCACGTAGTAGCGGCGATCCGAATCGCCGGAGCGACGGCTCTCTATCTGCATCACCTCGCAGACGCCCACGCCGGGGTAGACGACGTGCTCGCCGATCGCATGGCGAGGCGTGTCGTCGATGACGACGGGAACCGGGCGCACCGGCTCCGGCACAGGGACGGGCGCTGCCTCGACGGGCGGCGGGGCGACCGGTCGGACCTTGCGTTCGGGTGCGCTCTCCTTGCCGATCGGCTTCTCGACGATCTTCTCCCTGGCGACGACGGCGGTGGAGACCTTGATCTTCTTGCGAACCGGAGGTCCCTTTCGCTTGGCGGCGACAGGACGGGCGGTGGACTTGACGTGCCGAGACGCAGGACGTAACTTGAGGCTCATGAGCTAATTTGTCCTCGCTTCTCAAGTGAAGCTTTAGATGGGGTGCGCCACAGCCGCGCAAAAAGTGCGCTGTATTGTATCCCCCTTCCGGCTTCGTTGCAAGGAATGCTCCTATGGTCCCGGGCCTCGTGCGATCGATGGGTGGCGCGATGCGGAACCGATCGCGTCTCGACGGTGTCCAAGCGGTCGTGCGCAGAAGGGGGTCTTCCATGAGCGTCCGCCGGAGCGCGTTGCTCGCACTGTGTCTTGCCGGGACCGTCACCGCAAACGAGCTCTCCTCGGACTACCGTGACGGGAGCAGACCGGAGCCGCCCGTGCCTTGCTGCACGCCGGTGCCCCCGCCGCGACCTCCGAGGCCCGATCCCCGGTGGGGCGGTCAGGAGCTCTCGGCGCTGCTCGACGGCGTCCGGGTGGGATCTCCGGAGAGCTATGGCGGCCTCACGGTCTACCCCGTCATTCGGGAACGCGGCTTCGGGGATCCCCTGAATCCGCGGACGCTCGACCAGGCGCTGTCCCGCGGCTGCCTCGAGATCGCCGAGTCCTGGGGCGGCGACGTGAACCGCCTGCGGGCGCGCAACGACTGCGGCGACTACGTCTTCCTCATGTCGGGTGAGGACGTCTACGGCGGCAGGCAGGATCGCTTCGTCGCCGAGGATGGGCTCCTTTCGCCGCGGAGCAGCGAGGTGACGCTGCCGGTCTTCTGCTCCGAGCGCGGGCGGTGGGACGATCGCCCGATGCCGTTCCGATCGGGAGCTGCGCTGGCGTCGCCGGAGATCCGCAAGCGCCTCGCGGAGAGTCCCGCGCAGGATCAGGTCTGGCGTGACGTCGAGAGCGAGACGTCGCGGGGCAAGGCCTCGTCCGCGACCGGCCGGTACGGCCAGCTCTTCGAGAGCCCCGAGCGGCGTACGCACGTCGAGCGTTGTCTCGATCGGATCGGCACTCCGATCCTCGCGCACCGGAGGACCATCGGCGCGGTCTTCGTGCGGGGCAACGAGATCGTATCGGCCGAGATCTTCGCGGGAGAGGCGCTCTTCCGCGCCGAGTTCCCCAAGGTGCTCGCATCCCAGGCGCTCGTGATCTGGGATCCGTGCGATCGCTGCCCCTACCGCCCGATCTCCGTCGAGCCGTTCCTCGACTCGTTCCGCGGTCTCGGCGCGAGCAACTGGCTCTCCACCTACGGGGCGGGCTCGCGCTACGAGGTGCGTTCGAGCTGGGGCGTCGCGCAGGTGCTCGCCTTCGACGGCGAGGTGGTCCACGCCACCCTCTCGGCGAGCGGCTGGCCGATCGCGAGGTGAGCTCGGGCGTTCGCCCGGCTCCGCCGGACGGCGGAGCCCTTTCGTGGGAGCGCGGTGCTCCGTGCTTTTTCGGGTAAGCTGCCGCCGTGGACGTCGCGAAGGACCTCGAGTACGTCGGCCAGAAGCTCGCGAAGTACCGCGAGAAGATAGGCGAGGCGAGGGATGCCGGGCTCTACACACGCGACGCCGCGAAGGTCGAGGAGAAGATCCACAGGGTCTTCAAGCTCCAGCGCAAGGCCCGCGCTCAGATCAAGACTCTCCCCCCGTCCGAGCGGCGGGCGGAGGTCACGAAGGCCTACTCCGAGCTCCACCACGAGGCGGAGGCCATCGTGAAGAACCTCCTGGACTTTCGCGCCGAGCTGCTCCTGATGAACCTCTCGCCGGCGCTCAACGTCGAGCGGTAGCCGATCTCCGGATCGGACCATGCCCCGAGCTAGAATGTAACCCATGGGTATGATGGACCAGCTCTTCAAGCCGAAGTCCGAGCGCGACTACCAGCGCCTGATGTCCGAGGGGAAGTTCGACAAAGCGCTCGCCATCGCGGAGGAGTTCAGGATGGACAGCAGCCGCATCGTCGAGGCTGCGAAGGGCTGGATGGAGGCGGAGTGGCAGAAGGGAGACTTCGAGCGGGCCGCGCAGATCGGGGTCCAGTACCGCCTGAGCAAGAAGCGCACGCACGACGCGGCCGACAAGGCCCTCGATGCCGCCATCAAGGCGCGCAACATCGACAAGGCGCAGCAGCTCATCGGGCAGTACGAGCTCGACCGGCGGAAGCTCCTCGTCGAGGGCGAGAAGATGTACCAGCACGAGATGGACAGCGAGGCGTTCCGCGCGGCGGCCGAGATCGCGCGGCAAGTCGGCCTCGACAACGAGCGCGTCGAGAAGGCGGTGTCGCGCGCGTTCAAGAAGGCGCTGCGCGAGAAGGACGATGCGACGATCGCCGAGCTCTCCACGTCGTTTGCCGACCACGACCTCGACTGGGAGCGCGTGAAGGCGGCCACGATCAACCTGATGGTCCACCACCTGAAGGGTCAGGTCTACGGAAAGGCCATCGAGATCTCCGAGAGGTACCAGCTCACGCTCGTCGACTGCGAGCGAGCTCTGGATCAGGCGGCGACCGAGCGCTTCAAGTACATGGAGACCCTGCGTTCGAGCCTCGTGGTGAAGCCAGGCGAGGTGATCCCGGAAGTGCCCGAGATCCCTCTCATCCGCGAGGAGCTCCGCGCCGGGTTCCAGCGAGAGATCGACAAGCGCGCCTCGTCGATCGTCTCCAGCTCGTAGATCGCGCGCCGCCGCCCGCGTCCGAGGACGGGCTGCTAGTTTCCGAGGGCGAACGAGGCTAGGTGCCTTCGGACCAGCCGGAGAGATACTTCTCCTGCTCGGCCGACAGGGCGTCGATCTTCACGCCCATCGTCTCGAGCTTGAGACGCGCGATCTCCCGATCCATGGGCTCCGGCACGCTGTGGACGGTCTTCGCGAGGGTCGCGGCGTTCTTCAGCATGTGCTCGGTCGAGAGCGCCTGGTTCGCGAAGCTCATGTCCATCACCTGCGCCGGATGTCCCTCGGCGGCGGACAGGTTCACGAGCCTCCCGTCCGCGAGCAGGTTGATGCGCCGCCCGTCCTTCAACGCGTACTGGCGCACGAACGGCCGGACGTCCTGCTCGGACGCTGCCATGGTGCCGAGCGCAGGGATGTCGATCTCCACGTTGAAGTGGCCGGAGTTGCACACGATGGCTCCGTCCTTCATGCGCGCGAAGTGCTCTCCCCGCAGGACGTGCTTGTTGCCGGTCACCGTGACGAAGAGGTCGCCGATCGGCGCCGCATCCTCCATCGTCATCACGCGGAAGCCGTCCATCACCGCCTCGATCGCCTTGACCGGATCGATCTCGGTGATGATCGTGTCGGCGCCGAGCCCTTGGCGCGCGCGGCGACGCCGCGACCGCACCAGCCGTACCCGGCGACCACCACGCGGCTCCCGGCGAGCAGGATGTTCGTCGCCCGGATCACGCCGTCGAGGGTCGACTGCCCGGTGCCGTAGCGGTTGTCGAACATGTGCTTGGTGAGGGCGTCGTTGACCGCGATGATGGGGTAGCCGAGGGCGTTCTCGCGTGCCATGGCCCGCAGCCGGATGACGCCCGTCGTCGTCTCCTCGGTGCCCCCGATGACGCCGGCGAGCACTTCGCGGCGCTGGCTGTGGAGCACGCTCACCAGGTCGGCCCCGTCGTCCATCGTGATCTCGGGCCTGTGATCGATCGCCGCCTTGATGTGGCGGTAGTAGGTGTCGTGGTCCTCGCCCTTCCTCGCGAAGACCGCGATGCCGTGGTCCTTGACCAGGCTCGCCGCGACATCGTCCTGCGTCGTGAGAGGGTTCGACGCGCAGAGCACCACGTCGGCGCCGCCGGCCTTGAGCGTGAGCATCAGGTTCGCGGTCTCGGTGGTGACGTGAAGGCACGCCGAGATGCGGCGGCCCTTGAGCGGCAGCTCTTTCTCGAAACGCTTGCGGATGGCCCGCAGCACGGGCATGTTCCGCTCGGCCCAGGCGATGCGCAGCGACCCCTCGCTCGCGAGATCCAGGTTCGTGACGTCGTGGTCTGTCATGGGAGGCCCTTTCCTTGGCGCCCGGCGGCGGAGCCCGAGGGCCGCCGCTGGGCACGATTCGTCCATGTTCCGGGAGTCGCCCGATGCGCGGGGCGTCTTCCTAGACGCCGGCATCGCGCTTGAGCGCGGCAGCCTTGTCGGTCTTCTCCCAGGTGAAGCTGTCCTCGGTCCTGCCGAAGTGGCCGAACGCGGCCGTCGCCCGGTAGATCGGGCGGCGCAGGTTGAGGGATTCGATGATGCCGCGCGGCGTGAGCTGGAAGTGGGCGCGCACCAGCTCCTCGATGCGGCTCTCGTCCACCTTGCCCGTGCCGAAGGTGTTCGCGTTCACGGACACCGGGTCCGCGACGCCGATCGCGTATGCGAGCTGGACCTCCACGCGGTCGGCGATCTCGGCGGCCACGATGTTCTTCGCGATGTAGCGGGCCATGTAGCTCGCCGAGCGGTCCACCTTCGACGGGTCCTTGCCGGAGAATGCGCCGCCGCCGTGCCGGCCCGCGCCGCCGTACGTGTCGACGATGATCTTCCGGCCCGTGAGGCCGCAATCGCCCTGGGGTCCGCCGGTCACGAACCTGCCGGTCGGGTTGATGAAGAACTTCGTCTTCTCGTCCATGTACTGCTCCGGGACGACTTCCTTGATCACCTTCGCCAGGACGTCCTCGCGGATGCGCTCGATCGCCGCCTGGGCGGAGTGCTGGCAGCTCACGACCACGGTGTCGACCCGCACGGGCCGGTCGCCTTCGTACTCCACCGACACCTGGCTCTTGCCGTCGGGGCGGAGGTAGTCGATGAGCCCCTGGCGCCGCACGTTCGAGAGGCGGCGGCAGAGCTGGTGCGCGAGCATGATGGGCAGGGGCATCAGCTCCGGCGTCTCGCGGCACGCCATGCCGAACATCATGCCCTGGTCGCCGGCGCCGCCCTTGTCGACGCCCATCGCGATGTCGGGCGACTGCTCGTCGACGCAGGAGATGACGGCGCACGTGTCGCAGTCGAACCCGAACTTGGCGCGCGTGTACCCCACGTCGCGAACCGTCTGGCGCACCACCTTCGGGAAGTCGACGTAGCACTCGGTCGTGATCTCCCCGGCGATGACCACGACCCCCGTGGTCACCAGTGTCTCGCAGGCGACGCGCCCCTGCGGGTCGTTCTTCAGCACGGCATCGAGCACGGCGTCCGAGATCTGATCGGCGATCTTGTCGGGATGGCCTTCCGTGACCGACTCCGAGGTGAAAAGGCGCTTCGTGGTTTTGGACATGGGCGGGGGCCTCCCTCTGAAGAGGATGAGATCGCGATTGTCAGGTGCTCGAAAGGGCCGTCCACGTTAACACGCGGGGCTCCGGGGGTCAACGTCGCGCCTCCGATCCCTCCCCGGTGCTCGAAAGCGGCGATGCTACGTCCGCTCCCCGCGCTCGGCGTAGCGATCGAGGATCGTCTGGACGATGCTGGTGGTCGACGACCCCGGCTCGAGGGGAACGATCTCGACGCGGCCGCCGCCTCGCTCCACGATCTCGCGCCCCAGCACGCCGTCGACGGTGTAGTCGCCGCCCTTGACAAGGACATCCGGCATCACCGCCTCGATCAGAGCTTCCGGGGTGAGCTCCTCGAAGAGCGTCACGAAGTCCACGCTCTCCAGTCCGGCAAGGATCGCGGCGCGCTGCGTCTCGGGCAGGAGAGGACGCTTCTCCCCCTTGAGGGAACGGACCGAGCTGTCCGCGTTGAGGCCGACCACGAGCACGTCCCCCTTGGCCCGCGCCGCGGCCAGGTACTTCAGGTGGCCGACGTGCAGCAGATCGAAGCAGCCGTTCGTGAAGACGATGCGCTTGCCCAGGCTCTTGAGGCGGCTGCACGTGAGCCGGAGCTGATCGCGATCCTGGATCTTCGACGCCGGGGTCTCGGCGCTGCGGTGCAGGAGCTCCCGCGGGCTCACCCAGGAAGTCCCCACCTTCTCGACGACGATCCCCGCGGCCGTGTTGGCCAGGCGCGCCGCGTCGACCAGGGAGAGCCCCGCGGCGAGGCCGAGGGCGATGACCGAGCACACCGTGTCGCCGGCACCGGTGACGTCGTAGACCTCGCGCGCCTCGGTGGCGATGTCGACGATGGAGTCTCCGATCACCGACATGCCCTCCGAGCCGCGGGTGATGACGATGCCGGTCGCGCGTGCACGAACCGGAGATCGCGCGCCGCCCGGGCGTAGGACTCCGGATCGGTGAGGCGGCGCCCGACGCCTGCTCGGCCTCCTTCTTGTTCGGGGTGATGACCGTGCAGCCGCGGTACTTCCGGTAGTCGTCGCCCTTGGGATCGACGACGCTCGGCACGCCCCATTGCTTCGCGAGGTCGAGGGCCGTCGCGAGCACGCGCTCGGTGAGGAGCCCCTTGCCGTAGTCGGAAAGGACGACCGCGCCCGGGCGCGGGCCCCTCGCGAGCGCGTCGCAGATCCGCTCCTGCAGCTCGGCGTCGATGTCGCGGCGGCTCTCGTGGTCGAGCCGCAGGATGTGCTTGCCGCGAGCCAGGATGCGCGTCTTGACGCTCGTGGGCCGTCCTGGATCGGCGAGCACGGCGTCGGTGCTGGCCATGCAGGCAAGCTCCTCGCGCACGAGCCGTGCGTTCGGATCCTCGCCCACGACGCCGACGATCCGCACCGTCGCTCCGAGATGGTGCGCGTTCCGGACCACGTTGCCCGCGCCGCCCACCACCCGGTCGGCCCGCGACAGCTCCACCACCGGCACCGGCGCCTCGGGGCTGATGCGCTCCATGTCGCCCCAGAGGTACTCGTCGAGCATCAGGTCGCCCACGACGAGGATCTCGAGGGATCGGAACGCGTCGAGGAGCGCCGCGAGCCTCTCCGCCATCAGCTCCTCCTGACGGCCGCGAGCGTGGAGAGGATCTCGCGCGCCGCCTCGGAAACGCGCTCCGCGGGCATCGCATCCATGCAGGTGACGGGAAGCGGGCACGTCTTCAGGTAGCAGGGAGAGCAGGGGAAATCCGTCACGACCTTCCGGCCGCGATCGTAGAGGTGGATCTCCGTCGCGCTCGTCGATCCCATGATCGCGAGCGTCGGGACGCCAAGGCCGACGCCGAGATGGAGCGCGAGCGTGTCGCCGGTGACCAGGAGCGAGAGCTGGCCCACGAGCGCGGCGAACTCGCGGAGCCCGTTGTCGCAGCCGGTGTCGAGCACGCGCGCGCCGAGCGCCGCCGCGCGACCCCGGATCCGGGGGTTGCGCTCGCGCTCGTCGGGGCCGCCCAGGAGGACCGCGCACGCCGGGGCCAGAGCGCCGGGTCCCGCGAGGCGCGCAGCGAGCTCGACGTAGCCCTCCTCGGTCCACTTCTTCGTGGCGAAGACCGGGCCGCATCCCGTGTTGAGCCCGATCGCCCGCTCGCCCTCGCGCAAGCCCAGAGCCGCCAGCCGCTCGCGCGCCGCGGCGATCTCGCCGTCGCGGGCCGGAGCTGGTAGGGCGGAAGGGGTTCGGCCGGAAGCGCGCACGCCTCGAGGACGATCTCGGGGATAGGGCTTGGCGTTCTCCTTGAACTTGAGCGTGTCCGAGAGCCCGAGCCGGTACGCGTATTCGGCCTCGGGGTTCAGGATCGTCAGCGTTCCCTCCGGGGTCATGCCGAACCCAAGCTTGGTGCTGGCGGCGATCGCCATGGCGAGGCCCGTGGCGCGCGGCTCCTTGTCGAGGCAGATGAGGAGGTCGAAGCGCGACGCCATGAGCTCGACGACGGCCTCGATTCCGTAGGCGAGCAGGCGATCGATGCCCGGCGTCGTGGCGAGGAGCTCCGCCGCGCCGCGATCCGTCAACCAGGTGACGTGACAGGGGTCGTGCCGCGCCCGCAGCGGCACGAGGATGGGCGTCGTGCGCAGCACGTCGCCGATGGCCGCGAGCTTGACGACGAGGATCCGCGTGCCCATCGGCGCGTAGCTCTCGCACGGGTCGCAGGCCTCCTGGAACCCGCACGGCTTCTCGCCGCGGAAGTGGCGGCAGTCGGTGCGGTAGGCGGCGAGGACCCTGGCGAGCTCGCTCATCGGACGCGGGCCCCTTCCATCGCTGTGCGGCGGCGCATCACGGGCTTGAAGATGCGCGCGGCGTCGAGGCCGACGCCGAGCCGGTAGCAGAGGAAGTAGCAGAGAGGGAAGGGCTCGTTGTAGATCTGATCCAGGACGAGGTGCAGAGATAGCCCGACGAGAGCCGCGAGCCCGATCGTGCGCGCCCCGGACGGGCCGGCGGCGAGCGCGACGGTCCAGCCCGCCGCGAGGAGCTCCCAGGAGTGAAGGACGAGGAGCACCTTCGGGAAGCGCGTCTCCTCGCACGCGCGCTTGAAGTCGGCGATGTCGATCTTGAGCCCCTCGAACCAGAAGTACTCGAGGAAGTGATCGAGGTCGATGAAGATGCCGGCGAGCAGGCAGGCCGCTCCGGCGAGCGGATTGCCGGAGGCGGCGGCGACGGCGGCGCCTGCCACGGCCGACGTGAGGACGTGCCCCTGGGGGCTCACGCGCGTCCCGCCAGGATGGAGGCCCGCGGCGCGAATCGGCACGCGAGGAGCACGCGGGCGGCCGCGATGCCGTCGCGCCATCGTACCTTCTTGCCTTCGGCGCGCGAGCGGGGGGCGTAGGAGACGGGGACCTCGTGGATCTCGTACCCCGCGCGCAGGAGCTTCCCGCTCACCTCGGGCTCGAAGTCGAAGCGATCGCAGGTGAGCGAGAGGCGCGTCACGACGCTCCTCCGGAACACCTTGAACGCGGTCTCCATGTCGGTCAGCGCCGTCCCGTAGAGGAAGTTGGTGAAGGCGACGAGAGCCTTGTTGCCGGCGAGCGTCGCCAGCCCCGCGCGCGTCCTGCGCTGGAAGCGCGAGCCGTAGACCACGTCGGCACGGCCGGAGAGGATCGGTTCCACGAGGGAAGGATAGTCCGCCGGGTCCATCTCGAGGTCGGCGTCCTGGATCAGCACGATGTTCCCCCTGGCCATCGCGAGCCCGGCCCGGATCGCGGCGCCCTTTCCCCGGTTCTCGGGCGCGTCGTGAACGCGGATCGCTCCGCCGCGCGCGCGATCCGCGAGCACGGCGGAGGTGCCGTCCCGCGACCCGTCGTTGGAGACGATCACCTCCTTGGACAGCCCGGGCGCGGCGGCGAGCACGCGGTCGATCACCTGCCCGATGGTCCGTTCCTCGTTGAAGACGGGGATCACGATCGATAGGACCGGGCCGCCGTCCTGTCGCGCTTCCTGGGTCTCGGCCATCACCCGCGCGAGCGGAGCGTCAGGGCCGCCACGACTGCCAGGAGCACGGCGCCGGCCACCATCACGATCAGCGCGTTCTTCTGGATCCAGGCGAAGGCCATCTGCGACGCCGTCTGCTCTTGCTCGACCTTGGGCGGAGGTGCCGTGGGCGGAGACAGTGCCCGCAAGCTCTGCTCGAGCTCCGCCTGCGTCTTCGGGAAGTCGGCCTTCCCGCCGGTCTTCTCCGCGAGCGTGGTGAGCTGCGTCGCCACCTTGGTGTTGTCGGCGTCCAGCACGTCGAATCCGACGATGTTGACCTTGAGGTCGATCCCCGCCTTGGTGATCTTGTCGATCGCCTTGTCGACGTCGCCGCCGCAGCTCTCGACGCCGTCGGTCAGGAGGATGATGCAGTTCTCCGCGCCCTTCGTGTCCACCGCCTGGAAGTCCTGGAGCGCGAGCTCGAGGTTGCGCGCGATCGGCGTGCGACCCTTGGGCGCCGGGTGGATCGGCGCGATCTTCGGCGCGACATCGGCCTTGCGGAACAGCACCAGCGGCTGGAGCAGGATGCTGTCGGCGCAGCTCTGGGACCTGTCCGTGCCGAAGACGCGGATCGCAAGCCGGATGTTCGCCTCGGGGAGGTTCTCCACGTACCTCTGCAGCTCCGACTTCGCGATCTCCACCTTGTCCTGGAAGGCCGTGAATCGCGACGTGGGCGTCATCATGGAGCCCGACGCGTCGAAGATGACCTCGACGTTCTTCTGCTGGGGAGCCTGGGCCAGCGCCCGCACGCCGGCGCAGATGGCGATGGCGAGCCACGCGACGCGGGTCGAGGGTCGAGCGCGGATCATCGAGCGAGCCAAGCGATCGATTCTCTCACGGCGGCGCACGCGTTTGACCACGCGCGATCGCTCCATTACGATCCAAGACAGCCTGGGGCTGTAGCTCAGTTTGGGAGAGCGCCTGACTGGCAGTCAGGAGGTCGTCGGTTCGATCCCGATCAGCTCCACCATGCTCGTCCTTCCTGGATCGGCGCCATCGCGGCGCGGGAAGCGGCGCGCCTGCGCCGCGTTCCCGGCGGTCCGGCAGATAATCGGCCCATGGCCGACATCCACGACGTCGACGTTCACCGGCTGAAGGACAACAACGACGAGCGCGGCTTCTTCCGCGAGATCATCCGCGTCACCGACGACTTCTTCCCCGAGGGCTTCGCCCAGTGGAGCCACAGCCGGATGAAGAAGCACGTCGTCAAGGCGTGGCACTTCCACCATCGTCAGGTGGACTGGTGGTACATCCCGGTGGGGAAGGCGGAGGTGGTGCTCTACGACCTGCGGGAGGAGAGCGCGACCTACCGCGCGAAGATGACCTTCCTCCTCGGCGAGGGAGAGCCCCCGGCCGTCGTGCGCATCCCACCGGGCGTGGCCCACGGCTGCCAGGCGCTCCTGGACGACACGCATCTCTTCTACATCACGAGCCGTACGTACGATCCGGACGACGAGGGACGCTACCCCTTCGACTGGCCCGGGATCGCGCAGCCGTGGCGCGACCCGGTGATCACCGTCGACACCCGCACCTTCATGCCACCGCACGCGCGCGTCTCGATGAGATCAGCTTGAGCTGATTCGTTCCTTCACCATCGTGAGGAGCGGCGCGATGCGCGGGTCACCGGGAGCGAGCTCCAGAGCGTCTTCGAGGTCCCGCCCCGATGCCGAGAAGTCATCGATGCGGAAGGCGAGCTCCGCGCGGCGGAGCAGGTCCTCGACGTCCCGCGGAGCTTTCGCCTGGGCGCGGCGGAGCTCCGCCTCCGCGCCCGCGCGATCGCCCCGCGCGAGGCGCGTCTCGCCGAGCTCCGAGAGGGTCTCGACGTTCTCGCAGAGCGCGACGGCGCGTTCTCCCCACAGAAGGGCATCGTCGAGGCGGCCGGTGGCGCGTGCCATCGATGCCGAGACCAGGAAGGCGAGCGGGACGTCGCCGCCGACCTGGCGCGCGACGGAAAGTGCCCGAGACGCTTCCGCGGCGTTCCCCGATCCGAGGGCCGTCTGCCCGGCCTCCAGCGCCAGGTACGCGCGGACGTGGGACTGGAAGAAGCTCTGGGATCGGGCGTTCTCCCCGCCTCCGGCGATCGTCTCGCGGAACCGCCGCTCGTCGTAGAGCGGCAAGCACGGATCCCCGCGGGGCGCTCCCGGAGGGCCGAACGTCTCGCGGACGCGGAAGACGCGGAAGAAGGCGTTCTCGTGGGCGAGCTCGAATCCGTGGAGAGAGTCCTCGTGGAAGTTGAGCTGGTAGCACGCCCAGGAGTCGGAGAGCACCATGCGATCGGCGATGTAGCGGAACGACGCCTTGTTGTCGCTGCGCAGGAGCATGCTCGGGCTGTAGACGAAGTACGCGGCCCGGTACTTCCGGCAGACGCGCCAGAGCGCTTCCTCGGTATCGAAGAGGACCTCCGCCTGCTCGCGGAGCCGGGCCGGCATGTCGCTCTGGAAGAAGCAGTTCATCACGATGGGGCGGTCCGCATAGACGAGGATCGAGGGCCCGAGGTAGAACGTCGTGTAGAAGGCGTCGTCCTTTTCCGTCGAGCGGCCGATCCAGCCGAGGAGATCGTCGAACGCGTGCGGCGTGAAGGTCGTCTGCTCGTAGCCGCCAGGCTCGGCGGCCCCGAGCCTGTGGAGAGACGCCGCGAGCACCCCGTCGCCGCCGCTCCAGGTCTGGACCAGATCGAAGCCGATCGCCGCGGCGAGGAGCGCGGCGACAAGCGTGCGCCGCGGCGTCGCCTCCCTCGGGATCGAGAGCGCGAGGAGCGGCGTCCAGAGCACCGCCAGGAACGGCTGGACCTTGAAGAAGACGAGGAAGAGGAGGAGCGACGTGGCGGCGAAGAAGACGAGCGCGATCTGACCCAGGGTCGCCGCACCCCGCGCGATGCGCCGGGAGAGGCCAAGAAGCGCGGGAAGTCCCGCGGCGAACAGCACCCCGAACTGGGTGACGAAGCGGAAGAGGCTCGGCGAGGCGAAGGGCTCGTCCCAGAGGTGGCGCGCGTCGAACGACAGGAGCGACGGGTCTGACGGCTTCTGGATGTAGCGGAGCTTCGCGAGCAGCGTGTCCCAGACGTGCTCCGTCTCCGCGCGCGCCGGGACGAGCGCATTGACGGCGACGAGCACGACGGCCATCGCCGGGAGAAGGAGGGGCAGGCGCGTCCCGTAGCGGCGGCGCACCGCGTACCCTGAGAGGACGACGTACGAGATCAACATCACCGGCGAGGTGGCGAACCGGGACGAGCGAAGGTACGTGTCGAAGACGAGCTGCGTGGCGACGTGGGCGCCGGTGATCGCCGCGAAGCCGATCGCGAGACGATCGCGGAACGCCGGGTCGAGCGCCACGCGCGGCCAGGGCGCGAAGAGGAGCCATGCGACGAGCCCGACGAAGACCATCGCGTAGAAGCTGATGAGGATCCAGGAGCAGAGGGCGAGCTCGCCCCAGATCGCGGCCAGGAGGAGCGCCGCGACGTTCCTCTCCTCGACGTAGGCGAGGAAGGCGGCGAGCATCGCGCCGAAGAGCGGCGTGGCCAGATGCTCGCGGTAGACCGTGTGGCCCGCGCAGCGGCTGGTCGCCAGCAGCGACGCGGCGAACGCGAGCGAGGCGAGGAGCCCCGCGGGGCGCGACGCGCCCGCGCGCCTGGCGAGCAGGTAGACCGGGAACACGCCGAGGGAGAACGCGAGCCGGCCGTACGCCTGCGCCCAGGACTCGATCGCCATGCGGCCGCCGAGGAAGAGGCGGTAGACGACACCCGCGATCTGCATCGAGAGGATCGTGTCGGTGCGGGTCCGGAGGCCCTCGGGCCATTCGAGACGCTGGTCGATCTCCGGTATGCCGCCCTCGAGGGCGGTCTGCTGGATGTAGCGGAAGTGCTCGGCGGACTCCATCCAGAAGCGAAGGTCTTCTGTGCCTCCCGCGGCGGCGAAGTACCGCGTCCTCACCACGACGGCGAGCAGGTAGATCGAAAGCAGCGCGGCGACGACGGCGATGCGCCTTCGCCCGTCCGCTATCCGGGGCCCCGCGCTCATGCCGAGATCTACTCGGCGGGAGGTGCGCTCTTCTTGCGCGAGAGCAGAAGCCACGCCACCCCGCCCCCGAGGGGGAGCAAGGAGAAGCAGCTACACGCGGCGCCCGGGATGTAGCCCGCCGCCGCCTCGTCCCAGCTCGTGCGGCCATCCGTCAGCACCGGCAGGAGCAGCGAGACCGCGAGCACGAGGAACGAGATGCCGAACAGGAAGCACCCGATGCCGGTGAGGACCTTCGGCGCCATGCGCCGAGTATACGGGGTTCATGGCCGCGGCGGTCCCTGCGGGGCGCGCGGGCGGTAAACCGCGTGGCCGGACGGATACGAGCGGACACGCCGGTAACGTCCCTCCATCGCCGCCCGCCACGCCGGCGGCCAGGAAGGGACCAGTCCGTCGCCCTGGGACGCCTGGGAGGTGAGGACGATCGGGTCGGCCGCCTTCCGCGCCACGAGCTCCGTCCCCTCGGCGTCCGAGAGTAGCCCCATCGCGACGAGACCGGCGACGTGGAAGCCGTCCGTCGCCGCCTCGGGCCTTCCAGAGACGAGCGCAAGGTAGGGATCGTCGGTGACGAGCGTTCCGCGACCGGCCGCGACGTCTTGCGACATGCGGGAATAGAGCTCGTCCGTCTCCCGTGCGCTCTTCCGCGCGTCCAGGGCGAAGTCGACGCGCGCCGGGAGTCGAGGCGCCGAGGTCGCGAGGACCACGGTGGCGCTCGAGAGCAGGAGGGCGCCTCCTAGACGCGGGGCGGCGCGAAGGAGGCATCCAAGCGCGACGCTCCCCGCGATGGCGATCTCGAAGAGGTAGTTGACCCAGCTCCCGGCGCGGTAGGTGCCGGCGATCCTTGAACCAGACCCCGCTGACGAAGTAGGCGGCGAACGGTCCCATGGGGGACGCCTCGCAGCCGGCGATGAGCGCGGCAGGCCTGCCACGAGAAACGCGGCGCGACCGGAAGAACCACCGCCGGGAGCAGCGCGATCGCCATGGCGATGCCGTGGGGGAATGCCTGGGACGCGACGGTGTTCTCGAGCAACGCCCCGCCGGTCGCGTATTCGCCGATCGCGGCAAGACCAAGGAGCGGCGCGAGCACGGCCGCGAGGAGCGCGATCGCGGGCCGCCAGCCGGCGCGGTCGGATGCGGCAAGCCACGCCGCGGCCGCGATCGTCGCGATGACGGCGACCTGCTTGAACGAGCACGCGAGCAGCAGGAACGGCGCCGCGAGGAGGGCCGTCGCGACCGTACCCCGCCGCCGGTCCAGGATCGCGAGGCCCGCCGCCTGGAGGCAGAGCGACGCAAGGTCCGGCCGCCCGCAGACCGCGAACTGCGTCATGACGTCCGCGCCCACGAGGAGCGCGGCGCAGGCGGCGGCGCCCGCGGCTCCGGCGCGCGGCGCGACGGTGACGAGGATGATCGCGACGAGGAGCGTGAACGCCACCAGCGAGACGCTCCGCATGGCGAGGAACGTGCCCTGGATCGAGAGGCCGAGCCACCGCGTGAGGAGCCCGGGGACGGCGTAGTTGGCGGGGCCATACGGCGCCACCGCATGAGGGAAGTGCTGCCAGCTCCGGTAGACGGGCTCGTGGCTCGCGAAGCGGCGCGCGTGCAGTACCCCCATCGCCTCCACGTTGACCACCTCTCCGTGTCGCACGAAGAGCCCGTAGGCGACCAGCCCCACGGAGACGACGGGCACCGCGAGCGCGGCGAGCGCGAGGCCCGTCAGCAGGGCCGACCGCGGCCGCGCGCGCGCGTCAGTTTCCGCGGATGAACTCCTCGGCCATCTTCACGTCGTCGCGGCTTCCGATGATGAGCGGCACGCGCTGGTGGAGGCTCGTGGGCTCGATGTCCAGGATCCGCTCGCGTCCCGTGGACGCGGCGCCACCCGCCTGCTCGGCCACGAACGCGAGCGGGTTCGCCTCGTAGAGGAGCCGGAGCTTCCCCTGCGGCGGCTTCGCCGGGTCGCGCTCGTCTCCGGGGTAGAGGAAGATGCCCCCGTAAAGAAGGTTGCGGTGGAAGTCGGCCACCAGGGACCCGATGTAGCGGGTCGAGTAGGGCCGGCCGCTCGCCTTGTCGGGCGTCTTGACCCAGTCGACGTACTTGCGGGTGCCGGCGCCCCACGTGTAGGAGTTCGCCTCGTTCACGCTGTAGATCTTTCCCCGCGGAGGGATCTTGATGTCGGGGTGGGAAAGGAGGAACTCGCCGACGGAGGGATCGAGCGTGAAGCCGTGGACCCCGCGCCCGGTGGTGTAGACGAGCATCGTCGACGAGCCATAGAGGACGTAGCCCGCGGCGACGAGGTTCTTGCCCGGCTGGAGGCAGTCCTCCCGCGTGCCCGGTCCTTCGCCTTCGCTGGTGCGGCGCCCCACGGCGAAGATGGTGCCGATGTTGACGTTCGCGTCGACGTTGCTGCTGCCATCCAGCGGATCGAAGTAGAAGACGTACTTCCCGTGCTGGTAGGGCTCCGGGATGCGGATGAGGTCGTCGACCTCCTCGGAGCACATCACGCACACGGTGCCCGTGTGAGCGACGCTGGAGACGATCGTCTCCTGGGCGAACGCGTCGAGCTTCAGCACGTCCTCACCCTGCACGTTCTTGCGGCCGGTGAAGCCCAGGATCTCGACCAGCCCGGCCTTGCGAACGTCGCGCGTGATGACCTTCGCCGCGAGCTGGATCTGGTGAAGCAGATAGGAGAAGACGCCGCGGGCGTGCGACGCGCGCTCCCCTTCGGCGATGAACCTCTCGACCGTGATTCCCTTTTGGATCGGCATCCTCGACCTCGAAGGCGGCGGGCGTCCCGCCTGGTTTTTCGTGGCGGTAGCTTAGCACGCGCTTTTCGGGCGCGTGCTCCCCCGGTTAGACTGTGACGCCCGACCG
>JAXLQT010000065.1:0-17216 GCA_046331505.1 Acidobacteriota bacterium
TTATGTGCCGCGGCACATAACCCGTCCCATGCGTACACGCCCGTATCCTTGTTGACGACCTGCAAGGCATCCGCGAGGAAGCGCTGCGGCTCGGGTTGCTCCCGCAGCCTGACCAGCGCCTCCTCGTACCGCGGGGCGCCCAAGGCAGGGACCTCGTCGAGACCGAACGAGACCGCCACCTGCTCGGGGGTCGCCCCCCAGGAGACGAGGCAGGCGAGGCGCTCCGCCTCGGGCAGGTACTCGAGGTACTCGCCCTGCATCTCGTCACCATGGGGGAACCATGGGAGGAACGGGATGTCTGCCAGCGGCGAGACGGGCTCGTCCTCCGAGAGGCACTCCACGGCGCCCTCGTTCACCGGGATCATCGTCTGCAACGTCGCCAGGAGCCGCTCTTCCATGACGCGCAAGCCGCTCTTCCCTCGCCGCAGGAGCTTCGCGTCCTTCCGGTCGCCGGGAAGCAGCGCGCAGAGGACCTTGGCCTGGTCCGCGAGCGTGGAGTATTCGGCGAGAGCCGCCATCCCCTCGGACGTGGCGATGCACAGCGGGCGAAGCTCCTCGAGCGCCCTCGCGATCCTCGCGCCGCTCACAACCCGACCGGGCAGGCGATCGACGGCTGGCCGCGGAGCTGCGCGAGCCGGTCGACGACCTTTCGCACGCGCTCCTGGTCCGCCTCGCCGCCCGCGATCGCTGCCCGGATCCTCGACGCCTCGCGCACGAGCGCTGCCGGCGTGAGCTGCCCGCGCCGCTCGCGCAGCCGGAGGTCGGCCGCCAGCAGGACCGCCGGGTTGACCGTCTCGGGTGCCTCTGCCAGGCGGGACGCGACCTCGTCCGTGCCGCCCTTCGTGCCCGCCTTCCTGGCGCAACTCACGACGAGCACGCCGTCCTCGCGCGTGCGGCTGATCTCCGCCGTGGAGATGCTGGGCCACGCGGTGACGAGCGCGGCGCGCAGCTTGGTGTCGTCGCTCGCGAGGTCCTCCGCGAGCGCGACCTCCTGACCCTCGAACCTGACCTTTGCATCCGCCATCTCACACCTCCTTGCTGAACAGACTTGCCTGGGTCGCGGTCGACGCCGGGGGCGCCGCCTCCGTCGCGACGCTCCCGGTCGTGGCCTGGGTTGCGGCGCTGGCCGCGTCCTGCCCGTCGTCGTCGTCCTCCTCCTCGATCGCCTCGTCGACCTGCGGCCCGGGGGTCTTGGCGGCCGGCTTGCGAGCAGACGACTTGCGCACGTTCGCCTTCGGCGCGGCGGCCTTCTGCTGGCGGTCGCGCCGATCCTGCTCCTCCTTCGCCGTCTTCTCCGCGGCGACCCGCTGGCGCTCGGAGGCGAGGCGCTCCCTCTCGGGCAGGCTCGCCTTCACCGCCGCCAGCAGCTCCGCCATCACTGGAGGCAGCCCCCGCAGCTCCGCCCTACGCACCATCCTGACGAGGGGCGGATCCCGGTGGGTCCAGGCGCCGATCAGCACCTGGCGGCCGTGCTCGTGGCCGTCCTCGGGGAAAATGGTCATCGACACGAACACGGTCGCCCGCGACCAGATGAAGGGCTCTCGTGCCCCGAAGGCCGTCTCCTCGAGCACCGATCTCGTCCCGACCACGCTTGCCGGGTTGTCCATCGTCTTCCTCCTCGACCGTCACTCATCCAGGGCCGACAGCAGATCTCGCACCGCGCTCGGCGCCTGCGCCGGCTCGGTCGGGCTCGTGCCCTTGCCCTGGAGCTCCGCGAACACGACGCTGACGTTGGGCAGGCGGCGTCCGCGGACCGGCTCCGCGGCGGTCACCGGGGGCGGCGTCCCGACCATGGGCGCCGTCTCCTGCGCGGGGAGCCTGGTCCCCTTGGCGGGTCCGGCCTGGACCTCGCGGACGTGCTTGCAGGGCCCGCGGTCGCGGCGGTACTTGCCCTGCGGACAGTCGCACCCCCACTGGCCGTGCTCGTCGACGGCCACCGTGTACATGCGATCGGAGGAATGGCTCCGCACCTGCCACTTCAGGACCCACATGCCTCCTCCTTCTCGCCGGCGGCTGCCGGCGAGCTCCGCCGCCGGTCACCGAAGCACCTTGACCGCGCTGTGGATGGACGAGAGGTCGTCGAGCACGAACGCGCCGAGGAGCTTGCGCTCCTGCCCCTCGCGCACCCACGAGCCCATGTCCTCCTTGCGAGGCGCGCACACGAGCGTCTTGCCTCCGAGGCGGGCGATCTCGTCGACCAGCGACAGGACCGTCTCTCCGGACTCGCTCACGTCCGTGTCGCTGAGGACTAGGCAGGTCGGCCGCCGGCCCGTGGCCCGCGACACCTCGATGATCTGACCGAGCGCTGGGCCGATCCTTGTCCCGCCGCCTGCCTCGAGCCGCTGGAGGATCTCCCTCAGCTTTCGGTACTCGAACCCGGGTTCGAGGAGGTACGACGCGTCCCCGCTGAACTCCAGCGCCGCGACGCGATCGCCGCGCTTGCGCGCCCCGAGCGCCGCGGCCCAACCCACGACCAGAACTCCGCCGAGGCACGAGGTCATCGAGCCCGACGTGTCGATGACGAGGAAGAGGGTTCCGCGGCCGGACCTCTCGTCCTGGCGATCGACTCCGTCGATCCTCTTGAGCGTCGTGACGCCAGGCACGAGAACCCCGTGCTGCCTCAAGGAGTCGCCGATCCGGAGGTCCGTCACGCTGTCGGACGGCAGCCACGGAACGAGCTCCTCCGGACCCGAGGGCTTCTCCGCAGCGCGCGCCGCCTCGTCCTCGACCGCCATGAACTCCGCGAAGGCGAGGATCTCTGCCACGTCGAAGAGGCAGCGGCTCCGGTCATGGCGCTTCGCGACGTGCTCGAGGCCGGCGCCGCTTCCAAGCCCGCGCACGGCGTCCACCCACTCCCGGAACTCGTCCGCTTGCTTCACCGGGTCGAGGTCCGCCAGCCCGTTCCCCGGGATCGCCTTGATCTTGCCGGGCGTCTGCACGGGGCGCCCGCCGAGCCTGGAGCGCATCAGCTCCGCCAGCTCCTCGAACCGCTGCCGGTGGCCGCGGTCGTCGTGGAAGAGCAGCTCGAACGCTCTCCGCTCCATGGTCCGGGCGAGCGTCGGCTCCTGGCCATCGAGCTCGTCGAGCAGCCCGTGCATCATGCTCACCAGGAAGTCCCAGCGCGGGTCGGCACCCGACGGCGAGCCCTTGTAGAAGCCGCGGGCCCACCGGCGGAACGTCCCTCGCCACGGCGTCTTCCGCGCGTTCCACTCGTTCACCCACGCGTCGCCGACGACGTTCACGAACCCGTGGGCGTCGGCGTAGCCGAGCCGCTCGGCGAGCATGGTGTAGTACGTGGACCAGTGAGAGGTCCGGGGGAAGACGAGCGGATGACCGAGCTCGTGCCCGATGACTGAGCGGACGTGATCCGGGCTCTCCGCGCAGAGCGACTCGGGCAGCGACATCTCGTTCGTCGCGACGTTGATGCACGGCCCCCGGTCCAGGGTCCAGGTGATGAGCAGCGGGAGGCGGGCGAACCGCACCTGCGCCTCCGCCATGCTGCGGATGCTCTGACGCGACAGGCTCATCTCGCCTCCTATCCGGCGCCGAACGGGCCAAGGGCGTCCGCGACCTCTGAGGAGTCCGCCCGGTAGTCGATCTCGAACCGGCCGCCCTGCGGCGTCACCGTGATCTCGGCGAGCTTCGTGCCGTCCTCGCGCACCGTGTAGACGACCTTGGCGCGAGGGCTGCCCAGGCCGGCGAGCGCACCCGCGTCGAGCTGCGCGATCGCCTGGACGACCTCGGGGTAGACGTCGGCGTCGACCACGAACGTGCCGTTCATCCGGTAGAACAGCGCCGCCAGCCCGTCGGTGATCTCCTGCAGGAAGCGCTCGGGCAGCCACGCCGCGTCCTTCTCGACGTCGGCCAGGTCCTTGCGCGTGTAGCTCGCCTTCGACGACAGCATGAGGTCGACCTTCGTCCTCGCCTCCTGGTAGGCGCTCTCGGCGTGGGCCTCGATCTGCGGCTCGGCGAAGGAGGTGACGAGCTGACGCGCCGTGATGTCCCGGACGCTCTTTCTATAGGTCTTGAGGATCCGACCCGCTCCGGCCACGTCCCCCTTCTTGAGCGAGCGGTCGATCTGCTCGTACGTGACGCGGGCCTGCGCCCACTCCGCCTTGCGTGTCTCGAGGAGCGGCCGCACCGTGCGGTCGAACCACGACAGCACGCTCGGGTGCTCGGCGGCAGCCTCCTCGCGCAGGTCGACCTTGTGGCCGATCGCCAGGCGCAGGGCCGGCAGCAGGTCCCTCCGGGTGTCGACCACGGCGCGACCCTCGTACCAGGCATGCGCCTTCGTCAGCAGCACCACGGCGTCGGCCATGCGCACGGAGACGGGCTGCCGGAGGTGCCGCGTGACGCAGGCTCGCCGGTAGGCGCACTCCTCGCACTTCAGGCGGTCCCGGAACGCCTCGCTGACGCTCTCGAGCTTGTGGACGCAGGAGCTGAAGACGCTCGTCGTGAGGAGGATCCGGCCCTGCTCCTGAGCCGGGACGGCGACGCGCCTCACGTCCTCCCAGATCGCGAGCATGTCGGCGGCACCGAGCACGGGCTCGAGCCCCGCCGCGAGGTCCTCGACGTGGCCGCCGCCGTATTTTCGCCCGAGCATCGTGAACTGATCGGCAATGGACAGCCTCTCGACGGTCAGGCACGCGACGAAGCGATCGCGGGCGGCGAGGTCCCCCATCGGCCCGTAATACGGGTTCATGTCGAGGACGACCTTGCCCCTCGCCTTCCGCAGGGTGGTCCCCCGCACGGTGATAGCCCCCTCCGCGAAGATGCCGAGGAAGGGGTTCTGCGTCCTCGGCGTGAGACGGTTCCACTCGTTGACGAGCACGAAGGGGGCGGTGAGGACGTCGCGCGCCTTGACGTCGAAGGCGTAGTCGCTCCGTCCCTCCCCGTGGAGCTGCGAGATCCCGACGTCGTAGATGAGGTCCTCGGGCCGGGCGTCCTCGAAGCAGGTGACGACCGCCGCCTCCGCGCCGAAGAGGGCGCGCCCCGTCGCACGCGCGAGCAGGGTCTTCGCGACGCCCGGGGGCCCCACCTCGACCACCGGCGCCTCGAAGAGCATGCAGACGGACCAATCCCTGACGAACGAGGGCGACGCCACGACGGCGCCGAAGATCGCGGCGATCCCCTTCTGGAACCGCGCGTGAAGTGCGGTGTCGATGGCCGGAGTCGACACCTCCGGTATGGTTGCAAGGGCGACGGTCATGGAAACCTCCTTGTTCTCGACGCGCTACGCGGGGACGAACTCGGGCTCTGCGTCCACCGCGCCCAGCAGCGCCGCGATCGCGGTGGCCCCGCGCGCGGCCCCGGCATCCTCGATCTCGGGGCCCTCGAGCTCGGGCAACTCGGCCGCCCACGCGTCGAGCATCGGCGCCGCCTCGCGACGGGCCGCCTCGACGGCGTCGGCCAGGGCGCCCATGGCCGCCGGCCTCGTCCTCTTCCGGTCGCAGCCCTGGCGCGCCTCCTCCATGTCGGCGATGAGCTGCCCGAACTGCCGCACGCGCTCGGCCTCCTCCTCCGAGGCGCGGGTGTGCGGGACGATGGCGGCCACCTCGCGGTAGGCGTCCATCATCCGGCCGAGGGTCTTGCGGCTCGCGACCCGCTTCTCGCGGAGCGCCGCCGCCATCGTGTCGAGGCACATCACCATCTCGCGGAGGTACGCCTCGACCTTGCCGGCGACGGCCTGCCGCGCGGCCTCCTCGATCTGCTTGTGGATCTCGGCCTGCTCCTCCTCCGAGAACATCTGGTCGGCGAGCTCCTTCGGCAGGTCGACCGGGAGCCAGCTCCACGAGAGGGTGAACCGGCTCCGCACCTGCTCCGCGTCGAGCGCGGTCGGGCGCCGCTGGCGGACGTGACTGGCGTACTCCTCGTAGAACGCCGTCATCTGGGACGCGATGACGTGCCAGCGAGCGATCACCAGGTCCTGGAGGCGCGCGTACTTCGCGGCCTGGGCGCGAAGCTCGTCCTCGACCTGCCGCTTCCGTTCCACGACGGGCGGTCCCACGAAGCGAAGGTGCGAGCTCCGCAGCAGGATGAGCGACCGCCGGAGCAGCTCGCGTGTCTCGCTCGTGACCTCCTCGTGACAGCGGACGATGTCCTCGTCGCCCAGCTGCTGGGTCACGGTGCGGCCGTTCGGAAGTCCCACGGAGAGCGTGGGAAGGGCGGGGATGTGCGGCGTTAAGAACAGAAGCGAGAGCTCTTTCACGGCCCATTCCTCCTTCGCCGCCAGCGGCGGCATTCGACCTGGTATCGAAATGGCCGCCCGGCGCGCGCTCGGCCGGGCGGCCCGATCCCTAGACGCCGTTCCCGGGCGTCCCTTCGGTGGCCACCGCGCCCGCGAGCGCGGCCGCCAGCTCTCCCAGCGGGTTGGACGTCGTCGCCGGCGGCGTCGCCTTCGGCAGCTTGCTCTCCAGCCACCCCATCACGTGAGTCGCCTTGTCGGCGGGCATGTCCTCGAGCCGCGCGATCTGCAGGCGCGAGAGCACCGGCGCCTCTGCGCCCGGGAGCGCGTCGAGCAGCTCGCGCATCCTGCTCACCGTCTCGGGCTCGACCGTCGGAACCGGCTCGCCCTGCTGGAGCCACGCGGCGAGCGTGAGACCGAGCTGCACCGTCGGCTTCCTGACGACCGCCCCCGAGAGACTCCGGCACCGCGTCTTGGTGACGACGAGCGTGTTGTCGAGGTCCATGTCGCCGACGACGTCGAACTCGTACTCGAGGCCGTCCCGCTGCACGGGACCGATGCCGACGCGCCTCGGCACCTTCTTCCCGCGGTCGTCGTCCTCGATGACGTACTCGGTCTTGCTGCGCATGGTGACGAGCACGTGCATCGGTGCCTGCACGAGCGCGTCGACGAGCTCGTTGTGCATCGGCGTGACCTCGCGCCACGCCATGAAGCTCGACTTCGCGCGCTTGGCCGCCCGGTCGACCTGCTCGAGGGCGCCGTCCTTTCCCATCCACGCGTGGGACAGCGAGTCGATGACGATGGCGTCGTAGCCGGCGCGGATCGCCTCGCGGATCCCCTCGACGTATGTGAGCGGCGAGAACGTGCTGAGCTCGCACGCGTCGAAATCGGGGATGTCGGGGTCGCCGGCGTACTTGCTCGCGCTGCCGCGTTCGGTGTCGAGGACGGCGATGCGGCCCGCCTTGCCGACGAGCCCGAGCGCGACGAACAGCGCCGTCATGGTCTTGCCGGAGCCCGAGGGGCCGACGAGCGCGACGCGCGCCTTGGCCGTCTTCCGCGTTGCCTTGCTGAACTTCATCGGGAAGCCTCCTATCCGCGAACCCGCCGGAAGACGCGGACGTCCTGCGCCGGGGTGTTCGAGCCCTTGCGGTGCTCGGTCTTGAACGTGAAGCGCGTGCCGTCCGCGGCGACCGCGAGCGACGCCTCGCCCATCGCCGCCATCAGGCGGTTCTGCGCCTCCTGCTTCACGCGCCCGAGGCGCGTGATCTCCTGGGATGCCTCGACGTAGGACCTCGCCCACGTGGCGGACTCCGGGGGCAGCGTGGCCGTCGTGCCGTCGTCGCCGTGGTAGAGGGCTCGCACCGCCCTCGCCGCGCTGTCGCTGGCATCGGGAGCGGGAGGCCTCCGGCGCTGCACGCGCTCCCAGAACTCCTCGAGCCGGGCGAGCAGGAGCCGGCGAAAGTCCCCGTCCGCCTCGACGTCCGTCCACTCGAGGCGCTCCCCGTAGCTGAGGGATGCAATGCTCGCCCATGGCAGCTGCGCCACCTCCATCTGGTGCGCGACCTGCACGAGCCAGTGCGCGGGGACCTCGTCGTCGCCGGACCGCCAGATCGCCTTGATCTCGAGGACCCCACGACCACGGACGTCGTCCTCCACGAGTCGATCCAGCGACGCTCCCATCCACGGGATCGCCGGGTGGATGGAGAGCCTCGTCTCCGGCAGCGCGACGCGACGCCCGCTCTCCTCCGAATACGCGTCGGCGACATCGTCCTCCAGTCGCTGGCCCCACCGCATGCGCCTGGTGGCCTGCGTGAGCTCGACGCCCTGGACCTTCTCCGCGTAGACCTGGAGCGCCGACTTCCAGGGGTGGACGCCCAGGATCGCCGCGGCGTCCGTCGCCGTGAGCACCCTTCGCCGCGCCGCGAGCCAGTCCTCGTCCGACATCCAGCCGTTGCCAGCCATCGGCACTCTCCTTCCGGCAGCCCGCCAGGGCTGCCTCTGGTGATTCCCCTCACGAGGCGACACGGGGAACCACGAAGGCTTGGCGCGGACTCCTATACTTCGAGCCCGCATGACGAGCGCAACACGCTCCCACGGCACCCTCGCTGGTCCCGCTCCATGTCGCGACGCGGCAAAGCTGCGGAGATGGTGAGCCCTCAGCTCCTGCGAGAGCGCGAGAGCGTCGCCGAGGGGGCGTTCCAGATGGAGGCCCGCGGCATCGAGCAGCTCCGGTGTGCCGACCCCTGGGTGAGCGACGGCGACAGGCGCCTGAGGCGCACCCTCTGGGTCGGGCGTCCGGGGGAGGTCAACGACATCCTCGTCTTCGAGGTCGAGTTCGAGGAGGCCAGCGCGACGATCTCGCGGCGCACCCTCGCCCCGGTCTAGCGAGGGCGGCGGCCACGGACGGCCGCTACCAGCCGATCCGGGAGTCGCCCCTCATGCTGTGGAACGTCCCGTCACCGACGATGACGTGGTCGACGACTTCGATGCCCATCAACTTCCCGATCTCGACGAGTCTCCGGGTCAAGGCGATGTCTTCGGGCGAAGGGGAGCTGTCGCCGCTGGGGTGACCGTGCCCGATACAGAGGCGGGCGGCGCCCTTGATCACGGCGAAGCGAAAGACCTCACGCGGCCCCACGAGGCTCTGGTTCAACGTGCCCTCGCTGACCACGCGCCACCCCAGGACGGCGTTGCGCGCATCGAGCGCTGCGACCGCAAACAGCTCGCGCTGTGCGTGCTGGAGCCGCGGTCGCAGGAGTGCGGCAAAGTCCTCCGGGCCCTCGATCCGCTTTCGCGCCTCGCGTGGCCGCGTCGACCGCTTCCCGAGCTCGAGGGCCGCCTGCACGCGGGCTGCGCGCGCGCGTGTGAGCCCAGCCAGCGGCGGGAGCGCGCCGCCTTCGATGCGCGCCAGCTCGGGCAAGCTCCCGGTCTCCGCCACGAGGCGGCTCGCCAGCTCCAGTCCCCCGGCGCCGCCGATCACGACCGCCAGGAGCTCCACGTCTCCCAGGACCTCGGTGCCCTCCGTGTTCAGCCGGTCCGCAGCTCCGACCTCGGCACGGCGGCTGCTCGCGCTGCTCCCTTCCATCGCCAACCTCCTTCGCGCGCCGCCGCGCGCCTCGTGTGACTTCCGCCCACGCGACGCGCCGGAATGCCCGAGGCTGTAACATCGCCTTCCGCCCGGTACAGTCAAAGGAGAACAGTCGGCACATGGCCAAGAAGGCGACCAGTCGAAAGGGAAAGAAGGTCTATCCGGGCCTGGAGAAGGCGTGGGCGGCGCGTCGCCGGAACGCGGCACTGCGGCGGGCCGAGAAGGCCCGAGCTGGGTCGAAGCCCGCGGCCAAGGGTCGCGCGGCGACGAGTCCCCGTGGTCTGACCGGAACCGCGGCCGCCAAGGCTCTTGGCGTCTCGAAGGTGACGCTCTACCGCCGCCTCGGGAAGCTGGGAATCAAGACGCGCGGCACCGGCTTCACTCCCGACATCCTCGATCGTCTGCGCGGCGGCGGTGGCGCCGCCCCGGTTACCCGCGTCCCCACGTCGCGGCGTGGACGGAAGCCCGCGGCCGTCGTCTCGCAGTCGGTACGTGCGACGTCTCGCGACGACATGGGTGCCATCGCCAAGGTCATCGACCGCCGGCTCGGCGAGTTCCTCGCGATCATCAGGGAGCACCTGCAGGAGTCGCGTCGAAAGCCCGTGCTCCGGATCGCGACGGACTAGACTTTCGGCGCACGCGCCGGCCGCCTCACGTTCGGCGACGGACGAGTTCCCTGAAGACCGTCTCCCCGATGCTCATGGCGACCGCCATGGCACTCGACGCCTCCTCCGACGCGCCCGCCGCCTCCAGCGCACCCTGGATCGACAGTCCGTCGAGCTGGAGGCTGGCCGTCACCTTGCGCGCGATCAGGTCGAGTGCCACCTCCTGAGCCGTCTCCGCATGGTACGGAAGGACTATGCTCACCGGCCGGTTCTGCCCGATCCGGTGGAGCCTTCCGTTCGCCTGCCGATAGCAGTACGTCGACCAGTCGAGCTCGTACCAGATCGCCGTCGAGAACGCGACGAGCACGTTGAGCCCGGTCATGACGGCCCGAGGGCTGACGACCACGACCGGGATGTCCTTCCGGATCACCTCCTGCCGGATCCAGGCCTCCCGCTTGCCGGTCGTCACTTTCGAGGCATCGAGGAACACCGCCCGCGGTGTGACTTCCGAGCGCACTAGCCGAAGCAGCCGGCTCACGAACGGCGCCGTCCCGGTGTGGCGCGCGAACAGGAGGACCTTCTCGCCGGCAGCGAGGCGCGCCTTCAGCTCCGCCAGGAGGAAGCGCTCCTTGGGGCTGCGCCACGAGGAGGGGAAGAGCTTCGCCTCCGCGAGGACCTGGCCGCCGCAGCTCTCCGGATACCGGATGCGGAACGGGCCGCACTCCTCGGCGCAGCGCTCGAGGTAGGACGGGAGCTCGAGGAGCGCACCGAGCAGGCGTCCCGACAGCTCCGGGTCGAAGCGCTCCGCGCGGATCCTGTCGAGCAGGATGTCCTCCAGACGCCGGTACTCGGCGAGCAGCTCGCCGTCCTGCGCCGTCGAGATGTCCACGGCCACCGGGGTCTCTGTCATTGGCGGGAGTTCCTGGTCGAGGTCCGACTTGTGCACGATGACGGCGCTCGGGAGGAGGTGCCTCATCACGAAGGCCGGAGCGATGCCGGGCGCCTCGCCGATGACCGCCTCGTCGCGCTGAAGCTCGCGATCGCTCGACGTGCCGTACTTGCGCTCGTGCTTCCTGGCGCTGCCGACCTGGATCTTGCGGAAGCCGAACGTGGCGACGAACCTGCCCTTGTCGCCGCGCCCGAACTCCGCCCGGAAATCGCGCGACAGCACCCACCAGTTCGCAAAGAGGCTCGACGCGTAGCCGCCCGTGAGGCTGCCCGTGAGCGCGAGGGTCGGGACGCCCGGGAGGCCCGTCAGGCGGTGCATCGCCTTGCTCTGGGCCGAGCCCTGGTTGTTGGCCTCGTGCGACTCGTCCAGGATGACCATCGACATCCGCCGGCGGTGCCTCCGGAGGATGTAGCGGGCGAGCGGGAATCGGCGCGGTTCCGGCACGGCCTGGTACAGCCGCTCACCGCAGGGGCCGCTCTCGTCCCACCGCCCCAGCTCGGTCAGGCGCTCGATCGCACGTACGACCTCGTCCGCGGCGTCCGCCTCCTTCGGCGCGCGCAGCTCCTCCGACGCGTACCAGAGCCCGCGGTCGTGGTGCTCGCCTCCCACGGGCCCCGCCGCGCCGGCGAGGCAGTCCGCTGTCTCCATCTCCACCGACAGGGCGCGCGCCAGCCCCTTCACCGCCTCCATGAGCTGCCACGGCCGGTTCTCGCGCGTCGTGCACGCGCGCAGGACCAGCGCCTCGTGGACCTCCGCGGCGACGCGGCGCCGGATCACGCGGCCAAGCTTCGGCTCCAGCCGACGGAGGGTGCGCGGGAGGAGGACGTCCACGCGCGAGTCCTCCTCCTCTTCGTCGTCTAGCGCGGCCGGCCGGATGCCCGCGATCGCGCAGGCGAGCTTCTGCGCGAGCTGCGCAAGATCGTTCCGAGCGCGCCGGCCGATGGACCCGCACGCGAGCCGCCGCGACGCGTTCGTGGCGGCGTCGCGAGGCAGGCCCGCACCGCACCTCGGGCAGTGGCCCTCCACGCCACGGACCGCATGACCGAGCTTCGCGGTCTCCCGGCTCAGGAGGTAGATGTCCGCGTCCTTCTCCAGGTCGGCGAACCCCGCCAGGACCTGCACGCGCGCCTCCGGGAGGATCGCGGCGACCTGCTCGGTCCACGAGTCGAGGAGGTGCGGCGGGCAGACGACGAGGACCCGACCCACCCGCGGGAGCCGGCCGCGAAAGCCGAGCCGCGCAAGCTCGTCCACTGTACGCTGCCAGTGCTTCTCCATCAGCGCCGCCGCCACGTAGAGCGCGATCGTGCTCTTGCCGACGCCGACCTCGGCCGCGATGAAGGGGTTGCGCCCGAGCGCCAGGAGCTTCAGCGCCGCCTGGATCGCCTCGCGCTGCGCCTCGTAAGGATCCCGGGCGAGCGCCGGAAGGGCCATCTGGTGCGCCGGGTCGCTCGGGTCGTGGATGGGCGGGAACTGCCGCTTGAGCAGCTCCGCGAAGGAGCGGTCGTAGCCCACGACGACGTCCGCGGCGTTCCAATGCGCAGGGTCGTCGCTGCCTGTTGGCTCCGTGCCCGGCACGATCGCCTCGTAGGTGTAGGTGTCGAGCCGGAGGATGGACAGCTCCAGCTTCGGTTGCTCGATCTCGACGCGGCCCGTGACGTTGCCCTTCTTGTCGACCGACTCGGAGACTTGGAGGCGCTGCCTGCCGAAGACGCCCTTCGCCAGGATCGCGGGGTGGCGATCCGGGTTGTTGGGGATCAACTCGTGCCCGTTGAACTGCCCCGACGCGAGCGCCATGGCGATGTGGGCGGCGCGCGGCGGCATCGCGGTCCTGACCTTCGTGCCGATGAGCCGCCGCGCGTCATCCTCCAGGCCCAGCGCCGTTCCCTGCCAAGGACGGAACGACTCGAGCGCACCCTTCACGTCGAGCGCCCTCGCAGTGAACCTAAGGGTGTACTCGGGCGCGACGATCACGCGGATCGGATCCGCGCACGTGGGCGCCAGCTCCGGTAGCGACGCGGGCGCCTCAGCCCAGCGCGCGATGGTGCCGGCCATGCGGTTCAAGGGGAGCGGCTCGGCCGCCCGGCGGCCCACGAGGAGCACCTGGCGGAACGCCTTGAAGTGCTCTTCCGGCAGCCTCCAGCAGCGGATGTCCACGTAGTTCCGGGCCAGGAACTCCGCGGACGCCGCCAGCGCATGCGCGGGAATGAGGAACATGAGGTGGCCGGCGCCGCGGTGCAGACACTCCGTGAAGCGCACGAGCCACCGGTGCTCCTCGCGGCCTCCTCCGCGCTCCGCCGAGTAGGGCGGGTTTGCCCACAGCAGCGCGGCGCCGTCGGCCTCGCGGGTCCAGTCGAGGCAGAACGCGTCGACGGTGGTCACGTCTCCCGAGAAGACGAACCGTTTCCGGAGCGCCCGACCCCGGCCTCCCTCCATCTCGTTCGCCACGATCCGGAACTTGAGGTGGGGGTGGGCGAGCGCCCAGGCGTCGCGCAGCCCGGCGATCGCCTCGCCTTCGCCGGCACACGGATCGACCAGGACCAGGCTGGGACACGGGCCGTCAATCTCCTCAGCCGATGGCCATCGAGAAGTCGAGGCAAAGCTGCTCAGCAGGTCGGCCGGCGCCGGGTAGTACCCGCCGATCTTGATCGATTCGAGTCGCGCCACGGGGAATCACCTCCTCGTCGTAGTACCGGCGGACCTCGCGCGCCAGGAACCCCTCGAGAACGTCGTGGCGGACCCAGCACGCGAGCGGCGCGTCGAGCCCGCACGCCTCCACCCCCTCCTGGTAGAGGACGCTCCGGTCGTACCGCGTGAGCCCGGGTCGGTGAAGCCAGTCCTCCTTCTTCGCCGCCTCGAAGAGGCGGAGCTGGAAGGCGAAGTCCTGGAGGACCGGCAGCCGGGTCCGCCGGTCGAGGTACGCCGCGAAGAGCGCGGCTCGCGCCGCGTCCTCGGCCCGCTCGCCGAACGTGGCCGCGAGCCTCGCGCTCTGCGCCGTCACCCACCAGCGCGGCGGCATGAAGATGAAGCGCACGTCGTCGCCGGGCACGGTGGGATCGACGTGAAAGAGCGACGGCAGGTACGCCGTCGTGACGGTCATCCCCTCCACCACCTGGAAGACCCAGCGGTGGCCGGAGGACCTCGGGATCTCGAACGAGTCCTCGACTCGCGTTGAGGAGTGCCGCGATGCGCGGGCGCCACCGCGGAAGTTCGCGGTGAACGCGCGTGCCGCTGACGGGGAGCCGACGAAGGAGATCCAGACCGGGCGCTGGGTCTTGTTCGTCCCGAGGTCCCAAAGGGAGTCCGCCTCGAGGTGGGCGAGTAGTACGGAGCAGAACTCGCGCCCTTTCGCAGAAGCCGAGGTGCTCCGCACCTTCGGCTCCCTGATAATGCGGATCTCGGGCTGCTCCATCGAGGCGGCCTCCTCGCGCGTCCTTTCTCGCCGCGGCAGCGGCGAGGCTTTTCCGGGGGACGCTGCTGGCCGCGCATCGCAAAAGCACCGATGACTCCCGATCCCGAGGCGCGGCGTGTATCCTCACTCTCGACGTCTTCGCACCCCATGACCGAGCCACTACACGACCGCAGCGACATCCTCTTCGGCAGGGCCCAGGACATTTCCTACCTGCTCTCCCGAGCCGAGCGCACGGGGCTAACCGTGATCTCTGGACGCGCACGTTCCGGCAAGAGCTGGACGCTGCTTGAAGTGGCCCACCTACTCTCGGCGTCGCGCCTTGTAGGATTCGCCAGGAACTACGGTCAGTACCCCGATCTCCTACTCCGTGCCATCGACGACCTCTATCAGCGCTGGCTGAGCCAGGCGAGCGCCCTCCAACAGGCCTGCAGGCTGTGGGACACCGAGAAGGGCAAGCTGCTCCCCGGCCTGGCCTCGTCGCTAGCTGGCATCTTCGCCGGTGCTCCCGGCCCCCAGCAACCGCTCGCAACCCTCATCAAGGATGCGATCGAGGGAGCGGTTGCAGCATCTGCACGGTTCTCTACCGGCGCCCAGCTGCCGCGTCTCGACTACGACCTGGCTCGCGACTTCGTCAGCGCTTGTGCAGCGCTCGGCCCCAAGAACGACGACGGAACCCCCAAGCCCATAGCACTCTTCCTCGATCAGTGGGACCACTCACCCGATCCCGCGCAGGAGGCGTCTCTGCTGCTGAGCTTTCTCTCCAATGCGGCGTCATGGCCCCCGCTCCACATCTTCCTTTCGGTGCGACCAGAGAACCTCGAAGCCGCGGTTGCGCTCCAACCGCTCTTGGGGAAAACCTATCTACCGTCGACTCTCTTGACTCTCGGCAACATGGCGCTCGATCAGAACGAGGCCGCCCGCCTTCTCTTGTACTGTCAGCGTACGGTCCCAGCAACCAAGCACTTGACTCAAGAGGCGCTTCTGGACCTCGTCGACGGTTACCCGGGCGTGGTAGAAGCGTGGACATCCGTCCACAACTCCGACATCAACAGCATCGCCGATCTCGCGCGCGTTGCTGCGGACTCGCATGCCGACCGCTTTCCAGACATCGTCGCCAGGCTAAAGGCCTTGGATGCGGCTCAGAGGGAGCTCATCACCCGGATCGTCCTTCTCCCCATGGCTGCAGACCCGTCGCTGTGGCCTGAGCTCCGGCACCTAGTTCTCGGCACGCTCCCAGCATCCCAACTCGACGACCTCCGCAATGCGGGCGTGCTCGAATCCGTCGATCCGCCGAGCTTTGGCCATCCCAGAAGACTAGAACGCGCCCTCGAGCTCATCATTACGGAGTGGCCCTCCGGAACCCGTGACCACGCAGAGCGCTTCATCCTCGCCTTGGCAGAGATGGTCGCCTCCGGGTCTCGTCTCCACTTGATGCCGCTTATCGCGCTGGTCGAACTCTCGGGGCCTGCCGCTGCGCTAGGACTGGGTCCACTACACAGGTCTCTCTGCCGCTCAGCGGCGTCGATGCTCGGCCTTTATTCGCGCGCCGATCCGATTGCCCCGGCCCTTTCCTGTCCCGCCGCCGTCGCACCTCTCCTTGCAATGGGCATCGTCAACCATCTACCCTTCGCGTCTGCACCGTACGGGCTCCAACTTATTGCCGATCTGCGAACACTCGCATCACCTCGACTCGATGATCCAACGCTCCGGGGCGCCTTCGCGCGCGGCGTCGTCAATGCGGGCAGGTACGATCCTCGCCTTGGTCGGCAGGCGATCACGGACACGCGCGCCCTTCGCGCTCGCTACCCAGATGATGACGTGGTCGCTGCCGCCTTCGCCACCGCAGTCATGAACAACATCTCTCTTCTGCCCGGCCCAGAACGAACTGGCGTCCTGGATGACCTCCGCTCTCTGGCCCAGCAGCGCCCCAGCCCCGTCCCCATCCTCGCACTTCCTCTCACCCTGGTGAATCTCCTCGGCGACGCCGACAAGGCCGACTCTCAGGCTCATCTTGACGAGCTTCGTACGTTCAAGGCCGCGCACCCGGACCTGAGAGGTGCTCGGGCAGCGCTTTCAATGGGGCTGCGGAACGTGGGCATTACGATACCTCCAGACGACGCGCTCACGGTCGCACACGAGATGCAGGCCCTACGTGATGCCTACTCTGAAGCCCCGGAACTTGAGACGCACTATCTCGAGGTCCTGGCTGTCGCGATGAACGCGCCTCAGGAGTCGCGACGCTCGAACGCGCTCTCCCTATTGCACGCCACCGCGGCGAAGACTTCCAGCGATGTTGACCGTAACCGCGCCGTGGCGCGAGCGTTTCGCAGTGCCGCAGCGACTGCCCAACGAGGAGCGCGGCACTCGATTCTGAGCGACTTTGGCAGCTTCGCCTTGCGGGACCCCCACGAGTCGGGAGTCTGCGAGCAGCTGGCGATGGCGCTTTACGATGCGACCGTGCAGGACAGCAGTGTGGCTCCGTATGCGATCGGTGAACTTGCACGGCTCGCTGGCCTGTATCCAGCCGATGCTGCGATTATCGAGTGGTACGCGAAGTCATTTCTCAATGAGTCATTCGAGCGTTCGGGCCTGGAAGCGTGGGGCACCGGCGAAGCGGTATTGGCCCACGTTCGCGGTCTAGCCCGCCTGCAGCCGGAATCTTCAGGCGCGGCTTTCATCCTTGCGGGCTGCCTCTTCAAGATGAGCGATCTCGCGTATGACCGCCGGGACTTGGACAAGGCCGGCGAGTTCCTCGATGAACTGCGAGCGGTCGCCGTTCAACACGCGACCGATCGCAGCGTAGCCGCGTTCTTCGGCATTACTCTTGGGAAGCGAATCGTTGTGGTTCGCCACACCACCGGAGCACCGCAGGCAGTGCCACTCGAGGCAGAGCTCCACGCAATAGTCGAAGCACACCCTGGAGTCGTTCCTCTGGTGGCAGACCAAGGGGTGGACGGATTCCTGGTCAGCGTCGCTGGCGC
>JAXLQT010000066.1:0-15492 GCA_046331505.1 Acidobacteriota bacterium
GTCCGGCGACGAGATCGGGGAAGAACGCTTCGAAGCAGCAGAAGTCGACGAAGCTCGTCATGGGCCGGGCGTCGCCGCGGTAGACGTCGATCGCGTAGCTCATCGACTTGAACGTGTAGAAGGAGATCCCCACGGGCAAGACCACGTGGAGAGCCGGGAGGACGTCCCGCGAGCTGCCGAGAAGGCGTGCGAGGGCGTTCAGGTTCTCCTCGGCGAAGCCCGCGTACTTGAAGAAGGCGAGGAGGGCGAGGTTCGACGTGATCGAGACGGCGAGGACGATCCGCATGGTCCGCGTCCGCGGCAGGGCCGGGGGAAGGCGCGGCGGCAGTCCGTCTTCGAGCGGAAGCCCCGACAGCTCCAGGAGCCAGAGGCCGCAGATGTAATCGACGCCCGAGCTCAGGAACATCAGGAAGGGCCATAGCGGGTTGGCCCAGCCGTAGAAGACGTAGCTCGCGACCGCGATCAGCCCGGTGCGCGCGCGGAAGGGGAGCACGTAGTAGAGGAGGAGGACGACGGGGAGGTAATAGAAGAGGAAGAGGTGGGTGGTGAAGACCATCGGTCGCTCGCGCCGGAGCCGGCCGTTCCCTAGGAGCCCTGGGGCCCCGGCCCGGTCGTTCGCGGAGCGGGGAACAGCTTGAGCAGCGCGGGGAGGAGGGTGAGCGCGGTCAGGAGACACGCGATCGTCCCCATCATGCTGACGAGCCCCATGTCGCGGATCCCCGGGTAGGCGGAGAGCGCCACCGTGCCGAAGCCCGCGACGTTGGTGAGAGAGGCCATCACGACGGCCTTGGCGGTCTCGAGGACGCCGCGGTTGGTGAGGCTCTGCTCCTCGGAGATCCTGTGGATGAGATGGATGCCGTAGTCGATCCCCACGCCGAGGATCATCGTCGTCGCGAACGCGCTGATGAGGCTCAGCGTGATGCCGCACACGCGCATGAGACCGAGGAGCCACACGATCCCGACACCGAGCTGCAGGAGACCGTAGAGCGTGAGCCGCACGCTCCTGAAGTCGAGAAGCAGGAGGAGCGCGACGAGGACGAAGCCGATCAGGAACGCCCGCGTCGCGTCTTCCCGGAACATCCGCCGCACGAGCGGCCCCGCGAGGTTGAACCCCGTGACGTCGATCGTCGGATCGCCGCCCTTCACGTCGGGCACGAAGCCGTCCGGCACGCCGTCCTCGAAGGCCTTCCCTCCTGGGAAGACGAACGTGGCGACGCGGTACTCGCCGCCGGACGCTCTCTCGAGGCGCTCGAGCAGCCGGTCGAAGCCGGCGTTCCGTGCGTCCGCCAGGCTCACGGGCTCCTGGAGCGCCAGCGCCTCGACAAGCTCGCCGACCGCGTCGTCGAAGACGCCTGCGCGGAACCCCTGCTCCGCGAGCGCCGCGTCGATGGTGGCTCGGATGCGGGCGGGATCGAACGCGCCCCCTCGTCCCGCCGCGAGGCGCGCGAGCACCTTCTCCTGGGCCGCGCGCTCCGGCACGTAGGTCGCGAGCGATTCGTGGCCCTTCAGGTCTCCCGATGCGACCCAGCGATCGAGGCGGCGCGCGAGCGAGGCGGCCTTGTCGGCGGCCTCGTCCTCGGTCTTGCCGTGACAGACGATCATCATGGAGTCGAAGGAGCCGCCGAACTTCAGGGCCACCTCCTCCTGGACGAGGAACCCGCGATCGTCGCGAGGCCGCATGTCGGAGAGGGGACGAGGAGGACTGAGCCCGGCCGCGGCGAGCGCCGCGGCGACCGTGACCAGAAGGCTCCCGAGGAGCGTCGCGCGCGGGGCGCGATCGACCACCAGGAGGAGCCGCTCGAAGCCGAAGGAGTGCAGGTAGAGCGCCGTGGTGGGCCGCGCCCCGCGGCGTCCCTCCCACGCGGCGATCATCGCGGGGATGAGGAACAGGATCGCGACCATGCAGACGAGGATCCCGCTGCCGATGAGGAATCCGAAGTCCTGGAGCACCGGGAAGCGCGAGATGCACACGGCCCCGAACGTGCCCGCGGAGGTGAGGGCGCCGGTGAACACGCCGAGGGCGGTCTCGCCCATCATGCGCCGCGAGGCGGATGCGAGCGTGGCTCCCGCGAGGCGTTCCTCGACGTAGCGGGCGTACATGACGATCGTGAAGTCCGTGCCGAGGCCCATCAGCATCGCCGTGAATCCCGCGGTCGCGGCCGAGAGCTCGCCGAGCACGAGGACCGCGAGGCCGAAGGTGAGCGCCTGCCCGACGAGGAGCGGGGCCACCGAGTAGACGATGGCGGCGATGCGGCGGTAGCAGAAGAGGTAGAGACCGGTGACGAGCAGGAACGACGTCGTCGCGTTGAAGGTGATGTCGGCGGTGATGAGCTTCTCGTCGTCGATGGCGATCACGTATCCGCCGCCGAGCTCCATGGTCGGCGGGGCGGCGCCAGGCCGCTTCCGGGCGGCCTCCGCCTTCGCCTCCTCGAAGCATCGCGTCACCGCGGCCTCGAGCCTCTTCGAGAACTCCACGTCCTGAGGAGGCTTCACGGGCTTGGCGATGAGCAGTTGCGCGGTGCCGTCTTCCGAGAGATAGGCGCCGCTCGCCACGTCCGGGGACGGACCCCCGTGTCGCGCCAGGACGCGGGAGAAGTAGATCGGCATGAGGCCGAGAGGATCCCGTCGCAGGAGATCCATCGCGAACATCGACATCGGGGCACGGACCAGGCTCCGCAGACGGGCGACGCGCGCGCGGATCTGCTCGTCCGAGAGCGCCCGCGCGAAGGCCTCGAGGCCCTCGTCGTCGAGGAAGAGAGGCGCGTTGCGCCGCAGGAAGCGGAACGGGGGGCTGTCGAAGTCGACGCGGTCGTCCACGTGGTCGATCTCGGGCAGGGTCTTCAACCGCCGCGCGAGCCCGTCCGCCACGTCGGCGCAACAGTCCTCCATCGATTGACCTCGCGGCGCCTTGAGGAGGACGAGGAGGTCGTCGAGGCTCCCGAAGTCGCGGACCGATCGGACGAAGCGGCCGACCTCTCCTCCCTCGGGCAGCATTCCCAGGACGTCGGCGTCGAGGCGAAGCCCGCGCCCGAGGAAGAGCGCGCACGCCGTCCCGAGGCCGGCGACGACGAAGACCAGCGTCGGGTGGTGACGCGAGAAGTGCCGATGCGCCTGGAGGACCCGGCGGTGATCAACCGCGACGAGCCTCTCCCGGCCTGTCGCGCGTGTCGCAGCCGCACGGTTCAGGCGAGGTTGCGCGCCGGCCGGGAGGAGCGGGACGAGCATCGCGGCCCATGATCCGCCAGTGCAGGCCACGGACAAAGCGCCGTCGGGCCTGGAGCCGGTGCGGCCGCCGTGGTTTCCGGCTGCTACCATGCGGCTTCACGATGAGGTCGATCGCTCTCGCCGCCGCGGTCGTGGCCGGCGCCGTGTCCCTCTGGGTCTTCCGGTCGTACGAGCTCGACGATGCCTTCATCACCTACCGCATCGCGGAGAACCTCGCTCACGGTCGAGGGTTCGTCTACAACGAGGGCGAACGCATCGCCGTGGGAACGACCCCGCTCTGGACGATTGTGCTCGCGCTCGCCGGGATGGCCGGGCTGTCGGTGCCGCGTGCGGGGCAGGTCCTCTCGGTTGCGCTCCTCGGCTCGGCGGCCTATCTCGCGGCGCTCCTGGGAAAGCCCAGCCGTCCGGTGCTCCACGCCGTCACGATCGTCCTCTTCGTCGTGCCGAGCTTCTTCCTCCTGAGCACGTCGGGGATGGAGTCGTCGCTCTACCTCTCGCTCGCCTGCGCCGCGTTGCTCCTCTTCGAGAGGCGAAGGCCGGTCCCGGCCGGAGTCGCGTGCGGGCTCCTTGCCATCACGCGCACCGACGGCATCCTGCTCGCCGCGATCCTCGCGGCGGTCGCACTCCGGAAGCGGGATCGCCCGCTCGTCGCGGCGTTCGCGCCCTTCGCGCTGATCGCTCTTGCCTGGTACGGTTTCGCGTGGGCCTACTTCGGGTCCCCGGCCCCGGTCACGCTCGCCGCGAAGATCGCGCAGCGCAGGTCGGGGCTCTGGGGTGAGGGGCCCATCTTCCTGCGCGGCGCGCTGCGATGGCTCGGCGCGATCGGCGCGGAGAGCAGGCTCCTTCTCTACGTCCCGGTCGTGCGGCGCTGGGCGATCGGGAGGTACCTGCCTTTCTTCGGCGTCGTGCCGCTCCTGGCCGCATGGGGTCTCGTCCGTGGACCGCGGAGCCTCCGGCTGCTGGCGCTGCACGCGGGGCTCGTCACGGCCGCGTACGGAGCGCTCAACGTGCCCGACTATCACTGGTACTACGCGCCGCTCGTCTTCGCGCTTCTCGTGCTCGCCGCCGCGGGGATCGCATCGCTACCCAGCTCCGGGACTGCGCTCCTGCTTGCGGTGCTTCTCGCGATCGCGGGGTTCGCTCCGCTCGCAGCGCGCGCGGGCAAGTCCTACCCCGCCGTCGCCGCCTACCGCGCCGCGGCCTCCGCCGTGAAGGAGCTGGGTCCGGGAAAGACGCTCTCGGCGGCCGAGATCGGCATCGTCGGCGAGGCCTCCGGCGCTCCGATGCGCGACTGGCTCGGGCTCGCATGCCCGGGAGCGGCGCCGCTCCTCGCATCGCGGCGGCTCGATCTCTTCCTCGACGCGTGGACGCCCGATCTGCTCCTGGTCCACGAGCCGCTCTGGCCGCAGGAGGCGGCGCTCTTCGGGTCCGCCGGCGCGCGCCGCTACGGATTCCTGCGCGCGATCCAGCACGAGGGCGTGACGCTCTGCCTCCTCCGGCGCGGCGACGTCCCCGTGCCCGGCGGGGTGGTGGCGATCCCGGGCGCGATCGGTCTCGCGGACGGAGCGACCGAGGCGCTCGCCCTGCCTCCGTTCGATCCGCGCGCCTACGACGTCGCACGGATCGAGGCGACCTCGAGGGGGCCCGCCGCGCTGCGACTGTCGTTCCGGACGGAGGTCGTGCAGGACGATCGGCAACCGTACCGCGTCGACATCGCCGTCGCGGGGCCCCGGCGCGCCTACGAGGTCCCCATCGCGCGGGACTGGCGGTTCGTCACGACCGGCAAGGTGACGCGCATGACGCTCGAGGCCTTGGGTTCGCCCGTCACGGTCCACGGGTTCGCGCTGGGATCGGGATCGTGACGCCGCGTGCCTGCGCCGTCGCGCTCGCACTCGCCGCTGCCGGATGCACGCCGGGACCGATCGCCCCGCCGGGCCCCGCTCTCTCGGGCCCCGAGATCGATCTCGCCGCCGCGCTCCCGGAGGCCGTCGTGACGCCGCCGGAGAAGCTCGTCGAGCGGACGGTCGTCGATGCCGGCGTCGGGAGCGGCGAGGTGCCGGCCGTGTTCTGCCACCCGCCGGGCTCCGCCACGTGGAAGATCGCCGTCGCTCCCCATGCCCGTTTCGAGACGACGCTGGTGCGGCCGCGCGACCTCGTGGAGAAGGGTAGCGATGGCGTCGCGTTCCGGATCCGCGTGCGTCTCGAGCGTGCGGGCGAGATCACGCTCCTGGATCGATTCGCGGCGCCGTCGGACCCCGATCGGACGTTCGTCAGCCTCGATCTCGGCGCGTGGGCAGGCGAGACGATCACCCTCACGCTCGCCACGGGAGAAGGACCGCGCGGCGACGGGCGCTACGACGGCGCGTTCTTCGCGAGCCCGCGCGTGCGCCAGGACGGCGCGGGGAGCCCGGCGGCGCCGCGCACGCTCCTGATCACGATCGACACGCTGCGGCAGGACCGTCTCTCGTGCGACGGGTCGCCGTCCGTCCTCACGCCGGCGATCGATCGCCTCTCGCGCTCCGGCCGGACGTTCGCCTCCGTCCTCGCCCAGTGCAACGCGACGACGCCGAGCCACGCGGTGCTGCTGACGGGGAAGTCGCCGCTCGAGACCGGCGTTTACCAGTCGGACACGCCGCTGCCGAACGGCGTCGAGACCCTCGCCCAGGTGATGCGCGCGGAGGGGCGCCGTACGGGCGCGGTGATCTCGGTGGCTCACCTCAAGCCCGGAGATGTCGGGGCTCGGCGGCGGCTTCGAGGAGTTCCACGCCTGCAAGACGGAGAGACGCGCGGCGTCGACGACCGACGTCGCGATGGGCTTCGCCTCGCGCCACCGCGCCGAGCCGCTCTTCCTCTGGCTGCACTACTTCGATCCCCACACGAGCTACGTCCCGCCGGAGCCCTGGATCGCGCTCGCGCCCGCGCCGTCATCGCCGGGGACGCCGATCCCGTCGCGCGCTGATGCTGAGCCCGACGCTATCTTTCCCGATCCGTGCCGGACGTGGCTCGCGGTCGTCTCCGATCCGCGCGGTCGTGTCGGGGTGGTACGACGGCGAGGTGGCGGCGAGAGCCACGAGCTCGGACGGCTCCTGCGCGCTCTCGCCGCGTGGGACATGCTCGCGTCGTCGGCGATCCTCCTCACCGCGGATCACGGAGAGAGCCTCGGCGAGCACGGCGTCTATTACGGCCACGCCGGCCTCTTCGAGCCCGAGGTGCGCGTGCCGATGATCCTGGTGGGCCCCGGATTCTCCACCGCGGTGGTCGCGAGGCCCGTCGCGCACCTGACGTGTTCCCGACGCTCGCGCACCGGACGGCAGGCCCTTGCCATCCCGCTCGGCGGAGATGGTCCCGAGATTGACCCTGCTCCTCGAACCACGCCCACCGCGAGAGCGGGGTGATGGGTGACGCGCGGCGGGCTCAAGGTGATCGTTCCCTGGAGGCCCTTTCTTCGCGAAGAACAAGGCGACCTACCGCGCGGACCTCGCGCGCGATCCTGCCGAGACGGCATCGATGGCCGGGACGCCCGAGACCGCGGCGCTCGAGAGCGAGGCTCGTGCGCTGGCTGCGGCGGCGCGGTGTCCGGCGGCGATCCCGGTGAGCCAGAGGAGAAACGATCGGCTGAAGTCCCTCGGCTACGTGGCGCCCGACCCGTCGAGGAACGGATGCGATTGAGGGACAGGCACGCGCTCGCCACGCTCGGCATCGTCGCGTTCGGCGTGGCCGCGCGCGTGGTCGCCATCGACGCCGATCCGCCCACCTGGCACGGCCTCGGGTTCATCGCCGACGAGGGGTGGTGGGCCCACAACGCGCGCAACCGCGCGCTCTTCGGGACGTTCGTCATCGCCGAGCCCCGCGACGAGTTCAACCAGGGGCTCGTGATCGCGCCGTTCTTCACCATCCTCTGCTGGGGCTCCTTCGCCGCGTTCGGACCCTCCCTCGCGTCGCTCCGCCTCGTCTCGGCGCTCGCCTCGGCCGCGACGGCGCTCGGGCTCGCGTCGATCGCCCGCCGCGTTGTCGGTCCCGAGTCCGCCCATCGCCGCGGCGCTCTGCTCCTTCTTCGCGCCATTCGCGTGGGCGTTCGGACGGATCGGCCTCGTCGAGGAGACGATGGCGGCCTGCCTCGCGATCGCCACCGCGCTCTTCATGGCCTCGGGGCCCCTCGCCTGGATCGCCGCCGGGCTCGTCCACGCCGCCGGGTTCGCGACCAAGTCCTACGCGATGTTCCTCGGCGCCGCGCTCGTCGTGTCCGAGCTCGTCGCGCCGTCGCCGCGAAGGATCCGGAAGCTCGCGTGCTACGCCGCTGGCGCCGCGGTGGGACTCGCTCTCTGGGCCGCGCTGATCTACCTTCCGTTCCGCGACGACTACCGCGAGCTGAACCTGAAGCTCTCCCAGGACAACCTCCCGGAGGGGCGCTTCAGGCCGTGCGCAACGCCGCGCTCATCCTGTTCGAGATCCCGGGAGTCCGGCGCGGATCGCGTCCTGGTCAGCGCCTGCGCCGGTGCCGGCCGTGCTCATGGCGCTCGCGCTCGCGGCGCGGCGCTTCGCGGCGCGCGAGATGCGGGGCGATCGGTTGCCGCCGTCGCGCTCCCGCTGCTCCTGATCTACCGCGCATCCTCGCCCTGCGCAGTACAAGCCCGATCGACGCCAACACGCGCCCTGATCCCCGAGGTCCTTCTCGCCACGTGGGCGTCCGGCGTGCGCGAGACGCTGATGCCGCCCGCGCGAGTCAGGCGTCGCGATTCCTCGCGGCGCTGCCGATCGCGGCCCTCGGCGCCACGGCGGTGACAGGCGTGGCCGGCGTCTCGCGCAACGCCGCCGCCGTCCTCGTCTGCGCGATCACCGCGGGCGCCGCGCTCGCGCTCGCGCGGGCGCTTCCCCGCGCGTGGCCGGCGCTCGCAGCCACGGCGCGATTCCCGGTGGCGGCCACGGCGATCGTGTTCGCGCTCGCCGTTTCGCTCTACGCCCGAGGCATCTCCTTCACGATGCGCGACGAAGGCGCGTCGCTCGCCGCGATCGCCGGAGACCAGCCCGTCGTGGGAGGGGTCGCCGACACGTTCCTGCTGGCCAGCCGAGCTCGCACCTTCAACTCCATGCGCAAGGGCACGAGCGGCCGCTTCAACGGCGATCTCCTCTCCCGCGCCCCCATCGACCTGGTGATGACGTGGACCCAGCCCGAGCGTCCCGAGCCCGTGCCCGACCTGACGATCCCAGGCCCGCTCGACAAGGTCCGCGAGACGGCGGTCCTTCCCGACGGCCAAGGCGGCCATCGGGCGACCGTGACCCTCTGGCGGCTCCGGCGCGCCGTCGCCCGCTGACACCGCGCAAGGTCACGCGCTCCAGAGCCCCACGATCCGCGCGAGACGGCCGTCCGGAGCGAGATCGAGGACGTTGGTGCCACGCGCGGCGGTCGCACCGTCCGGCCCCGCCGCCAGCCAGTCGCACACCGCCGTGCCCTGGCACTGGCGCGGGTCGCCGGCCCGCGAGAGAGTCATGCCGGGCCTGTGCATGCGCGCCGCGGCGATGTGGCCCTCGAGCTCGTCCTGGCCGCGCACGCAGCCGAACCCATCCGCGAAGGCCACGTCGGGCACCGTCGACGAGGCGAGGAGCTCGCGGCGCTTCCCGGCATCGGCCTCGTTCCACGCTGCGAGGTAGCGGTCGACGACGTCCGCGAGCTTCGCGTGCTGCTCGCGCGCGACGACGTTCGCGAACACCGCGAGCTGGTAGCGCCAGCCGGGGACGTGGGCGTCGCGTGCCGCCGCGTCGGCCAGAGCATGGACGAGCCTGAGCATCGTGCCCGACGGCTCTTCCTCGAGCGTGATCGTCACGCGCGATCCCCCCGGGGGGATGGGCTTTCCCGGATCCTCGTAGCCGTAGGTGAAGACGATCCGTTCGGGCGCGTGGACCTCGAGCACCTCGCCGGTGGCGAGGACGCCGTTCGGATACCGGATCACCAGGCGCCCGCCGGGACGCGCGTCGATGTTGCTACCCGCGCCCCACCACATGGCGAAGCGCTCGGGATCGGTGAAGTAGCGGAAGACGGTCTCGCGCTCGGCGCGGATGGAGACGGCGCGGGACAGGGAGTGCTCGTGGGCGGGGTAGGGGGTCATCGGGATCTCCTTCGAGTCTTGCGGCGCGGTCCTCGCCGCGCGTCTTCGAGCTCCGCGTGGAGCTTGAGCTTGTAGAGCGCGTCGTCCCACATCTGTTCGAGGTACCGCGCGAAGGGGCCGATCGCGGCGCGATCGGCCGTGTACATGCGTCGCTGCCCGTCCGGGCGGCACCGCACGAGCCCGGCGGCCTCGAGCTTCTTGAGGTGCTGGGACACGGCGCCGAACGTGACGTCGGGGAACGCACCCTGGATCTCGCCCGCCGATCGCTCTCTGTCCCAGACCATGCGGAGGATCTCCCGGCGGCGCGGCGTCCCGAGGGCGTGGAGGGCGGCGGTCACGAATATATTTTAGTTAATACTAAAATAAAGTCAAAGTGGCCGTGCGCCGACATCCACGGCGCGGTGCCTCGGGCATGGAACCGGCGCCGGGGTAAGCTCGTTACTCAGAAGACACACGGATGAGCTCCAGCGCGGCGCCCGCCCTCGAGGTCAAGGACGTCCACTTCGCCTACGGCAAGGTCAAGGCCGTCGACGGCGTCTCGCTCGACGTGAGGCCCGGCGAGATCTTCGGGCTCCTCGGGCCCAACGGCGCCGGCAAGACGACGACGATCTCGATGATCGCGGGACTCCGTCCGCCGGCGTCGGGGAGCGTTCTCATCTTCGGGGAGGAGGCGGCGGGGAAGTCCGGCAAGGGACGCGCGCGGCTCGGTGTGGTTCCTCAGGACATCGCCCTCTACGAGGAGCTGACCGTCGCCGAGAACCTGCGCTTCTGGGCGCGACTGTACGGCGTCGCTGCATCCGCGCTGGACGGTGCGGTGAAGCGAGCTGCCGAGCTCGGCGGGCTCTCCGACAGGCTCGGCGATCGCGTGGCGAAGCTCTCCGGCGGCCTGAAGCGGCGCGTCAACCTCGCGGTGGGCCTCGTGCACGGTCCCGACCTGCTGCTTCTCGACGAGCCGACGGTCGGCATCGACCCGCAGGCCCGGCTCGCGATCCTGGAGGTGGTCAAGGCGCAGGCCGCGGCGGGCAAGGCCGTCCTCTACACGTCGCACTACCTCGAGGAGGCCGAGGCGCTCTGCGCGCGGCTCGCCATCATCGACAAGGGACGCGTGCTCGCGCACGGCACCGTCGCCGAGCTGCGGCGGCTGGTGGGCGAAGGCCCGGTGGTGAGCGTGCGCGGCAAGCTCGACGAGGCGCAGGTGGGGGCGCTGGCGAAGGACGGCGCGTCGATCCTCTCCCGCGTGGACGGCGGCGCGTCGTTCGCTGTGGCGGACCAGGAAGCGTGCGCGCGCTTCGTGCGCGAGCTCTTCGCGAGCGGGCTTCCGATCGACGACGTGCGCATCCAGGAGCCGACCCTCCAGAGCCTCTTCCTGAAGCTCACGGGGCGCGAGCTCCGCGACTGACGTTCTTGGGCCAGCTTGGAACGCTCGTCGTGAAGGACCTGAGGCGGCGCCTCGCGCGACCCCAGGGGCTCGCCATCAACCTCGCGATCCCGCTCGTGCTCGCGGGCATGATGCTGCTCGCGTTCGGCAACCTCGGCAAGAAGAAGGACGACGACGCGGCCTTCCCACCGATCCCGATCCTCGTGCTCGACGAGGACAAGAGCGTCCTGTCCCGGTTCCTCGCCGGCGCCGGCGCGAACGAGGAGACGAGGAAGCATCTCGACATCCGGCCGGTCGCCGATCGCGCCGAAGGGCTCGCGCGGCTGCGCGACGAGGCGGCCGGGCTCCTCGTGCTCCCGAAGGGATTCGGAGACGCCGTGCTCTCGGGGAAGAAGGTCGAGATCGAGCTGGTGAAGAACCCGGCGCAGTCGGTGATGCCGCTCGTCGCCGAGGAGGGCGGCCAGGTGCTTGCGCTCTACCTCTCGATCGCGGCGAAGCTCCTCGGTGGAGACGGTCAGAAGCTCGTCGCGCTGACCAACGGCAAGGGATGGGACGACCCGGTGGCGATCGCCGCGCTCATCACGACCGTGCGCGAGCGATTGACCGGCGTGCAGGACCTCCTGCTGCCGCCGCTCATCGAGGTGAAGGACGAGAAGGCCGAGGCGAAGCGGGGCGCGGGCGGGTTCGACTTCATGAGCTTCATGTTTCCCGGCATGATCGTGATGGGCCTCTTCTTCGTCGGGCTCACCCAGATGAGCGACCTCCTGACCGAGGGCGAAGCGGGGACGTTGCGCCGCATGCTCGTCGCGCCCGTCGGTCCCGGGACGGTGCTCGTGTCGAAGGTCGTCGCCGTCGGGCTCGTGGTCCTGGCGTCCGCGGCGCTCCTCCTCGCCGTGGGGGTCGCGGGCTTCGGGATCTCGTGGGGCCCGCCGCTGCCGCTCGCCGTTGCCACAGGCGTGCTGTGCCTCGCCGTGACCGGCTTCGCGGCCATCCTCTACTCGGTCGTGCGCACCGCGCGGCAGGGAAGCGCCTTCGGCAGCGTGATCGTCATGGTGATGTCGCTGCTCGGCGGCGCGTTCGTTCCCACCGAGATGCTTCCGGCGTGGATGCAGGGCCTCTCGCTCCTCACCGTGAGCCACTGGGGCAACGCGATGATGCGTGCTCTCTCGACGGGAGGCGGCTGGGATGGGATCGCGACGCCCGCCCTCGTGCTCGCGATCCTCGGAGCGGGGGCGACCACGATCGGGACGGCCCTTCTCCACCGGCGCTACGTGCGAGGACGTCTCTAGTGACGCGGATCGTGGCGATGGCGCGCGAGGACCTGCGGCTGACGATGCGCGATCGCAGCTCCATCTTCTGGGTGTTCATCGCGCCGCTGCTCTGGGTCTACTTCTTCAGCTTCCTCGCCCAGGCGCCGGATCCGGCGGGCCTCAAGATCGGCCTCGCCGTCGACGATCGTGACGGGACGCCCGCCTCGAAGGCGCTCGTCGCGTCGCTTGCGGCCGAGAGCTTCGAGATATCCCCGGCCGGGGCAAAGGAGGGAGACGCGCCTCCGCGCTCGCTCACGATCCCCGCGGGGTTCGGGGCGGCCATCGACGCGAAGAGGAAGGTCGCGATCACCATCTCGGAGCAGGGGCGCGCCAACCCAGAGGGGACCCTCGCCGCGCGTGTGGCGCTTCACAAGGCCTCGGTGCGGATGCTGGCGGGCAAGGCCCTCGGCGCCCTGGATCCGGCGGACGACGCCGTGACGCTCCGATCCTCCCTGGCCGTCGTGCCGAAGACACCCTCGGGCTTCTATCAGACGATCCCGGGCAACCTCGTGATGTTCGTGCTCCTCGTGACGCTGAGCTCGGGCGCGGGGCTGCTCGCGCACGAGCGCCGCTCCGGCGTGTTGCGGCGCCTGGCGATCTCCCCGCTCGCGAGGTCCGAGCTCATCGGCGGCAAGATCGCCGGCCGGCTCGCGATCGCGAGCGTGCAGATCCTGGTCTTCGTCGTCATCGGGCTCACCGTCTTTCGCATCCACTGGGGCCGGAGCCCCGCCGGGCTCGCGCTCCTTCTGGGTAGCTTCGCGCTCTGCGCATCGGCCCTGAGCCTCCTTGCCGGCGCGGTGTTCGCGTCGCCGGAGGCCGCCGCTGGTACCGGGGTGGTCGCGACGCTGGCCATGTCGGCGCTCGGCGGCTGCTGGTGGCCGGCGGAGATCATGCCGCGCTGGATGCAGGCGGCGGCGCACGCGTTCCCGACGGCGTGGGCGATGGACGGTCTGCACACGCTCCTCTCGTGGGACGGTGGCCTTAACGACGTGCTCCGCCCGAGCGGGGTCCTCGCCGTCATGGCTGCGACCGCCTTCGCCCTGGCGGTGAGGCGCCTGCGCGTCGAGGAGTAGGGAGAATAATGCGGGCTCCATGAAGCCCGCGCGCGGCAACGCCGCCCTCTTCGCCGCAGCGCTCGCCGTGCGCCTGGCCGGCATCGGGCGCGAGAACTTCTGGATCGACGAGGTCAACACGGTCACCGTGAGCCGGGGTTCGCCGCTGCACGTCCTCGAGCGGATGCGGCTCTTCGGAGAGTCGCACCCGCCGCTCTACTACTTCCTCCTCTCCGCGTGGATGACGATCGCCGGTGAGGGCGACACCGCCGTACGCGTCCTCTCGGCGATCCTCGGGGCGCTCGCGGTGCCGCTGGCGGTTTCCATCGCGCGCGAGATGGCGCCCGAGGCGGGGCTCTTCGCGGGCGTCCTGGCGGTCCTTGCTCCCGGGATGATCCAGTACTCGCAGGAGGCGCGCATGTACGCGCTCTTGACCGCCCTCGCGGGCGGCGTCCTCTTGCTCTGGCTCCGCGGCGCGCCCGTCCTCCGGGAGAAGGTCGTCCTCGCGATCCTCACGACGCTGCTTCTCCTGACGCACCACGTCGGGCTCTTCTTCGGCGCGGCGCTCGGCGTCCTCGGTCTGGCGCTGCCCGGCAAGCGCCTGGCGCGAGCGCTCCCGCTCCTGGCGGGCCTCGCGCTCTACTCGCCGTGGCTCGCCGTGCTCGCGCGGCAGTGGGCGACGACGCGGCGGTTCTTCACCTGGAACGTGGTGCGAAGCCCTCTGGTCGAGCTCCTGCGCATCGGTCCCGCGACGTTCCTGGGAGACGCCGCCGAGCACCGGATCGCAGGACGCATCGCGCAGGGGCTCGTCGCGGTCGCCGCTCTCGCGGGCCTGGCCGTGCTCGCGCGTGCCGATCGCGCGAAGGCCGCGCGGCTCGGAGGCGCCCTGGCACTCCCGCCGCTCATGGTCCTCGCGTTCTCCGCGCTGCCGTCGAGCGCATCGCTCCTGCACCGGCGCTACTTCTGCTTCCTGGCCGTCGGGGCCGTGGCGCTGCCCGCGATGGCCTGCGCCCGGCGGGCCGCGGGGATCGCGCTCCTCGCAGCTCTCGCCGTCTCGTTCGGGGCCCTCGACGTCGCGCGGCTCGTGCACCGGGAGCACCTCGACGCGCGAGGCATCGCCGCGTTCCTGGACGGGGAGCTTGGCGCGGGCGATCCGGTGCTCCACGCGTCCATCGAGGGGATCCCCCAGGAGGCGTTCCTTCTCTGCCGCCACTACCGCCCGGGATGGAGGCACGTCCTCGTCGCGCGCGCTGGTCAGGCGTTCTCGCTCGAGACATCGGGTTACGTGGGATCGGCGACGGTCTATCCCGATCTCGCCGCGGCGCTGCACCACGAAGGCGAGGGCCGGAGGAGGGTCGCGGTCGTCTTCTCTGGAATGCTCGGGCCGGCATCGGTGAGCGCGGTCGCGACGCCCCGTCCGGAGATCCCGCCGGGGTGGCGCATTCGGACGGAGCATCCGCTCTACCGGGCGGACGTCCTCGTCCTGGAGCGGGGACCAGACGGCGGATGACTTACGATATCCACAGAAATCCCGCGAAGCTGGGCTGACCGGCGCGCGGCAGTCGACGCTCGTAAAGCTCAAGGAGTCCCATCGATGAAGTCCATCCCCCGCCTCGCCCTCGGCACCCTTGCTCTCCTCCTGGTCGCGTCCTTCACCGCACGCGCCGATTCCTGGAAGGGCGTGTCGATCATCGACACCGCTTGCCTCGAGAAGGTGAAGGCCGATCCCGACAAGCACACGACCACCTGCGCGCTCCAGTGCCAGGCGAAGGGCTACGGCGTGCTGACGGCCGAAGGCGCCTACCTGAAATTCGACGCCGCCGGCAACGAGAAGGCGCTCGCCGCGCTCAAGGCGACCAAGAAGACCGACCACCTGCGCGTCACCGTCGAAGGAACGAAGGAGGGCGATACCATCAAGGTCACGTCCCTCACCCTCGACTAGGAGCGTGCGAGTTCTCCGATGCCGCGGCTGATCCTCTATCCCGGCCTCCCCAACGAGCGCATCATCGAGCTCACCAAGGCGACGATGACGATCGGCCGCGCCACGGAGAACGACATCTTCATCCTGGACCGCTCGCTCTCGCGCAAGCACGCGCGGCTGGACGTCGCGGAGGGCGCCGTGACCCTGTCCGACCTGAAGAGCACCAATGGCGTCGAGGTCAACGGGGCCCGGGTCCAGAGCGTGAAGCTCGCCATCGGGGACGCCATCCGCGTCGGAGACATCCCGATCCTCTTCGTCGAGGACCCGAAGATCGTCAAGGAATACGTACCGGAGGCGACGCGGCTCACGATCGAGGAGCTGCTCGCCGAGAACACGGACGACATCGACATCTCGGCGCTCCCTGCGATGGTGCGGGAGGCCACGCAGCGGGCGCGCGACAAGCTGCGCATCCTCCTCAAGGTCAGCGAGATCCTCTCGTCGC
>JAXLQT010000067.1:0-13778 GCA_046331505.1 Acidobacteriota bacterium
ACGAGATCCTCACGGGTCCCGGCCCGGGCGTCATCTTCGGCCCGCAGGTGCGAGGTTGGGACTACGACGGCGCGGCGATCGCCGCGATCCAGAAGATCAACTTCCAGGCGTTCGGCACCCTCCAGTACGGCGCCAACCTCGACGGCGGCGACGTCGACGGAGACGGCTTCGCCGAGATCGCGTCCGCGCAGGGTCCCGGTCCCTCGCTCCCCGCGCGGTTCGTGGGCTTCGACTACGACGGGAGCGCCATCGCGGCGCTTCCGGGATACGACGTCGTGGCGTTCCCGACCCTCTTCGGAGGACGCGCCGGGCAGGGGGACCTCCTCGGGACCGGCCGCTCCGAGCTCGTGACGGGCGCCGGGCGCGACGGGACGGCCGACGCCACCGTCAAGGCCTGGAGCTACTCGGGCTCCGCCCTCTCGCAGATCGCCGGATCGTTCCTGCCGTTCGCGAGCGACACCTACGGCGTCAATGCGACGACGGCGGAGCTGGGGTATTGATGCGTGCCGCTCAGGGTCGCTCCGTGACGGCGGCCTTCATCGCGGCGCAGGAATCGCGCCGGAATCGCGCTTGCAGGAGCCTCACCAGCGGGAAGCCGAGCCACGTCACGACGTGGCCGGGTCTGGACACCGCGTGAAGGTCGTAGGACACGACGTCGTCATCGTGACGCCACTGCACGAGGAACCGCTCTTCGCCCCGCTCGGCGTGCGAGGCCAGCGTCCCGTAGGCGAACCCGAAGCGATCCGTCGATCCCGTCTCGTCGATCGTGTAGACGATGCGGCATCCGTTCGCCGACCAGATGCCGAACGTGCGGAGCACCACGGCGACGACGCGGCCCGTCTCGATCGGGGAGCGCTCCGGCACGATCTCGATCTCTTCCGGGAACATCTTCCAGGCCGCGATCGCCTCCCGCGCGCGCTGGTAGCAGTCGCGGCCCCGACCGAGGATCACGGTGGCGCGATCGGTGCGATAACCGGCGGGACCGCGGGCTGCTCCGTCTCGTGTGAAGCCGGCGCCAGGATACGAACAGGGGATCTCCTTCGAGGCCGCGAGAACGGCCTCGATGTCGCGTCGCGCCGGCTTCGTCGCCCGGAACGTCATCGGAGAGCCCCGAGCATACGGTTCGCACCCGTCGCCGCGCTGCTCGTCGGCTTCTTGCATCGACCTCCATGCCGCGGCCAGGAGCTCGCCTTCGAGCCCAACGTCGGCCAGGCGCCGCCGCAAGTGGCGTTCCTCACCCGCGTGACGGGGGGTACGGTCGCGTTCACCGATCGCGAGGTGATCCTTCTCGGCGAGAGCGTCGTCCGCGTGACGTTCCCGCGACCGGCCGCGAGGCTCGCCGCCGGCACCACGCGTCCCGGCCGCGTGAGCTACTACCGCGGCCAGGATCCCGCGTGCTGGCGCGCGGGCGTCCCGACGTCCGACGGCGTCACGTATCGCAACCTCCATCCGGGAGTCGACCTTCGGTACTCGGGCGATGGGGGCCGGCTCGAGAGCACGTATCACGTCGCCCCCGGCTCCGACCCCGGCGAGATCCGCTGGCGCTACGAGGGAGCAACGGCGCTGCTCGACGCCGAGGGCGCTCTGCACCTCGGGGGACCGGGATCGTGGAGCGAGCGCCGGTCGCCTTCCAGGAGTGCGACGGCGCGCACGTCCGTCGGCGCGAGGTTCCGTCTCCTCAACGATGGGAGCCTGGGCTTCTCGATCGACGCCTACGATCGGTCGATGCCGCTGGTCATCGATCCCGTGCTCGTCTACTCGACGTTCCTCGGCGGGAGCGCCGAGGACCTGGGCCGCGGGATCGGCGTCGACGGCGCGGGCAACGCCTACGTCACGGGCTGGACCTACTCCGTGGATTTCCCGGTGCAGAACGCGATGCAGCCGGGGCTGGGCGGTGGGCAGGACGCGTTCGTCGCCAAGCTGAGCCCCGCCGGGACGCTCCTCTACGCGACCTACCTCGGCGGCACGCAGAACGACCGGACGCTCGCGATCGCTGTCGACACGGCCGGCGACGCCTACGTCTCGGGCAACACCGCATCGACCGACTTCCCGCTGATGAACCCCTTCCAGTCGGCGAATGCGGGTGGCTTCAACGACGGCTTCGTCACGAAGCTCGACCCGGCGGGAGCGATGGTCTACTCGACCTACCTGGGCGGTACGGGGTCGGACTTCTGCATCGGCATCACCGTCGACGGGATGGGGAGCGCCTACGTCATGGGCTTCACCGACTCGACGGACTTCCCGCTCCAGTCTCCTTTGCAGCCTGCCTACCGCGGCGGCAACGACGCCTTCGTCACCAAGCTGGCGCCGTCCGGGTCCGCTCTCGTCTACTCGACCTACCTCGGCGGGAGCGGAAGCGATGCGGGACGCACGATCGGCGTGGATGGAACGGGCGCCGCCTACCTGTCGGGGTGGACCGGCTCCACCGACTACCCGCTCGTCAATCCCCTCCAGGGGACGTACGGCGGTGGAGGCTTCGACATCATGGTGACGAAGCTGAATCCAGCGGGTTCCGCGCTCGTCTACTCGACCTTCATCGGCGGCAGCGGCAACGACTACGGCGACGGCATCTTCGTCGACGGCACGGGATCGGTGTACCTGGCCGGCGCGACGGAGTCGACGGACTTCCCGACGGCCAGCCCCTACCAGAGCGCGTTCGGGGGAGGCATCCGCGACGCGATCGCCTTGAAGATCGATCCCGCGGGATCGTCTCTGGTCTACTCCACCTACATCGGAGGAAGCGGCCAGGACTACGGGATCGACAGCACGGTGAGCGGCGGCAATCAGCACGTGTCGGGCGAGACGGACTCTCCGAACTACCCGCTCGCGAGCGCGCTCCAGGCGTCCTACGGCGGCGGCTCGTCCGATGGATTCGTGACCGAGCTCGCGTCGACCGGAGCGTCGCTCCTCTTCTCGACCTACCTCGGCGGCAGCGATCAGGACCAGGCGCGCAGCATCGTCGCGGACGGCGGCGGCAACATGCTGGTCACGGGCCTCACGATCTCGTCCGACTTCCCGCTCGGGAGCCCGGCGCAGGGAACCTACGGCGGTGGTGCCGGCGACGCGTTCGTCGCGAAGCTGACGCCGCTCGGCACGACCGAGGAGGTCGTCACGGGCGCCGGGCCGTCACCCACCAACGCCCCCGTGGTGAAGACGTGGGATCATGCGGCGCCTCCGGCGGTCGTCGACTCCTGGGCGCCCTACGCCGGCTCGGGCTTCGGCGCCAACGTCGCCACGGCCGACATCGTGTCCGGCGGAACGCCAGAGGTCCTGACCGGGCCCGGCCCCGGCGCGGTGTACGGACCTCAAGTGCGTGCGTTCCAGCCGGACGGGACGGCGATCGCCAAGGTCAACTTCTACGCCTACGGCACGCTCCGCTTCGGCGTCCACGCCGGAGGCGGCGACCTGGACGGAGATCCTCACGCCGAGATCCTGACCGCTCCAGGGCCCGGCCTCGTCTTCGGTCCGCACGTCCGGGGATGGAACTACGACGGCGCGACGCTCGCCGCAATCTCCAGGATCTCGTTCTTCGCCTACGGAACGCCCAAGTACGGCGCGCGCGTCGCGGCCGGGGACCTGGAGGCCGACGGGTTCGACGAGATCGTCACGGGCGCCGGCGCCGGAGTCGTATTCGCGCCGCACGTGAGGAGCTTCGACTTCGACAACGTGGGCATCGTGGCGAAGGCGAGCTTCTTCGCGTTCGCGACCGGCCAGTACGGGGCGGCGGTCGCCTGCGGCAACACCGATGCCGATCCCGCGAGCGAGGCGATCGGGGCCCACGGCCCCGACCCCTCGCAGCCGGCGGACGTCGCGGGATTCGACGTGGCGGGGCCGGTCGCGAGTGCCTGGACCGTGGCGGCCTTCCCGACGCTCTACGGTGCGGAGGCGGCCGCCGGGGACGTGGACGGCGACGGGAGCGACGAGCTCGTCGCCGCGCCTGGCGCGGGATCCGCCAATCCATCGCTGGTCCGCGGCTACGACATCGTCGGATCGGGAGGCATCCTCATCGGCACGATCGACTACACCGCGTACCCATCGCAGAGCTTCGGCACGAAGATCGGTGCCTGCGACGTCGGGATCTGATGGCGGAGCCTTCGCGGCTCAGAGACCGAGCTCGCGGAGGATCGACTCCTTCATGGCCTGGGCCTCGGGGCTCGAGAGCTTGCGAGGGTGGCGGAGCGGGACGTCGAAGGCGGCCTGGATCGTCGTGGGGCGCGGCGAGAGGACGAGGATCCGATCCGCGAGATGGATCGCCTCCTCGACGTCGTGCGTGATGAGCATGACGGTGTGTCTCTCCTCGCCGAGGATCCGCAGGAGCTCGTTCTGCATGCGCAGGCTCAAGAGCGCGTCGAGGGCCGAGAACGGCTCGTCCATGAACAGGATCTCGGGCTTGACGACCAGTGCCCGCGCGAGCTCGACGCGCTTGAGCATTCCGCCGGAGAGCTCGTGCGGGTAGCTCCTCTCGAAGCCCTTCAGTCCCACGAGATCGATGTAGTGATCCGCGAGGGAGGCCTTCTGGCCCGCGCTGCCCTCGTTCAGGCCGAACATGAGGTTCTGCTTGACGGTGAGCCACGGGAAGACGGATCCGTGCTGCGAGATGACGATGCCCTGGGAGCTCGGCCCGTTCCTCGCCGTCTCCGTCGATCAGCACCTCCACGTATCCCGGGCCAGGAAACCGGCGACGATGTTCATCAACGTGGACTTGCCACAGCCCGAGGCCGGCGATGGCGACGAACTGTCCCTGTGCGACGACGAGGCCCGAGCGCTGCTCACCGACGACGGGGAGGATGCCGCCGTCGATCCGAGATGCCTTCGTCACAGCCTCGACGGCGATCCGCGCGGTCGCGGCAGGCGCCTTCGGCTCGTGGGCGCCGTGCCGACTGCGGCGCCCGACGGATCACCTCCCATGGTAGTGCCACCGCACGATCCGCATCCCCTCGAGGAGCCGCATCATGCCGTCGAGGAAGAGGCCGATCACGCCGATGATGATCATGGCGGCGACGACCAGGTCGTAACGGTTTCCCGCGTTGCGGGAATCCATGATCAGGTAGCCGAGGCCCGACCGGAGCGCGATCATCTCCGCCGCGACGACCACGAGCCACGCGACGCCGAGCCCGATGCGCATGCCGGTGATGTCCGGCAGGACCCTTGGGATCACCACCTGCGTGAGAACTTCGCCCGCGGGACCCCGAAGTTCGCGGCGCCGGAAGATAGCGCGGCTCGATGGCCTGCACCGCGCCGGCGGCGGTCCTGCACGATCGTAGGAGGCCGACGAGATGAAGATGAGGAAGATCGGCGGTACAGCGCCGAACCGAGAGGATCGCGATCGGGATCCACGATCAGGAGATCGGCAGGAGCATCTGGAAGACGAGGGTTCAGGAGCGTGTAGGCGAAGCGCACCCTCCCCATCCAGAGGCCGAGCGGCACCGCGAAGGTCACCGCCGGGAAAAGCCGGTGCCGACGCGGAACGGCGACGCCGCGCGCTCGATGTGTCCCCAGAGGGAGCCGTCGTCGACGACAGGCTCGCGCATGCCGTCGACCCTCCGGGGTGTCGGGAAGATGGCGCTCCGGTTCGCGAGCACCACGCCCCACCACGTCGCGAGCAGGAGGGCGATGAGGACGAGCGGCGGGAGGATCTTCGCCGGCTCGAACGTCGCTTCACGAGTGGGTGCCGTCCGTCTTCTTGGCGGTGAGGCGGTGCGCGGCAGCGTCGCCCGCCATCGTAGCCGCGTCCAGGGCGTGTTCGGCTCCTCGTCCACCACGACCTTCATCTGGCCGCTCACGTGAGCCGTGCAGGTGAACAGGTACTCGGAGGCGACGTCGAAGGGGAGACGGAAGCTCTGGCCCGGCATGATCAGCGTCGGTCCGAAGATCTGGGGCACGTCATCGTGGTTGCGGAGGAGAAGGACGTCGCGCAGGCCGAGGACCAGCCGGATCTCCGCCAGCAGGATCTCGATCTTCTCGCCCGCCATCCGCCGCGCCCATGTGCCGCGGGGATCTCGAACAGCTCCTCGCGCGAGTCGAACCTGACGGGCGCGAACGCGCCCAGCCAGCGCTCCGGCGAAGACCGCCGCCGGCGAACACGTCCACGATCGAGCGCGCGCGCCGCGTCATCGACGGGAGGGGCTCACTTCTTGAGGAGCAGCTTCAGGTCGTGCGCGATGTCGTCGGCGGGCTTTCCGAACGGCACCAGGCTGGAGGCGGCCCCTTCTGGTCGATGAGTAGAGCGACGACGAGTGGTGGACCTGGTAGCCGATCTCGAGTTGTCCGACACCTGCTTCTCGGCGATGACGCCGTAGGCCAGCGGACCGCCTCGAGCTACTCCGGCGTGTCGGTCGCCCCGCGGAAGGTCGCGTTGTAGGAGCCGGGGCTGGAGCACCTCCGGCGTGTCGCTCCAGATCCACCGTGACGAAGATGACCTGCACGTCGCTGGCTGCGGACCCAAGCTTCTCGAACACGTGCCCGAGCGTCGCGAGTGTGTACGGTAGATCCACTTCACCAGGTGGCGAACCCGAACTCCAGGATGACGACCTTCCCGCGGTAGCTCGCGAGGGTCACGGGGGAGCCGTCGAGACCCGTGGAGCTCAGCGATCAGCGCCTCGCGCGGCGAACACCGGCCAGACGCATCGGTCTCCTTCGCGGGCGGGCTCCGCGGGCGGCCGGGATCGTCATCAGGAGACCGAGGGAGACGAGCCAACGCAACATGGCGCTCCTCAGATCGTGATGGGCGACGCCACGGTGGCTTTCGCGAACCTCTCGTCGACGTAGGTCTCGTAGGCGACGGGCTGGGCGAGGGTCCCCGCGTCGATGGAGAGGTTCATCAGCTCGTCGAACTCGTCCTTGATCATGCGAAGGTCGCCATAGGTGACCCGATCGGTCAGGTTCTCCATGACGAAGCGCAGGACCTCCACGTCCTGGTTGAAGTAGCTCTTCCCCGCGGCGATCGCGATCGCCTTGTCGCGGTTCTCCTGCTTCTGGTCGAGCCACATGCCGGCCCCCTGGACGTGGTTGACGAGGTCCTGCACGAGGGCGGGGTCCTTGTCGATGAAGCTCTGACGGACGGTCAGGACGCAGCGAAGATAGCGGTTCCGCCGTCGCGCGTCATCCGGATCGGGAACGCGTAGCCCGCCTTCTGCGCGGCCGCGCCGAACGGCTCGCCGGTGCAGTAGGCATCCGGCCTTTGCGTAGAGCACCGCCGGCATGTCCGGGAGGGCCATCTCGACGATCTCGATGTCCTTGGGCGTCATCGCCTCCTTGGCGAGCATCTTCCGAAGGAAGAGGTAGTCGACGGCGAACCGGCTCCGGGATCGCGATGCGCTGCCGGCGAAGGTCGCGGAACGTCTTGTAGAGTCGGTCCTCACCATGATGACCGCCCCGGAAACGACCAGCCGAGGAGACGATCTGATCGGGATCTTCTTGGCGGCCAGGTCCGCGGCCGAGCGGCGCGAGCATGTAGGCCGCCTGGATCCTCCCCGCCATCAACGATTCCTTGACCTCGGGCCAGCCGCTGTACTTGCTGTACTCGAACTGAGTGCCGCCCCCGCCGCCCGACGCCTTCGCGACGCAGGCCACGGGGAGTGTGAGGTTGCAGGTCACCGGAAGCCCACCCACGACCAGGCGCTCTGCCTCCTTCTTGCCACACCCCGCCTGGCCGAGGGGCAGGATAGCGGCGCCCGCGGCAACTCCGGCCCCGATGAGGAAGTCCCGCCTGGTGACGGTGGGGCGGGTCGTCGATTTCGCTCTGCTGATGGACATGCGTACCTCGTCTCTTCGGCGCGACCCGAGGCCGGACGGCGACGAGCACGCTCGTCGTACGGCCTCCGGGCGGAAGCCGTTCGCGATGGCATCTATGCTACGTGGCGCATCGCGAGCGGTCAACACGACCTCCTCATGGGCTCATGGGCACCCCGCTCGCGGCGGTAAGATGTCTCTCGTGAAGGAGCGCCAGGATCCCCGCAGCCGGGCGCGACGGCGCCTGGACGCGCTGCGTGACGCCGCTGCCGCGACGGCGATCGGCGCCAGCCTCGCCTGCGGCACGGGGAGCGCGGACGAAGGCCGAGGCTATGCCGTCGTCGACCCGATCCCCGCGCCGCCTTCGTGCTCGGCGATCGAGCCGGGCCATCTTCAGGACCGTCTTGGGCCCGTGGTCACGTGGGACGAGCGCGCAACGATCAAGGTGGTGGTCGATCTGAGCGTGCACCTCGAGGACGCCGCGCGCTTCGATGGAGCGCCGTCGTGTACCGGAGGCAAGGTGACCGTCGCCTCGAACGATGCGCCCCGCACGCGCATCCTCGAGATCGCCCCCGACGCGAGGGCCGCGTCCATCGAGCTTCGCATCCCGATCTCCTGCGGGGACAAGTTGGAGAGCGTGGCGCTTCGCATCGTCCTCGACGGCGAGCGGAAGGCCGGCGCGTCGCTTCGCTGGGAGCGCATCGCGAGCGCGCCGCCGCCGAAGGAAAAAGAGGCGCGACCCTGATGCCGGGCGGCGCCGGGCCTCGGGACAGAGCACGAGGCCATCTCCGCTGGCTCCAGGACACGGCGAAGGCGAGCGCGCTCGGGGCAGGCATCGCCGCCTCGAGCGCTTGCGGCTACGGCGTCGTCGACATGCTCCCCGCGCCCACCGTGGTGGCGCCCGAGCAGCTCTCGAGCTGGCTCGCCCCGTCCGCGACCTGGGACGATCGCGGCGCGCGGATCGACTTCTGGCTCTCGGCGAGCCAGCTCCAGGATCCGGTCACGCTCGACGGCGTACCGTCCTGCGAAGGGGGCACCGTGTCGGATCTCGATCCGAGCAAGCGCGGGATCTTCCTGCACGTCCTTCCCGACGAGGGTGCGGCGGTCGTTCGCGTGAAGCTCCCGCTCGCCTACCGGGGGTCGAAGCAGACCGTCGGCTTCGAGCTCCCGGTCCTCCCGCCGGGCCAGCGGACGCCCGGCTCCGGGATCGGCTGGACGCTCCTGCGCGGCGAGGCGGCGCGATGACGGCGCCCGAGAAGCCGAAGGAGCTCATGCCCGAGGTGCTGCCCGATCCGCGCGAGCGAAGCGCTCCCGCCGACGGCGATCCGCGCGAGCGCACGCGCAAGCGCCTCGCGAAGCTCCGGGATCGGAACGAAGCGACGGACCCGCCGCCGACCAAGAAGGCGTGATCGTGTCGCGACGGCGCGTCGTCGTCGTGGGGGGTGGCATCTTCGGCGCCGCGGCGGCCGTCGAGCTCTCGCGCCGGGGCGACGACGTCACGATGGTCGATCCCGGCCCGGTGCCGCACCCGCTCGCCGAGTCGACCGACATCAGCAAGGTGGTCCGGCTCGACTACGGCGCGGAGGAGATCTACACGGAGCTCGCCGAGCGCGCGCTCCTCGCCTGGCGCGGCGCGGAGCTCGCCGATCTCTTCCACGAGACCGGCGTCCTCTTCCTCACGCGCTCAGAGATCGAGGGCGGGAGCTTCGAGGCGGAGAGCCTGCGTGTGTTGACCGCGCGCGGCCACCGTGTCGAGAGGCTCGACGCCGTGGAGATCGCGCGCCGGTTCCCCGCGTTCGGCCCCGGATCGCACGCGGGAGGCTACTTCAACCCGACCGGTGGGTATGCCGAGAGCGGGCGCGTCGTGGAGCGCTTCCACCGCGAGGCGAAACGTCTCGGCGCGCGTCTCGTGCAGGGTGAGCCTGCGCGCGCCCTCTCGACCTCCGGCGGGCGGATCGACGGCGTCGTGCTCGCTTCGGGCGCTCGGCTCGACGCCGACGCGGTGGTGATCGCAAGCGGAGCCTGGGTCCCGGCGCTCCTGCCCGAGCTCGCGTCCTGCCTGCACCCGGTCGGGCAGCCGGTCTTCCACCTGAAACCCGTCGATCCGTCGCCGTTCGTCGCGTCGCGCTTCCCGATCTTCTGCGCCGACATCTCGCGCACCGGCTACTACGGCTTCCCGGTGAACGCGGACGGGATCGTCAAGGTGGCGAATCACGGTACGGGCCGCCTGGTCCGTGACGACGCCGCGCGCGCCGTGACGGATGACGAGACGCGATCGCTTCGCGCGTTCCTCGAGAGCGCCCTCCCCGCGCTCTCCGCCGCGCCGATCGTCTTCACGCGGGTCTGCGTCTACTGCGACACGCCCGACGGCCACTTCTGGATCGATCGCGATCCCGATCGCCCGAACCTCGTGGTCGCCACGGGAGGATCGGGCCATGCATTCAAGTTCGCGCCCGCACTCGGCGGGATCGTGGCGGACGCGCTCGACGGGACGACCGTCCCCCAGTTCCGCTGGCGCCCCGGCGACGCCAGCCCGCGCTGGACCGAAGCCGCTCGCCATCGCGAGAGCGACGCTTGACGGAGTGGGGGGCCCAATCCACGATCGGGGCGTACCGGATCCTGGAGACGCTGGGTGCGGGAGGGATGGGAACGGTCCACCGCGCGGAGCACCGGCTCACGGGCGAGATCGTGGCGCTCAAGACGGTCCGTGCGCGGAGCCCCGAGGCCTTCGCCGCGATCCGCAGGGAGATCGCGGCGCTGGCGCGGCTCGATCACCCCGGCATCGTGAGGATCCGGGCAGAGGGGGTCCACGAGGGAAGCCCCTGGTATGCGATGGACCTCCTTCCGTGGCCGACGCTGCGGCGGCGCGTGTTCGCGGACGCGGAGCGATCGCTCGACGAGGCGACGGCACCCACCGAGATCCTCCGATCGCACTTCTGGACGATGGCCCTCACGCCGCCCGCTGCGCCCCGGGCGTCTCCCGGCGGCGGTCGCCGGCGGCCGCCTGGATCTCGGCGCGGCATCGATCGCGGTGACCTCGATCTGATCCTGACGCTCGCGGCGCGGCTTGCGGGAGCGCTCTCGTACCTTCACGGCGAGGGGATCGTCCACCGCGACCTCAAGCCCGAGAACGTCCTCGTCGGCCCGGGCGACGGTCCGGTGCTGGTCGACTTCGGGCTCTGGTCGACGGGCAGCGGGAGCGGCAAGGACTCGCTCGATCCCGGAGGGGACATCGCGGGCACCGCCGCGTACATGTCGCCGGAGCAGGCGCGCGGTGAGATGGCCGACGCGCGCTCCGACCTCTACGCCCTTGGCTGCATCCTCTTCGAGCTCTTGACCGCGCGCCCGGTGTTCGACGCTCGGAGCTCGTTCGACATGCTCGGCCATCATCTGCGCGCCGAGCCCCGCGCTCCCGGCGCCCGTACGAAGGGGATCCCGCCGGCGCTCGACGAGCTCGTGATCGCGCTGCTCTCGAAGGACCCGCGCCGCCGTCCCGGCTTCGCGGCCGACGTGGAGGAGGCGCTCGTCCGCCTCGGGGCGCGACGGGAGGAGAGACCGGCTCCGCGCGCTGCGTTCCACCTCCACCGCCCGTCGCTACGCGGGCGCCGTGACGCCCTCGATCGGGCGATGGATCTCGTCCTCTCGGGGCGTCGCGGCAAGGGCGCGCTCCTCCTCGTCGACGGGTCTTCGGGGATGGGCCGCACGCGCTTCGCCAACGAGGTAGGCTCCCGCGCGCGATCGCGCGGCCCCTCTGGGCCCTCGCGGGCGGCGGCGACGCCGGCCCGCTCGGCGCGATGACCCGTCCGCTGCCAGATCGTCGACCACCTCCGGACGGCGAGCCGCGGGCGATGCGAGGCCGCGATCGGCCGTGGATCGGCGTGCTGCACGATCCGCTGTTGCGCTGCCGCTCCGCCCCGCGCGGCGCCGCCGTCGAGAGCGGCGCGGCCGAGGCGCCTGCTGCGAGCCGCCGGCGAGGGGCTCGTCCTTGCCCTGGCAAGCGAGTCGCCGGTGCTCCTGGTCCTGGACGACCTCACCGCGCCGACGATCTGTCGCGCGCGTTCGTGGAGCACATCGCCCGCGGATCTCGCGAGCGGCTCTCGCTCCTCGGGACGTTCCGGACGGAGGAGGCGGCTCTCGTCGGCTCCTCGCGCTCCGGAGAGCGCATCACCCTCGGCGCGCTCGACGATCGCGCGGTGGAGGAGACAGCGATGGAGATGCTGCTTCCTCCATCGCTCCCACGCGACGTCCTCGACGCCTTCGCGCGCGCCGGGCAGGGGACGCCGCGCCAGCTCGGGGAGACGCTGCGCCTCGCGGCGGACGAAGGCTGGCTTCCGCCGATCTGCGCAGGCGTCCTGGTCGCTCGACCCGCGTCGCTCGCGCTCCTTCCTCGGAGCGCCGCCGAGATCGCCGCAAGGCTGTGGTGGGGCTCGAGCCCGCCGCGATCTCTGCTGGTCGCCTGCGCGATCCTCGCCGTGGAGTCTCCCGAGGAGCGGCTCCAGCGGTTTGCCGATCTCGACGACGGCGCCTTCCTCGAAGCCTCGCGCATCCTCGTCCAGCGGCGGCTCGTCGAGACCGCGCCTCCCGCGCGGCTGCGTCTGACCTACGACAGCGTCGGCGCGGAGGCGCTCGCCCCGATCGGCGGCGCGGAGCCACGCGGCCTCACGCACTCCGCGCGGCGCTCCTCCGGGGCGCTCCCCGAGCCCGGCGCCCTCAGCGCGCGCGCCCGCCACCTGGATCTCGCGGGCTCCGCGCGCGACGCCGCGACGGTCTACCAGTCGGCGGGGATGGAGGCGGCCAACCGCTACGCGGCCGCCGAAGGACGGGCGTGCTACGAGCGCTCGCTCGCGCTCTACCTCGAGCTTGGAGACGAGGCGCTCGTCGCTCAGGCGCTCCAGAGCCTCGCGAAGCTCGAGCTCTGGTCGGGACACATCATGCCGGCGCGGGACCATCTGCACCGGGCGCTCGAGATCGCGAAGCGGGTCTCGGAGGAGGCGGAGGCGCGCGTCCATCTCGATCTCGACGAGCTCCTGCACCACCTCGGGGACTTCCCGGGCGCCGAAGCTCATTGCGAGCTGGCGCTCTGCCACTTCCGCGCGCGGGGACCGTCCTTCGACCTCGCGAACGCGCTGGCCCACAAGACCGGCGCGCTGACGATGCAGGGCCGCTGGCGGGAGGCACGCGCGCCGCTCGCCGAGGCGATGGCCATGCCGGTTCCCGGGGACGTCCAGCTCGCCGCTCTCCTCCTGTTCTACGGATGCCTCGTCGCCGACGGCCTCGGGGAGTGGGAGGAGGCGCGCCGTCTCGGGCTCCGGACCCTCGACCATTTCCAGAGGTCCGGCACGCCGGACGACGTCGCCGCGATCCTCTGTCGCCTCGGCGAAGCCGAGGTGCTCCGCGGCGAGATCGACGATGGGATGCAGCGTCTCGAGGAGTCGCTGGCCATCTTCCGGGAGATCGACTACGCCGTCAACGAGGCCGGCGTGCTCGTCCTCCTGGGGAAGCTCCATCGAGAGCAAGGCGATCGGGATCGGGCGCGCGAGGAGATCGATCGCGGCCTCCGGATCGCCGAGCGCTTCGATTCCGACGGCTCGCGCATCGAGGCATGGATGCAGCAGGTCTGGTTAGGCATCGAGGATCGCGATCTCGCCTTGGCGGCGTCCCTCGGCGAGCGCGTGCTCGCGACGGCGACCAAGCGCGGGATGCAGAACCTCGCCTCGGAGGCGCATCGCGCTCTCGCGGCGATCGCCCGTGCCGACCTGGACGTCGAGAGCGCGGCGGAGCATCTCTCTCTCGCACGCGCCCTGTGCGAGAGGACCGGGCATCGCTACGAGCTCGCGCTCGTCGCCTGCGAGGAGGGGCGGCTCTGCGTCGGGCGAGGCGGCGATGCGCGCTCCATCCTCGCCGGCGTCGAGCAGGAGCAGCGTGCTCTCGGCGCGCGCCCCGGAAGCGCCATCGGGAGAGCCGTCGGCGCCCTCCGTGGCGCCATCGAGGGGCGCTGACGCGTGGCCGATCGCTCCGCGAGCCTCGCCGCGAGTGACCTGCCGCCG
>JAXLQT010000068.1:0-11042 GCA_046331505.1 Acidobacteriota bacterium
GCCCCGGTTGCCGTAGTAGCCGACCGCGGACGCCGAGACGAGCACGCCGGGTCGCGGGCTCAGCTGCGCGAGCTTTCGGCAGATGAGCTCGGTCCCGCTGACGCGGCTCGCACGGATCCGCTCCTTCAGCGCGGCGTTCCAGCGCCCCGAGGCGAGGTTCTCGCCCGCCAGGTGCACGCAGGCGCCCGCCCCGGAGAGCGCCGCGGCATCGAGCTGGCCCGCACCGGGATCCCAGGCCACCTCGCCCGGTCCCGCGGTGCGGCGCACGAGGTGCGTCACGACGTGCCCGTCGCGCGCGAGCGACGCGGTGAGCGCGGAACCGACGAGGCCGGAGGCGCCGGACACGAGGACCTTCATGGTCGAAGCGTAGCCGACGATGCCCGGCGACGAGAAACGGTGAATCTCCCGCCGCTCGAGCTCCGTACGTCCTAGTGGCAGTTACCGGCGGGGCGGAGCCCGGTCAGGAGGTCGAGCAATGGAACGGTACAACCTCGTCGTCATCGGTGCCGGATCGGGCGGGCTGACCGCATCGGCGGGTGCTGCGTGGCTCGGCGCGAGGGTGGCGTTGATCGAGAGGCACGCTCCGAGCGTGACGCCAAGAGCCCATGGCCCGGTCCGCGCGATGGGCGGCGACTGTCTCCACTTCGGCTGCGTCCCGTCCAAGGCGCTTCTTCGCGCCGCGAAGGCCGCGCACGCCGCGCGCGAGGCGCACCGCTTCGCCATCGCGGGTGTCGCCGATCCCGGGCCCCAGGACATCGACGCCGTGATGGGCTACGTCCGATCCGCCCAGGCCGTGATCGCGCCCCACGATTCTGTGGAGCACTTCCGCGAGATGGGCGTCGAGGTCGTGGTCGGCAACGGGAAGCTGCGCTCGGCCCACGAGGTCGAGGTCGACGGTCAGGTCCTCTGGGGCCGCCACATCCTCGTGACCACCGGATCGCGGGCGATGATCTACCCCATCCCCGGGCTCCAGGAGGCGGGCTACCTCACCAACGAGACGGTCTTCTCCGTCAAGAAGCTCCCCGAGAGCATGCTCCTCATGGGCGGCGGCCCTATCGGGACCGAGCTCGGCCAGGCCTTCTCGCGCCTGGGAACGAGGGTCACGATCGTCTCCTCGACACCGCACATCTGCCCGAAGGAGGACGACGACGTCGCCGCCGTGCTCGTGAAGCACCTGAAGGCGGAGGGCGTCACCATCCACGACAATGCGAAGGCGACGCGGATCGAGGCGCGGGGCGGCCGCAAGATCGTCACGGTTTCTCCCGCGAACGGGGCCCCGTTCGACGTCGACGTGGAGGAGATCCTGGTCGCCACGGGCCGGCGCCCGAACGTCGAAGGGCTCAACCTCGAAGGCGTGGGCGTGAAGTTCTCGCCCAAGGGCATCGAGACGGACGCGAAGTGCCGGACGAACGTCCCGTCCATCTGGGCCATCGGCGACGTCGCGGGCCACTACCTCTTCACCCACTGGGCAGGCTACCAGGCGAGCGTCGTCCTCAGGAACACGCTGCTCCCGTTCGCCCTCGCGAAGTGCGACTTCGAGAACACGCCGTGGATCACCTACACCGAGCCGGAGATCGCCCACGTCGGCATGAACGAGGCGGACGCGTTGCGGAAGAACATCTCCTACCGGGTGTTCCGCGCGGGGTTCCACGAGAACGACCGCGCGATCTGCGACGGCACGTCCGAGGACATGTTCGCGAAGGTGATGACCGACCCGAAGGGGAAGATCCTCGGCGCCACCGTCGTCCACCCCCATGCCGGCGACCTCCTCGGAGAGATCGTCCTCGCGAAGAAGCACGGACTCCCTCTCGGCAAGCTCGCCTCCGCGATCCACGCCTACCCGTCGCTGTCGGAGATCAACGGCGCGCTCGGGCGCGAGTACCTGAAGACGATGCTGACGCCGGGCAGAAGGAGGCTGCTCGTGCGCCTCTCGAGGTTCCTACGCGGCTGACGCCGCGACGCGCTCCACGACGTAGGCGACCTCGTCCGGGGCGAGCTCGGGGAAGATCGGCAGCGCGAGCGTCTCGCGCGCGGCGGCCTCGGAGACGGGAAAATCGCCCTCGCGACCACCAAGCCCAGCAAAGCATTCCTGCAGGTGCATCGGCACGGGGTAGTAGATCTCGGTACCGACGCCGTTCTCCGCGAGCGATGCCTTCAGCCGGTCGCGCGCTCCGGCGCCCGGGACGCGGATCACGTACTGGTTGTAGATGTGGCGCGGCATGATGCGGGCGGGCGTCACGACCCTGGGATCGCGTCCGCAGAGGCCCGCCCTCGCGAAGAGGTCGTCGTAGAGAGCGGCGTTCCGCTGGCGGGCGGCGGTCCAGCCGTCGAGGCGCGGGAGCTTCACGCGGATGAGCGCGGCCTGGAGCGCGTCGATCCGGAAGTTCCCGCCGACGGCGTGGTGGTGGTACTTGGGCTTCGCGCCGTGGGCGCGCAGGATGCGCGCTCGCTCGGCGAGGGCGTCGTCGCTGGTCGTCACGAGGCCGGCGTCGCCGAGGGTGCCGAGGTTCTTCGACGGGTAGAAGGAGAAGCAGCCGAAGGCTCCCATCGCTCCGGCGCGACCCTCGGGGCAGGTGGCGCCGATGGCCTGGGCGGCGTCCTCGACGATCGGGATGCCGCGGTCCCGCGCGAGGGCGAGCAACGGACCCATCTCGGCGCACTGGCCGAAGAGGTGGACCGGCATGATCGCCTTGGTGCGCGGACCGATCGCCCGCTCGACCGCGCGCGGATCGAGGTTGTAGGTCGCCGGATCGCAGTCCACGAGCGCCGGCCGGGCGCCGAGTCGCCAGATCGAGCCCGCGCTCGCGAAGAAGGTGTAGGTCGGGCAGACGACCTCGTCACCGGCGCCCACTCCGAGCGCCATCAGCGCGAGGATCAGAGCGTCGGTGCCCGACGACACGCCGACCGCGTGCCGCGATCCCACGTACGCGGCGCACTCGCGCTCCAGCGCCTCGACCTCGGGCCCCAGGATGTACTGGCCGCTCCGGAGCACGCGCGAGAACGCCGCCTCGAGCTCTCGATCGAGCTCCTCACCGTGGCGCCTCACGTCGAGCAACGGCACCTTGCGATTCGCGGTCATCTAGGTACTCCCCTTCGCGTCGTCGTACCGCACCTTCCCGACCCCATCCTCCGGAGGCAGCGGCGCATCCTCGTCCAGGTCGAGACATCGAAGCCCCGCGGCCGTCTCGCGGTAACGATACCCGCTTCCCGGGCAACGCCGGACCCCGTCCGCGTCCGGAGGACCGAGCCGGTAACCATGCCGGCTCATGTAACCCGCGGGACGCGCGGGAAGTCCCTGCACCAGCGCGTAGTCGGGGACGTCGGAGGTCACCACCGCCCCGGCCGCAACGAACGCATAGCGGCCGATCGTGACTCCGCAGACGATGGTCGCGTTCGCGCCGACCGTCGCTCCGCGGCGCAGCAGCGTCCGCTCGTACAGGTCGTGGCGGTTGACCTGCGCGCGCGGGTTGGTCACGTTCGTGAGCACGCAGGAGGGACCGAGGAAGACGTCGTCCTCGACGATCGTGCCCGTGTAGATCGAGACGTTGTTCTGCACCTTGACGTTGTCACCCAGCACCACGCCGGGCGCGACGAAGACGTTCTGGCCGAGGATGCAGCGCCTCCCGAGCCGCGCGCCTCCCGAGACATGGCAGAAGTGCCAGATCTTCGTCCCGGCGCCGATCTCGCACGGCGCGTCGATGACGGCCGTCGGATGGGCGGTGTAGGGCGGGGGCGCGCCCCCCGCCGGCTCCCGCTGGAGTCGCTCCGAGCCGTCGTCGCGCCGCGCCGGTTCCTTCATCGTCACTCCATCGGCAGGGGCACGGGCTGCCCCTGCGTCACGAGCGAACGCTGCGACGCTTGCAGCACGCGCAGCACGTCGAGCGCGCTCCGGGCGTCGGTGAGCGGCGTCTCGCGCGAGGCGATCGCCTCGAGGAACGCCTGGCACTCGAGCCGGAGCGGCTCGTCGGGGGCATAGTCGATCCGCGTCCCCTGCCCCTTCACCGGGACCGGCTCCCCTTCCTTCAGATCGACGCGCTGGTCGTAGAGCAGGAGCTCCTTCTTCACGTCGTCGAACGTCGCCATGCGCCTCGATCCCACCACGACGAGGCGCTGCTCCTTGAATGGATTCAGCCACGACACGAACACGTGCGCCGCGACGCCGTTGTCGAAGAGGAGCTGGGTGACCGTCACGTCGTAGAGGTTCGGCTGGATGTAGGCGCCGCCGGACGCACTCACCTGGAACGGGAGCGCGCCGATGAGGCGCAGGATGATGGCGATGTCGTGCGGCGCGAACGACCAGAGGATGTTCTCCTCGGTCCGGACCTTCCCGAGGTTGAGGCGCGTCGAGTAGACGTAGTGGAGCTTTCCGAGCTGCCCCTCGGCGCAGAGCTCGCGGAGCTTCCGGATCGCCGGATGGTACTCGAGCACGTGGCCCACCATCAGGATGCGGCTTCGCACCGCGGCGCGCTGGGTCAGGAGCCTCGCATCCTTCAAGGTGAGCGCGAGCGGCTTCTCGCACAGCACGTCCTTGCCCGCGTCGATCGCCGCCAGGGCGATCGGCGCGTGGGTCGCGGCGGGCGTGGCGACGACGACGCCCGAGACTTCGGGGATGGCGATCGCCTCCTCGAACGTCTCGCAGATCCACGCCCCCGGCGCGATGCGGCGCGCCTCCGCGCGCCCCGCGTCCGACACGTCGGCAACCGCGGCGAGACATCCGAGCTCGTGGAAGTTCCGGACGAGGTTCCGGCCCCAGTAGCCGCATCCCAGGACGGCGACGCGCGATGCTGCCATGCGCGGATAGTCTACCGTCGCGTCGCGAGAACCCGCTCGTAGAGCGCGCCGGCCGCCGACGTGAACGCCGCGCGCCCGAACCGCGCCACGCAGTCCGCTCGTATCGCGGCGCGATCGTGGCGGCCGGCCTCGGCGCGCATCCGCGACAGCGCCGTCGCGAGCGCTTCCGGGTCGCGGGCCGGCACGAGGATGCCGTTCTGTTCCGTCACGATCGACTCCGGACCGCCGCACCGGGTCGCGACGACGGGCACGCCGCAGGCGAGCGCCTCGATGAGGACCACGCCGAACGTCTCGTAGCGGCTCGGGAGGATGACCGCTCCCGCGCGCTGCATCTCGGCGCGCACGCCGTCGCGCGAGAGCGTGCCAAGGAACGAGACCCTGGATGCGACGCCGAGCGCTCCGGCGAGCGCCTCGAGGGCCGTCCTCTGGGGACCCGCGCCTCCGATGCGAAGCGTCGTGCCCGCCTCGCCGGAGAAGGCCCGCGCGAACGCGCGCAGGAGATCGGCGTGGGCCTTGTTCTCGTCGAGCGACCCTATCGCAAGGAACCGGAACGGCCCGTCTGGGGCCGGCGCGGGCTCCCCCGGCTGGAAGAACCCCTCGTCCACGACGTTTCCGATCACGGTCCAGGCGCCGCGCCGTCCGTGGCGCTCGGTCAAGAGCGCGGCCAGGGACGGGCTCACGGCGACGCGCTCCGCAGCGGCCCCGAAGACGCGCGACAGCAAAGGACCGTGCCACGGGCACCAGGCGACCCGCGCGCGTGCACGCTCGCGTGCTCGGTCAGGACGAACGGCAGGCGCTCGCGACGCCCGAGCATCATGGCCGCCACGCCCGCAGGCAGCGCGACGTGGGCGTGGATGAGATCAGGCCGACCGCGGTACTGCACGTAGCGCGCGAAGGCCGCCGCGCCGCTCGATGGCGCTCAGGCTCGATCCGAGCGCCGGAGCATCGCGCACCCCGGTGAAGAGCGCGAGGACGTCGCTCGTCTCGTCGCGCCGGTGTCGCGCGGCACTGCGACGAGGACGCCGACGCGGTGGCCGGCCCCGGCAAGGGCATGGCCTGCGCCTGCTCGCGCACGAACGCGCCGCCCACCGGCTCGGCCGGCGTGGGGTACCAGGGCGTCACGAACAGGACGTGCGTCACGCCGCCCGCTCCGCGAGAACGTACGTCGAAGCGGAGCTTCCGGACGGAGAACCCGGCGCTCACGGCGGCTCCTCGATCTCGCGCGCGTTCTCGTTGCACTCGACCACGACAGCGCGCGTGCGGGAAAGCGTCCGGCCGGCGCCGCGCAGGGCGTCGAGCTCCGCGCCCTCGACGTCGAGCTTCAGCATCGAGATGCGCGCGAGGTCGCGGCAGAGCTCGTCGAGGGTCGTGGCCTCGACGTCGAACGTCTCGGTTCCCGGTGGCGTGGCGCGCGATCCCATGCCGTACATCCCGCGCGCGACCGAGAGGCGCACCGTCCCTGCCGCTTCCGCGCCGATCGCGGCCCCGGCGATCGACACCGACCCCGCCACGCCGTTGACCGCCAGGTTCTGCTCGAGGACGGCGCGTGTCGCCGGGATCGGCTCGATTGCGATCACGCGACCCGCAGGTCCGACGCTGCGCCGCCTGGACGGTGTAGTAGCCGATGTTGGCGCCTCCATCGACGAAGGTGTCGCCTTTACCGAGGGCGTCGAGGATGGCGCGGTGTACGTCGTCCTCGCGCAGGGGGAGCACGTGGTAGAGATCGTCGGTCCCGCCGCGCACGTGGAACACCGATCCGAGAGACGGGACGAGCACCGTGAGGTCGCGCCCCACCCGGATCGACGGGGCTGCGCGGCCTCCGAGCGTCGCCGCCAGATCGCGCGCCGCCGAGAGCACGAGCGCGAGCTCGTCCTTGGGGCCCCGACCGCGCACGTCGCGGATCATGCGCATCCAGAGCCGGAGACGGGACCCGAAGCTGGGCGCGCCCATGGGGGCCATACACTACTCAAGTTCTCGCGATGACGACGCGCCCGAGAAGCATCCTGGTCGTCGCCTACTACTTCCCTCCGCTCGGCGGAAGCGGGGCGCTGCGCACGTTCAACGTCGTCAAGGGCCTCGCCGAGCGCGGGATCGACGTCGGCGTGCTGACGACGCATCCCTGGACCGCGAGCCGCGACGACCCGACCCTCGTCGAGCGCCTCCCGCCCAACGTCGAGATCCGCCGCACGCACTCGTGGGACCTCTACCACGTCCGCAACCACCTGCGCGGCGCTCGGGGCGGGCCGCCGCCATCGGCGACGGGCGGAGCCGTGGGGACGAGCCGCTTCCTGTCGCGCCTTCTCCGGTTCGCGATCGTCCCGAGCCCCACGATCGGCTGGCGAGGCCCGGCCGTCCACGCCGCGCGCCGGTGGCTCCACGAACGACCGTTCGACCTCGTCCTCACCACCCAGCCGCCGATCACGAGCCACCTCGTCGGCTGGGACCTCGCCCGCACGGAGGGCGCGCGCTGGGTCGCCGAGTATCGCGACGTCTGGGTCGACATCTACTACGACCCTCCCCCCTCCCCGCTGCACGCCGCGTGGTACCGGAGCCTCGAGCGCCGGATGCTGCGGCGCGCGGAGAAGGTCGTGACCGTCGGCGATCCGCTCGCGCGCCGGCTCGAGGAGAGGAACCCCGGCGTCCCCGTGTTCGTCGTCCCGAACGGATTCGATCCCGACGAGCTCCGGGCCGCGCTGCCGTACCCGCTGCCGCCTCGCTCGCTCCTCTACCTCGGGACCATCGTCGACGGTTGCGAGCGCGCGCTGATGAGGCTGATGGACGTGTTGCCCACCATCGATCCCGTGCCGCGCTTCACCTACGTCGGCAATGCGTCGAAGGAGATCGCCGGCGCGCTGGCGCGCCACGCCGCGGCCAGCGGCCTCGGCGATCGGTACCAGGCGCTCGGGTTCAAGCCGCACCACGAGGCGCTCGGATACGTCAGGGGCGCGACGGCGGTCGTCGTCTCCGGGTATCCCGTCTCCCCGTTCGGGCTCTCGGGCAAGCTCTGCGAGTACGTCGCTGCGGGGCGCCCCGTGCTCGGCATCGTGGAGCGCGGTGTCGTTCCCTTCACCGATCAGCTCGTCGACGCGTCGGGCGGCGCGACGGCGTCGATGAACGATCCCGCGGGCCTGCGCGCCGCCGTCGAGCACGTCCTGCGCGCGGGGGCCGCCGACCGGCCCATCCTGCCCGAAGCGTCGCGCCATCTCGAGTGGCCCGCCCTCGCGGCGCGCTACGAGGAGGTGCTGTTCGGTCGCGGGTGAGCGGCGCGGGCCTACACTGTCCGCGCCGGCCATGATCTCGACGCCCATCGTTGCTCTCCTGCGCGCTCCCCGGTCCCGGGATGATGCGGCGCTCGCGCCCGAGCACCAGCGCTCTCTCCTCTGCCGCGCGTGCCGCGAGCCCGTCACGAGCCACGGGGAGCGCGCCGCGATCGCCGGATCCCACGTCCACGACGAGGTGAACCCGTCGGGGTTCCGCTTCCGCATCGGCTGCTTCCAGCACGCGCCCGGCGCCATCGCCATCGGCGTCCCGACGCTCGAGCACACCTGGTTTGCCGGATACGCATGGTCGTACGCGCTCTGCCGCGGCTGCCGCGAGCACCTCGGGTGGCTCTTCGAGAACACCGCCCTTCCCCCGTTCTTCGGGCTCGTCCTCGACCGCCTGATCGAGGGCGGCGCGTGACGCGCCTCTTCGTCTACGGAACGCTCATGCACGGGGAGAGCAACCACGCCGCTCTCGCCGGGTCCAGGTGCCTCGGCACGGCGCGCACGCGCGCGGCCTTCACGCTTCACGATCTCGGCGCCTACCCGGCGCTCGCCGCCGGGGGGAGCCTCACCGTCGCCGGGGAGCTCTACGAGGTCGCCGGCGACGCGCTGGCCGCGATCGATCGCCTCGAGGGCCATCCCTTCTGGTTCCGGCGCGAGCCGGTCGTCCTGGATGATGGAACGGACGCAGAGGCGTACCTCGTGGCGCTCCGGCGCCTCGAGGGCCGCCCGGTGATCGCATCGGGAAGCTGGAGGGAACGGGGGGCTGGCGGAACAAAGCGCCGGCAGGGCTCGTAGAGAGGACTGATGTCAATGTGATATCATCTTGACATCAGGAGTCGATCATGAAAGAACGTGAACGGCATGGGCTCCCAGGCATCCTGGTGGCCACGGTCCTCATCCTCGCCATCCTCGCCGTGGGCTACGGCATCTACCGCGCGGCGCTCGCGGAGAACGCGAAGCTCCTCGTGGCCTGGATGTTCTCGGAGGCGCTCATCGCCTTCCTGCTGTTCGGCCTCTTCGTCGTCCAGCCGAACGAGGGGAAGGTGCTCCAGCTCTTCGGGCGCTACACGGGCACGGTGAAGGTCCCCGGCCTCTGGTGGGCGAACCCGTTCTTCACCAAGCGCCGCGTATCGCAGCGCGTCCGGAACTTCGAGACGGCGCGGATGAAGGTGAACGATCTCGACGGGAACCCCGTGGAGATCGCATCGGTCGTCGTCTGGCAAGTCGTCGACACGGCGGAGGCCAGCTTCAACGTCGACAGCTACGAGAACTACGTCAAGGTCCAGAGCGAGTCGGCGATCCGGAACCTCGCCACGCGCTATCCCTACGACACCCACGACGACGCCCACGTGTCGCTGCGCGGGCACACCTCGGTGGTCGCCGGAGAGCTCAAGACCGAGATCCAGGAGCGCGTCGATCGCGCGGGCGTCCACGTCCTGGAGGCGCGGATCAGCCACCTCGCCTACGCGCCCGAGATCGCCGCCGTGATGCTCCGGCGCCAGCAGGCCGCCGCCATCATCGCGGCGCGCCAGCGCATCGTCGAGGGCGCCGTCGGCATGGTCCACATGGCCCTCGAGCACCTCGCCGACAAGCACGTCGTGGAGCTCGACGACGAGCGCAAGGCCGCGATGGTGTCGAACCTGCTCGTGGTCCTCTGCGCCGACCGCGAGGCCCAGCCGGTCGTCAACACCGGGACGCTCTACCAGTAAGGGCGATGGCCGAGCGCAAGCCGTTCCTGCTGCGCATCAGCCCGGAGGTGCTCGACGCCCTCCAGCGCTGGGCCAGCGACGACCTGCGCAGCCTCAACGGTCAGATCGAGTACGTGCTCCGCCGCGCTCTCGCCGAGGCCGGTCGCCTCAAGGGCGCGGCGGATCCGGGCGGCAAGGCGGATCGCCGCCGCCCGTGAGGAGCTTGCGCCCGTGGCGAAAGACCACGGACGGAGCGTGAAGCGCCCCGGTCGATCCGATTCGATATGATCCAGTCGTTCGGAGGTGACCATGCTCAGGAATCGAGCTCTCCTTGCTGCGTGCCTGGCTGCGCTCCTGCCTCTCGGCGCCGCGGCCGGGGACGAGAGCAAGAAGGACGAGGGAGCGAAGACGGACGGCGGCAAGACCTTCGGGAACAGCGACCTCGCGAAGTATCACGACCCAGACTCGTCGGACGCAGCGTCGGCTCCCGCGACCCCGCCGGCGCCCGAGATGGGCGGTGGGCGCGACGAGGCGGAGTGGAAGGCCCAGAGCAACCGGATCCACGCCGCCGAGGACAAGGTGCGCGATCTGCGCCGGCAGCGGAGCGACGTGGAACAACAGCTCGAGGATGCCAAGAAGGACGCGGAGGGCGAGGGGGGCGGGTTGAAGGTCGCGGCGGCTGGCCCTTACGATGCGAACCCGAGCGTCTCCGGTGTCGACGGACCGAAGCACCAGCTCGTCAAGCAGCTGGAGACCCAGCTCGCGAAGCTCGACAAGGACATCGAGGCTGCGCAGGCCGATCTCGAGAGCGCCATGCGCGGCGACCCGGTGAAGTCCTCGGGCTCTCCCTGACGCCGCCGGGATCCGAGCTCCGGGCCTACGCCACGCGCTTGACGTACTCGAATGCGAACGGCTGGCCGTTGATGCCCTTGATCGGAGGCGCGACCCAGTGGGCGAGCTTCCCCGGCTCGACGCAGGCCTTCTGGAGGCTCGCGATGTAGGCGATGTCGCCCGCATTCGGAAGCCACTCGCCGCGGCGCGCGTCCCAGGCCGGCTGGTCCAGGAGCTCGCCCTTGGCCGAGAACGGCATGTTGGCGTAGATCCCGATGTGGCGATGGAAGCGACGGCTCGGGAGCTCGAAGCGGAACGAGATGCCCGCATCGGCGAGGGACTTGTTCCACTTGTCGACGGCGCGCTGGCAATCCTCGGTGTACGAGTCGCGCAGCACCTCGTTCATGGCGTTCCTGAGAGGGACGTCCTGCGTCACGAGCTTGCCGCCCTCCAGCACCTCCATCGA
>JAXLQT010000069.1:0-9290 GCA_046331505.1 Acidobacteriota bacterium
CGAGACGTTGACGCCATAGCGCAGCGTTCCGTACGCGTAGAAGTTCACCTTCGCGATGGGCGTTCCCGACGGCTGCCACGCGCGCACCTGGGGTCCGTAGACCGGACCTGGGCCAGGACCCGTCAGGGGATTGGACGTCGCGTCTCCGTCGACGTCGCCCTCTCCCACGAGGGTCCCCCACTGGCCCGATGCGTAAGCGATCCAGGTCGCGGCGCGCGTCCCGCCGAGGACGTGGACCGCCACGTCGTTGGGATCGGGCTGGCCGCGGCCGCGTCCGGAGAAGTAGTTCGCCTGCGGCGCGCCGCCGGTGACCGTCACGTATCCAGCCTTGGTCATCGTGTCGGTGCCGCCCGGTCCGGTGACGGTGAGCGCGACGTCGTAGCTCCCCGGAGCGACGTAGGTGTGCGCGGGGCTCTGCGTGGCCGATGTCGCGCCGTCGCCGAACGTCCAGGCCCATGTCGTGATCGCGCCGCTCGACGCGTCGGTGAGCTGGACGGCGAGGGGAGCGGCACCGACGAGCGGTGTCCCCGTGAAGTCGGCGTTCGGCGCTCCCGACCCGCGCTCGAACGCGCCGAGGTCCGGAGCCGTACCGACGAAGCCGTCATCGATGCCCGGGATGGGTGTGCCGCGATCGATCGCGGGACTTCCCGCAGCCAGCGTGTAGTCGCCGGCGGCGGGGTTCTGGAACTGCGGAGGCGCGGAGATCCCCTGGAGCTCGAGCCCGGTGCCCGTCTGGAAGAGCGCGAGGGTGTCGTAGCGGGTGCCCTGGACGTTGGCGAAGTGGTTCGGCGTCGACGTGTAAATGAGGTCCCAGTCGAAGTCGACGGGGTCGTTCGCCGTGTTGTCGTAGCGGTAGCCGTAGTCGTTGGCGGAGAAGATGTTGTCGCGCGTCGTGACCTTCGCCCATTGCGAGAGGTCCTTGATGAGCCAGGCGTCCGTGACGGGCGTCGCCGACGAGCAGGTGTTGTGGTAGAGGAAGATCGGTCCCGAGGGCGGCTGCCCGCTCACGTTGAACTTGAACGGCGCCCCCGTGAACTGACTTCCCGACGCCGTGTTGCCGTAATCGATCATCAGGTTGCGGAGAACGTAGGTCGGTCCGGTGACGGCGGAGGCGAGGGAGACGGACATGAGCGTGTTCTGGAAGGTGTTGCCCCAGATCCGCACGTTGATGCAGTACCCGTCCGTCTCGAAGCCGTCGTCGTTGAGGTCGTGGAAGGAGTTCCCGTAGATGTCGGTGTCGTCGACGGTGGTGTGGGTGTCGCCGCAGAAGTGGGAGCCGTCGAAGTCGTCGTACATCTCGTTGTTTCTGATCACGTTGCGGGTCCCGCTCCAGGTGGAGTCGAAGACGACGCCACTGGTCTCGACGTTGCCCGCGGCCTTGCTCGCGTCCCAGTCCCACGTTTGCGACGGGCCGTCGTGGATGACGCAGCGTTCGATCACGTTGTCGCTTGCGTCGCCCTTGAGCCACACGGCGGCGATGTTGTGGTGGATGTGGCAGCCGTCGACCACGCAGTTGCTCGCGTAGCGTAGGTAGATGCCCTTCGACGTGTCGTCGAGGCCGTAGTGGCGGATCTCGAGATCGCGGAAACGGAGATCGGTCAGACCGTCCGCGTTGAACGCGTGCGGGAAGCGCGACACGTAGACGTTCACGCCCGTCGGCGTGCCCCCGCCCGGGAAGCGGACGTAGAGCGTGCCGCCACCGGCGAAGAAGCCGCCGTCCGTGCCCCAGATGAGACCCTGGAGATCGGCCAAGGCCTGGTACGGATAGAGCTTCGCGCTGTCGACCGCGACGTACGACGTCCCCGCGGCGAGCGGAACGGACCAGACGCCGCCGCCCTGGTTGGTCCACGAGCCGGGCGAGCTGACGAGCGCCGGATCGGCGCCGTCCATTGCCGCGGTCTCGCCGGGATAGGCGCGGAAGACGATCGGAGCCGTGGGCGTCCCGGATCGCACGAGATCGACGGACTCGTAGTAGATGCCGCCGCGCAGGAACACCTCGTCCCCTGGCTGGGCGACGGCCGCGGCATGGGCCACCGTCGCCCATGGATCGCCGATCCCGCCGGTGTTTCCGTCGGAGCCCCCCGGTGCGACGTAGTAGTCGCTGCCGTTCGCGGAGGGGAAGGCATTCGGGCGCGTGGTCGCCTGCGCGGTCAGGACGGGGTTCGTCACGCCGTCCGGATCGCCCAGCGTGACACGCACCTCGTAGCCGGTTCCCGGTGTGAGGAAGAAGACGCTGCCCACGAAGCGTGTCGCGTCGATGCGTGTGAGGGGATGGGCCGGAACGAACGTCCCGCCGGTCGGCCGGACCTCGAGGTTCGCGACGCCGTTTCCGTTCGCGTCGCCGAAGATCGTCGCCACGACGCCGACGCACTCGAACGTGGCGCTCGCCGTCGCGCCGACGCCGGTCGTCGCGTTCTGGGCCAGGGCGCCGGTGCTGCCGGCGAGAGCTAGGAGCGCAAGAAAGCGGTGAACACGCATGAGGCGCCTCCCTCGGGCCCTTCGCGGCCCAGCGCCTCGATCATACGCGTCCCGTGCCCGGGCCCCGGCGACCCCACGGAGATCGGGAATAGACTGGAACATAGCCAAAGCCCGAGAGGAGACTCCGCCCATGGCCGCCCCTGCACGAACTGCGTGCCTGTTCGCCGCACTTGCGGCTCTCGCATCCGCGTCGAGCGCGAAGCCCGCTCCGGTCGTCTTCGAGGTCAACCGCGGCCAGGCCGACCCGCGGGCTTGCTATGCCGGGCGAGCCGGGGCGCTCCTCTTCGAGATCGGCGGAACAGGGCTCGCGCTGGCCCCGCTCGACGCTTGCCCGGCCGATGAGCCCGTCACCCTGTCGTTTCCGGGAGGGAACGGCGCGCCGCCGCTCGTCGCGGGAAAGGTCCTTCCGTCGACCAGCAGCTACTTCCTGGGAAACGATCCCGCGGGATGGATCACCGGCGTGCCGCACGTCGAGCGCGTGCGCATGGTCGACGCCTACCCGGGCGTCGACGTCGTGGTCCACGGAGAGAACGGCGCTCTCGAGCTCGACTTCGAGATCGCCGCCGGCAGAGACCCCTCCGTCATCGCGATGGGGATCTCCTCGGCCGCCGACGTGTGTCCCGAGCCCGATGGAGCGCTCACGCTCGGCACGCCCGCGGGTCGCCTGAGGCTTGGACCGCCGGTGACGTGGCAGGGCGTCGCGCATCGGTGCGCGCTACGTCATCGGCGAGGGGAGCCCGCTCACGATCCGCGTCGCCGTCGACGATCACGATCCCGGCGCGCCGCTCGTCGTCGATCCCACGATCGTCTGGTCGAGCTATCTCGGAGGCGAGGCCGCCGACCTCGCGCAGGGGATCGCGATCGACGCGCAGGGGAACACCTACACGTCGGGGCAGACGCTGTCCGTGGCCTTTCCTCTCAAGAACCCGTACCTGGGCGCGAACCCCCACCCGGGCTCGGACGTCACGTACGTGACGAAGATCGACGCGGCGGGCCAGCTCGTCTACTCGACCTATCTCGGCGGCAGCGTGACCGAGAGGCTGGGAGGGATCGCGGCGGACTCCCTGGGCAATGCGTACGTGACGGGCCTGACCTCGTCGCCGGACTTCCCGACGCAGAACCCGATCATGGCATTCCAGGGAGGCTACGACGTTTACGTGACGAAGCTGACGCCGGACGGGAGCGCGCTCGTCTACTCGACGTACCTCGGCGGCAGCGATAGCGACGTGGCGACGGGAATCGCGGTCGACGGGGGCGAGGCCTACGTGACGGGCCAGACGTCGTCGAACGACTTTCCGATCGCGAATGCGTTTCAGGCCAACTACGCCGGATCCGGCGACGGGTTCGTGGCGAAGCTCGATGCGAGCGGCGCCTCTCTCGCCTACAGCACGTACGTCGGCGGCTCGGCGTACGACTATCCGTCCCGCGTCACCGTCGATTCCCAGGGGCAGGCGGCGATCACGGGCAGGACCCAGTCACCGGACTACCCGACCTTCCGGGCGTTCCAGGGCAGCCTGCCGTCGCCCACGATGAGCACGTTCGTCACGAAGCTCTCGGACACCGGGAGATCCCTCGTCTTCTCGACCTACCTCGGCGGCTCGGTCGACGACGAGGGATTCGACGTCGCGAGCGATGCGAATGGCCGCACGTGGGTTGCGGGCTCCGCCACCTCTGCGGACTTCCCGGTCCGCAACGCCTACCAGCCGAACCTCTCGGGCTCGAAGGACGGCTTCGTCTCGTGCTTCGACGCGAGCGGAGGCCTGGCCTACTCCACGTTCTTTGGGGGATCGCAAGACGACGACGCTCGCGGCATCTCGGTGTTTGCGTCGGGCGCCGTCGCCTTCGGCGGCACGACGGGCTCGAGCGACTTGCCCGTGATGAATCCGATCCAGCCCGCCCTCGCGGGACAGAACGACGCGTTCGTCGCGACCCTCGACGGCGCCGGGAGCCTGGTGACGTCGTCCTACCTCGGGGGAGCCGACAACGACGGCATCTCCGATCTCGACGCCGGGTCTGCCGACACGATCGTCGCGACGGGATCGACTCTCTCGACGGACTTCCCGTCGGTCACGCCTTTCCAGGCGACCCCGGGTGGCTTCGTCGACGCCTTCGTCACGCGGATTGCCCGCTGTAACGCCATCGCCCTTGCACCCGCGAGCCTCCCTTCCGGGACCGTCGGCGCGCCCTACTCGCAGACGATCACCGGGAGTGGAGGCTCGGCACCGTACACGTACGCGGTCACGGCGGGGGCGCTACCCCCCGGACTCTCGCTGTCCGCATCCGGGGTCATCTTCGGGACGCCCGCATCGACCGGGAGCTACGGGTTCACGGTCACGGCCACCGACAGCCAGAGCTGCACGGGGCAGAGCCCGTACGCGCTCTCGATCGGCGGCGGCGGGTTCCCGGACGACCTCGTCGCAGGGCAGGGCCTCGGGATGCCGAACCCGAACCGCGTGCGCGTCTTCGTCTCCGACGGCACCGCGACGAGCACGGACTTCCTTGCGTACGGCGCCTCCGCGTGGGGCGTCAACGTGGCGCCCGGGAACGTCCAGGCCGCGACCAACGATCAGATCCTGACGGGACCGGGTCCCGGCGCCACGCTTGGACCGCAGGCCCGCTCGTTCCTGCGCGACGGAACCCCGATCTCGAAGATCAACTTCTACGCGTACGGCACGCTCCGGTTCGGGCTCAACGTCGCCGGTGCCAGCGTCGACGCCGACACGTTCGAAGAGATCCTCACCGGGGCCGGACCGGGTGCGGTGTTCGGCCCGCACGTGCGCGGCTGGAACTTCGACAACGTCGCCATCTCCTCCATCGCCAAGATCTCCTACTTCGCTTACGGGACGCTCAAGTACGGGGTCAACGTCGGCTCCGCGAACCTCGACGCCGACGCGTTCGACGAGGTCCTCACCGGCGCTGGATCGGGCGCCGTCTTCTCGTCCAACGTCCGCGGCTGGAACTACGACGCGACGACGGTCTCGGCGATCGCCAAGATCAACTTCAACGCGTTCACCTACCAGGGATTCGGCGTCAACGTGGCCGGCGGGGACGTCGACGCGGACGGCTTCGGCGAGATCGCCTGCGCCCCCGGACCCGGGGTCACCCATCCCGCGCGCTTCCTCGGGTTCGACTACGACGGCGCCTCCCTCACGGCGATCCCGGGCTTCGACGTCACCATCGGGACAGGTTACGGCGGTCGCGTGGGCCTCGGCGACCTCTCGGGCGACGGGAGCGGCGATCTGGTGGCCGGCTTCGGCCCCGATCCCGCCGCGAGCTCGACCGTGTCGCCGTTCCTCTACACGGGAAGCGCGCTCGTGCCGCTCCTCGCGATCGATCCCTTCCCGGGCGCCTTCCACGGAGTGAGCCCGGCGGCGGGCAACCTCGGCTTCTGATCGCCCGCCCGCCCCGACCGCCGTCCCCCCCGGATCAGGCGGCGACGGGGGCGGCGAGCGCGGCGGCGCGCGGTGAGCTCGCGCGCCACAGCGACTTGCACCACGTCGTGAAGCGATCGACCTGCTGGTACATGTAGGGCAGCACCAGGAGCGTCAGCACCGTGTTGGCAAGGAGGCCCCCGATGACGGTGCGGGCGAGGGGGAAGTAGTAGGCGTCGCCGACCGCGGAGCCGCCCAGCGCGAGCGGGACGAGGCCGACCATCGTGGCGAGCGCCGTCATCAGGATGGGGCGCAGGCGTTCGGCGCCGCCGTCGATGAGGGCCTGCTCGCGCGGGACGCCTGCGGCGCGGAGCTGCTTGACGATGTCGATCAGGACGATGCCGTTCTTGACCGCGATGCCGATGAGGATCAGGAGGCCGATGCGCGACATGATGTTGAAGGGCGTGCGCGTGAGAGCGAGCGTCCACCAGACGCCGAATAGGCCGAAGGGGAGCGTCATCACGATCGCGAACGGGTGGACGAGCGATTCGAACTGCGCCGCCATGATGACGAAGACCAGGAGCAGCGCGAGCAGGAAGTTCTGCATCATCTGCGCCGCCTGGTCGTCGCCGTCCTGGATGCCCTGGCCGAGCTGCCATCCGTAGCCTGGCGGGTAGGGCAGCGTCTCGAAGACGCGCTCGATCTGGCGCCGCACTTGCTCGACCTTCTCGCCCTCGTAGGTCATCCTCACCGAGAGCGCTCCCATGCGGCCCTCGCGGTGGATCTCGGCGGGGCGCCGCACGATCTTGAAGGTGGCGACGTCGCCGACGCGCACGGAGTTGCCGTCGCGCGTCGTGAGAGTGAGCTCGCGCAGGTCGTCGAGGCTCTCCGAGTCCTCGGGGGCGAGCGCCACCGACATCTCCGTCTCGCTCTGACCGTCGGAGATCTTCCGCAGCGGGAAGCCGCCGAGCGTGAACGCGAAGAGCTGCGCCATCTCCGAGGGCGAGACTCCGAGGGCGGCGGCGCGCTCCTTGTCGAGCGTGGCGCGGATCTCCTGACGCGTGCTGTGGGCGTCGGAGAAAACGTCGCTGATGCCCCCCATGCGGGCGAGACGCCGCTCCGCTTGGTCCGCGAGGCCGGCGAGCACCGCGACGTCGTCGCCGCGCAGCGTCACCTCGAAGTCGGAGCGCCGTCCGCCGGCGTCCTGCTCCTCGTCGAACCGCACCTTCACCGCGGGGAACGAGGGGAGCCCCTTCTTCATCTGCGTCCGCAGCGCCTTGATCTCGCGATCGCCGAGGTCCTTCTTGGCGAGCGTGAGCACCGTCCGGGCGTGGTTCTCGCCGTAGTAGGTGTAGACCGACTCGATGCCCCAGGCCTCCTTGTGCGCGAGGAAGTACTTCTCGACCTCGGTGACCACCTTGCCGACGTCGCCCGCGTAGAAGAAATCCGACATCGCGTAGTCGATGTAGAGGCGGCGGTTGACCGTCCCCGTGAACATCGTCATGTCGACGAGGCCCGGCACGAGCACCGGGAGGATTCCCACGACGATCACCAGGACGAGCAGCGCGAAGCTCTTCCACGGGCGGACGAGCGTCCAGCCGATCGCCTTCTTGTAGGCGGCGGTCAGCTTCTCGATCGGGACGTTGGGCCGCGCCGCACGCGCCTTGCCGAGCATGCGCGACGAGAGGAGCGGCACGAGCGTCAACGAGACCACGAGCGAGCAGAGCAGCGCCACCGTGATGGTGCCGCCGATCTCGCCGAGCCAGACCGACAGCTCGTTCTTGCCTCCCACCACCAGCGGCAGGAAGACCGCTACGCTCGTGAGGGTAGAGGAGACCACGGCCGCGGACACGTGGCGCGTTCCCGAAAGTGCCGCGGACCGTGGCCCCTCCCCCTTTGCAAAGCGGCTCGCGATGGACTCGAGCACGACGATGCTGTCGTCGACCAGCATGCCGACCCCCAGCATGAGGCCCGTCATCGACAGGACGTTCAGGCTCTTGCCCATGAAGTACATGACGGTGCCGGCGATGATCAGCGACAGCGGGATCGACACCGCGACCACCGTCGTCGCATCCCACCGCCGGAGGAAGAGGTAGATGAACATCACGGCGAGGAAGGCTCCCTCGACGCCCGACTTGCGGATGCCGTCGAGACCGTTCTCGATCTGCGACGCCTGGTCGTCCCAGGTGAAGACGTTGACGCCCTGCAGCGTCGGGTCGCGCGCGATCTCGTTCTTGATCATGCGGACCGCCTCGCGGGCCACCTCGACGGTGTTCGCCGTCGACTCCTTGAAGATCTCGAGCGCCACCGCGGGCTCGAGATCGAGGTGGCGCCGATCCGCCTCGGGGGGCTCGCGGTACTCGATGCGCGCCACGTCGGCGAGCCTCACCCCCGGGCGCACCGGGATGTCCTCGAGCTCCTTCATCTCGGTCACGTCGGTGACGACGCGCGCGTTGTAGGTCAACGGGCCGCTCGTGATGCTGCCGACGGGCACCGACACGCCCGCCGTCGCCAGGCGCGTCACCAGCGCCGGCACGTCGACGGCGTGCTCGCGCAGCTTGTCCGAGAGCAGGAAGATGCGGATCTCCTTCTTCGAGACGCCGCCGAGCTCCACGCGCCCGACCCCCTTGATGCGGCGCAGCGGATCCGCGATGCGCTTGTCGAGCAGGTCGAAGTTCTTCGAGAGGTCGACGCCGTGCGCCGATATGCGCGCCTGCACGACCGGGATGTCGGAGGTGCTGAAGTTGAAGATCTGGATCTGCCTTACCTCGGCGGGCAGCTCCGGCTTGACCTGATCGATCTTCTCGCCGATCGCCATGCGGATCAGGTCGATCGACTGGCCCCAGGTGAACTCGAGCTGGATCTGCGCTCCGTCGGGGCCGCTCGTCGAGGTGAGGCGCTTGACGCCCTTCAGCTGGGCGAGCGCCTCCTCGACCGGGCGCGTGACGAGGCGCTCCACCTGGGCGGGGCTCGAGTTCGGGTACGGGACGAGGATCCAAACCGCCGGGATGTCGACCTCGGGAAGGAAGGCCAGCGGCAGCCGGGTGAACGAGATCGCGCCCAGGATGACGAGGGTGGCGTAGACCATCATCGTCGTGACGGGCCGGCCGACGGAGACGTCGACGAGCTTCACGACGCGGCGACCGCGGCGACCGGGAGCGAGCCCGGCGACGGCGCGGCGGCGTGCTGGGACGCCGGGATGCGCCCGCGATGCTCCACGAGGAGAAAGAGGCAGGGGATGAGCACGAGCGTGAGGATCGTGCAGATGGAGAGGCCGCCCATCACGGAGATGGCGAGCGGCATGCGGAGCTCGCTGGCGTTGCCCAGGCCGAGCGCCATCGGCACGAGCCCCAGCACCTCGGTCGCCATCGTCATCATGATGGGACGCAGGCGCAGGCGGCCCGCCTCGATCATCGCGGCTTCGGGCGTCGCGCCGGCGCG
>JAXLQT010000070.1:0-9140 GCA_046331505.1 Acidobacteriota bacterium
GGGCACATGCGGAGCGGCCATTATACGGCAGCATCGACAGACCTACTAGTAGGTAGGCTGCCACGATCGCCGGACGAAGCCCTTGACACGACCCCCGGCGGACGCGCATCATGATCGGCATGCGCCACCTCGTCCTCGCCGCCACCTTCATGGCATCCCTCTCGCTCTTCGCGGCCGATGCCCCCGCGCCGTCTCCAGCGGGCAGCGCTCCCGCCGCCGACGCTCCGACCCCGGTCGAGAAGGGCAACGCCTCGTGCACCCTCTCGGTCCCGGACATGCACTGCTCCGGCTGCGCCCGCGGCGTCGTCAAGGCCGCGAAGTCCGTCGACGGCGTCAAGACGGTGGAGGTCCGGCTCGACGAGCGCGAGGTCGACCTCACCTACGACGACGCGAAGACCGACGCCGAGGCCGTGCGTTCCGCGGTGAGCAAGGTCTACGACGCCACGATCAAGGAGCCGGCCGTCGCGGCGAGCGCCGGCGGCGATGGCAAGCCCGCCGATCCGCCCCCACCTGGCGGAGGCCAGTAGGGGTCACGCCCCGGCGGGCGACGACACCATGGCTGCGGGGCGGCGAGGAGACGCCCAGCGCCAGAGGGAGTCTACGAAGATGAACGCGAGCGCGGCCATCGCCAGCACGCAGAGGGTCGTCAGGAGGTATCCCTGCGTCACGAGCTCGGGCTTTCCGGATCCGATCATCCTGGGGATGAAGTTGCCCGTGACGAGCTGGTAGCCAGCCGTCTCCGTCGCGGTGCCGACGAAGAGGAGCGGCATCAGCGTGACCCAGGCGTAGCGCGCCTTCCCCGAGTTGATGATGAGGGTCGTGGCCGCGCAGAGCGCGATGCAGGCGAGGAGCTGGTTGCTGATCCCGAGAAGGGGCCAGATGTTGCCGATGGAGCCGGTCCAGACGAGATAGCCCCATCCGGCGCACACGATCGCCGTGGAGGCGAACGTGCCCGGAAGCCAGTCGGTCTTCGCGAGCACGGGGTGGACGCGGCCGCCGAACTCCTGGACCAGGAAGCGCGCCACGCGCGTCCCGGTGTCGACCGTCGTGAGGATGAAGAGCGCCTCGAACATGATGGCGAAGTGGTACCAGTAGGCGATGAGCGTCGAGAGCCCCGGCAGGTTCGAGAAGATCTGGCTCATGCCCACGGCGAGGCTGACGGCGCCGCCGGTCTTGCCTTCGAGCTTCTCGCCGATCTGGGCCGATAGCTCTGGAAGGTGATCCATCGAGAGGCCGAGCGTCGCGAACTTGTCGGGCGGCGCGTTGATGGCGAAGTAGTCGCCGGGCGCAAGGGAGCCCGGCAAGATGAGGGCGACCACGCCGACGATCCCCTCCATGAGCATCGCGCCATAGCCGATGGTCCGGGCGCGGGACTCCTTGTCGATCATCTTGGGCGTCGTGCCGCTGCCGACCAACCCGTGGAACCCGGAGATGGCGCCGCAGGCGATGGTGATGAAGACGAAGGGCCAGAGCCCGCCGAAGAAGATGGGCCCACCCTTCGTGAACTGAGACACCGGCGGCTGCTTCAGGACCGGGTTGACGATCAGGATGCCGCCGATCAGCAGGACGATCGTCCCGATCTTCATGTAGGAGGACAGGTAGTCGCGCGGGCAGAGCAGCATCCAGACGGGCAGGACGCTCGCCACGAAACCATAGATCGCGATCGCGATCGTGAGCTGGTGCGCGCTCAGCACGAGGAGCTTCCCCGCCCCCGACGCCGCGAACCTCTCGCCCGCGACGACGGCCAGGAGCAAGAGCACAACGCCGATGGCCGAGGCCTCGCCGATCTTCCCCTTGCGGAGGCGGTACATGTAGAGGCCCATGAAGAGCGCGATGGGGATGGTGGTGGCGATCGTGAACGTCCCCCACGCGCTCTCGGAGAGCGCGATCACGACGACCTTGGCCATCGCGGCGATGGCGATCATCACGATGAAGAGCACCGCGAACCCGGCCACGAGGCCGCTACGGCCGCTGATCTCGGCGCGCGCGATCTCCGCGATCGACTTGCCGTCGCGGCGCATCGACGCCGTGAGCACCACGAAGTCGTGGACCGCGCCACCGAGCACGACGCCGATCACGATCCAGAGGAACCCGGGGAGGAAGCCGAACTGCGCGGCGAGGGTCGGGCCGACGAGCGGGCCCGCGCCCGTGATCGCGGCGAAGTGGTGGCCGAACAGCACCCACCTGTTCGTGGGCACGTAGTTGTGGCCGTCGTTCAGGCGGTGCGCCGGCGTGACGCGCGCGTCATCGAGGACGAGCACCTTCGCGGCGATGAATGCGGAGTAGTAGCGGTACCCGATCGCCACCGCGCAGATGGCGAAGAGCATCAGCGGAAGTGCGTGCATGCTTAACGCGGGGCGGGGGCGCGTCCCCCGCCCCGATCGCTGGCGCTAATAACCGAGCGCTCCGCCCGCGGCGTTGACGCCATACGTGTCGCTCCCGAACGGGACGAAGGATCCTGGCAGGAGCGTCAAGGCAGAGCCGGTGTACTGGTACATCTTGACCGTCGAGTCGGCCGCGGCGTCCCGTCCCGCGCCGGCGAGCAGGTCCACCTGCCCGTCGCCCGTCACGTCCCCGAGGCCGACCCGACCGCCGTAGAACGTCGCGAACGGGGTGACGTCGAAGCCGGTGAGCGGCCCGATGCTCGTGTTGTCGTAGTTGTAGCCCAGGAACCGCGACGGGTAGGAGCTGGTGTTGCCGGGACCGGGCGCCGCCACGATCTCGTCGAAGGGATCGGCGTCGACGTTGCCGCTCGCGACGTTCACCCCGTAAGCGATCGCGGCGAACGCCACGAAGTTGACCTTGCTCATGGCGGACACGGCGTTGCCGTCGTAGTCGAACCCGCGCACCTGAGCCGAGAACATGGTGCCTGGCCCCGGCCCGGTGGCGATCTCCTCGTACCCGTCGCCATCCACGTCGCCCGCCTCCACGTTCACGCCGTACTTCAGCGTCAGGTAGGCGAAGAAGCTGACCTTCGACATCGCCGAGAGCGATACGCCATCGTAGTTCCAGCCGCGCACGTGTGGGCCGAACACGAGGCCCGGCCCCGGTCCGCTCAGGATCTCGCGGGTCGCATCGGCGTCGAGGTTCGCGCCGGAGGTGTTGGCCCCGTACTTGAGCGTCCCGTAGGCGAAGAAGTTCACCTTGGCGATCGCTGCTCCCGCGCGATCGAATCCGCGGATCTGGGGCGCGAAGACCGCTCCCGGGCCTGGGGCCGTCAGTATCTCGGCGTAGGCTCCACCGTCGATGTCGCCCGAGGACACGTTGACGCCGAACTGGCCCGCCGCGTAGGCGAGGAAGTCGACCGCCGTCGCCGTGCCCGACGCGTCATAGACCCTGACGCGGTTGACGTTGGGTTGACCGAGCCCCTCGCCCACGATCGCGTCGTCGGTCACGGCCGGGGGCGCGGTGTTCGTGATGTCGCCGGTGACGACCAGCCCGTAAGGCTGCGGTCCGTTCGGGATGTTCACCGCGGTCACGGTGATCGTGTAGGTGCCGATCTGGCTCGGCGTCAGGAGGAGCACCTGCTCGAGCGTGTTGCGCGCGTCGTAGGACCCGCCCGTCGTCGACTGGTTGCTCGCGAAGACGTTGCCCTTGTACATCGTGGTGCCGTCGGGCGCCGTCACGAGCAGGTTGATGTCGTTGACCAGGTGCGGCATCGCGGCGGGGGTGCTCGGATAATCGGTCCAGGCGAGCGTCACCTTGAATGGCACCGCGCCGGAGACGACGTCGATCAGGAAGTCCTTGCTGCTCGTCGATCCCGTCGGGAAGCCGGGATCGTCCGTCGCGAAGATCTTGCGCGCGTCGCCCGGGAAGTAGAGCGCGTTGTCGAGGAGGATCCGTCCCCAGCCCTGGCACCGGCCGGGCAGCGATCCCGCGCCGGTCATGCGCTGCGCGGAGTTCACGACCGTCGCCCGCACGAGCGCGGCGGACGGCGTGAAGGCGTCGGGCGGGTTCTTGACGCCGGTGGGGTAGAAGCCGTCGGTGTAGTACTGGCGCACGAGCGCCGAGAGGCCGGCCGCGGCGGGGGACGCCATGCTCGTGCCGGACATCGTCGTCGTGCCGCAGTTGTTGGTGCCGACGTTGTAGTCGTTGGCCGCGGAGACGATGCTGTCGCCGGGGATCGTGATCTCCGGCTTGTAGCGGTTGTCATCGGTGTAGCCGCAGCTCGAGAAGAACGCCATCTGCTCGGCGCTTGCGCCGCGGTACGTCGCGCCCACCGAGATGCAGCTCTTCGCCGTCGACGGGCTGCCGACGGTGTCGTTGCCGGGGCCCGAGTTCCCGGCGGCGAAGAAGATGAGGAAGTCCTTGTGGTTCCACATGAACTGATCGACGTCCTCGGTCGCGGCCGTGTAGTTGTTCTGCACGGGCGCGTTCTCGTTGTCGCCGTAGGAGTTGGTGTGCAGCCGCGCGCCCTGGTCGTAGGCCTGCTGGAAGAGCGGGTTCAGGTCGACGACGGGGCAGCCGATGCCCGGGAGGTCGGCGCAGTTGTCGGTCTGGAAGCCGCCGTCCTGCATGACGAGCTTGCACCCAGGCGCCATGCCATCGCCCCCGTCGTGGATGAGGGGCGTGCCCCGATCGCCGCCGACCGTGCCCGCGACGTGCGTGCCGTGGCCGTGGGTGTCCCACTCGCCGTTGTTGATCCCGCCGTTGCACTCGCTCTGCCAGAGGAAGTCGACGGCGAGGACCTTGCGCTGGGCGGCGTTGATCGTCGTGCCGCCGTTGCACGCGTTGGTCGGCGGCAGGCCGTTGGTGGCGTCGCGGAAGTAGCACATGTCCGCATCGAGGCCAGTGTCGATGATGCCGACGACCTGCCCCTCGCCGTAGATCCCGTTCGAGAACACCGGCGTCGTCTGCCCGCCCGACACGCCCGACTGACCGACCCAGATCGTCGTGTCGTTCAGGAGCTCGAGGCGCGGCTCGACGTCGATCCAGAAGACGTCGGAGATGCGCGCGAGATCCTCGCGCAGCCGCACCAGCTCGCCCGGCGACAGGAGCAGGCGGATCCGATCGAACTGCGGGCCGTGGCCGAACCCCACGACGCCCGTCACTCCCATCGCCTGGATCCGGCGAACGATCGCGGCGAGGTCCGCGTCGGGGAAGGTCCGGATCATCACGATCTGCTCGCCGGCGGTCCTCTCGTCGACGGCCGCGACCGCCTTGCCGATCTTGTACGCCGGGTGGTACTCGCCCCACCATGACGCACCCACCGAGGAGGCGACGACCGGGCCCGTCCCGGACGGGATCGCGACGAGGTAGGCGTACTGCGGGAGGTAGCAGTAGACGCGCGCCACGTTCCGCAGAAGGAGGGCGTGCTGCTCCATCGTGGCGGGACCGGGGAACTTCACGATGACGCGCTCGAAGTCGCCCGAAGGCGCGGCCGCGGCGAGCCTCTCGGGCACGACGAGCGGCGCGTTCGTGTCGAACGCGACGCTGTTCATCGACAGCCAGCTGCCGGGCAGGTCGGAAGACTCCTGGGCCCGTGCGAACGTCGGGATGATGAGGATGCCGAGCATCCAAGCGCGCCTGCGGATCATGGGGAGCCTCCCGGACGGAATGGTGAGCCTTTGACTCTACCACCGCAGGACCGGAAGCCGCGGCGCGGCGTCCGCGCTATCTCTTGCCGAGCGTCAGGAGACGCGGTTCCTCGACGCGACCCGCCAGCCGGACTCCCGGTCCCTGGGAGTCGACGCCGAGGTCCTCGTCCATGGCCGCGATGAGCTTCTTCATGCGCGCCACGACCTCGGGGTTCTTGGCGGCGACATCCTTCCTCTCGCCTATGTCGTCCACGAGGTTGAAGAGGACGGGGTTCCCGAGAACCCTCGGCTTGCGGTGCACGGGATCCGGGCCGAATTCGTCCCCACCCGCCGCGGGGTCCACGAAGAGCTTCCAGGGCCCGCTTCTCACCGCCTCGAGCCGGGTGCCGCGGAAGAAGTAGATCGCCTCGTGCGGCGACTCCTTCGTCGAGCCCAGGAGGACCGGACCGATGTCCTTGCCGTCGATGACGCGCTGCGGCAGCTTCCCGCCGGCGAGGCCGGCGATCGTAGGTAGGAGATCGACGTTCGAGAGCGGCGCGTCGACCACCGTCCCGGCCGGGATTCGTCCCGGCCAGAACGCGATCGCCGGCACGCGCACGCCGCCTTCCCAGTTCGTGTTCTTCCCGCCGCGCAGAGGGCCGGGGGAGCCCGAGCTCTCGCCCTTCTTGAGCCACGGGCCGTTGTCGCTCGTGACGAACACGAGCGTGCGATCCGCCGCGCCGATCTCGTCGAGCGCCGCGAGGATCCGCCCGGTGCTCGCGTCGACCTCCCGCACCCAGTCCGCCAGCGGACCGAGACCCGACTTGCCGGCGAACCGGGGACCCGGGTGGAGCGGCGTGTGGACGGCAGTGTGCGGCAAGTAGAGGAGGAACGGCCTGTCGCGCTCCGCCTTGATGAACTTGACGGCCTCCTCCGTGTAGCGCTCCGTCAACCTTGCCTGCCCCGCGAGATCGACCGCCTCGACCGGGAGGTCGTCGCGCAGGAGCAGGAGCGGCTCCGCCTCTTCCTTTGCGCCGAGCATGTCGTTGGAGTAGAGGGGCCCGAAGTAGTGGTCGAACCCCTGGGCCGTGGGCAGGAACGGGGGCTGGTCGCCGAGGTGCCACTTGCCGACGCACAGCGTCGCGTAGCCCCTGCTCTTCAGGATCTCGGCAATGGTGACCTCGTCCGGATTCAGCCCGATGGCCACCGAGCGATGGAGCGCCGAGATGATCGACACGCGCTTCGCATAGCAGCCCGTGAGCGCCTGCGCGCGCGAGGGCGAGCAGACGGGCGCCGCGTAGAAGGAGGTCAGCTTCATCCCGTCGCGCGCCATACGGTCGAACGTGGGTGTCTTGTTCCGGCACCGCGGATCGAAGCCGGGGAGATCGCCGTACCCGAGATCGTCGAGCACGATCAGGACGAAGTTGGGAAGCGCCGGGGGCGGCTTGGGCGTCGCTGGAGGCGCCGGCGGAAGAGCCGCGATGGTCTGGACGGCGATGCCGGCGACCGCGGCGAATGCGACGAGGTGCCTCACGCGAGGATTCTCGGGGACCACGCGTCGCGTGGCAAGCTCGGCGCCGCCCGCGCTACGAAACGCCAACGCGCCGCCCGATCTCCGGAGGGATCGGATAGACGCGCTCCGGCGGCAGCAGGTCCTTCGCACGATCCGCGTGGCCGGCGTCGAGGAGGCCGCGGATCTTCCGCGCGAGGCTCGTGAGGTCGCGGATCTCGACCGTCCAGCTCTCCACGTACCGGCGGATCACATGGCGGCTGATCCCCACCTGGATGCTCCGGTGCGGCAGCTTCGCTCCGCGAAGCGATCGCTCCGGATCCCACTGCACGTGAACCGTGGCCTGGGCGAAGAGGGCGCGCCACGCGGAGGGATCGGCGTGGACCTGCCGCTCGGGCGACGTCAGGACGGACTGGCCCAGCGCTTCCTCCCATCCTGCACGGCTGATGCGCACTCCGAGGACGTGCTCCTGCCCCGGCTTCCGGCCCCAGTTGCTCCGCTCCATCATCCACAGGAACGACGGCTTGATCCACGTCATCCGCCCGAGCGAGAACGGCGGCACGAAGCGCTGGCGCTCGATCGCGGGCAGCGCGATCTCGGGCGCATAAGCCTGGTAGACGACGATCGTCTCGCGATCGAAGTCGGCGCGGACCTCGCGCATCGCCGGCATGGTGACCCGCCCGGATGTCGCTCGTCCCGGGAGCGGCTACGCGCGCTGCCGCCCTTCCATCTCCTCGCGGCTCTTCTGGCGCTGGTCGCAGAAGTCCTTCAGCACCTTCGAGACGCTCGGATGGCTCCCGCTCATGGCGTCGAGCGAGGCCCTGCTGAGCTCGAGGAGCTCGCACTCGGTGGCACAGGTGATGGTGGCGGTGCGGGGCTGACCGTAGACGATGGAGATCTCGCCGAAGAACGAGCCGCCTTCCATGTCGCGGATGGACGTGCTCCGGCCGGACGCGTTCTTCACGTGGACACGGACGCTCCCGTCGGTCAGCACGAACAGGCTGTCACCTGGCTCGCCCTCGACCATGATCAGGTCGCCCGGCCTCTTGTTCTGGAGCTTCATGCCCTGTATGAGGGCGCGCACCGCGTCCTTCTCGAGCGCGCCGAAGAGCTGCGAGCGCGCGATCCGGCTCGCGGAGCGATCCGAGATCGGGCTGACCTCCTCGTCCATCGCGGCGAGCTCGATGGCTCTCGGCGCCGCCGCCATGGCGGCCGCGACCTTCTCGAGCTCCTCTTCCTCCGGGCTCTTGAGCGCGACGATGTACTTGTGGATCGCGATCGCCTTCGCGTTGTTGCCCTCGTCGGTGTACTCCTTCATGAGGGTCCGCAGCGTCATGATCGCGGCGTCGGTCTGCCCGTTGGCCTCCAGGCACTCCGCCATCTTCTGGCGCAGCGGCCGGACCTTCACGGGCCGCGGGTCCCGCTCGATCTCCTCCTTGATGAGCTTCATTGCCTTGGGATAGTCCTCGTCTTCGATCGCCTTCTGGATGGGGGACTTGCCGAGCAGCCAGTCGAACATCACGCTTCTCCTTGAGGGGTCTTGTTTGGTCCCCGAACCGGCGGGGGACGGGCCCCCGCCCTACGGCGGTAGAACCGGCGGGCGAGCCCCGCCCTACGGCGGCAGGTTACACCATCTCCCCTTGCCGCCGCGCCCACGAGCGTCGATCATTCGGCGATGGCCGAGCCGCGACGATTCCTCGCGATCCACGTCGGGCCCTGGGGACTGGCGGGGGCGTGCGTCGCGCTCGCCGGCCTCGCCACCGTCGCGGGTTTCTTCGGCGCCGCATGGTGGCCGCTCGATCTCGCGGCTCACTTCCGCGTCCAGTACCTCGGGATCTCGGGCGCGGTCACCATCGCATGCGCCGCCTCGCGACGGTTCGCCGCCGCCGCCGGCGCCGGGATGGTCTTCCTCGCGAACGCGTGGGTCGTGCTCCCCTTTGCGCTCGCGACGCCCGCCCATCGCGAGGGTGGTCGCGCGCTGCGTGTCATCCTCGCGAACGTCAACACCTACCGCGGCGACGTCGATCGCGTGCGGGCCTTCGTGAAGGACGGGGACCCGGACGTCCTGGTCCTGGAGGAGGTCAACCAGGACTGGGTCAACGCGCTCGCCTCGA
>JAXLQT010000071.1:0-8959 GCA_046331505.1 Acidobacteriota bacterium
TCGCCACGCTCCTCGGGCGGCAGGCGACGCGCGGCGGACCGCACGCGTGGCATGCCCCTCGGTCGCGGGCACTCGACGCGGCGACGCTCGCGGGCGCGCTCCTCCTCGCCGGAGTCGCGGCGATGGCGTCGCCGCGCGTGTGCGTCGTCGCGGACGCTCTCGTCTTCGCGACCCTCGCTCCGCTGGCGCTGCGCGCGCTCGATCGCGTGAAGGCGTCGACGGATGCGGTGTGCGAGCTCGGCGATGCCGTTCGCGACGCGAGCCTGGCCCCTCGTCGCGTGGGAGATTACCTCGCTCTCTTCGAGCTCGTGCTGCCCTTCGCCCTCGTGCTGCCGGGGCTCGCCGCATTCGCGCTACGGCTCGTGGAGCCCGCGGCCGGGAGGCGCCTCCTGGTCCCGTGTGGCATGGCGCTCGCGGCGGGGGTGTTCCTCTTCCTCTACGAGTCCTGGATCCGCCAGGAGGTGCTCGGACCCGGGGACGACCTTCGCCGCAGGGCCCGCGTCCGCGCCGTGCACAGAGGAGAGGTCGCGCTGTGCACCGCATGCCTGCTGGTCGCCCATCTCCTGCTCGACGTGGACTGGGCCCTGCACCCGTCGCTTGCCCTCGGCGCCTCTCTCGCGGGCGGCGTCGCGGGCGTGATCGGTTGTGCGATGTGCGTCGGCTCGGAGCTCGGGCAGCGCCGCTATCGAGTTGCCTGAGGCATCGCCAGGACCCGATCTGGGATCGTCTCGATCCGCTCGCGGCCGCCCGCGCCTAGAATCGGCTCCGAGCGAAGGGCGCATCGCGTGAGCCGGATCGAGAGCATCGTCGCTGGGTTGCACTTCGAAAAGGACGCGGGCTCGTCCTGTCAGTATCCGGTGGAGATCGTCTCCGCCTGCGAAGCTCTGGTCGGCTGCCCCTTCCCCGAGGATGTCCGCTGGTACCTGGTCCATGTCGGGTGGCGGAAGCTCGACTTCGATCACCGCTCGATGCTCGTCCGTAACGGCGATTACATCTACGAGCTTCAGTTCGAAGGTGCGGAACACCAGGCCTTCTGTGAGAGTCGCTACGCAAGCTACCTGGAGAACGACGAAGGCGAGCTCTTGCCGTACGACGCGAGGCGCTACTTTCCCATCGGCAAGATCGAGGGAGAGATCAATCCCCGGGTGACCTTGAGGCTGCTGGTGAATCTGAACGATGAGGACCGAGGCTCGATCTGGGGCGTTGCGCCGAGGAGAAGCTTGGGCGACCCGCCGTCCACCCCGATCCGCATGGCCGGTGATCTCGCCACCTTGCTCGAACAGATCGGCTCGACGCGAGAGCGTCACGCAATCGCGACGAAGAACAACGACGCCCTGTTCGAGCGACTACTTGCGGCGTACCTCGCAAAGCCGAAGGTCGTTCCCACGTCCGGCGAGGACCCGGCGGCGCTGATTCGCTTCTTCCACGACAGTCGCGTTCGGACCATCTTCGACGGCGCTCGCAACGTCGAGTACGCCCGCTACGCCAGCGGCAAGCGCTTCGAGACTGCCGCGCAGGTGGAAGCGTGCGCTCGGATTTGTGCCGTGGAGCTCCCGAAGAGTGCGGCCCAGGGCTCGCCGATACTGCGCCGGGCGGTGCAAGCAGGGGAGCCAGTGACGTTCGACCGTCTCTTTGGATTCGACAACGAGTCCTACTTCGTCGTTTCGGTGGGAAGCACGATCGGCGATGGCGTCCGGCTGAAGGAAGAGTTCCTCCTCTACCACGATCAGCCGACGAGACTCTGGACGATCGTGCTCCGCCTCACGTCCGAGATCGACGAGGTGAAGGTCAAAGGCATTGGCACCTTTGCTTACGATGCAACCTCCCGATGGCAGCTCAAGAAGAAGGTCACTCCTGCCTGGAGCAACCTCAAGGCGTCGCTTCATGTCGATGGCTTCGAAGACGCGCTGACGGAGCGGCGGATCGACTTCGTCAGGACTATCATCGCCAAGGCGGAGCTCCGCCCCGTCTTCGAGGGCCATGTCTTCAAGCTCTACCGGGAGCGCATCTATCCGGACTTCGAGGCGATGCCGGACGACGAGAAGAAGGACTGGAAGAAGGCCTATCCGAAGCTCGATGGCCCCCGAGGCATCTGGACGCTGTTCGGGAATCGCGCCGCGATCCACGTGGAGGACGACACGACCTTCTCGCTCGACGTGGACGCGCGGTTCGACCCGGAGCATGGGCTGTCGGTCCGCGTCCGGGACTGGCAGATCGTGTGACCGATGGATAGGAGCTTCCTTTCGGTGCTGCGAGACGTCGGGGGCTCGTTTCGGCGTCTCCGGGCCCTGTTGGGGCCGGCGAGGGAGGTTCGACGCGATCCGGCGTCCGCGGGCGGCGGGCCGCCTGTGGTACCAGCGCGGGGTCTGCAAGGTCTCGCTCTACCGGGGCGCGACCGGCCTCGCCGTTGGGATCGCCCACGGCACTGAATCGACTGCGAAAGCGCAAGGGGCAGGTCATCGCGGAGCGCTACCACGCGCACGTGCTCGCAACGCCGACAGAGGTCAAGAACGCCCTGCGCTACACGCTGAACAACGCCTTCCATCACCTCCCCGAGCCCCCCGATCCCCCGCGGGCACCGCCGGGCGGAGTCGATGTGTTCTCCTCGGGGCTCTACTTCGACGGGTGGCGCGACCAGCACCTCGTCACGCGAAGACCCGACGGCTCCCCGCCCCGCGTTCCGCCCCGAACGTGGCTCCTCGAGAAAGGTTGGCACGGCCTCGGCCGCATCCGCTTCCACGAGATCGGTCCCGCGATGACGTAAAATCCCGGCTCCCCCACATCTCCGCCGCTCGACGGTGGACCTCCCCCGAAGGAGAAACCTTGACGCTCGCCTCCCACCTCGAGTCGTTGGTGAACGAGATGATCCAGAAAGGCATCACGCTGGAACAGGCCGCTTCCGAGTTCGAGCGGCGTTACATCGCCAGGGCGGTCGAGCGCGCGAACGGCAACAAGGGAGATGCGGCCAAGCTCCTCGGCGTCCACAGGAACACGCTCGCGTCGAAGCTCAACAACCACAAGGCGCCAACCAGGAAGACGCGCAAGGCGCGCGGCCGCTAGATCCGCCCCAGGATCCGGAGCACCAGGAACGCGGCGGCGGCGATGACGCCGAGCGTCGCGTTGTACTCGCCGTTCTTCACGTACTGCGCTCCGGACCACGAGCCTTCCGAGGTCGTCCCGCGCCGCGCGCGCGGGAAGAACGAGGGCACGGCCGCACGGTAGGCCTCGAACGCTTCGCCGAAGTTCCCGCGGATGAGCGCCTCCTCCTCGCGGATCACCAGGAGGTGCACGAAGACGAAGACCGGGATCGCGATCGCGGCGAGCAGGATCGACGCGGCGGCGACGCACGCGCCCAGGAGCAGGAGGAAGCTCCCGAAGTAGAGGGGATTGCGCGTGTGCGCGTACGGCCCGGCCGTCGTGAGGGTCTTGCGCTTGACGAGGTGGCCCGCCGCCCAGGCGCGCGTGAAGAGGCCCGCGAGGAACAGCGGCCCGCTCGCAAGAAGCGACACCGCCGTCGGATGGGCCAGGACGAGGAACGCGAGGATGAAGCCGAGCCCGATCGTCAACCGGATGCGCGCGAGGAGGCTCCCGAGGGAACGGCTCATGCGCGTCCTCCGCGAAGGATGAGGCGAGCCGCGGCGCCGATGTCGCGCGCGACGGGGAGGTCGGGGGCGAGCGCGCGCGCCGCTTCACGGTGCTCCCGGCCGTAGCCGGTCAAGACCAGGATCGGCCGGGTCCCGGATCGCAGCGCGGCGCCGACGTCGCGGACGCTGTCGCCGACGAAGAAGGAGCGCGCGGCATCGATCGAGAGCTCGCGGCACGCACGGAGCACGAGGCCCGCTCCCGGCTTGCGGCACCGACATCGCTTCCGGAACGGGCCGATGCCCGCGGTGGGATGGTGCGGGCAGACGTAGATCCCGTCGAGCGCGACCCCGCGCCGCCACAGGCGCGCCGCGAGGAGATCGTGGATGCGTGCGAGCCCGGCTTCGGTCAGGAGTCCGCGCGCCACGGCGGACTGGTTCGTGATCATCACGAGGGCGTATCCCGCGTCCTGGAGCGCCCGCAGCGCACCCGCCGCGCCACGGTGGAGGCGCAGGGCGCTGGCGTCGGAGATCGGCCCGACCTCGCGGACGACCGTCCCGTCCTGGTCGAGGAACACCGCGCGTCTCATGGACGCCTCGGCATCAGCGACGCGATGCGATCGACGATCCCGGCGATGTCCTCGACGACGAGCTCCGCCCGGGCGACGTAGAGGTACCGGCGTCCCCTCCGGCGCCGCGATGCGCACCGCGTCCTTCGCGGTACAGAGTAGCGCCTCGGCCCCGCGATCGCGCGCCCGCCGGGCCATGCGAAGCAGCTCGTCGACCGGGATGGGGGCGTGATCGGGAACGACGTGAGCTCGACGACGCTGGCGCCGGCTTCGCGGTGAGGTCGCTCGCGAACGCGTCCGGCCGCGCGACGCCGGCGAACGCCGCGACCTTTCCGTTCCGGCGAGCCACGCCGGCTCTCCTGTCTCCCGCGACGCCGGCGGGCGAAAGCGAACGCAGGACCAGCGAGGCCCCGTGCTGCGCGGCGGAGGTCCGCGCCCGGATCGCGGCCCGCCATTCGTCGGGGATCCGGCCGGACGATCGCACCACGACCACGTCCGCCGAGGCGAGCGCGCCGGGAGGCTCGCGGAACGGTCCGGACGGCAGGCAGCGCGCTTCGGCGAGAGGGGCCTCGGTCGAGACCATCACGACGTCGAGCTGGCGCGCGAGGTCGAGGTGCTGGAAACCGTCGTCGAGCAGGTGGAGGTCGATACGGGGATCCGCGGATCTCCGCGAGGAGGCCCGCCTCGTACCGGCGGTGTCCAACGGTGACGCGCGCGCGCCCGACTCGCGCGCGATCAAGGCCGGCTCGTCGCCGACGTACCGCCATTCTCCCGGGGCGCCTTCGACGCTCATCGGATCGTGGTCGCGCTGCCGCCGTAGCCCTGGACAGCACGGACACGACGAACCCGCGGGTCGAGCTCGCGCGCGAGGAGGATCGTCATCGGGGTCTTTCCCGTCCCGCCGACGGTGAGGTTGCCGATGCTCACCACGGGGCGGCGATGGCGCCGCTGCCTCTCGGGGCGCTCCCGGTACGACGCCCGGCGACGGACGGCGGCGCGCCTGTAGACGCTCGAGATCGGAGACGCGATCTCGCGCAGGAGCCGCATCGGAATCGACGTGCCGGCCGCCGTCATCGCGGACAATGGTCTCGTGCGCGATCGAAGCGGCCGATCTCGGCGTACCGGGCGCGCGCGGCATGCGTTTCTCGCCGCGCGCGGTCACGCGCGCGTCCAGGTGAAGGACGTGTGCTCCGCCTGCGCGTCGCGGACGCGCCGTTCGCGGTCTTCGGAGAGCCTGGGGCGGCGTCTTCCGCGCCGCTGGCCGCGGCGGACGCGGCCGAAAGGCGCGAACGCTCGGCGCCACGCACGATCGCCTGCTCGCGCGCGATCGTCGGAGCACGTCTCTGCTGCGGGAGCTCTCGCCGCGCCGCCGCTTCCACCGCGCCGTCGCTCGCGATGGCCATTGCGCCGGTATCGTCCTGCCGTACCTCGACCGCGAGCATCCCGACGTCGGGTTCCTCGGTTACGTCGGCATCCCCAAGGGGCGCGCCGCCACGCTCGAGGCTCGCCGTCCCTGGCTTGCGATCCGCTCCTCGCGGAGAACGGCGCGACGACGATCGTGCGCCGATCGCGCGAGCCGGGAGATGCGCGCGGTCCTCTCTCGCCTTGGATTCGAGAAGCTGGGGACGCAGGAGGTCTGGAGCCGCGCCGTCAGGCGCGCGCCTCGCTCCGCAGGAGCTCCACGATCGTCGCGATCGTGATCCCCATCGGGTCCCTGGCGGGCGCCGCCGCGTTCCGGGCGGCAACGCCGGCCGCTCTGCGCCCCTCGGGCGCTCCGAGGAGGTCGACGAGGCGCGCCGAGAGATCGTCCGAGTCGCGCAGCGGAAGCCGCCGCCTTCGCCTCCTCGAGGGCGGCGCGGCCGCGTCCCAGTTCGCCGTGTTGAAGCCGTAGAGCACGGGGCATCCACAGACCGCGGGCTCGAGCAGGTTCTGGCCGCCCCTGTCGGTGAAGCTCCCGCCGACGAACTCCACGTCCGCGATCGCGTAGTGGGCCGCGAGCACGCCCATGCGGTCGAGCAGGATGGTGGAAGCGCGCCGGCGCGGCTCTCCGAGAGCCGCGCCGCCCCGGCATCGAAGGCTGGCGCGCACGATGCGCCAGGCCGTGTCGAATCGATCCGGTTGCCGCGGCGCCACCAGGCCCATGCCGACCGTGTCGTGCGCCGCGCGCGCCTCGCCCAGCGCCCGCAGGAAGATGTCCTCCTCGCCCTCGTCGGTGCTCTCCGCCACGACGATCAGCGCGTCCCGGGGCACGCCGAGCCGCCCCGGAGCCGTCGCGCTTCGTCGCCGTCGCGCGCGATCGGCGCGGGGCCTTCAGATCGCCGGACACGCGAAGGCGATCGCCTGGCGCCCCGAGCGAAGCCGCAGCAGACGCGCGGCGTCGTCAGCGGATCGCGCCAGCAGCGCGTCGAAGCTTCGCGGAGCGCGTCTCCCGCAGCAGCGGCGCGACGAGCCGGTAGCGTCCCAGCGCGCGCTCCGAGAGCTCGTTGCCGGCGAGCACGCGCGGGATCCGTCGTGCGCGCGCGGACCGTAGCATCGCCGGCCAGATCTCCGTCTCGACGACGACCAGCGCCGGATGGCCGCGCCGCGTCGAGGAAGCGGCCCACGAAGATCGGGTGATCGACAGGGGCATAGCGCGCGCCCCTGCCCGGCGCCCTTCGCGACGTCGTGAATTCGCTCGCGTGTTCGTGGTGAGGAGCGCGTCGATCCCGTGCCCGCGGAGCCGCTCGGCGATCCGCAGCGCGCCACCTCATCTCGCCGGCGGACGCGGCGTGGATCCATGCGCCGCCGGAGCGACGCCGGAGCGTGAGACGGTCTCCGAGACCGGCCTCGCCAGCGCGGGCGCGCGATCGACACGAGCGCCACGACGGGCAGGCCGAGCGGGACCAGGAGCGTGACCGTCGCCACCCAGACGGCGTAGTAGAGCCCCGCCACGATCTTGGCCTCCGGATGCGCCCGACCACCCTCGGCGGCGCGGTAGGCGACCGATGTTGCCGTGCTCCCTGCGGGATGGAGCTGGAGCGCGAGGAGCTTCGGGCCGGCCTTCGGTCCGACCAGGATCCGGCGCAGGGCGAACGGATCCGCGCCTTGCCTCACGGGCCCCTTGCGCACCGTGAACGCCGCGCGGTACCCGGCGGCGCGCGTGCGCGGCCACGCGCGCGTCCATGGCGCCGAACGGGTAGGCGAGGAGCCTGATCGGTTGCCCTGCCGTCCGCGAGACCAGCTCGCGCGAGGCCCTCGAGCTCCCAGCGCACCTCGTCCTCCGGGAGATCGGGGAGCCGGCGGTGGGACATCCCGTGCGAGCCGAAGCTCCAGCCCGCGTCGCGGAGCGACCGGATCTGCGCGTCGTCCAGCATCGGGACGTCGGGCACGGCGCGCGGGCAGGGACGTTCCGAGGAGGGCGCCGTCGAGAGGTAGTCGCCGATCAGGAAGACGATCGCCGTGAAGCCATGGCGCGCCAGCACGGGGAGCGCCTGCGTCGCGTTGTCCTCGTAGCCGTCGTCGAAGGTCACGAGCAGCGATCGCGCCGGGGGCGGCGTTCCGCCGAGTGCGGCCAGGAGCGCCGCCGGATCGATCGTCCGGTAGCCCTCGCCCGCGAGCGTTGCGATCTGGCGCTCGAAGGTCTCCGGCGGCACGGCCATCCAGGAAGGCTCCCCCGCGCGCGGCCGCTCGCTCACCTTGTGGTACGCGAGGATGGGGATCAAAGCCGGACGGCCGCTTCCACCTCCGCCGAGACGGGCTGCCGCGAGCGTCCCTCGAAGGCGAGGGCGTCGAAGGCCTCCTCGGTGCGGGCCGCGAACTTCTCGAAGGTGAAGCGCGCCATCACGGAGTCGCGCGCGGCCGCGGAGAAGCAAGCCCGCCGCTCCGGGTCGAGGAGCAGGCTCATCCTCTCGTAGAGCGCCGCGGGGTCCTGCGGCTTCACGACGTAGCCGGTCACGCCCTCGTCGATGAGCTCGGGGATGACGCCGACGTCGGTCCCGATCACGGGGACTCCCGACGCGAGCATCTCGAGCCCGACGCGGCAGTGCGCCTCGCTTCCTACGCTCGTCACGACGCCCACGTCGAGCGCGGCGGTGACGCGCTCGATGTCCGCGCGGTAGCCCGTGAAGATGATCGGGCCCGCGCCGATCTGCTCGGCCATCGCGCGCAGCTCCGCGATCGTGTAGTCGGTCTCGGGGCCGATGACCAGGAACGCCATCTCCGGGCCGGCTCCGGCCGTGCGCCGCGCATCGCGCAGCTTCCGGATGGCCTCGAAGAAATGGACGTGCCCCTTGATCGTGCCGAGCCTCGCGACGATGCCGTAGGCCACGACCCCTTCGCCGATGCCGAGGCTCTGGCGCATCGCGTCGTCGCGCAGCCGCGGCGAGAAGCGGTCGGTGTCGACCCCGGCGTGCACGGTCTCGATGTGCGACGCCTTGATGCGGTAGTGCTCCATGATGAGCTTGCGGCTGCGGTCCCCCGGCGCGACGATGCCGCTCATAAGGTAGTTGTAGACGAGGACGTTCGCGAGGTTGGGCCGGAACTCCTTGACGTCGACGCGCGTGCGGAGGATCGGCGTCCGCAGACGCGAGAGCCTCCGGGCGATGAGCAGCACGTTCTGATCGCCCGCGCGGTGGGGATTGAGGACGTCGAAGGGGCGCGAGCGGAGCAGCGTGACCATGCGCGTCAGGTCCCGCGTCAAGCGCCCGGTGCGGAAGTCGAATCGCGTGTCGACCTCGAGCCCCGCCTGCCGACCTCGCTCCGCGGCGGGGGTGCCCGCCCGTGCGAGCAGCAGCACCTCGTGACCGCGTCCCTGGAGCGCCCTCGCGAGAT
>JAXLQT010000072.1:0-6334 GCA_046331505.1 Acidobacteriota bacterium
GCGCCTCGTCGACCTGGGCGAACACGGCCCGCGCGGCGGGCTCGGCCGCGGCGATGGCGGAGCCCATGCCGGCCGCTTGGCTTCCCTGTCCCGGGAAGAGGAACGCGATCACGCCGTCACCACCGGCAGAGCGTCGCGCCCCAGGTGAGGCCCGCGCCGAACGCGGCCATCAGGAGGATGTCTCCGGATTTCAGCCGACCCGCGCGCACGGCCTCGTCCAGCGCGATCGGGATGGATGCCGACGAGGTGTTGCCGACTCGCTGGATGTTCACGACGCACTTCGCGGGATCGATCTTCAAGCGCTCTCCGACCGCATCGATGATGCGGCTATTGGCCTGATGGGGGATCAGGAGATCGACGTCGGCCGGCTCCACGCCCCCGGCCTCGCACACCTCGCGGCACACGTCCTCCAGCGACCGGATCGCGATCTTGAAGGTCTCGTTGCCCTTCATGTGGATGAGGTGGCGCTTCTTCGCCATCACCTCCGCCGAGATGGGTTCGCGCGTGGCGCCACCCGGGATCTCGATGTAGCACGCCATGCTCCCGTCGTTGTGCAGCGCCGACGCCAGGATCCCGCGCGGCGGATCGACGGCCGTGACGACGACCGCGCCCGCGCCGTCGCCGAAGATGATGCAGGTCGTCCGGTCCTCGTAGTTGACGTACTTGGTGAGGAGCTCGGCGCCGATGACGAGCACCGTACGGTAGGTGCCCGCCGCGATGAACTGCTCCGCGACGGTGAGCGCGTAGACGAAACCGGTGCAGCCGGCCTGCATGTCGAAGGCCGGGATGCGGCCGCTGCCGATTCCCGTCTGGATGAAGCAGGCGGTGGCCGGGATGAGCTGGTCCGGAGTCACCGTCGCGCAGATGATCAGCTCGACGTCGCCCGGCGGGATCCCCGCGGACTCGAGCGCCGCCTTCGCGGCTTCGATGCCGAACTGGCTCAGATACTCGTCCGGACGGGCCTTGCGCCGTTCCTTGATGCCGGTGCGGGTCGTGATCCACTCGTCGGAGGTGTCGACGAGCTTCTCGAGGTCGGCGTTGGTGATGACGCCGTCCGGGAGCGACGAGCCGGTGCCGACGATGGCGGCGCGCTTGCTCACGCCTTGAGGGCCTTCATCGCGAGGAGCTCGGCCTCGATCCGGGCCCCCACCTGGTTCGTGGCGTACTCCGCCGCGACGCGGATGCCGTTCTTTATCGCCTTCGCGCTGGACCGCCCGTGGCAGACGATGCACGACCCTCGCACGCCGAGGAGCGGTGCCCCGCCGTGCTCCGCGTAGTCGAACTTCTTCATGGTGCGCCCGAACGCGGCGAGCGCCGCCTTGGCCTCCGCGGCCGCCTCCGGCCCCGCCGCCATCGCTTCGCGCGCGCCCTTCTCGAGCGTGACGGCGATCGCTTCGACGACGGACTCGGACACCTTGAGCGCGACGTTCCCCGTGAAGCCGTCCGTGACGATCACGTCGGCGTTGCCGTTGAAGATGTCCCGCCCTTCGACGTTGCCCACGAAGTTCAGGGAGGACGCCTTGAGAACGTCGTAGACCTCCCGGGTCAGCTCGTTGCCCTTGCCCTCCTCCTCGCCCACCGAGAGGATGCCCACGCGTGGGCTCGCGACGCCGAGGACGAGCTGGCTGTAGAAGTGGCCCATCACGGCAAACTGCTGGAGGTGCGACGGGCGCACCGACACGTTCGCGCCGACGTCGAGGAGCACGGTCGTTCCTCGCGCCGTGGGGACGCACGCCGCCAGCGCGGGGCGGTCCACCTCGGGCAACGTCCCGACGAGCACCTTGTAGATCGTCATCACCGCGCCGGTGTTCCCGGCGCTCACCAGGCCGTGCGCCTTGCCGTCCCTCACGAGCCCGGCGCCCACGTGCAGCGAGCTCTTCTTCTTGCGGCGCAACGCCTCCACCGGGGAGTCGTCCATCGACACCACGTCGGGCGCGTCGATCACGTGGAGCGCGAGCGACGCGACGTCGTGCCGGGAAACCTCGGGCTCCACGATCGCCCTCTGTCCGCAGAGCGCCACCTCGACGGACGGGAGCTCGCGCGCTGCTTGCACCGCCCCCTCCACGACTGCAGCAGGTGCGTGGTCGCCCCCCATCGCATCGACCACGATGGTGACCCTGGACGCGGCCAGCCTACTCCTCCTTGACGGTCAGGACTTCCCGCTTCTTGTAGTAGCCACAGAAGGCGCAGGCGCGGTGCGGCGGCTTCATCTCGTGGCAGTGCGGGCACTCCGAGAGGGAGAACCCGGCGAGGGCGTCGTGGCTGCGGCGGCGGTCGCGACGTGCGCGCGAGTGGCGCCGTTTCGGATTGGGCATGGACTCTTACTCCTACGCTAGTTGGGGCGTTTCTTCCCCGTCCGCTGTTCCCTGGGCGTCTTCAACGCCTCCAGGGCTTCCCACCGCGGATCGACCGCCTTCTCGGTGCAAGCGTGCGGCCCCAGGTTCCTGTCCGCGCCGCACCGGGGGCAGAGCCCCGCGCAATCGGCGCGGCACACGGGATCCATGGGAACGCCCAGGTACACCTGCTCCCTCACGAGAGCCAGCAGGTCGAACACGGGCCGCCGATAGTACTCGATATCCACGTCCTTCTCCATCACCTCCGCCTCCCCCTCCTCGTCGAGGGGCAGCGCCGAGATCGGCAGGTAGCGCACGGAGAAGGGCACCTCCAGGCGGAACGGCGTCTCCGCCAGGCACCGGACGCACGTCAGGCCGAGGTCGCCGGTGACGCTCCCGTCGAGCTGGAACTCGTAAGCGCCCGGCAAGCCGCTCCTGTGGACGCGGAGGTCGAGGTGGAACGCCGCGGGGGGCTTGCACCCCTCGAGCTCCATACCCGAGGACGGAGCGTCGCCATGGACCTCCATGTCGGTGTCTTCCCACCGCTCGAGGTCGAGCGTGTCCTTCCAGCTCGGCGTCGCCACCTTCTTCATCGGAGCCCGACATTGTAGCGATTGCGGCGGGCCGGAGCCGCAGCCGCGATCAGGGCGCCGTGACCTTGAAGGCGACGTCCGACGTCACACCCTTGGCCGCGAGCACGTCGTAGGCCAGCATCTGGAGGCTGTACTCGCCTGGCACGAGCCCGCCGACGGGAAGGCGCACGTGGATGGGGACGCCCGAGGCCTCGTCGGGAGGCCGATCGATCTTGTAGTGCACGACGTAGCGCGCGAGCATCTCCTCGCCCTTGAAGAGGGAGTAGCTGACGACGAGGCGCGGCAACCCGGTCGTCTCGTCCACGGCGAGGTTGCTGACGCGGTAGTGGCATAGGACCTCTCCCTGGGCCGGGAAGGCGCGCTCCGGCGCCGGGAAGAACTCTTGCCCGTCGTATCGAAAGCTCGCGGCCGCCTCGGCGGCTCCCTCGGCGACGCGGAGCACCGCCGACGGCTGCGGCGCGAGGAGCACGAGCGTCGACGCGACCGGGCCGTGCTTGTCGAAATCGGGAATCCGGAACCGCGCGTGCGCGGTGCCGAGCGTCCCCGCGCGGCGTCGCGCATCGCCACCTTGAGCACGTAGACGCCCGCCTTGAGGTCCGCCTGCTCGAGGTAGTGAACGTCGCGCAACGACTCCGCGGAAGTCAGCGTGACGTCGCGACGCCGCTCGATCACCTTGCGCCCGTTCGGCCGTTCGATCCGCATCAGGAGCTTGAGCCGCGCCTGGCCCTCCACCACCGTCGCCAGGCCGCGACGCACGGAGAGATCGATGGCCGCGAGCGCGTGGCGATCGGTGGTGGGATAGAACTCGGTGGAGAGCCCGATCGGCAGGTCCTGGGCATCCGTCCACGAGCTGAGGGCATCCTCGAGCTGGCCCTCGCGCTCCTTCACGGTGAGCTCGACCCAGGGCTTCTGGCGGACGTAGCCCTTTCGCGTCAGCACCTTCGCTCCGGGGACCTTCACCTTCACGGAGATGGCCCGGAAGCCCGCCTTCGCCGTGTCCACCGGGGAGTATCCGAGCATGTAGTAGTGGGACGTCGAGCGGGCCACGGTCTCGAGCTCCGCGCGGAGATCGCTCCGCCCGATCAGCGATTCACCGCCTGTGTCGGAAGCGAGCGTCCGGAGCCACGACTTCTTGTCGGACGCCGTCGAGCGCTGCGCGTCGGTCGGCGTGGAGAGGTTCGGGTTGTAGCTGTAGGCTGCGCGGGCGTCGCCGGGCGTCGTGTCGGAGCCGCCGGCGACGTCCACGGCATAGACCGCGACGTTCGCGCGGTTCAGCGCGTCGACCATCTCGCGGTAGCGGTGCTTGTCCGTGCCGAGGCTGGTCTCGATCCCTGCCGAGAAGAGCACCAGCGTCTTGCGCCCCGGTGTGCGCGAGAGCGTCTTGCCCACGAGCTCCAGCGCCTGGTAGAAGCGTTCCGCCTCGCGGAGCCGCTCGAGCCGCGCGTGCTGGGCGACGGACTGGAACGTGACGTCCGGCCCCTGGAGCGCCTTCTCCCTCGGATCGTCGTCCGGCGAGATGTACCGGGCTCCCTCGCCGGGCGACGGGTTCGCGAGCGGGTCCGTCGAGATCGTGTCCTGACCCGCGTAGGCCTCGGGACCCATCGCTCCGCGGTGGCCGCGCTTCTCGAGAGCCTTCCGCAGAGCCTCGACGTCGCCCGTGAAGTCCTGCTCGAGGCGCATGGCGTTCGCGTAGGTCAGGACGGACACGAGGTCCGCCGGCATGATCGTCGCCGCGAGGAACTCCGCCGCGGCGCGTCCAGCGTGGGCGTGCTGGTTCGGCGTCATGCGCGACTCGTCGAAGAAGAGGACGAAGCGGCGCCCCGTCTCCATGGCAGGTGCCGCGCCCGCGGCCGCGGATGCCGGCTCGGTCCCCTCCTCCGAGAAATCCGTGATCCCCTGGAGCGTCCCGTCCTCGGAGAGCTCGAAGTCCTCCGGCGCGAGCCCCTCGATGTGGCGTTCGTTGCTGTCGGTGACCACGACGTCGACGACGACGAGGTTGACCTCGACGTCCGCCTTCACGGCAGCGGGGCGCGGCGGTTGGGAGCTCGCAGGCACCGCCAGGGCCGCGCAGCACGCGATGATGACAACCGGACGACGCACGATCCTCCTGTTATTGTACGGTTCGACGCGGGAGGTTGCCATGCAAAGGGTCGCGATCATCACCGGCGGAGCCCGCGGGATCGGGCGAGCCGTCGGCCTCTCCCTGGCCGCCGACGGTTGGAACGTCGCCTTCTGCTACAGGACGAGCGAGACGGACGCCGCGCAGACCGCCTCCGCGATCGAGCGCGCCGGCGCGAGCGCGCTGGCCGAGCGCTGCGACGTCTCCCGGCCCGCCGAGTGCGAGGCGTTCGTCGAGAAGACGCTCTCCAGGTGGGGACGCGCCGACGCTCTGATCAACGGCGCCGGCCCCTACACACGCGTGCCGCTCCTCGACTCCTCGCTCGAGCAGTGGCACGAGATGTTCGACAACAACCTGCACCCCGTCTTCTACATGAGCCGGCTCGTCGCGCCCTCCATGAAGGAGAACCGGTGGGGGCGCATCGTCAGCTTCTCGATGGCCAACGCCGATCAGACGATCGCCCAGCCGCAGCTCACGGCTCACTACATCGCCAAGGTCAGCATCCTGGTGCTGACGCGCACCCTCGCGAAGGTGCTCGCCCCGCACAACGTCACGGCCAACGTGATCTCGCCGGGATTCATCGCGTCGGGGAGCGCGCCCGACGACGAGCTCGCGAAGATGGTGAAGATGATCCCCGCGGGCTACGTAGGCGAGCTGCCCGACGCCGTCTCCGCGGTGCGGTTCCTCCTGTCCGAGGAGGCGCGCTACGTCAACGGCGGGAACATCCACCTCTCCGGCGGATGGGGGATCTAGTTCAGCGTCGTAACGCCGCGCCGAAGCCGGACTCACCCACGAGGTTCTCGAGCGCGTCGCCGAGGCTGTCGCTGATCACCTCGTTGTAGTTGTCCTTGCTCTTGGATCGACCCCAGCGCGTCGCCGATCCGGAGACGATCCCCGCCCAGAGCTCCTTGCCGTCCGCGCCCTTCAGGGTGAACCGCAGCTTGACCTGCCCCTTGTAGATCTGGTCTTCCTCCACCCAGAGCGTCTGGATGTCGACGTCGAGGCTCGGACCGGATCCGCTGTCGGCGATCGCGATGCCGAACGCGGCGAGCTCCTTCTTGACGATGCCGCGCACGAACGCGGCGACGTCGGAGCCGGACCGGACCGGGATCTCGCGGCCGTCCTCGATGTTGACGCCGATATCGCCGGGCTTCTCTCGCCTGTCCGTCACCGGCCCGACCGTGAGCCGCACCGAGGAGAGGCCCGTCACGTCGATCGCCCGGTCCTCGTCGCGCGAGGTGGGGCGGTACTCGAGCGGGACGGTGATGACGTCCGACGCCGCCGCAGAT
>JAXLQT010000073.1:0-3209 GCA_046331505.1 Acidobacteriota bacterium
GGAGGACGCGCTTTCGGGGTGGCTCTCGGAATACGGGCATCGGGGACCGCTCGAGAGCGATCCCGCCCGCCCGAGGTTCCGCGAGCTCTCCGATCTGCTGCGAGTGCGGCTTGCCTCATCGGACCCGCGGCAGCAACGGGCTCAGCCGGCGTCGCTTCCGTCGCCCATCGTCCGCCCGCTCTTCTGGTTCGACGCGCGGCGGGAGTGGTTCCGGAGCGAGCTCATGAAGCGCTGGGAGCGGCTTCGCGCGCGGATCCTGGAGGAGGGCGCACGGCTCGCCGCGGCCGGCGCGATCGATCGGCCCGAGGATGTCTTTCTGCTGACCGGAGGCGGCGAGGCCTCTCCGCGTCGGGCCATCGAGGAGCGCCGGCGGAGCCTCGATGCGGCCAGGGCGCTGTCCCTCCCCGCCGCGGCCAGCAGGGACGCCGTCGCGGCGCTCGTCGCTCGTGCGGCGGATGCGCGCGACGGCGAAAGCGGCGCCACTTCGTTCCGGGGCATCGCGCTCTCGGCCGCGGTGATCGAGGGCACGGCGCTCAAGGCCGACGATCTGGTGACCCTGATCTCTTCCGGTCCCATCGAGCCCGGCACGATCCTCGTGGTTCCCGCGCTCGAGCCGTCATGGGCGCTCGTGTTCCCCCAGGTGGCGGGCGTCGTCGCCGAGGTCGGTGGAGAGCTGAGCCACGCGTCGATCCTCCTCAGGGAGGCGAGTAAGCCCGCCGTCGTCAACTGCGCGGGCATCTTCCGGGGGGTCCGCACCGGCGATCGGCTGCGCCTCGACGGCGCGGCCGGGCGCGTCGAGATCGTCGCGCGGGCCGAGGCGGGCTGACGCGCCGCGCCTTACGATGCTCCCTCCCGCAACGGGCTACTCGTGGGCGTGGTACTTCTGGCGCAGGTAGTCGGCTCCCGCGTCGTTGTGGTTGGCCACCGCGGCGCCGAGGGGTGTCTGCCCGAACATGTTCCTCGCGTCGAGCTTCGCGCCGGCCGCGACGAGCAGGTCCATCACGCGCTTCCGCTCCGGCTTCTCGCCGTACCGCTCGGCCACGAGGTGCAGCGGCGTGTTCTGGTGGCCGTCGAGCGCATCGACGTTCGCACCCCTCTCGATGAGGAGCTTCACGATCTCGTCCCGACCCTCGTTCGCCGCCTCGTGCAGAGGCGAGCGATCCGACGTGTTGACCTTCGCGCCGCGCTCGATGAGGAGCCTGACGATGTCGAGCTTTCCCTCACGGGCGGCGATCGTGAGCGCCGTCTCGCTGAACCGGGTCGCGTTCACGTCGGCGCCGGCGTCGAGCAGGATGCGGACCGTCTCGACGCTGTCGCTCGATGCGGCGTGGTGGAGCGCCGTGCCCCACACCCCCTCCGCGCCCTTGATCCCCTTCGTCCCCGCGGACGGAGCCGCCGTGATGAGCGCCTTCTTCGACAGCAAGAGCTTCACGAGCTCGGCGTGCCCGCCCGCGGCGGCGTAGAAGATGGGCCGCTTGCCGTTCTTGTCGGGCACGTTGACGTCGCACCCCCTGGCGATGAGGGCCTCCACGATCTGGATGTTCCCGTTCAGGCAGGCGGCGTGCATCACGCTGCCACCGTCACCGGAGACTGCCTTGATGCTCGCGCCCTTCTCGAGGAGCAGCGCGACGACGTCGGCATGGCCCTCGCCGGCGGCCGCGAAGAGCGCCGTGACCTTCTCCGCCGTCGTGGCCGCCTCGCGGTTGGCACCGGCCTCGAGCAGTGCCCGGACCGCCTCGAGGTGGCCGCCTTGCGACGCCGCCAGGAGCGGCGTCCACCCGCGGGAGTCCGCACGGTCGACGTTCGCCTTTCGCTCGATCAGGAGCTTGACGACCTCGGTGTTCCCCTCGGCAGCGGCCCAGCAGAGCCCCGTGCGGCCGCGATCGTCGGCGGCGTCGATGGCGAAGCCCTCGTCCAGGAACTTCGCCACCTCCGCGGCCGTCCCCTTCGCCGCGAAGCCGTAGAAGTCGCTGGCCCGTCCCGGCCCCGCGGCGAGCACCAGGAGCAACGGTACGACGTTCCTCGTCGTCATCGCCGGCTCGCCTTCTTCACGAGGGCCACGACATCGGGATTGTCCTTGTATGCGTCGAGGTAGCCCTTGACCTTCGCGGGCTCGAGGCGGGCCCCGGCGGCGATGAGCGCCTCGACGCCGGGGTTCCCGGAAGGAAGGCCCATCTCGAGCGCCGTCAGGCCTCCCTGGTTTCGCGCGTCGCGCCTGGCTCCGGAATCGAGGAGCAGCTTGATCGTCTTCGCATCGCAGGTGTCCGCCGCGAACATGAGCGCGGTATTGCCGTTCTCGTCCACCTGGTTGAGATCGGCGCCCCTCTCGACGAAAGCCTTCACGAGCTCGGCACCGTGGCCGGAGCGGCAGACCTCCTTGAAGAAGAACGCGACCATGAGCGGGCTCCGCTGGTTGTCGCTCGCGAACCGGACGTCCGGCGACATCCCGGCGTCGACGTAGGCGACGATGGCGTCGACGTTCCCGTCGAGGAGCGCGCGCTCGAACCCGTGCTCGTCGAAGGCCAAACCGAGCGACCGGAGCTTTGCGAGCGCCGCTCCCTCGGCGGTCCGCGGCGGTGGGGACGCTCCGCGGCCTGCGGCTGCGGCCGGCAAGCTCGACCGCGACGCTGCTCCGGTCTTGATGGGCTCAGGCGTCCCGCGGCCCCCGCGCTCGATCCATTCGATGGCGGTGCGGGCGTCCTCGGCCACACGGGCGTCGGGACCGCTCGCGAGCGGGCGCAGCCGATCGATCACGGCGAGCGCCTGCCCCTCCCTGTTCCGGAGGCAGAGCAGCGCCGAGTACCGCACCCGCGCGCTCGCGTTGCGCTCCGCCGCGTCCATCAGCGCGGAGACGATCTCGTCGGAGGGCAGGTAGAGGACGTTGTAGGCCCCGACGGCGGCTTCGGCAAGGTCTTCGTCCCTGGACGCCATCGCCTCGACGAGCTCGACCTTCACCGCCGCTGCCACCGCGGCCTTCGCGTCCTGCGGGATCGCCTGGGACGCGTCGCCGACCTCCTCGAGGGCCTTGGCCGCCTGAGCACGCACGCCTCGCGACGGGTCCTCGCGAAGGATGCGCGCCAGCTCGGGGGCCGCAGCGTGTGCGAGGCCGGCTGCGTCGCGCATCGACCAGACGGCGGCGTTCCGGACGTTCTCGTCGCCGTCGGAGAGGAGGCGGATGGCCGCCGGAGCCCAGCGCGTCACCTGCGGCT
>JAXLQT010000074.1:0-3014 GCA_046331505.1 Acidobacteriota bacterium
GCGCGAGCGCCTGGTAGGCCCGGTAGAACGGTGCGCTCGGCTCGAGCGCCTTGCGCGTCGCACGAGGCACGTCGGGCGCGGCGAGCGCTGCGAGGGCCTCGGCCCCCAGGGCGAGGAGCGACTCCCGCGCGCGCTCGGCCATGTCGCCGTCCGGATACTGGTTCCGGATCCGGTCATAGACGCCGATCGCCGACGCGACGTCGCCCCGCCGGCGCGCGATCGCCCCCAGCTCGCCGAGCGCATCGTCCGCCAGGTCGTGGCGCGGGAACCGCTCGACGAGATCGGCGAGCTGCGCCGCGGCATCGCCATCGCGATGAGCCGCCTCCGACACGCGCGCCAGGCAATAGAGCGCCGGTGCCGCCTTGATCGAGGTCGGCATCTCGCGCGCGATCTTCTCGAACGCGGTACGGGCATCGGGCAGCCGACCCTCGCGCCAGGCGATGGCCCCCTCGAGGTAGAGCACCTGATCCGGCAGCGCCGCGGCCGCGCGTTGCCGCAGCGCCGGCAACGCCGCCTTCGCCTTCTCGGTCTCTCCCTGGTCGTAGAGATCGCGTGCCTCGGCGTAGGCGAGCAGCACCTCGGTGTCGACGCCGGCGTGACGGTAGAGATCGACGCGATCGGAGGCGATGCGCAGGGCATACGTGATCACGTCGCCCGACGGGCGGTGCTCGCGCTCGGCCAGGCGCGCCTTCTTCGCGATCTCGTCGAAGCGGCCGGCGGCGGTCGCGACATCGCCCGACTGCTCGACGCGCCGCGCCGCATCGAGATCGGCGACCAGGATGCGCCGCGGCGCCGTTCGCGAGGCGGCATCGCGGTAGCTCTCGGCGAGAACCTCGTCGAAGCGGTGAAGGTACCCGAGGTTCAGGTCCCAGCCCCAGGCGTCCTGGAGAGGAGTCAGCCGGTAGAACGTACCGAACCGCACGCCCACGGGCGGGAACGGGCCGCACGCCAGGAGGCGCGCGTTCTCCACGCTCCCGGCGACGAGGGCGCAGACGAGCGCGACGGCGACCGGGCGCCTCAACGGAACGCCCGCTCCGAAGCGCCCGCGGGAACGGCGAGGGCGGCCAGATGGCGCTCACCGTCGGGCAGCCCGAGCGTGCCCTGGAGCGAGAGCGCCGTCCCGGGCGCGACCTCGATGCGGGCGGTCACCGTTTCCCCCGCTCCCACGTAGGCCTCCGAGAGGCGCAGATCGGTGGCGCGTCGCGGCGTGGATGGACCCAAGCCTTCGGGCAGCGGGCCCAGGTACGTCGCGTGATCGAAGTTGCCGTCCACGAGGTGCAGCGTTCCAGGCCTGTCGGAGGTGACGCGGAGCGCGAGGGCGTCGAGAAGGACGCTGCGCTCCGGCGCGTCGATCTCGATCGTGAGAAGCCCCGCATCGTACCGCGCGTGCAGCGCAAACGGTAGGCGGGTTCCGCCTCGCAGGAGGCGCGCCTCGGAGAGCGTCAGCCCTCCCGCCTCTCCCCGCGATGCGCGGTGAAGGACGAAGCCCTGGAAGGACGCGCCCGCGGCCCGGGAGAGGGTCTCCATCGCGCCCGCGAGATGCTGCCGGTCTGGATAGGCGACCGTCACGCGATCTCCGGGATCGAGGAGGACGTTGCCCAGGAGCTTCTCCACCCGCGCGCGGAACGTGACCGAACGGGACACGGCGCTCTCGGCGGGAGCCGGCGCGGACTCGACGGCGAATCCGGGATCCTCCGTGAGGCCATCGAGGTCGAAGCCGGGGACGTAGCCGGCGCGCTGGCCGTGCCGGAAGACCCACGCCTCGCCGTAGGTCGGAAGCCCGATGAAGAAGGGGATGCCCGAGCGGCGCGCGAGTCCGAGGTGGCGCGCCAGCAGACCCACCGATCCCACGTCGAACGGGTCGCCGGGCTCCACCGGCGCGCGCCCCCCGTAGGCGAGCAGCGCAACGCTCGACACTCCGGAGAGTCGCTCCAGGCCCTCGCCGTCTAGCCACGAGAGCAGGGCCACCGTCGACACCGGAGATCCCCGGCGCGCCTTCAATCCACGCAGGAGCTCGCCGTAGCGCGCAAGGGCCGCCTCGGGGCAGTCGAAGTCGATCTGAAGCTCGCGATTGGGCGCGTCCTCCGCGGCGCGCGCGATCGCCTCCTCGATCTCAGGCCAGTTCGCGAGGGTGCCGACGCGATCGCTCACCTCGTGATCGATGCGCACGACCGGCACGACGGCGTAGGCGGGATCCTCGCGGAGCGGGCAGACCGCCACGACCGCGAGCGTCCCGTCCTCGCGCCTGCCGATCTCGGCGTGAAGGACGAAGAGGTGCGTCACCCCCATGGCGCGCAGGAGCTCCCGCTCCGCCGGGGCCGGGGGATCGCGGTACCACCAGTAGACGCCGAAGCTCCGTGGTTCCGCGCCGTGGCGGCAAGAGAGCAGCGCCGCGAGGGCCCCGAGCGCGAGCGCCCGCGGTAGGCAGGTCACGCGTAGCGGAGCGGATCGGCGAGCCCCGCGCCCGCGAAGCCCTCGAGGCGCAGCTGGCACGCATCGCAGGCGCCGCAGGCGCGGCCGCGCGGCGCGGGGTCGTAGCAGCTCCAGGTCATCGCGAAGTCGACGCCGAGCCGGGCCCCTTCGGCGACGATCTGCGCCTTGCTCATGCGCAGGAGCGGCGCGTGGATCGCGAGGCGGGCGCCGCGCACGCCCGCGCGCGTGGCGAGGCGGGCGAGCTTCTCGAAGGCGCGCAGGTACTCGGGGCGGCAGTCGGGATAGCCCGAGTAGTCGAGGGCGTTGACGCCGATGAAGACGTCGCGCGCGCCGATCGTCTCCGCGTGGGCCAGGGCGATCGCGAGGAAGATCGTGTTGCGGGCGGGGACGTAGGTCGACGGGATGCCGCGCCCGATGCTCCGGCGCGACCGGCCCTTCGGGACCGGCGTGTCCGACGTGAGCGCCGAGCGGCCGAAGTCACGCAGGTCGAGGGTCACGACGCGGCGCGGCACCGCGAAGGCCCGGGCAAGGCGAGCCGACGCCCGGAGCTCGCGCGCGTGGCGCTGCCCGTAGCGAAAGGA
>JAXLQT010000075.1:0-2845 GCA_046331505.1 Acidobacteriota bacterium
ATGACGTACGACGCGGCGCGCCATCGCATCGTGGTCTTCGGAGGCTCCGGGGCGGGCGGCTTCTTCGGCGACACGTGGGAGTTCGACGGCAACGCCTGGGTGAGAGGTCCCGCAGCTCCCGCCGGGCTCTACGCGCGAGCCTACACGCCGCTCGCCTACGACTCCGCGCGCGGCGTCTCGGTCGTGTTCAGCGGGGTCACGTCCTGCTATCCCGGCGGTCAGCCGGCCGACACATGGGAGTACGACGGCACGTCGTGGAGGCAGGGACCGGCGGCGCCACCGGGCATGGTCGCACGCTACGGCCATGCGATGGACTACGACGCCGCGCGGGGCGTCATCGTCCTCGTCGGCGGCTTCACCGTGGACGGGTCCGACCAGCCGCTGAACGACGTGTGGGAGTACGACGGGAGTCAGTGGCGCTCGGGCACGCCGCTGCCGCCACTGGTCTTCCCGCGGCTCGCCCACAGCACGACCTACGACCTGACGCGGCGGAGGCTCGTCATCTTCGGCGGCGGCGACGATCCCGATCCGACCATGGGGAACGCCTTCGGGGACGTGTGGGAGGGCGACGGCTCGAGCTGGGACCCGGGCGCGACGACGCCGCCGCTCCTCGGGGCACGGAGATACCACGCGAGCTTCTTCGACAGCGCGCGCGCGCGCATCGTCATCTTCGGCGGGATCGACCAGGGGCACGCGGAGCGCGGCGACGTCTGGGAGTACGGAGCCGTGCGCGACGCCATCGTCGTGGCGGCGGGGCATGGCGCTCCCAACGCGAACCGCATCGCCGTGATCGACGAGACCGGGCAGCCGACGGCAACCGATTTCCTCGCCTACCAGGCGGGCACCTGGGGCGCGACGGGACGCGCCGGGCAGCTCTCCGGCGATGCGCTCGCCGAGATCGTGACCGGACCTGGACCCGGACCCACGCTGGGACCGCAAGCGCGCGCGTTCACGAATCGCGGCACGGGCCTCGCGAAGGTGAACTTCTACGCGTACGGCACTCTGCGCTACGGAGTCGCGGCCACGGCGGCGTCGATCGATGGAGACGCCTGGGACGAGATCGTCACGGGACCCGGAGGCGGTCCCGTCTTCGGGCCGCACGTCCGCGGCTGGAACGTCGACGGTGCGGGCGTCACGCCCATCAGCGCCGTCAGCTTCTTCGCCTATGCGACGCTGAAGTACGGCGCACGCCCGGATGGCGGCGACCTCGACGCCGATGGGTACGGCGAGATCCTGACGGGACCGGGACCCGGTGCGATGTTCGGCCCGCACGTCCGTGGGTGGAACGTGGACGGCGGCGCCGTGCAGGCGATGAGCAAGGCGAGCTTCTTCGCGTTCCAGGCAACGACGCACGGCGTCGAGGTGGCGGGGGGCGACGTCGACCTCGACGGCTTCGCGGAGATCGCCGCCGCTCCGGGACCCGATCCTGGCGCGGCGCCCCGCGCCGCGGGCTTCGACTACGACGGCGCGACCGTCTCGGCGCTCCCCGGCTTTGCCACGACTCCGGGAGCGACGGCCTACGGGGGTCGGATCGCACTCGGCGACCTGTCGGCATCGGATGCCGCCGAGCTGCTTCTCTCACCGGGACCCGATCCGGCGGCGGCGGCCGCGATCGAGACGTACGCGTACGACGGCGCGGCGCTCTCCGGCGTGCTGCCACCGCTGCTCGCCTTCTCGACGATGGCCTACGGCGTCAACGTGGCGGGCGGGATCCTGGGTCTCTAGCGCGCGTCGATCGCGCGCCGCAGGTCCGCATGGAAGCGGCCGAGCTCGCTGTCGGGGCCGACGCCGAGCTCGGAGACGATGGCGGCGACGCGTTCGAGGAGCGGCCGCGCATCCTCGCCCCTCGCGAGCGCCACGTGGCCGAGCTCGCAGAGACACTTCGCCGTCTCCAGACGGTCGCCCGCCTCCTCGCAGAGAGAGCGCGCCTCGCGGGCGAGGGTCGCGGCATCGTCGAGCGATCCGCCCGTCGACCGGACGATCCTCGCGAGCAAGCACCGCGTCGCGCCGTGGAGCTGCCGGTCGGCCGCGAGCGTCGGGGACGCGAGGAGCTCCTCGCAGAGCGACCGCGCCTCCGCGAACCTGGCCTCGTCGAAGTCGAGCGTCGCGATGCTGAGCTTGACGGAGCCCTCGGCGCGGCCATCTCCGACCTCCCGTGACACGGAGAGCGCCTGCTCGTAGAGATCGCGCGCGCCGGGCGTGCCGGCCAGGTAGAGGCAGATGCCGAGGTTGCCGAGGCCGAGGGCTTCCGCCCAGCGGTCGCCCACTTCGCGGGCGAGGTCGAGCGCGCTCCGGTACAGACGCTCCGCCTCTGGGAGGCGGCCTTGCTCGAGGTGCAGCGCCGCGAGGTTCCCCGTCGAGATCCCCTGGAGCCGCGCATCGCCCACGCGCCGGAACACCTCGAGGGCCTCCTCGTACAGCCGCCGCGCAGCGTCGAGGTCCCGTTGCTGGTGGTGGAGCGTCGCGAGGTTGGCCAGCGCGTTGCCCTCGCCTCCTGCATCCGCCGCGCGGCGGCTCATGGCGAGCGCGCCCTGCTGGAGCGCGAGCGCCTCGTCCAGGTTCCCCTCTTCCTGCGCGACGATCCCGAGCTGCTCGACGGCGATCCGCTCCGCCCGCGGATCGGCCATCTCGCGGGCCGCGGCCGCGGCGCGCCCGATGAGCTCGCGCGCCTCGGCGGTGCGCCCCGCGACGTGGCGCAGGTACCCGAGGGATCGCAGCGCGCGGGTGACGCTCGCGCGCGCCCCGATCGCCTCCGCCTCCGCGAGCGCCTCCTCCACGGCGAGCGCGGCCTCGGCGCGACGGCCCTGACGGCTCAGCACCTCCGTGCCGAGCTCGAGTCGCGCTT
>JAXLQT010000076.1:0-2761 GCA_046331505.1 Acidobacteriota bacterium
CCACGCCGCGCCCGTCGGATGGATAGAATTGTCCGCTTGAACGAGGAGCTCGCACTCAAGGAATCGGCCCGGGCCGCCGCGACGCTCGCGCCGGCGCGCCTGTTCCTCTCCGGCAACGAGGCGATCGCGCGCGGGGCCTGGGAAGCGGGCGTGCGGTTCGCGGCGGCCTATCCCGGCACGCCGTCGACCGAGATCCTCGAGACGCTCTCGCGGCTTCCCGGCGTCCGGAGCCAGTGGTCGGTCAACGAGAAGGTCGCCCTCGAGTGCGCGGTGGGAGCGTCGCTCGGCGGAGCGCGGGCGATCACGGCGATGAAGCACGTCGGGCTCAACGTCGCGTCGGATCCGCTCATGAGCCTCGGCCTGACCGGCGTCAACGGAGGGCTCGTCCTGGTGAGCGCGGACGATCCCGGCATGAAGAGCTCCCAGAACGAGCAAGACAACCGCTGGTACGGGAGCTTCGCGGGCATCGTCATGCTGGAGCCGTCGGATCCGGCCGAGTGCCACCGGTTCGCGCTCATCGCCTTCGATCTGTCGGAGTCCTACGACCTTCCGGTGATGCTCAGGACCACGACGCCCGTGAACCACGGCAAGGGCGCCGTCGACACCGGGCCGCGCGCGGAGCCTGCGATGCGTCCCGTCCCGCGCGCGCCGGAGAAGTGGGTGATGCTCCCGGCGTACGGCATGGCCCGGCGGCGCGATCAGATCGAGAGGCTGTCCGCCCTCGAGCGTGCCGGGCACGCGCTGCGGCTGCACGAGCTCCACGAGGGGGACGGCCCGGTCGGCATCGTGACGTCGGGCGTCGCCTTTGCCTACGTCCGCGAGGCGCTTCCCGACGCTCCGGTGCTCAAGCTCGGGCTGACGCACCCTGTGCCGATCGAGATCGTGCGGGAGTTCGCGTCGCGATTCGAGCAGATCCTCGTGGTGGAAGAGCTCGAGCCCTATCTCGAGACGATGCTCGCGACGCGGGGCATCGCCGCGATCGGCAAGCACGTGCTGCCGCGCGCCGGGGAGCTCGATCCCTCGATGATCCAGAGCGCCTACCGGACGGTGCGTGACGCCGTTCCCTCCGGCCCGCCGCGCGCGACCGTCCCGCGCGCGCTCCCTGCGAGCCCGCCCGTCGCAGCGGCGCTTCCGGAGCGCCCGCCCGAGCTCTGCCCCGCCTGCCCCTACCGCGGACCTCTGCGCGCGCTCCGCCGATCGCGGAGCTTCGTGTTCGGAGACATCGGCTGCTCGACCCTGGGGGCACTCCTTCCCCACGAGACGATCCACTTCACCCTGTGCATGGGGGCGTCCATCAGCGCGGCGGCGGGGTACGCCAAGGTGCGCGGCGAGAAGGCAGTCGCGCTCATCGGCGACTCCACGTTGCTCCATTCGGGGATCCCGGCGCTGCTGGATGCCGTCTACAACCGGGCGGCCCTCACGCTCATCGTGCTCGACAACTGCGCGATCGCCATGACGGGCGGCCAGGGCCACCCCGGCACGGGCGCGGCACTCGACGGGAGCGCCGGCAAGGGACTGGACTACGAGGCCCTGATCCGGTCGCTCGGGGTCCCTCCCGTGACGGCCAACGACCCGGACGACGGCGACCTCTTCGCCCCCGCGTTTGCCCGCGAGATGGAGAGGCCCGAACCGTCGGTGCTCATCGCGCGTCGCGCGTGCGTGCTGGTCGACCGGGCGCGGCCGCGCGTGCCGGCGTTCGTCAATCCCGCCATGTGTACCGGCTGCCGCGAGTGTCTCGACGAGGGGTGCCCCGCCCTGGTGCTCTACAAGAACCCGCGGGAGGAGGACAAGGTGCGCATCGATCGAAGCCTCTGCATCGGCTGTCCGGATTGCTCTTCCGTCTGCGCGCCAGGAGCGATCTCGTGGCTCCCGGAAGCCCCGGTGGCCCGCGCATGAAGCATGGCGCGCGGGTCCTCGCCGTCCTCTTGCTCGTTGCCGGCGCCTCCCCCGCGGCCCGCTCGGAGGATGGCGCGCCGCCGGCGAGCCAGGACGCGGGCGCCCATCTCGATCGCGGCGCATCCCTGCTCTACCAGGGCAAGTACGACGAGGCGATCGCCGAGTTCGAGGCGGCGCTGGCGATCGAGCCCGACTACCTGAAGGCGAGGCTCAACCTCGCGACCGCGTATCACTACAAGAAGGACTACGCGAAGGCCGAGAAGGAGTACCTCCGCTGCCTCCAGCTCGACCCCACCTACGTGAACGCGCGCTTCAACCTCGCGGTCACCTACCAGGCCCAGGACAAGGACGACGAGGCGCTCGCGGCTTACAGGAAGGTGATCGAGAGCGATCCCACACGATCCGCGTGCTGGAAGAACATGGGTCGCATCCACGAGAAGCACGGAGAGCTCGCGAAGGCGGCCGACGCCTACGAGCGAAGCCTCGCCGTCGACCCCGCACAGAAGAGCGCGTCCGATCTCAGGAAGCGCGCCGAGGAGCTCAAGATCAAGGTCGCGGAGGAGAAGGCCGCTGCCGAGCCGCCTGCAGTCGCCGCCGTGACGCCGGCTCCGCGGCCGGCGCCGCCCTTCGAGCCCACGCCCGAGCCGCGGCCGGAGCCGCCTCCCACGAGGACGGCCCAGGCTCCGACGCCGTCGCTCCCCACCCCCGCCGCGACTCCGCCCGCCACGCCTTCCGCCGCGGCCCCGACGCCGCCACCGGACACGCCGCGGACGACCCCGACACCGTCGCCGCTCGGGCCGGCGATCGAGCCGGCACCCGCTCCGGCCACGGTTCCGCCCGCGAAGTCTTCGCCACCGCCCCGCGA
>JAXLQT010000077.1:0-2129 GCA_046331505.1 Acidobacteriota bacterium
AACGGCGTGCCGGTCACCAAGACCCAGCTCTCGGACGGCGACGAGGTCACGCTCGGCAAGTTCTCGCTCCGGTTCCACGACGCCCGGCGCGAGCAGGTGATCCTCTCCGAGGAGAAGGAGTTCTCGTCCGACTCCGGGACCATCATCCGTTCGGTCCAGGACCTCCGCAAGTACGTGGAGGCCTCCTCCCCTGCGCCCGGACGTCCGGGGCTCACGCCGCCGCCCGCCGACAAGCGCCTCCGGGAGATCGAGGAGAGCAACAAGATCCTCATCGTCCTCTCGAAGGTGGCCGAGGCGCTCATCAAGGTGCAGCCGCTCCAGGACGTCCTCGAGATGGTGATGAACCTCGTGTTCGAGCACATCCACGCGGAGCGCGGATTCCTGATGCTCTACAGGGAGGAGACCAAGAAGCTCGAGCCTGTCGTCGTGAAGTACCGCGACACGAACGAGGTCCAGCCGGAGATCACCATCAGCAAGACGATCGCCGATCGCGTCTACAAGGACCGCGTCTCGATCCTGACCTCCGACGCGCAGGTCGATCCCCGGTTCACCGGTGGCGAGTCCATCCGCTTCCTCGGGATCCGCTCCGCCATGTGCGCGCCGCTCTGGAGCGAGGACAAGGTGATCGGCATCATCCACGTGGATTCCGCGATGAAGACCGCGACGTTCACCGAGGGCGATCTCGGGCTCCTCACCGCGCTTTCCAACTACGCCGCCGTCGGGATCGAGCGGGCGCGCCTCAACGCCGCGGTGGAGAGCGAGCGGGCCCTGCGCAACCGCCTCGAGCGCTACCACTCCCCGAACGTCGTGAAGCGGATCCTCGAGGGCACGTCGAGCGCCGAGGGCGAGGACGACGCCAAGGAGATGGAGATCACCGTGCTCTTCTCCGACGTCGTCGGCTTCACGCCGCTCTCCGAGACGCTGGCGCCGGCCGAGGTCGCGAAGCTCCTCAACACCTACTTCACGATCATGGCGGACGTCATCTTCAAGTACGAGGGGACCCTCGACAAGTTCATCGGCGACGCCATCATGGCGGTGTTCGGGGCGCCCTTCCACCAGGAGGACCATGCGGAGCGCGCCATCAAGGTCGCCCTCGAGATGCTCGAGGAGCTCCGCATCTTCAACCAGTCGCGCACCGACGCCGTCAAGCTCGAGGTGCGCACGGGCATCAACTCCGGGCGCGCCGTCGTCGGCAACATCGGCTCAGCCTCGCGCGTCGACTTCACCGTGCTCGGGGACGCGGTGAACGTGGCGTCGCGCATCGAGTCGTCGGTCGCGCGCCCCAACACCATCATGATCGGCGAGGCGACCGCGCAGCTCGCGAAGAACCGGTTCCGGCTCCAGGATCTCGGACCGAAGCAGCTCAAGGGGCTGAAGAAGCAGATCTCGGTCTACGAGGTGCTGGGGCTCCTGACTCCGGAGTCGGTAGGGACCACGGTCCGCGCATGACGGGGGCCTGCCCCGTCCACGAAAGGATCATCAGGATGAAGGCAACGCGGCTCGCCGCACTCCTTGGTATCGCATCCGTCGCGCTGCTCGCCGCGTGCCCCGCGCCGGAGAGCAAGCCTCCGCGCGGCGGCCGCTCGAACAAGACCAAGGACGCCCGGGAGCCGGAAGATCCGCGCACCTACCAGCGTCTCGGAGACTCCGCCTCCGCGAACAAGCAATGGCCGGAGGCGATCGACAGCTACCAGAAGTACCTCGCCATCGATCCCGGCAACAGCGTCGTCCACAACAGCATCGGTCTTGCGAACCTCGTGCTCGGCCGCGCCGACGAGGCGGAGACGCACTTCCGCCGCGCCGTCGAGATCAACCCCCAGTTCGCCGACGCGCTCAACAACCTCGGCCTCGTCCTCGACCGCAAGGGAGATCGTGCGGGTGCCAAGACCCAGTTCGCCGCGTGCGCGGCGATCACCACGAACATCACCCCCTGGACGTGCCTCTACAACCTCGGGAAGCTCCAGTTCGAGGACGGCGAATACCCCCAGGCCGTGGAATCGTTCCGGCAGGCTTTCGAGCGACGGCCCGAGGTCACCACCGGACTCGGCCTCGGCATGGCGCTCGAGAAGCAGGGGCGGCTCCGCGAGGCGTGCGCCCAGTTCGAGAAGTGCGTGAAGGCGTTCGCCGCC
>JAXLQT010000078.1:0-1930 GCA_046331505.1 Acidobacteriota bacterium
CGGAACGCGCCGGTGCCGCGGCTCTCCGACGTCGCCACCGCGGCGAGCCCGGAGCTCGACGCGCTCCTTTCGAGGCTCCTTTCCAAGGAGCCCGCGGAACGCATCGGCTACGCCGCGGACGTGGATGACGCGCTCGCCGCGCTGGGCGTGCCCGCCCCGGAGCAGGACGTTCCCGCGCGGCCCTACCTCTACCGGCCCGCGCTCGTGGGACGGGAGCCGATCCTCGAGACCGTCGCCGGTCGGATCCAGCGCATCGAGCACGGCGAGGCCGGGGGAATCGTCTTCCTCTCCGGAGAGACCGGATCGGGCAAGACGCGCCTCCTGATCGAGGCCGCGCGCATGGCCATGGATCGCGGGTTGACGGTGCTGCGCGGCGGATCGGCAGCGAGCGCGCCGCTCTCCCTGCTCGCGGATGCGATCCGGCGCGCGCTCGAGATCGCGCGCGCGTCGGGCGACGCTCCCAGCCCCGCGGATCCCGTGGTCGCCGCGCTGGCCGCGTACCTTCCTTCGCTCGATGGAGTGAAGCGCGCGCCGGAGCTTCCGGAGGAGGGCGCGCGGCTGCGGCTCTTCGCGGCGATCTCGCGATCGCTCGAGGCGGCGGCGCGGCGCAAGCCGGTCGTCCTGTTGCTCGATGGCCTCGACCAGGCCGACGAGCTCACGCTCGGGTGGCTTTCCCAGGAAGCGCGGACGGGTCCGCGCGAGCGCCTCCTCGTGGCGGGCACGCTTTGCACGACCACGAGCGCTCCCGCCGAGCTCACGGCGCTCGCGCGGAGCACGCACGTGACGGTGCTGCCGCTGGGACCGTACGACGCAACCGAGGTGGAGCGCCTCATCGGCAGCATGCTCGCCTGCCGCGAGGTGCCCGAAGGCCTCGCAGGGCTTCTCGCGGAGCGGTCGGGTGGCAACCCGTTCTTCGTCGCGGAGTACCTGCGCCTCGCGGTCGCGCAGGGCGTGCTGACGCGCGACGCGGGAACGTGGGTCGTCGCGCCGTCCGCGAGCGCGCGGCGGACGCTCTCCGCCTACGGGGCGCTGCCGGCGCCGCGCAGCCTCCACGATCTCTCGGTGGAGCGCGTGCGCGCGCTCCAGCCTGCCGCGGCGGAGATCCTCGGAGTCGTGGCGATCCTCGGCCCGGACGCGAATCGCGAGATCCTGGCGGCCGTCGGATGCGATCCCAGCGTGGTGCAGGCCGCGGTCCACGAGCTCGTATCACGCGACGTCGCCATCGAATCGGCGGGGACCTTACGCGCGGCACATCCGGCGATGGGAGACGCCGCGGCGTCGCTCCTCCCCGCCGACCTGAGGCGCGGCGTTCACCAGCGCGCCGCCCTCGCCCTCGGCACTCCGGAGGACCCCGCGAAGCTCGGGCGCGTCGCCCGCCACTGGGCCGAAGCGGGCGAGGCCGCGCGCGCGCGCGCCTGCTACCGCTCGGCCGCGACCGGTGAGATCGAGCGCCTCGCGCTCGCCGAAGGCGTGGAGCTCCTGCGGCGGTTCCTCGAGCTCTCGCCCGGACCCTGTCTCGAGGATCTCGACGCCAGAGACGAGCTCGGCCGCACGCTGCGCCACAGCGGCCGCAGCGCCGAGGCTGTCGACGTCCTGCGCGTGGCCCTCGACGACGCGCGGCGCATCGGGGTGCCGGCCCGGGAGAGCCATACGTCAAGAGGACTCGCCAATGCGCTGCGCCAGCTCGGGAAGGTCGAGGAAGCGCTCGCGCTGTGCCGCTCCGCACTCGCGCTCGCACGGCAAGCCGGCGCGCTCACCGAAGAAGCGGCGGCGCTTGCGACTCTGGGGACCGTGCTGTCGGATCTGGGACGGAACGTCGAGGCACGCGAGCTTCTCCGGGAGGCTCTCGCCCGGCACCGCGCCTCCGGCGATCCGAGGACCATCGCCAACAGCGCGCGGACCCTGGGAACCATCGCCTTCGAGTCGGGCC
>JAXLQT010000079.1:0-1832 GCA_046331505.1 Acidobacteriota bacterium
CGGAGCTCGCGCTCCAGGATCGTGGGGTAGGACGTCTCGTCCGGGACGCCGTAGCCGGCGGTCACGGAGTCGCCCGCGCACAGGACGATGACGCTCCCGGAGCCTGGCGGGATGGCGCCGCGAAAGCCGTCGTGGTTGACGTGGTAGCTCCACTCGAGCGGGCTGTCGTGCAGGCGCTCGGTCACGTCGTTGTCCGGCTTGAAGCTCCAGAGCAGATCGGGATCGAGCCGCATGGAGCGAGGGAACTCTCCGGCGCTGTGGCCGAAGGCATCGCGTTCCACGAGCCCCATCTCCTCGGACGTCGCCCTCGGCAACCCGAGGACCCACAGGAGTCCCTCGCAGAGGCCCCAGAGCGCGGAGGCCACGAGAAGACCGAACGCGAGATCCTTGAGCCTGCCCCTCATGACGGCCGCGTAGTTTAGACTCGCGATGCCGTGCTGGACCGCGTCTTCCCGTACTTCGACCTGCTCTTCCACATGAACCCGATCCTGAGCGTCGCGCTCATGATCGCCGGCGTGCTGACCTTCGTCGTCGGCAGCAAGATGAGCACCGGCACCAAGCAGATGACCGGCGGTCAGACGGCGATCATGATCGCCGGAGTCGCCCTCTTCTTCCTCGGGCTCTTCCCGATCATCGGCGATCTGCCGCGGTACATCCCGGCGCTAAGGTGATCCTCCCGCGCGGGGCGGCGCCCGCGCTGGCGCGTCAGGCCTTGCGCGCCGCCATCGCCATGACCGCCTTCCACTGCGCATCGGTCACGGGAACGATCGAGAGCCGTCCGAGGCGGAAGAGGTCCCACCCCGCAAGCGCGCGGGCGCCCTTCATCTCCTCGAGCGTGACGGGGCGCGCGAGCGGCCCCCGTGCCTCCAGCTTCATCACCACGAGACGCCCGGTCGCGTCCTTCGGATCGGGGTAGGGATCGCTTGCGATCGTGGCGAGCCCGACGATCGCTCGTTCCTTGCCCGTGTGGTAGACGAATGCATCATCGCCGTGCTTCATGGCGCGGATGTTCTTGAGCGCGACGGGATTGGTGACGCCGTCCCAGACGGTCGTGCGGTCGCGCGCGAGGTCGTGGAACGAGTAGGTGTCGGGGTCCGATTTCAGGAGCCAGCGGCCCATGGTTCTCCTTGATGGCGCGTGGGATGCGGGGTGGCGAACGCCCCGATCATAGCTTTCGTACCTTCTGTATCATGTACGCCTTCAACGCCGATCCCCTGCGGAGCGATTCCCCGACCGTGACGAGCGACCGTCGCTGCGAGAAGTGCCACCACGTGGCAGGCCTCAACAATCGAGCCTGTCTCTATTGCGGTGCGCGCCTTCCCGCCGTGGACGACGGTCTGTCGACGAGGCTCCAGGAGATCCCTGCGGTGCGTCCCGAAGGCGAGGCCGACGACGGCGCACAGGACCACGTCGTGATGGTGACGCCTCCCGAAGGCAGCGTCACCGATGCCCTCGTCGCGTCGTTCGCACGCGTCTTCGGGTCGGATCTCTTCATCATCCGTCAGCGGCTCCTGCGCGGGAAGCCGTTCCTCGGCGCAAGCGATCTCTCGTTCGACGCCGCCCGCGACGCGCAGGCAGCGCTCGCCAGCATCGGGATCGCGGCGTCGTTCTTCCGTGCCGAGGCGGTCGCGGCGCTTCCCGATCCGATCCCGATCCGCGAAGGCGCGCTGACCGACGCCGGCGCGATCCTGGTGGCGGCGGACGCTGGCGAGATCCAGGTCCCGTACGGCGAGGTGTTCCTCCTCGTCCAGGGAGAGCTCTGCGAGAAGCGGCTCGACGTCGTGCGGACGCGCCACATGGTGCGCATGATGGGGGAGCCGTTCGGCGCCGAG
>JAXLQT010000080.1:0-1687 GCA_046331505.1 Acidobacteriota bacterium
GATCGAGAAGGCGCTGCGCGACGCGATCCCGCTCGGACGCTTCGCCGACGCCTCCGAGATCGCCAACGCCGCCGCCTACCTGGTCTCGCCGCTCGCCTCCTACGTCACCGGCGACTGCCTGACCGTCGACGCGGGCCTCTGGCTCGGCCGCGGCGTCTTCGACATCGCGTCGCGCGCCTGAGATCGATGAGCGAGAAGATCGACCTCTGGAAGGAGCAGGTGGCGGAAGATCCCGAGAACGAGCTCGCGCGCTTCTCGCTCGCGCAGGCCTACTTCGCGGAGAAGGACTGGGGAAACGCTCTCTCCCAGTACGAGGAGGCCCTCGCCCGCAAGCCCGACTGGATGATGGCGACGATCCTCCGCGGCCAGTGCCTCATCAAGCTCGGCCGCATCGACGAGGCGAAGGCGACCCTCCTCGAGGGACGCGCGCTCGCGGTCAAGCAGAATCACAAGGATCCGCAGATGGAGATCGACGAGATCCTGGAGGAGCTCGGATAGCCGTGGCGGGCACGGGCCCCCTGTCCATCGCCGACCCCGCCGACGGCATCTACATGAGCCGCGCGATCGCTCTGGCGACGCGCGCGCTGCGATCGGGACAGTCGCCCTTCGGCGCGGTGATCGTGCGCGGCGGCGAGGTGCTCGCCGGCGAGCACAACCGCGTGATCCAGGACAACGACCCCACCGCCCACGCGGAGATCAATGCGATCCGCACGGCGACGCGCGCCCAGCAGGTCATCAAGCTCAGCGGCGCGACCATCTACTCGTCGTGCGAGCCATGCCCGATGTGCCTCGCCGCGATCCACTGGTCGGGGATCTCGCGCCTCGTGTACGCGGCGACCATCGCCGACGCCCGCGCCGCCGGGTTCGGCGAGATGACCGTCTCGGCGATCGACCTGGCGCGCCTCGGTGGGTGCGCCATCACGCTGGTGCGCCTCGACGTCCCCGACGCCCGGAAGCCGTTCGAGCTGTTCCTGAGCCGAGGCGGAACGACCTACTGACCGGGACCCGGGCGCCCGGGTCGAGGAGTCGCGGCCTTGCCCTACGGTCCGTACCAGGTCATCAAGGATCTCGCGGCGGGAGGGATGGGGCGGGTCGCGCTTGCGGTCCACGAGGACACCGGACGCCGCGTGGCGCTCAAGACGGTGCGCGTGAAAGAGGCGTGGCTCCTCGCCGGGATCCGCCGGGAGATCCACGCTCTCTCACGGATCCGGCACCCCGGCGTCGTGGCGGTGCTCGATCACGGCGTGCTCGACGGCGTGCCGTGGTATGCGATGGAGCTCGTCGCGGGCCAGTCGCTCGGAGAGCTGGCGTGGATCGCACGCGCCGGACGCGACGGGCGCGCCACCGGCAGCACCGCGGCCGCCGGACCGCCTCGCACGGAGGCCGCGACCCAGCGCGCCGAACCCGGCGCCGGCGACGCCGGGGAGCCGGCGCCGGCCGAACGCGGCGCGCGTGATCTCGGAGACCTCTTGACGCTGGCGAGGCGGGTCTGCGCGCCGCTCGCCTACATCCACGGAGAGGGGCTCGTCCACCGCGACCTGAAGCCCGACAACGTCCTGGTGCGCCCCGACGGGAGCCCGGTCCTCGTCGACTTCGGGCTGGCGGCCACGCACGACCCGGAGCTCTGGCGGGAGTCGATCGCCACCGACGACGACGCCTCCGGAACGCTGGCCTACATGTCGCCCGA
>JAXLQT010000081.1:0-1573 GCA_046331505.1 Acidobacteriota bacterium
CCCGAACCTCCCGGTCGTGCTGCTCGCTTTCGACGAGGCGGACCTGCGTCATTTCCCCGACGGGCCGCCGGCCGTGTTCGATCATGTCTTCCTCTGGACGGGCGACGCCCAGATCCTGATCGCCGCCATCAAGCTCGTGGAGGACGCGAAGAACGCCGCCGAGGACACGCGGTGCGCCGGCGTCCAGGTGATCGTGGTGGTCGAGGATTCGCTGCGGCGCTACTCCACGTTCCTCGCGCTCCTTTACGCAGAGCTCATGACGCAGGCGCGATCGCTCATCTCCGAGGGCCTCAACACGCTCCACCGTACGCTGCGCATGCGGGCGCGCCCGAAGATCGTGCTGGCGACCTCCTTCGAGGAGGCCCTCGGGTGCTTGCGGGGTTACGGGGACAACCTGATGGCGCTCATCAGCGACGTGCGGTTCCCGCGAGGTGGCCGCGAGGATCCCGAGGCGGGGTTCGACCTCGTGAAGCTCGTGCGCGCCGATCACGCGGACCTCCCGATCTTGCTCCAGTCCGCCGAGCCCGAGGTGGAGCGCCGCGCGGCGGCGCTCCAGGTGAGCTGGGCGAACAAGAACTCACCGACGCTCCTGGACCAGATCCGCCATTTCCTCAAGGACGGCCTGGGGTTCGGCGATTTCGTGTTCCGCCTGCCCGATCGCACCGAGGTGGGGCGCGCGCGCGACCTCGGAGAGTTCTGGCAGGTGCTCAAGACCGTGCCCGCGGAGTCGGTCGGGTTCCACGCGTCGCGCAACCACTTCTCGATGTGGTGCAACGCCCGCGGGCGCTTCGAGCTGTCGGCCCACATGCGGCCGCGCAAGGCGTCGGAGTTCGAGAGCGTGGAGAAGATCCGCGCCTACCTGCTCGAGGTCGTGGGCCAGGAGCTCCAGCACGAGCAGGAGGGCGTGATCGCCGACTTCACGCGGCAGATGAAGGGGCCGGAGAAGCGGTTCCTCCGCATCGGCGGCGGCTCGGTGGGGGGCAAGGGTCGCGGCATCGCCTTCGTCCACTCGGTGGCGGCGCGCCAGTCCCTCGAGGGGCGCTTCCCCGAACTGCCGATCCGGATCCCCAAGACGATCGTCCTCGGCACCGATCTGTTCGACCGCTTCCTCGGGGACAACGGCCTCGCGCTCGATCGCCTTGCCACGATGGACGACCGCGCGATCACCGAGGCGTTCCTCGCCGGCAGGCTCGACGACCGGCTGGCGCGCGATCTCGAGGTCGCGTTCAAGGACCTCGCCGGACCGGTGGCGGTGCGCTCCTCGAGCCTGCTCGAGGATTCGCGGTTCCAGCCCTTCGCGGGGATCTACGCGACCGTCATGCTCCCCAACGCCCTGCCCGACGCGCGCGACCGATTCCGGGAGCTCTGCCGCGCGATCGCGGCGGTCTACGCCTCGACCTACTCGCGGGACGCTCGCAGCTACTTCGCGGGCACGCCGCACTCCGTGGAGGAGGAGAAGATGGCGGTCGTGATCCAGGAGATGGTGGGGGAGAGCCACGAGGGGCGCTTCTACCCTGCGATCGCCGGCGTCGCCCAGTCGTACAACTACTACCCGGTGGGCGGCCAGCAGGCC
>JAXLQT010000082.1:0-1545 GCA_046331505.1 Acidobacteriota bacterium
CGGCGCGATCGTCACGCGCGACGAGATGCGCGCGGACCCGGAACGCTACCGTGCCGAGGTGGACGACGTCATCGGGGAGTGAGGCGGCGACACCGCTCTTGCCGGCGCCGGCGTCGATCGCGGGCGGGCGCGACGTCTTCCTCAAGCGGGAGGACGTCCACGAGCTGGGAGCATTCAAGTGGCGCGGCGCGACTCGGGCGCTCGAGGCCTATCGCGCGGGCGGAGCGTCGTCGGTCGTCACGGCGTCGACCGGAAACCACGGAGCGGCGACGGCCTGGGCGGCACGGCGGCTCGGCATGCACGCGATCGTCTACGTCCCGCGTGGCGCGAGCGCGACGAAGACGGCTCGCATCCGCGAGCACGGCGCCGAGCTCCGCGAGCTCGGGGCCGATCTCGACGAAGCCAAGGACCTCGCCCGGTCCGCCGCGCGCGACCTCGCTCTGCCGTTCTTCGAGGACGGCGAGAGCGAGCCTCAGATCGCCGGTTACGAGGCCATCGGCGCAGAGGTCCTCGCCCAGTGTCCCGCCCCGCCTGCGGCGGTGATCTGTCCGGTGGGAAACGGAGCGCTCCTCGGCGGGATCGGACGGGCTCTGGCGCGAGCCACGCGGCACCCGCGCTGCATCGGCGTCGTGGCGAAGGAGGCGCCGGTGATGGGGCTCTCCCACCTCGCCGGCCGCGCGGTAGCATACGGCGGCATGGCCACCTTCGCCGACGGCCTCGCCGTGCGGGTCGCGATCCCCTCGGCGGTGGATCTCCTCCGGAGCGTCGTCCACGAGATCCTGTTCGTTTCGGAGCGCGCGATGGCGCGGGCGATCGGGGGCATGGACGCCTGCGGCATCCGTGTCGAGGGAGCCGCGGCGGCGCCACTCGCCGCGTTGCCTCAGCTCGATCTGGCTCCGGGTCCGGTCGTGCTCGTCATCACGGGGCGCAACATCGACGACGAGCTGCACCGTCGCGCCGTTCAGGATCCGGAGTCGTTTCCCGAATGAGCCCAGAACCCGGGACCGCCCGTCGGCGTATGTCATGGGAGGAGGCCCTCTCTCCATGCCGCAGAACCAGCTCGTCGGGATGATCCTCATCGGCGTGGGCGTTCTGGACCCGATCCTCGGGTTCTTCGTGGTGGCGCCGCGCGTTCCCGATCCGGCGAAGAAGAAGGTCGTCGTCGGCGCGCTCCTGACTTCGGGGGCGCTGATGGTCGCGCTCGGCGGGGCGTTCCTCGCCGGTGCCTTCGGCTTGTAAGCCCACCGCACAGACCGCACAGGCGCTCGCCGCGGTTCAACGGGTGCGTTCGAGCAGGACGATCCGGTGCGCATGCAGGACGGGAAGAACGTCCCATGCGCGCGCGACGCGGAGACCGGCATCCGCGGCGTCCCGCGCGAACGTCTCGGGATCGACGACGGCCACGCGCGGCTTCTTCAGCCGCAGTGCCTCCAGCGTCTTGCGGTGGATCTTCCATAGCCGCACGTCGCCTCCGTAGTAGGAGCAGAGGACGTGGCCTCGACTGCAGCGAGCCAGCTCGACCAGCGCCGCGCGCCGGTCGCGCGC
>JAXLQT010000083.1:0-1503 GCA_046331505.1 Acidobacteriota bacterium
CCGGATCGCGAAGAACGACGTCGCCTTCCGCCCGCGCAGCACGTTCGCGCTCGCGAGCACCCAGCCACCGTGGCAGATCGCCGCGACGGGCTTCCCGGCGTCGAAGACCGCCTTCACGAGGGAGAGGACCGCCGGGTATCGGCGAAGGATGTCGGGGGCGTAGCCGCCGGGGACGATCAGGGCATCGAGCTCGCGCGGGTTGACGTCGTCGGCCGGCTTGTCGACCTTGACAGGGTAGCCGTGCTTGCTCGTGTAGCTCGCGGCGCTTCCCGTGCCGACCACGATCACCTTCGCGCCTTCCTCGCGCATGCGGTAGATGGGGTACCAGACCTCCATCTCCTGGTATAGGTTCTCCGCCAGCATCGCGACCGTCTTGCCCGAGAGCTTCATGCGCCGACTCCTTTGACGATGGGTTACACGCGGGATCTTACGCCCATCGCCGCGCGCCTCCTCTCGTGGTACCGAGCCTCCGGCCGCGATCTCCCGTGGCGCCGCGATCGCGATCCCTACCGCGTGTGGGTCAGCGAGGCGATGCTCCAGCAGACGACGGTCAAGGCGGTGATCCCGTACTACGAGCGCTTCGTCGCGCGGTTCCCCGACGTGGCGGCGCTCCACGCCGCCAGCATGGACGACGTCCTCGCGTCCTGGGCGGGGCTCGGTTACTACCGGAGGGCGCGTCACCTCAAGGCGGCTGCGGAGGCGATCGTGCGCGACCATGGCGGGCGCCTGCCCGCGCGCATCGAGGATCTGCGCGCGCTGCCCGGCTTCGGGCCCTACATGTCCGCCGCGGTGGCGGCGATCGCCTTCGACGCGCCGTCGCCACCGATCGACGCGAACCTGAGGCGCGTCGCGGCACGGTTCTTCGCCATCTCGCCCCGAGAGAAGCCGGTCGACGCCCGCGCCGAGGTGGCGCTCGGCCCGCTGTACGCGATCGGCCCGCCCTCGGATCTGACGCAGGCCCTCATGGACCTCGGCGCGACCGTCTGCCTTCCGGTCGAGCCCCGGTGCTCGACCTGTCCCGTCTCCTTCGCGTGCCGCGGCCGGCGAGCGTGGCGCCTCTTCGGCCGCGCTCCGGCACGACCACTGTCCGTGACGCGCCATGCCGCCGCGCTCCTCTGGGTCGATCGCGGGCACGTGCTGCTCCGGCAAGGGACGTCGCGCCACCTCGAGGGGTTGTGGGATCTACCGGTCGCGGAAGCCGCGACGCTTCCGGCCGCCCTCGCGAAGCTCCGGCGCACGCTGCCCGAGGGTTGGCCGCTGGGTGGCTGGGCGTCCGTCGCCTCGCTCCGGCGCCCGGAGCTCGTCGTGCGCCACAGCATCATGGCGCGGCGAATCACACGCCACGTGTTCCGGTGCGAAAGGCGGCGCTCCGGACCGGGGGACTGGTTGCCGTTCGAGCGGCTGCCGGCGCTCGCCCTCACCTCAGCGGCGAAGAAGACGCTCCGAGCCGCGCTATCCTCGGTCGCTTGGTCCGACTCCTGAGAGCTGCCGTCATGGTCGCCG
>JAXLQT010000084.1:0-5084 GCA_046331505.1 Acidobacteriota bacterium
GGGCGCCTCCACGGCGGGGTGGCGAAGGTCGTCCAGCGCTTCCTCGACTGCGGCCTCCTCGAGAGCGGCTTCGTCCGCGTGCACTGCCGGCGCTGGCTCGAGAAGGAGATCCTCGACGACGTCCCTCACCGCCAGTACCTGTTCACCCTGCCCAAGAGGCTCCGCCCCTACTTCGACCGTCGCCTCCTCGGGCTCCTCAGCCGCGTCGCCTGCGTCACCCTCCGCGAGTTCCTGCGCGCTTCCCTCCGAGAGCCGGCCGCCGTCCCGGCGTCGTCGCTTGCATCCAGACCTTCGGCACCTTGCTGAACCGGCACCCTCACCTCCACCTCCTCGTCACCGACCGCGCTTACCGGGAAGACGGTACCTTCGTGCCGCTCCTCTTCCACGATCCCGCCGTCCTCACCGAGGCTTTCCGGCGTGCCGTCCACGCGGCCTTCGTCCAGCTCTTCACCCCCGAGTCCGTTCGCCGCGGCGGATTCGATGACCCGACGGCGCGGCCTATCGTACCATGGCGATCTTTCGGCTCGACACGACCCCGGCGGTCTCATAGCGGGCGAAGTACACACCTGCGCTCACGAGACGCCCGGTCGAGTCACGTCCGTCCCACGCTGCCCGCTCCGCGCCGCGCCGAGCAGTGCCGTCCACTAGCATGCGCACGAGGCGGCCCGCCACGTCGTAGACCCCCAGGCGGACCGGGCCGTCCGCGGGAACCACGTACGAGAGCTCCGTGCGGCCGCGCAGCGGGTTCGGCTGCGGCGGACCCAGGAGCGGGCTCCCCGCGAGGGACGGCGCGTCGATCACCGCCGTCAGCGGACTGCCCAGGCCCCGGACGACGGTCACAGCCGCGGCATCGCCGCTCGGGGGCAAGCCGACGACTGCGGCGACGTCCGCAATCCCATCTCCGGTGAAGTCGGCGTAGACGGGCGCGAAGGCGCCCTTGTTGAGCCCGTAGCGGATCGGCGGAGCGAAGGTGCCGTTGCCCTGGTTCTGGTAGAAGCAGAAGTCGCTGGACCCGTAGTTGCTCACCATCAGGTCGACGTCGCCGTCGAAGTCGGGATCGCCGGCGGCGATGCCCGACGAGCCCAACAGATCGGGCGAGTAAGACCCGTCGTACGTGATCGCATCCTGGAAGGTGCCGTCGCCGCGTCCGAACAGGACCGACATCGTCTCCACGCCCGTGTCCCCCAGCCCCGTGTTCCCCGTCGCGATGTCGGGATTGCCGTCCCCGTTCAGGTCGGCGATCACGAGGTCCCGCGACCCCTGACCGACGGGGTAGAAGACCGCCGGCTGGAGCGTCCCGTTGCCCACGCCCAGAAGCACGCCGACGATGAAGTTGCTGCCGTACGCTCCCCAGTGGGCGATCGCGAGATCCGGGTGCCCATCGTGGTTCAGATCGCCCACGCGCAGCGAATACGGGCCCACTTCCACGGCGTAGATCGTGGGCTGACCGAAGGTGCCGTTGCCCTGGTTGAGGCTGACGTACAACCGCTTGCCCGACGTGGGATCGCTGATGCACGCCTCGTTCTCGAGGTAGCACACGTCGAGATCGTGGTCGCCGTCGAGGTCGACCGCCTCGATCCCCCCCGACCCGCAGTTGTGGATCTGCCAGGTGGTGTAGGGGCCGAAGGTCCCGCCGCCCAGATTCATGGCGGTCACGAAGTTGTAGGGCGGCGACGCGGTGGCCAGCAACAGATCCGGCCTCCCGTCGCCGTTCAGATCGCGCAGCCGACCGTAGGCCAGGCCGCCGGGGTAGCTGTAGACGACGCGGGGCGCGAACGTCCCGTCGCCGTTGTTCTTCAGGACACTCGGTTGGATCCCGGTCGTGATCCCCCCGGAAACGAGGAGGTCGAGGTCGCCGTCTCCGTCGATGTCCGCCGCGTCTTGGTCGATGGAGACCGCTTCGACCGGATAGGTCGGCGCGGTCGCGAACACGCCGTTGCCCGGGTTGTGATGCACGGTGACTTCCAGCGAGTAGTTGTCCACGGACAGCACGTCCGGGACGTGGTCGCCGTCGACGTCCCCGGCGAGGGCCGCCACGGTGGTCTGGCCGCCGGGGTAGCGCGTGGCCGGCAGGAAGCCGCCGGCCCCGTCGTTCATCGCCACTTCCCATCCGTCTCCGGCGCGCCCGTCGTAGTGAGCGCCGAGGACGTCCACCCACCCGTCGCCGTTCAGGTCCGCCGCGGCCAGGTCGGCCGGGCCCGCCGTGAACCAGAGCATCGGGATCGTCTGCGGTCCCGTCAGAGCGCCGTTCCCCGCGTTGTGGAAGAGAGCGATCACGCCGGTGTCGGAGTCGATCCACGTGCGCGTGCTCGAGTAGAACACGTCGAGGTCGCCGTCGTGATCGACGTCGGCCAGCTCGACCGCCGGGAAGAAGTCGCCGCCGGCCAGAGGCAGCACGTTGTAAGAGATCGCAGGCGCGAAGCCGCCCGCTCCGTTGTTGAGGAGGACGGTGACTTTCTGGTTGAGGTTCGCCACCACCACGTCGGGCCGACCGTCGCCGTTCATGTCTCCGGCCGCGACCTTGTAGGGGCCGCCGGCGGCCGCGTAGATCGCCGGCGCGGCAAGATTGCCGGCGCCGTCACCGCGCAGGAGAGCGACCGTGCTTCCGTTCCCGTTCAGTCCGTATCGCGCGACCACCACGTCGAGGCGCCCGTCTCCGTCGAAGTCGTCGACCGCCAGACCCACCGGGCCCACGAAGCTCCCCGCGCCCACCGAGAAGACCCGACGGGGGCTGAGCGTGCCGGTCCCCTGGTTGAGGAACAGCGACACGGAGGAGCCCTCGTAGTTCGCTCCGGTGTTCGACGCGACGACGTCGAGCCACCCGTCGCCGTTGAAGTCACCGACCGCGACGTCCAGCGAAGGCAGCGGTGTTGCATAGCGGGCCGGCGCCCCGTAGGAGCCGTCCCCCTGATTCCGGAGGACGGTCACGGTGCTCGCGAAGATCCCCTGCGCAGTGACCACGTCCGCCGCCCCGTCGTGGTCCAGATCGCCGAGGGCGGCTGCCCACGGGTAGCGTCCGTCCGCGGCCGTGCCCGTGGGATAGCCGCGCCAGGTATCGAACAGCGGCGGCGCCGCGTGCGCGGTCGTCGCCAGGATCGTCACGAGCAAGCATCCCGCGAGGGACACGAGGGAGGTTGCTCTTCCGGAAGCGGCGCTTGGCATGAGAGGAACTCCTGGGATTCGAGCGGGGCGAGCACGACGGAGCCGGCGGCGGGGGAGACGGGTCAAGCCAACGACCGCCGCCATCGGCGAATCCAGCACCGCGGCCTGTCGCCGGTCCGGGCGGTCCGGGAGGTCCGGCGAGCGCCACGTACTCCCTGCATCGCGTATCATGCCCCTTCCCGGGGGCAGTCATACGGACGGGACGAGCGGCCTCGTGATACCTGGACTCGCGCAGCTACCCTCGCGCCTGACTTTCGTGGTGGCCGTGGTGGCCGCTCTCGCATCACCGGTGCGGGCTTTCGATGGCGAGCGTGCGTGGGGCGCCCTCCTTCTCATCGCCTTCGACGACTTCCAGGGCCGGGACAGCGGGCTTCCCGGCGGGCGGAAAGGCGAGGACTACGTGGCGGCCCGCTGCGCGGCGTGGGGTCTGACGCCGGCCGGCGAGTGAGGCACCTTCTTCAAGGAGTTCCCGCTCCTCGTGACGAAGAGCGTTCCGCCTCCGTCACGCTTCTCGACAGTCCCTTCGGCCCCTCCTTCGCGGCCATCACCGTTCGACTGGCGCGGTCACGCTTCGCCGTCGGCGTCGTCCGGAACCTCGCGGTCCCGGTCTAAGAGCCGCGCATAGTAGAAGCAGGCCACGGCGGCCGGGAGGAGGTCCCTCCGATGATCTTCGCCTGCGTCGCGGGCCGACTCAGACTGGCGAGGAAGTCGTCGGCCAACTCGCCCATCCCTCCGAAGAGCTCGCCCATTTGCCGCCTCGCGGGCGCGTCAAAGCCCGCCATCGAGGGATCATTCCACATGTCGGGCGATCGACCCCGCAGTGCATGGAGCCCGCGTGAGCGAGAGGATGATCCCGATCGAGAGCAGCGAGCGGACCGACCTCTACGAGCCGCGCACCACCAACAGGGCGAAGCCGTCGTAGCCCTTCGCCCCCACCGTCTGCAGGACCGTGCCGGTGACCCTTGGGTCGGCGGCGGCGGCCGACAGGAATCTCCGGATTCCCTGGACGCGAGGGTCGTCAGAGTCGGAAGTCGCCACGGCGCCTTCACGGACGACGTTGTCCGCTATGATGAGGCTTCCAGGGCGGCACAGTGGGAGGCATGCGTCGAGGTACTCGGTGTACTCGGTCTTGTCCGCGTCGATGAACACGAGGTCGAATGGCCCTGCCCCTTCCTCCCGGAGCTTCGGCAGCACGTCGAGCGCACCGCCGAGGCGCAGATCCACGCGGGATCCCACGCGAGCTCGAGCGAAGTTGCGCCGCGCGACCTCCGCGTGAGCGGCGTCGACCTCCAGGGTCACCAAGCGCCCGTCCGGCGGCAGTGCGCGCGCCATCCAGATCCCGCTGTACCCGCCGAGCGTGCCGATCTCGAGGATGCGGCGGGCCCCGATCGATCGCGCCAGGACGTGGAGCAGTTTCCCCTGGGCCGCGGAGACGCTGATCGCCGGCAACCCCGCCGCCACGCTGTCGGCCAGAGCTGCGGAGAGCGCGTCGTCTGACTCTAGCATCTGCTCCATGACGTAGGCGTCCACCGCGGCCCACGTCCTTTCCAGACTTCCGCTCATTTCGCGTCCTTCAGCTCGCGGATCTCGAAGGTTCCTCCCGACGTGCCCGCCTTCACGCTTCTCGACACGACCCGTCGGCCCTCGGCGCCCGGCGCGTCTACCCACTCGATCCTGCCGCGCGATAGGCCGGTCGGCTCGGGGCTCGGACCCGAACCGAAGCACATGCCCATCGGGACCTTCACCTGCATCGCATCCTACGATGCCCACGAAGGGATCGTCCGGTTTCTCTGCGACAAGATCCAGGGTCCCACCTACGGAACCGGATCGACAGGTCGGAATCGGGCGGCTGCGAGCACGCGGGCGAAGTCGCAGGCGCGGAGGGGTACTTCGCTCCACGCAGTGGACAGTCGGCGAACGCG